>NZ_JQGC01000003.1 GCF_000743575.1 Devosia riboflavina | reverse complement strand
CCTTACAAAGGTGTTGCACTTCGTTTGAGAACTCAGGGGATCTCCGTTTGGTAAGCGGGCGGGGGCTTGGTGTCGGATCACATCATCCCCAGCACCGCCTGCCGTAGCCGTTCGAGGTCCTCTTCCCGGCTCAGCCGATGGTCGCCATCGGGGATCAGCGTGAAGGTCACCGGGTCGTGGAGGATGTGGGTGAGCAGTTTTTGCGCATGGGCCGGGGGGACGTCGGGGTCTCTACCGCCCTGCAGGATGTGGACGGGGCAGCCGGTTTCGATGACGCGGCCGAAGAGCAGGTGGTTTTCGCCGTCGTCGAGCAGCGCCTTGGTATAGCGATAGTCGCCGTCACCATATTTGCTGACCCGCTCGACAAAACCCCGTTCGGCGAGGGTGGCAAGCTGTTCCGGCGTGAAGCGGGTGGGAATGAGGTCATGGGTGGCATCGACCGCGGGGGCGATGAGGATCAGGCCCTGCAAACGCTTCTGGCTGGTTTTGAGGAGGTGTCGCGCGAGGAGCAGAGCCAGCCAGCCGCCCATGGAGGAGCCGACGACAATTTGGGGGCCGTGAGTCTGGCTAAAAACCGCAATGGTCTCTTCGAGCCAGCGCGTGATCGTGGCCTCGTCGAAGTCGCCGCCCGACTCCCCATAGCCGGAATAATCGAATCGCGTCACCTCCAGACCCTGTTCCGCGCCGAAGGCGTCGAGGGTGCTGGCCTTGATTCCGGTCATTACCGAGCGGAAACCATTGAGCCAGAAAAGCCCGGGAGATCGTCCGGGGCGCTGGATATAGGCGATATTGCGCTGGTTTTGCGCTGCGCCGATGCTAAGGAACTGTCGTGGAAGGGAAGTCACGCGGAACTCTTTGCTCGTTTGCGATCTTTACCGGCAAACGGATAAGCGTCCCCCGGGGGCAACACCCGGAAAATCAGCATATCCGGCTGTTGACTTCTTACCCCGCTAACACGATTTTAGGCCCGAATTCACCCCTCGGCAGAAACAGCACAAGGAACGCTTGCCATTCGTCGTCCAATGAGACCAACGGCGCCCCAGAAAGATGGGCCGCTTGCCAATGAGGACATTACCAGCCCCGACGTCCAGCTTATCGATGCCGAAGGCGAAAACCGCGGCATAGTTCGTACGCGCGATGCACTTGCCGAAGCCCAGGAAGCCGGGCTCGACCTCGTGCTGATCGCCGCGAACTCGACCCCGCCGGTTGCCAAGATGCTTGATCTTGGCCGCTTCAAATATGCTGCCCAGAAAAAGGCCGCCGAAGCGCGCAAGAAGCAGAAGGTCATCGAAGTCAAGGAAGTTCAGCTCCGGCCGAACATCGATACCCATGACTACGAGACCAAGATGAAGGCTGTGCAACGGTTCCTGGGCGAAGGCGACCGTGTGAAAGTGACGATGCGTTTCCGTGGCCGCGAAATGGCCCACCAGGATATCGGCATGTCGCTCCTCGTCAAAGTGCGCGAGCAGATGGAAACCATCGCCAAGGTGGAAAGCCAGCCGCGCTCGGAAGGCCGCCAGATGGTCATGGTGCTGGCGCCCAAGTGAGGCGACGGCATTTTTGGAATTGAAGAAGGCGGGCTTTGGCCCGCCTTTTTGTTTTTGGACTGCTCGCCGAACGCCGTCACCCTCGGGCTTGACCCGAGGGCTCTGCGCTTGCTGGATCATTAAGTGAAGTGTCCTCGGGTCAGGCCCGAGGATGACGTTTGGTGGTAAGGCCTAAAGGCCCAACCAGGCCGGCGCGATGGCGGTGCCACGGCCGAGGCCGTAGCCGAAGCGGATATTGAGCATGCCAACGGGTTCGAGGAGACGGGCGGCGTCGAGCGCGCCGGTCTTTTCGACGGCGAAGCCGGAATTTTTGACCAGGGTTTCGACTTGCGCCACGGCAGCGTCGTCGCCGGCAAGGAAGACGGGCACATTGGCCGTGTCATCCTTGGGCGCGGCAAAGAGGCCGGCAAAGATGGTGTTGAATGCCTTTACGACCTTGGCGGCGGGAGCGGCCTTCTGGATTTCTTCGGCGGCCGAGGTTTCAAAGCCGATGGAAAGGCCGGAAAAATCCGGCTTGATGGGGTTGGAGATGTCGACGACCACCTTGCCATCGAGCGCACCCGATTTGGCGAGTTCGAGCGCCGAGGCATAGGGCAGTGCCAGGACAACGGTATCGGCACCGGCAATGGCCGCCGGGATGGAGGCGCTGGTGGCGCCGATTTCGGCGGCGAGCGTTGCGGCGGCGGCTTCATTGCGGGCAGCGAGCACGAGATTGCCCTTGCCGGCCAGACGACGGGCCAGGCCCGAACCCATATTCCCAAGACCGATGATTGCGGTGGTCATTTCTTCTCTCCGTGTGGCGGTTTCGATGGAGAGAATTTAGGACGGGACTATTCTCGCGTGAATGTCTTGAAATAGAACAAGATAATTGCGCAAAAGTATCGAATGGTCGATCTCGTCAATCTCCGCACCTTTGTGACGGCCGCGACCGCGGGCAGCTTTTCAAAAGCCGCCGCGCGGCTCAATGTGTCGCCCGCCATGGTCGGGCGCCGCATCCTGGCGCTGGAAGAGGATTACGGCGTAAAACTGATCGAGCGGACGACACGCAGCCAGCGGCTGACCGAGACCGGCCAGGAATTTCTCGCCAAGGCGACGCGGATTCTCGAAGAGGTCGAGGCGCTGGCAGACATTGCCCATCCGCAGGCGGAGGATCTTGTGGGCCATATCAGGATCAGCGGCTCGACGACCTTGGGGGTGAAGCGGCTGACACCGGCCCTGGCACGCTTCACAAATGCCCATCCTGCCGTATCGGTGGAAATGGCGCTGCTCGACCGCAATGTGGATCTCGTGGCCGAGGGCTATGACCTGGCCTTTCGCATCGGCAATCTCAAACCGTCGAGCCTGATTGCGCGGCGGATAGGAACCTATGATTTTGCCTGCTGTGCTTCGCCCGACTATTTTAGGCGCATGGGGACGCCGACGCATCCGGACGAACTGGGAAACCATCGTTGCGTCATCAGCCTCAATCTCTCGCCGCGCGATCTCTGGCGCTTTTGGGATGCGGAGGGGCGCGAGGTTCTGGCTGCGGTCCGGGGCAATTTTGGTGTCGACAATGGCGAGGCCATGCGGGCGGCGGCGCTGGAAGGGGTGGGCCTGGCCTATGCGCCGCGCGTGCTGGTGGAAGAGGACTTGGAGAGTGGCGCACTGGTGGAAGTTCTTACGGGGTGGCGGAAATTGGCTTTGCCGATCCACGCCGTCTATCCCTCGCGGCAATTCGTGCCGCGAAGATTGGCCGGGGTGATCGAGTGGATCGCGCGGGAACTGCGGGAGGGGTAGAGCCTCATTCGGTGGTGCATCGCCCCACCGGCTGTCATCCCGGCGAAGGCCGGGATCCATCCCGAGATCTCAAGATGGGCCCCGGCCTAAAGCCGGGGTGACAATCGAGTTTGAGGAAAGTTCTGGGGCTGTCAGTAAGAAATTTCCGAAAACTGCGCGTCCCGCGCATCATAAACGAGGACGCGGCCGATCAGCGGTGTGCCGGTGCCGGTGATCATCTTGATCGCTTCCATCGCCATCAAGGTGCCGATGACGCCGGTGACAGGCCCCAAAATGCCGTTGAGCTCGCAGGAGGGGAGGTTTTCGTCGTCCGCCTCATCGGCAAAGAGCGCGTCGTGGCTGGGGCCGCCGATATGCGGGGCGAAGACTGTCACTTGGCCGGAAAACATCGACACGGCGCCGGAGACCAGCGGCTTTTGCCGGGCAGCGGCCGCGGCGGCGACGAGGCGGCGGGTGACGAGATTGTCGGTGCCATCGAGGACGAGATCATAGGGCGCGAGCATGGCTTCGGCATTTTCCGGCGTGATGGCCTCGGCAAGGGCGTCGAGCGCAACATGCGGATTGAGATTTTCCGCGAAGGTTTTGGCGCTCTCGGACTTGCCCGCGCCAATGCCGGCACTGGTGTGGACGATCTGGCGTTGCAGATTGGAGAGGGACACCGTGTCGGGGTCGACAATGCCCAGCCGGCCGATGCCGGCTGCGGCAAGATAGGCTATGGCGGGGCTGCCGAGGCCGCCGGCGCCGACGACGAGCGCGCTCGCCGCCCTGAGCTTTTGCTGGGCAGCGCCGCCAAAACCCTTGAGGACGAGGTGGCGCGCATAGCGCCGGGATTCCTCGGGCGAAAGCGGGGCGTCAGAAGGCAAGGGGCACCGCGAGGAAGCGCCGATCCGGTCCTTCAAAACCGCCGGGATAGGTGGAGACAATGGCAACGCCCCTGCCCCGCGGCGCGTCGAGCCCGGGAAGGACCACGGCATAGAGGCGATAATCGAGCACGCAGCCGCGCGACTTCGGCAGGGTCTCGTCGCGATGGATGATGGTGCTGCTCTCGCCCACGGCAAGGGTCAATTCAAAACCCTGCGGCGGGGTATCGAACCAAAGGTCGCAATCCTCGGAGGATTTTAACGGGAAGGTCTTGAGGGAAAGCAGGCGCTCTTCCTGCACTGTGCCGCGTTCATAGCCGGGGAGGCCGAAGGCGAGGTTTTGGGCGTCGATATCGACGGCGCCATCGCCGATGAGGACGGCGATCTCGGCCGGCACAAAGATTTCCTTGTCGGCGATGATTTTTATGGCCTGGCTATTGGCTTCGGAGCGAACCTGCAGCAGGGGCCTGTTTTCGTCCTCGCTGCGCATGCGAATGGGGGTGCCGTCGAGCCAGGTGTCGTTTTCGAGATCGACGACGAAAATATTGGAATAGGCAAAGCCGGAGCCATCCTGGATGCCGAATTCCTCGAAGGCGAAATATTTGGCATCGGGCGAAAAGCCGATGAAGTCGATCAGTGCCCGGTCGCCGGCCAGAGCGGGCGGAGTGAGCAAGGCAAAAAGCCCGAAAACCTGGGCGATCCGGGCAAGGTTCGATGTCATCGGCCGCTCCTCCTCGTGCTAGATGCCGGTTCCGGTCGAGCCAAAACCGCCCGATCCGCGCCCGCTGGTTGCGGAAAACTCTTCGACGATTTCATAGTGGGGCCGGAGCACCGGCACGAAGAACATCTGCGCGATCCGCTCGCCGGGCTGGATGACGATGGGGTCGCCGGATGGATTTCTGTTCCAGGCGCTGACGAAAACCTGGGCCGTATAGTCGGCATCGATGAGCCCGACACTATTGCCCAAGACCAGGCCGCGCTTATGGGCGGAGCCGGAGCGCGGAATGAGCAGCGCCGCGATATGGGGATCGGCAATGTGCATGGCAAAGCCCGAGGGAACCAGCACGGGCGCTTCCTGCGGGTGAATGGTCCAGGGCGTGTCGATGCAGGCATGGATATCGACCGCTGCGGCCAGTTCGGAGTGGTATTTCGGCAGGCCCCATTCGGCAAGGCGCGGATCGAGTACCTTGATTTCCAGCTTAAAGGACCCGGCAAAGCCTGACATGCGCACTCTCTTTTCTGGGGTTGTTTGTCGCGATTTTTGCGGTCGAAACGCCTGGCAAGGTTGTAGCCCCCATCGCCGGGATCGACAACAGCACCAAGCCAGCCTGTGGACGTCCGCTTAGTAGAAGGCGGCCCTGAACGGGGTGACGGCGGCGCCCATGGCCGAGGCGTCGGTCGAAATTTCCGAGACGATCAGCTTTGGGCCGGGGCGATTTACGCCATAGCGCGGGCGGTCGAAGATATGGGTCTTGGCGATCAGCATCTGCGCCAGGTCCGAGGGCACCTGGCCGCCGAAGACGATGGCCTGCGGGTCGATGACGGCGCGGATGGCGTTGATCATGCGGTTGTAAGCCGGCGTTACCTCTTCCACCCATTCGGCGACGCCCGGCCAGTTAGGATCGAAGTATTTTCGCATGTAGCTGATGGAGGGGACTTCGACGCCGTTGTGATTGAGGCGCTCGATCAGATATTGCAGCGCCGGGCGGCGCTTGGATTCTTCGGCGTCGTAAATGCCGGAGAATTCGCCGGCATTGCCATTGCCCCCGAGCAGCAGTTCGCCATCGCTGATCAGCCCGCCGCCAAAGCCGTAATTGAAGCTGAGATAGGCGAAATGCTTGATATAGCGGCCGACGCCGAACATGGATTCGGCGATGGTGCCGGTATTGGCGCCATTGTGGACCCAGACCGGACGGCCGAAAAATTCGGCCATCAAGGGGCCGAGTTCGATCAGCGACCATTCGTGGAGCGGCAGGGGCGCATTGTAGCGCGTACCGCCGACGTGATAGCCGGCAATGGCAAAGCCGATGCCGAAGAAACTATCCGGTGACAGTCCATTGCTCCGCTGCAGACCGGCCAGTTCCTCGGCCACGAGGTCCAGCGCCTCGGCCATGCTGGATTCGCGCAAGGGAACGCTGGCTTCGCCGAGGATGCGGCCGGCGAGGTCCATGAGGCAGATGCCGATGACGTCGGTATTGACCGAGATGCCGCAGCTATAGGCGTGCCGCCCGTCGAGCCGCAGGGTCGGGCTCGGCTGGCCGCGGCCTACGCCCGGTTTTGGGGCGCCGAGCGCCACGATGCCGCGTTCGGCCAATTGGTCGATGATGCGATAGACCGACTGTTGGGTCAGGTCGATATGGGGCGTGATCTCGGATCGCGACATGCCCGGATTGCGCCAGATGAGCCGCAAAAGGGCGCGCTCATTGGGCGAGACGACGCCACCCTCGGCGGCGCGGGAAAAACGCGGGGCAATGAGCGTTTCGGGCGAATAGGTCATCGTTTCTCTCCACCCGCTTTCATTACCAAAAGAGTGTAATATTTCAACGACGAAACACCGGTTTCAGCCGGAGATATCGGCCAGACGGCGAGGCAATCACAGTGCCTTGTCAGCACTGTCATGGATTTGTTACACCTAAAGTGTAGTAATAGCATCGTCGGTCGACCGGGGCTCACCGCGACCGCTTTCATGACAGGCGAGGCAATGATGAAGATGTTCACTCTGGCAGCCACTACGGCTGCCCTGATGGCTGGCGCCGGTGCGGCCCAGGCCACCGATTTCGAATTCTGGTACGGCAATACCGGCAGCGTCGAGACTGCCATTCTCGCCCAGTGCGATGCCTTCAACGCGTCCCAATCGCAGGACAAGGTCACCTGCGTCGGTCAGGGCAGCTACGAAGTCTCGATGCAGAAGGCGATTGCCGCCTATCGCTCGGGCAATGCGCCGGTGCTGATCCAGTTTTTTGACGCCGGCACGCTCGACCTGATGCTGTCCGACGCCGTGGTGCCGGTGCAGGAAATCCTGCCCGACGTCGACTGGGCCAACTACATCGACGGCGCCCGCGCTTACTACGAGACCTCGGACGGTCGCCTGTTCTCGCAGCCTTACAATGCGTCGACGCTGCTGTTCTACACCAACAAGACCCAGCTTGCGGAAGCCGGCATCACCGAGACGCCAAAAACCTGGGAAGAGATCAAGGCTGCCGCCGAAAAGCTGAAGGCAGCCGGCCATGCCTGCCCCTTCGTCACCGATGGCGATACCTGGCGCGTGCTGGAACAGTTCTCGGCGCGCCACGGCCTGCCGATCGCCTCCAACCACAATGGCTATGACGGGCTCGACGCCGAATATGTGCTCAACACCACCTTTGTGGTGCAGCACCTGACCAACCTCGTCGAATGGCGCAAGGAAGGTCTCGTCCGTCTCGGCGTCGACACCAAGGCCGGCAAATATGCCGATGCTTTCAACGCCGGCGAATGCGCCATGATGGAAGGTTCCTCGGGCTCTTATGCGGCTTCGGCCAAGGCCTTTGAGGGCAAGTATGAAGTCAGTGTCGACATGGCCCCGATGTATGAAGGCTATGAGCGCCACAATACGCTGGTCGGCGGCGCTTCCATCTATGTGATGAAGGGCCACGAAGACGCCGAAGTCGCGGCCGCCAAGGGTTTTCTCGACTTCCTGCGCCGGCCCGAACAGCAGATGGCCTTCACCGCGGCCACTGGCTATGTCCCGGTGACCAAGGACGTGCTTGGCGCCATCGAAGCGTCAGGCGAAGCCGACGCTGCCAAATATGCGACCGCTGCCATCGGCATCGAATCCATGAACCAGCCGCGCACCGAAGACAGCCGCGGCGTGCGTCTGGGCTTCTACGTGCAGTTCCGCGAAGTTTTCATGGAAGAAACCCAGAAAGCCTGGAACGGCGAGCCGACCATGCAGGCCGCCCTCGACAATGCCAAGAAGCGCGGTGACGAACTCCTGCGCCGCTTCGAGCAGACCTACCAGGGCGTCAAGCTTCCCTGATCCCCGGCAGAACGGCACGGGGTAGCAATGCTCCGTGCCGGTCCCCTCATTCTGGGCCGCATCCATGTCCTCGCCAACTCAAGCACTGTTCGCCAATCGCTGGCTGCCGGTCCTGCTGGTCACGCCGCTGGCGCTGCTGATCGTCATCTTCTTCTATGTGCCGATCTTCCAGGCCTTTTATTGGTCGTTCTTCCTGGAGCGTCCGTTTGGCGGCGGCTCGATCTTTGTCGGCTGGGCCAATTTCGCCCGCGTCCTTTCCGATCCGCAATTCTGGGAAGCAGGCAAGCGGACCGTCATCTTCATGGTGATCGGCTCGAGCCTTGCCGTGCTGGTGCCGCTGATCCTGGCCGTGGCTGCTGATCGGCAACTGCGGCTGTCGCAGCCCGCGCGAAACGTGCTGGTCTGGCCCAAAGGCGTTGCCGGGGCGTCGATCGGCGTGATTTTTGCGTTTATCTTCAATCCATTCGTCGGCATCCTGTCGCCGCTCAACCAGTGGTTTCCCGGCATCTGGGCGCCGGGCATCGACGGCACCGATGCTTTCATCATGCTCATCGCTGCCCATGTCTGGAGTGGCATTCCGTTCAATTTCGTCATTCTGCTCGCGGGTCTGCAATCGCTGCCGCGCACCATGCACCAGGCTGCGGCCATGGATGGGGCGGGCGCCTGGCGCCGCATCTTCGATGTGCAATTGCCGCTGATCATGCCGCAGGTGTTTTTGACGCTGGTGCTCGAATTCACCGAAAGCGTCACCTCGGCCTTTGCGCTGGTCGACACCATGACCAAGGGCGGGCCGGGCGGCTCGACCAATCTCCTCGTCTACAAAATCTACGTCGACGGTTTTAACGGCTACGACCTCTCGGGCGCCGCCACCCAGACCGCCATTCTCATGGTCTTCGTCGTGCTGCTGACGGGGGCGCAGTTCGCCTTCCTCGGCCGACGCATCAATTACGAGCGCTGAAACATGGTCGAAAACGCCCGTTCCCTCAATCTCGTCGCCAGTGCAGTGCTGTTCCTCGGCATGCTCTATATCCTGGGGCCGCTCTATCTGACGCTGACGACATCAACGCAGTCCTATGAATTCATGCTGCGCAATGGCCTCGTCTGGTATCCCGGCGACCAGTTCTTCACCAATGTGATCCGCATCTTCTCCGAGACGCGCATTCCCCAGCAGATGGCCAATTCGCTGGTGGTTGCCGTGGGCGATGCGCTGGTCACCTGTGTGCTCTCGTTCATCTCGGCTTATGCGCTGGTGTTCTTTCCCGTGCGCTGGGGCAGCGTGGTTTTCGCCAGCATCCTCGCCACCATCATGCTGCCGCTCGATATCCGCGTCATCACCACCTATCAGGTGGCGTCAAATGTGCTCTCGCCGATCAATGCGCTGCTCGATATTATCGGGCTCAATGGCCTCATCGCCGGGGTATTCGGCGCGCCGGTCGTGCTCGAATGGAGTGTGCTCAACACCCATTTCGGGCTGATCGCGCCGCTCGTCGCGCATGGCACGGGCACGTTCCTGTTCCGCCAGTTTTTCCTTGTCCTGCCCAAGGACCTGGTCAAGGCGGCGCGCATGGACGGGGCGGGGCCGATCCGGTTTCTCTTCGATATCCTGCTGCCCCTCTCGCGGCCGAGTTTTGCGGCGCTCTTCGTGCTGACCTTCCTCGGCGGCTGGACGCAATATCTCTGGCCGCTCGTTGCCAGCTCCACCCCCAATATGCAGACCGCCGTTGTCGGCCTCGCGCGCCTTGCGCCCGACATGGAAGGCGTGATGCCCGATTTTCCACTGATTATGGCGGGCGCTGTCGTCGTCTCGATAATCCCCCTCGTCATGATCGCCGTGCTGCAACGCTATCTCGTGCGCGGGCTCGTGCTTTCGGAGAAGTAAGATGAACGCAATCGACACCAGCATCGACAGCGCCATTCGCGCTGCGGCTTCAGCCATCGTGCTCGAAAATGTCAGCAAATCCTACGATGGCACGACCCAGGTTATTCCCCCGCTCGATGCCGAACTGCGCGCGGGGGAATTTACCGTCGTCCTGGGTCCCTCGGGTTGCGGCAAGTCTACCTTGATGCAGATGATCGCGGGGCTCGAACGCGTCTCCGGCGGGACGATCAGCTTTGGGGCGCGAAAAGTGCAGGACCTTGAACCCAAGGAGCGCGGCTGCGCCATGGTGTTCCAGAATTATGCGCTCTATCCGCATATGAGCGTCTTCGAAAACATCGCCTATAGCCTCAAGGTTGCCGGCATGCCCAAGCCCGAACGCGTCGAGCGGGTCGAGGCGGTGGCGAAAATGCTCGGCCTCTCTGATCTCCTCGCGCGAAAGCCGGGGCAACTCTCCGGCGGCCAGCGCCAGCGTGTGGCTATCGGCCGCGCGATCGTGCGTGAGCCGGGCGTGCTGCTGTTCGATGAGCCGCTCAGCAATCTCGACGCGCAATTGCGCCATGACATGCGCATGGAACTGGCGGAACTGCATCGCCGCATCGGGGCGACGACCGTCTTCGTTACCCACGACCAGGTGGAAGCCATGACGCTGGCCGATCGCATCCTGATCCTCAACAAGGGCCGGATCGAGCAGTTCGACACGCCCAAGGCGATCTATCACAAGCCGGCCTCGGTCTTCGTCGCCAAATTCATCGGCGCGCCGCCGATGAACATCGTGCCGGTTACCGGCGACGGCAAAGTGCTGCGGCTTGCCGATGGGCAGGTCTTGGTCGAATGCCCGGTTTTCGGGGATTACCAATTGGGTATTCGCCCGGAAGATATTCTCGTTGGCGAGGGGCCGATCAAGGCGGGACTGCGCTATCGCGAGGACCTCGGCTCGCACGCCATTCTCGCTGCCGATCTCGGCGGCAATCTTCTCCGCATCGCCACCCCCTTCGGTGCCGATATCGGCACCGAGGCCAATCTCTCGCTTACCTTCCCGCCTCTGCGTCTTCATCTTTTCGACGCGGAAACCGGCCGTGCCATCCCCGGCGCCTTCAGCGCCCAATGAAAGCAAGACCAATGACCTATAAGGATTTTATCGCCGATCCCGCGCGCCGCTGCGCCGTCGCTGCCCATCGCGGCGCCTGGCATGGCGCGCCGGAAAATAGCCTGGCAGCGATCGAGAATGCCATTGCCATCGGTGTCGATATCGTCGAGCTCGATGTGCGCAAAAGCGCCGATGGCGAACTCTTTCTAATGCATGACGATACCCTGCTGCGCATGGCGGGTATCGACCGCGATGCCGAGACCTTTACCATGGCGGAATTGCAGGCCATTGCTCTCCGCGCCGATGATGGCGGGGAAGGGCGCGCGCTGACCGACCAGCGCATTCCGACGCTGAAGCAGGCGCTCGAAATCATTCGCGGCCGCATCTTTGCTGATCTCGATTTGAAGGATCGCGGGCTGTTTTCCGAGGTCGCGGCCTGCGCCCGCGAAATGGATGCCGCGGCCTATGTCGACCTCAAGACCACCGTGATGACGCCGGAGCACGTCGCCTGGGTCAAGGCGCAGGACATTGCCGGCGTACCTTTCATGGCCATGGCAAGCTTTACCGAGAACGGGACCGGCGAGACGCTGGCGGTGCTTTCCGAACTGAAACCGTTCATGAGCGAAATCCGCTTCGATCATATCGATACCATTGCGGCCAATCGCGGGGCGTTCGAGGCGGCGGGCATGGCGCTCTGGAAGAACACGCTCGATATGGTTAGTAGCGGGGAATGGACCGATACGGCGGCGCTGGCGGACCCGGACAAGATCTGGGGTCGCCTGATCGACGCCGGGATCAGCGCCATCCAGACCGACCAGCCGGCGGCGCTGAAAGCCTATATCGAGAAACGTGCATGAACGAGATCAGCGACGCGCTGCTCAAAACCCTGATGGCCGATATGCGGGCGGTGGCGAAAGCCGAAATCCTGCCGCGCTTTGAGGCGATCACCTCGGGCAGCATGCGGGCCAAGACCGCGCCCGACGATGTCGTCACTGACGCCGATATCTCGGCGGAACACGCGCTGGGTGGGCTCCTCACCGAGCGGCTTCCGGGGATCGTCGTGGTCGGCGAAGAGGCGGTGTCGGAGGATAGGTCCATCCTCGAACGGATTGGTGCGGCCGATCTTGTGGCCATCATCGACCCCGTCGACGGCACTTGGAACTTTGCCCATGGCGTGCCGACTTTCGGCTCGATGCTGGCCATTGTGGCCAATGGCAGGACCATTGCCGGGATCATCCATTATCCGGTCATGGGCGATTTTCTGGTCGCCCGGCCGGGGCTGGGCGCCTGGCATGTCTCGGCTGATGGCGCGATGAGCGGTCTTGCGGTGGCCGGGCCGGGGCCGATTGCGGAGATGCACGGCTTCGTGCCGCTCCATATGTTCACGCCGCAATTGCAGGCCGAAATGGCGCCGCGCCTTCTGCGTTTTTCGCGCACGACGACCTGGCGCTGCTCGGCCTGGGAATATCGCATGCTGACGACCGGGGCGATGAGCTTCTGTCTCAATGCCGGCATCATGCCCTGGGATCACGCGGCGGGCGCTTTGATCCATGCCGAGGCCGGCGGCTATGCGGCGCTGGTCAATGGAAAACCCTATCGGCCGACCATGACCGAGGGTTTTCTGCTGACGGCGCCGAACAAGCAGAGCTGGGAGGAGATCAGGCGGGCGCTGTTCGAGGACGTTTAGCGGCGTCGCTGAACTGTCATGGATCATCTCTAGTCAGGCGCGATGACCACGATCACACTCGATGCCGTCGGCAAGTCTTTTGGCGATAGCCGGGCCCTCACCGATATTTCGCTGCAATTTCCGGCGGGGTCGTTCACGGCCCTGCTGGGGCCTTCCGGCTGCGGCAAGACCACGCTCTTGCGCCTCATTGCCGGCTTCGAACAGCCGACAATGGGGGTGGTCCGGTTCGAAGGCGATGTCATGGCCGACGGCACGCGCATGGTGCCGCCGGAAGAGCGCAATCTGGGCATCGTGTTCCAGTCCTATGCGCTCTGGCCGCATATGGATGTCGCCGCCAATGTCGCCTATCCGCTGAAGGGTCGGGGTTTTGGGCGCGCCGAGATCGAGCGCCGGACGGCGGAAGCCCTCGCCATGGTTTCGCTGACCGGATATGAGCGCCGCAGCGTCGACGCGCTGTCCGGCGGGCAGCGGCAGCGGGTGGCGCTGGCCCGATGCCTGGTTACCGGCACCATGATCATCCTGCTCGATGAGCCGCTGGCCAATCTCGATGTGCATCTGCGCGCCGCCATGCTCGATGTCTTTGCCGATACCCACAAGCGGACCGGCGCCACCATTGTTTTCGTGACGCATGATCAGTCGGAGGCCCTGGCCCTGGCCGACACGATCGTGGTGCTCGATGGCGGCCGGGTGCAGCAGATCGGAACGCCAGAGAAAATCTATGGTGAGCCGGCCAATGCCATGGTTGCCGGCTTTGTCGGCCGTGGCTCGCTTGTTGCGGCGAGCCATGGTTTTGCTGCTCGCGGTTCGGCTTCTTCCCGAGGCAAGGTGCTTGTGCGGCCCCATGCCGTGCGTCTCACAGAAACCGGCTTGCCCGCTTCGGTTCTGCGCCTGCGCTATACCGGCGCGAGTTATGAGACGACGCTTGTCCTCGCCAATGGCGACACGCTCGTCGCCGACCTGCCGACGCGGCGCGGCATTGGCGAAGAGGTGCGTGTCACCGTCGACGATGCCTGGAGCGTTCCGGCTTAAAAGTCAGCGCCAGGGCAGCACGCCTGCGGGCAGGCGCGAACCCAGCCGGTTCAGGATCAGAAGCAGGATCACGACCACGAGCACGGTCACGACCGCGATGGCCGAGGCCTGGGCGGAAAGGCCGGCTTCGTCGAGCGAGAACAGGATGACGCCGAGGGTCTCGTTGCGGTTGGACCAGAGCAGGGCCGAAACTGTCAATTCGTTGAAGGCGCTCATGAAGACCAGCAGCGCCCCGGCGACGGCGGCGGGCGCGGCCAGCGGCAGGGTGATGGTCAGCAATCGCCGCCAGCTTCCCGCTCCGGCAGCGGCGGCGGCTTCGCTCATTTGTGGCGGTATCTGGCCCAGTGCGGCGTCGACCGGGCGCAAAGCGAGAGCGGCAAAGCGCATGAGATAGGCGACGAGAATGATCCAGGGCGTGTTGTAAAGACTGCCGATCAGCGGCAGGGGCCGCAGGAAAAGCAGGATGCAGGCGATGGCGAGGACAATGCCCGGCAGCGCATAGGGCAGGTCGACAAGGCCATGGAGGCCCGACCGCGCGCGGGGGGGCAGATGGCGGAGGCCGAGTGCCACCGGCACGGCGGAAAGGGCGAGGATCAGTGCCGCAAGGCCCGAGAGATAGAACGAGTTGAAAAAGGCGCGCGTGGTGGAAGCCTGGCGCAACAGCACTTCGGCATAATTGTCGAGCGTTACGGTGTAAAGGCTGAGGCGCACGCCATAGGCCGGCACCAGCGAGGTGGTCACCAGCGCCAGGAGCGGCAGGATGAGAATGATCGAGATCAGCGCAAGGCCTGCGATCGCCGCCGGCCAGCGCCAAGTCTTGAGCGCAAAGCGCGCCGGCATTCCGCGCGCGATGGCAAAGCCGGTCTTGCTCTGGCCCAGCGATTGCAGGGCAATGCCGGCAATGGCGATGGCGGCGATGACGAGCGAGAGCATGGCGACTTGCGGCAACACGCTGGGCCCATTGCCGGCCAGTTGCTGGTAGATCAGCGTCGCCAGCGTGAAATAATTGGCCGGCATGCCCAACAGTGCCGGAATGCCCAAGTTGCCAACGCCCGAAACGAAGGCCAAAGCCAGCGCCGCGAGGAAATAGGGGCGCAGCAGGGGCACGATGACATCAAGCAACACGCGCCAGGGTTTTGCGCCGGCCGCCCGGGCGGCTTCGACATAGTCGCGCGGCAGGGCGGTGAGCCCGGCACGAAGGGTAATGAAAACAATCGGCGCGTGCTGAACGCCGTAAAGCAAAATAATGCCGCCACGCCCCAGCAATGGATTGGCAGTACCCGGCGCGGGGGCGAGCCCAAAAGTGCCGAGCAGTGCGCTCGAAGGTCCGAGCAATTGCATATAGGCGAGGGCCGTGACCTGCGGCGCAATCATCAGCGGCAGCAGCAGCAAAAATCCTTGGGCGCGCCGCAGCGGCATATCGGTCAGCGCGACGAGAAAGGCGAAGGGGGCGCCGATGGCGAGGGCCAGCAGGGCGCCAAAGAGTGAAGTGTCGAGCGTATTGAAAATGGCTTTCTGGGTGGCGCTGCGCATGAGCCGGGCCAAAAGCGGCGCGAAATCAATGCCGCTTGGCCCCACCAGCGCCGTGACCACCAGCCGGCCCAGCGGCAGGGCCGCGAGAATGGCGACGACCAGAATGGCCAGCAGGGCGGGAGTGACCCGCCCTGCCAGTTTCGTCATGCGCGCACCCGTTGCAGGGCGCGGCACGTCATGGATAGGCGCAATAGTCACGCGCGCTTACTGGCCGAAAATTTCGGCAAAATGGTCCTTGTTGGCCTGATCATTGGCGAGAGCCGCCGCGGCGTCATAGGAAAGAACCTTGATTTCCGAGCGGTCGGGATAGCCTTCGGGCAGGGCGACGCCATCGCGTGCCGGGATATAGCCCTGGCTCGTGGCAAGCTGCTGGCCTTCTTCGGAGAGCAGGAAATCGATGAAGAGCTTTGCATTGTCCGGGTTCTGCGCCGATTTCAGGATCGCCACCGGTTCGGTAACGGCCGAAACGCCTTCGGTCGGGAATACGAATTTCACCGGTGCGCCCTTGGCGGCTTCGCGGATCGGCATGTAGTCGACGATCATGCCATAGAGCTTTTCGCCGCCGGAAACGGCGGTGAGAATGCCGCCATTGCCACCGGCTGCCTGGGCGCCATTGGCGGCCAGTGCGCTATAAAAATCCCAGCCTTCGGGCAGGTTTTCGGTGAGGGTTACGGTGTGGATCATGGCGGCGCCCGAGGTCAGCGGGCTCGGCATGGCGATCTGGCCCTGGGCTTCGGGCTTGGTCAGGTCTTCCCAGCTCGCCGGGATCATGGTGGCAGCGGTATTGTAGACGATGCCGGTGGTGATCAGCTTGGTCGAGAAATAAGCGCCGTCTTCGTCGTGCAGACCCTCCGGATAGCCGGTCAGGTCGGCATCGGCGTAATCGAGCAGCAGGCCTTCGGCTTTCAGCCCTTCCATGGTGACGACGTCGGCGATTAGCAAAACGTCCGGCTGCGGGGCGCCGGCTTCCAGTTCCGAGCGGAACTTTGCCATGATCTGCGGCGTGCCATCGCGCACCCAATCAACCTTGATGCCGGGATATTTTGCCATGAAGGCATCGGCCGTCTGCTGCGCGTCGGTCTGCGGCTGGCTGGTATAGAGCACCAGCGTGCCTTCCTGGGCGAGGGCAGGGGTGAGGGCAGAGGCCAGCATCAGGCCGGCAGCGAGCAGCATGCGCATCTTGTCGTCTCCGTTGGTGCCGCGCCAGATGCGCGGCCTGGATGAAGTGGGCTCTAGCGGCTCTCCTTAACCATTGGATGACACTTGCCGAGAGGCGCGCCGAAGGGTGTTTTTCGGCCTGGCGCGTATGACGCCTTTATGACGAAGTCGGCAACGAGCTGAGAACTGTTGGTGATGTAGATATTTCCCGCCGTTCCAGCAGCTTATCCTGGTGGCAGGAGATTTTGATGTCGCTATCCGCCGCGATCGTCCAGGCCAATCCCCAGCCCAGCGGCGCTGCCGCCGGACGCCGGGGCATCGAGGAATTCCTGCACGGCGAAAATGCCGGGCTCGATCTCCATGTGCTCTACCGGAACTGGCGGACGGCCGAGAGACCGACCCATCTGCCGCTTTATGACGAGGTCGTGCTTGGCCGCACCGGGCGCGCCGGCAATCACACCGCCCTCGTGCGCGCGCTTTCCGACGGCACTTTCGTTTTTGCCCATGCGGGCCCCGCCTTTGAAGAATGGATCGGCGGGGAGGCTGCGGGGCGCAATATCGAAGCGCTGCCGCCCGATTGCGCCCATGTGCTGCTCGATGGCCTCGAGGAAGCTTTGCGGCAAAAACAGCCCGTGCATCTTGTCGCCTATCCCGAGCGCAGCGGCTATGTCCGCGCCTATGATCTCGTCATTTTTCCGCTTTCGAGCCGCTGGGGCGGACCGCTGCTGCTCGCCTATGCGCGTCCGCGCATGGAAAAATACAGCCTCGTCGATGCGATCTTCGCCTCGACCACGGGCGGCCTCATGGCGCTGGCGCCGGTGCGTGGCCGCGAGGGCGTGGTCGATGATTTCCGGCTCGTCGCGCTCAACCAGGGTGCCGCCGATCTCGTGAGTCAATCGATCGATGCCCTGCGCTGGCAGCGCCTCACCGACCTCTTTCCGCATCTGCGCGGCACCGGGGCCGTCGATCAACTGGTCCAAGCCTGGCGCACCAAGGCGGCCGTCGAATTCGAATTCTCCTATCCCTCCGCGCTTGGCGGCGTGCGCTATTTTTCCATGCGCGCCTCGGCCATGGAGGACCTGGTATCGGCCAGCCTGATCGACGTCACCGAAATCCGCAACCGCGAGGAATCCTTCCGTCTGCTGTTCCAGGACAGCCCGCTGCCCATGTTCGTCTATTGCCCCGAAACCATGCAGATGCGCGACGTCAATGCCGTCGCGGTCGAGCATTATGGCTATAGCCGCGAACAGTTTCTGTCGATGAGCCTCCTCGATATCAGGCCGCAAGAGGAAAGGGAGCGCGTGCGCCAGATCCTGGCGCAGCCGACGATCCCCAGCGATACCGGCGATATCTGGAAGCACCTCAAAGCCGATGGCTCCATCATCGAGGTGCGGGTCTATTCCCGCCAGGTCGATTATCAGGGACAGGCGGCGCGGCTTGCGGTGGTCGTCGACGTCACCGAGCAGCGCAAGACCGAGGCGCGCATCAGTTTCATGGCGCATCACGACGCCCTGACCGCGCTGCCCAATCGCGTGCTTTTCCTCGACGAACTGCGTCGCACCCTGCGCCATGTCGAGCGCCACGAGCAGCCGGCGGCGATCCTTTGCATCGACCTCGATTATTTTAAGGACGTCAACGACACGCTCGGCCATCCGGTCGGCGATAAGCTCTTGCAACAGGTCAGTGGGCGCCTGCGCGGGGCGCTGCGGGAAAACGATCTCGTTGCCCGTCTCGGCGGCGACGAATTCGCGGTGATCCAGCGCGATCTCGCCGAGCCCGGCGAGGCCGGCATGCTGTCGGACCGGCTGATTGCGGTCCTGTCGCAGCCCTATGACGTCGATGGCCAGATGGTGGTCATTGGGGCGTCGATCGGCATTGCCATGGCCCCCACCGACGGGGAAAGCGCCGATGCATTGCTCAAGAACGCCGATATGGCGCTCTACCGCGCCAAGGACGAGGGCCGCGGCACCTTCCGCTATTTCCAGCCGGAAATGGATGCGCGGGTAAAGGCGCGCCGGGCGCTGGAGGTCGAATTGCGCGGGGCGCTTGTCGTGGGCGAATTTACCCTCCGCTACCAGCCCTTCGTTTCCGTCGAGACCGGCAAGATCACCGGCTTTGAAGCGCTGCTGCGCTGGAACCATCCAGAGCGCGGCATGGTGCCGCCGATCGAATTCATTCCCTTGGCCGAGGATATCGGCCTTATCGTTCCCATTGGCGAATGGGTGCTGCGCCAGGCTTGCCGGGATGCGGCGGAATGGCCCGAGGATATGCGCGTCGCGGTCAATATTTCGGCGGTGCAGTTCAAGGGGCAAAAGCTCGCCAATCTGGTGGCGTCGGCCCTGACCATGTCGGGTATCGAGCCGGGGCGCCTGGAACTCGAAATCACCGAATCGGTGCTTTTGCATGACAGCGAGGCCAATGTCGCCGTGCTGCATCAGCTTCGCGCCCTTGGCGTTCGTATTTCCATGGACGATTTTGGCACGGGCTATTCCTCGCTCTCCTATCTGCGCTCCTTCCCCTTCGACAAGATCAAGATCGACCAGTCCTTCGTGCGCGAGATCGTCGACAATTCCGGCGATGCGGCCATTGTCAGTGCCGTCGTCGGCATGGGTGTCAGCCTTGGCATTTCGACCACGGCCGAGGGCGTCGAAACCGCCGAGCAGCTCGAACGCCTGCGGGCCGAGGGCTGTACCGAGGTGCAGGGCTATTATCTCGGCCGGCCCATGCCGGCGGGCGAGGCACAGAAATTGATGGCGCGCCAGAGCTGAGCGTCACCAGCCTGTCGTTTGGAGGCTTTAGGCCGATCATTGCACCATGACCGGAGCCTCTTATGACCAGCTCTCTGCGCCCCTTCGTCTTGCCGCTGCTACTGCTGACCTCGGCGCCCGCATTGGCGCAGGACCACGCGCATGATGACCATGAGGCGAGCCTTGGCGCCATCACCGTCATCCATGCCTGGACGCGCGCCACGGCAGAGGGCGGCGATGCCGTGGTTTTCTTCGAAATCGAGAATGCGGGCGATCCCGTGGTGCTGAACGGGGCCGAGGCGGAAATTGCTGGGAGTGTCGAAGTCGTGGGGGCCACGATGGGAGCGGATGGCGCCATGGCCTATCAGCCGGTCGGCGAATTCCAGCTTCCGGGCGGGGGGGTCGATTTCGACCCCAATGGCCTGGGCCTGCGGCTCAATGACCTGACGGTTGAACTCAAAGAGGGCGATCACTTTCCGCTACACCTGCTCCTCGGCGATGGTGAGCTGGAGATCAGCGTCGAGGTGGAAGCATCAGACGCCATGGCGCATAGCCATGCCGGGCACAGCCACTGATCAGCGCAGGGCGTCCACCACGGGCCGGCGGTAGATGATCAGCGCCGGCACCACCGCGAGGAGGAGGCCGAGCCCGACCAGCGTGCTGACCAGCGATAGTTCCCGCGCGCCGATTTCGGCGCGCATGGCGACGCCGGTCGATTGCGCCAGAAGGTCGGAGACGACCCACGCCGCGCCCCAACCGAGCACGAGCCCGGCCAGCGCCCCGGTGACCACGATGGCGGCGACATAGATCCAGACCGTGGTGAAGATGAAAAGCGGCGAGGCACCGAGGGCGCGCAGCACGGCAAAGCGCTGGCGCTGCAGGTCGAGAATGGCGACGATGCCCGCGAGGATCGCCGCGACCACCAGCGCCTGCGCGGCGAGGGTCAGGCCGCTCATGATGGCTGTCGCGTCACCGAGTAGAGCATAGAGCTCCACCAGCACTTCGGCGGGAAAGAAGGCGGTCGATTGCGGCGTGCGATAGGCGGCGCGGAGCCCATAGGCGGCGGCCACGTCCTTCGGTTTGACCACCACGGCCGGCAGGCCGGGCAGGGCATCGGGATCGAAGGGCGCGCCGATATGGGTGTCTTGGGGCAAGTGGCCGGTGCCGAGGCCATGCGCGGCCCAATTATATTCGATGGGCACGACAATGGCACGGTCCCAGGGCGTGCCGGTGGGCTGCATACGGCCGACAATGGTGATGTGCGGATGATCGCCATCGCCGCCGGGCACGGCTTCGCCGGCCTCGATGGCATCGGCGGCGGCATCCGCATCGGTGCCGGTGGCGCCGCCATGGCCGTGCGACACTTCGAGCTCGTTGCCGACGGCATGGGGCGAGAGCGCACCGACAACCGCTTCATTGATGTCTTCGAAGAGCCGGCCTTCGGCAAGGCCGCCAGAGAGATGATCGACGAAGGGGGCCACGGTGCCGACGACGGGATCACTGCCGATGGCATCGCCAAAGCCGATCGGGGCGACGAAATCGGCCTCGGCTTCCTCGAACAGCAGGCGGGTGATGGCTGGGTCGAGCAGTTCGACGGCCGTGGGATCGAGATAGACGGTCGAGAACAGCACGTCATTGTGGCTGCCGGGGGCGGCGACGATAAGGTCGAACTTGTCGGCGGCGCGGGCGCTGCCGATGCGGAGGGCGCGTTCCTGGGCCGAAATGGCGATGCCAAGCGCCACGGCGAGGGCCACGATCAACAGGAACAAAACACCGGTAAAACTGTTGCGGCGCAGCGAGGCCCAGGCGATGGGAAAGGGGTTCATGGCGCCGGTTCCCTTTTGCCGTGATCGAGCAGCAAGGATTGGTCGGCCAGCACCTTGAGCGCGGGATCGTGGGTCGCGACGACAACGGTGCGCCCGTCTTCGCGGGCGAGGCGCTGCAATATGGCGGCAACGGTTTCGCCCGCGGCTGCATCGAGGCTGGCCGTGGGCTCATCGGCAAAGATGATGCTGGGATTGCCGCTCAGGGCCCGGGCGATGGCGACGCGCTGCTGCTGGCCGCGCGAGAGTTTGGCGACACTGTCGCGCTCGGCCGGCACATCGAGCTGGCGCAGCAGGTCGAGCGCGCGTCGTCTTTTTGCATTGGCCGAGAAGCTGTCGAGCCAGATGGGCACCAGCACATTGTCGAGCGGGCTCATTTCTTCGATCAGATGAAAATTCTGGAAGATGAAGCCAGCCTCTTTGCGACGCCAGCGGTCGCGCCGGCTTTCGCCCAGAAGTGCAATATCGGTCCCGGCCCAGGCAATGGAGCCGGCATCGGGACGGAGGAGCCCGGAGAGCAGGTAGAGCAGGGTGGATTTGCCCGAGCCCGAGGCGCCCGAGAGCACGGTCATGGTGCCCGGCGCTATGGCGAGGCTGGGCAGGTCGATGACATCGGCGCCGGCAAAGGCGAGGCGCAGGCCGGAAACGGCCAGAGGCAGTCCCGGCATGGAAAACTCAGAGAATGGTGTAGCTGGTGTCGAGCAGGCGCACCTTGCTCACGAAGCCGGTCGGCCCATCGGTCTCGATGCCCGTGTCGAACGTGCCTTCGACGCGGATGAGATTGGAGAAGCGGGTGAATTTCATGTCGCCCTCGAAATAGGAGAGGACGATATCGTTCGGCCAGTCGGTCGCGTCGTCGCAGAACGGACAGGTGGCCATGGGCGTCTTGGTGAGGACGAAGAAATTGATCTCGGGTTTGAGCGGCGGCGCCATATAGCCGGTCATGACGATGCGCTGGCCTTCGAGCGCGATAGCCTCGTCCGAAAGGTCTTTTCCGCGCGAATACATGTCGCGGAAGCGCAGGGACGGGAGGTCGGCAAAGGCGGGCGTTGAAAGTCCGAACGCACCCAGCAGTGTTCCCGAGGCGGCAAGGCCCAGAAAATTGCGTCTATCCATGGTGGCGTCCTTTCGGTGGTGGCTCGGCATCCGGGCACAGTCTATGAGAACCGCATCCCCCAGCGTGTGACACTCACGGCCTCGTGAAAAGCAAATGGCCACCGGAGAACCGGCGGCCACCTGCGGGGTCAATAATTACTTGGCGGCGTTGAGGCCGATGGCCTTGGCCATGACGTGGTAGATCAGGTTCTGTTCGATAACGCCGTCGAAGAGATAGGCCTGCGGACCCTGGGCGAAGACGGCAACGTCGTCGCCGGCATGGCTTTCCGAACCCATCGGGATCAGGGCCTGCTGCAGGAAGTCGATGTCGGTGGTGTCGACTTCGGTGAGGTCGGCGCGCTGCAGGGCAGCGCGGACTTCCTCGCCCGACATGGCGGTGACATCGGCACCTTCTTCGAGGGTCTTCGCGCCCGGGCCGTTCATGTAGCCGAGAGTGGTGTAGGGGAGGCCATCGTCACCCGTGCCGGCAATGCCGAGGATCGGGTTGTTGCGGGTCGGGTAGCCGGCGATCGAGAAGACGTGGCTGTGATCGGCGGTGAGGAGGATGAGCGTCTCTTCCGGGTTCACGGCGTCATAGGCGGCCTTCATGGCTTCCGAAACGGCGATGGCGTCGGTGAGGGCGCGGGCAGCGTTGCCGGCGTGGTGCGCGTGGTCGACGCGACCGCCTTCAACCATCAGCACGAAGCCGTCTTCGTTCTTTTCGAGGATTTCGATGGCCTTGGTGGTCATCTCGGCGATCGAGGGTTCGCCACCGGCATCCGATTCACGGTCGGCTTCGTACTGCATGTGCGAGCCGTTGAAGAGGCCCAGGACATGGCTGGTTTCGGCGGTGAGGGCGTCAAAGCCTTCCTTGTTCCAGATATACTGGCCGTCATTGTACTTGGCCTGCCAGTCGGCGATCAGGTCGCGTTCTTTGCGGGCGCCGGTACGGGTCTCGTCTTCCGGATCCTTCTGGCTGTCGAGCATGAAGTTGGCGCGGCCACCGCCGAACACGACTTCAAAACCGTCGCCGAACGACCAGTCGACGAGCTGCGCGGCGATATCGGCGCACTTGCCGACGGCGTCTTCGGGCAGGTTGGTATCGGCTTCCCAGTCGCGACCGACGGTGTGCGCATAGGCAGCAGCCGGGGTGGCGTGGGTGATGCGGGCGGTCGAGATGATGCCTGTGGCAAGACCGGCTTCTTCGGCCTGTTCGAAGATCGACATCGTGGTCGAGCCGGCCTGGGTCGAGCAGTCTTCGAGCACGGCGGTTTGGTCGACGCCGATGGTGCCGTTGAGCGACTTGATGCCCGAGGTGATGGCGGTGGCGGTCGGGGCGGAGTCGGCGACCTGGCTGTCGTGCGTATAGGTCTTTACCAGGGCCGTGTGCGGCAGGAGGGTTTCGAAGGCGAGCGAGTGGCTTTCGCCATCGACGCCGGCCAACTGGCCTTCGTGGATACGGGCAGCGGTGATGGTCGGGATGGAGAGACCGTCAACGATGAACATGATGACGTTCTTGGCCTTGCCGGTGTTCGGCTGGACCGCTTCCTTGGCGGCGAGCTGTTCCTGGGCGGCCAGGAAGTAGCTGTCATCGGCCTGCGGCAGGGCAGTCTGGGCCAGAACCGGCAGGGTCAGGGCGAGCGTGGAAACGCCAGCGAAGAGAGCCCGGGAGAGCTTTACCATGATGTTCACCTTCTTGGGTTGGAGCGGCCGGACAGGAGAAAACTGGCCGGTTCATCAACCCCATTAGACCGGCCATGTGACACGGAAATGTAGTTACGTCATAACGTTACGGCGGACTGGTGATGTCGTTTTGTAGCCTCCTCGATGCGCCATCCCATTGGCGGCACGCGGCGCTGTCACAGCGCCTTCACGCCGCTGTGATCACGGCGACATGCCTGTTGGCTAGGGCAGGGCATCCATTTTTCTTCCGGAGAGAACCATGCTCAAAGCGCTCGCCCTTGGCGTCAGCCTCAGCCTCCTCGCATCCCTTGCTATGGCGCAGGATAGCGCCGAAGGCCCGGCCAAGTTTGAAGCCGTGCTCAAGGCCCATGCCCAACTGCCGGCCCAGACTTTCCTGCCCGCTCCGGTCGATGCACCGGCTGGCCTCCAGATGTCCGGCCGCTTCACCTCGGGCACCCGCGTCGAGACGCCCTATGGCTGGGCCAATCCGGCTTCCGGCATTGCCATGCCGTTCCCCGGCCAGCCGCTCCAGGGCATGAGCGGCGTGCGTTCGCTCGGCGAAGACCGCTTCCTGTTCCTCACCGACAATGGTTTTGGCAACAAGGCCAATTCGTCCGACGCCATGCTGATGTTCAACATCCTGAAAATGGATTGGGACGCGGGCAAGGTCGGTATCGAAAAGACCATTTTCCTCAAGGACCTGAACCGCGTCGTTCCCTTCCCGATCGTCACCGAGCACAGCGAGAGCCGCTATCTCACCGGCGCCGATTTCGACCCTGAATCCATCCAGCCGGTTGGCGAAAATTACTGGATCGGCGACGAATTCGGCCCCTGGCTGATCGAAGTCGATGCCGAGGGCGTCGTGCTGCAGGTCATCAAGACCAATCCGGCCGGCGTCGACTACAAGTCGCCCGACAACCAGTTCACCTCGCAGCCGGCTGCCGGCGCTGTGGTGGCCGGCATCAATACCGGCCGTTCCGGCGGCTATGAAGGCATGGCGCAGTCGATCGACGGCACGACGCTCTATCCGCTGCTCGAAAAGCCCTTCTTCGACGAAGCTTCGGGCACGCTCGAAACCATCGGCGACAAGACCGTGCTGCGCGTTCTCGAATTCAACGTGGCCGACGCCGCCTGGAGCGATACGGTTCGCTACTATCCGCTCGAAGACGCCGGCAATGCCATTGGCGACTTCAATATCTTTGAGGGCACCCGTGGCCTCATCATCGAGCGCGACAATAATGAAGGCGACGATGGCCGCGAAAAGGCCGCCGCGTTCAAGCGCATCTATCTCGTCGATCTCGCCCGGACCGACGAAAACGGTGTGCTCGAAAAGATCGCCTATATCGACCTGATTGACATTCAGGACCCCGAGGCGCTGGCGCCGCGCGGCAGCAAGGATGGGGTTTTCACCTTCCCCTTCGTGACCATCGAAGACGTCGATCTTGTCGACGCAACCACCATCGTTGTTGCCAATGACAACAACTATCCGGGCTCGACCGGACGCGAAGCCGGCCGCGCCGACGACAACGAATATATTCTCCTCGACGTCGCCGACTTCCTCAAGGCCGAGTAATCACGCTATCGAACCGGAGGAGGGTGCCAACACCCTTCTCCGGCCCTCTCCATCTTGCCAACCCCATCGTCGCCCGCCTATGCCGCTACCATGGAAATCGGTAGCCCCAGGGGAAGCGATGCAGGCCAGCATTCTGGTCGTCGATGATGATCCCGATATTCGCATGGTGGTCCGGGTCGCGCTGGAAAAGGCCGGCATGCAGGTCCGGGAAGCGGCCGGCGGGCTGCCTGCTCTCGACGCGGTGCGCCAGGGCAATGTGGATCTCGTCGTGCTCGATGTGGGCATGCCGGATATGGACGGCTTTGCCTGTTGCCGTTCCATTCGCGAGATATCGCGCCTGCCCGTGCTGTTCCTGACCGCGCAGGACGATGAAATCGACCGCGTGCTGGGCTTTGAACTGGGCGCCGACGACTATGTCACGAAACCCTTTTCGCCGCGGGAGCTGGTCTTGCGCATCAAGGCTATCCTGGCGCGCGGCCGGTTGGACGAAAACCCCGTGCAGGGCCATGGTGATCTACGCGTCGATGCCGGCCGGCATGTCTGCACCCTGGGCGGTCGTGTGCTTGATCTGACGGCAACGGAATTTGCCATACTGAAAATGCTGCTCGACCAGAAGGATCGGATGGTCGATCGCAACAGGTTGATCGACGCGGTTTTTGGCGGCAATGCCAACCTCTCGGGGCGAACGGTGGATAGCCATGTCCGCAACATCCGGGCCAAGGCGGCGGCGCTTGGCTATGCCGATGTGGTGCAGACTGTGCGCGGCGTGGGACTGCGGCTGGGCTCCTGCATAAGCGGGCCGGGCCCGGCGTGAGCCCGGTCACGCTAAAATGGCGCCCATCTATGGCGCTGGTCGTGCTGGTGCTCTGCGCGAGCCTCCTCGCCGTGCCGGTTCTGGCCATGCTGGCACTGCAGATCGGCACCAATTGGTTCGTTCGTGAAACCGAATCCTCGCTGCTCAAGCAGGCCGCTATTTATGCCGCGGCCTATGCCGGGGCTTTTGAGGCGGAGGGCGGCGATTATCCCATTCCGGGATACTATCTGCCGCCCGACAAGCGCGTGTTCTGGAGCGCCAGGACGCGGACATTCCAGTCATTCCTCAACCTGCGCAGCAATGAGATCGAGCCGGTCCGCCCCGATGGCGTGGCGAGCGAGGCGCGGCTGGGTCCGCGCCATGAGGCGATTGCCGGGGCATTGGGCGCGCTTGAAGAGCGGGCGGGACGAACGACCCTATCGAGCGTGGTCTTTCTCGATTTCCAGGGGCTGGACCTTCTGGCCTCTACGCCCACGAGCTTTGCCGGCGTGCCCGAGGTCGAAAAGGCTTTGCGCGGTGAGGTGGGGGCGGCCCTGCGCTGGCGCAGCGATGCCGATGCGCGCTGGTCTTTCCTGTCCTTGAGCCGTGGCGCTGGATTTCGGGTTCTCGTGGCCTATCCCGTCATCAGCGCCAACCGGGTGATCGGCGCCATCTATATCTCGCGTACGCCGCCGCAGCTCGAAAGCTATTTTTCGGAAGAGGGCCTGGCCTTTCTGGCGCTGGTCGGGGTGACGCTGCTGGGGGCGCTGGTGATGGGCACGTTTCTGGTGCGGGTTTTGCTGCGCCCCCTGCAGGCCCTGCGCGATCAGTCGCGTCTGGTTGCCAAAGGTGCGCATGACGATCTTGCCCCGCTCGACCACTATGGCATGCGGGAAATCGCCGAACTGGGCGAGGCGGTGATGACCATGGCCGCCAGCTTGTCGCAACGCGGCAAGGAAATCGGCATCTATACCAATCATGTGACGCATGAATTGAAGTCGCCGGTGACAACCATCGTCGGGGCGGCGGAACTGCTCGAAGAGGGCGGCCTGGCCGAGGACGTGCGGCAAAAGCTGATCGCCACCATCAAGGGCCAGGGCGAGCGGATGGGCAAGCTGCTCGACCAGTTGCGGGAAATCACCCGCTCGCGTCAGTACCTGCCCGGCAAACCCGGCCTGTTGCGGGATATGCTCCCGGAAATTCCGGGACTGGAGATTGTGCTGAGCGAGGGGGAGGCGGTGCTGCCGCTCTCGGTGACCCATGGCCAGACCATTCTGGCGCATCTGGCGCAGAATGCCCGCCATCACGGCGCGGACCGGATGACGCTCGATTGGAACGGCACGGTGCTGCGCGTCGCCGACAATGGCGTGGGCTTTGCCGAAGTCGATCTCGCGCGTCTGGGTGAACCCTTTTTCACCACGCGCCGCGACATGGGCGGCACGGGGCTGGGGCTGGCCATCGTTATGGCCGTGCTCGATCTTTATGGCGCGAGGCTAATGCCCTTACGGGGTCAAGGAGGCGCCGTGTTCGAGATCGCCTTTCCGCCGAGCTGATCCCTGCACGAAATCTGCACCAGGGCTGCACCACTTCGCGGGCGAAGCCACGGCGGACGGACGCTAGACCATCGGGCACAGGCGGACCCTTGGGCCGCTGCACTTGATAGGAAATCCGATGCATCCAAAACTCTCGCTTGGCCTCGTCGTCGCGCTGGCCGCGCTTTTGCCCAGCGTTTCCGTTCTCGCCTGGGACAATCCCGCCGATCGCTATGACAAGGCATATGAGGCTTATGAGAACGCGACCTGCCCGATCGCCGACGACGGCATCGCGCACTTCGTCTATTTCAGCCGGGATCGCGAGGCCATTCGCGATCATGCCTTGTTGGAAAGCCCCCGCTTTGCCGGCGCCCAGATCATGTATTCGTGGCGTCAGCTCGAGCCGAGCGAGGGGAACTACGATTTTTCCGCCATCGAGGATGATCTCGGCTATCTCGCCCAATATGGCAAAAAGCTCTTCATCCAGCTCCAGGATGCATCGTTCTCGCCTCAATATAAGCCGGTGCCCGACTATTTGCTCTCCGACGAGTATGACGACGGTATCAGCGCGCAGCAGGCCGAGGACGGCACGGTGGAAGGCTGGGTGGCCAAGCGCTGGAATCGCGCAGTGGAAGCGCGGTTTGCTGCGCTCCTGACGGCTTTGGGGGCTGAGTTCGATGGCCGCATCGAGGGCATCAACCTGCAGGAGACAGCGATCGGGGTTTCGGCCGAAAGCGATGCTTCGTTTTCACCCGAGCTTTATGTCGAAGGGCTCAAGGCCAATATGCGGGCGCTGAAGGCAGCGTTTCCGCAATCGGTGACCATGCTCTACGCCAATTTCATGCCCGATGAATGGCTGCCCTGGGAGGACAAGGGTTATCTGCGCGGACTCTATGAATTCGGCAATGAAATCGGGGTTGGCCTCGGCGCGCCCGACCTGATGGTCACCAAGAGGGGCCAGCTCAATCACGCGCTCGCCATGATGCATGAAGGAGAATTCGCCGTGCCGCTCGGCATCGCGGTTCAGGACGGCAATTATATCGGGGAAACCGGCACGGCCCGCGATATCGGCGCGCACAAGAACCTGGTGCCCATGCTGCATGGCTTTGCCAGGGCGTTTCTGGGCGTCGACTATATGTTCTGGGTCGATCAGAAGCCCTATTTTGCCGAGGACGTCTTGCCCTGCCTCGGCGGCTAGCAAGGCCGGCGCCCGGCCATGCGCCGGGTGCCGTTAGCTTGCAATTACTTCGCGCGCACCACGGCAAAGAGCTCGTCGGGCAGGTCGGCCGTGCCGTTGATGAGGTCGAGGAAGGGGATTTCGATCTCGGCCGAAGTCCTGTCGTCGCTGCGTTCGAGATTGGTTTCGGTGACCTCGGCGCCGGAAATGCGGATGGTGACGGCATGGCCGGTGAAGAAGGCTTCCACCATCTGCTTGGTTTCGGCGTCCATGTCGTCACTGGAGCCGAGCTCGCCGGTCAGTTCTGCGGTGGGCAGGGCGACGCGCACGAGGCCGGGACCGGCCGGGGTGAAGAAGAGCGCGTTTTCCTCGCCTTCCATTGCTGCCAGTTCTGCGAATGTGCCTTCTTCGACCAGCGTGCAGGTGGCGCTGCCATCGGCATTTTCGACGAGGTCACCTTCGGAGCAGAACTCCGTGGGATTGTCGCTCTCGGCGTTGTTCATCTTGAACATGGCGTAGAAGTCGGCTGACATGACCTGGGTCAGCGTCGCCTTGGCCGTCGTCTCGCTGGTGACGTCGACATCGACAGTGGCGTCGATACAGCCCGCAAGCGAGCCGCCGAGCATCAGCATGGCGCCCAGTTTGGCGATGGTCTTAAAACCCATGAAAGTCTCCCGCAGCCGATTTGCCGGCAATCTAGGCACTTGCTCGGCAAGCGGCAAGTTGGCCTAGAAATTACCTGTAAGGAGGCGCCAGCCGGCAAGGACGAGAACCACGAAGGCCGCGACCAGCACCGCCGCGAGGGCAGTGTTGATGAAACGGTTGGGCTGGTTTTTGGCCATCATGGCGCGGTGTTCGGCCAGCGTCTGTTCGGCCTCGGCGACGAGAACGGGCACGCGGCCAAGGGCCTCGCTCATGCGGGTAAAATGACCGGCAAGCTCTTCGAGACGGCCGACGGGGCCTTCCTCGCGGCGCAGCCAATCGCCGACGACGGGCTCGGCCACGGTCCAGATATCGAGATCGGGATCGAGGTTTCGCGCGACGCCTTCGACCAGCACCATGGATTTTTGCAGCAGCACCAGCTCGGGGCGGGTCTGCATATCAAAGAGTTCGGTGATGACGAAGAGCTGGCCCAAAACCTTGGCCATGGAAATGTCGGCAGCGGTGCGGCCATGGAGCGGCTCGCCGATCGAGCGGATGGCGAGGGTAAAATCGTCGACCGACTGGTGCTTTGGCACATAGCCGATGTCGAAATGGCGCTGGGCGACGAGGCGGTAATCCCGGGTGATGAAGCCGAACAGAATATCGGCGAGGAACTTTCGCTCGCGTTTCGAGATGCGGCCCATGATGCCGAAATCGACGGCGATGACATCGCCGGTCTTGGGATCGGCGAAGAGATTGCCCGGGTGCATGTCGGCGTGGAAGAAACCGTCGCGGATGGCATGGCGCAGGAAGGACTGCAGCAGTTTTGCGGCCAGCGCCTTGCGGTCCACGCCGGCCGCGTCCATGGCGGCAAGGTCGCGGATCGGAATGCCATCGACCCAGGTGGTGGTGAGGACGTTTTGCGCGACCTGGTCCCACTGCACGTCGGGGATGATGAAGCCGGTATCGTCTTTGATATTCTGCGCCATTTCGGAAATGGCGGCGGCTTCGAGGCGGAGGTCGAGTTCGATGCGCATCGAATGGTCGAGCGTTCTCACGACCTCGGTCGGCTTCAAACGGCGGCTCGAGGGCGCAAAGATTTCGGCCAGATGCGCGCCGGCATAGAGCGCCTTGGTGTCCGAATGAAAGCGTTCGGAGACGCCGGGGCGCAGCATTTTTATGGCCACGGTTTTGGGCAATGCGCCGGGCTGGCGCAGTTTTGCCTTGTGCACCTGAGCGATGGAGGCGGCAGCGACGGGGTGGCTGATCTCGGTAAGAAGGTCCGCCTTGGGGCCGAGGGCCGTGGACAAAATGCCCGGGACAAGCGCGGGGTCGAAGGGCGGCATGCGATCTTGCAGGCCCGAAAGATCAGCGGCGGCTTGCGGGCCGACGATATCGGGACGGGTGGCGAGGGTCTGGCCGAATTTTACAAAACTCGGGCCGAGCTTGTTGAGCGCGGCATTGAGCCGATCGACGCGGCCGGTTTTTCTAACGCTCGGGCGCTCGACGATACGCGCGAGGCCAATGCCGAGCTTCATCGAGGGCGGCAGGGATTCGGCGGGAAGCACGGAGAAGGCGCCTTCGCGCGCCAGCACCCAGCCGGCGTGGAAAAGGCGGAAATAGGAACCGAGACCCATGCCTTAAATCTTCCAGCCCGAAAACAGCGTCGCGATATTGCCCGAAAAGGCGGTGTGCTTGACCCGCTTAAAACCGGCCGTAGATAGCATGGCGTCGAAACGCGCGGGATCGGGGAATTTTCGGATCGATTCGACGAGATATTGATAGGGTTGCGCATCGCCGGTGACGGCGCGGCCCATGGGCGGAATGACCGTATCGGAAAAGGCGCGATAGACGGCATCGAAGCCAGGCACGTCGACCTGGGAAAACTCAAGGACCAAAATACGGCCGCCGCGCTTCAAGACGCGATGGGCTTCGTTGAGCGCTTGCTGGATGCGGGGCACATTGCGAATGCCGAAGGCGATCGTATAGGCGTCGAAGGAATTGCTCTCGAAGGGCAGCTCTTCAGCATTGGCTTCGACAAAGCTGGCCTGGCTCGGATAGCGCCAGGTCTTGGCGCGCTCGGCCCCGACGCGCAGCATGTCCGAATTGATGTCCGAGACGACGACTTCGGCATAGCCGTGCGAAGCGTTGACGATGCGCTCGGCAACGTCGCCGGTGCCGCCGGCCATATCGAGCACCCTGTAGCCGCGGCTACCCATGCGGGGCGGCGCGAGGTCGGCGATCATCGCGTCTTTCCAGAGGCGGTGAATGCCAAAGCTCATGAGGTCGTTCATGAGATCGTAGCGGTCCGCGACATCGTGAAAGACCTTGTTGACGAGGCCCTGCTTGTCCTCGAGCGCCACGGTCTGTTCGCCGAAATGGGTGGTTTCGCGCGCCTCGGTCATGGCTCACGCCTCTTTGCTAGACTATGTCTTCGTTTGGTCGCGCTTCCGAACCGCAAAACCGTTGCCACTTTTGCTGGAAGCGCTCTAGGCATCCACATGGGATCGGCGCGCACCATATATAAGGCGTGACCAAAAGCCCATGGCGCAAGAACGCGCAGGGTAAAGGAGATTCTGGTGCCTGAACTGCCCGAGGTGGAAACCGTCCGACGGGGGCTCGAACCCTGGTTGCTGCATGCGCGTATAGAAAAGGTGGACCTGCGCCGGCCCGACCTGCGCTTTCCCTTTCCCGAGGGCCTGGCCGAGAAGGTGACGGGCGCGACGGTGACCAATGTAGGGCGGCGGGCCAAATACCTGCTCATGACCCTCGACAACGGTTTTACGGTTTTGAGCCATCTCGGGATGACCGGGTCGTGGCGCTTTGCCGAGCACGGCATCGACAAGCCGCCGCGCTATTATGAACCAGGCACCGAGCCCAAACACGATCACCTCATCTTTTCCATTGACCATCCCGAGCACGGCAAGAGCCACCTGATCTATGCCGATCCCAGGCGCTTTGGCTTTGTGGATCTGTTCGAGCGACCCGAGGATTCCTCCTATTTGAAGGACCTGGGGCCGGAACCGCTCGGCAATGATTTCAATGCCGAGGAAATGGCCGCGGCTTTCAAGGGCAAGAAGGCGCCGATCAAGGCGGCTTTGCTCGATCAACGCGTGGTGGCGGGGCTCGGGAATATCTATGTCGCCGAGGCGCTGCATCGGGCGCACATCCTGCCCACCATTGAAGCGCGCAGCCTCCTCACCAAGGCCGAAAAGCCCAAGAAGGCGCTGGAGGATCTCTCCTATGCCGTGCGGGAGGTTCTTACGGAAGCCATCGAGGTGGGTGGCTCGACCTTGCGCGATTTTCGCAATGCCGAGGGCGGCTCGGGCTATTTCCAGCACCGCTTTGCCGTCTATGACCGGGAAGGAGAGCCGTGTCCCACCCCGATGTGTACGGGGACGGTGGAGCGTATCGTACAGTCGGGGCGCTCGACATTCTTTTGCCCGGTGTGCCAGAAGCAGCCGTGAGGCGCGGCCAGATGCCGGCTTTGGCGACAGAGTCCTGTTGACGCCTTGGCGCCTTTCCCCTATAGACCGCCCAACTTGGCGGCAGTCGAAAGCCGCCGATTTCATTTTACCCCGGACGCCTGCGACTTTAGACGCTTGTTGGCCGGTTGGACGCTAAAGAGGACCGTTATGGCCAATACGCCTTCAGCCAAAAAGGCTACCCGCAAGATCGCAGCCCGCACCGCGGTCAACAAGTCGCGTCGTAGCCGCGTTCGTACCTTCATCCGCAAGGTCGAAGAAGCCATCACCGCCGGCGATCACGCCGTCGCTTTTGCTGCTCTCAAGGCTGCCGAGCCGGAAATCAACCGCGCTGCGACCAAGGGCATCGTTCATGCCAACCTCGCCGCTCGCAAGGTCAGCCGCCTCAACAGCCGCGTGAAGGCCCTCCAGGCCTGAGACGCGATCGTCTGAAGCGGCGCCCAAAGGCAGACGCGACAGAAGAAACGGGCTCCGCAAGGGGCCCTTTTTCTTTACTGGTCGAACGGGCAAGTTTTTCGTCGTGGCCTCGTCACATTTCATTTCCGTGACAGTGTGGTAGAATGCCTCACCTTTGGGCAGCAAGGCGGAAAGCGCTTGAGATTTAACAGGTTACCCGAGGAATCGGAGCGCCGTTAAACCGCGTTCAAATCGACATAAAATCGGCGGTATCAGGGGAAGAGAATAATTTTTTCACCCTTTGTTAAAGGGACGAAAAAGCGATTCTGCATTGAGTCACAGGCTCTTGTGGAAAGGCAATTTTGGACCTCGCCCGAGGGTAAAATCTCTGTCTCCGAGTCAAGACCCTATTTCATCGATTCACCAGTTGCGGGGCCAAAACCAACCCCCTAAAGTAATCTGGTCAGCACGGAAAAGCGGGGCTCGAAAAGACCCCGGCACGGTGTGGACACGATCACTTCGGGCAAGAGTTTGGGGGCTGTCTCGGCACACGAGGCCGGAACAGCATGGGCTGGTTATGACCTTTTTGACGGAACGGTGTGCTGCCGGATTCCTTCGGGGTGGCACTGCGTATTAGTCCTTCGGCCGTCCGGCCGACACCACGACATTGATTGATTGGGGCCATGGCAGGGAACTGTCGCGGTCGATGTTTCTCCTCTCCGGAGAAGCAAGGAATTGCTCGTCTCTTAAACGGAGCGGCGGGCGCGAGAACAACAAGCTCCGGCGGCATGCGGACCGCACGGGCAAAACGAAACAGGGCTAAATAATGATGCGACAGGCAATCGCAGGACGGGATGACTGGTCAGTGGCCGCCTCTCCTTCCTCCTCTTCCGTCAACCAGAGTGGCGACCCTGTCATGAGCGAAAATTCCCCCGCCGCCACCCAGCGCGACCTCTGGATGCGTGTGCGCGCCCGCCTCAAGGCGGCCGTCGGCGAGGATGTCTTTACCTCCTGGTTTGCCCGGCTTGAGCTTGAAGAGCTCGTCGATGACCTCGTGCACCTGTCCGCCCCGACGCGCTTCCTCTGCTCCTGGGTGCAATCCAATTATTCCGACCGCATCGTCGAAGCCTTCCGCCACGACGTTCCCGATGCGGCGCGCCTTCATGTAACCCTGCGCGTCAATGGCCAGGCCCGGCCGCGCCTCGCTCCCGCGCCGGTCGTTGCCGCCGAGCCGGCCGAAGAAACCCCTGCTGCAAAGCCCGCCATCCAGGCTGCCGTTGAAGCGCCCAGTGCCGCGCCGGTTGCCCGCCTCGTGCAGCAGGCCCAGAAGGGCGATGCCCTTGCCGGCAGCGCCATCGACCAGCGCATGACCTTTGATACATTCGTGTCGGGCGAAGCCAATGAAATGGCTTTTGGGGTCGCCAAACAGATCGCCAATGCGGCGATCAATAACACCGTCACCTTTAATCCGGTCTATATCCACTCGACCGTGGGCCTCGGCAAATCGCACCTCTTGAATGCCATCGCCCATGCCGTCAGCCAGGCCGATAGTTCCAAGAACATCGTCTACCTGACCGCGGACCATTTTATGTACCATTTCATCACGGCCGTGCAGCGCCAGTCGGCGCTCGGCTTCAAGGAATGGCTGCGCAAGGTCGACCTTCTGCTCATCGACGACATGCAGTTCCTGCAGGGCAAGTCGGCCACTGAATTCGGCCATACGCTCGGCGCGCTGCTGACGGGCGCCAAGCAGGTGGTGGTTGCCGGCGATGCGCCGCCGCGCGATCTCGAAATGCTCGATGAGCGCGTCCGTTCGCGGCTCTCAGGCGGGCTTGTCGTGCCGATCTCGACCTTTGACATGGACCTGCGTCGCGCCATCGTGCAGCGCCGCGCCGATCAGGCGACGCAGCGCTTTGGCATGCACTTCCCGCCGGCGGTGCTCGACTATGTCGCCCGCGCCGTGACCAGCCATGGCCGCGACCTCGATGGCGCCGTCAATCGCCTCGTTGCTGCCAATCAGTTGACCGGTGAACTGATCACCGTGCCGCTGGCCGAAAAGACCCTGGCGGACCTCATCCGTGCCCGCGACGCCAAGCGCGTCCGCATCGAGGATATTTTGAAGATTGTCTCGCGCCACTACAAGGTGCCGCGCAACGAACTGCTCTCGGCGCGCCGCTCGCGCGACGTGGTGCGTCCGCGCCAGATTGCCATGTATCTGGCCAAGGCGCTGACCAGCCGTTCGCTGCCGGAAATCGGCCGCCGCTTTGGGGGCAGGGACCACACGACCGTGCTTCACTCGGTGCGCAAGGTGGAACAGATGATCAAGGATGACCTGGAACTCGGTCAGGAAATCGAGCTCCTGAAGCGCATGCTTGAGGAGTAGGGCTCTGCGGGTTTTCCGCTTGCCAAATTTGGCCGGACGCCATTTTCGTGAGAGCGAAAGTGGCGTTCTGCATGCTGGAGCTGTGTCTCCTCTGCGACAATCCCCAAAACTCGTACAGATGACAGATCTGTGCCTTGATCTGGCCTCGGCTGCTCGGCACCCATGATCGCATGATCAGACTTTTTGCTCTCCTCCTAGCTCTCTCCGTCGCTGCGCCCGTCCTGGCGCAGGGTCTTTCCGCCGAAGCCATTGCCAAGCAGAACCAGGCCATCGCCATCCGCGTGCAGCAGCAGTTGATGTCCTGCTGGATCGTGCCGCCGGGCGAGGAAGACCAGCGCCTGGCGCTCGATATTGCCTTTTTCGGCGACGGTCGGCTCGATGGCGAGGCGATGTTGGCGCCCGAATCCGCCAAGGCGGCGAGCAAGCGTGGCGTCTTGACCGACAGCATTCTGGCGGCGGTCGATCGTTGCGTGCCCTTTGAAGGGCTCGAGGCGTTGGGCGCCGATGCAGAGGAGCGCTTTTCGGTGACCATCTATTTCCAGAGCTGATCCACAGTTTGGGCGCGGTGAATGGTCGCGCTGGCCTTGCCAACCTCTTACGAGAATGTAAACGTCCCTGCCCGGCCCCGGCCGGATTGCCGCGCTTTTTTGGGATAGATGCCGAATATGAAAGTCACGCTCGAACGCAACCATCTGCTCAAGTCGCTGAGCCATGTGCATCGGGTTGTGGAACGCCGCAACACCTATCCCATCCTCGCCAACGTGCTGTTCAAGGCCAGCGACGACCATGTCGAGCTGCGCGCCACCGACCTCGATATCGAGGTGACGGAGAGCGTGCCGGCCATGGTGTCCACTCCCGGCACGACGACCGTACCGGCGCACACGCTTTATGAAATCGTGCGAAAACTGGCCGATGGCGCCGAAGTGCGGCTTGAGACCGATGGCGGGGAGAACATGGTTCTCACCTCCGGCCGCTCGCGCTTTAACCTTGCCTGCCTTTCGCCGGATTCTTTCCCGGACCTGAAGTCCGGCGCCTTCGCGCATGAATTCGACGTTTCGGCGGCCTTGCTGCGCGAGCTGATCGAGCGCACCCAGTTTGCGATCTCCAATGAAGAGACGCGCTACTATCTGAACGGCATCTATTTCCACGCCGTCGACAATTCCCAGACCGGCCCGCTGTTCCGCGCTGTGGCGACCGATGGCCATCGCATGGCCCGTGCGGAAATCGCGGCACCGGAAGGCGCGCGCGGCATGAGCGGCATCATCGTGCCGAAAAAGACCGTGGGCGAAGTCCAGAAACTGCTCGATGGCGTCGATGGCGACGTGCATGTGGAAGTTTCGGATACAAAAATTCGCTTCACCGTCGGCCCGGTTGTGCTGCTTTCAAAACTCATTGAAGGCACGTTCCCCGACTATGATCGTGTGACGCCGAAGAACAATGACAAGCAGATGCTGGTCGATCGCGGCGCCTTTGCCGTGGCCGTCGATCGCGTCTCGACCATTGCCTCGGATCGCGGCGGCAAGGCGGTCAAGCTGCAGGCCCATGATGGTCTACTGGAATTGTCGGTCACCAATCCAGACCACGGCACGGCGAGCGAAGAGCTGGCGGTCGATTTTGATATCGACGCTTTCGAAATCGGCTTCAATGCGCGGTACCTCCTCGACATCATCAGCCAGATTCGGTCGGAAAGCGCTGTTTTCCTCTTCAACGATGCCAATTCGCCGACGCTGGTGAAGGAAGAGGGCGAGGCGAATGCGCTTTATGTGCTGATGCCGATGCGGGTGTAAGGCTGCTATCAGCGACGAGCACCGGCTTCCCTTCTCCCCTTGCGGGAGAAGGTGCCCCACAGGGGCGGATGAGGGGTATTGGAGCCAATCACTTACTCCTCTGCGGAGGAAAGAATACCCCTCACCCTGACCAATTTGCTGAACGCAAAGTTGGTCTGTCCCTCTCCCGCAAGGGGCGAGGGGTCACCGAATTCGCGCGGCGAATTCGGCCAGGCCGGAGCGTGACGACAAAATGATCCGCCATATCTCCCGGCTTCGGCTGACCGCCTTCCGCAATTACGTTTCGGCGGCGCTCGATCTCGACGAGCGTCATGTCGTGCTGACCGGATCGAACGGCTCGGGAAAAACCAATCTTCTCGAGGCGGTTTCCGTGCTTTCGCCGGGGCGCGGGCTGCGCGGCGCCAGTTTTGAGACTTTGCAGCAGCAGGGTTCGGATACGAACTGGGCCGTGGCGGCGACCATTGAGACCAATGACGGGCCGGCCGATATCGGCACCGGTGCGCTGCCCGATGGCGGGCGGCGGGTGCGGGTCAATGGCGCCAATGCGCGCTCGATTGAGGCCATGAGCGACTATCTGCGCGTGCTCTGGCTGACCCCGAGCATGGATGGGCTCTTTTCCGGGCCTGCGGGCGAGCGGCGGCGGTTTCTCGACCGGCTGGTGACGACGCTGATCCCCTCGCACTCTTCGGCCGTCTCCGACTACGAAAAGGCCATGCGGCAGCGCAACAAGCTGCTCGAAGAGGGTTCCGACCTGCGCTGGCTCAATGCCGTCGAAGTGCAGATGGCCGAGCTTGGTGCTTCGATCCATCTCAACCGGGCCGATAGTCTTTCCCATCTGCAGGCGCTGATCGCCGAAAGCCTCGACGATGCCAGTTTCCCGGCGGCAAGACTGTCGCTGACCCCGCTTTTCGAGGATGGCGCCGAGGCGACGACGTCGGCCGAACTCGAGGCCCTTCTTGTGCAGCGCTGGCATGCAGCGCGCGGCCTTGATCGGGCGGCGGGACGCACCACGTCAGGTCCACACCGGGTCGACCTGGAAGTCATGCATGCGCAAAAGCACATGCCGGCGGCTCTGGGCTCGACCGGGGAGCAGAAGGCGCTGCTGATCGGGCTGATCCTGGCTCATGCGCGCCTCGTGCGGCTGCGGACCGGCATTGTGCCCTTCCTGCTGCTCGACGAGATTGCGGCGCATCTCGATCCCGATCGGCGACGCGCGCTGTTTCTGGCCCTCGATGGGCTCGAAACGCAGTGTTTTCTGACCGGGACCGACACCGTGCTTTTCGAGGCGCTGGAAGACCGGGCGCAGCGTTTTACGGTGCGCGAGGGCCGGGTGGCGCGGGACTAGTTTGCCTCCACAGGCGTGTCATCCCCGCGAAAGCGGGGACCTCCGTTATCTCGCGGCAGCCCAAAAACAGAGGTTCCCGCTTTGGCGGGAATGACATCCAGTTTTTGGCCGCCTTATGCCCAGCAAAAGCCACGAAAACCGGCAATTTTCTTGGGGATTTAGCCCCCTTCCGCTAGAACAAAAGCAAGTTCAAAGAGACTGATTCGGACCCCATGAGCGATAGCGAAAATCCGACCCCGAACGAGTATGGCGCCGACAGCATCAAGGTGCTGAAAGGGCTCGATGCCGTGCGCAAGCGCCCCGGCATGTATATCGGGGACACGGATGACGGTTCGGGCCTGCATCACATGGTCTACGAGGTGGTCGATAACGCCATCGACGAGGCCCTGGCCGGCCATGCCGACCTCGTGACCGTGACGCTCAATGCCGACGGCTCCTGCTCGGTCAATGACAATGGCCGCGGCATTCCCGTGGGCATCCACAAGGACGAAGGCGTCTCGGCGGCCGAGGTCATCATGACCCAGCTCCATGCCGGCGGAAAATTCGACCAGAATTCCTACAAGGTTTCCGGCGGCCTTCACGGCGTGGGCGTTTCCGTGGTGAACGCGCTCTCGGTCTTCTTGAAACTCAATATTCGCCGCGATGGCGAAGTGCATGAGATGAGCTTTACCCATGGCGTCGCCGATGCGCCGCTGAGGGTGGTGGGCTCCTATGTCGAGAACAAGCAGCCGGGCACTTATGAAGGGCGCTCGGGCTCGGAAATCACCTTCCTGCCCTCGACCGACACTTTCACTATGGTCGAGTTCGATTTCAAGACGCTCGAACATCGCCTGCGCGAACTGGCCTTCTTGAATTCCGGCGTGCGTATCCTGCTCCGCGATCACCGCCATCCCGAACCGGTCGAGGTCGAGCTGTTCTATGAAGGCGGCCTTGAGGCTTTTGTTCGATATCTCGACAAGTCCAAGGCGCCGGTGATCGAAAAGCCGATCACCATGGTCTCGGAAAAGGACGGCATCACCGTCGAAGTGGCGCTGCAATGGAACGACAGCTACCACGAGAACGTGCTGTGCTTCACCAACAACATCCCGCAGCGCGATGGCGGTACGCACTTGGCCGGTCTTCGTGGCGCGCTGACGCGCCAGGTGACGGGCTATGCGGCTTCTTCGGGCATCGCCAAGAAGGAAAAGGTCGAGCTTTCGGGTGACGATACCCGCGAGGGCCTGACCTGCGTGCTGTCCGTAAAAGTGCCGGACCCGAAATTTTCGAGCCAGACCAAGGACAAGCTGGTTTCTTCCGAAGTGCGCCCCGTTGTCGAAAACATCGTCAACGAGAAGCTCGGCCAGTGGTTCGAAGAGCACCCGAACGAAGCTAAGGTCATCGTCGGCAAGGTGGTGGAAGCCGCCGCTGCCCGCGAAGCCGCGCGCAAGGCGCGTGAACTGACCCGCCGCAAGGGCGCGCTCGAAATTTCCTCGCTCCCCGGCAAGCTTGCCGACTGCCAGGAACGCGACCCGGCAAAGTCGGAAATCTTCATCGTCGAGGGCGACTCCGCAGGTGGTTCGGCCAAGCAAGGCCGTGATCGTTCCAACCAGGCGGTGCTGCCGCTGCGCGGAAAAATCCTCAATGTGGAACGCGCGCGCTTCGATCGCATGATCTCGTCCGACCAGGTCGGCACGCTGATCACGGCGCTCGGCACCGGCATTGGCCGCGAAGAGTTCAACGCCGACAAGCTGCGCTATCACAAGATCATCATCATGACGGACGCCGACGTCGACGGCGCCCATATCCGCACGCTGCTTCTTACTTTTTTCTATCGGCAGACGCCGGAACTGCTGGAGCGCGGGCACATCTATATCGCCCAGCCGCCGCTCTATAAGGCGACGCGTGGCCGCTCGGAACAATATCTCAAGGATGAGCGCGCGCTCGAAAACTACCTGCTCGATGCCGGTCTCGACGAAGCCGTGTTCACGACCCGCGATGGCGTCGAGCATGCGGGGCCGGACCTCCTGGCCATTCTGCAGCAGGCGCGCGACATCGACTATGCGATCAAGAACCTCAACACGCGCTATAATCGCAATCTGGTGGAACAGGCCGCGATTGTCGGCGGGCTCGATCCCGATGGCATGGCGGACCCGGACAAGAGCGCCGAGACGCTGAAGCGCGTGGCCAACCGCCTCGACCGCATTTCCGACGAGCTGGAACGCGGCTGGAGCGGCGTGATCACCGACGAGGACGCGCTGGCCTTTTCGCGCACCGTACGTGGCGTAACGGAAACCCACCAGATCGACCGGGCGCTGCTCCAGTCTGCCGATGCGCGAAAATTGCGGCAATTGGCCGGGCGTCTCGACGAACTCTTTGGCGGCGTGCCGACGCTCAAGCGCAAGGGCGACACGATTTCGATCTTTGGGCCGAGTTCGCTGTTCAAGGCCGTCACCGATGCCGGCCGCAAGGGCGTTTCGCTGCAGCGCTACAAGGGTCTCGGCGAAATGAATGCCGAACAGCTTTGGGAAACGACGCTCGACCCCAATGCCCGCACCTTGTTGCGCGTCGAGATCGACGAGACCAGCGAAGCCGACGAAATCTTCACCGCCCTCATGGGCGACCTCGTGGAGCCGCGCCGCGAATTCATCCAGGACAATGCGCTCAACGTGAGCAACCTGGACGTCTAGACTGCGGCTGTGCATTGAACCATAAAGACCGAGTTGAACCATAAAGAGGTTCCGTTAACCCCGGGGAGCGATCCCTGGGGTTTTCTTTTGGCCAGGTCGCCCATCATGGCGGTGAAGACGTGGTCGGCTTCGTCGGTCAGTCGATCTCGACCTTGAGCAGGTGCGGTCGTTGGGATCCAGCGTGGTTTCCCAGAGCTGGGAGGCGTTCATCTTCCAGGCCCTTGTAGGAGCGGAAGCGGGTAGGCCCGTAAGCCAACCGCAACTCTGGCCGACTAGATCCCAACGGTCTAGTAAGACGTAGATATGCGGGATTTTGTGTCTTGCTCTCTTCTGCTCCATTCTAGCCCGACAATGGTGGGAGCACACTATGAAGACCTATCGCGACCTATACAATTCGGCCCGTGAAAACCTCATCGAGAGTGTCGACAAGGCCAAAGCCAACTATCAAGGCACTCCCGAGGAGCTAGAGGACTGGGTGTGGCAGGATCTTCAGCCTGCCATCGAACAAGTAGTGCCCGTGGGAACCGAAGGTCTGGAAATATTGTCGATCCTTCGACAGCATCCGGATGCCCTGAAAACCAAGGTCGAGCTTACTTCCGATAGCGGTACCGTCCAAGAGATCCTGGGTGACCTGCTGCGCAACAGCCTTTATGCCGATCTCGAGCCGGAAGCGAAGATCATCATCGATGCGGCTGTCGACGCGCGTCGCTCCCAGCAATCGTCTATCACTCCTTGATCGCCGATTCTTTCGAGAGGAAGTCCGCGGCTCATGGCTAAATCCAAGAGCGAGTTGACGGCCTCTCCCGAGGGACGCGTTCATTTCGCGGGTTTCTGTAAGAGCGGAAGGGCCTGGCGACGAAAACCTTCAGTCCGGCATTTGCCGGATTTGACAAGGTCGGATCGGTTACGGCGAGTCCGGAATTTCCTGCCATCCCTTCAAGGCGCCTAGCAGAGACAGGGTTCGACCCGGAAGCCCGACCTCCATAGTCTCGGTCGACCTTGTCAGAATGTGCCCGGCACCTATTGGAATGCCACTCTTGTTATTTCTCGCCGCTGTTTTCGCCACTAATTATCCGCTTTATCACTCTGTTTTCGAACGATAAATACGGGCTTCAGAGCCAACCTCAAGTGTATTTTCTGCCACTAATATTTGCCACTGGTTTCGCCACTGATCGGAATCTGAAAACGATATCTCCTGGTTCGTTCTTCCGTAAAACGCTACCAGAATCCGAAAAGCGATATTTGCGGCGTTGGTCCCATGAAAACTGATTGAGGGAGTAGGCGGCAATAGTGCGTGAACTCACCGCGGTCCTGTGAGCATGTGCCCGCTTCCGAATTCCTCCTTGAGTTCTTCGATGAGGGTGCTTTCGGCGAGGGTAAGTTGATCAACGGCAACATGCCGCCAGTTGCGTTCATAGAGCTCGAACGCCTCATCCCGCCCGATGGGCCGGGTGGCATCGCGGTTCCACAGCAAAAGGCGCAGCTCGGGGAACTGGGCGGGGTCAATGAGATCCATCTTCGACATCATGCACCAGCATGGCGCCAGGACAGGCAAGTATCCAGGAAACGCAGGCCAAGCGGCAAAACCTTGAATATGGGTGCGGGTTCGGTGGCCATGTTCAAGGTTAAGGGTACAACCTTCAATATGGATGCGCCTTGGAAGGATGGTCACTTCCCTGCAGAATGTGCACGGAACCACCTTTCCAGAGCGACGGGACGTCTTGGTCATCTAGTTATAGGCCTGCTCGTCTCGGGCAACGACCCCTCGGATCGTCGAGACTAGCAGCAGGATTACGCCGAAGGTGATGGCGACATCGGCAAGGTTGAAGGTCGGGAAGTGCCAGCCGCCGGCGTGAAGGTCGACGAAGTCGGTCACGGCGCCGTCCGATATCCTGTCGACCAGATTGCCCAGGGCCCCGCCGAGGATGAGGGCATAGCCGATCCGTTCCAACAGCCGTGGGCTCCTGTGCCATAGCCATGCCACCGCCGAGCAGATGGCCAGGGTCAGCAGGACGATGGCCCACCAGCCCTCGGTCCCGTCCCCCGCGAACATGCCGAAGCTGACGCCTCGGTTGAAACCCAGCGTCAGGTTCAGCACCGGCAGCACCGGGATCGAGCCGCCGTCAAGGTACATCAGCGCCGCCTCCTTGGTGGAGGCATCCAGCCCGATGACCCCGAGGATGACGAGCAGGGACGCGTCGCGGTTGCTCATGAGCCAGCCTGCTTGAGATCGGAGCGTGCGTCGCGGATGATCGACCATGCGGACTGCAGGAACAGGCCGGCCACGGCGAAGGCGACGATCAGGTCGGGCCATTGCGAACCGGTCCACCAGACGACCGCCGCCGCCGCGACCACGGCCAGGTTGCCGATGGCGTCGTTGCGCGAGAAGAGCCACACGGCCCGCATGTTGGCATCTCCCTTGCGATGGGGGAGCAGCACCACGGCAGCGAGGACGTTGACGACGAAGGCCACCAGCGCGAACCCGCCCATCAACAGGCTCTCGGGCTGGTGCTCGATGAAGATCCGGTAGACGGTGGAAGCCACCACGCCCAGCCCGAGCAGGCCGAGGAAGATACCCTGTAGCAGGGCCGCCTTCGCCCGGGCGGCAAGACCCCATCCCACGGCGACCAGGCCGAGGAAGGAAATCAGTCCGTCGCCGAGGAAGTCGAGGGAATCGGCCTGCAGCGCCTGGGAGCCGGCAATGAAGCTGCCGGCGATCTCGACGATGCCATAGCCGACGTTGAGCAGGACGACGATCCAGAGAGCCCGCTTGTAAGCCGGCGTGACGTGCGACAGGTCGGGGATATGATCGTCGTCATCACCGTCCCCGTCATGGTCGTGCTCGGTTGCCGGAGCCTTCGGTGCACCGATCCGGTCGAGCTGGTAGCCCAGGTCGGTTACGGCGGTCTCGAGCACCGGCAACCGGCGGGTCGGATCGTCCACTTCGAGGGTCATGACCTGCGACGCGATCGAGACCTTGACGTCGTGGACGCCCTCCACCTTGCGGGCGGCGCCCTCGATCTTGGAGGCACAGGACGAACAGTCCATGCCGGTGACCTGGTATCGGACGGTTTCGGCAGCGGCACTCATGGACATGCTCCTTCTTGAGTTGAATCGGCGTGCAGGCTACAACCTGTAGTCACTACAGGAGCAAGCCGAAAATGCAGATCGGAGACCTGTCCCGGGCAACCGGGGTCAACATCGAGACCATCCGGTACTACGAACGATCCGGGGTACTTCCCCTGCCGCCACGCCTGGGAAATGGCCGCCGCGTCTACGAGGATAGTGACGTCCGCCGACTCGGTTTCATCCGCCATGCCCGCGAACTGGGCTTCGACCTCAAGTCGGTACAGACCCTGCTGGCCTTGCAGGAACGGCCCGAGGCCTCATGCGTGGACGCCAGCCGGATCGCGCAGGCCCAGCTGGACGAGGTGGAGCGACGGCTTGTGAAACTGCAGAACCTCAGATCCGAATTGTCGCGGATGGTCGCCAAATGCGGGAAAGGAGTCGTCGCGCAATGCCGTGTCATCGAAGCGCTCTACACGCCGTCCTCCTGATCGCCGCGGCGTTGACGGCGCTGGCCGGTCCGGCCCGGGCAGAGGACATTCCGGGCAGGCAACTCTATGTCGACCATTGCGCCAGCTGCCATGGCGTGAACTTGGAAGGCCAGCCGAACTGGAAGGTGCGACTACCCACCGGTCGGCTGCCGGCGCCGCCCCATGACTCCAGCGGCCACACCTGGCATCACTCCGACCGGCAACTGTTCAGGATCGTCAAGGACGGCCCGGGAGCGATCATGCCTGGCTACCAGACCGACATGCCGGGATTTGGGGCGGTCATGAGCGACAGCGAGATCACTGCCGTGCTCGATTATATCAAGGGAACTTGGCCGGACCGCCAGCGGGAGATCCAGGCGGCGAAGTCCGCAGCCGATCCCGGCTAGGATGCGCGACGGTTACTCACTCGGCATGGAAGTGCGGGCCGAACTTCTTCCCGAAGACAGGCAGCGCGTCGTCCGTGAACTGCAGGCAGTAGGCTCCGTGCTAGTCAAGGTCGGTGAAGGCATCAACGACGCTCCCGCCAGGCCTTGGAACCGCTCCCCACTGCCTAATGTATCGCAGATGTTCCGTTATACGGCGTAACGTAACATCTGCGATACATTAGGCATCACGATCGGGGTCGGTCGGTGCGGCCAGCTCGACAGAAAGCTTCCTCGCCGGAACTACATGCGGGGTGCTGCCGCCGCATCGGTCTCGATCGGCAGATCCAGATCCGAGTCCGGAAACTGGCTTGCCACCGTTTCGGCCAGCTCGATGCAATCCTCCCAGGTCATAGAGGGAGTGACGCGTCTCGCTTCTGCTTCCTTGCCCCGCATGTGCTCTCCGAGACGCTCGATATCGCTCTTGAGGAGATGCGCTCTGGTCTCGTCGATCAAGGTCGGTCGAAGCTTGAGATGGCGTTCGATGGCGTTGGCGATCCAGAGCTGACCCTGGGTCTTCTCGACGCCTTCGAATGCGACCTCGATATAGCTCGGGTTCTGGCTGGAGCGCGATCCGTCCCGGTTAAACGCCGCGATCCCGGTCGCCATGACCAGGCGACCGCCGATTCCCGGAGGACAGCTGTTGTCCTCGTCCGCGTCGAAGGCTCTCACCTTCTTCACCAGGGAACCCGTGTGGGTAAGGCTGAACCGGATATCCTCCGACTTGAAGTCCCGTACCCCGAACGCGTTCGGGAGACCGCTGTCCATTTTCTTCGGGGTGGGTACCAAGACAAGCATCTTCAAGGTGCCCAGGGGTGTGACCATACGCTCTTTCGGGTACACGTCGTGGTTCGGAGTGCGACCCGACGCGCGAACGTCCGTGTCGATGGATGCGATCAGTTCCTCGGCGCGGGCCGCTGCGGAAGCGAATTCCGCGGCCTGGCCTTCGAACGCTACCTGGTCGGCGGTATCGCGGCGCCAGTTTTCCAGCACGGCTTTCACGTAGTGGGAAGCGATCACCGGTATCGCCTCGTCACCCATGATCTCGGAAAGGGTGTCGCGCGCTTCTTCCGTCGTTGGATCGTTCATGTCCGTGCCTTCTCCCGGCACGGGTTCGTACTCGAAATGCCGCCTGCTGTGGATGCCGTTCGTCCAGATGCCGAATGTCCCTTCCTCGGCCCCGGGTCGATACGGCAACTCGAACGATTTCTCCCAGCCGTCCTTGCCCTTCCAGGTAACCAGGGCTGTCACCATGACTGGTTTGACCTTGCGGTCATGCCTGCCTTCCGCTCGAAGCGCCACCTTGAAACCATTCCGGCGCCAGCTGGCGAGGATCATGCCTTCGTATGCGTAGGGCAAAAGCGTATCCGGTGCGGCAGACGACATGATGTTCTCCATTGCTGACCGGAAGCATGGAGGCTCTCGAAGCAAGGAACCACCCGGGCCAGTGCAAAGACGGAGATTAACCATAAAAGCAGCGTACAAAAGAAATTACTACCAAAAACCGGATTAATAGGTTATACGGTATCATTATGATCGAGCGCACACCCCTTTCCAATGACGAAAAGCATTATCTGGCCGAGGTGGAATCCTTCTGGAACACCCTGGGTCCGCTGTTGCAGCAAAAGGGAATGGTGGGTGGCGGCATGCAATGGAAGACCGTAGGTGGAAGGGAGTACCTGTACCGCTACCAGCCCGATCCGGTGACGAAGAAGAAGCGCTCGACCTCGGTCGGGCCCAGATCGCCTGAAACGGAAACCCTGCACGTGGAATTCCTCGCGACGAGGGAGCGGGTTCGCTCCGAACTCGCGGAGCTCGCCCCCAGGATCGACGTATTGGCGCGCATGGGTAAGGCATTGCGCCTGAACCGGGTGCCGAATGCCGTGACCGATATCCTCGAGGTCCTGCACCAGGCCGGCATACTCGACCTTGTTCCGCTCGCCGGTCGACATGCAGTCGAGGCTTTCGAGGTCCGATACGGCCTTCGTCTGGACCGGGACGACATCCATGGGTTGGAGGACAGACTGGAGTTCATGGTGCCCGACGATACCGACCTGGTCCGTGAAATGACCCGGGCGTTCTTCCGGGTGGACCCGGATTACCGCGTCATGGACGGCAACATGTTCAGGGGAAGCGAAGGTCCGGATATTCGCCTGACGTCGCATTCCGAGCTCGTGGCCAATGCACAGGGTGTGCTGCCGGACGAATATTTCGACCTGTTCCTGTCCTTGCTCGAGGACGATCCAATAACCGCGGTGGCCGTGTCAAAGGCCGGGAGGCCCGTGCAGATATGCGCTGTTCAACCCGCCCTGTGGGCGGTCGTGCATGCCGTGGACGACGGTAGTCCGGGTCTGGCAAACGCTGTTGCTGCCTTAGATCCGGAGGTGGACGGCGCAAGTCGTGATCGCATCGACGAATTGATCGGCCTACTCGCCGACCGACCGGACGAACGTGGGCCTCGGTTATGAACAATCAGGTGGAGGATAGGACCAATTTTAAGGACTGCGTTAATCCCGCGTCAGGCATCGGCGCCAAGATTGTCGGGCTGCATATTGCCTTCACGATGTTGCCGTGGTTGGTGCACCGACCATGACCAGAAAACCCGACCATAAACACGTCCGTCCCATCGGGATCGCGACGTCAGCCCGGACCCCGAGCCTAGGTCGCTTCTGACCGCCCGCCGGATTTCCGGCTGGCAACGCCTTTCCCCGACAGATTACTGCCAACGCGCCCATTGCGCGATCGAGGAGGCCATCATGTGCATACCCGTAGCGTCGGCGATCCGCTTCTAGGTCGCCCTTCCCGCAGCCTGCCGCTCCGAGCGGCCCGCTGACGCATCGCGGTAACCGGAACATTCCGGCGAAGCGCACTCCCGTTCCCATGCCTGCCCATCCCGCCGGACCCCCGTCCGGCAGGCCAGGGCGCCCTTGTCTCCGGAGACGCCCATGACCGTATCGAAACGAATACCCGAGCTACCGCCCGTCATCGGCTTCGAGCCATGGCGCCGGCGAAGCACTGCGCCCCGCGCACCCACCCCTCCCGACTGCCATCCGATCCGGAAACGCCCAGCGACCGGACCGCCTCCAGGAGTCCGTCATGCCTTCAGCCATGTTCGTGCCTGCAGTCGTCAAGGCCACGTGCCGCAACGGCACCCCGCCATCACGGATCTCCCATTACGGGTGGTTCTCCTCCCACAAGGACGGTTCGATGATCCCCACCAAGGGAACATTGGCCGCCCCGTTCCTGGAACTCGTCCATATGCAGCCAGAGATCCGTCGCGTCGATCCGGAGCCCGAACCGATCCTGTTCTGGAGCGGCAAGGGCTGGGAGAGGTATCGGGCCATGTACGGCATCGTCCGAAAGGGGAGGCGCGGTGCCGTGGACCGGACCGTGGACGTCGAGGTGCTGACCGACCTGGAGCTGGCTCGCGACAAGGCGAAGTGGAAGCGGATTCGTCAGGCCTACCGGCAGGACAACCGTACCCTGCTGATCTTCACCAACCACGCGATCCTGTCCGAGCCCCGGCTGACCAACGCCATGATCGTCAACACGCAGGCAGGTTCGGGTCTCATTCCCCGGGCCGATATCGAGGCGGTCCTTACGGCCACTCAGGGATCGCTAACCTTCACGCTTAACGAGGTAGTGGCGAAGGGCGTGCTTTCCTATGAGCAGGCCTACGGGGCGGTCCTGAACATGGTTGCCTCGGGCGAGTTCTCGTTCGCGACCGACCGGTTGTTCGACGGCGACACGCCAGTGTCGAGGAGGAGGTAGACATGTCGCAACTGGATAATGGCGTCGCCGACGACCAGCAGGACAACGACGTCCATCTCCTTCCCGGCGACGGCATCAACCTCGATGGCAAGCTCTACATCGTGCAGAGCCGGTCGACCAATCCGCACGGGTATATCGTCACCGATCCCCTGGTCAGGGGCGTCGAGCACAAGATGCGCAACCGCGACATCAAGGACTGGCACGACCGCCAGCGCCTGCGCTTCGTCATGGCGAGCGAAGGCCGTTTCCCGCTCGGCAAACAGGAATCGCTGGAGCGCTCCCTGCGGGCCTTCACCGATGTCGAGCAGACCGAGATGTATCGTCGCCAGCGATATTGCCTCGAGGTGGATGCCAGGGGGAAGCGATTCGAGCGGACCGAGGCCAACATGACGGCTCTGGCAGACGGAGTCGCCGAACTGCATGGCGATACCGCGCCCCATGGCTGGGCCAGCGTCAACGAATGGTGGGTGGACTGGGATCGTGCCGGTCGCGACATCCGCGTCCTGTGCCCGTCGTATAGGCGCCGGGGAAATCGGGAACGACGCCTCGAACCCTTCATGCTCAAGGCCCTGCAAAACGGGGTAAAGGAGTGGCTCGATCTCGGTCGCCCGAAGATGTCGACCCGATACATCAATGTCATCGCCGAGTGCATGAACCACCATGGCGGCGAGGATATCTGCCTGGAGATCCTCAAGGCCGATCCCGAAGCCTGGCTCTGGCCTTCGTACAAGACCTTCACCATCGCCTGCCGCTCCGTCGACCGCACGACCAAGCTTTCCCGCCGCCAGGGACCGCAAGCCGCCCGGGCCGAGATGCACCCGGTCGGCGACGGTCCCGACGTGCGGCTTCCCTTCCAGCGGGTGGAGGCCGATTTCAAGTATCTCCGCATCTTCGTGGTCGACGATGCCACCGGCTTCCCGCTCGGCACGCCGTATCTCATGGCGGCCATCGACTGCTTCTCCGGCATGATCGCCGGTTTCGACATCGGGTTCGATCCTCCGTCCTACGTGTCGGCCGCCAGGTGCCTGAAGCACGTGATCGGCTTCAAGAAGCTCGATCATCTCCCGCGCAAGGAGGACGGTTCTCCGATCATCAAGAACGCCTGGCCGGTGAACGGCGTGCCGCGTACCTTCGTGCTCGACAACGATGCTGCCTTCCACGCCGAGTCCTTCGAGAAGTCGGCCAAGGCGCTGAACTGCCATATCGACTACGTGCCTCCCGGCGAACCCTGGGAGAAGGGCAAGATCGAACGCTTCTGGGGCACGGTCCAGACTGCCTATGTCGACATGTTCCCCGGCAACGTCCTGCGGATCGACAAGAACCCGGACGTGACCTACGACCCGCGCAAGGACGCCACCATCACGCTCAGCCAGTTGCGCCTGTTCATCACCAAGGCGCTGGTGGACGTCCATCACATCGGCATCGAGCCGGAGACCTACAAGCGTCGCATCGACATCTGGAACGATGCGGTGGCGATCAACCCACCACGTCCGGTTCGCGATCACGGCAGCCTGCTCGAACTCGTCGGTGCCTACAAGAAGCGGCGAGCCGAGCGCCGAGGCATCCGTATCTTCGGGCTGCGCTACAGGTCCGACGAGTTGTCGATGTACCGCAACGGTTTCGACCACGATCCGATGGTCGAAGTCCGTTACGACCCCCAGGACCTTTCGGTCATCCATGTCATCGACGCCGAGAAGGGGATCTCGTTCCCGGCCAGGTGCAGCCGCCAGGATTATGCCAGCGGTCTCTCCGAGCACCAGCACAAGGTGATCCAGCGCCGTGCCAAGGAGATCGCCGGCCTCGGTCGCCTCCGCATGGCCGAACTGCTGGTGGCCAAGAAGGAGCTGTTCGATCTCGGTATGTCCATGCTCAAGGGCAAGAAGTCCCGCCGCATGAGTGCCCGCGTCGCCCACTTCCTCGGCATCGGGCGCGAGCTGATCGACGAGATGCACCGTCACCATGAACAGGGCGGGGAGACTGCCAAGTTCCTCGACCTCGAGACGCCGGTGGAGGATCCCGAGGACGACGCCGAGGCCCGCCTCGAGCAGCGGCGCCAGCAGCGGGAAGGCACGGCATCTCCCGTCGATGCCCCCGCAAAGCACACAGAGCCTCCAACCGAAGTGCCTGCGGCGTCCACAGAGCCAATTGCTTCCGACCCCGCCGAACCCGTTCCGGCGAGAACCCGCCCGCGCAGAATCATGAAGGTGAAAGATGACTGAACCCCGAATCAACATCGTGGCGATGCAGGACGAGAACGGGATGTATCCCCCCGATATCGCGTCCATGCTGTCGACCGCCGACCCCAGGGAGCTCGAGCTGCTCAAGAAGGTCGGTCGACTGACCATCGAGCAATCCCGCTACGAAGAGGGCATGGAGTGGCTCAACGACCTCTACAATCTCGCCGGGAGCAAGGATGATCCGACTGTCCATGAAGGTTGGGCCGGTCTGATGTATGGTGTTTCCGGTGCCGGCAAGAGCACGATCCTTCGCCACTTCGTCAAGGAGAGAGGTGGACCGTTCGAGACTCCTGCAGGAGTTCGCCGCCCCGTCATCCGCGTGTCGACGCCGGCCAACCCGAACCTCGTCAACATCCAGCAGGCCATGCTGATCGCCTTGGATTGCGAGGGGTTGATGAGCACCGATGCCTCGGACATGCGGCTCGCCGTGCAGCGCCAGCTGAAGGAGCAGGATGTTCGCATGATCGTGTTCGACGAGTTCACCCATATCGTCGAGGACCGCTCGGAGAAGTTCGCGACCAAGACGATGCGGGGTCTCAAGGAGATCCTCAACGAGAGCACGTATCGGATCGTGATGGCCGGTACCGAGGAGCTGATCTCGGTGCACAGGCTCTATGGCCAGATGCAGCGGCGCAGCGTGGGTGACCTTCATGTGCGTCCTTTCGATTGGGAGGACGAGGACGACCGCGAAGAGTGGCTCGGTATCATGGACACCATCCAGGAAAAGATGATCCTCAAGGTGGAACCCGAACTCGGAAGCGATGACATGGCCCGCCACATGCATCAGGCCACCGCCGGCATCATGGACAACATCATGAAGCTGGTGTTCCGTGCGACCTCGTTCGCCCATCGGGACGGTGCCGAGTTCGTCGGCAAGGGGCATCTGGCACAGGCGTTCGAGCGCCTGCGACGCGGCGATGACGAGAGCGTCAACCCCTTCGGCAAGCCGCCCGTGCGACGTCGCAAGCCCACTGCCAAGGATGACGTCGAGAACGAAGACGAGAAGACGAACCTGTCCAAGCGCAAGAACAAGCGCGACGACGACGACAGCTTCGAGAAGTCCTGACGCATGGCGAACCGCATCCGTTATCCGCTCAAGGTCCAGCACAGGCCGGACGAGCCTTCCTATGCCCTGCTCGCCCGCACGGTGGAGCACAACGGATCGCGACTGGTTCGCCAGGCGTTCGGGCGCTTCGGGGTGAACGGCGGGTTCCTGGTGAATAACGTCGATCCCGGTGATGTCGCCCATGCGTGCCAGGCCGATTCCCTGGCGGTTGCGCGTGCGACACCCGTGGCGACGCACAAGCGCGTGGACTTCCTCGGACAGACCATGCACCGCGACCATTACAGCGTCGCGAGGCGCCGCTGGTGTCCAGAATGCCTGAAGGAAGAACCGTATCACCGCGGCTGGTGGGACGTGGTCGCTATAACGTCGTGTCCCCGGCACGCCGTCGAACTGGCCGCCGAATGCGGCTGCGGCAAGAAGCGGAACTGGCAGAGCTTCGGCATGACCTACTGCCAGGCCGGCCACGACTTGAGAAAGGTCGGGACCTGCCGCCTAGCCCCGGAGGATATCGTCGTCGATGCCTATCTCGTCGACCGCCTGGTCAATCCCGATCACGTGCCCCATCCGCTGCTGGGAGGCATGTCCTTCGGCGAGGCCGTCATGGCCATGGAGAGGTTGGGACAGGCCTGGCACGACGAGAGCGGGCGACTTCGCCGTGCCAGGAAGGCTCTCGGGCAGCGCGGGCTGTTGAACCTCGGATACGGCATCGTCGAGGATCTCGACACCGGCTTCGTCGCCTTGCTCGACCGTCTGGTGGCCGATGATCGCGGGCGCAGGGGAAAGTGGGGCGTCACGCGTGCCTATGGTGAGTTCTACCAGTGGGTGAACGAACAACCCGAGTCGCCGCTGGCTTCGGCCATGAAGGGTGCGATCGCCGAGCACGCCCGTGCCAACCTGACGTTGAAGAGTGGGCATAACCTGATGGGGCAGGGCCCGATCGACAATGGTTACTCCCTTCGGGATGCTGCCGATCGCTGCGGCGTGGCATTCGGCAAGTTCCGCAGGATTGCCATGGAACTGGGCATGTTCGACGGGAAGGACCGACGTGGTCAGCCAGCGCGGCTGGACAGGGCCCAGGTCGACGAGATCGCCGAGCGTCTCCGCGGATCCAAGAACCTGAACGAGATCGCCCTGGAGCTGGGTGTCGAGCCCGCAGCTGTGAATCCGATGATCAAGGACGGCTTGGTGGTGCCGCTGTTCCATGCCGGCAGTTCGGGACTGAACCAATACGACTTCCCCGCCGCTGCAGCTGGTGACCTGCTGGAAAGCCTGCTCGTCTTGCCGTTGCATTCCCTAGCTGCCGACGTGCGGCTCCTGCCCCTGAACATGGCTTCGCAATTCGCCCGCGTCACCGTCTCCAAGGGAGTGCAGATGGTTCTGGCCGGAACCGTACCGGTCGCTGCCATCGACCCGAAGGCATCGGGTCTTCCGCGATTCCTGGTCTCCACCTCAGCGATGACCCGGGCCGCAAGGCAGGCGAAGGAACCTGGCCTCACCATGATGGCGGCGGCGCCGTTGCTGGGTCTCTCCTACAATTCCACCGCGGATTTCGTGAAGCGCGAGGTGCTCAAGAAAATGCCGGGAGTGAAGGGGACATTCCTGGCGCCAGAGGAAATCGACCGATTTAAGCGGACCTATGTCACGGTACCCGAGCTGTCGGATATCCTGGGTACCAAGCGTTCTCGGGATACGATCGCCCTGTTGGATGAGGCCGGCATCGAGCCTGCATGTCCCAGACCACCGTTCTGGAAGGTTCTCTATTTCAAGGAAGAGGCGGTGGCTGCAGCCAAGACGATTGTCGCGGAGAGTATGCCGGTCGATGCCTGACGGGTAGGTGTGGCTCAAACCATAATAAGGCTGCTGCTTGTTATGGTTTTAGGCATCCGGTTGACTGCGGCCAAAATGCCCTACGGCCTTGTGCCTTGTGCCACCCATGCCGGATCGTGCGGAAGGGAGAGGTCGATGTCCCCGCGCACATGCAGGTGGTCGAGGGCCGTTATCCCCTCGAGCGGGCGCTTGCCGGCACGATGGTTCCGCAACATGTCGAGAACGGGCATGCCCATGATCGAGCGGAGCAGGAACGTCATGCCCAGGTGGGTCAGCCGCAGGAAGTGACGCTCCTGCTCCGGGTCCTCGGATTTCACCTCGTCCAGCCAGATGTCGAAAGCCTCTCGATCGTCGGTCAGGATCTTGGCGAGGGAGAAGTCGATGTTTTCCTCGGGGTCGCCATGGCGCCTGAGAAACCACCTGAAGGAAACCAGCGTCCGTATCGCGAACTCTGCGGAGAACCTCCGGTTCTTTTCGGCGTATGGCGCAGTCAGGTGGTCGGTGATGTCCTTGGCGACCTTGCGACGGTATGAAATGGCGAGCCCGGTCTCCGACGCGATCCGATGCGCGTCGATCGGCTCCAGACCCCAGTCGAGCAACTCCTCGCGTTTCTCGCCGATCCATTCATCCGACTTCAGGTAGGACGCCAGGAAATCCGCGAACCAGCGTACGCCATACATCTCCCGGTATTCATTCCAGGGGCTGTCGTCGTTGGCGAATTCCAGGCTCATCGCGTCCCGATACACCGAGAGGAAGACCTTCAGGTTCTGGCCGCGCGATGCGCTGTCGGTGCGGGTACGGTCTTCCTGGGTGATCGAAGCGACGCGCATCTCGCAGTCTGCCATCCCGGGCTTGCTCGCGTAGTGAGAGAAGAATTCCGTGACGTCTTTGGGCGTGGGACGCTCTACCTTTATCAGCGGATCCTTGCAGCAGGGGCAGACGATCTGGAAACCTGTCATGTCGCCGTAGCGAGCCTGATCGGCTGGTACGTACTCCCCTAGGAGCAATGAGTATCCGATCTTCATTGGGGTTCCTCCATCGACACCGAATGCGGGCTTCATCCGCTGCCTGCCTGACTTCAAGGTGGAGCCTGTCAGCAGAACTTCAGTTGATATTACACATAAAACACGTATATTCCAATGGTCATCAGGTGATTCCATGAAGCAGTTCAGTTCCCTCGACCTCCAGCAGAAGACCGGCGAAGTCCAGCGATCGGCATTCGTCGAGCCCGTCGTGATCACCAATCACGGCAAGCCCCGCTTCGTGCTGGTCACCGTGGAGGAGTTCTCCCGCCTGAAGACTTCTGCCAACGAACCCGTGCCCACCGAACTTCGGGGCCGCAAACCCGTGGAGAAGCGTGGCCTGCCGTCAGATCCGCTCGGGCGCGACACTGGGGACTTCGATGCGTTCGTACTGAAGATCGCCGACCATGCCCTGTCCGGCAAGGATCGTCCGGCGATCGACGCCGAGATCGCCGGAGCCGAACGTCGCCTAGGCATAGGCAAGGGTGGCGCCCGTGTTTGAACGGAAACCTCGAATCCTCATTGCGGACAATACGCCGTTGTCGGTGCTGTCGCTGCTCGGTCCGGAAGGTCTCGATTGGTTGTTCGTGCCGGGGGCCGACGTCTGGGTCACCGACATGGTCAAGGAAGAGGCCGTGCGCGACCCTGATCCTGGTAGCGACCAGCGCACCGGCCAGCGCGATATTCTCGCCACATGGTTCGCGGACAATGCCGATCGCATTCATGAACAGCCCACCGTCGAGGGCGAGGAATACCGCAAGGCCATGACCAACTGGCGCGACGCCGGAAGCAAACCGGAATCGAAGCCGTCTTGGAGCAACAGGGGCGACCGGAGCATCCTCAGCGCGATGACGGTGATCGACGGCCTGATTCAAGAAGGCGAAGCGATCGTCGCGATCATGGACGATCGCAAGGTCCGGGCGGCCCTTAGGGTGTTGGAGCTAGACATGGACATGATGAGCACCGAGACCTTCGTGATCTGGATGTCGGAGACCTTCGATATCAAGCAGGCCGACACGGCCTGGCAGACCATTAAGTTGATCATGGGCGATAGCGTGCCTACCCTGCGCCCCGGCGACGATGAACCGGTATCCACGTTCAAGATCTAATAGGGCAGGAATCCTCTGCATTTGAGAGACAGCCATGGCCGATGATATTGCCACGAACCCGCAGTCGACATTGTTTTCGCCCCTCCAGATCCTGCGAGCCTATTCCAAAGGCGAAATCGATATCGATCTGGCGCTGGTCAAGTTGGGTTTGGATCACCAACGGCAACTCATGATCGCGATGGCTGACGCCGAGCTTTCATTGCCCGGCACTGACGACACCGAGCTCAACCGGCAAGCTAAAGAAGCAGAACCCATCCTCAGGGCATACCTCAAGCCGGCTTTTGCCAAGCTGCCGGGTAGATAGTCCATGGCATGTTCATGACCCTGACGGCCATGAAGAATTGCGGCCATACATTTTTATGGTTCAATATGGCGTCTTTCCCAGTCTTTATGGTTCAAGAACGGGACGTCTTATGATTCAAGAATTTCACAGAAGGCCCGAAAACCGGGCTGCACCCACAACTTTATGGTTCATTGAACACGGCCCGCAGGGACAAATCGCGCCGGTGGCGCGATTTGAGCAGGCTAGGCTATGAGAGCTGTGCTCGAATGGCACGAAGTTTCGGAACAACAAAATCCCCGCAAAGCGGGGGTTTTCGTTTGGGCTCAGTAGCGCGTGCGCTCCCTGCTGCGCGCGTCATCCACCATGCGCTCGCGATAAATGTCACCCAGCCGCGCCTTGGCGCGCCATGGGCGGGCCTTGTTGAGCGCAATGTCATAGTCTGGCTTGTTACGGTCGAGCGTCGCGACAACGAAGCCGGCTTCGGCTGTGGCCGGACAATGGGCGATCACCTTGCCATCGGGACCGATGATTCCCGCCGGACCATCCGGCGCCCTCTGCGCCGGGGTGGCCGCGACGATCCAGAGGCAATTGAGCCCGGCATGGGCGCGGAGGGCGATCTGGAAATATTCCGGAATGCCGTAGCTCCCGAAGAGAATGGCATCGACGCCAAGCGCTTCATAGGCGCTGAAGACCTCGGGGAATTGCGACTCGATGCAGATGGCGAGGCCGAAGCGATACCGATCCATCTCGAAGGTGATGGGATCGACACCCGGCGTGTACCAGTCGGTGATTTCGGTATTGGAGAGGAAACGCTTGTCGTAACGCGTCACGAGTTCGCCGCTGGCCGAAAACACATAGAGGCAATTGTGGGGGCGGGTGCCGGGGCTCAGCCGATGGGCGCCGCCGACGACGGCAGCGATGCCAAGTGTGACGCAATGCGCGGCAATGCCACGGAGCTCTGCTTCCTGTGCGCTCCAGTCGAAGCCTTCCCAGGTGTCGGGGCGCTCAATCTGGGATTTGGCATAGCCGGGCAGCGCGCCCTCGCAGAAAGTCACGAGCCGTACGCCTTCGGCGGCGGCGGCCGAAAGCACTGCCCGGATTGCGGCGCCGCTGGACGGAATATCGCTTTCGACGCGTGTCTGGGCGGCGGCAATCTTCATCGGCAGTTCTCCCGATGACGAGTTTGGCCGATTCGGGCGACATTTTCTCCTGGCGCCGAAAGTCTCAGCGCTTGCGGACGAATTCGGTGCGGAGGACCAGGCCCTTGATGGCGTCGTGCCGACAATCGATTTCTTCGGGATTGTCGGTCAGGCGGATCGACTTGATGACCGTGCCCTGCTTCAGCGTCTGGCCGGCGCCCTTGACCTTGAGGTCCTTGATCAGGACGACGGAGTCGCCATCGGCGAGGAGATTGCCGGAAGCGTCGCGAACCTCGGAGGCCCGTGCCTGAGCGGCAGCGACTTCGGAAGCCGGTCGCCACTCGCCGGTGGCATCGTCATAGACATAGTCATCATTTGAATCGGTCATGTCCTCCTATTGCAGGCTGAGGCGGCCTTGCCAAGGGCGCGGATCGTTCACCGGGCTGGACCAATCCGTTCCCATTGGGCGCCTTGTGCCGAGGTGCCGCACCGCCTAGCTATGGCTTGAGATGAATTAAGCCCATGAGGCAAAGATGAAAAAGATCGGCTTTCTGTCCTTCGGGCATTGGAATCCCTCGCCGCAATCGGGCACGCGCTCGGCCGCCGATGCACTGCTGCAATCGATCGATCTGGCGGTTGCCGCCGAGGAACTCGGCGCCGATGGTGCCTATTTCCGCGTGCACCATTTTGCCCGTCAGCTGGCTTCGCCCTTCCCGCTGCTCGCCGCGGCCGGCGCAAAAACCAAAAAAATCGAACTCGGCACGGCCGTGATCGATATGCGCTATGAAAATCCGCTCTATATGGCTGAAGATGCCGGCGCGGCCGATCTCATCGCCGGCGGGCGCCTGCAGCTCGGCATTTCGCGTGGCTCGCCCGAACAGGTGATCGATGGCTGGCGCTATTTCGGGTTTGGGCCCGAAGAGGGCAAGACCGACCAGGATATGGCGCGCCAGCATGCCGAGGTCTTTCTGGAGGTCTTGAAGGGCAAGGGCTTTGCCCAGCCCAATCCGCAGCCCATGTTCCCCAATCCCCCTGGCATGCTGCGGCTCGAGCCGCATTCCGAGGGCCTGCGCAACCGCATCTGGTGGGGCGCGGCGAGCGATGCGACGGCCATCTGGGCGGCCAAGATGGGCATGCACCTGCAGTCATCGACGCTGAAATTCGATGAATCGGGAAAACCCTTCCATATTCAGCAGGCCGAGCAGATCCGCGCCTATCGCGCTGCCTGGAAGGAAGCGGGCCACACCCATGAGCCGCGCGTCTCGGTCAGCCGCTCGATCTTTGCGCTCGTCAATGACGAGGACCGGGCTTTCTTCGGTACGGGCCGCTCCGAGCAGGATCAGTTCGGCTATATCGAACCGGAAAAGCGCGCCGTCTTCGGTCGTGGCTACACGGCCGAGCCCGACAAGCTCATTGAAGAGCTGAAGCGCGACGAAGCCATTGCCGAAGCCGATACGCTGCTTCTTACGGTCCCGAACCAGCTCGGCGTCGACTACAATGCCCATGTGATCGAGAGCATTCTCACCCATGTGGCGCCGGGTCTCGGCTGGCGCTAAGGCAGGCTGAACCCCGATCCCTCGCAACTATTGGCGCGCCAATAGTTGCTGATGTCAGTGAAACGACCGGTCGCCGCCTGCTCTATGTGGGCGGCGAAAGCCATGGCGCGGCATTCATTGGGGCCGGCGACGACGTGGACCAGTTCATGCAAAATGGTCAGCGTGCGCAGGGCATCGGCGCCGGGCGTTGAAAACTGCGGGCAGAGGACCAGGCGGACTTTTCCCTCGCTCGGCGGCAGGCTGACGAAGGCGGCAAAGCGCGCGCAGGAAGTGTTCGCCTCGCTGCCATTTTCGACGCGCATGATGATGCTGCCACCCCAGTGGCTTGAAGTGAATTTTCTAAAAGTCAGCGCGGCGCGATAGGCTGCGACATCGACCCCGAAAAGTTCGGCCGGCAGGTGAGGGCGGGCGGTTTCGAATTGGGCGATTGCCCGGTCGAATGCCGCGTCGGCCATGTCGGCGCGGGCGGGTGACAGGGCGGAGAGCATGAAAATCAGAAGGGCGAGGCAGGAACGCATGCTGCTTTCTGCCTTGGCCAGATGGCGCCCGCAAGGCAGTGCCTGTGTTCAGGCGCCGGGTTCGGTCAGGAAAGGCATGATGTCGACGCCGTCGCCGGGGAAGAGCGCGAAATGCGGGTGGTCGACAAAGAGCTTGGCCGCGGCCTCGATGCTTTCCGCCTCGACCACGATATAGCCGCAAAAGGCATTGCTGGCCGAGGAAATACCATGCTTGCTGACGCGCAGCGTCTTGCCCACCATGCCGCCGCGATCGGGGAAGGATGCGGCATTGCGCTTCTCCCATTCGGCTCATTGCGGAATGCCCACGGCATCCACCGCGTCCTGCTCGGCCTTTGGCAGGTTGCGAAACCGGGCGAGGTCCTCGGGCTGCATCGTGTAGACGGTGAGAAAGCGGGGCATTGGCGCGCTCTTGCGGCTGGTCATGAGATATCCGAGCCTAGCCCGGCGCATTCTCGGTGTCACCGATTGCCGGGGCCTGTCCCAGATCAGGCCAGGCCCTTTGTTGTGGCGTCGACGACACAGTCGTTCAATCCTGCGCCAAACTCACATAAACCGGCCACATTTGCCGAGGAAAAGCGTCTCATCCGAACGCGAGACATGGATTGTGGGCAGCGCTGAGCCGCCCGACCGGCCGCTACGGATTTTAACCTCCCGCTTACCTTTTGTTTCCCTCATGGAGAGAACAGGATAGAAGCGGGATGAGACTCCCTAGGACAGGTTTGCTCGATGGACTTCCGCATTTCGGCCGATGATCGCGTTGGTGCCCAGCCCAATAGGGGTGCCAAGCCGCAAGCGCGTGGTCCAAAGGGCCAGCGCGTCGAGCCGAGCCTGGGTCAGTCTGTCGGCGGCTTTGTCGATGACGAACGCTCCGGCGGTCCCATTGGCGGCGGCGGCAATGGCGGCAAGCCGCCGCGCGGCAAAAAGCCGGCCCGCGCCGAAAAGGAACCGCGCCGCGGCAAGGCCGAAACGGCCAAACCCAAGAAGCGCCGTTCGCGCTCGGGCGGCTTTCTCATGGGCCTGCTCTGGTGGGGTTTTGTCGCCTGCCTCTGGGGCGGGCTCGCCGTCATCGGCGTCATCGTCTATTACGGCGCGCAGCTCCCCTCGTCCAATAGCTGGGCCATTCCCGATCGCCCGCCCAATATCCGAATTCTGGCGGCCGATGGCAGCCTGATCTCCAATCGCGGCCAGACCGGCGGCGAGGCCGTCACTTTCCGCGAATTGCCGCAATATGTGCCCGCCGCCTTCATTGCCTCGGAAGACCGGCGCTTCATGAGCCATTTTGGCGTCGACCCCATCGGTCTCATCGCCGTGGCAGTGGAATCGGTGCAGGCGCGCGAAGTGACGCGCGGTGCATCGACGCTGACCCAGCAGGTGGCAAAAAACCTCTTCCTCACCCCAGATCAGACGCTGGGCCGCAAGGTTCAGGAAGCGATCCTCGCCATCTGGCTCGAGCAGAATTTCACCAAGGAAGAAATTCTCGAACTCTATATGAACCGCGTCTATTTCGGTTCCGGCGCCACCGGCATCGAAGCCGCGGCGCAGACTTATTTCGGCGTTTCCGCGCGAAATCTGTCGCTCGGCCAGGCCGCCATGCTGGTCGGCATTCTGCCCGCGCCTTCTGCCTACAATCCCAAGGCCAATCCGCAGCGCGCCATCGAGCGCCAGCGCCTTGTGCTCAATTCTATGGCACAAGAGGGCTATATCACCCGCGAAGAAGCCGATGCGGCGCAGATTTCGTCCGATCAGGGCACGGTGCGCACGGTGGTCGCGGGTTCGGAATCCTATGTGGCCGACTGGGTCGAAAGCCTGATGACCGCCTATATCGGCGAGATCAAGGATGACGTGGTGGTGCAGACCACCATCGACTGGAAGATGCAAAAGGACGCCGAGTTTGCCGTCCGCGAAGCCGTGGCCAATGAAGGCCCCAAGCGCGGCTTCTCGCAGGGCGCTTTGGTGGCCATGGATGTCAACGGCACGGTGCGTGCCATGGTCGGCGGCGTCGATTACCAAGCCAGCCAATATAATCGCGCCGTGACCGCCAAGCGTCAGCCCGGCTCGACCTTCAAGCCCTTCGTCTATATGGCGGCCATGGAAAAGGGCTATACTCCCGACACTTTGGCCGAGGACGCCCAGTTCGAATATAATGGCTGGAGCCCGCGCAATGCCTCGGGCAAATATGCCGGCACCGTCACCCTGCGCCAGGGCCTTGCCTATTCGCTCAATACCATTGCCGGTCGTCTTGCCATCGACGTGACCCCGGAAGCCGTCATCGATGTCGCGACGCGCATGGGTATTTCCTCGCCCATGACCCCGGTGCCGTCCATCGCGCTCGGCACGCAGGAAGTGAACCTGCTCGAACTGACCTCGGCCTATGCGCCCTTTGCCAATGGCGGCATGGGTGTCATTCCCAATGTGATCACCAAGATCACCTCCAAGGATGGCACGCAGCTCTATGAAGCCTCCGATGCCGGCCCCGGCCGCGTCGTCGATCCCAATGTGCTCGCCGAAATGAACGACATGCTCAAGACCGCTGTGGAAGTGGGCACGGGGCGCGGCGCAAATCTGGGCGGTTGGGATTTTGGCGGCAAGACCGGCACCAGCCAGAACGCCCGCGACGCGCTCTTTGTCGGCTATACCTCGGCCATGGTCACCGGCGTGTGGCTGGGCAATGACAATGACACCAAGACCACCTTGTCGGGCGGCAATGTGCCGGCGGCCATCTGGTCCGAATTCATGACCAAGGCTCATGCCGGGCGCTCGCCGGTCGGTATTCCCGGCGGCTCCTATCAGGGCCAGTTGATCGCCCAGCAATTGATCGACCCGGCAACGGGGCAGCCGGTGATCGATCCGACGACCGGCCAGCCGCAGGTGCAATATGTCGATGGCGGCACGGGCCAGCCGGTGCAGACCATGACCGACCCGACGACGGGCCAGGTCGTGGCCATCGATCCCACCACGGGCCTGCCCAATGCCAACCTTGCGCCTGTGGGGACCGGTGCCAGCACCAATCCGCCGATCCAGACCGGGCAGATGACCGATCCCAATACGGGCCTGCCGATCAATGGGGGATTTGACCAGACCCAGACGCAGTACGATGCGCAGGGCCAGGCCATCGACCCGGTGACCGGCTTGCCGCTGCAGACCGATCCCAATGCGGCTTTCACCACCGACCCGAATGCGGCGTTTACAAACAATGCCGCCCCGATCGATCCGCAGACCGGCCTGCCCATGGTCTTGGTGACCGATCCGGCGACGGGCCAGCAGGTCTGGGTGCCGAGCGCCCCGGCTGCCAATCAGCAGCAGTTCCAGGGCCAGCAGGTGCAACCGACGAGCCCCTTCGCGCCGCCCGCTTCCGTGGGCCAAGAGCCGCAGCAGCCGGTCTATCAGAACGAGAATTCGCAGCGCACGCTGATGGATCTCCTATTCGGCAATTGATCTCAGCGGCCCCGGTAAACCGGGGCCTTTTTCATTGTGCCGCATTGAACTATCGCCACCGCGGGTGCACATGAGACTATTCTCCTCTGCCTCCCGGAAAATTCCATGACCACGCTCGCCGACTTCACCCTGCCTCTCCTGAGCGGCGCGCCGCAAAATCTTGCCGACTTTTCCGGCAAGGTGATCCTGGTGGTCAATGTGGCGAACCAATGCGGGTTGACCCCGCAATATGAAGGGCTCGAAGCGCTCTATAGGCAATATGGGGATCGCGGCTTCGTGGTGCTCGGCTTTCCGTGCAACCAGTTTGCCGGCCAGGAGCCGGGGACCAGCGAAGAGATCGCTCAATTCTGCGAAGTCAATTACGGCGTGACCTTCCCGATTTTCGAGCGCATCGACGTCAATGGCGAGGAGGCGCATCCGCTCTATAAGTGGCTCAAGGAGTCTGCGCCGGGGCTGCTCGGGAGCGAAGCCATCAAGTGGAATTTTACGAAATTCCTGATCGGGCGGGACGGCAAGGTCGTGGAGCGTTTTGCCCCGGCGACGGAACCGGCCGATATTGCCGGCGATATCGAGAAGCTGCTTTAGGCGGATCGCACTCTGAACGTCATCCTCGGGCCTGACCCGAGGACACTGTACTTCACAACGGGTCCGGCAAATATAGAGCCCTCGGGTCAAGCCCGAGGGTGACGATCCGGGGAAGGGCCCCAAGCCAGATTGCTTTGCGCCGCAAAGCCTTTAATTTAGGCGGCGGCGGATGAACGAGGGCGGGCCATGGCCGATATTCTCGACTATTGCAGGGATCTGAAAAAGCAGCGTTTCAAGTCGGGGCAGGTGATCCTCCCCGAGGGCGAGCGCCTGGGCAAACTCTATGTCCTCATCGAGGGGCAGGTGGAGATCATCCGCGAACGCACGCAGGTGACCCATGTCGACGAGCCCGGCTCGATTTTCGGCGAAATGGCGGTGCTGCTCGACATGCCGCATTCCGCGACCGTGAAGGCTCTCTCCGAAGTGGAAGCCTACGAAATTCCCGATGCCCTGACCTTCCTCGACGGGCATCCCGAATTCTCGCTGCACATTGCCGGCATGCTGGCGCGGCGGCTTTATTACACCACCTCCTATCTCGTCGACCTGCAGCAGCAGGCGGCCGGCAAAAGGCAGGATCTCGACCTCGTCGACGAAATTCTGGCGAGCCTCGTCGATCCCAGCGAGACGGGCAAGAAGAAGCGCAAATGAGCGACGACGCGGCCGCCAAGCCGGCGATTCCGACGGCGGAAAAGCCCGCCATTGCGACGGCGGGAAAACCCGCCATCGCCATTACCTATTGCACACAGTGCAACTGGATGTTGCGTTCGGCCTGGATGGCGCAGGAACTGCTGTCCACCTTTTCCATCGAACTCAAATCGGTGACGCTGGTGCCGGGCACCGGTGGCATTTTCGAAATCCGGTTCGACGATGAGCTGGTCTGGGAGCGCAAGCGCGATGGCGGCTTTCCCGATAGCCGGGTCCTCAAGCAAATGGTGCGCGACCGGATCGATCCCGAGCGCAGCCTGGGCCATATCGACCGCGTCGAAGGCAAATAAGTCTTTCCAAATGCCGGGTTTTCGCTAGTCTTTGGTGATCGAACCTGAGGGAGGCCTGGCGTCATGGCTCATAAGTTCAAGATCACCGCGGCTGCAAACGAGCAGTTCAAGTTCGCTTTCGTTTATAATGCCGAGACGATTTTCTGGTCGGAAAACTACAAGCAGAAGGCTTCAGCCAAATCGGCGGTCGAGTCGCTGAAGAAGAACGCGCCGGAAGCGGCGACGGTCGACGTCTCCCAGGGCGAAGAAGGCAAGGGTTATCGCTTCGAGATCGTCGCCTCCAAGGACGGCCAGCATTTCGTGCGCTTCGTGGCTTCCAACAACGAAACCATGGCCCGCACCGAGACCTATAAGCAGAAATCCAGCGCCACCAATGCCATCGCTTCGCTGAAGAAGAATGGCCCGGGCGCAGACGTCGTCGACGAGGCCTGAGGGCTGCAGTCGGCGGGGTTTTGCTCTGCTGAATAGAGATTTCCGCTTTGGGCGGCATGGCGCCGTGCTTGTTCGCTGCGCGCCGGTCTTTTCGGAACTAAAATTGGCCGGGGCGCCTCGCCCCGTGCCGCAAACCGCAATATTGTCCGGCGACCAGAACATTTGGGGACGCATCGATGTTTAGGACCTCTTCCCTCCTCGCCGTGGCCGCCGCGGCCTTTCTCAGCCTGCCGGCCATGGCCCAGGACCTGCCCGATCTTGCCGGCCGCACCATCCATGCGGTGACGGAAAACGCCTATTACCCGCTCAATTTCGCCGATCCCAAGACCGGCGAGGGCGTGGGGCTCGAATATGACGTGATCAACGAGATCGCCAAGCGCCTCAATGCCAAGGTCGAATGGGACCTCGTTGCCTGGGATGTGATGATCGAATCGGTGCGCACCGGTCAGTTCGATGTCGGCGCCGACGGCATCACCATCACCGCCGAGCGCGACGAGCAGATCGATTTCACCAAACCCTTCATCACCGTGGAACAGTATTTCCTCGTGCGGGCCGATGAAGAGCGCATCACCAGCAAGGAAAGCTTTGCCGGTGATCCGGAGCTGCTGTTCGGCGCCCAGGCTGGCACCTCGTCCTTCTACACCGCCATTTATGACGTGCTCGACGGCGACGAAGCCAATCCGCGCGTGAAAGTTTTCGACAGCTTTGGTGCGGCCGTTCAGGCGGTGAAGGCCGGCGATGTTGATGCTGTCATTGCCGACCAGGCCGCTTCTGCCGGCTATATCGGCGCCGATCCCGGTGCCTTCAAGCAGGTGGGCGAAGCCATCAAGGCCGATCCGCTCGGGCTGATCCTGACGCCGGGCTCGGACCTCGTGGAACCCTTCAATGCCGCACTCGACCAGCTCAAGGCCGAAGGCTGGCTCGATGAGCGGATCAACTATTGGTTCTTTGAATATTCGGGTGAGTAGCCGCGTCCGGTGCTTGCCGCACCCCCACCCTTGATCCTTCTCCCCTAAGATCGCTCCACTGGAGCGATCTTGCCTCCGGCGCGGCTCGAAGCCCGCAAGGAGGAGGGAGACGATAGAGCCGAGGCGCTGAGGCAAGCGCCTCCCTCCCCTTGATGGGGAGGGAATGAGGGTGGGGTGGGGCCGAATGCTCCAAACCTGCCGAAAGTGATCATGACCACCCGCCCGCGCCGTCCCTCCATTCTTGCCCGTATGCCCTGGTGGCTGCTCGCCGTCGGGCTGCTGTTCGTGCTCGGCTTCTGGGCCATCACGGCTGACGAAACATATGCCGATATTTTCCAAAAGCTCTCGGGCGGGGTGCTGACGACGCTTTGGGTGACGCTGGTCGCCTTTGGCCTCGCGACCATTTTGGGCCTGCTCATTGCTCTCGCACGCACCTCGAATATCCGCGTGCTGCGCGAGATCGCGACCTTTTACGTCGAAATCATCCGCGGCATCCCGATCCTCGTCTTCCTATTCTACATCGCCTTTGTCGGCGCGCCGGCTTTGGTTGCGGCCTTCAACTGGGTTGTCGGTCCGCTCATTCAACTGGGTTGGATGGAGCCGGCAACGATCCGCGGCTTCGATTTCGTCTGGCGCGCGATCCTGGCGCTGACCATCTGCTATTCCGCCTTCATCGCCGAAATCTTTCGCGCCGGTATCCAGGCGGTGGGTCGTGGCCAGGTCGAGGCGGCGCGCTCATTGGGCCTTTCGCGCTTTCAGTGCTTTCGCCTCGTCATCATGCCCCAGGCGCTGCGCACCATCCTGCCGCCGCTCGGCAATGATTTCGTCTCCATGGTGAAGGACTCGGCGCTGGTTTCCGCCCTGGGCGTGCAGGACATTACCCAGCTTGGAAAGCTCCACGCTTCTTCGAGCTTCCAGTTTTTCGAGACCTATAATGTCGTGGCCTTCGTCTATCTCACCATGACCATTTCGCTCTCGCTCTTGGTGCGATGGCTCGAAATGTTCATGGCGCGTAGAGATCGCTTCTAGTCGCAACGCTCTTCATTCCGTCGTCACTACCGGGCTTGTCCCGGTAGTCCATGCGGCGGCGAGATGGATTGCCGGGACAAGCCCGGCAATGACGATGGAAGGCCACTTGCGACAGCTCTTTTCACCAACCATGTTGTAAAAACATTGCTGGAGGACTCAATGCACAGATTTGCCCGCCTTGCCGTTTTCGGAGCCGCCGTTCTTGCCCTTGCCGCCTGCGGCAATCGCTCGGAGGTGGGCAATGTCGGGGTCGACTGGACCGGCAATGACATTTCCATCGAGGCTGTGGCCGATCCCGATGTGCAGGGCGTCGTTTGCCACCTGGCGTTCTTCAACCGCTCCTTCATCGATCGCATCAGCCAGGGCAACTGGTTCGAGGACCCGTCCTATTCGGCGCTCGATTGCTCGGCTGTGGGCCCGATCACCGTGGGCGACATTCCGAAGAGCGGCAGCGAGGAAATCTTCAAGGAAGCCCGTTCGCTGATCTGGAAGTCGCTGCGCGTGACCCGCATTTATGACCAGGCCAATAATTCGCTGATCTATCTCGCCCATGCGCGGGAAATCCAGCAGGGCTCGGGCAAGATGAGCCTTTCGGTCGTGCCGCTCAACGGGCTCGACGTGACCTGGAAGAACGGCGCGCCGACCGGCGCCGCGGTTTCCGGCTCGGTCATGGTGCAATAGGCCATTCTCGTCTGCGCCCCCGGCAGGCAAAGGCTTGCCGGGTCTTGCTAAAACAAGGCAAAAGCGTTCCGCCCGCAGCCGCTTCAAACGGCGGCATGGGGCACGATATTCTCTTTTCAGACATTTAGCGCCGCCCCGTGGCGGCAAGGGAAGACAAACATGGCGATCCTGATCGGCGACACCGCCCCTGATTTCACCCTCGAATCCACCGAGGGCACCATTCACTTCCACGACTACATTGAAGGGTCCTGGGCGGTGCTGTTCAGCCACCCCAAGAACTTTACCCCGGTCTGCACCACCGAGCTCGGCTATACCGCCAAGCTCAAGCCCGAGTTTGAAAAGCGCGGCGTCAAAGTGCTTGGCCTTTCGGTCGACAAACTCGAAGACCATGGCGGCTGGGCAAGGGACATCGAAGAGACCCAGGGCGCGGCGCTCAATTTCCCGCTCCTGGCCGATACCGAAGGCAAGGTGGCGCGTCTTTATGACATGATCCACCCGAACGCCGACAATACCCTGACCGTCCGCTCCGTCTTCGTCGTGGGCCCGGACAAGAAGGTAAAGCTCAAGATCGAATATCCCGCTTCGACCGGCCGCAATTTCGATGAAGTGCTGCGCGTGATCGACAGCCTGCAACTGACCGCCAAGCACCAGGTGGCGACGCCCGTGAACTGGAAGAGCGGCGAGGACGTGATCATCGTCCCGGCCGTGTCCAATGAAGCGGCCAAGGCCAAGTATCCCGAGGGCTGGAAGGAACTGAAGCCCTATCTGCGCATTGTACCGCAGCCCCGTGGCTGAGCCACAGGCACCTGTCTTCTCCCTGACTGACCTGGGCGGTGGATCATCCATCGCCCATTTTCTTTGCCGTAATTGCCGTTTCGGGCCGCCCAAATCGGCCACATTCACTGTTCGAATTTTCTGAAAAGGCCGGATTTCCCGTAATTCACAGGCTTGATCGGCCGAAATCCGGGGCTTGCGGCCAGTTTTCGGGAACCGTTGCCTCATGGCCACAGCGAACAAAGTGGTTTCCTGATTCTTACCGATCTCGGTTAGCAGAGCGCTAATTCGGCAATTCCTGAGATTCAGTTTCTAAGAATCGATCAAGACTGGCTGAATGGTTAATGAATTGATGCCGCCAGACCTGCGGCAATGAGGCAACACAGCACAATCCCGCGCGATTCCGCCCTTAATCACGCCGCGCGTCATCTTTAGGCAATGCTCATCGACAACTTCAGTGAGCATAGACCATTGATCAGAAGAGCCGTTCTCGTCGCCGCAGCGGCGGCTGCCCTCGCACTTTCCTCCTCGGCAGCCTACGCCCAATGTGGTGGCGCTTCCTGGTATGGCCCCGGCTTTAACGGCAAGCGGGCTGCATCGGGAGAAATCTTCAACGAAAACGCCATGACGGCGGCGCATCGTTCTCTCCCCTTCGGCACCAAGGTTCAGGTCACCGACCAGAACTCGGGCAAGTCGATTGAAGTGGTCATCAATGATCGCGGGCCTTTTCATGGCAAGCGCATTATCGACCTTTCGAAAGCCGCGGCTACGGCCCTCGGCTTCCGCAATCGCGGCACGACCTCGGTCTGCCTCGATCAGATGTGATCTCTCCCGATCTCATAAGTCAGTAAAAGGCCGCCCCCTAGGGCGGCCTTTTGTTATCTCAGGCGCAAAACCTCGATGGCGGCGAGCTGGTCGGGATCGAGCGGTCCGCGCCTTTCGGCCTCGAAGGCCATGCGCAATTCTTCCCGGTTCTTGACGCCGAGCACCAGCGTATCGACGCCAGGAATACCGAGCGCATAGCGATGGGCGACAAGCGCCGGGTCGTCGCCCCAGCGGTCACAGAGATCGCGGAAAGATTGGGCCCGGGCAAAATCCTCCCGGTCCGGCCCATGCGTATCGGGCCGGTCAAAGCGGCTGGTCAGCGCGCCCGCCTGCACAGCGCGCACGCCCATGACGCCAACGCCTGCCGCCTGCGCTGCCGCAATGACATCGCGCGGACGCGGGGCGAGGCCGGTGCCATTCATGGCGCCGGGGCTGTCGAGCAGATTGGCGATGGCCTGCACAGCGGCCGGCACGGGGCCGGATGAGAGCGCGTCTACGGTGGCGGCGGCATGGTTGATGCCGGTTATGCCCCAATCGCCGATCAACCCCTCCTCGACCAGTCGCGCAAAAGCCGGGCGCACGGCATTGCGATAGAGCGAGAGACTGGTCGAGCGCTCATTCTTGGGCGGCTCGCCGGGCGGATACTCATAATCGTCCGGCCGGATTTCGCTATGGAGCAGCATCATGTCGACCCGTTCGAGCCGCATGGCGATCAGACTCTTTTCGAGCGACGCCTTGAGCCGCGGAAAGACCTCGTCCTCGGGCACGGTGCCCAGACTGTATTTGGTGGTCACGCGCACCCCATTGGGCAGCCGGCCCTCGAAAGCCCGGCCGATCATGGCTTCGCAGATGAGATAGCCGGGCGCAGCGTCAAGGAGTGAAATCCCGCCATCGACCGCAGCGCGCAGCGTCGCCACGGCCTCATCCTCCGAGGTCGGACCCCAGACCTGGCCGATGCCGCCACCGCCAAGGGTAAGCCGGCTGACCGGACCGAAGCGGCCGAGGCGATTGGTGCTCATGGTTGTTTCGGCCAGTGTGTCGGCATCAAACATGTTCGATTTCCTTGTTCAGAATGTCCGAAATCTCGGCCATGACGGCCGCGGGCAGGGGGCCTTTTTCCAATGCCCCGAGATTGTCGCGGACCTGCGCTTCGGTCTTGAAGCCGGGGATGGGAATGGTGTGCGGCGAGTGGGCGAGGTTCCAGCCCAGCGCGCCTTGCGCCACCGTGCGGCCGCCTGTGGTGAGGAGGTCGCGCAGCGCATCGACCATGGCGAGAGTTTCCGGCTTTGGCCTTCCATCGGCGAAGAACCGCACCCAGGAATGACCCGCGGCCCGCACATCGTCCTTGCCCAGGCGTGAGGCAGCGGAAAACTTGCCGCTGAGCATGCCCATGGCGAGGGGCGAGCGATTGAGGCTGGCAAGTTCGGCCTCGGCACAGAGCGCCAGCATGTCCGGCCCGTCGCAGAGCACGCTCAATTCCTGCTGCACCGCGACAAAATGCGGGAATTTCAGCATGCGCCGGGCGGAGGCCGCATTGTCGGTGCTCCAGCCCCAGGCACGGATACGGCCCTTTTCGACAAGACTTTCAAGGGCCTCGCCGGCCCGGTCGGCGACATCGTCGCTGAGATCGCCGACATGGATCTGGTAGAGATCGATATGGTCCATGCCCAGGCGCTTCAGCGACTTGCCCGAGGCCCATTCGATATAGCTCGGCGACACATCGGTCGCGACCAGCGCCTTGCTGCCCTCGTCATAGGTAAAGCCGAATTTGGTGGCGACAAAGGCCTCGTCGCGACGGCCTTTGAGCGCGCTGCCCAAAATGCTTTCGCTATGGCCGGTGCCATAGGCATCGGCGGTGTCGAACAGGCTTGCGCCGAGATCGAGCGCCAGTTCGATGGAACGCACCGATTGCGCGTCATCGACCTGGCCCCAGCCATCATTGCGTCCGTCGAGGGTAAAATGGCCACCAATGGCCCAGCAGCCCATGCCGACGGCACCGACCCTGGGGCCATTGGGCCCAAGTTTGCGCTTATCCATCATGGTCAGCATCCCTTCTCAAATTGGGCGGAAATGAAGTCGTTGATGCCGCTGCGCCTGGTGCCGATATCGGTCAGCAGGCGATCGTCGAGCAGCGACAGCTTTCGCCGCGTGATATTGCGCAAGTGCCAGCGGCGCAGCCGATTGGTGATGGGTTCGAACATGATTTCGTCTCCTCGGAATTTCGCGCGAAAGCACCCCTGCGCCGGACTTCTATCCGGCGTTTCAAAACTGGTGCTTTCGCTTGAGATCAGGACCGCTCCCGGCGATCCGATGAGGAGATATTTGCGCTTTCCCATGCCGTTGAGCTACAGTCGAGACTGCAAGGCACTTTGCAGAAATGAAAAATGGATTTCTCCTGGGACGATCTCCGGCTGTTTCTCGATGTGGCGCGGCTGGGCGGACTAAGTGCAGCGACGGAGACAACAGGCCTTTCGGCGGCAACGCTCGGGCGGCGGGTGACGGCGCTCGAGCGCCAGGTGGGCGAACCGCTTTTCGTGCGCAGCCAGACCGGCTATCGGCTGACCCCTTCGGGGGAAGAACTGCTGCTGCGCGCCGAAGAGGTCGAAGGCGCCATGCTGTCGCTAAAACGCTGGAAGGACGGCGCTATCGGCGAGCGCGTGGTGCGTGTCTCCGCCGGGCCCTGGACCTCGGCATTCCTCGCCCGCAACATTGGAAAAATCTGGACGGCGGGGGATCGCTTCGCGCTCGAACTCGTCACCGCCAGCCACAAGGTCGATATCGGCCGGCGCAATGCCGATATCGGCATCCGTAACCAGCGTCCGACCGAGCAATGGCTGGCGGGGCGGCTCATTGGAAAAGTCGCCTATGGTCTCTATGCGCGGCCAGAACTGATCAGCGGCGTGGCGGCGGGCTATTTCGTCGGCACCGCCGGCGAGGGCAGCCAGACCCATTCGGCGCGCTGGCTCAATGCGAGGCATGGCGACCGCATCGCGACGCGCGGCAATGACGCCATGAGCGTCATGGAGCTGGTGGCGGCGGGTGCGGGCATGTCGGTCTTTCCCTGCTTTGTCGGGGACAGCGACCCGCGGGTCGACCGCATGGCCGGCACCATTCCCGAGCTTGAAACCGACCAATGGCTCGTTTGCCACCATGAGGAGCGCCACACCCCTGCCGTGCGCGCCGTCACCGAGCGCATCGCGGCGCTGATGCAGGAAAATGGGCCGCTGTTTCGCGGGGAAAAGCCGGTCTACGGGTAGTTACCGAGCGTTTCGTTAGGTCCCCATTAGGGGCTTGGGCCTAGCATCCGCTTCCGGGAATGCAGCAGGGACAGCGGTGCTATGAAAGCATACGCCTATGTCGTCGGGCCAGGGGACGCGGCCTGGCAGACGCTTTTCGACATGGCCGGCGATCTCGGCTTTGCCGGCGTGTCGGACTATCGCGGCCTCAACCAGGTGGAGCAGCAGGCGGGCGAAACCCCGGTCTGCTATTTTCTGTTTTCGGCGACGACCGACCTGAGGGAAATCAGGCCTGTCGCCGAAGCCATCCGCTTCTCGTCCTCGCGCGCCATTCGCTTTTCGCCCATGGTCTATTGCGCGGGGGATCCCTCCGTCGAAACCATCATGGCCTGCATCAATATGGGCTTTGACGATATCGTGGCCCTGCCCCAATCCAAGCCGAAACTGCGCCAGCGCCTCGCCCGGCAGATCGGGCACAACATGGTCTTTTACGAGACCGAAGGCTACTTTGGCCCCGACCGGCGCAATCGCGTTGCTTCGCTCAAGCCCAGCCCGATCGCCAATCGCATTGGTGGGCCGTTCCGGCGGCTCGAAATCACCCGCAATCTGCTCGATGGCGTTTCCGTGCTGCGCGACGAATTTTTCAACACGCAGCCCGCTGTGGCAGCAATGCAAACGTTGCAATAAACTCTATTCGGGCCGTTGCGCGCCCATTTCACTTGCGTGTGAAATGCCCTAACGTCGGCCCGGTCTGATCTTTAGAGCATTTTTCCATCATGCGATTCGGCATTGAGCTGCCGCCCCAGATCAAGGTCTTTGGGGCTTTTTTCATTTATTCCTTTGCCATGGGCAGCATCTTTCCGCGTCTGCCCGATATCCAGACGGCCATGGGCGTCGGCGAAGGGGCCTTGGGCCTCGCGCTGATCGGTTCGGCTGTCGGTACGCTGATCTCGCTGACCTTTGCCGGTCGCGTGGTCGAAATCATCGGCTATCGCCGCGTGCTGCTCACGGCCATTCCCCTGCTTTCGGCGCTCTATGCTCTTGCGAGCTGGGCCCAGACACCGCTGACATTTTTCCTCCTGCTGCTGCCGGTGGGTCTGACCATCGGCGCCATTGAAGTCATCATCAATGTCGAGGCCGACCGCGTCGAGCACGCCATCGGCCGCCGCATCATGAGCCGCGCCCATGCCTTCTGGAGCCTCGGCTTCTTTGCCGCCGGCATGGTTGGTTCCTTCATCGCCCAGACCGGGCTCGAAGTGCACTATCACCTGCTCATCATGATCCCGGTGATCATCGTCGCGACGCTCACCATTCTGGGCCGCTTCGAACCCGCGCCGCATCGCGCCGGCACCAGCACCGATGAAGCCCCGCGCTTTGCCCGCCCGACCGCTACCATCATGGCCCTGGTCGGCGTCTGTCTCTCCGCCATGCTTATGGAAGGCGCCGGGATCGACTGGTCGGCCATCTATATGCGCGACCTTTTCAATGCCGAGCCCTTCTGGGCCGGCCTTGCCGTGGCGACCGTTGCCGGTTCGCAGGGTGTCGCGCGTTTCTTTGCCGATAGTTTTGTCGAACGCTTCAGCCCGGTGCTCGTCGCCCGCGTGCTGCTCACCGTCCTCGGTATCGGCGTGCTGCTGGCCTTCTTTGCTCCGGCCGCCTGGGTCGCCTATCTTGGCTTTGCGCTGATCGGCGTCGGCTCCTCGGCCCTCTTCCCGCTCGCCATGTCGGCTGCCGCCCAGCAGACCGATCGCCCGGCCGCCGTCAATGTGGCAGCGCTGGCGCAATTCTCCTTCACTGCCTTCCTCCTTGGACCACCGCTCCTCGGCTTTATCGGCGAGCATTTCGGTATCCAGTGGGTTTTTGGCGTCGGCATTCCGCTCGTCCTGCTCGGATTTGCCACGGCGCATGTCCTGTCGCCCAAGCCGGTACTGCGTGAGGCCACCTCATGATCGCCCCGCAGCACCGCATCTATGCCAGCTTCTTCCTCTTCGCCGTAACGACAGGCGCGCTGATGGCGCGCCTGCCCGATATCCAGACCCATCTCGGGATCACCGAGGGGCAATTGGGCCTGACCATGATCGGTATGGCCATCGGCTCGCTGATTTCTCTGACTTTTGGGCCGCCGGTCGTCGAAAAACTCGGCTTCCGCAAGACGGCGCTGCTTACGGTGCTCGGTCCCGCGCTGCTCTTTTCGACCATTCCCTGGCTGCCGGTGGCGCCGGCCATGTTCGCCGTGCTTTTCGTCGCTGGCCTGCTCGCCGGCGCGCTGGAAATCAATCTCAACGTCGAGATTGACCGGCTCGAAGTGCAGACCGGCCAGCGCTTCATGAACCGTGCCCACGGCTTCTGGAGCGTCGGCTTCTTCGTCACCGCACTGTTCGGCGCCATGATCCGGCAGTCGGGGCTTTCTGCCGGCTGGCATCTCGGCATCGTGGCCATCATCGTCGTGGCCGTGGCCGGCTACCTGCTGTTTTCGGCCACCGAGGCGCCAAAGCCGGTGCGGGCCGAGGGCGAAGGTAGCCATCGCTTTGCCTTCCCCAATCTCGGCCTCCTGCCGCTCTGCCTCATCGGTTTTGCCGCTTTCCTCGTCGAAGGCGCGGGGATCGACTGGTCGGCCATCTACATGCGCAACGTCTTTGCCGTGGAGCCCTTCATCGGCGGCATGGGCCTGACGCTCTTTGCCTTCTTCATGGCGGCGATGCGTCTCTCGGCAGATCCCATCGTCGCCCGCTTCGGCCCGCGCTATGTCGCCATGGTCATGTTGACCGCCGCAAGCCTCGGCGCACTGCTCGTTGGCACAGCGCCGACGGCGACGCTGGCGCTGGTCGGCTTTGCCCTTATGGGCGCGGGCTGCTCGGCCGTCTATCCGCTGGCCGTTTCGGCTGCAGCGCAGCGCACGGATCGCCCCGCCGCGGTCAATGTGGCAGCCATCGGCCAGGTCAGCTTCGTGGTCTTCTTCCTCGCCCCGCCGCTGCTCGGCTTCGTCGCCGAATATTTTGGCATCCGCTGGTCCTACCTTATCTGCCTGCCGCTCTTGCTGGCCGGCCTCTGGGCCTCCAGTTTCGCTCTGGGCACCAAAAAGGTAGAAGCACCCCATGGCCTGCCGCCCGAGCCGACGCCGCTCGGCTGATTGCTGACGGGTTCTGACGCCGCTGGGCGACAGAACCCGGGCAAGGAGATTTCTTTCATGCGTCCGCACCACCGGATCTTCGGGGTCTTTTTCATTTTCGCGCTCTCGATGGGCGCCATGCTGTCGCGTCTCCCCGATCTGCAGCTCCAGTTTGGACTGAGCGAGGGGCAGTTGGGGCTGATGCTGATCGCCATGTCCTGCGGGGCGCTGGTGGGCCTCACCTTTTCCGGCCCCTTCATCGCCCGCTATCCGGCGCGCACCGGCATCTTCGTCACCATCTTCATCGCTTCGGCGCTCTATGCGCTGGTGCCCTTCATGCCCTCGGCATTGTTCGTGGTGCCGCTGCTGTTTTTCGCCGGCATCTGCGCGGGTGCGGTAGAAATCATCGTCAATCTCGAGGCGGATCGGCTCGAAGCCCAGCTCGGCTACGGCATCATGAGCCGCACCCATGGCATGTGGAGCCTCGGCTTTTTCGTCACGGCGCTGATCAGTTCCGGTCTGCGGCAGGCCGGTGTGCCGGTCACGGTGCATCTGGTATCGGCGCTGATCGTTGTCGTACTTGCCGGCCTCTTCGTCTTCCGCGGCATCGAAAATGCACCGCTGCGGCCCGATTCCCATGCGGGCGAAGCGCCACGCATCGCCTTCCCGACCATTGGCCTTGCCGCGCTTTGCATCATCGGCGCCGCGCCGCTCCTCGCTGAAGGCGCCGGGATCGACTGGTCGGCGATCTATATGCGCGACGTTTTTCACGTCGAACCCTTTATCGGCGGGCTCAGCGTCACCGTATTCTCGCTGGCCATGGCCGTTGCGCGTTTGACCATGGATGGCGTCGTCGACCGGTTCTCGCCCCGCGCCGTGGCGGCAACGCTGCTGCTGGTCGCCATGACCGGCCTCATCCTCGTGGCGACGGCGCCGCATGAATATGTGGCGCTCCTGGGTTTCGTGCTGACCGGCATCGGCTGCTCTGCCGTCTATCCGCTGGCCGTCTCTGCGGCGGCGCAGCGCACCGATCGGCCGGCCTCGGTCAATGTCGCCTCGCTCGGGCAGATGACCTTTGTGGTTTTCTTCCTCGCGCCGCCGCTGCTGGGCTTCGTCGCCGAAGAGTTCGGCATCCGCATGTCCTATTGGGTCGTAGTCCCATTACTGGTAGCGGCGCTCTTGGTCATCCGCGCCCTGCCAGCGCGAAAACCTGCCGTGGTTGTCCATGGCTGAGGACCTGCCCTCCATTGTCGATTTAAGACAGTCGGCCACGGCCCTGCGCGTGCAGCGCGGGGTCATGCGCATGCTGCGTGAGCGGCACGACATGGCCTGCTACGCCGAAGTGCCGCTCAGCAATGGGCGGCGCGCCGATGTGCTGGCAGTCGGCCCCAAGGGAGAGATCTGGATCATCGAGATCAAGTCGAGCCTGATCGATTTTCAGGTCGACCGCAAATGGCCCGAATACCGCGAGTTTTCCGACAAGTTCTTCTTTGCCAAACCACCCGAGCTCGACGAGGAAATCTTCCCGGAAAGCGAGGGCCTCATTGTTGCCGATGGGCATGATGGCGCCATTCTGCGCGATAGTCCCGATACCCCTCTTGCTCCCGCCCGCCGCAAGGCACTGATGCTCAAGCTCGCCCGCATGGGCGCCGACCGCATTCATGTGCTGATGGACCCCGGTCCGCGCTAAAATATTGACTAGACCATGACCTCTGCCCGTTGGCGCGTTATTGCGCTGTTCTTCACCCACGCCCTGGCCGCTGGCGCCATCCATACGCGCATTCCCGATCTGCAGGTCGCCATGGGGCTTTCCGAGGGCCAGCTTGGCCTGGTGCTGATGGGCCAGCCGCTCGGCGCGCTCTCCATGTTCCTGTTTTCGAGCGCCATCATCGAGCGTTTTGGGCCGCGGCGGACCATTTTGGCGGTGCTGCCCATCGTCATCATCACGGCGGCGCTCGCCACCGTGCTGCTGCACCCGGTGGCGCTGTTCACCCTCCTCGCCTTCAATGGCATCGGTTTTTCGCTCAGCAATATCGCCATGAATGTCGAGGCCGACCGGGTCGAGGCAGCGACGGGCGCGCGGGTGATGAACACCTGCCACGGCGTCTGGAGCGTCGGTTTTCTGCTCACCTCGCTGCTGGGCGCGACGCTGCGCGGTTTTCATGTCGATCCCGCCATCCACCTCTGGGCGCTGGTACCGGTGCTCATCGTGCTGCTGCTGGTCGTCGTCGTGCCCATGCCGGTCATGCCGCCGCGTCCGCATAGCGGCGAAAAAGTAAAAAAGCTGGCGTTGCCGACGCTGGCGACCCTTGGGCTTGTCGCCTTCGGTCTTGGTGCCGGTCTCACCGAGGGCGCTTCGCGCGCCTGGTCGATCATTTATCTCCGCGACAATTTTGAAGTGTCGCCCTTCGTCGAGTCGCTGGCTCTGCCGGCGCTCTTGGCCGCCATGGCTGCGGGGCGGTTTCTGGCCGACAAGGTGATCGACAGGTTTGGCCCGGTGCCCGTGGCGCGTGTGCTGTCGGCCATCGCCATATCGGGCATGGTGCTTATTGTGCTCTCGCCCAATGCCTATGTGGCGCTGGCCGGTTTCGTGATCGTCGGCATCGGCATCTGCGTGCTCTATCCGCTGATGCTATCCGCCGCCGCGCGCATCGGCGATCGCCCGGCGAGCCAGAATGTGGCCGCGACGACGCTGATCTTCCAGCTCGTCAATCTCGGCGCGCCGGCACTGATCGGCGCAGTGGCGCAGGGGCTCGGGGTGCGCATGGCGTTTTCCATGCTCATTCCCCTGCTTGTCCTGACCTTCGTGATGGCTGGGCGCCTGAAGCCGCGCCCGGCATCCTAAAAAACTATTCGTCGAACGCCTGCGTCTCGACCGGGGTGACCGGCGTCGGCACCGGCGTGGGGCTGGGCGCGGCGCCCAGTTCCGAGAGTTTTCGCTGCAGCGAGGTCATCAGCGCCAGTTTTTCGCCGTCGGGCAGGTCGTGGAGACGCTGGCTGAGGCGGATGGTGAAATCCGAGAAGGCATTGTGCCAATCGGCCGGCAACTGTTTCAGGTCCACGCGACGGGCCGCCGGCGCCCTTGCGGCGGCAATGCCGGCGGCGGTGAGTTCAAAATAGTCGTCGAGCTGGGGCAGGACGATCTGGTCACCGCCGAGGCCTGTGGCCATCAGCGCGGCGCGGAGGGCCGTACGCTCCTCGTCCTCGCCATGGGTGAGGAAGATGGCGCCATGTGCCGGCAGACGCTCCTTGATCCACTCCATGAGTTCGGAATGGTCGGCATGGGCCGAATAATTGCCCATGGAGCGGATGGTGGCGCGCACCGGCACCAGCGTGCCGTGAATGCGCACTTCCTTGGCGCCGGAGAGAATGATCTGCCCCAGCGTGCCCGGCGCCTGATAGCCGACAAAGAGCACGGTGGCATTGGAGCGGATCAGGTTATTGCGCAGGTGGTGTTTTATGCGCCCGGCATCGGCCATGCCCGAGGCCGACATGATGATGGCACCGCCCTTGATGGCATTGAGCGCCTTTGAATCCTCAACCGCTTCGATGATGCGGAAACGCGGATCGTTGAAGAGCTCGTCCGCGGTCAGCTCGGTATCCTCGAACATCTTTGCATATTTGCGATAGACGCCGGTCACCTTGCTCGCAAGCGGCGAGTCGAGCACGACGAGGCGCGGATCGATCTCGCCATTGCGGATGAGGACGCCGATATCGTGCAGGAGTTCCTGGCTACGCTCGACGGCGAAGGCGGGAATGACGAGATTGCCGCCCTTTTGCATGGCAAGGTTGATTTCGGTCTTCAGCGCTTCGCGGCGCTGCACCAGCGTATAGTCTTCGCGCTCGCGCCCGCCATAGGTGGATTCGCAGAGGATATAGTCGAAGTCCGAGGGGCCTTCCGGCTCGTTGTAAAACACCTTCTCGTCCGGCCCGATATCGCCCGAAAACATCAGGCGCACCGGCTTGCCATCGCCATTGATCACTTCGACCTCGATGGAGGCCGAGCCGATGATATGGCCGGCATTCCAATAGCGGGCGCGCACGCCCGGACCGGGATTGATCCACTCGCCATATCCGCAGGTCTGCCGATGCAGCAGCGCCTCGGTGGCGTCTTCCATGGTGTAGAGCGGCTTGGCCGGTTCATCGCCGCGGCGGCCGCGCTTCTTGGTCTCGCGCTCGGCTTCGCTTTCCTGAATGCCGGCGCTGTCGGGAAGGAGATATTCGAGAAGGCCGGCAGTGGGTTCGGTCATCCACATCGGCCCGCGCCAGCCCTCGGCATAGAGTTTTGGCAGCAGTCCCGCATGGTCGATATGCGCATGCGTGAGGAGCAAAAAATCGATTTCTTTGGGATTGAACGGCGTGGGCTTCAGGTTCAGGTCGCGCACCGATTTATTGCCCTGAAACAGCCCGCAATCGACGAGGAACTGCCCCTGTGGGTGCACCACGCGGTAGCACGATCCGGTGACCGTCCCTGCTGCGCCGTGGAAATGGAGGGTCACCGTCATCGAAAAACTCCAGATTTTTCTTCTTGGGCGTCGAACTTAGCCCCACCCATTCGTCAAAGTCGAGGCAGCGGGCAACCGTGATGGTGCCCGAGCTGTTTTGCTTGCAAGAATGAGGAGAGACGAAATGACCTATATCGATGGCTTTGTCGCTGCCGTGCCCAAGGCAAACAAGGAACAGTACATCACCCACGCCCGTGGCGTCGCCGAACTCGCCAGGCAATGGGGCGCCACGCGCACCGTCGAGAACTGGGGCGATGATGTTCCTGCCGGCAAGGTGACCGACTTCCAGCGCGCCGTGCAGGCCAAGGAAGATGAAGTGATCGTCTTCTCCTGGATCGAATATCCGGACAAGGCGACGCGCGACGTGGTGATGAAGAGGATGATGGAAGACCCGGCGATGAAGAGCGTCCCTGACATGCCGTTCGACGGCCAGCGGATGATCTTTGGCGGGTTTTCGAATTTGTTTGTGGTTTGAGGCGGCCCGACCTTCACCTCTCCCTTGGGGGAGAGGTCGGCTTGCTTGCAAGCCGGGTGAGGGGGCCTTTGGCAAGCGGCGGGGGGAAGGCCCCCTCACCCCTACCGAAATTCGCGAATGCGAATTCGGTGACGCTTTGCGTCGACCTCTCCCCCAGAGGGAGAGGTGAAGAAAGATCAGCGCGGCGCGCGCTTGGCCAGGATCCGCTGCAGCGTGCGCCGGTGCATGTTGAGGCGGCGGGCCGTCTCCGAAACATTGCGATCGCACAGTTCATAAACGCGCTGAATATGCTCCCAGCGCACCCGGTCGGCCGACATCGGATTTTCCGGAGGCTCGGGCTTGTCTTCGCCGGTGGCGAGCAGCGCATTGATGACGTCGTCGGCATCGGCGGGTTTGGAGAGATAATCCATCGCCCCGAGTTTTACGGCGGTGACCGCGGTGGCGATATTGCCATAGCCGGTCAGCACCACGGCACGGGCATCAGGCCTTGCCTGGTGCAGCGCCGAAACCACTTCGAGCCCATTTCCGTCTTCGAGGCGGAGATCGACGACCGCGAAGGCGGGGGGCTGTTCGGCCACCGCCGCAACGCCGGCAGCGACGGAACCGGCAGTGCGTACGGCAAAGCCGCGCCGGGCCATGGCCCGTTCGAGCCGGGTGAGGAAGGCCGCATCGTCATCGACCAGCAACAGGCTGGGATCGGCCGCGAGGAGTTCTTCGAGCGTGTTCATGGCGCTTTCTTTAGGCGTTTGCCGCTCTTTCGTCAAAATCGGCAGGGTGCGACACGATCACAGTGCCGCGCGCGGCCAGGTGATGGTGACGCGGGCATGGCCCGTGGGTTTTTCATTTTCAAAACTGAGGCGGGCGCCGGTGCGCTCGAGCAGGGTCTTGGCGATGAAGATGCCGAGGCCCAATCCGCCGGGTTGGTGGGCGTCTGCCCCCTGCGGATCGCGTGGACGCGTCGTGAGATAGGGTTCGCCCAGCCGCGCGATGAGTTCGGGCGCAAAGCCGGGGCCATCGTCGGTCACCGTGACGGTAATCGTCGCCTGGTCCCATTCGGTTTGGATGCGCACGGTTTCCCGCGCATAGCCGGTGGCGTTCTCGATGAGATTGCCAAGGCCATAGAGCAGGCCCACCGAGCGCGGAAACACCGGGGGCGTGCCGGTAGCGCGTTCGGAATAGAACAAAATCACCTTGCCGCGGCCCTCATGCGGCCGCGCGACTTCGGCCAGAATATCGGTGAGCGGCGCCTTGGCGAACATGTCGGCCGGATCGCTGCCGAGGTTTCGCAGCTTTGAGAGAATGGCCCGGCAGCGGGCGGCTTGCGAAATGATGAGTTCCACGTCCTCGGCCAGCGGACTGCCTTCCTCGACCTCGGCCCGCATTTCCTTGGCGGCGAGTGCAATGGTCGAGAGCGGCGTGCCCAGTTCATGCGCCGCGGCGGCGGCGAGCCCATCGAGCGCCGAGAGCTGCTCGCGATGCGAGAGGGCGAGTTCCGTCGCCGCCAGCGCATCGGCGATCAGGCGCGATTCATGGGCGACGCGGATCGTATAGGCGGCAATGAAGGCAATGCCGCAAATGATCGAGACCCAGATGCCGATCACATAGATGCGGTTGAACACCAATTCCTCGCCCGGCACCCAGGGGAGGGGCATGTGGAGAACCGAAATCACCGAGGCCAGAACGGCAGCCAGTGCCGAAATCAGCAGCGTCTCCCGCGGCGGTAGCGTCGTCGCCGACACCGAAACCGGCGCCAGGAGCAGCAGGGCAAAAGGATTGAGCAGCCCGCCGGTCAGCGCTAGCAACCCACCCAATTGGCAGAGATCGAAGGCGAGCTGAATGGCCGCAAAATGCGGGGAAAGCTGGCCCTTGGCGCCGTAGCGCATGAAGAGCCCGACATTGAGCCCGGCCGAAAGCGCGATCAGCGCCAGGCATTCCCAAAGCGGCAGCGGATAGCCAAGGCCCAGATGGACAAAGAGCACGCCCACGGTCTGCCCCACGACGGCCAGCCAGCGCAGCAGCACCAGCGTCTGCAGGCGCAAGGGGCGCCAATGCGAAGCGTCGTCGCTGATGGAAAGGCTTTCTTCACTCATGGTTTTGGGGAACTTCTATGCGCCGCATAGGAAGGGAAAAGCGTCATTTCAAGCCAAAAAATCCCATAGGCACATTCTTGATCCTGCCCCCGGGAGGGCCACGTTATCAGCATCGCGACGTGACTGGGAAACGAAACGACATGAACACAGCAATCATCAAACCGCAATGGTCGCCACTGACCATCGCCCTCATGGTACTCGGCTTCATCATCTTCTGGCCCATCGGCCTCGCCGTCCTCGGCTACATCCTCTGGGGTGAGAAGTTTGGCGGCTCTGCCGAAAAAGCACAGGCCTACTGGAACAAGGGATGTGGCTATATGCGCAACAACAAGAAGCACTTTGGCGGCATGGGCCGTGACTATTCCTCCTCGGGCAATGCTGCCTTCGACGACTACCGCGCCGAACAGCTTCGCCGCCTCGATGAAGAACGCGCCCGCCTCGATGCCGAAATCGACGCCTTCCACGACTATATGGCCAATCTCCGCAAGGCCAAGGATCGCGAAGAGTTCGATCGCTTCATGAGCGAGCACCGTGGCAATCGCCAGGGTTTTGGCGACAACAACCAGAACAACAACAATTGGGGCAATAACGGCTAAGGCCGGCCCCCTATTCCCGAACCTCCCAAGTGAACTGGCGCCCGCAAGGGCGCCATTTTTTTTATGCCCGCAAGCAGCAAAAAGCCCGCCAGGCGCAAGCCAGGCGGGCTAAAATTCAGGTCGCCGCTTGCGGCGACAGCAGCGCTCTTGTGGAGCTTACTGCTGGATCAGGGTCAGGTTGACAGCGGACTCGCGGCCGTCACGGCCGGTCTCGACTTCGTAGGTGACCTTGTCGTTTTCGTAGAGGCCATCGACGCCCGAACGCTGAACGGCGGAGATGTGGACGAAGTGGTCCTTGCCGCCGGTTTCGGGAGTGATGAAGCCAAAGCCCTTGGTGGCGTTGAAGAATTTGACGGTGCCGGTGATGGTGGCCATTTTGATTTCCTTAAAGCTCGGAGCCGAAGCGAAGAGCGTTCCCCTCCGCAACATGCAAGAGGGCCTACAGACGTTCGCAACATGGATCTTAGAGCCTAGGACCGGAAAAACCGGAAAGAGGCCGCCGACTTAGGCAGAAACGTATGGTCGCCCTTATGCCAGTCGATCGTGGCCAGAGCAAGACCGCAAACAACGATAGAGAACCGTAGTTTAGCATGCGCGGCCCCGGACGGCGCTGAAAGGCGCCATTGGCGGACCATAGGCAATATTTTTGCCAATCCCGGCACGGCTCGCTTTTGCCGTCGCATCGACAGTTGACTCCCTCATTTAGTGTGATACATGTGTAGCACACTAGATAGGCACGAAACATGGATGATTTTCACGCGAGCCAGCCGATCTTCGTGCAGATCCGGCAGCGGCTGATCGAGATGATCCTGCGTGGCGCGGTGGGGGAGGGCGATGCCCTGCCTTCGGTGCGCCAGATCGCAGCAGAACTTTCGGTCAATCCGCTGACGGTTACCAAGGCTTTTGAAGCCCTGGTCGAGATCGGCGTGGTCGAAAAACGGAGGGGTCTTGGAATGTTCGTTACCCAAGGCGCACGCGAAAAACTGCTTACCCACGAGCGCGACAAGTTCCTGAAAGAGGATTGGCCGCGCATTCTCACCCAGATCAAGGCACTTGACCTCGATCCCAAAACCCTCTTTGCCGAAACCCCGGTGGAGCCAAAGCCATGACCGACACCTCTTCGACGCTGGAACCCGTCGTCACCGCGCGGGGCCTCAGGAAAAAATTCGGCCGCAAGGAAATCCTGCATGGGCTGGATTTCGACATTCCCGCCGGCCGCATCTATGGGCTCGTTGGCCACAATGGCGCGGGCAAGACCACGACGCTCAACGCCATGCTGGGCCTCACGAGCTATGAGGGCACCATTCGCGTCCTCGGCGAGGATCCCTTTGCTCGCCGTGCCAAACTGATGGAAAACGTCGCTTTCATCTCGGACGTCGCGAGCCTGCCGCGCTTCCTGCGCGTCCGCGAACTCTTTGCGCTCCTCTCCAACATCCATCCCAATTTTTCGACCGACAAGGCGCGCAGCTTCCTCGAAGGCACCGACATCAAGCCCGAGATGAAGATCAAGACCCTGTCCAAGGGCATGGTGGCGCAACTCCACCTCGCCGTGGTCATGGCGATCGACGCGAAACTTCTGGTGCTGGACGAGCCGACCCTCGGCCTCGACATCACCTATCGCAAGCGCTTTTACCGGCGCCTTCTCGAAGACTATATGACCGAGGAACGCACCCTGATCATCACCACCCACCAGGTGGACGAGATCGAGTTCATGCTTTCGGACATCATGTTCATTAGGGACGGCGACCTGATCCTCCATATGCAGATGGAGACGGTGAACGAGAAATTTTCCCAGCTCGTGACCAATGAGCAGGAACAGCAGGCTCAGGCCCGCGCCCTCGGCGCGGTCTATGAGGAAACCCGCTTCGGCCAGACCGTTTTCATCTTCGACGGTGTCGCCCGCGAAACCCTCGAACCGCTGGGCAAAGTCTCGACGCCCACCCTCAGCGACCTCTTCGTCGCGCTGATGCAGCGCCCGACCGCCAATCCGGAGACCGCCCGATGAAGGCTTTTGCTGCCCTCGTGCATCGCGAATATATCGAGCATCGCGGTGCCTTCTTCATCGCGCCCCTGGTCATGGTCGCGATCGTCTTTCTGCTCACCATCTTTGCCTTCAGTGTCGACCGCATCAACACGCGCTTTTCCGGCCAGATGCTGACCGTCATGCCCACCTGGGTGTTCGAGGCCGGCTTTGCCGCGCTCGCCGCCGGGTGGCTGGTCTATCTCGGTTTCGTGCTGTTCTTTTACTGCGCCGATGGCTTTGCCGCCGACAAGCGCAACAATGCCATGCTGTTCTGGAAGTCCATGCCGGCTTCGGACCTGAAGGTGCTGTTGAGCAAGCTCACCGCCGCCGTGACCATCCTGCCCGGCTCGATCTTTGCCGTGGCCCTGCTCAGCATCGTCCTGATGTTCGGCGTTGCCTATGTGACGACGATGATCGCCGGCCTCGGCAGCGCCACCCTGCTCTGGAGCATCCTGGTCATCTTTGCGCAGATGAGCCTCGTCTTGCTCGTGGTCATCGCCTGTGCGCTGTTGTGGTACCTGCCCTACATGGCGCTGGTCGGGGCCATGGGCACGGCGGCCGGTCGCTGGGCCATTCCCCTCGCGCTGCTACTGCCCTCGATCCTCTCCGTGCTCGAATGGGTCGTCATGGGCGGCGGCATGCATCCCTTTGCGACGCGCACCTGGGATTTTCTCAACTATCGCTCGCAATTCCCGATCGCCTTCGACTATCTCGACCGCGTCTGGGAGGGGCAGCAGGCTTTTGACGCCATGGCCTTCACCGTCGATTTCCTGCAAAAATTCGACTGGTTGCAGGTCGGCGTCGGCGCCGTCTTCGCCTTTGCGGCGATCTACATAGCCAGCGAATATCGCCGCCGCTCAGCCGCCAATTGACGGCTCTGCCGGCTCTCGCCAAAGTGCCGCCGCTTCCTTAAGGAGGCGGCGGCTTTTCGTTCCCGAGGTCCCATGCGCATCCACCTGGTCCAGTGCCATCCGCTTGCCGACAGCCTCAATGCGCATCTGGGCGGCCGTATCGCGCAAATGCTGATCGAAGCCGGGCACGAGGTCGACCGGCTCGACCTTTATGCCCATGGCTTTGCGCCGGCCCTGAGCGCGGAGGAAAGGCGCGCCCAATACACGACCCTGATTGTTCCGCCCGATATCGAGCCGCTACAGGCAAGGCTCAGCGCCGCCGACCATCTTGTCCTGGTTTTTCCCACCTGGTGGTTTTCCCTGCCTGCCATGCTCAAGGGCTGGTTCGACCGCGTCTGGACGCCCGGCTTTGCCTATGAGCATGGCACGCCGATCCGCCCGAAACTGACCGGGCTGAAATCCGTCACCGTGGTGACGACCCTTGGTTCGCCCTGGTGGGTCGACAGGCTGGTCATGCACCAGCCAGTAAAAAAGGTGCTGAAAATGGCCATAGTCGGCTCCTGCGCCCCGCAGGCGGAGTTCAGGATGCTCTCCCTCCACGGCGCCGAGAACGTGGATGCCCAACGTCTCGAACGCTTCGAAGGCAAGATCGCAAAGGCGCTGGGCGCGCTCGACTAGGATGAGAGCCCTTTGGCATCTCGGCCGCCCATGCTAAGGCCCGCGCCGAACAAGGATTGCCGCATGACCCTGCCCACCATTGTCAGCTTCTGGCACGGCCCGATGAGTTGGCTCGAAATTCTGTGCATCACCTCCTTCGTCCGGCAGGGTCACCGGGTAGAGGTCTATTCCTACGAGCCCGTCACCGGCCTGCCGGCAGGTGCCGAATGGCGCGACGCGACAAATGTGTTGCCACAGGAAAAGCTGGTCTTTTACAAGGGCCGCGGCACACCCGGCGTCTTTTCCGACCATTTCCGCTATGCCGCGCTGAAAGCCGGGCTCGGCGTCTATGCCGATCTCGACATGTATTGCCTGCGGCCCATGGAGGGTCCCTTCGACTATCTCATGGCCTGGGAACGGCCGGGTTCGGTCAATGGCGCCGTGCTCTATATGCCGTCGGATGCGCCGCTCCTCTCCGATCTCATCTCGGTCTTCGAGGAAAAAAAGCGCCCGCTCCTTGAGCCGCACCTGCCCCCGCTCCGCCGCGTGGAAGTCGCCATTCGCCGTCTCGTGGGCGACAGGGTAACGCCCGAACACATGCAATATGGCGCCACCGGCCCCATGGCGCTGACCCATTTCGTAGCGCAACACGGCCTCACGGCCCGCGTCTTGCCCTCGGCCACCTTCTATCCCGTGCCCTATGAAGGCATTCCAGCGCTGATGAAAGCGGGCTCCGACCTCGACGCGGCCATAAAACCCGAAACCCTCGGCATCCATCTCTGGCGCAGCCAACTCACCGACCGCGGCCGCGCCGGCCTGCCTCTACCCGAGGCGGGGAGCGCATTGGCAAAACTCTGCGCCCGCGAGGGAATTGATCCCTCGAAGGCCGCTTAACGCCCCAAGCGCAACTTCTTCAGCCACCACCGCTTCCAGCGATGCCGCGCAAAGCGATAGAAAAGTTCATTGGTCATGACGTGGCGATACCACCTGGCATAGGCGGCGCGGCGCAGAATGCCTGAAAGCAGGAACCAGGGCTTTCCCTTGAGCGTGTAATGCAGAATTCCCGCATCGAGCGCTTCGTGGGCGGGATGGGCGTCGATCGTATTCCAGCGCCAGGAGAGCGGTGTCCAGCGCCCGAGAAAAACCAGATTGAGCATGTCCTGGTCGTAGTAGAGCCGATCCATCAGCCCACGACCGGCGATGGCGGCGATCTCCGCCTTAATGTCGATGCTGCGCCATTGGGGAAGGTCCATGACGAGCATGCCAGAATTAAAGTAGGGGTCAGCCGCATCGAAAATGCCCTTGTTCTGCCGCATATCGCGTCGTCCCGCGATGAACGGCGCTATGGCATCGCGCACGGCGCCAAGGGGCTGGCCCTCGAGATCGATATCGAACAGCTTTTCGATCGGCGCGCGCACCAGCATGTCGCAATCGAGATAGATGGCGCGTTCGATATCGCTGGGCAGGAGATCAGCCACCAGCATGCGGGCATAGACGATCTTCGGCCATTGGGTCGAGGCTGGTAGTTCGGCGACGAAGAAATCGAACAGCGCGGAATCGGCGACGGGATACCAGCGCAGGCTCGCGCCGAATTCGCGCACCACACCTTCGAGATCATAGCGATGCTCGTCGCTGATCGGCATATGCAGCAGGTGGAAGACGAGATCCCCACGCCGATGGGTGGAGAGGCAGACCGAGCGCATGACCGTATAGGCCGGGGCCCAAAAGTTGTCGTCAAAGGCGAGGACGATGTGGATGGGTGCGCTCATTCCGCTCTCGGGCTCAATCTATGAGGGCTTCTCATATAGGCTCGGCGCATAAAGGGAAGGGTCTTGCACTTATCCCGCTAATCCCCGCCCCTCGCGGCGGGAGGACAATGGGGCAATCTCTCAACAAGGACTGCCTGACCCATGGACGACACCCCCCGCCTCAGCCTGCCCCAGATCATTTCCGGGCAGGCGCTCAAACACATCACCCATAATGAAGCCCTGATGCGGCTCGACGCGCTGGTGCAGGCCAGTATCGAAGCGAGCACCGCTACAGTCCCCCCGGCCACGCCGCTCGAGGGCGAAGCCTGGATCGTCCCGGCTGCCGCCACCGGCGCCTGGTCCGGACACAGTGAGGAAATCGCCGCCTTCCAGGCGGGCGCCTGGCGCTTTTATGACCCCGCGCCGGGTTGGCAGGTTTTCGACAAGGCAACCGGCACGCTCCTGGTCTTTTCCGGTACGGGCTGGATTGCCGTCGCCGCCACCGGCGCTGGCCTGCCGCAATTGGGCATCAATGCCGATGCCGACACCACCAATCGCCTGTCGATTGCGGCCGACGCGACGCTGTTCAGCCATGATGGGGCAGGGCATCAGCTAAAACTCAACAAGGCGAGCGCGGGCGATACCGCGAGCCTCCTGTTCCAGAGCAATTGGTCGGGCCGCGCCGAAATTGGTCTGCTCGCCGACAATGCCTGGCGCCTGAAAATCAGCAGCGATGGCAGCACCTGGAGCAATGCCCTCGTGATCGCCAGCGATGGCAGCGCCAGCTTCTCTGGCGCGGTAAAGCCCATTGCCGACAATGCCCAAACCCTCGGCGCCAGCGGCGCGCGCTGGAGCGCCGTCTGGTCGGCCACCGGCACGATCCAGACCTCGGACCAGCGCCTCAAGACCGACATTTTCCCGACCGATCTCGGCCTCGATTTCATCCTGGCGCTGAACCCGGTGCGCTATCGCTGGCGCGATAATGCGACGGACGCGCGCGTGCATTACGGCCTCCTCGCGCAGGAGGTACTCGCCACAGCCCAGGCGCATGGCGCAGCCAATTTCGGCGGCCACGTGCTGGTCGACGATAACGATGCCGACAGCCAGCAGGCCCTGCGCTATTCCAGCTTCATCGCCCCGCTCATTGCCGCCGTGCAGGCACTGGCCGAAAAGGTCAAAAATCTGGAATCAGGTCTTTAGGCCCCTAATTAGGGCTTTGATGCTCTTGCGATAATCGGCGAGTTCTTCGGCCGGCGCCTGCGCGGCCCGGTCGAAAAGCGCGTCGAGGAGCTGGGCCAGCGGCACGACCGGCAGGTCGCGGATGGCATCGGCCGCGATGGCGGCGGAGACGCCTTCGATCAGCGTCTTGAGGCCGAAGCGGGCGTTGATCTCGTCGAGCTTCCTGCGCTCCATCACTGCCGGGGCATCGATGAGCAGGATACGGCGGCGGCCGGGATCCTGCATGGCGGCGAGATAGGCATCGCCGCCTTCGATCAGCGCGCGGACGGGGCCGGGTTCATCCTCGGCTTCCGCGGCGGTGTTGATGGCGAGGGCGAGCAGGGCGTGCTCTTCCTCGACCACGGCCTCAAACAGCGCCTGCTTGTCGGCAAAGTGGTGGTAGAGTGCGCCGCGCGTCACCCCGGCCTCGGCCGCAATTGCAGGCGTATTGGTGGCGCCATAGCCCAATTCGGCAAAGAGGCGACGCGCCGCCGTGATCAGGGCGCGACGTGTCGCATCGCGGCGCTCTTCCTGCGTTCGTCTCTGCGCTTGCATACATACACCGTGTTTGTTATTGTTACGTACAACCAGTATGTTTCTAAAATGTCACTTTTGCAAGGAGAGACCGATGTTCTCAGCCTATTATCCGCTCTTGCAGGTCAAGGATGTCGCCGCCACCGCCGCCTTCTACAAAGACACTTTTGGCTTTACCGAGGTTTTTGCCAGCGATTGGTACATGCATCTGCGCGCGCCCAGCGGCTCGCAGGAATTGGCCGTGATCGCCCATGACCACGAAACCATTCCGCCCGAAGGCCGCCGGCCGACCTCGGGCCTGATCCTCAGCTTCGAAGTGGCCGATGCCGCGGCGGAAGCCGAGCGCTTTGCCAGCAAAGGCATAAGGATCGCCCAACCCCTCCGCGACGAAGTTTTCGGCCAGCGCCATTTCATTGCCGCCGACCCCAATGGCGTGCTGCTCGACGTCATCACGCCGATCGATCCCGATCCGACCTGGCTTGCCGCCCAGGGCGGTCAGTAATACCAGGTCAGCGCCGAGGCCGTTGCCGCATTGAAATGCAGGGTCACCGTCACGTCATTGCTCGTGTCGGTGACGCCATCGGTAAATTGCCGCTGCAAGAGGGTAATGGTCTCGGCCTCCGCATCCGCGCCCTTCAGCACATAGTCAAAACAGTCCACGCCCTCGCTGCGGCCCTCGCCGATTTCGGTCTTGAGCTCCCAGAGTGGGCGGCCATTGATGGCCGAGCCATCGGCCCGATTGACGGCGCGCAGCGTCGGCACCCAATCATAGCCCGTCTCGCAGATATAGCGGCCCTCTTCGAACGTCCCATGATCGGTAAAGATCACGTCGCGGTCGGCGTCCCAGGCATTGCCGATCTCATAGGTCGCGCCCGTCTCGGTCACATCGAGATAAATGTCCGACCAGGAGCAGCTCCCCTCGTCCTCGGCATAGCACCAGCGCTCGGAATTGCGCATCAGCGTGGCGATCTCGGTAATGGGAACCAGCTTGCCGACCTTCATCCGGTCCAGCACATCCTGCGTTCCGGCATCGAAGGCCAGAGCCGGCGAAATCCCAATGAGGCCAATAACAAGGCAAGCTAAGAGACGACGCATATTCTCTCTCCCAAGGGCTGTCCGGACCGCACCTTAGGTCAAACCAACCGGGAGTGAAACCTCGGCTTGACATTTGTGTTATGTTATTACATTGCAAACGCCATTGCGACGAACGGAGATTTTTTCATGCAGGATGTCATCATTATCGGCGGCAGCTTTGCCGGCCTCACCGCGGCCATGCAGCTTGGGCGGGCCCGCCGCCAGGTCACCGTTCTCGACACCGGCCTCAACCGCAATCGCTATGCCGAACACGCGCACAATATCTTCGGTTTCGACGGCACCCCGCCGGGGGACCTGTTGAAGGCGGCTCGTGCCCAGGTGGCACAGTATCCAACGGTGAAACAGGTCAGCGGCCGGGCCATCGGCATTTCGGGCGAGCCGGACAATTTTATCGTCACCACGGCCGAAGGCGAGACGATTTCCGGCCGCCGGATCATTCTCAGCTATGGCATTGTCGATGAATTTCCCGCTATTCCGGGCTTTGCCGAGAGCTGGGGCAAGACGGTCATCCATTGCCCCTTCTGCCATGGCTACGAAGTGGCCGGCACACGCTGGGGCCTCCTCTATTCCTCGCCCATGTCGCTCCATGGCCCGGTGCTCTATGCCAATTGGACCGATGACATCACGCTGATCCTCGATGGCAACGACATCATCGACGAAGAACGCAGCAAGCTTGAAAAGCGCGGCGTCAGAATTGTCGACGGCAAGCTGGCTTCCATTCAGCACGATGGCGGGCGCATTTCCGGCGTCACCATGGAAGATGGTTCGCAGATAGGGCTCGAAGCCCTCTATGCGCATCCGCGCAATCGGCCCTCGGCGGACCTGCACCTGCAACTTGGCCTCGAAACCAAGGAAACGCCGACCGGCATCATGCTCGCTATCGGCGACATGCAGGCGACCTCAAAGCCAGGCATTTTTGCCGCCGGCGATCTCACGACCGGCATGCATTCGGTGACTTTTGCCAACAATTCCGGCTCGCTCGCCGCCATGGGTGCGCTGCAGTCGATGATGGTTTGAGGCTCGGCGGGACTAAGGTGTCCCGGGGCTCTCTGTCACCCCACCCTCATTCCCTCCCCATCAAGGGGAGGGAGGCGCAGGCCTCAACCGTCTCGGTTCCATCGTCTCCCTCCCCCTTGTGGGGAGGGATCAAGGGTGGGGGTGCGATGCATCCGGGAAGAACGGCGTCTTGAGCCGCAACATCGTGCCCTAGCGCAACCACCCCTGCGGTCGCGGATGCAGTTCCATCTGCCCGTCCTTAGTCGCCTCATCAATCGCGACAATTTCCTCGGCGCTCAGGTCCAGATTATCGATCACCCCAAGATTATCCCTGAGCTGTTCGAGCGTCCGCACCCCGATCAGCGCCGAGGTGACCTCCTTGCGCCGCAGCACCCAGGCCAGCGCCAATTGCACCAGCGATTGCCCGCGATTCCGGGCAATGACACCCAGCTTGTCCACCGCCTCGAGCACGCGCGGCTCGACATGGCTGGCGCGCAGCGAGCCATTGGGATTGGCGCCGCGCGTCCCGGCCTTGTCGCCGCCCGACGAGTATTTTCCGGAAAGCACGCCCTGTGCCAGCGGCGAGAAGGCGATCACGCCAATGCCCAGTTCGCCGCAGGCATCGATCGTTTTGTCATTTTCGATCCAGCGATTGAGCACCGAATAGCTCGGCTGGTGGATAGTCGTCGCCACGCCCATCTCTTTCAGAATCCGATGCGCCTCGCGCGTTTCCTTTTCGGGATAAGAGGAGACACCGACATAAAGCGCCTTGCCCGATTTCACCGCATGGGCCAGCGCGCCCATGGTTTCTTCGAGCGGCGTTTCGGGATCGAAACGATGCGAGTAAAAAATATCGACATAGTCGAGCCCCAGGCGCTTGAGGCTCTGGTCAAGGCTCGCCAGCAGATATTTGCGGCTGCCGAATTCGCCATAGGGGCCTGGCCACATATTGTAGCCGGCCTTGGTCGAGATGATCATCTCGTCGCGATAGGGACGGAAATCGCGCGCCATCGCCTGGCCGAACAGCTCTTCCGATGAACCCGCCGGCGGCCCGTAATTGTTGGCAAGGTCAAAGTGGGTAATGCCCTGATCGAAGGCATAGCCCAGGATTTCCATGGCGCCGGGATAGTCGCGCGTACCGCCGAAATTCTGCCAGAGGCCGAGGCTGAGGACCGGCAATTTCAAGCCCGAGCGCCCGGAACGGCGATAGGGCATGGTGTCATAGCGTGCGTTATCCGCCCGATAGGTCATAAATAGTCCTCCCGATGTCTTGCTTGCGGCCGCCCGTGACGCCGGGCCCGGCCGGTGGTATGAGCGCGCCATGACCGCGCTCAACCCAGAATCTGCCACCACTGTGCAACAGGACAATCATCCATACAAGGTGATGGCGATCTACAAATTCGCCTCCCTGCCCGATGCCGAAGCGCTGAAAACCCCGCTCGCCGCCTTCTGCTGCAATCGCGGCATCAAGGGCACGCTTATCCTGGCGCCCGAAGGCATCAATGGCACGGTTGCCGGCACGCCGGAAGGCATCGACGCCCTCTCCGATTTTCTGTTTGTCTCCGGTCCCTTCGGTAGCCGCCTCCTTGGCGCCGAGACCAAATATTCTTTCGCCGACGAAGCGCCGTTCCTGCGCATGAAGGTGCGGCTCAAACCCGAAATCGTCACCCTGCGCGCGCCCGAGGCTGATCCGTCAAAACAGGTCGGCACCTATGTCGAGCCCGAAGACTGGAACGCGCTGATCGATCGCAACGACGTGGTGCTGGTCGATACCCGCAACGACTATGAAGTCGGCCTCGGCACTTTTCAGCGTGCGCTCGATCCCAAGACGGCGAGCTTTGTCGAGTTCAAGGACTATGTGGCGAAAAACCTTGATCCCGCCCGGGACAAGAAGGTCGCCATGTTCTGCACCGGCGGCATCCGCTGCGAAAAGGCTTCGTCCTACCTGCTGAGCCAAGGCTTTGAGGAAGTCTTCCACCTCAAGGGCGGCATTCTGAAATATCTTGAAGTGACGCCCAAGGAAGAGAGCCGCTTTGCCGGCGAGTGCTTCGTGTTCGACGAGCGCGTCTCGGTCGGCCACGGCCTTGAACTTGGCGACGCCACCCTCTGCCGCGCCTGCCGCCATCCGCTGACGGAAGCGGATCGCCAGCAAAAGCACTTTGCCGAAGGCCTATCCTGCCCCTATTGCATCGACGATACGGCCAAGCACGAAGCAGCAGCGGAACGGCAGAAGCAGATGGACCTCGCCAAAAAGCGCGGCACGGCCCACCTCGGCGACGCCGTCGCCGAAATCGCCGCCAAAGCCAAGGCGCGCAAGCAGGCTCTGGCCGAAGAATCCCGGGCACGCAACGAGAGCAGCTAGGCCGCGCGCGGTTCTATCGCCTTGAGATCATCGCCCAACTCGCGCCGACGCTGCATAAGATCGAACTCGATCTGCAGCGACAGGAAAAAACCTTCCGACAGTCCGAAATAACGCGCCAGTCGCAGGTCCGTGTCGGCCGTCACACCGCGCTGCCCCAAGACGATCTCATTGATGCGCCGGGGCGGCACATGCACGGCGCGGGCGAGTGCATTCTGGCTGAGCCCCATGGGCTTCAGAAATTCCTCGAGCAGGATTTCGCCCGGATGCGGATTGGGCAGGGCCTCATCCATGGTAGTCGACGATTTCGACATTGCTCGGTCCTCCTTCATCCCAGACAAAACAGATGCGCCATTGATCGTTGATACGAATGCTCCATTGTCCGGCGCGATCGCCTTTGAGCGCTTCGAGCCGATTGCCTGGTGGCACCCTCAGGTCGCCGATGACCCGGGCGGCGTGAAGCAGACGCAATTTCCTCAGAGCCACGGACTGAATGTCCGCCGGCAGCCTGCGGCTGCGGTGGCCGGCCCAGATCAGCTCCGTTTCGCCGTCCGAAAAGCTCTGGATCATGCGCAATCATAACGCGCTGCGTTATATAACGCAATGCGTCATGCGCCATTCAGCGCATAGACATGTTCTATGTGACAAACCATATTCCGGCTTATCGACCGCTCTTGCATAAGCCAATCCAATGGACCTCGACCAGCTTCGCACTTTTGACCGCATCGTTCGCGAGCAGAGTTTCACCAAGGCGGCGGCCTATCTGAACATCACCCAGGCGACTGCCTCGATGCGTATGCGGGCGCTCGAACAACTGCTTGGCGTCACCCTTTTCGTCCGCGGGCGGACGGTCAGCCTCACCGATCAGGGCATGACCTTTCTGCCCTTTGCCCGCCGCATCATCGGCACGGCACAGGAAGCGCGCGAGGCCCTGCGCCGGGTCGAGCGCGGCCGCATCGCCATCGCCTCGCTGCGCAGCCTCGTCTCCCCGCTCATCACCGAAAGCCTCTTGCGCTTTCAGGAAAAATATCCGGCGGTGGACGTTGTGGTAAACGAGGGCCGCCAGGCCCAGATCGCCGAAATGCTGCATGAGCGCGAATCCGAATTGGGCATCCTCTGCTGGCCCAATCTTGAACCCCTCGCCGTCGATCTCGTGCCGCTGCTGACCATGCGCGAGCGCGTACCTCTGGTCATCTCGGCCGATAAGGCCGCCAAGCTCAGCGCCACGCCGGAAATCGAAGAGGTGCTGGCACTGGTGCCGCGGGTCATTTCGCTGATCTGGTGGCAGGTGGCTCCGGAAGCGTCCACCGCCCTGACCCGGCGCGCGCCCACCAGCGTCGAACTGCCCACCGGGCCAGCCCGCCGCCTCGCCATCAAGGGCGAGGGCATCGGCTTTTTCGTCAATTCAGCTGTCGCCGACGATATCGCGGCCGGACGCCTTGTCGAAATCCTGCCCATCGATGTGGAGCCCCTCCATCGCGATACTGCCATGGTGGTCCGTTCATTGACAGCGCTGGAGCGGCCCATGCTGGTCGATTTCATCCGGGAAATTGCCAAGGAATGCGCGCGAGTGGGCACTATCCTCGATAGCCGACTAGAAGACCTGCTTTCCGCCGCCTAATCTCCCGCCAAGAGGAGATATTATGCCCACATATGATTTCGTCATCGCCGGCGGCGGCTCGGCTGCCTCGGTCACGGCCTGGCGGCTTGTGAAAGAATTCGGCTTTTCCGTCCTGATGCTGGAGCGCGGTCGCGCCCGCACCAATCGCATCATGGCCATGCCGGCCGGCTATATGAAATATCTGGGCCAGGACACGTTCCTCGAGATGCACAAGACCGTGCCGCAGCCCCAGCTTGGCGGACGCGCGCCCATCGTGCCGGTGGCAAAAGTTCTGGGCGGCGGCTCCTCGGTCAATGCCATGGTCTATATGCGCGGCCAGAAGGAGGATTATGACGGCTGGGCCCAAAGCCTCGGCAATGATCCCGGCTGGTCCTATGACGCCATACTTCCCCATTTCAAGGCCGTGGAAGACAATGCGCGCCTCCACGACGGTTTCCACGGCAATGGCGGACCCCTCCGCGTTTCCGACCCCGGCTATACGACGCAGACCACCCACGATTTCATCGCCGCAGCGCAGGCGCTCGGCCACAAGGCCAATCCCGATTTCAACGGCGCAACCCAATTCGGCGTCGGCATCATGCAGCACACCTATGGGCAATGGGGTCGCTACAAGGAGCGCTCGGACGCCGTAAAAGCCTTCCTCGATCCGCTGAAGTCCGATGGCAAGCTGACCATCATTTCCGGCGCTCGCGTCGATCGCATCCTCATCGAAAATGGCCGCGCCACCGGCGTCGCCTATACCAAGGACGGCGAAAACCACACCATCCGCGCCGAGCGTGAGGTGCTGGTGGGCGCCGGCACCTATAATAGCGCCAAGCTGATGATGCTCTCGGGCATCGGCCCCGCCGAGCACCTCCGCCAGCACGGCATCTCCGTCGTCGCCGACATTGCCGGCGTCGGCCAAAACCTGCAGGACCATCACGAGGTCCCGGTCATTGCCACCACCAAGGGCAAGTCAGGTTACTTTGGGCAGGACCGCGGCTGGAACATGATCCGCAACGGCCTCCAATATCTCCTCACCAATTCGGGCCCCGTCACCACGACCGGCATCGAAGCCTGCATGTTCTTCGATCCCGATGGCGGCAGCCGCCCGACCATCCAGCTCTATTGCGCCCCCATCGTCTATCTCGACCGCGACGTCTCGGCCGCCAAGCCCACCTATGGCGTCACGTTTACGTCCTGCCTCCTCCGCCCCGAGGCGCGCGGCAGCGTTACCCTGCGCTCGGCCGACCCCGCCGATCAGCCGGTGGTCGACTGCAATTTTTTCGGTGCCCCCGACGATCTCCGCCTCACCATCGCGGCCCTCCACGAAGCGCGAAAGCTGCTGAAATCAGCGCCGCTGGCGGCAAAGATCGATACCGAACTTCTTCCCGGCCAGGCTGTGATGGACGATCCGGAAGCCCTCAACCACTATTGCGGCCAGACGGTAAAGACCAACTACCACCCCGTCGGCACGCTACGCATGGGCCGCGACGACGATCCCACCGCCGTGGTCGATGCGGAGCTGAAGGTCCGCGGCATTGACGGCCTCCGCGTCATCGACTGCTCGATCATGCCGCAGATCGTCTCGGGCAATACCAATGCCCCGGCCATGGCGATCGGCTCGAAGGCTGCGAGTCTGGTGGCGGGGGCTTAGGCTCCGACCTCACGCCATGCCGATAAACACACCTGCTGCAAAAACCAGCGCGCCGCCCAGCACCACCTGCATCACCGCCCGCCAGAATGGGGTCTGCATGTAACGCTTCTGGATAAAGGCGATGGCCCAGAGTTCGAGCAGCACCACGAGGCCGGCAATAAAGGTCGCCGTCCAGAAATCGTGGATCAGATAGGGCAGGGCATGCCCCAGCCCGCCCACGGCGGTCATGATCCCGGCGGCAAGGCCGCGCTTGATGGGCGAGCCACGACCCGTCAGCTTGCCGTCGTCGGAAGCAGCCTCCGTAAAACCCATGGAAATGCCGGCGCCCACCGCGGCGGCAAGACCGACCAGAAAAGTCTGGTGCGTATCGCCCGTCGCAAAGGCGGCGGCAAAGACCGGCGCCAGTGTCGACACCGAACCATCCATCAGCCCGGCCAGGCCCGGCTGCACATAAGTGAGGAGGAACTGGCGATGCGCCTCGTCCTTCTCGGTGTCGTGGCCGGCATCACCCAGCAGTTTTTCGTCGAGTTTTGTGGCCGATGCCGCATGGCCGCGCTCGGCCCGGGCGAGATCGCCGAGCAGCTTGCGGATGCCCACGTCATTGGCCTGCTTCGCCGCCTCGAGATAAAAATGGTAGGCGCTTTCCTCCATTTCCCAGACCTGCTGGCGCGCCTGCTCAAGCGTCAGGGTCTTCAGCAACCAGACCGGCTTGCGATTGAGAAAGCCGCGCACATGTTCGCGACGGATCGGCACCAGCCGCTTGCCGAACCGATCGACATAAATGTCGAGCAGCCGCCGGCGGTGATCGTCTTCCTCGGCCGCCATGGCTTCGAGCAGCGCCGCCGTGCCGGGATAGGTCTCGCCCAGCCGCGTCGCCAGTTCGGAATAGATGCGCCCATCCTCTTCCTCGGCGGCAATCGCCAAAGACAGGATTTCACGCTCCGAAAGCGTTTCAAAGGCGCGTCGATTGTCCGGCCAAAGGGTAAACATGCCTGCCCCACAGATTAGAATTGTTCCAAACAATATTTAGAACCGTTCTAATGTTTGAGCAAGAGCGATTTCGCCCTGCGACGTTAACGCTCTTTCCCGCTTTGCGGGTTCTGCCATTGTGATGGGATCAGTTCATCCCCATTTGCCTTGGCTCAAACGGGAAAAACCATGTCCAGCGACAAGCCAGATCACGCAACACTCGAAGCCCAAAGACGCCGCTCGAATGTCTATGCGTTTCGCCGGCTGAAATGGGGTGCGCCGGAGCGGCTCAGGGCGAGCGGCAAGACGCCACTACTTTTCGCCAAGCGCGGCAACGGAAGGGCGCTCAATGTCGTCCTACTCGTTGCGATTGGTTTTGTCTGTGGTGTTATTGCGGTAGTCGCGCTGGGGTAGCGACGAGCAACTGCGTAGCCCGAACCCCCTCCCCATCCCTCCCCGCAAGGGGGAGGGTGTCGAGCCGGTGGGTTTGAAATGTTCTCCCCCAAAACTCGATCCAGCACCTCCCCCTTGACGGGGGAGGGTGGGAGGGGGTGCCGACAAACTCAATAGCCGAGCCGTCCTCCCAAGCGCACAGTCGGCTTCGCTCAATGCCCTAAAAACCGCTCCATCCTGAACGGCTTCATATCGATCGCCGTCGCTTCCCCGGTCATCATCTGCGCCAGCAGCTCACCCGTCGCCGGCCCCAGCGTAAATCCGTGATGCGCATGCCCAATCCCGGCATAGAGCCCCTCATGCTTCGGCGCCTTGGAAATGATCGGCATCATATCCGGCGTACAGGGCCGCGCGCCCTTCCATGGCTGCGGATCGACGCGCTCGCCCAGCGGAAACACCTCTTTCGCCGCCGCCTCGGCCTTGCCGAGCTGGATCGGTGTCGGCGCCGCATCGCGCAGGTTGAACTCGGCGCCCGTCGTCAGGCGAATTCCCCTCGCCATCGGCGCCAACACATAGCCAACCTCGGCATCGAGCAGCAGGTGATTGAGCGCCGCGCCCGGGGCGGGCTTGTAGTGCATGTGATAGCCGCGCTTGACGAAAAGCGGCAGGCGATAGCCCAATTTGTCGAGAACTTCCGGGGCCCAGGGCCCGAGCGCAATGACAGCCTGTCTCGCCGTATGCAGCGTCCCGCCCACCCGCGTCTGCCAGTACACCCCATCCTGCGTCAGGCCCGAAGCTTCGCCCGAAACAAAGGTGCCGCCTAGCTTTTCGAAGAGCTTGAAATATTGCGTCACGAGCCCGCCCGGATCGGTGACGGTCCAGGGATCGGTCCAGTGAATGCCGCCAGCAAGCCCGCCGATCAGGCTCGGCTCCAGCGCCTTCAGCACAGCCCAGTCCAGCACCTCGTGATGGATATTGAACCTTGCCCGATCTTCCTCGGCCTTGGCCGCTTCCCGCTGCAGTTTTTCGAGCGTGCGGAAAACCAGATACCAGCCCTTCTTGGAAATCAACTTTTCTGCATCCGGCCCCGCCTCGGCGATCAGTTCCGCATGGGTGTCGATCGAGCGCGCAATCAGCGGCGCATAATTTTCGACCACCTGCCGATAGTGGTCGGGCGAAGAAGCCCACCAGTATTTCAGCAGTGGTGGCGCGATGCGCGGCAAAGCCAGCGGCTCGTAGCGGGCAGCCGTCGACAGATGCAGCCCCACCTGCATCAGCGTATGGAGATCGCGCGGAAAGGCATGCGGCCGCACCCCTTCGCGCTGGATGATACCGGCATTGCCATAGGAGGTTTCGCGGCCGGGCTGGTTCTTGTCGACCAGGGTGACGCTGCGCCCGCGCTTGAGGAGATGGATCCCGGTAGAAATGCCGACAATGCCGGCTCCAAGGATCAGGACGTCTTGCATATTCGCCTCCTTGACGAATTTCCGGTCCCTGCAGTCTGCCTAGCTGGCATCAGGCGAGGACTGGAACAGATAGCCTCTGGCGCTGGCCGGCACTTCCTCGGCCAGCCAGTCGCGAAACAGTTTTAGTTTTTTGGACTCTCGGCGCCCCCTGGCGGTCGCGAGATAGTAGCCATGCCCGCCCTTGACCGGCTTTTCGAAAGGCCGCACCAGCCGCCCGTCGCAAACCGCATCGGCGCTCATCATATCGGCTGCCAGCAGAATGCCCTGGCCGGAAATGGCGGCATCGAAAGCCAGCGAAGCATCGGAATAGACGGGTCCCGAAAGTTTCAGTTTCGGATCATACCCGGCAGCCCCAAGCCAGAGCGGCCAATCGAGCATGCTCGTCTGGTCGGCGATCACGGGAATTTTTCCGAGGTCCGACATGTCGGGGTGGCGCCGCAGGAATTCGGGCGCGCAGACCGGCTGAAAATCCTGCCCGCCGATCAGGCTGACGGAGACGCCCTGCCAATTGCCATCGCCAAAGCGAAGGCCACAATCAAGGTCCGGCCGCGTCAGGTCGAGCATGGCGCCGGTCACGGTCAGCCGCACTTCCAATCCGGGATGGCGCGAAGAGAATTTGTTGACCCGCCAGATCAGCCAGCGCGAAGCAAAGACGCTGCCCACGGTAACATTCAGCACGCCTTCATGCGCGCCGGTCAGCGTCGCGAGCCCATCGCGCAATGATGCAAAACCCGCCGAAAGCTGGGGCAGGATGTCGACCAGCTCCGGCACGGGTTTGAGCCCCTGCGGCGTGCGCGCAAAGAGCTCCATGCCCAGCCGCTCTTCGGCCCGCCGCAGATGCTGGCTGACCGCGCCCACGGTTACGCCCAGTTCCTCGGCGGCCGGAGCCAGCGCACCGGCCCGCGCCACGATCTCGATCGCCCGCAGGGCATTGAGCGGAATGGGGAAGGGACTGCTCATATAGATTTTCTATACCGAGCCAAAAACCTTGTCCATTGCGGCGAGGGGGCATCGGGCGCAAGGTGAAGACACTTCAACACCGCCCCGCAATTTTAGCGCAGAGGAGACTGCCATGTCCCGCCTGAACGAGTTTTTGCGCCTTGTCATCGCCTGGCTCAATGCGCCCGCCTCGCCGTCGCCAATGGAACCGACCCTGGCAGCCAGGGATTGGGCTGACCTGCCCCCGCATCATCCCAAGGCCGATTGCACGCCGTGCTGAAGCCATAATCGGGCTGAGAATGGCGGGAAATCTTTTCCCGAGCATGGAGTGCCCACGTGCCACGCTTCGCCCTTGCCCTTTCCGTCCTTGCCCTGACCATTGCCGCGCCGCTGGCGCAGGAAGCCACTCCCGCACCGGCCGCGGCGCCGACGATCACCGTCGACCCCGGCGCCGTTGTCGACGCCATGCCCAAGCAGGGCCAGCTTCTTACCGGCCTCTACGCCACCCAGGCGACGATTGAATTGTGCAATATCACCGTGGTCGAGCCGGGCGTGACCGCCATGGCCGCCCATCGCCGCCAGCTCGAAAGCGATTTCCATCTCGAAGGCGAGTCGGCCATAAAAGCCTATGAGACCGTAAAGGCCGACGTCGAAAAGGCCGGCATCGATTGCGCCGAAGGCAGCGCCGATCGCCAGCAGACCGACGCCGTCATCGCCGTCTATTCCGGCACCTGATCCTACTCGCAGATCTGCGCCGTGCAGGTCTGCCCGTGACACCCGAGGTCGAGATGCAGATGATCTTCATGATCCGCATTGGCCTCGGGGCCGAGCACCGTCGTAAATTTCCCGCAAGCCGCGCCATGTGACTGCCGTAGCAGCTTCGCCTCAGGCGTCGTCGCCGGCAGCCAATCCTCCTTCACCGCAATGCTGCGCCCATCGGCAAGCGCAAAGCCGACGACGTCAACCGCATTGGCAAAGCCATGCTCCGAGGTGAACTGCTCCGCCCCACCCACCCGCGCCCGGCACATATAGCTCGTGCCCGTCTGCAGCGCGACGAGCTCGCTATCCATTGCCGCCTTGGCATAGGCGTCGACATCGCCGGCCCAATCCACCAGCGCCGTCGCCATCTCGCAATTGGTCTGGATCGGGCTCGTCAGCTTCACCGCCTTGCCATTCAGGTTCAGCGCCGTCACCTCAAGCGGCGATTGCGCCATGCAGACACCCTCGGCAATCGGCGGCAGCATTTTCGCGACCACGGCTCCTGAAATCACCGCCGGACAGGCCGTCTGGTAGATTCGGTCATCCACCACAGTCTCTTCTTTCACAGGCTCCGGCTCCGGTTCGGGCGCAGCCTCAGGCCCAGGCGCCTCGACCGGTTCTTCCGGTTCAGGCTCCTCACCCAGACCCTCCGGCCGCGGCTTTGGCAAAGGCGGCGGTGTTTCCGCCTCTTCCTTCACCTCCGCCGCAGGTTTGGGCACGGGCCGCGTCGCCGGCGCCCTTTGCGGCACCAGGTCTTCGACAAAATCCTCGAGGGGTTTCAAAAAATCCTGCGCCGAGACAGACACGGGAGCGAGCACCAAAAGGGCGGCGAATGCGCGGAGGGGAAAAGCCATGCACCTCCAAACGCATTTCCCATGCGAACGTTGCCGTTTACCGCGCGGAAACCATCTTTCTCGCGCCCCCGCCTTCTGCTATCAGGCGCGAATGACCACGCCGCTTAAAAATATCCGCAATTTCTCCATCGTCGCTCACATCGACCATGGCAAATCCACGCTCGCCGACCGCCTCATCCAGATGACCGGTGGCCTCGACCTGCGCGAGATGAAGGAACAGGTCCTCGACTCGATGGATATCGAGCGCGAGCGCGGCATCACCATCAAGGCGCAGACCGTGCGCCTGAACTATAAGGCCAAGGATGGCGAGGACTATGTCCTCAACCTCATCGACACGCCCGGACACGTCGACTTCGCCTATGAAGTCAGCCGCTCCATGGCCGCCGTCGAAGGTTCGCTGCTGGTCGTCGACGCCTCGCAGGGCGTCGAGGCGCAGACCCTTGCCAATGTCTATCACGCGCTCGATGCCAACCACGAGATCGTGCCCGTCCTCAACAAGGTCGACCTGCCCGCAGCGGATATCCCGCGCGTAAAGCAGCAGATCGAGGACGTCATCGGCATCGACGCTTCCGACGCGCTCGAAATCTCGGCCAAGACCGGCCTTGGCATCGACACCGTGCTCGAAGGCATCGTCACGCGCCTCCCCGCCCCCAAGGGCGATATCAATGCGCCGCTGAAAGCCCTCCTCGTCGATTCCTGGTACGATACGTATCTGGGCGTCGTCGTTCTCGTCCGCATCATGGATGGCGTGATGAAGAAGGGCCAGCGCATCCGCATGATGGCCTCGGGCGCCGTCTACGAACTCGATCGCGTCGCCGTGCAGACCCCCAAGCTGGTGGAAGTCAAGGAACTCACCCCCGGCGAACTCGGTGTCTTCACCGCCTCGATCAAGGAAGTGGCCGATACCAATGTCGGCGATACCATCACCGACGATCGCAAACCCACCGACACCCCGCTGCCCGACTTCCGTCCGGCCCAGCCGGTGGTGTTCTGCGGCCTCTTCCCGGTCGATGCTTCCGACTTCGACGAGCTGCGCGCCGCCATGGGCAAGCTGCGCCTCAACGACGCGTCCTTCTCCTTCGAAATGGAAACCTCGGCTGCGCTCGGTTTCGGTTTCCGCTGCGGCTTTTTGGGCCTCCTACACCTCGAAATCATCCAGGAGCGCCTCAGCCGCGAGTTCGATCTCGATCTCATCGCCACCGCCCCTTCGGTGGTCTACGAGGTCCAGATGACCAATGGCGAGACGATGATGCTGCACAATCCGGCCGACCTGCCGGATGTGATGAAGATCGAGGAAATCCGCGAGCCCTGGATCAAGGCGACGATCCTGACGCCCGACGAATATCTCGGCGCGATCCTAAAACTCTGCCAGGACCGCCGCGGCATCCAGAACAACCTTTCCTACGTCGGCAATCGCGCCATGGTCGAATATGACCTGCCGCTCAACGAAGTGGTCTTTGACTTCTACGATCGCCTGAAGTCGATCTCGAAGGGCTATGCGAGTTTCGATTATCACCTCGATACCCATCGTGAGGGCGATCTGGTGAAGCTGTCCATTCTGGTCAATGCCGAGCCGGTCGACGCGCTCTCCATGCTGGTGCACCGCAGCGTTGCCGAGTCGCGCGGCCGCCTGATGTGCGAAAAGCTCAAGGAGCTGATCCCGCCGCATCTATTCGTGATCCCGATCCAGGCCGCCATCGGCGGCAAGATCATTGCGCGTGAAACAGTGCGCGCCATGCGAAAAGACGTGACGGCAAAGTGCTATGGCGGCGACGCCACGCGTAAACGCAAGCTCTTGGACAAGCAGAAAAAGGGCAAGGCCAAGATGCGCCAGTACGGGAATGTCAACATTCCGCAGGAAGCGTTCATCAAGGCGCTGAAGATGGGTGACGAGTGAGCCTCGGGCTCATTCCATCGTCTGACTGTCACCCCGGCGAAGGCCGGGGTCCATCCTGAGATGCCAGCCTCGCTATTCCGATTCTGACCTTTCGAAGCCGTCGAACAGATCGGGTGTGTCTTCGTCTCGCTTTCGAGAGAGCCCGCGGCCAACAGTGAAGCACGGGTGCTTTACCTGCCTCAGCCCGTCGCCGCCCTCAAAGAATGCAGCACCTGAATTCGGCATCCTAATGCGAATGATCGGCTTGCCGCATATCGGGCACGACAGGCTATATGACCGCAGCTTCCGCTGCGATCGGTCTTCTCGAAATACCGTCGTTTCGCTGACTCGGATAGCGCGCCCGCCGACAACCCGCGGATGCGCCCTTCTAGTGTGAAAGTTCCCTGCCATGGCACATACCGCCTTTAGCCATTCGCTTTCGGCCAGACGGCTCGGAGCGTAAGTGGCCGATAAGGCCGCCAGTCTTGGGCCTTGGCCTCGTAGCTCAAACGGATCTTGGTGCTCTCGGAGAGGAGGTCCGTCCGCTGCGGCCCGTCGCGATCCGCAAGTTGGTACATGCGATCCATCAAGCCCGGCTTCTTAGTTTGGTTATGCAGCGGCGCTAACGGGTCTGTGGCTTTTCGAAGTGCCTCCAGCCTATCAAGGTTGAGCGCCAATCCCTCAATTGACGCGCCATCCATGATCCAAGCCAAAGCCTCGTTGGACAGTTCCCTTATGTCTCCGCCACCGCCCACCGAGCCATGGTCGCCTGGAAACCAGAGTTGCTGGTACTTCCCGCTGTCGCCTGCCGCAGCGTTCAAGATGTCCAGATTGTCCCAAAGCGATGGCTCAAAACTGAGACGGCGTTCGTCGGTCGCCACGGCATGTCGTGCGGCTTTCACCGTGCTGCTGAGTTGATGATCGTGAAACTCGTACTTCTTCGTCGGGAAGAACGTATTGAGGAGCAGGTGTTTGGGCACACCGAGCGCTCCCACCGTATCCCAAACGCCGACATAGCGGATGGTCAACATTTTCGCAGACGAGACGACATCCGGCAGAGCTCCATGATCGAGGCGCCACTGCCGATCAAGCTCCTTGAGGATAACTCCAGGCGACCAAATCATGCGGCGCCTTTGCGCCTCGTCGCTGTCTGGCTTCGTGGCCGCGTCTTTGTAGAACTCGACTATCTCGCGGATTTGTCCGGCCTGCGACCGAGGTGCGATACCGCACTTCCGAATTAGGCCCGCAAGGGACCGGGCGGTGTAGGCTCCACGCGAGAACCCGAAGATATATACCTCATCGCCAGGCTCATAGTTGAAGATCAAGAACCGGTAGGCGGCTTCGATCTTTTCCAGCAAACCCCAGCCAAACGCGCCTTGAAGCAGCTTGATAAATTCCGGGCCATCCGTGCCGACGCCTTCGTCGTAGTACGTGATCTGCTGGATGCCGGCTGCATCGACGGGCAATACAAGCTGCGCGCCAACCAAAACATTGGTCGGGTGCTCCGCAGACATTCGGTTCCAAGTTCCGTCGCAGAATATAGCGATGCGCTTCATTAGTGCGTCCTCACGCCAATAGGTGTTTCGGGATACTCTTTCGCCTGCCGCAAGATGGCCTGCATGTACTCTTGGTAGTCGTCTCCCTCATCCGCTTTGGCGCGTAGCCTCTTGAACCGCAGATACTTAGGAGTTTTTGGTGTCTCGACCATCTGGTTCCTTCGCGACCCCTTTGAAAGGGCCGTCCGACTGCTTCACTTCCATGAAGTGACCTGTGCGCTCATCGCGCTTTTGATAGTTCCCATCCGGTCGCTGAAACTGGGTGCGTCCGGTGACTGAACCGCGGCGGAAGTCGTTTCCGGTATTCTTGGCCATTGCTGTATCTCCAACGTGATCAGGTGCCTTGACAGTGATTGTCGATTGGCGTTGACCCAGCGATTCGTAGCTGATTCAATGAGTGTGCCACCGACTGGTACAGACGCTACCGATTCGGCGCGTCACTGTCCAGTCTGTGGCACACTAATTCTATTCACCGAAACACTCGGAGCTAACTTATGAAAATTGAGGACCTCGCCGGGTTGGTCCAAAAAAAGAAAGGCAGCATGGGAGTGAGGGCCGCAGCCGCTGAGATTGGCATCAGCCCAACAACGCTCTCTAGGATTGAAAAAGGGCACATCCCAGACATGGGCACGCTTGAGAAAATCTGCGCCTGGCTGGAAGAAGATATGGACAAATTCACCGGCATAGGTGGTCTTCAGATTGCCTTTAAGAAAAACAAGGCAGTGTCTCTCGACACGGCAAAGTCACTTGCAGTTCTCATTGAACTCGCCAGTAAGCAATTTGCGCAAGAAATAGAGGTTGAAGGCCACTAATTGCTTCGGCGAGGATTTAAGTCCCAATGCGAACGCAGGTCCGCGGAGATCAGGAAATCTCTCGGCCTTAGAGCAGACGACGCACTGCATGGTGCGGAACTTGCTGCACAAATGCGCGTGACTGTTTGGAATGAAGCAGATGTTCGCGGGTTGCCGGCCCTTGATCTAGCCCAACTTACAGTTGTGGATGGACAAAGCTGGTCTGCATTTACGCTAAGAATTGGGACGCGCCACCTAGTCCTCTACAACTCGTCGCAAACCGCTCCGCGTATAAACAGCGTTATCATGCACGAGTTGTCTCACATTGCTTTGGGCCACGAGTTGCATTCCGCGAGTTTGTCGGACGACGGTCACCTTGTCCCGTCGAACTACAATCAGGATCAGGAGGATGAGGCCGATTGGCTAGGCGGCACTCTTCTTCTGCCTCGACCGGCTCTTCTGAGAATTAGGCGAGAGGGCCTCGGCGATGGACAGGCCATGGCAAAATTCCAGGCCAGCGAAGAAATGCTAAAATGGCGTTTCCGTATGACGGGCGTCGATTACCAACTTCGCGTTCGCTAGCCCAACTAATCCCCGGTCTCTCGGAACACTTTAATCTCCTGTCCGGCGACAACCCGAACAGGAGACCTCCATGCCCGCCCTTCCTCAAATCTCCCACTTCCTCGCCGAACGCCACGAATCCCTCTGGCTGCGGCTTTCCGCCCTCCACAAGGACATTTGCGCCATCGCCGCCAAGAAGCCGGAGGCGCCGGTTGGAAATACCGAGCGGGCCACGGTGGAAGGGTTGATCAGCGATTGCCGGCCGTTTCTCAAAAAGCCGGCCGATCGTCTGCCGGTTGCCGCACAAAACTTTGCCGGGCTCGCGGTGCAATTGGGCCAGGTGCTGGCCGCGCTGGAGGATTTTGAAAATCGCCATGCCTTTTGGGATGGCAAGGCGAATTGCCGGTGCTGGCGCGTGGCCGGTGCGGCCCTGCCCGTGGCCCGGTTGCGCCAGGCGGTGCCGCCTTTCGAGCTCAAGACTTTTAAGGGCCGCGATATGCGCGAGGCGCTGGCAAAGCTGATGAATGCCAAGGAGAGCCGGGTTTATGAAGCCGGTTTTGCCGCCGGGCGCGCCGCGCGCTTGGGGCCGCCGGACGTCGATCAGGACCCTTTCTGAAAAAACTTATCCCCGCCCCCGGGGCGCGGGGATAAATTGGGCGCATCACCTCGCACGGGCAGGTCTGCATGCGAACTGAGCGGGGTGTGCCGGTCGCGGTCCCGTTCGCATGGGAAAGCGGGTTCGGGCATCGGTCCCTCGCGACGAGCGATCAAGAGGCGCTGTGGATGCTGTCCAAAAACCCGGCCCCCGGGGTGGCTTTTGCCCCATCTATCTAGTCCCAAGGAGCAAATGCCACCTCGGGGTCTGCTCTTTTGTACCTTAACCGGAGGCGGTGACGCCGGCCGGGGCTTTGGGCTGGGCTCCCATATCCCCACTAACTCGATGTCACCCCGGCGCCCATCTTGAGATTGCGGGGTGTGGCACTTTTCGGGGATGGGTCCCGGCCTGCGCCAGGATGACATGCAGTGGGTGAGGCGACGCTGAGCCAAACAAAAAGCCCCTCCCCACACAAGGCGGGAAGGGGCAAAAACCCAAAAGCCCAAAAAACCAAAAATCAGTTGGGCAGGGCGAAGGCCATGACGTAGTCGCCCTTGTCTTCCGAATAGGGCGCGCCGCCGACTGAGATGACCACATATTGCTTGCCCGTTGCCGGGGAAACATAGGTCATGGGCGTGGCGCTCGAGCCGACCGGGAGCGGGTACTTCCACACTTCGTTGCCGTTTTCGGCGTCGTAGGCGCGGATGTAATAGTCCTGGTAGCCGGCAAAGAAGACGAGGCCACCGGCCGTGGCCGAGGTGCCGGCATAGGTCGGCAGGCCCATGGGCATGGGGAGCTTGGTCTTGATCCCCAGCGGCCCGAGCTGTTCGGCGGTACCGGCGGGCACCTGCCAGGCGATCTGGCGGGTGTTCATGTCGATAGCCGTAACGGTGCCGAAGGGCGGGTTGACGCAGGGCACGCCGAGCGGGGAGACCCACATTTCGGTGGCCATGCCATAGGGCGTGCCATGCTGGGGCGAGGGGCCGTGGCCCGTATCGTCGGCATGGACGCTTTCGGCGAAGGCTTCGTAGTCGTCGCGCGGCACGAGGGCGAACTTGCTCGGGGCGCGCACGTCGTTGACGAAGACGCGGTTATTGGGGATGTCGACCGAGACCGAACCCCAGTTGAGACCGCCGATATTGCCCGGCTGCGAGATGACGTAGTCGAGCCCGATGGGGGTAAAATCACCCTCGTAGCGCAGCTGCTTGAAGGCGATGCGGCACATGAGCTGGTCGAACATGGTCAGCCCCCACATCTTGGCTTCGGTCAGGTGGTCTGCACCGATCGTGGGCATGCCGACCGAATAGGGCTGGGTGGGCGCGAGATATTCTTCCGGCACATGCCCGGTCTGGGGCACGGGCTTTTCCTCGACATCGGCCAGCGGCTCGCCGGTCGCACGATCGAGAAGGAAGAGCTGGCCGCGCTTGGTGGTCTGGAGCACCGCCGCGACAGTGCCGCCATTGCCATCGGGCAGATCGAGCAGAGCCGGCTGGCTCGGCAGGTCATAGTCCCAGATGTCGTGGTTGACGGTGCGAAACTTCCAGCGTTCGCGGCCGGTGTTGATGTCGAGCGCGACGAGGCTGGCATTGTATTCGTCGGCAAAGGCCGGACGCTCGCCGCCAAAATAGTCGGGCGTGGTATTGCCGAGCGGGGCGTAGATCAGGCCCAGTTCGTCGTCATAGGCGGCAGTGGACCACATATTGGGCGTGCCGCGGGTATAGGTTTCACCCGGCGGGGGCAGTTTGGTGATCGCCTTGTTGCCAAGGTCCCAGGCCCAGTCGAGTTCGCCGGTGACGGCGTTGAAGGCGCGGATGACGCCGGAGGGTTCGCCGACCATCTGGTTGTCGACCACCCAGCCGCCGACCACGATCTTGTCGCGGGCGACAAGCGGAGCGGAGGTCTGGAAGTAGAAGCCGGGGATGATCTCGCCCATGTTTTCGCCCAGCGACACGGCGCCATTGGTGCCGAAATCGGGGCAGACGACGCCGGTCTTGGCGTCGATGGCAAAGAGGCGCGCGTCCATGGTGGTCATGATCAGACGCGTATTGCAGAGCTGGCCATCGGCCTGCTGGTCGACGGGCAGTTCAAAATAGCCGAGGCCCCGGCAGCGCTGCCAGAAGGGGCCGCTGGCCTTGGGATCGAATTTCCAGACCTCTTCGCCGCTATCGCCATCGAGGGCGATGATGACGTTGGAGGTGGTGCAGGAATAGACGAGGTTGTCGATCTGCAGCGGCGTATTCTGGTCAAGGCCGATATCGCCGCGACCCGTACGGTAGGTCCAGGCGACGTCCAAGTCTTTCACATTGTCGCGGTTGATCTGGTCGAAAGGCGAATAGCGCAGGCCCGCCGTGGTGCGACCATAGGAGGTCCAGTTGGCCGGGGTATTGTCACCTGTAGCCGGCTGGTAAGCCGGGATATCGGCCGAGGGGCGCACGACGCCCTGCGGCTGGAAGGCAAAGGCGAAACCGACGGCAAAGAGCACGGCGGCCAGGGCCGCACCGCCATAATAGGCGCCACTTTTCGCGGGCTTGGCGACGGCGGGGGTAAAGAGAAGGGCAAAACCGGCCAGCGCCAGCGGCGCCATGAGGCGGGCAAAGAGCGGCCAGAATTCAAACCCGGCTTCCCAGATGGCCCAGGGCACGGTCAGCACGGCGACGAGGAGCACGAGCTGCCCGCCGAGCGCCTTGTCGCGCAGCATCAGCAGCGCCGCAATGAGATAGACCACGCCGACGATGGCGTAATAGGCCGAGCCTCCGAGTGTAATCAGCCAAAGGCCACCACCCGCCAGCCCCACGCCGATCAGCGCGAGGACAATGGCGTATAACCGCGCCAGCAGTTTCATGAATCACCTGTTTCAAAAGGACGGCCGAGAGTGACGCTTGGCCGAGAAGGCCTATTCCGCCTGCCGGATCAGCTTAGCGCGGGGCCGGCATGACGTATAGGTCAAGACATAAACACTGTTCGGATGCGCCCTGAGGCGGGGCCTTGTCAAGTTTTGCATGCCGCCTCGGAAAGCCCCCTTGCCGATCGGGCAGGGCTTGCTTCCCCGAAAAGCAAAGGGGCCGGATTTCGCCGGCCCCTTTAAGAAAATGTCAGACGATCGATTGATCGGCCAGAACGACGATGGGCGAACCATTGGGCACGCGCTCATAAAGGTCGACAATGTCCTGGAACAAGAGGCGCACGCAGCCCGAGGACACGGCCTTGCCGATCGAATGCACGTCCATATTGCCGTGCACGCGATAAAGCGTGTCCTTGTTGCCCTGGTGAATGTAGAGCGCACGCGGGCCCAAGGCATTGTCGAGCCCGGGCGGCTGGCCGTGGCGGTACTTTTCGATTTCCGGCTGGCGATCGATCATTTCGGACGGCGGCGTCCAGGTCGGCCATTTGCGCTTATAGGCGATATGGGCGCGCCCATTCCATTCAAAGCCGGCTCGGCCGATGCCGACGCCATAGCGCATGGCGCGGCCTTCGGGCATGGTCCAGTAAAGGAAGCGATTGGCCGTATCGACCACCACCGTGCCGGGCTTTTCGCCGGTGACATTGTCCACTTCCTGCCGCCAATAGATCGGGTCGAGCAGGTGAATGGGCGCTGCGGGTATGGGAAAATCCTCGTCCGGCAGGGGACCATACATGGAGAGAACCTCGGGCGGCACCACGCGACCGGCGGGTTCTGCCGTAGCGACGGCCGAGCGGGTGGAGCCGGTGGTGGAACAGCCGGCAAGGGCGAGTGCGCCGACGCTGGCAAGGCCAGCCAGCACGGCGCGGCGCGACGGGGTCGCGCTCAGAGCGATAGACATGAAATGATCCTTGGCCCCGGAAGGGGCCTTTGAACGAAAGGGAGGAAGGGCGGCTTCGGTTCAGGCCGCTATCGGGGGGCGCAACACCTGCATGCCGGACCAGACGGCAACAGCGTCGCATCTGCGTTCGGTCACATCCTCGCCCTCGGGCGCTTCCGGCAATTGGGGCGGCAAGGCGGGGATGGCATGGTGCGAGCCGCAGGGCATGATGATGCCCTCGCCGAGATCGATCTCGCCACGCTGCACTTTGACCGTGATGCGGATGGGCACGTTTTCGGCATCGACGTGATTGAGCACGACGATGGGAGTCGCCACATAGCGATGCGCATGCGCGGTCGTCACCCCGGCAAGGGTGGCAAAGGCAAAAAGAATCGCGATGGACAAAACGAGACGCTGCATATGCCTAAGGCTGCTGGGGGCCAATTGCGGCGACAAGGGGGCAGGCCGGGCGCTCAGCCGCCATTGCCGGGCGGTTCCCATGCCATAAGCTGCCGACCGTGTGCTTTTAGCCACGCTCGCCCGCGCTCCATGTCCGGCAGCGTGCGCTTCACCGTGGCCCAGAAGGCGTCCGAATGGTTCATCTCGACGAGATGGGCGACTTCATGAGCCGCGACATAGTCGAGCACGAAGGGCGGGGCGAGGATGAGCCGCCAATTGTAGTTGATCGAGCCCGTCGAGGAACAAGAGCCCCAGCGGCTCGACTGGCTGCGCAGCTTTATGTCCTTCACCGTCACTCCCAGCCTTGCGGCGTGAAAGGCGCTGCGCTCGGAGAGATCGGCCAGGGCCTCGGTCTTGAGCCAATCAAAAAGCCGCCGCGGCTGGTGTTCGACCGCCCCGGGCACGCGCAATTCCGGCAGGTCCACGAGGGGCAGGATTTCCACCCGCCCGCGCAGGCTGCCCGTGCCGACGACGAGATGCGGCACGCCGCGCAACGGCACTTCCGTGCCCGCCTCGAGGCGCATCGAGCGTGCCGTACGCGGCAGCCGGGCGGCCAGCCAATTGCGGTGACGCAGGAGAAAGGCTTCGGCATCGGCCCAGCGCGAGCGTTCCGGCAGCGTCAGCACCGGCCCCGAAGCCGGCAGCGACAGCCGGAAACTTGCGGCGCGCTTGCTGATTTTGACGGCAACATCCACCGGGCGCCCATCGAGGTCGATGGTCACGCTCTTGGGCGGTTTTGGCGCTTGGCGGAGGAATGAGAACATGGGCAAGGGGAATCGGTCTTTTGCCCAGTCTAGAGGTGTTTTCCTGCCCCTGCCAATCGGCAAGGTCCCTTGAAAGGCATGGAGCCAGCAAAGCCAGCCGCCTCAAAGACTTGCGAAAACCTATCCCACCAGCACCGGATTGAGACAACGCACGCCATATACGCGCACATCGGCCTCGCCGATACCGAGACCCAGCGTCGTCAGCAGCGTGTTGACGATGGAATCGAGCGGCGCGACGATCGGGGTGATGGCAGTCTTGAGCGCATTGGCGATGACGTTGAGCGGGGAGAGACCCAGGCCCAGCACGGAAATCTCGAGCTTTAAGTCGCCCAGCAGCGATTGGCCGAGCGAGCTCACGAGCGTCGTGGTCTTGGCGGTCTTGAGGCGGGCGGTCCCGATATCGCTCGAGGAGAATTCGAGCAGGACGGGCGTGGTCTGGGCCACTTCCACATGCGCCGAGGCGGAAATCTGCAGCAGCAGCGCATCGAGAATGCGTACCGGGGTGACCGGCAGGGCGGCGCCAAAATCGCGCATCTGCGCATTGGTGACCTTGCCAACGGCAAGTTCGAGCGCTCCGGGCAGCACGGCGATATCGGCGGTGCCATTGGGATGGTCGCGATCGGGGCAGGTTGCGCCCGCGACACGGGCCTCCGCATGGGCAAGGTCAAGCCAGAGCGGCAGGCGGATAACCGCACCCTGCAGCACGAGGCCGCCGAGGAATTGCGCATCGATCCGCAGACGCACCTGCGCCGTGCGGACCACCGTGTCGACCGGGCCAATGGCGAACCAGCCTCCACCCTGCGGCGGTTCGCCGATCGAGAGTTCGACCGAGAGCGCGGCAATCCCCGGCAGGTTTCCGCCAAGGCTGAGCCAGATCTGCTTGTCGCCATCGGCGAGCGCGGCGGCCGCCGAAAGGATTTCGAGCGCCGACAGGCGGGCATTGAGAACTGCACCGGCGCTGTCGAGGGCCAGCGAGCCATAGCGACCGAGATCGAAAAGCTTTCCGAGCGGCACGCTATTGCCATTGCCGGCATTGGCCAGCGTGGTGAGGGCGGTCTTTTGCGCCCCGGTAACGAGGCTTGCCAGCGCCGCGGCGATGTCTCCGGCATGGGCCTCGGTGGCAAGGAGGTCGTCATAGCTGCCCGCTTCAAGGCCCATTTCGAGCGCCAACGCATTGAGAAAACTCAAGGCGTCCACCCGCACCGCCGCAAGGCCATTATAGTCCGCGACGGAGAGGCTGACAGTCGTGCCCAGCAGCGTACCGAGCAGCGCATTGGCAATGCCGCCATTGAGGCTCGCGAGCCGCGACCCCAGCGAAAAGGAGACTTCCGGCGTGACCGTCGCAAGACCCGTTGCCCCGACCATGGGCGACTGGGTGAAACTCGCGGCGAAATGCAGCGTGCCGGGCCGCTCGAACTGCACTTTGACTGCATTGGCCGGAATGCCATTGGGCACGAAGCGATCTTCCGGCGCGCGGGTCGCATCGGCGTCGAACCGTCCGACGGTAACCACAAGCCCTGCCTGATCGGCAAACCCCGCCTCGGTCAGCACTTCCGCTGCGATTTCCTCGGCGCGTTCCGGGTTGCGCGCGGCGCTGATGGCGGCAAGATCGACGGTGGACTGGATGACGCGCCTTTCGTGGTAAAGCGCGGCAGCATCGACGGCGATGGCGCCGATCACGCCCGATAGCGAAAAGGCGGTGGCAAACAACACCGCCATATTGCCGCTGCGATCGCGAAGGAACGACGAGATCACAGCCCGCCCTGCCTGATCGTAGCGCCATAGACCATGTAGCGGCTGGGCATGGGCAGGGGCGGATAGAGGTTCCAGATCGGCAATTCCACTGCGTCATAGCGCAGGGCAACGCGATATTGCGTGGGGTCGCCGGGATCATCGCCAATGGCATAGGTCAGGTATTGGCGGTCGAGCAGCATATAGTCGCCGGCATGGCGATCGAGATAGCTGCCGACGAGGGTGTCGCGCTCGGCGCTGTCGAGCCCGGCAATCGAGATGCGCGCCGCATCGGCGGCCAATTGCTGCAGCGAATGGGCGGCGCCGAAATAGAGCCCATAGGCCAGCATGCCGCAAAGCATCATGAGATAGACGGGCGCCAGAATGGCGAATTCGACGGCAGCGCCGCCGGACGTATTGCAAAGCAGGCGTGAACGGTGGCGCATCATTCCTGCCTCCCGGACCGATCATGGTCGCTCCATGCTCTGCCTGTCCCCCTGTGGGAGCGGTGAAGGCGGCGCCCCGAAAAAATCCGCATCCTGATGGGGCATTTGCTTATGGAACCGGGGAGGCTATAGGAGGGACAAACCTCCGGAGAGCCCTGTGGCCACCCGCAATTTTCTCTTTGGCCTCGACAATGACGATGTCGCGCTGACCCGGTTTCTCGAAACCGCGGCGCGCGTCACCGGCTTTCTCAAGGGGGCTCCCGGAGAAGCGCTGCCCGGTTGGTATGTGCCGGGCGGGGACAATGAGCACTTCCTGCGCGAGCTTTATCGGCGGCTCGAAGCGACCTATCCCGCCGCCGGTCAGCCCTTTTATGCGGTGCGGCTCCTCACCAATCTCTTCTGGCAGCCGGCCTATATCGCCGTTATCGGCACCCACGTGCACGGCGCGTTGCCAAGGCTTTCGAGCGTGAGCCAGCAGGCGAAGGGTATCGACGTCAGCGGCTTTCGCCTGCCTGCCGGACCGCAACACAAGGCCGATCTCGACGCGCTCATCTTCCGCGCCGGAACCGATCTACGTGCTTTTGCCGATGGTCTCCTGGTCGAAATCAACGCTGTCACAAAACTCAGGCGCGTGCCTGCGCTGCGGCTCGTTACGGATCGCATGCTGGGGCTGATGGTGCGTCTTCGCGATTATGTTCCGGGCATGACTATCGAAGAACAGCGCCACCTCTGCATGCTGTGGCTTTCCGCCATGGATCTCGTGGGGCAGGGCGATCTCGAGACGCTTGACCTCGCCGATGGCCGCCAGGTGCTGATCACAGCGCGAAAAGGCTGCTGCCTCGACTATCTGGCTTTTCCCGATGTCTATTGCAGTTCCTGCCCCAAGCAGGACGACGAAATCCGTCTCACCCGCCAGCGCGACGAGGCGCTGGCCGAACTGGACGCCTAGAGCGTTTTCAGGAAAAGTGGCTGCCACTTTTCCGGTTCGAAAACGCGACAAACAAAGTCAGTCGAAGACTTCGTCGGGATAAACGCCCCAGATTTCTTCCTGGCGCACATAGCCCGAAAAATTGGCGCGTTCGCCCGGCTGCCCGGCGGTCACCGTGCACCAATCGCCATCGCATTCCGAAATATTGACGCGTACGCCTGGCGCCAGCCGCGCGCGAACGCCCGATTCGATCGAGCGCGAGGCATGCATGTCGACTTCACCATTGGCGGCGACCGGGGTCACATAGCCGGCGCGCGTGCCGACGAGCAGGCTCTGGTGCACCCAGCCCTCTTCGCCGTCTATGTCGCGAATCTTGCGCCAGGTGTCGAATTCCTGGACGATTTCGACCGGCACGCCCGAAACCGTATAGTTCCAGGCGATGTCATACTTGGTGCCGGGGCCGACGCGCACATTGATGGGGTTGGAGCGCGTCGTGACGAAGCGAGGCAATTTCAGCCCGGAAACCGATTCGGCCTGGGCCAATGCCACCGGCGTGCAGACGAAGAGGCTCGCGAACACCAGCGGCAAAACGGCGAAAATACGCGGAAAAAGCATACGGGCACGGCCCGAACCGGCGTGCGAAATGAACATGACTTTGCAGACGGATTGGAATTGCCCTATCACTACGGCATGATCCTTAACGGTCCTTAAAGGATGGTTGCACGCCGTCCCTTTGTGATCAGGTCGCAAGGCAAGCATGACATCGAGCAAACCGAAAATTCTGGTGACTCGTCGCCTGCCCGAGACCATCGAAGCGCGCATGGCGACGCTTTTTGAGACCGATGTCAACGAAACCGACCAGACCCTGACCGCCGACGACATCCTGGCCGGCGTCGAGGGCAAGGATGTCCTGGTTTCCACCATCACCGACCGGATCGACGCCGATCTCATCGCTCGCCTGCCGCAAAGTGTGCGGTTGATTGCCCAGTTCGGCAATGGCGTCGACAATATCGACCTTGAGGCCGCCTGGGCCGCGGGCCTGACCGTCACCAATACGCCGAGCGTCCTCACCGAGGACACGGCCGACATGGCCATGGCGCTGATGCTGGCCCTGCCGCGCCGCCTCGTCGAAGGCACGCAGGTCCTGCTGCGCGACCGGAGCTGGGCCGGCTGGTCGCCCACCTCCATGCTGGGCAGTCGCCTCCGCGGCAAAGCGCTTGGTATCGTCGGCATGGGCCGCATCGGTACCGCGGTGGCGCAACGCGCCCGCGCCTTCGGCCTCAATATTCATTATTTCTCGCGCAACCGCCGCCCGCCCGGCGTCGAGGAGCCGCTTGGCGCCACCTATTGGCCCGAACTCGAACCCATGCTCGAAGCGGTGGATATCGTCTCGCTCCACACCCCGCTGACCCGCGACACCACCAACATCCTCTCGGCCGAGCGGCTCGACCGGATGAAGCCGGGCGCCTATGTGCTGAATGTCAGCCGGCCCGAACTCGTCGACGAAGTGGCGCTGATCGAGCGCATCGAATCCGGCCGCCTTGCCGGCGCCGCCCTCGACGTCTTCGACAATCGCCGGGGTATCAATCCGCGCCTCCTGGCCCTCGCCGAAACCAATCAGGTGGTCCTTACCGGCCATATGGCCTCGGCCACGCTCGAAGCCCGCATCGAGATGGGCGAGACGGTCATCGTCAATATCCGCACCTTCATGGACGGCCACCAGCCGCCGCATCGGATCCTTCCTGAAAAGCCTTTGCCGAAAAGCGCACGCGGATAGAACAAGCATGCGCTGCCCCATGTGTTGCAGCTTTCCTTCAACCACCCCGCCATCATCACGCGCATCACTCGTTCATCTTGCGCGAAAGAGGCTTCCTTCTTAATCGTGCCCTCAGCAGTCGGTCTTTGGGGGCTTGGGCCGGACTACACCTGTCTTTGGGCTAAGGAGTGCCCCGTGACGCCATTGAGAACCGCGTTCCTCGTTCTTGTCGCCTTGGGCGCCGCCACAATGCCGGCTGCGGCACAGATCCGCAGCACCCCGCCCCTCGTCGAGGAAAGCGGCAAGCTGGTTCTCGATGCGCTGGACCACCAATTGCTGCTGCCGCGCCCCGATTGGCTGACGGGCGACGATGCTGCGCTCGGCCGGGTGGAAACCACCTATCGCGCCGAAGATGGACAGGCCCTCCTTGAAATCTACCCCAAGGGCGAGAGCGAAGCGCTCTGGACCACGCTTTATGGCGCCCGCATCAGCCGCGACGAAAACGAACGCACCCTTGCCGATTATCGCGCCGCCCTCATGGTGCTGCACGCCAATAGTTGCAAGCCGGAAGTGACCGGCTTCTTCCAACTCGGCCAGGACAATGGCGACAATGACCTAGCCCCGCTCGGCTTCGTCTGCGGTGCCTATGCCGATCGCTATCCGGCTTTTGCCGGGCTCGGCGAAGTCATGGTTGCAAGCTTCCAGCGCTCCGATACGGGCGTCGCCATCATCTACCAGGAATGGCGCGGCAAGAGCTTTAGCCCCGGCGATCCCCAGTCCTGGCCGGTCGCGACCGGTGTCGTCGAGGCCCGCGCCAAAGAGCTCAAGGCGGAAGTCGCGCTCAGCAAGGCGGATTGACGAAAAGGCCCCAAGGGCCTAAGCCGCTTGCCCATGAAAAAAGACAACAAGCCCCTGGGTCCGAGCCAGCGCATGCTGCGCGTTGGCGAATTGGTGCGCCACGCGCTGGCGGATATTTTTGCGCGCGGTGACATCGAGGACGAAGCGCTGGTCGGTTCGGTCGTCACCGTGCCCGAAGTGCGCATGACGCCCGACCTGAAACTGGCCAATGCCTATGTGATGCCGCTCGGTGGCGTGCATGCCGAAGAGATCGTCGCCGCGCTCAACCGGCACTCAAAATTCATCCGTGGCCGCGTCGCGCCCAAGATCAACATGAAATACGCCCCGGACATCCGCTTCTTCGTCGACGACACGTTTGAGGAAGCCGGAAGGATCGACGAATTGCTGCGCTCCGATCGCGTCAAGCGCGACCTCGAAGACGACGGCGGCGACGAAGAATAGCCGTGACCGAGCAGAAGAAATCGAAAAAGCGCCCCATCTCCGGCTGGGTTGTGCTCAACAAGCCTTATGACTTCACCTCCACGCAAGCGGTGGGCAAGGTGCGCTGGCTCTTTTCCGCCGCCAAGGCCGGCCATGCCGGCACGCTCGACCCGCTCGCGACCGGCATCCTGCCGATTGCTTTGGGCGAAGCCACCAAGGCCGTGCCGCAGGTGCAGGACGGCACAAAGGTCTATCGCTTCTCGATCGTCTGGGGCAGTGCCACGACGACCGATGACCGCGAAGGCGAAGTGGTCGCAACTTCGGATGTGCGCCCCGACCGCGCCGCGCTCGATGCCGTCTTGCCGCAATTTACCGGCCTCATCATGCAGCGCCCGCCGATTTTTTCGGCGCTCAAGATCGATGGCGAACGCGCCTATGATCTCGCCCGCGCCGGCGAAACCGTGGAACTGGAGCCGCGCCCCATCGAGGTCGACGCGCTCACCGTGCTCGAACACGGCGCTGAGCACAGTGTGCTGGAAGTCACCTGCGGCAAGGGCACCTATGTGCGCTCGCTCGCCCGTGACATTGCTGAAGTGCTCGGCACCCGGGGCCACGTCGGCAGCCTGCACCGCGCTGCGGTTGGCCCCTTCTCCGATGAAGATGCGGTGACCCTCGAACAGCTGGAAGCCGCCGAAGCCGGCGAAGCGCGCGACGCTCTTCTGGCTCCGACCTCGGCCGGTCTCGTCGACCTGCCCGAAATCCGCCTCGACGCCGGTCAGGCAAGCGCCGTGGGCAATGGCAACCCGGTGCTGCTGACTGGCGCTGCGGCGCCCGCAAACCTCGACGAATGCTGGGTCAGCTTCAAGGGCAAGGTGCTCGCCACCGGCTCGGTCGAATACGGCCAGTTCAAGCCGCGGCGGGTTTTTCACTAAGCGCCGACAAACACCGGCGCCCCCTTCCCTTCTCCCCTTGCGGGAGAAGGTGCCCCGAAGGGGCGGATGAGGGGTATTTTTGCGAAGCCCTCACACGCTCCTCTGCGGAGGAGAGATACCCCTCACCCTGATTTTCTGCTGAACGCAGAAAATCTGTCCCTCTCCCGCAAGGGGCGAGGGATGGGCTGGCTCTCAGACCAGCGCGTCCACATCCCGAGCCACCGGAATAGCCGGCTGCGCCCCCGGATTGAGACACGCAAGGCTCCCCGCCACAGCCGCGCGGCGCATGGCCTGCTCCAGCGTCATCCCGGCATCCAAGCTCGCCGCGAGATAGCCGCAGAACGTATCGCCCGCACCCACCGTATCCACCGGCGTCACCTTGTAAGCCGGGACCGCAAACTTGCCGTCCGGCGAAGCCGCCCGCGCACCATCGGGGCCAAGGGTGACCACAATCGTGCGCCCGGTCTTTGCAACCCACTCATCCATGGCCGCATCGAGTTCCTCGATCCCGCGGCCCGAGAGCAGCGCAAATTCGGTCTCATTGGCCACAACGATATCAGCCAGCGGCGCCAGGTCCGGCGTGTCGGCCAAAAAAGGCGCAGTATTGAGCACGCTGCGCGCGCCCTTGGCTCGGGCAATGTCCAGCGCCCGCCGCGTCGCGGCCTGCGGAATTTCCTGCTGCAGCAGGATCGTGTCCTTGGCCGTCAGATTGCCAAGCGTCCGGTCGGCATCTTCCGGGCTCATCGTGCCATTGGCGCCCGGCAGAATGGCGATGACGTTTTCGCCCTCCGCATCGACAAAGATCATGGCAATGCCGGTGGCGGCATGCGCCTTGCGCATTTGGCTGAGGTCCACACCGCCGTCCTGCAGCAGTTTTAGCGCCATATCCGCAAAAGCATCGTCGCCCACGGCCGACAGGTGCCGCACATCGGCTCCGGCGCGGCGCGCGGCCAGTGCCTGGTTGGCGCCCTTGCCGCCCGGCGCCATGGAAAAGGTGCCGCCCGCAACGGTTTCACCCGGTTCGGGCAGACGCGAAACAGTGCCGACCTGATCGAGATTGGTAGAGCCGAAAACAACGATCACTTGAGGACCTTTTCTATGGTGTTCCAGTTGCGCATGGTGTCGAGCACGCCTTTGCCCAGCTTGGCGTAAAGCGGTTTCAGCACCTCCTCCACGCCTTCCGTATAGCGCCCATTGGGCTGGCGATAGCCGGCAATGTAGATTTCCTTGGGGTCGATGCGGACGATCTCGGTATGGCCCGGCCTGTCCTCGATCACCACGCCCTTGGGCAGGGGCTCATCGAACATCAGCACATGCCGCGTCACATCGGCTGCCGGGTCGATTCGATCAAAAGGGTGCTCGGCGAGCATTTCCTTGATCTCGTCCTCTTGACGCAGCACGACGCCGACCTTGAAGCCAAACTTTTGCTCGATGGTTTTTTCGAGGAGCGCCTTGCTCTCGGCCGGCCCGGCTTTGCTCAGAAACCGCACATTGCCGCTGGCGAGCACGGTCTTCACATCGGCAAAGCCCGCCTCTTCGAGGCACGTCTTCAGCTCCGCCATTTTCATCTGGCGTTTGCCCAGATTGATGCCGCGCAGGAAAGCGACGTCCAAAGCCATGTCCCGCCCCTCCATAAGCGCAAACACCCGCCGCCCGATGTAGCACCGGGCGGCGGGCGATTGGAAGGCTCAGGAAGCGGCGGGCGCCAGTTCCTCGGGACTATCGTCGCGTTGCACGAACATGGTTTCGAGCAGTGACAGGAGAACAATGCCGGCCAGCATGATGCCCACGGTGATCGACACGCGCTGCACCACGACTTCAAAAGCCGAATTGGTGCCGTAGATAGAGGACAGCACCACCACGAGCGCCACCGAGCACACATACTGGTAGTATTGCGGCCGCGCCGGTCCCGTCGTCATCCGGTCGATCAGCACATAGGTGATCACGGCCAGAAGCAGCAGCAAAACGATGAACTGCGGCACGAGATTGTAGACGAAGAGCGCCAAAATCCCGACGATCGCGCCGATGATGGTGCCGCCGCCGCGATCCACCACCTGCTCGATGCGCCCGCCATGGTCGGGCTCCGCGCAGATGAAGACCATCATGATCGGCGCGATAAGCAGGCTGATATTGTTGGTCGCATAGGTGGCGATCAGCACGGCGAGATAGACGGCCACTCGAATGCCCAGTTCCACGGCCGGATTGCGCGACACATGCGGCTTGGGCTGCTCCACATGCACCCGCTTGGTTTTCGGCGGAAACAGCAGGTTGGTGACGACGGCGGCAACGCCCACCATCAGCCCGCCCGAAACCATGCTGTCGCGAATGGCGACCAGCGCATATTCGTTGTAGAGCGCCGAAATCGACATCATCGCTGGAAACACGGTCAGCATCATGCCGGCGCGCGAGCCGCGAAACAGCATGAGCGCAATGCCGCCGGCTGCCAACACCACATTCATGATGATGAAGAGCATGGGCTCGTTGACCGTCACTGCCGCAAGCCACGAGAAGATCACTGCAATGATCGGCAGCATGATCGGCCCAGCAAAGGTGCGCGGCGTCAGGGCGCCGCGCTGGCCGGAAAGAAGGCTCATGCCGATGGCAATGGGCAGCATGGGCTGGGTCATGCCCAGGGGCTCGGCCAGCGCGAACAGGAGGGCAACACCCAGCATGGTGCGGAGGGCGAGGTAGGGATCCTCGTTCGCGTCGACGCGCGGCAGCGTTTCCATTTTAGTTGAAGCCCGACATCACGCTGGAAAAGCCCAGCATGGTTCGCGCAATGGCCGGCACCACGCCGCCTTCGTCAGGCAAGATCAGTGCCGCGGCTTCCGAGCCGATACGCACATTGGCCGGCAGCGCGGCGGGATCGTCGATGCTCACGCGCACGGGAATCTTGCGGGCCGGCGGGAACCAGCGCGTATCCGTGGAAGACTGGGCGAGGCCGCCATTGGAGGTACGGCCGCTCGAAATGCCCCAGGCGATGGAATCGACCGTCGCCTCGAACTGCCGTCCGGGCGCCGCTTCAAAAACCACCACGGCCTTGTCGCCCGGCTGCACATTGACCAATTGGTTCTCGCGGAAATCGACGATGACGCTGCTGCGATCGCCCGAAATGAAGGTCATCACCGGCGAACCGGCAGCGACAAACTGGCCCTGGGTCAGCAGCAGGTTGGAAACATGCCCATCGGTCGGCGCGACCACGGTGGTGCTTTCAAGCGCAAAGCGCGCCTTTTCCAGACCCGCCTGCGCGGCGCGGAAATTGGGATTTGTGTCGTCGAGCGCGCCGGCCGAGGTCGTGACCCGCTCAAGCTCCGCCCGTGCCGCAGCGACATTGAGTTCGGCCGTCTGGAAATTGCCCTCGGCCTGCGTCTTCTGCGCATCCGTGACGAGGCCACGATCATACATCTGCCGCGTGCGTTCGACGGCGTCCTTGGCCGTGACCAGTGCCACTTCCGCCTGGCTGAGCTTGGCCTGGGTTGCCGGAATGGCGGCGCTGGCCGAGGAAATATTGGTGGAGGTCAGGTCGAGCTGTGCCTCGGCCTGGGCGACGTCCATCTTGAACGTCGTTTCGTCGATGCGGAACAGCGGATCGCCCGCCTTGACGCTCGAATTGTCCGAAACCAGCACTTCGGCGACGGGCCCGGCCACGCGCGGACCAATCTGGGTCACATTGCCCATGACGGAACCGCCCGACGCAAACGGGGCGTTATGGTCCGAAAGCGGGTACCAGGCCACGGCACCGCCCAGGATCACGAAAAGCCCCAAACCAACCATGCGGGCCTTCTTGCGGCTGCGCGAAGGTTTTGCCGGTGCTTCGACGATCTCGGCTGGTGCAACCGGCTCTGCTTCGGCCGGGACGGGGGGAACAATGCTGGGCCGGGTTTCGGCGCGGGTGGCGTTGGCGGCTTGAATGTCGCCTTCGGTCATAGGAGAAAGCTTGGCCATTTCGGTTTCTTCGATTGCTTGGTGTTGGAAGCTATCTAGTCCCGAAAAAGTACCTTTGCAAGAAAGTATCTTTGTAAAATAGTAAAAACCAGCTAAAGGAGGGGGCATGCAAGACCGGATCGAACCCTTGGTACGTGAACTGACCGACGAAATGAGCCGAGGCTACCGCGCTTTTTCCGCGGCGGCCGGCATCAACATGTCCGACATGATGGCCATTCGCTTCATCAGGGATCAGGATGGCCAGGCGACGCCCACGACGCTCGGCCGGCACCTGGGCATGACTTCGGGCGCCACGGCCATTCTCATCAACCGGCTGGAAAAAGACGGCTACGTGCTGCGCGAGCAGCATCCCAACGATCGCCGCGCGACTCTTCTGCGCGTCGGGCCCGGCGCCGAAGAAATGGCGCTGCCGCTCTCCCGCAGCGCCCAGCGCCTGCGCGAAACCGTGCTTGCTGATTATTCGCGCGCCGATGTGGAAGTCATCGAGCGCTTCCTATCCGACATCGTTGCGGCCCTGAAGGTGCGCAATGAAGGGCTTGAGGAAGAATTGGCGGCGAAGACCGCAGATCGTCATCCTCGGGCCTGACCCGAGGACACGTCACCTGGCTGTCCTCCGCTACCCCTGCGGATAGATCGTCTCGCCCCGTGCCAGCATTTCCACCAGGTTGGCGATCTTCTTCTTCCGCCCGGCCTCGGTCTTGAGGTTGTGGACGCGAAACGTCAGGGCAAAGCGGTTCTGCGCGGTGAGCCCATCATAGGTTTTCTGCGCCTCGGCATTGGCCGAAATCGCCGCCAGCAAATCCTCGGGCGGCCCCATCGTGGTCTTGTAGGCCGCGTCCCAGCGGCCATCGCTCTTGGCGAGATCGACCTGCGCCTGGCCGTGCCGCGTCATCAGCCCCGCTTCGGTCAGCCGCGCGACATTGTCGCGGTTGATCTGGCTCCACACCGATTTGGGCCGGCGCGGGCAATAGCGCTGCACAAAGCTCTCGTCGTCCCAGCTCTTGCGGATACCGTCGATCCAGCCCCAGCACAAAATGGCATCGATCGCTTCCACGGGCGTGATCGTCGGCTTTCCCGAACCCTTCTTGAAGATGCGGATCCACACCTCCGGCGCAGAGTCGTGGTTTTTCTCGAGCCAGTCGTAAAACGACTGAAAATCGGGAAATTCCTGCAGCGCCTCGGGCGGCACGTTCACCGGCGCCATGACTTTATTCCACCGTTTCGGGCGGCGTCGGCAAGAGACCTGCAAGCTTGGCGTCGAGTTTCTCGCTTTCGGGCAGGGTCAGGCCCAGTTGCTCGGTGAGAACGGCGCGAATCTCGGCAACCGAAGTCAGGCTGCGCTTTTCCGGCGCCTCGCCGGTGCGCTGGATGGTGAATTGGTCATTGTGCACCTTCAGCCGCCGCCCGCTCGGCGCCAGCGCCGCGCGCAATTGCAGCGTGAAGGGCGAAGCTTGATTGCTCGAGAGATCGCGATTGATATCCCAGAGATCAACTTCGGCGACCGCGGCGGTCGTGAACACATAGACCCCGCGCCATTCTTCCCCGATTTTGACTTCCAGCGTCCAGTCGGGATCGCCGCCGGTGAGGCGGAAAGTTTCGTGCGGCGTTGCCTGCTCGGCCCCGGCCCGAAGCCGCAGGGGGGCGGTCAGGCTCAGCCCGCCAAAGCCGACATCGGCGATGTAATTGGCGCCCTTGATGTCGATCAGCAGCAGCATGTGGCTGGGCGGCGCGGCAATGGCTTCGGGATTGGTCCAGATCACCCGCGCCAGCAGCGGCCGCACTTCATAGTCGAGATCGGCAAGAATGCGCATGAAGAGGAAATTATGCTCGAAGCAGAAGCCGCCGCGCTTGTCGGTAAGAAGCTTCTTTTCTAGGCTTTGCTGGTCGAGCAGAACCTGTTCGCCGGTCAGTGGCGCGATATTTTCGAAGGGAATGACGGCCGGATGCAGCGCGTGCAACTGTTCGAGAGTCTGAATGGTTGGGGCAATCGAACCGGCAAAGCCGATTCGCTCGAAATAGGCATTGAGATTGACCTTTTCGGGCATCGACCACCTTCGTCGCTGTTTCCTGGGCCCCATTATATGGGGAAAGGGTAGGGCTTTGTCACGGGGTGCGCGACAGCTTCGGCACCCATTGGCCGTCATCCTCGGGCTTGACCCGAGGACGTTTCACTTGAACGCGTCGCCACAAAGTGGAGCGCCTTCGGGTCAAGCCCGAGGATGACGAACCGTGATATCGAAGATCAGACCGGCGCCTTGCGAACGCGGATCACCACGTCGACATGGGCCACTTCCATGCCCTTGGGCGGCTGGGGCAGGGCCTTGAACTCGACCGAGGAGGCCGGGATATCGATCATCCGCTGCTCGTCTTCCACAAAGAAATGGTGGTGGTCCGAGGTATCGGTATCGAAATAGGAGCGCGAGGCGTCGATGGCGACTTCGCGCAAGAGCCCGGCTTCATGGAACTGGTGCAGCGTATTGTAGATCGTCGCCAGCGAAACGTTCACATCGGCGGCATTTGCCTCCGAATGCAACTGCTCGGCGCTGACATGGCGGTGCGGGCCGCCAAACAGCAGTTCGGCCAGCGCAACGCGCTGCCGCGTCGGCCGCAATCCGGCCATACGCAACACTGCCGTCAGGCAGGGCGTGTGGGACGCAGGACGGTCGGCAAGGTCAAAATCGGTCATTGGGCCAGTGCTACTCGTCTCATTGGTCCAGAAAATATGGCTCCAGTTATAGTGGCGGCAGGGGTTTGAAACAAGTCGCTGAACTGTCACAGCCGAAGTCCCGTTCAGCGCCTTGTTCCTTGGGCTGTCTTGACCCGTTTTCCGCACCTCTATACGAGACAAGGCTTGAGCTTAGCGGGGATGGGTAATGGCGGACCGGCAACACGCATTTGGTTATGAAGAGCTTTTGGCGCACGGCCGGGGTGAATTACCCGGGCAGATGGATGCGCGCCTGCCCGCGCCCCCAATGCTGATGTTCGACCGTATCACCCATATCGACGAAACCGGCGGCGATTACGGCAAGGGCCTCGTCCGTGCCGAGCTCGATGTGAACCCGGACCTGTGGTTCTTCAAGTGTCACTTCATCGACGATCCCGTCATGCCCGGCTGCCTCGGCCTCGATGCCGTCTGGCAGATGACCGGCTTCTTCCTCGGCTGGATCGGCCAGCCCGGCAAGGGCCGCGCGCTTGGCGGCGAAATCAAGTTCACCGGCCAGGTGACCAATGACGTCAAGCGTGTGGAATACGGCATCGACATCAAGCGCGTCATGCGTTCGCGCCTGACCCTCGGCATTGCCGATGGCTGGGTCAAGGCTGACGGGAAATTGATCTACGAAGCCAAGGATCTGCGCGTTGGTCTCTTCACCGATGCACAGCTCCACGAGCAGAAGACCGCCTGATCGGCCTTAATGCCGTACTGAACTGCAACTATATAGGTGAAGCGCCGGGCCCAAGGCGACTTCCCGAGACGACCAGAGCGAGGATTTTATGAGACGAGTAGTGGTAACCGGCATGGGTATCATTTCTTCGATCGGCAATTCGCTCGACGAAGTCACTGAAAGCCTGCGCCTGGCCAAGCCCGGCATCGTCTTTGCCGAAGACTATGCCGAACTGGGATTCCGCTCGCAGGTCAAAGGCGACCCGCGTCTCGACCCGTTTGAAGTCCTCGACCGCCGCGTTACCCGCTTCATGGGCAAGGGCGCGGCCTGGAACTATCTCGCCATGCAGCAGGCCATCGCCGATGCGGGCCTCGAAGAATCGGATATTTCCAACCCCATGACCGGCATCGTCATGGGTTCGGGCGGCGCCTCGACCCGCACCATCGTCGAAGCCGCCGACGTCACCCGCGAAAAGAAGTCGCCAAAGCGCATCGGGCCGCTCGCCGTGCCCAAGGCCATGGGCTCGACGGCCTCGGCAACGCTGGCAACCGCCTTTGCCATCAAGGGCGTCAATTATTCCATCACCGCCGCCTGCGCGACCTCAAAACATTGCATCGGCAATGCGATGGAGCAGATCATGCTGGGCAAGCAGGACATCGTCTTTGCCGGCGGCCACGAAGACCTCGACTGGACCCTCAGCGACCTTTTTGACGCCATGGGCGCCATGAGCTCGAACTATAACGAGACCCCCGAAAAAGCCTCGCGCTGCTACGATGCCGCCCGCGATGGTTTTGTCATTTCCGGCGGCGCCGGCGTGCTGGTGCTCGAAGAGCTTGAACATGCCAAGGCGCGCGGCGCCAAGATCTGGGCCGAACTCGTCGGCTATGGCGCGACATCGGACGGCGTCGACATGGTCGCACCCTCGGGCGAGGGTGCCGAGCGCTGCATGCGCATGGCGCTCAAGAACGTCAAGGCGCCGATCGACTATATCAATCCGCACGCCACTTCCACGCCCGTGGGCGACCTCAAGGAAATCGAAGCCCTGCGCGCCGTCTTCGGCAATGAGGGCAAGTGCCCGCCGATCTCGGCGACCAAGTCGCTGACCGGCCATAGCCAGGGCGCGACGGGCGTTCATGAATCGATCTATTCGATCCTGATGATGAAGAACCGCTTCATCGCCGAAAGCGCCAATATCGACGTGCTCGATCCAGCCTTCGAGGACATGCCGATCCTGCGCCAGCGCCGCGACAATGTCGATCTCGGCTATGTGCTCTCCAACTCCTTCGGTTTCGGCGGCACCAATGCCGCTTTGGTGTTCAAGCACCCCGACGCGTAAGGCGCGCTTATCACCGCACGGAAAAACGGGGCCTTTCGGCCCCGTTTTGTTTTCTCGTCAGGTGACGAGATAGATGATGATGATCAGCCAGATCGGCACGCCGAGAAGCCAGAGAGCAAGACCCTTGAACATGGTGTTTTCCTTTCTCTCCTAGAACCGGCGGAACACGTCGGTGAGGACGGTGTTCTCGTCGCGATGGTTGCCGCCCTTCTGCGCCGCCCAATAAGCGCCAATCGCCGAGACCAGCGTCGTGGCGGCAAGGAGGAAGGCGGCGATGATGCCGGTATTGCGGGCAATGCGTGCCGCCTCCAGCGCATCCTGCTTGGCGCCATCGATGGCAACGACCACGGCGTCGACCCGGGCGGCGGATTCTTCCGGCGTCAGGCCGGTATTGGCCGCAACCACATTGGCGAGATAGGTGCGGTCGGCTTCCGGCACGGTGCCGTCACCCAAAGCGGCCTGGGCAAAGATGCGTCCGGCTTCGGCACGGGCCGCTTCCGTATCGCCCGCCACCGGCTGCTCCGCACGGAACAGTTGATCGGTGAAATAGGCATTGGGGTCGATGGCATCGGCCGCACCCGCGGCAACACTGGCACTCGCGGTGGTTGCCGTCGCCAAAGCAGAGCCGGCCATATTGGCCGCTGCCCCAACACCGCCCAGTGCGATGATGGCGCCGAGCACGGTCGCCCCAGCCCAGACGATGAGGCCATGGGCGCCATCGCGCACATCGCTTTCGTCCTCGGTGGCATCAAAATGCCGGCGACGCAGGCGACCAGCGAGATAGCCGCCGGCCATCAGGCTCGACACCTGCACCCAGAGGAACCAGCTCGCCGCTGCAATGCCGATCAGGATGCCGGGCGCACCTTCACGCGAACGAAAATCGATGAAATTGAGCCCGATGGCAGTGCCGAAGGCGATGAAGAGCAGCGAAATGGCCGAGGCGAAAATCACGCCGGCAATGATGGCCGACCAGTCGACATAGCTGGCGCTGTCACGCGTAGAGCCGGTGTCGACGACAGCCACTTCGGTGGGTTGAACAATGGTCATGGTCTCGCCTCCTGATCAGGCAAGGCCGATGAAGGAAAGGATGGCCATGACGATGACCACGAGGCCAACGAGATAAATGATCGAATTCATGAAAATGCCCTCCGGCAATTGAGTATGACATCTCAACTGGCGGGAGAGCGGATTCGTTCCGGTTGCTGATCTAGCCGGTCACTTGCCGGATCTGGGCCATGATGGGTGCGAGATATTGCGGATTGGTCCAGAGGAACCAGGCCCCGGCGGCGAGCGCCAGCACGATGGCAATGCCGACCATTTTCTTGACCACGGAAAAAATCAGCCAGATGACGACGACGGCACCTATGCCGAGGCCCATGAGCGTGAGCGGGTCTGTCGGAATTTTGCTCTCCACGGTGTTTTGCGCCTTGTGCCGAGCGAGCGTGGCCATTTCAAGTTCTCAAAACAAAGCGGGCAGGGATCGCTCCCCGCCCGCCCATGAAAATGCCAAAACCTACTTCAGCGCGTCGGTGACGACGGTGGTGTAGGCGCCTTCCGGCTGGGCCTTGATGATCGACTGGTCGAGCAGCGCCTTCACGGTACGATCATAGGTGGTCATGTCGAGCGCAGCATCGTCGGCATCGACGAGCTTTGAAACCTCGCCAACCATATAAAGCTGGTGTGCGAGTTCCGCGGCGCCGGTTTCGTCGCTGTCGACGACGATCTGCGCGGCTTCTTCCGGGTTGTCGAGCGCATAGGCCCAGCCCTTCATCGAAGCGCGGACGAAGCGGGTATAGGCATCGACCTTGGCCGGATCGGAGAGCGTGTCTTCCATGACATAGAGACCGTCTTCGAGCAGGTCATTGCCCATCTCGGTATAGTTGAAGATGGTCAGATTATCCGGGCCATAGCCGGCATCGAGCGCCTGGCCATACTCATTATAGGTCATGACCGAGATGCAGTCGGCCTGGCCCTGGATCATCGGCTGGATATCAAAGCTCTGCTGCAGCACGGTAACGCCGCCGGCGGAGCCGTCGGTGGCGATGCCTTCCTTGTTCATCCAGGCAAAGAACGGATATTCATTGCCGAAGAACCAGACGCCGAGAGTATGGCCCGGGAAATCGGCGACGGTTTTGATTTCCTTCTCGACCGGACAGATCATCATCAGGCCCGAGCGCTTGAACGGCTGGGCGATATTAACGAGCGGCACGCCGGTATCGCGCGCGGCAAGACCCGCGGCCATCCAAGTGACGATGATGTCGGCACCGCCACCGGCGATCACCTGTTCGGGGGCAATGTTCGGGCCGCCAGGCAGGATCGTCAGGTCGATGTTTTCTTCGTCATAAAAGCCCTTGGCCTCGGCGACGAGATAGCCGGCGAACTGGGCCTGCGTCACCCACTTGAGTTGCAGGGTCAAAGCATCGGCCGCAAAAGCGCCTGGAATGGCCGCCAGCGCCATCGTGCCAGCCAGGAGACCCGTGATAAAAGTTTTCATTTTTGTCGTTCCCTTTTCCCTGTCTTCTTTTACGCCCGTCCACCACGGACAGACGGATGCCAGAAGGTGACGCCCCTTTCGATGAGGGCGATCACCCCGTAAAAGGCGGACCCCGCGACCGCAGCAACCGCGATCTCCGCCCAGACCAGGTCGATGGCGAGACGCCCCACCCCGGTCGAAATCCGGAAGCCCATCCCGACAACAGGCGTTCCGAAGAATTCCGCTACGATTGCGCCGATCAAGGCCAGAGTCGAGTTGATCTTGAGGGCATTGAAGATGAAGGGCCCCGCAGCGGGCAGGCGCAACTTCAACAGCGTCTGCCAATAGTTGGCAGCATAAGTCCGCATGAGGTCGCGCTCGATGGAGGAGGCCGCGTTGAGCCCCGCCACCGTATTGACCAGCATGGGGAAGAACGTCATGGCGACGACGACGGCAGCCTTGCTCTGCCAGTCGAAACCGAACCACATGACCATGATCGGCGCGATGCCGATGATCGGCAGCGCCGACATGAAGTTGCCGATCGGCAAGAGCCCGGCTTTGAGGAACGGCGAGCGGTCGACCGCAATGGCAACCACGAGCCCGGCAAGGCACCCGATGATGTAGCCGGGAATGACGGATTTGACGAAAGTCTGGACGAAATCGGCCCAGAGGATCGGCGCCGAGTTCGCCAGTTGCGCCCCGATGGCCGAAGGCGCCGGCAGGAGCACGGGCGGCACATTGGCGCCGCGCGTGACGATTTCCCAGACGACCAACAGCGCCACCCCGAAGACGGCGGGAATGAGCAGCCCCATCGTCTTTCGTGGCACCGCGCCCCGGCGAATTTCGCCCGAAAGCTGATCCACAAACAACCAGGCAAAGCCCCAGGCGCTCACCATGGCAAACCAATAGTGCCCCGGCATGGCCGCCCCCCTTGGCAGAGCCAATACCAGCGCCAGCGCAATCAGCACCGAAGCCAGGCCATCGAGCCATAGACTGATCGGCCGGAACACGCAGCGGACCAGCGTCAGCGCGCCGAGCCCCATGGTCACCGTGAGAAGAATGTCCGCATCGGCCGAAATCGCCGCTCCGACGAGCCCGCAAAGCGCCATGCCGCCAGCCAGCAGCGCCAAGAGCGATTGCAGGAGGTTGAGCCCCGATTTCATCATGCCCGTACCCCGATCCGCGCATTGACGATTTTTTCCGCCGCCCCAACCATCGCCACCAGCACCGCCGCCAACCCCGCAGCGATAAACAAAGCCGCCCAGATCTGAATGGTCTGGCCATTGTAGGAACCGGTGAGCAGCCGCACCCCAAGCCCGCCACCGGCAGCATTGGAAAGCTCGGCCACCACGGCCCCGATCAGCGAAATGGCAATACCCACCTTCATCGAGGCAAAGAGCATGGGCAGGGCCGCCGGCCAGCGCAGCTTCCAGAAGACCTGCCAGGGATTGGCATCATAGGTCCGCATCAGATCGAGTTGGATCGCCTCGGGCGAACGCAGCCCCTTCACCATGCCGACGACCACCGGAAAAAAGCTCAGATACATCGAGATCAGTGCCTTGGGCACGAGCCCCGTCAACCCAACGGCCCCAAGCCCCACCACCACCATGGGCGCAATGGCGAGAATAGGAATGGTCTGGCTGGCAATGATCCAGGGCATCAGCGAGCGGTCCGTCGCATCATTGTGGATGATGGCCACGGCCAGCACGACGCCCAGCGCCGTGCCGAAAACAAAACCCAGCAGCGTTGCTGAAAGCGTGATCCAGGCATGGAGCGCCAGCGAACGCCGCGAGGTGAATTCGAGCCCCATCGTGGCATTCCAGATCTCCGCGGCCACCTGATGCGGCGCCGGCAATACCGGTTTGTCCTGCGCCCAGGTCTGTTGGGCAAACTCCAGGAACGGCACGTTTTCAAGATTGGCGCGCCCATTGAGAATGTTCTGCCATGGCGCATTCATCCAGATCGCCGCGGCGTACCAGAAGGCGAGGATGGCGAAGAGGATGGTCAGGATGGGAAGGACGCGGTTCATGGAGCTTCAACTCCCACCCAGCTACCAAAGCATCGGCTGTCATTCCTCCCCCGCTTGCGGGGGAGGGGGACCGCCCCAAGGGCGGTGGAGGGGGGAGCCACACGCACAAACCCCTCGACCAATCCTGCGCTATCTCGCCCGCTGCACCCCTCTCCACCACGCTCCGCGCGGTCCCCCTCTCCCGTAAACGGGAGAGGACAAGAGGAGGTCGACGGCACACGGATGCCCATCACACCACCTCCTCATAAGAATGCCCAGCCCGCAACCCATCGCGCACCCTTGCCGCAATGGCCAAAAATTCCGGCGTCTCGCGAATATCAAGCGGCCGCTCCCGCGGCAGATTGCTCTCGATAATGTCGGTCACCCGCCCCGGCCGCGGCGACATCACCACGATCTTGGTGGAGAGATAAACCGCCTCGGGAATCGAATGTGTCACAAAGCAGATCGTCTTCTTCGTCCGGTCCCAAAGCTTCAGCAGTTCCGAATTGAGATGGTCCCGGACAATCTCGTCGAGCGCGCCAAACGGCTCGTCCATCAGCAAGAGATCGGCATCGAACGCCAGCGCACGGGCAATGGACGCACGTTGCTGCATGCCGCCCGAAAGCTGCCAGGGAAACTTCTTCTCGAACCCCGAAAGGTTGACGAGATCCATGGTCCGTTTGATCCGCTCGGCCTGTTGCTGGGCCGAATGCCCCATGATCTCAAGCGGCAGCGCGATATTCTTCTCGATCGTACGCCAGGGATAAAGCGCCGGTGCCTGAAACACATAGCCATAGGCCCGGTCTTTTCGTGCATTCTCCGGCGTCTGGCCGTTGATCTCCAGCGTGCCCGAGGTCGGCTGTTCCAAATCGGCAATGGTACGCAAGAACGTCGTCTTGCCGCAGCCCGAAGGCCCGATGAAGGAAACGAAATCGCCTTTCTCGATAGTCAGGTTGACATCCGACAGCGCCACCACGTCGCCGTCATTGGTGGAGAAGGTGAGGCCGAGATGCTCGGCCTTAACAACAGGGAGTGCAACACCCGTGCCTGTCGTTGATGAAGTGATCGACGTGACGGACAAGGGTGTCGCCTTTCTCAGCCTATTGATGGAGCCTGATGCAAGGTCCGTGCCGCACGCCAAACGGCCACCTTTGCGGCTGCCTTTCGGACTTTTGCCAAGCACCGTGCCTTGATTTTCATCATGCTGCCGATGTCACACACCCGTCGCCGGAATGCCGGCCCGTTCCACCTTGCGCGGCGCGACCAATTCCTTCCATTGGCTCAGCGCCCGGTTGACCGGGTTTTTCGCCTCGCGCGCCACGAACTTGCCGTGACCCGGCTCGGCCTTCACCTCGTTTTCGACAATGGAAACCTTGCCGCGGCTGAGGACGAAGCGCGGCATTCCGGTCACCTCAAAGCCTTCAAACACGTTATAGTCGATCACCGACTGCTGGCTCTTCGCCGTGATCGTCTTCTTGCGCTTGGGGTCCCAGACGATCAGGTCGGCATCCGCGCCAACCATCACCGCCCCCTTCTTGGGGTACATGTTCAAAATCTTGGCAATGTTGGTGGAAGTCACCGCCACGAACTCGTTCGGCGTCAGCCGACCGGTATTCACCCCCGCCGTCCACAGCACCGGCAGGCGATCTTCAAGTCCGCCCGTCCCATTCGGAATTTTCGCAAAATTGCCCAGCCCATTGCGCTTCTGCGCCGTGGTGAAGGAGCAATGGTCGGTCGCGACGCAGGAAAGCGACCCCGCCTGCAACCCGGCCCAGAGCGAATCCTGATGCTGCTTGTTGCGGAAGGGCGGCGACATCACCCGCCGCGCCGCATGATCCCAATCGGCATTGAAATATTCGGTCTCGTCCAAGACCAGATGCTGAATCAGCGGCTCGCCATAAACCCGCATGCCCTTCTGTCGAGCCCGGCGAATGGCCTCATGCGCCTGTTCGCAGCTCGTATGCACCACATAGAGCGGCACCCCGGCCATATCGGCAATCATGATGGCGCGATTGGTCGCTTCGCCCTCGACCTCAGGCGGTCGCGAATAGGCATGGCCTTCCGGCCCATTATTGCCTTCAGCAAGCAGCTTCGCCGTCATCGCGGCAACAACGTCACCATTTTCGGCATGGACGAGGGGCAGGGCGCCGAGCGCTGCGCAGCGCTGGAACGAGGCGAACATCTCGTCGTCGTTCACCATCAGCGAGCCCTTATAGGCCATGAAATGCTTGAACGAGGTAATGCCGCGATCGACCACCTCGGCCATTTCATTGAACACCTGCTCGCCCCACCAGGTCACGGCCATGTGGAACGAATAGTCGGCAGATGCCTTGCCGGTCTTGTTGTCCCACATCTGCAGCGCTTCGAGCAGCGACTGATTGGGATTGGGCAGGCAGAAATCCACCACCATGGTCGTGCCGCCCGACAGTGCCGCACGCGTGCCGCTCTCAAAATCGTCGGCCGAATAAGTGCCCATGAAGGGCATTTCGAGATGGGTATGCGGATCGATCCCGCCGGGCATGATGTAGCAGCCGCTGGCATCGAGGATTTCGTCGCCCGAAAGGTTCTGGCCGATCTCGACAATGACATCGCCGTCGATCTTCACGTCAGCCACATAGCTGAGATCAGCCGTGACGACAGTGCCACCCCTAATAACTTTGCTCATATCTTCGTTCCCTTGCATTCTCTCAGCCCCACCACGCACCCCTCAGCGCCTCGGTGGGTCTGTTATTTTTGGTCTATGGGCCTGCGGCTCCTTCTTCACCTCTCCCTTCGGGGGAGAGGTCGGATTTCGCAAAGCGAAGTCCGGGTGAGGGGGCCTTTGCCAGGTACCCAGCAATAGCCTCAAGCGCCCCATCGATATTTGTCAGGATATCCCCGTTCCAGAAGCGGATCACCGCATAACCGTGCCGCGCAAGAACCGCAGTCCGCTGCTCATCACGCAAATTCTCTGCATGCTGCCCGCCATCGAGTTCGATGATGAGATCGGCCTCACGGCACGCGAAATCAGCAATGAATGGCCCGACGGGCAGTTGCCGCACCAACTTGCAGCCCAGCAATTGCCGGTCGCGTATATGCGACCACAGCTTTCGTTCGGCGTCGGTCATATTAGCGCGGAGTGTCTTGGCTGCCTTTTGAGCAAAGCGGGTTTTGAGTGTGGTCACAAGGCCCCCTCACCCGGCCCTGCAGGCCGACCTCTCCCCCAAAGGGAGAGGTGTCGCTCCGCGACAGGGAGCCGCCTCTTCACCTCTCCCTGGGGGGAGAGGTCGACGGCAAAGCCGGCGGGTGAGGGGGCCTTACCTATCACTCCACAATCTCCGCCGTTTCCACCACGGCATGGAACAGCACGTCGCAGCCGGCTGCAGCCCATTCCATCGAAATATCCTCGGCCTCATTGTGCGAGAGCCCACCCACACATGGACACATCACCATCGTCGCCGGCGCCACTTTCGCCGCCCAGCAGGCATCATGCCCGGCACCCGAAATGATGTTCATATGCGAATAACCGAGCTTCTCGGCCGCCGAGCGCACGCGGCCAACGAGCGTTGGATCAAAAGTCACCGGATCAAAATGCCCCACGGCCTCAACCGAACACCCAACCCCCAGCTCCGCACAAATCTCCGCCGCCTTGGCCTCAATCGTCGCGCGCATGCGGTCGAGCTTTTCCTGGCTCGGCGTCCTGAGGTCGACGGTGAACACCACCGTGCCCGGCAGCACATTTCGCGAGTTCGGCGAGAATTTCACCTGACCCGTACCTGCCACAGCGCCCGGCTGTTCGCTCATCGCGATTGCCTGCACGGCCTCAAAAATCCGCGCCATGGCGAGCCCGGCATTGACGCGCATGGTCATCGGCGTCGAGCCGGTATGCGCCTCTTTGCCCGTCAGCGTGAATTCAAGCCACCACAGCCCCTGGCAGTGCGTAACGACGCCGATCTGCTTTTCCTCGGCCTCGAGGATCGGCCCTTGTTCGATGTGATATTCGAAATAGGCATGCATTTTTCGCGCGCCCACTTCCTCCTCGCCCACCCAGCCGATGCGCTTGAGTTCGTCGCCAAAGAGCTTTCCGTCCATGTCCTTGCGGCCATAGGCGTAGTCGAGGCTATGCACGCCCGCGAACACGCCCGAAGCCACCATGGCCGGCGCAAAGCGCGCGCCTTCCTCATTGGTCCAGTTGGTCACGACGATCGGATGTTTTGTCTTGATCCCGAGATCGTTCATCGAGCGCACAACTTCGAGCCCCGCGAGCACGCCCAGCACACCGTCATACTTACCGCCCGTCGGCTGCGTATCGAGATGCGAGCCAATGTAAACCGGCAGCGCATCGGGATCGGTCCCCGCGCGCGTCATGAACATGGTGCCCATCTTGTCGACGCCCATGGTCAGCCCGGCATCCTCGCACCAGCGCTGAAACAGTTCGCGCCCTTGCTTATCGCTATCAGTCAGCGTCTGGCGGTTATTGCCGCCGGCAATGCCCGGGCCAATCTTGGCCATGTCCATCAGGCTCTCCCAGAGCCGATCGCCATTGATACGAAGGTTTTCACCGGGAGAGGTCATGTTCTCAGCTCTTAATTCTGGTTGGTCATAGAAACAGCCCCGCCGTCGCAATGCGAGGGCGGGGCCGATAGCACTACTTCAGGCTCGGGAACGTAAACTCCGCCCCGCCCTTGATGCCGGCGGGCCAGCGGGTCGTGACGGTTTTCAACCTCGTGTAGAAATGCACGCCCTCGGGCCCGTAGATGGAATGATCGCCAAACAGCGAGCGCTTCCAGCCGCCAAAGCTGTGATAGGCCACCGGCACCGGGATCGGCACGTTGATGCCCACCATCCCGACTTCGATCTTGTCGGCAAATTCGCGTGCTGCGTCGCCGTCGCGGGTAAAAATCGCCGTGCCGTTGGCATATTCGTGCCCATGGATCAGGTCGACCGCGTCCTTAAAGCTGTCGCGGCGGACGACCGAAAGCACCGGCCCAAAGATCTCTTCCTTATAGATCTTCATGTCCGGCTCGACATTGTCGAACAGCGTGCCGCCGACATAATAGCCGTTCTCATAGCCCTGCAGCGAGAAGCCGCGGCCATCGACGACAAGCTCCGCACCCTGTTCGACCCCTGAATCAATGTATCCAAGAATCTTGTCGCGGTGCATCTTGGTGACCACCGGACCCATTTCGGCGTCCTTGTCAGTGGAGGGGCCAATCTTGAGGCTTTCAACGCGCGGCTTGAGCTTTGCGACCAGCGCATCGGCCGTCGCCTTGCCCACCGGCACCGCCACCGAAATGGCCATGCAGCGCTCGCCGGCCGAACCATAGCCGGCGCCCATCAGCGCATCGGCCGCCTGGTCGAGATCGGCGTCGGGCATGATGATCATGTGGTTCTTGGCGCCGCCAAGAGCCTGTACCCGCTTACCGGCCTTGGTGCCGCGCTGATAGACATATTCGGCAATCGGCGTCGAACCGACGAAGCTGACAGCCTTTACATCGGGATGGTCCAGAATCCCGTCGACCATCTCCTTGTCGCCGTGGACGACCTGAAGAATGCCCTCTGGCAGGCCCGCTTCCATGAAGAGGTTCCAGGCCAGCATCGGCGCAGAGGGATCACGCTCCGACGGTTTTAGGATAAACGCATTGCCGCAGGCGATGGCCGCCGGATACATCCACATCGGCACCATGGCCGGGAAGTTGAACGGCGTGATGCCGGCAACGACGCCGAGCGGCTGGCGATCAGAATAAGAGTCGATCGACGGCCCAACATTGCGCGAGAATTCGCCTTTAAGAAGCTGCGGAATGCCACAGGCAAAGTCGACGCAGTCGATGCCGCGCGCCACTTCGCCCAAGGCATCGTCATGCACCTTGCCATGCTCTTTCGAAATCTCGCGGGCGAGGTCATCGGCATATTGATCGAGCAGCGCCTTGAACTTGAACATGACGCGGGCGCGCTTCATCGGCGGGGTATTGCCCCAGGCGACCTGCGCCTTGACGGCGCCAGCGACGGCCGCGTTCAGCTCATCGAGCGTCGACAGCGGCAGTTCCGCCGATTGCTCGCCCGTTGCCGGATTGAACACAGGTACGCGCCGCGTCGACGACGACACATAGCGCTTTCCGCCTACCGCATTCTCGATGATCTGCATCAGAACCTCCCCTCCTTCTTGGGAACAAACATTCTATATTTCCATCTATAGAATTTTCGTTCCATTTCACTCAAGCGTTTTGAGGATGCCTGCGAGTTTGGTCACGATTTCGTCGATCTGGCTTTCCGAAATGATCAGCGGCGGCGAGAGCGCGATGATATCGCCGGTGGTGCGGATGAGCAGGCCCTGCTCGAACGCCTTGAGGAAAGCTGAGAAGGCGCGCTTGGTCGGCTGCCCGGCAATCGGCTCCAGTTCGATGGCGCCGACAAGCCCGATATTGCGGATATCGATGACATGCGGCAGGCCCTTCAGCGAATGCAGCGCTTCCTGGAATTTCGGCGCCAGTTCCGCGCCGCGCGTAAGCAGGCCCTCTTCCTTATAGGTTTCGAGCGTTGCCAGGCCCGCCGCCGAGGCGATCGGATTGCCCGAATAGGTATAGCCGTGGAAGAACTCGATGACGTGTTCCGGCCCGTTCATGAAGGCGTCGTGGATTTCAGCCGAAACCATCACCGCGCCCATGGGAACGACGCCATTGGTCAGGCCCTTGGCGGTGACCATGATGTCGGGCACGACATCGAAATAGTCCGCACCAAACGGCGTACCGAGACGTCCATAGCCGGTGATGACCTCGTCAAAAATAAGCAGAATGCCGTGCTTCTTGGTGATTTCGCGCAGGCGCTTCAGATAGCCCGGCGGCGGAATGAGCACGCCGGTCGACCCGGCCACCGGCTCGACGATGACAGCGGCGATGGTCGAGGCATCATGCAGCGTGACGATGCGTTCCAGCTCGTCCGCCAGTTCGGTACCATATTCCGGTGGGCCCTTGGAGAAGGCGTTCTTGGCAAGGTTATGCGTATGCGGCATGTGGTCGACGCCGGCCAGCAGCGTGCCGAACATCTTGCGGTTGGTGACGATGCCGCCCACCGAAATGCCGCCAAAATTGACGCCGTGATAGGCGCGCTCGCGGCCGATGAGACGGGTGCGCGAACCCTCGCCCTTGATCTTGTGAAAAGCCAGCGCCAGCTTCAGCGCCGTCTCGACCGATTCCGAACCGGAATTGGTGAACAGCACATGGTCGAGCCCATCGGGCGTGATATCGACGAGGCGATTGGCAAGTTCGAAAGCCTTGGGATGGCCCATCTGGAAGGCCGGCGCATAGTCGAGCTCGGCCGCCTGCCTGGCGATCGCCTCGACGATTTTCGGACGCGCATGGCCGGCATTGCAGCACCAAAGCCCTGCCGTGCCGTCGAGCACCTGGCGGCCGTCCGAAGTCGTGTAGTGCATATCCCTAGCCGCGACGAACATGCGCGGCGTCTTCTTGAATTGCCGGTTCGCCGTGAAAGGCATCCAGAACGCATTGAGATCGTTCGGCACGACATTAGAGGTGGACACGGCTGCGGCGCTCCCATTTTTCATCTCTGGTCGTTTCATCTCTGATTGGCGCTTGACACGCACCGATGGAACCAAGATTTTTGACCAGTTGGAAAAATGTTAGCACTCCTGTTCATTCCCGCAAGGCGAAAATGGCGCCCCGAAAGCTTAAAGTAGCAGAGCCTTCCCAGGCCCAAGCAAAGCGCCAGCACAAGGCGGATGCAAAGGCTGCTGCCGCGTCATCGCCTGCCAAGCCCCGCCCGTTGACGCGCATCCAGCGCGAAAAGCAGGACATCATCCTCGAGGCGGCGCTGGAAGTGTTTTCGGCCCATGGCTTCCGAGGTTCGACCATCGACCAGATCGCCGAGGTCGCCGGCATGAGCAAGCCGAACCTGCTCTACTATTTCCCGAAGAAGGAAGAGATTCACCGCCGTCTGATGTCGGAACTGCTGGTCACCTGGCTGGCTCCGCTTCAAGAAATGCGCGCCGACGGCGACCCCTTCGTCGAAATCCGCTCCTATATCCGCCGCAAACTCGAAATGGCCCGCGATTTCCCACGTCAGAGCCGGCTCTTCGCCAATGAAATGCTGCGCGGCGCGCCCCACATCATCGACATGATTGAAGTGGACCTGAAGGCACTGGTCGACGAAAAAGCCCAGGTGCTCCTCACCTGGATGGACGAGGGCAAGATCGCCCGCACCGATCCCTACCACCTGATATTTTCCATCTGGGCGACGACCCAGCACTATGCCGACTTCGACGTCCAGGTCCGCGCAGTTCTCGGCAAAGGCCGCGGCGGGGAAGGGCGGTTCGAAGACGCGGCCAGGTATCTGGAACAATTGTTCCTCCATGGCCTGACGCCAAAGCCGAAGGGCTAGGGCTCCCCCGTGCTTGGCCCCAGGACACTTCACTTGCCTTCGACGCCCCCACCCGCGCGGTGTCATTCCCGCGAAAGCGGGAACCCCTGTTGCCGAAACGGAGGTTCCCGCTTTCGCGGGAATGACACCGTGGAGATGGCGTTTCTTGTGATCCGCCACCCCATTGACAAACCCAGCCCACACGCCAATACTAAAGTCACAACTTAACAATTCCAAGACCCCCAAAAATGCCCCAGACCGTATCCGCCCATATGATGCTGACCCTGGATGGTTTCGGCAGCGGCCTCAACCAGACCCGCGAAAACCCTTTCGGCACCATCGATCCGAACCAGCTCGCCCGCTGGATGTTTCAGGACCGCGAGAACAACGCGGCCGAAGTGGCAGCCATCACCGATTACGGCGCCTATATCATGGGCCGGCACATGTATGCCGCGCCGGGCGATGGCCCGTGGGAAGCGGAGTGGCGCGGCTGGTGGGGCGATAACCCGCCCTATCACGCCCCCGTCTTCGTCCTCACCCACTACCCCCGCGAACCCCTGCAAATGGAAGGCGGCACGGTTTTTCACTTCATCACCGAAGGCTATGACGCCGCCCTGAGCCGAGCCCGGGAAGTCGCTGGCGACCGCAACGTCTCCATTGCCGGCGGCGTCAGCACCCTCCGCCACTATCTCAATGCCGGTGTCGTCGACACCTTGCACCTAAAAATCGTACCCCTGCTCGCCGGCCAGGGCGAACGCCTCTGGGATGGCATGGCCGCCAATCTCGAACCCATCGGCGCCCGCGCCACCCGCTACGTGACGCATATGGATTATCGCGTGGTGAAGTAGGGTAGCGCCCTACTTCCGCCGCGCCTTCCCGATCGGCCCAAGATGGGTCTGCTCAAACCCACCATTGAGCTTCAGCCCATAGCCCAGCATCCGGTCGAGCCCGATATGGGCCACCCAGATCGCCGCCAGCCCAAACGCCACCGGCCCGACAAGAAACCCGAGCAGCGCCAACAGCGCCGGGGCCACATAGGTATGCGCGAGATTATAGGTCGTGGCCCCGACCCGCGCCGAGCGCAGATAGCCGAGCATGAAAAGATCAGGCGCCAGAAACAGCACGGCAAACACCAGCCAAGATTGCCCGAGCCCAGCATAGGCGAAAACGCCAAATCCCAGCGCCGCCAGCCCTTCCAGCCGCTGCAGCACGATGGCATCGAGAACAGAGGGGCGATCCTTGGTCGAAGAGTCGGTGGTCATGGCAAAATTCCTTTCCGTGTCGGCAGGAAGATAGGCCTCATCACCGGCGAATAGAATTCGCCAAAATCCGGCGATCATCATTCATTATTGAATGGCTGCACGACGTCATCTTGCTTCTGCCTTGATGCGCCATATCTAATGGAAAAGCCAAACAGGGGATGCACCATGTCCACCAATGCGCGCCATTCCATCGTTGCCCTCAGGGCCCACGTTCCGGAAACCGCCTTCACCGCCAATACACTCGGCACGCTGCGCGAAGGCAGCGGCGCGGTGATCAACGACGAAGGCCTGATCGTCACCATCGGCTATCTCATCACCGAGGCCGAGGAAGTCTGGCTGACGACGCACGATGAGCGCGTCCTGCCGGCCCATGTCGTCGCCTATGATCAGGAAACCGGCTTTGGCCTCGTCCAGGCCATGGGCGATCTAGATCTGCCCGCGCTCCGCCTCGGCAGTTCCACGGCGGCAAAAGTGCGCGCCACCGGCCGTATCATCGATGGAGAAGGCGACGAGGTCATCAACGAGATCGTCGCCAAGCAGGAATTCGCCGGCTATTGGGAATATATGCTCGAAGAGGCGCTGTTCACCGCGCCCTATCATCCCTCCTGGGGCGGCGCGGCTCTCCTCGACGAAAACGACAATCTCATCGGCATCGGCTCGCTGCGCCTGCAAATGCTGCAAGCCGGCGACACCACCGACATCAACATGGTCGTCCCGATCGATCTCCTGAAACCCATTCTCGACGATCTCGTCACCCGCGGTCAGGCCCGCCGCGAGGCGCGTCCCTGGCTCGGCGTCTTCTCGGCAGAGCGCAGCAATGGCGTCGTGGTCATGAACGTCTCCGATGGCGGCCCGGCCGCCGAGGCCGGCCTCAAGAGCGGCGACGTCATTTCCGAACTCGATGGCGAAGAAGTGGAAGGCCTCGGCGACTTCTACCGAAAACTCTGGGCCAAATCCCCGGCCGGTTCCGAATTTTCCATGCGCATCGTGCGCTCCGGCCGCGAGTCCTGGCTGCGCGTCAAAACCGCCGACCGCAACGATTTCCTGAGCAAGCCGCCCCTGCAATAGGGGCGGTCAAGCAACCTGCATGGATTTCGTGAGCTGCACCGATTGCGGCAGCACGAATGGCGTGCCCGGCTTCGGCGCCGCGCCGACCTTCAGCGGCACGTCAAACACCGCTTCCAGAACAGCGTCCGTAAGAACCGTTTCCGGCCGCCCGCTCGCCACCACCTTGCCCTCGCGCAGGGCCGTGATCGCATCGGCATAGAGCGCCGTCAGATTGAGATCATGCAGCACGGCGATCACCCCGCCGCCGCTCCGCGCAAAGCCCTTTGCCACGTCCATGATCATCAACTGGTGTTTTATGTCGAGGCTCGAAACCGGCTCATCGAGGAAGAGATAGCGCGGTACGCCATCGATGACCGGCTCCCAGACCTGGCACAGCACGCGCGCCAATTGCACGCGCTGCTGCTCGCCGCCCGAAAGCTCGCCGTAAAAGCGCGCGCCAAAACCGGCGAGATCGACCCGCGCCAAGGCTTCTTCCGGCAGATGCTGCAAGGCGCGCGGATGCACGCCCGGCCGTCCCGCCGTCAGCCCCATGGCAACGACTTCGCGTACCGTGAAAGGAAAAGGCAGGTTGCTCGATTGCGGCAGCACGGCGCGAAGCCCGGCAATCTCCACCGGGCTCATGCTGGCGATGTCGCGGCCATCGAGGAAGATCGTGCCCGAATAGGCATAGTCCCGGCACAGCGCCTTGAGCAGCGTCGACTTGCCCGAGCCATTGGGCCCGATGATCGCCGTCAGTTTTCCCGCCGGCGCTTCCATGAAAACGCCATGCAGGATTCTGCGGCCGCCTACTGAAACGTCGATGCTGTCGATGGCAATCATTGCGCTCACCAGGCAAAGGCGCTGCGGCGATGCAGCAGGATCCAGAGGAAGAACGGCCCGCCGAAGGCCGCCGTGACGATGCCGATCGGCAGCTCGGCCGGCGCCACAATGGTGCGGCTCAGCGCATCACAGAACAGTAAAAAGGTCGCGCCCAGCAGCGCACTCGCCGGCAGCAGATAGCGGTGGTCCGGCCCGATGACGAGCCGCAACAGGTGCGGCACGACAATGCCGACAAAGCCGATACCGCCACTGACCGCCACCGAAGCGCCGGTCGCCGCCGCCACGGCAACGATGGTGATGCGCTTGAACCGCTGCACCGGCACGCCGAGATGCGAGGCGGTCGCTTCGCCCAGCGTCATGGCATTGAGCCCCTTGGCCAAAAAGCCCGCCGCAGCCAGCGCCACGAAAATGATCGGCCCGGCCGCAGCAACCTTGATCCAGGTCGCCCCCGCCAGCGACCCCATGCCCCAGAATGTGAGGTCGCGGAGCTGGTTTTCGCTGGCGATATAGGTGAGCACGCCGCTGAACGCCCCGGCCAGCGCGCCGATAGCGATACCGGCAAGCAGCATGGTGGCAATCGCCGTCTGCCCGCCGCGCGTCGCCACGCGATAGAGCACAAAGGTGGTAAGCAGTCCCCCGCCAAAGGCCGCCGCGGGCAGGGACCAGATGCCGAGCGCGGTGGTAAAGGGCGCCAGCGCCGTGCCCCCAAGCACGATGATAATGACCGCACCCAGCGCCGCGCCGCTCGACACGCCGACGAGACCCGGATCGGCCAGCGGATTACGGAACAGTCCCTGCATGAGCAGCCCCGAAACCGCCAGCCCCGCGCCGATAAGAACGCCAAGGATCATGCGCGGCATGCGGATATTGACGATGACGGCATAGTCTTTCAACACCGCAGCGTCATCGCCGCCAAAGCCCAGCCAGTGCCCGACGAGGTTGATCGCCGAGGCACCCGAGGCGCCAGTAGTCATGGACAGCACCATGGCTGCCAGCAGCGCAAAGACCAGGCCGATGACGGTGATGCGTCCGATATGGCTGCGATCGCCGGCGGGCCGAGCCAGTGTGTTGCTGGCGGGCAGAGACATGGTGCTGGCCATATTTGTTAGTGCGCCTTGCCTTCGAGGAGGTCGGCAAGTTCAGTCGCAGCAGCGGCCGTGCGCGGACCAAAGCCGAGGAGATAGGCCCCATCCATGCGATAGATGGCCTTGTTCTGGCCCGCCGGGGTCAGGGCAATGGCCTGGTTCGCCAGCAGTTCGGCTTCATTGGCGCCATGGTCGCCGCCACGATCCATCAGCAGGATGGCATCAGGCGCCGCAGCAGTAATGGCTTCCTCGGACAGTGGGCGATAGCCCTCATATTCAGTAATGGCATTCGTCGCGCCGGCCAGCGCAATAATGCCATTGGCCGCCGTGCCGGTGCCCGAAGCCTGGATCTGGCCACCTTGGTTGGAAAGGATGAACAGCACCTTCTTGGGCGCGGTGATGGCATCGGTGCGCGTCTTGAGCGCCGCGAATTCCGCCTCGAGCTTGGTGGCAAGCTCCTCGGCCTTGTCTTCAAGACCCAGGGCCTGGCCCACGGCACGCACCTTGGTTACGACACCCTCAGCCGAATAGCCTTCCGGCACGGTCTGGTATTCGACGCCGGCATGCGAAAGCACTTCCAGTGCTTCCGGGGGGCCGCTGCCCTCGATGACGAGGAGCCCACTCGGATTGACCGAGAGCACGCCTTCCGGCGCCAGCGCACGCATATAGCCCACATCGGGCAGGCTCAGCGCGGCTTCGGGATAGAGCGCGGTCTGGTCGCGGGCGACCAGCGTGCCCTCGGCGCCGAGCTCATAAAAGATCTCGGTCAGCGAGCCGCCGATGGAAACGAGGCGGGTGGTATCGGCGAACTTGTGCAGGTCTTCGGCCGAAGCCGGGGCAACCGCAAAAGTGGCGGCCATCAGGGCGGCAGCGATAGAGGTCAGGGTGCGAATACGCATTTTCAAAAGATCTCAAGCGGCGTTGGAAGTGGAGAAAAGCGGCAGTTGCTCGACCACGGCGCGCCATTCCGGGCGCTCGTCCACGCCTTCATGGCGCTGGCCGAAGAACTGGATGATCAATTCGCGGTTCTCGTCATAGAGCTCCACCGAGGTGACATGCCCATCCTTGGTCGGCTTGCGCACGGCCCAGGCCGCCACGACGTGGTCGAGGCGCAGATGCAGGTGGAAGGTCTCGTCGAGCACGTTGAGCCAGGGGCCCATGGCGCTGACATTGGTGATCGGGTCCGAATGAATCTGGATGCAGCCGTCATTGCCGACAAAAACCATGATCGGCAGATCGGTGCCCGCCACCTTGCGGAACATGGCGTCGACAGCCGTGTGGTCGAGCTGCCAGGCAAAATCCTCGCCCACCGTTTCCACGGCATCGAGACGCGGGAAATTGAGTTTTTTCAACAGCCCGAAGAACTGATGCGTATCGGTCATGGCCGACCAGGCTTCGCGCAGCGCGTCGACGCTGGCAGCCTCGCCTTCGATTTTTGCGGGCGGGTAGGGCGTCACTTCGATGACATCGGCCTGCTCGTCATGGCGCAATGTCTCGACCAGCGCATTCCATGCCGCGACATCGGTCGCCGGGCGCCCATGCACCTTGTGCACGGCATTGCCGGCGCGATCGAAAAACTGCAGCGAGCGCTTGGTGGAACCGTCTTCCGCCGTCTTTTCGATGGCAAAGCCATGCACCCAGCGGCTGGGGAAAATGCGCAGGTCAATCTGGTCGCCCAAGACGATGGATGCATGCGGATTGAACGAGGCCTTTTCATAGGGCCCGATCTTTTCATGCACGGCGCTTTCATTGCGCGTCAGCGCCATGACTTCGCCGACGCCCGGCAGGCCCTTCAGCACCGCCTCGACATCGGCGCGGATGCGGGTGGCAGTGCGGCCGACTTCGGCGGCCACGAGCTGGCCTTCGGTAATGCCGTGAATACGGGCAAAATCGCGCTCGCGCATTTGCGGGTGCAGCGCGCGAAGGTTGCGGATGTCTTCGGCGGTTTTGGCAACGGTCTCGGTCACGGGAAGGGGCCTATTTTGTGAGGATCAACTTGTCCTGCCGCGTGACCCGCAACCGATAAATCATGCCCTTGTGCTCGATCTGAATCTCGTTTCCACCACCCAGAATCTCGTCACTGGTGACGATTTTCGTCTGGTTTGTTGGCGGTGGAAGGTCATTCGCAGGCATAATTTATCCAGTGAAGTCAATCTGTTACGACGTCATCAACCAACGTCGCGGCAGGAGAATTAAACTTGACTTCTTTAGACAGAATAAATAATCAGCGCAATAGGTGATTGGAAGAGTCAGCATTCTTCCAGCCGGTCCGCCAGCCTTCTGCCAGCCAGCCGTTCACAAAAAGACTTATAAGAAACTGGAGACAGACATGGGGCTGGTCAGGTCACGCGCGGCCGCGCTTTTGGGCGGCGTCGCGCTGGCAATTGTTGCGCAGCAGGGTGCTCAAGCGCAAAATGTCAACGCAACGAATATTACTCTGCTCGAACGCCTCGTCATCGGCGCCGGCGCGCCCAAGGTGGCGATCAACACGCCGCAGGCCGTGACGGTGCTCAATCAGGCCGACCTCGACAAGGAACAGGCCGCGACCACCGGTGAGCTTTTCGCCACCGTGCCGGGCGTGACCGTTGTCGGCAGCCAGCGCCAGTTCGGTGAAGCCTTCAATATCCGCGGCATCGGCACGACCGAAAACTCGTCGGACGGCTCGCGCGTCGTCATCAATGTCGATGGCGCGCCAAAGTTCAACGAACAGTACCGCATGGGCTCGTTCTTCTCCGATCCCGAACTCTACAAGCAGGTTGAAGTGCTTCGTGGGCCTGCGTCCTCGACACTGTATGGTGCCGGCGCGCTGGGTGGCGTGGTCAACTTCACCACAAAGGACGCGTCGGATTTCATTCAGGACGGCGATACCGGTGCCCTGCGTGTGAAGACCTCGTATGACAGCAACGGCGCTGGCACACTGACCTCGGCCGTTTTGGCTCAACAGGTCAACGAAACCTTCGAAATCCTCGCGGCCGGCAATTGGCGCCGTCGCAACGATATTGAACTTGCCAAGGGTACAGTGCTCAACGGTTCGGCGTTCAATACGCTTTCGGGCCTGATCAAAGGAACGGCCCATTTCGGCGACAACGACGAGCAGGAACTGAGCCTGTCCTACCAGCGCTGGTATAGCGATGCGAAGCAGCAGCCTTACGCGCAGACCGGCACATCCACCCAGTTTGGTGTCATCGACCGTGAAGTGATCGACCAGACGGCGGTTCTGGTTTGGGAGAATCCGGCGACCGATAATCCGTGGGTCGATCTCAAGGTCAATCTGACCTATTCGGACACCACAAACAACCAGACCAATCACCGTCAGGTCGCCAACGGGCCGATCACGACGCCGGCGACCCTGGCACCGGGACCGGGCGGTGTATTCGCCCCCGTGGGCACCGAGAGCATCTATCTCGACACCCGCTATGGCTACAAGACTTGGCAGCTTAAGGCCGACAACACCATCGAGTGGATCGGCGATGGCTTTGAGAACTACCTGACCGCTGGCTTCTCCGCCTCTACCCAGGAGCGCACGGCAACTCGTCCGGGAAATGCTGCTCCGCTTCCAGCCCACCCACAGGGCACGGAAAACAAGATCGGCATCTTTGCCCAGAACGAATTCATCTGGGCCGAAAAGCTGACCCTGACTGCCGGCGCGCGTGGGGACTTCCATTGGGTCAACTCGACCACTGGGGCCCGCAACATTGAGGGCAGTGCATTCTCGCCCAAGTTGTCGGCTCACTACGAGGTCACCGACAATATTGGCGTCTTTGCGTCCTACGCCCACACTGAGCGCCTACCGACCATCGACGAACTCTATTCCATCAGTGCCACCAAGACCGCCAGCCTTAACCTGCAAAAGGAAAGCGCCGAGACCTACGAAGCCGGTTTCGCTCTTTCCGGCAACGATCTGCTTCAATCGGGTGACAGCGCGGCGCTCAAGACCACTGCCTACTATAGCGACCTGACGAACCTCATTACCTCGGCTACCGGAAATAACGTTCCGTACTATCGCAATGTCGGCAAGGCCCGCATCTATGGCGTCGAAGTCGAAGCCTCCTACGATAGCGAACTGCTCTATGCTAGCCTTGCTTATGGTCTGACCATTGGCGATGATCTCGTCGCAAATACGCCGCTGACCACTGTGCCACAGAGCAAGGCGGCCTTGACCGTTGGTATCCGCAACGTCGAGTACGATTTCGACGTAGGGGCTCGCCTTACGTTCGCCGATAAGGGGCGCTATGTTCTGCAGGTCGTGCAGGGTCAGAATGTGGGCGACGGCACTGCTGAAGCCTATGCAACGGTTGATCTATTCGCCAATTGGAAACCGGATACGGGGCCGCTGGCTGGCACTCAATTCCAGGTGGGTGTCGACAACCTCTTCAACGCCGACTACCGCCAGAATCTCTCGGCCGACCGTTCCACCGGCCGTACCTTCAAGATCTCGGTTGCCAAGCAGTTCGGCTGGTAAGCCTCAAAAAATCCAAGAGTTTTCCGTCCCATGCCGGAAAGTTCTTACTGAAACGGCGGCCCTTGGGCCGCCGTTTTTCGTTCCGATCGCTTACCCTCAAGGGTGGGGCGTGAGAGCCATAACGCTCAAATCTACTACCACTCAAACTCCGGCCCATTCACCCGGGCACCGAGCAAAAACACGTCCGACATCAGGCGCAGCGGCGCCGCATCGACATCGCTTTCGTGCCGATCGAGCAGGTCGGCAAAGCGGTCATACATGGCCGAATATTCGAGATCGCCATGCTCCAGTACGGTCTGGCTATTGACCACGAGCTTCCGCCCGCCATTCTCAAGCTTGATCTCGTTGCCTCGCCCGGTCTCGAACCGGATGGTCCAGATTTCCCCTGATTCTTCCAGCCAATTGAACCCGCAGGAGAGCTTTGGCTGATGCGCCTGGCTCGATTTGAAGACGATATCGGCATCGACCGGCGTCTGCCGATTGGCCGGAAAAGTCAGTTTTGAGCTTTCCACGAAAACCGGGAAGGGCATGACTTTCGTGAAAATCGAAAAGGCATTGATGCCGGGATCGCAGACACCAAAACCACCGGGCTCCCAGACCCAATCCTGCCCCGGATGCCACTTGCGCACGCTTTCGCGCCAGTCGATGCGTGCCGAAACCACGCCCTCATCGGCGAGGATCGTCTTCGCCCGGTCGACGGCGGCGTTAAACTGGCTGTGCCAGGTCTGATACAGCACGCGATCAAGGCGCTTCCCATGGGCAATGAGATCGTCGAGTTCGGAAATGGTCGTGGTCGGCGGCTTTTCCATCATCACGTCCTTGCCGGCGTCGAGCGCCTCGCGAACGTAGGTGTGGCGAATGCCCGGCGGCGTGCAGATGGAAACCAAGCCAACTTCGGGCATGGCCGCATAAAGCTCTCCCGGCGTCTTGAACACCGGCACCGAGCCATGGCCCACGCCGCGCGTCGAAACCGTCGCCGCCAGCTCGAAGTCGTCCGAGGCATCGATCACCGGCAGGTGCTGGTCCACAGCAATCTTGCCCACACCGATAACCGCGATTTTGCGCTTGGCCATAAACAGTCTCCCGAGCCGGTTTTGCGGCACGTTAGAGCAGAGAGCGGCAAGGCCGCCAAGGCCTCACCTCAGAAAAGTATGATTTTTATTCCGACTGTGGCGCCGGAGGCTCCCAAAGCTCGATCTGGTTGCCTTCCGGATCATGAATTCTAGCAAAGCGACCGGTCTCCGGCGTATCCCATTCATCCGGTCGCGTCTCGACGGCAATATCGGCGGCGCGCAACTGCGCCATCATCCCGTTGAGATCATCCACCCGAAAATTGATCATCCATTGCTTGTCGGCCGGAAAATAGTCGGTGCTCTCCTTGAACGGCGCAAACACCGTCAGCCCTGCCTCCTGGTTCCAGAGCCCCGTCACCCCAAGATGCAATTCATACCAGGCCGCAAGCCGGTCCTTGTCCCGCGCCCGAAAGAAAAACCCGCCAACGCCAAGTGCCTTCGCCATGTGGTCCTCCCGTGATCACTTCGCCCCTCTTCCGGTATATATCGGGCGCCCATCCCACCCACAGCGTCATTCCCGCGAAAGCGGGAACCCTGTTTAGACGGAGGTCCCCGCTTTCGCGGAGATGACACTGAGGTCGCAGCCAACACTGCGCACACTCTACCGGATCAAAATGGCCCGGAAATCATTCACATTCGTCCCGGTCGGCCCCGTCACAAACAAATCCCCGATCGCCTCGAACGCCCCATAGGCATCATTGTTCGCCAAGGCTGCCAGCGGGTCCACCCCCGCCTCACGCATCCGCCGCGCCGAAGTGCCGTCCACAAACGCCCCGGCATTGTCCTCGGACCCATCGATCCCATCCGTATCCCCCGCCAGCGCCGTCACCCCTTCGACGCCATCGAGCGCGATGGCCAGCGCCAGCAAAAATTCCCCATTCCGCCCGCCGCGCCCTTTTCCGCGTAGCGTCACCGTGGTTTCACCCCCGGAGAGCAAAACCACCGGTTTCTCGAACGGCTGGTTGCGCTGCGAAATCTCCTTGGCAATGGCCGCATGCACCAGCGCCACATCCCGCGCTTCACCCTCGATGGAGTCGGAGAGAACCGCCGCCGCAATTCCCCGCTTGCGCGCCTCTTCCGCTGCCGCCGTCAGCGACAGTGCCGCCGAGGCGATGGTGACGACGCTATTGCCGACAAAGCGCGCATCGTCCGCCCGCGGCGCCGGATTTTCATCACTCGCCAGCAGCGTCTTCGCCGCCTCCGGCAAGTCCAGCCGATAGAGCTCGGCAAATTTCCTGGCATCGGCCCGCGTCCCAGAGAGCGAAATCGTCGGCCCGGAAGCCACCAGCGCCGGATCATCCCCCGGCACATCCGAAACCACCAGCGTCGCCACCCGCGCCGGCGCCGCCAGCGCCGCCAATCGCCCACCCTTGATGGTCGAAAACTGATTGCGGATGAGGTTCATCACCCCGATCGGCGCCCCCGAGGCAAGCAGTGCCCGATTGATCGCCTGCTCATCCTCCAGCGCCAGCCCCTCGGCCGGCGCCGGCAGCAGCGCCGAGCCGCCCCCCGAAATCAGCGCCACCACGAGATCATCCGCGCTCAATCCGCTGACAATCTCCTTGAGCCGCTTCGCCGCCTCAAAACCCGCCCCGTCCGGCACCGGATGCGCGGCTTCCACGATCTCGATCCGCTCGCATTTTTCCGCATAGCCATAGCGGGTGACCACGAGTCCGGAAATTTCTCCGTCCCAGGCTTTTTCAAAGGCTCGCGCCATCTGCGCCGAAGCCTTGCCCGCCCCGATGACAATTGTCCGGCCCTTGGGTTTTTGCGGCAAATGCCGCGAAACGGCCAGCGCTGGCTGGGCGCGCTCCACGGCAAGCTCGAACAGGGTTTGCAGCAGCGCGCGATCCATGGTCATCCTCAAAACCCTGATTTTCCTCGCCGCCTTTGTGGAGAGGTGCGCTTGCCTTGTCCAGCCTTGCCGTCATGTCAAAAGGCAGACACATAGAGGCGCTAGCGGCACGCTTCTGGAGTTTTCATGACCGAACGATTCGCCATCTATTACGCGCCCTCCGCCAATAGCCCGCTCTGGGACCGCGCCGCCGCCTGGCTCGGCCGCGATCCCCTCACCAACGAGACATTTGACGGTCCCGTCGCTGGCGTGGAGCGCAATCGCCTGCTCAACCTGACGCAGTCAGCCAATCGCTACGCCTTTCATGCCACCATCAAGCCGCCCATGGCGCTGGCCGAAGGCACGACCATCGAAGAGCTGCGCGCAGCCCTCGCCAATTTTGCCCGCACTCAGGCGCCCTTCGTGCTGGGCCACCTGCGCGTTGCCTCCCTCGATGGCTTCCTCGCCTTGATCCCCGCCGAGCCGAACGAAAAACTGCAGGATTTCGCCGCTCACGTGGTGGAAGAGTTCGAACCCTTCCGCGCCCCGCTCAGCATCAAGGATCGTGCTGCCCGCGCCGCCCGCGGCCTCACGCCGCGCCAGGAAGAATTGCTCGATTCCTATGGCTATCCCTATGTCTTCGACGAATTCCGCTTCCACATGACGCTGACCGATCGCCTGCCGGAAGTCGAGCGCGCCGAAATTGCCACGGCCCTCGAATCCTGGTTCGCCCCCGACATTGCCGAACCGATCCTCTTCGATCGCCTCGTGCTCTTTCACGAGCCCGACAGCGGCCGCCCCTTCCGCCGCCTCGAAGACTACAAGTTGGGAGCGTAACGTGTCCGACCTCGTCCTCTCCAATGCCCGTGTCGTCCTTGCCGATGATGTCGTCACCGGCAGCGTTTTGGTGCGCGATGGCAGGATTGCCGATATCGACAGCAAAAACACCCGCAGCGGCGAAGACTTTGGCGGCGACTACCTGATCCCGGGCCTCGTCGAACTCCACACCGACCATCTCGAAAATCACTATCGCCCGCGTCCCGGCGTCTTCTGGGATCCGCTGGCCGCGCTTCACGCCCATGACGTGCAGATATCCGGCTCCGGCATCACCACGGTTTTCGACGCCGTCCGCATCGGCTCCGATGTCGACCTGCCGAACATGTTCGAACATTCGAAAAATCTGGTGGAGGCCGTCCGCGCCGGCCCCGAACAAGGTTGGCTCCGTGCCGAGCATTTCCTGCACCTGCGCTGCGAATTGCCGAGCCACGACGTCGTCGAACATTTCGAGGCTTTTGCTGATCATCCCCAGACCCGTCTCGCTTCGGTCATGGACCACACGCCGGGCCAGCGCCAGTTCCGCTCGCTCGACGACTACAAGCGCTTCTACGCCAAACATATGGGCCAGAACGAAGAGCAGATGCTGGCCTATATCAATGCCCGCCAGGCCGAGCACGACCGCCATTCCGCCCCCAATCGCAAGGCCATCGTCGCCCGCGCCCATGAACTGGGCCTGGCTCTCGCCAGCCACGACGACGCGACCCTGGCCCAGGTCGAAGAAGCCGCCGAAGACGGCATTTCCATCGCCGAATTTCCCACGACCCTTGAAGCCGCCGCCGCTGCCCACGACGCCGGCCAGGCCGTCCTTATGGGCGCGCCAAACGTGGTTCGCGGCAAATCCCACTCCGGAAACATTTCAGCCAGCGATCTCGTCGCCGCCGGCCTCCTCGATATCCTCAGCTCCGACTATGTCCCCTTCGCCCTGCTGCAGGCCGTCTTTGTCCTGCCCCAGCGGTTGAAGGAGATCAGCCTGCCCCAGGCCCTCCTCCTCGTGACCAAAAACCCGGCCGAAGCCGCCGGCCTTGTGGACCGCGGCGAGATCGCCATTGGCAAGAGGGCCGATCTGGTGCGAGTTTCTGGAGAGACGCGCGTGCCCGCCGTGCGCGCCGTCTGGAAAGAGGGGATCAGGGTCAGTTGAGCGATCGTCCGCCCGGAGTGCTGGTTCTCGTCATTGGCCCTTCCGGCGTCGGCAAGGATACGCTGATCACGGGCGCCCGCCAGGCGCTCGATGCCGACAAGCGCTTCAGCTTCGTGCGGCGCCTCGTCACCCGCCCCACCGATCTTGATCTTGAAGACCATCTTTCCATCGAGCCCGAAGAATTTGCCGAGGCCCTCGCCGGCGATCGCCTGGCGCTGCATTGGGAGGCGCACGGCCTCAACTATGCCCTGCCCATCGGCGTCGATACCGACCTCGCCCTCGGCCGCATCGTCGTCGCCAATGTTTCGCGCCATGTCGTGCCCACGGCCATGGCAAAATACCCCACCTGCCGCGTCGTCATGATCACGGCCGAAATCTCGCTCCGCGCGGAACGCCTGTCGAAACGCGGCCGCGAGAGCCGCGACCAGATCACCGCCCGCCTTGCCCGCGAAGGGGCGGCCCTGCCGGCCGATGTCTCCCCCGTCGTCATCGACAATTCCAGCTCCGTCGGCATCGGCGTCACCGCCTTCGTCATGGCCCTACGCAAACTCGCCGACGAGTGAACCCTTTTTCGCTTCGGTGCGTTCAATCCTGATCAAGCGTCAGGAGTTCTCAATGAGCCGAAACGGACTTTATGCCCTGGTGGCCGTGCTTGCCGTGGCCGTCGTCGCCTTCGCGATCTATACCTATCAGCAGCAGCAATCCCAACCGGGCATTGAAGTGCGGATCGACGAGCAGGGAGTGTCCATCGATGGAAACGGCTAGGGAAACGCACCGCACGGCCATCGCCACGGCCTTGTCGGCCGAATTGCAGCGCCAGGCCGAGGCCGGCGCGCAACGCGTCGATGTGGAAGCGCTGGCCGAAGCGGTCCTGCGCGTGCTCGATCCGCATCCGCCCCTGGCCGAAGGCCAACGCCCCGAAGAGCTCAATTCGAGCAATGATGGCTGATCGATCCGTTGATCTGCTTACAGGCCTCCGCATTTCTGCGCGCCGGGCCGGAAAGGCGCTTCCAACCGCCCCGGCCTGATCATTTTCGCAGCGTCACGGTCAAAACCTTGCGGTGCGGAAATGACATCCTATGTGCGCGTCACGCCGGATCAGCTCCCGGCCGGCCAGACGGCTCTTCTGCTCTTCGTGCATGACGGCGAGCTCTGTGCCGGCGTCTTGAAGCACGGCCTCGATGGCAGTCTTGAGCGCCTGGTCCCCGATAATCCATCCCCGTCCGACCTGATCCTCGGCATTTGCCGGATGATGGCCGACATGCCCGCCGATGCCGACCTTTTCGTCGTCCTCGAGCCTCTGGCCTATTGGCCCGAACCTTTTCCACTCCTGCACCGCCTCTGAAGTGTTTTGCTGCGCCTGCTTCCGCGCAAAATTTCGACTGAGGCAGGCTGGCACGATGATTTCTCTCCCACGGTCGGTCACCCCGGCGAAGGCCGGGGCCCATCTTGAGATCTCGGGATAGACCCCGGCCTTCGCCGGGGTGACAATCGAGTTTAGGATAATCTTAGTGAAGGACAAACGCAGCGGTAGGGCAGGGGCTCCAAAAGCAAAAATCCCCGCTTGCGCGGGGATGGCAGGGAGCATGAATGATGGAGCGCGGCCCGGGCCGACCGCGCCTAGAGTTCTGCGGCACCCTGCACGGCGTCGCGCACCGCCCGATGGGCGATTTCAACGCTAGCAAAATGCTGGCCGTCGACCACGAAGGCCGGCAGCTTGACGGCGAGGAAGCGATAGCCGCCCTCGGTCGGCACGACGACGCCCTGTGGCTCGCCGCCGACTTCGATCACGGTTGGCCGGAGTGTTTCGGCCTTAGAAAAACTGTTTTCCTGCATGGGTGGAATCTCCACTTGCGCGACGAATGGAAAAACACGGGCGGTGGAACTGTCCACGCCGGTGAGGCCATTTCGCTGCGGGTCTATCGAAACTCTGAGACGGTGGTGTGACTGCTGCCAGATCTTTATTTGGCTGGTTTCACACCGTGAATGTGACTTCAGTCACATTGCAAATGTGACGACTGTCACATTCGTTTCGAGCAGAACCCTTGCCAGCGTTTGGCGTCAGTGCGGCGGGCTACTACGAGCGAACACAGGGCATGGATGGTAATGGTCGGCGATGTCGTCATCGTCATTCCTCTCCTTGCGAGTGTTGAACGTATGGGTGCGCGCCATTTGCGGCGCAGCGATGGCAAGATAGGCGAGCTTTTGCGTTTTCACCAGTAGGGCGTGATGCGCAATGCGCGAAAAAATCGAAAAACCGTACTCGACTTTCGTCGTGTGGTAAAAACATGACACAGTTGATCATGTTTTTGCGCAGGAAGACGCTCGGACGGGGCACGCCATTATGCGCCCCGGTCATGGTCCCGCGGGATCGGTCCGCCCGCCCTCATAACAAAGGGCCGGGCAAAACCTTGTGATCAGCGCGCGAAAGGCACGCTGGTGGTCAGGAGCTTCCCCGAATCGTTGAACTCGACCTGGAAATCCACGCGAATCGAATCGCCGACGAGGAAGATGCGCGAGCCGATGGCAACGTCATTGCCGCCGCGATCCTTCTGGCGCTCGACAAGGTCGAAGCCGATCTCGTCGCCGCCCTGCTTGCCCACGGCAATGCCCGAAAAGCCGGCATTGGAGGTCATCACCGCTTCATACTGGCCCTTGGCATCCACATAGGCGATGGTGCCTGACACCGAGAGGTTCATGTTCACCAGCGTGCAGCGGCCGGTATAGTTGATTTTGCCGGAATTTCCGGGGCTTACGGCCAATCGGCAGCGAAAGGGTTCGGGCTTGTCGCCCCCCTGCAGGATGCTTTCCCCGCGCCAGTTGCCGACATAGGAAGCCAGCAGCGCCTGCTCGCCCGGCCCCGCCAGCGCCGGCGTTGCGGCCAGACCAACCAGCATCATCGCCACGCCAATGGCGCTCTTCCCACCCTTCACCACGTCAAATCCTCTTGGTCATAATTGTCCGCCCACCGGAGCATGACTTCTTTAGTACTTCATCCAACAATGCCAGTTTAATATGATTGCGCAAAGATGCGGCATTTACGCTGCGTAAACCAATATCGCCGGAGGCAGCGTGTCCGCGCCTGATCAGTCCCCGCTTTCCGATGCTCCTGCTCCTTCCAAGAAAGCGGCGCGCATGGCCAATAGCCCGATCATCATTGCCAGCAAGGTCGATTATAGCGTCGATGTCGCCGGCAAGCCGCTCAACATTTTGCGCGCAGTCGATCTCTCCGTGAATCCGGCCGAAGTGGTCGCCATTGTCGGCCCCTCGGGCAGCGGCAAGACCTCGCTCCTGATGCTCCTCGCCGGTCTCGAGCGCGCCAGCGCCGGCCACATCCAGGTGGGCGGCACCGACATCACAAAACTCGACGAAGACGCCATGGCCGTCTTCCGCCGCAACACCCTCGGCATCGTCTTCCAGAGCTTTCACCTCATTCCCTCGCTGACGGCCCTCGACAATGTGGGCCTCGCGCTCGAAATCGCCCGCCCCGACATGAAATTGAGCGATGTGCGCAAGGAAGCTGCCGCCGCGCTCGACGCCGTCGGCCTGGGAAAACGCCTCGATCATCGCCCCTCGGCTCTTTCCGGCGGCGAACAGCAGCGCGTCGGCCTCGCCCGCGCCCTCGTCACCAAGCCGCGTCTACTTTTGGCCGACGAACCCACCGGCAATCTCGACCAGAAGTCCGGCGCCGTGGTGGTGGAACTCATGTTCAACCTCGCCCGCCAGAACGGCACTGCCGTCGTCATGATCACGCACGATGCGCACCTCGCCGAGCGCACCGACCGCCGCTTCACCATGGAACAGGGTCAACTGACCGAAACCACGGGCAAGCACTGATGCGCGCCGTCTTCGCCGCGGCCCGCGTGGGCCTCAAGGAAATGGCCGGCGACTGGGCTCGCTTTTCCCTCCTCATCATCTGCCTCGCCGTCGGCACGGCGCTGATCGCCGGCGTCTCCGCTGTCTCCTCGGCCATCACCCGCGCCGTCGACCAGAACGCGGCCATGCTCATGGGCGGCGATCTCGAATTCACCCGCTCCGACCGTGCGGCGAACGCCAGCGAACTCGCCATTCTCGAACAGGCCGGCACGCTCGCCAGCGTCATCGAAACCAACCTCGGCGCCGAATCCCCCACCGGCGAAGCCTTTGTCGACCTCGTCGCCGCCGGCCCCGGTTATCCCCTTCTCGGTGGCGTTGGCACCAGCGATGCCGAAGCCATGGTCTCGCCGTTCAATGCCCTCGAAGAACGCGACGGCATGTTCGGCGCCCTCGTCGATCCCGTCATGCTCGACCAGCTCGGTCTCAAGACCGGCGACACCATCTCCATCGGCGGCACCGATTTTGCCGTTCGCGGCACCCTGACCGGCCTCCCCGATGGCCCCGTCCGCGGCTTCCGCCTGGGCCTTTCGACCCTGCTCAGCACCGATGGCTTTGCCCACGTTTCCGACCGCACCTCGCCCCTTCCGGGCCTCGGCACCAATTTCCGCTACAAGCTGCTGCTCGCCTCCGGTGACACTGAAGCCGAACGCACGCGTCTCGCCGCCGAACTCGGCGATGCCGGCTGGGAAATCCGCTCGGCCCTCGATGGCCTCGGCCCCATGCTGCGATACTATGAGCTCTTCACCGGCTTCCTGATGGTCGTCGGCCTCGGCTCCCTGCTGATCGGCGGCGTCTCCGTCTGGAGCGTCATGTCCGCCTATATCGGCGAACGCTCCGGCGTTATCGCCGTGCTCCGCAGCCTCGGCGCCGCCCGCTGGCGCGTCCTCGTCCACTTCCTCGTGCAAGTGCTGGCCCTCGGCCTTGTCGGCGTCGGCATCGGCATTGTCGTCGGCGTCACCATCGGCCTCGTCGTGCTCCCCGCTGTGGGCGAAGCCATCGGCATTCCGCTCGCCCGCGAGATCGACCTTGTCGCCGTCCTCGTCGCCGGCGCCGTCGGCCTCCTCACCGCCTTCGCCTTCTCCTATCTGCCCCTCGTTCAGGCGCAGATGGTGTCTCCGGCCAATCTCTTCCGCTCGAAAGGTCTCGGCGCCCCGCGTATCGATTGGCGCAAGTTCATCGCCTCCGCCGAACTCCTGCCCCTCGCCATCGCCATTCTCCTCTTCTTCTGGCTCGCAGTGGTCCTCACCAAGGACCTCACCCTGGTCCTCGCCTTCGCCGGCTCCGCCATCGGCGCTGCCGTACTCCTGCAACTCGGCAGCCGTCTCGCCCTCATCGGCCTTACCAAACTTCCCACCGCCCGCTGGCGCCCCCTGCGCCAGTCGCTCCGCGCTATCATCGGCACCACGCGAAACTCGTCCGCCGTCGTCACCGCCGTCGGCCTCGCCATGGTGATCCTCGTCGTCGTACAGGTCCTCGCCATCAACCTCCGCAACGAATTCTTGGGCGCCTCGGTCTTCGACGCCCCGACCCTCGTCGCCTCCGACCTTTTTCCCGACGAAATGGAAACCTTGCAGGCCTCCGTTGGCCCCGAGCACGGCATCGAGCTGGTCACCGCCACCCCCATGCTGCGCGGCACGGTCATGACCATTGCCGGCACCCCGATCGAAAATCTCGCCGCCAACGGCCCCGAAGCCGCCTTCCTGCTCTCGGGCGAAATCCCCATGACCTATCGCACGGTCCTGCCCCCGGCCTCGCGCCTTGTCGAAGGCCAGTGGTGGCCCGCCGACTATACCGGTCCCGCCCTCGTCTCCCTGCACCAAAACCTGCGCCAGGGGCTCGGCGCAAAAATCGGCGACGAAATCACCTTCGAAATTTTCGGCGAAACCGTCACCGCCACGGTCGGCAATTTCCGCGACTATGCCTGGCAGGGCGGCATCGACTTCCTCGTCGCCTTCTCCCCCGGCGTGTTGGACATGTATCCCTCCACCATCCTCGCCGCCGTCACCGCCGAACCCGGCCGCGAAGAAGAGGTCGAACGCTTCCTCGCCAATGAATTCATCGACATCAAATTCATCGAAATCGGCGCCACGCTCACCCGCATCACCGAAGCCCTGAGCCAGCTTTCCCTCGCGGTGGCAGCCGTGGGCGGCATCGCTGTCCTCAATGGCCTCCTCATCCTCATCGGCAGCCTCGCCGCCGGTCGCCGCCAGCGCGAATCTGACGCCGTCCTCAACAAGGTTTTAGGGGCCAAGCGCAGCGAGATCCTGGTCTCGGCCCTGATCCAGTTCCTCCTCCTCGCCGTCTTCGCGGCAATCATCGCCATCCCCGCCGGCATCTTCACGGCCTGGCTCCTCACCCAGGTCCTCCTCAACGTCTCCTTCGCCGTCGATCCCGCCACCATCGGCCTCGTCGTCGCCGGCCTCGTCGGCATGACCGCCATCCTCGGCGCTACGACGCTGTTGCGGGTTCTCTCCATCCGCCCAGCCCTGCTGCTGCGCGAAATGTCGAGCGTGTAGGGGAGCCACCGAACTTCCCCTCGCCCCTTGCGGGAGAGGGACAGATTTTCTGCGTTCAGCAGAAAATCAGGGTGAGGGGTCTCTATCCTCCGCAGAGGAGCGAGTGGCGAAGCCCCGATGGAGTAGAGTTTCCACACCCTCTCACCCCACCGATTGGGTTTTCGCCAAAATCCCCATTATGGTCGCGCCAACGCGAATCCAGACTGGCTGACCCATGGCGCTCCCCACTCAAAACCTTGCCACCCGCATTGCCCAGGAAATCGGCGCCAAGCCCGATCAGGCCAAGGCGGCCATCGAACTCCTCGACGGCGGCGCCACCGTCCCCTTCATCGCCCGCTACCGCAAGGAAGTGACGGGCGGGCTCGACGACACCCAACTCCGCAATCTCGAAGAGCGCCTCGGCTATCTCCGCGAACTCGACGCCCGCCGCGATGCGATCCTGAAATCCATCACCGAGCAGGGTAAGCTCACCCCCGAAATCGCCGCCGCCCTCGCCGCCGCCCCCACCAAGGCCGAGCTCGAAGACATTTATCTGCCATTTAAGCCCAAGCGCCGCACCAAGGCCGAAATCGCTCGCGAGCGCGGTCTGGGGCCCCTTGCCGAAGCGATCCTCAATGATCGCCGCCTCGTCCCCGCCGACCTCGCCCCGTCCTATTTCAACGACGACATCCCAGACGCCAAAACCGCACTCGACGGCGCCCGCGACATCATCGTCGAACAGATGGCCGAAAACGCCGATCTCGTCGGCCGCCTGCGCACCTATATGAAGGACCGTGCCACGCTCCGCGCCAAGGTCATCGACGGCAAACAGGAAGCCGGCGCCAAATTCTCCGATTATTTCGATCACACCGAGCGCTGGGCCACCGCCCCCAGCCACCGTGCCCTCGCCATGCTGCGCGGCCGCAACGAGGAAGTGCTCTCCGTCGATATCGAAGTCGATGCCGACGACACCGCCGCCGTCAAACCCGCCGTCCGCATGGTGGCTTCGGCCTACCAGATCGGTGGTAGCCTCCCCGGCGATAAATGGCTCCTCGACGTCGCCGGCTGGGCCTGGCGCACAAAACTCTATGTCCACCTCTCGCTCGATCTCATGCGTGACCTCCGCGAACGTGCCGACGAAGAAGCCATCACCGTCTTCGCCCGCAATCTGAAAGACCTTCTCCTCGCCGCCCCCGCCGGCTCCCGCGCCACCATGGGCCTCGACCCCGGCATCCGCACCGGCGTAAAGGTCGCCATTGTCGACGGCACCGGCAGAGTCCTCGCGACCTCCACGGTCTACCCCTTCCCGCCGCGCAACGACGTCACCGGCACCCAGGTTGAACTGGCAAAGCTCATCCGCGCCCACAATGTCGAACTGATCGCCATCGGCAACGGCACTGGCTCCAGAGAAACCGAAAAGCTCGTCGCCGAAATGCTGGCCGACATGCCCGCGCCCAAGCCGCTCAAGGTGATCGTCTCTGAAGCCGGTGCCTCGGTCTATTCCGCCTCCGAATTGGCCGCCGCCGAATTCCCCGGCCTCGACGTGTCCCTCCGCGGCGCCGTCTCCATCGCCCGCCGCCTGCAGGACCCCCTGGCGGAACTGGTCAAGATCGAGCCCAAGAGCATCGGTGTCGGCCAATACCAGCACGACGTCGATCAGTACCGCCTCGCCAAATCGCTCGATGGCGTGGTGGAAGACGCGGTGAACGCCGTCGGCGTCGACCTCAACACCGCCTCCGCACCACTCCTCGCCCGCGTCTCCGGCCTCGGCGCCTCCATCGCCGAATCTATCGTCGCGCACCGCGACGCCAACGGCCCCTTCAAAACCCGCAAAGACCTGCTCTCGGTCGCCCGCCTCGGCCAGCGCACTTTTGAGCAGGCAGCCGGGTTCCTGCGAATCCCCAATGGCACCGAACCGCTCGATGCCTCCTCGGTCCACCCCGAAGCCTATGGTGTCGCCAGAAAAATCGTCGCCGCCTGCGGCCGCGACGTCCGCGCCCTGATGAGCGACCCCTCCGCCCTCAAAGCCCTCGACCCCCGCGTCTTCGTCGACGAACGCTTCGGTCTCCCCACCGTCCGCGACATCATCGGCGAATTGGAAAAGCCCGGCCGCGACCCGCGCCCCGCCTTCAAGACCGCGACCTTTGCCGAGGGTGTGGATGACATCAAACACCTCAAACCCGGCATGCAGCTCGAAGGCACTGTGACCAACGTCGCCGCCTTCGGCGCCTTCGTCGATATCGGCGTGCACCAGGATGGCCTGGTCCACGTCTCCCAACTCGCCGACAAATTCGTCAAAGACCCGCATGAGGTCGTCAAAGCCGGCGACGTGGTAAAAGTGACCGTCGTCGAAGTCGACGTCCCGCGCAAACGCATCGCCCTCACCATGCGCCGCGACGGCGGCGTTTCAGCCCGCGAGGACCGCCCCCAGCAGCAACGGCCAGCCAACACCCGCCCGGAACAAAAGCCCAAGGCCAACGACCAAGGCGCGTTCGGTGCGCTGCTCAGCGCGGCGATGAAGAAGAAGTAAGACAGCTGGGGCGCCCAATGGCGCCTCCACTCCCACCGCTCTCCCTTCTCCCCTTGCGGGAGAAGGTGCCCGAAGGGCGGATGAGGGGTATGGGCTCCATGGGCAAGCTCTGCGCGTGGGGAGAGAACCCCTCACCCTGATTTTCTGCTGAACGCAGAAAAATCTGTCCCTCTCCCGCAAGGGGCGAGGGAAAATCGGTGGCTCAAGCCAGCCCCGTATTCCCCGCCAGCGCCGCGCGCCACTCCGTACTCGCGCTTGTCTGCATCCGCGCCGCCGCTAGCGCCGCGTCTGCCTCGGGGAACACCACCTCGTGCCCCGCCAGCGCCTCGACAATCGCCTGCCGAATCCCCGGCAGCGCCAACACGCCACCGACAAAACCAATCGGCCTCGACCCAACCCGTCCCGTCAGCGCCGACCCCATCAGCGCCAGCTCGCGCCCGGCCGATGCCAAAATCTCCCGCGCCGTCAGGTCGCCCCGCTCCGCCGCAGCGCCAACAGCCACCGACAGCGTCCCGATCCGCCCGCGATCGCCGCCATAAACAAATTCACGCACCACATGCCATTCGACACTGCCCAGCCGCGCTGCGATCTCTTCCGCCAGCACAGCGACGCCATCGAACGACCCATCGTGATCCAGCCGCCGAAACAGCGTGTCGAGCGCCTTCAGCGCAATCCAGCTCCCCGAACCCGCATCATCAATGAGAATCCCGCGCCCACCAACCCGCACATAGGCATCACCAACCCCGATATGGAGCCCGATCGACCCCGTGCCTGCCGAAATGAGGTGCCCTTCGCCCGGCTTGAAAATGGAAGCATAGGCCAGCGTCATATCGTCGACGGTGATGCAGCTTTCCGCCGCGACACCAAAGAACTCGACCAGTTGCTCACGCATCAACCCGGCCACCACGGCGCCAAATCCCGTCAGCCCCGTCGTCGCCGATTTCACGGCAAAACCCTGCGCCTTGAGATCAGCCGCAATGGCACTCAGCGCCACCCGCAGCCGTTCCTTCTCCGCCGGATTGAACAGATGCCCCGTAGCGCCTGAAGTCTTTCCGCGCGCCAGCACCGCGCCGGAATCGTCACAAGCCACCCACCGGCTGGCCGTGCCGCCGACATCGACCCCGAGATGCACAGCCGTCATTCCGGCACGCCGCCCCTGACGAACATTTTGGTGATTTCGCGCGGATTGGTGATCATCGTACCGACCACGACGGCATGGGCACCGGCCTCAAAACCGCGCCTCACCCATTCCGGTGTATTGTAGCGCCCCTCTGCCACCACGGGAACGGAAAGGCGTTTTGAGAGCTTTTCCAAAAGTTCGAGGTCCGGAAACTCCGGCTTGGGCTCGGTATATTCCGTATAGCCCGACAGCGTCGTCGCAACATAAGTTGCGCCCCAGTCGGCCGCCGCCACGCCTTCCTCGAAGGTGGAAATGTCAGCGAAAACCTCCGCCTTCAACTCCTCGCGGATGCGCCGAACCAGCACTTCCGGACTTTCCCCATTGCGCGGCCGCATGGTGCAGTCGAGCGCCACGATTTCCGCCCCCGCCTCGACAATCGCCGCCGCAGCGTCGAAATCGGGCGTGATATAGACCGGGTATTCGTCCGAAAACACCTTGTGAATGCCGATCACCGGCAGGTCCGCTGATTTCACGGCGCGAATATCCGTCGGGCCATTGGCCCGCAGTCCCTTCGCCCCGCCATCGCGCGCGGCGAGCGCCATGGCGCCCATGAAGACCGGGCCATGCAGCGGGTTATCCGCCCGCGCCTGGCAGGAAACGATCAGGCCCTTGGGCAGTGCAAAACTCACTTCACCGCTCCCGAAGTCATGCCGGCAATGAACTGCTTGGAGAGGACAATATAGATGAGAATGATCGGCGCGGCCGAGAGGGTCAAGCCCGAGAACAGTACGCCCCAGTCGGTCGTATATTCGCCCATGAACGTCGTCAGCCCCTGCGGCAGCGTCTTGAGGCTGTCGTTCTGGATGAAGACCAGCGGGAAAAAGAAGTCGTTCCAGATCGGCACGACATTCTGGATGCCGGCAATCACCATGGCCGGACGCACCAGCGGCAGCATGATCGCCCACATGATCCGCGCCTCGCTCGCTCCATCCATGCGGGCGGCATCTTCCAGCTCATTGGGGAGGCTGCGGATAAAACCGGTCATGATGAACACGGTCGTCGGCAGGCCCATGGCTGTGTAGACGAAGATCAGCGAGAGCTGGTTGTTGAGAATGGACAGGTCCCGCATCAGCATGAAGAGCGGAATGATCGCTAGCTTCAGCGGCAGCGTCAGCCCCGCGAGGAAGAACATCAGGATAAAACTGGAGCCGGTAAAGGCATAGCGCCCCAGCGCATAGGCCGCCATGGTCCCGAGCGTCAGGATCAGCACCATCGAGGCGCCGGTCACGACAAACGAGTTCAAGAGATAGCGCAGAAAATTCGTCTCGCTCCAGATCTTCACGAAGTTGGCCACCTGCGTGAAATCGGGAATGCCGAACGGCGATTTAAAAATTTCCGGCGTCGTCTTGAAGGCCGAAAACACCATGATGATGATCGGCGCCAGCATCAGCACCGTATTGGCGATGAGGATGATCTGCAGCATGCCGTCGCGACCCAAAGTCGCGAACAGCCCCTTGCGGTCATAGTAATCGGTCGCAGCCGCACTCATAGCTGGATCTCCCGGGCCCGCAGCCGCGTGGTGATCACCCCGGCAACGATCGCGATAAAGATGAAGATGATCACGGCAAGCGCCGAACCGAGCCCAAAATCCTGCTGCCCGGCCGAGACATTGCCAAAGGCCGTGCGATAGAAATAAAGCCCCAAGACGTCGGTCGACCCGAACGGCGAGCCATCCAGCCCGCCCATGATATAGGGCAGCTCAAACCAGTTGAACGCGCCAACGAACAGCAGCGTGAACACAATCGTCGCGCTCGGTGCCACCAGCGGCCACACGATTTTCGTGATTTTCACCCACTCGCTCTCCGTCTCCATGCGCACCGCATCGAGAATTTCGCTCGGGATACGCTGCATGCCGGCAAGGAAAACCAGCGTCGGGAACCCGACCATGTGCCAGGCCTGCGCCACGATGATGCTGCCAAGCGCCGTGCCCGATTGTCCGAGCCAGGGCTGCGCCAGCCAGCCCAGCCCGATCCCCTTGAGCGTGATGTTCACGACGCCAAAGAGCGGGTGATAAAAAAGCTTGAAGAGATAGGCGACGATGATGGTCGACAGCACCACCGGCAGAAACACAGCGATCCGGTGAAAGCGCGCGCCGGGCAGTTCGCGCCAGAGCGCATAGGCAAGGATGAACCCCAGCCCGTTCTGCAGCACCATCAGCGCGAAGAACACGATGACATTGTTCTTGAAGGCATTGATCGTCCAGCTGCGATAGGGCTCGACGAACAGCACCGTATGGAAATTTTCGAGCCCCACAAAATCGAGCCGCTTCAACCCCTGCCAGTCGAAGAAGGCATAGGCGAAGGCCGAAACGATGGGATAGACGATAAAGAGAGCCACAAAGGCCAGTGGCGGCACGATGAGCGCGGTAATCCAGAGGCCGCGGCCTGTCATCCGAAGTTGGGGCACTTTTAGGGCTCGCTTGGAGATGAGGGCGAGGGCGGGCCAAAGGCCCACCCTCCGGCGGAGGGAGATCCGCCTTACTTCTGGAACGGCTCGTACCAGGCGGCGAGACCCGTGGTCAGGGCTTCACCGATAGCTTCCGGCGTCGTTTCCCCGGCAAACAGCTTCTGCATTTCGCCCTGGATCAGCACCGAGCCCGAGGGTTCGCCATAACGGAAGTGGGCGAGCATCAGGTAGGGGATCGAGGACTTGTTGAGATCGTTGACTTCAGCCAGCAGCGGGTTGTCGAAGGTCACGCCCGGAATGGTCGAGATGTTGTTGAGCGTATTAGCGAAAGCCTGGCCGAATTCCTGGCTCGCCAGGTAGTTCAGGAACTTTACCGACGCTTCCTTGTTGGCGCCGGCGGCATTGGCGGCATAGCCGCCGTCGAAATAGAGGCCAACGAGCTTGGCATCTTCCGCCGTCTTGCCGGGAGCGGCAAACACGCCGAGTTCGATATCCGGGTTCTGCGTCTTGAACGTCGCCAGTTCATAGGAACCGCCGATAAACATGCCGGCCATGCCCGAGGAGAAGAGCTGCTGGGCCGAGGGATAGTCGAGGCCGATAAAGCCGTCCGGGAAATATTCGGCGGCAACGGCGGCAATTTCGCCCAGCGCGCCGGTGAAACGGGCGTCGGTGAAGTCGGCTTCGCCAGCCATTAGCGCGTCATAAAAATCCTTGCCCATCAGCGAGGAGCCGAGACCGAAGGTGACGGTTTCGTTCTGCCAGGCTGTCGCGGTGCCATTGGCAAAGGGAATGACGCCAGCGTCCTTGAGCTTCTGGGCTGCGGCCTTCAGCTCGTCCCAGGTCTGCGGTTCGGCAATGCCGTTGGCGTCGAACAGGGCCTTGTTATAGATCACGAGCTGGGTCTGGCTGGCGAAGGGCACGGCATAGAGCTTGCCGTCCGAGCGCATGCTTTCAGCGGCGATTGCCGGCGCGGCGAAATCGGCGAGGGCCGGAACGCTTGCCGTGGTCAGCTCTTCGAGATAGCCGGCCGAGGCGACGTTTTCGAGACCGCCATAGGCACGAACCATCATCACGTCGGGACCAACGCCACCGGCGAGAGCGGTCGAGAGAATGGTGTTGTAGTTCGCCGCTTCAAACGTCTCGAATTTTACCGTGATGCCCGGATTGGCGGTCTCGAACGTGTCGATGAACGTTTCGTAGGCAGCGCGGTCTTCCTGGCGCCAGCTCCAGAATGTTAGGTCCTGGGCAAAAGCCGGGGCTGCGACGAGCACGGCGCTGAGTGCGGCGCCGATGCGGATCAGATTGGTTTTCATGTGTGTTCCCTTCCCTTGAAAACGTCTGGATAGTTTTGATCCGGCCCCGTTTATGGGGTCAGCCGCCGGCCATCCTCGGCGGAAAAGTAATGCGCGGAGCCCGGCTCGACCGTCACGGTCACAGCCTCGTCGGGCGCATAGAGATCATTGGGTGTCGTGCGCGCCGAAAGCAGCGTGCCGTCGGCAAGGCGCGCATAGACATAAGCGTTGTCGCCCAGATATTCGGTATAGACCACCGTCGCCGCGAGCCCCTCGCCCGCCGCACCACGGTGCAGTTTTACGGCGTCCGGCCGTAGTCCGAGTTTGAGGTTCTTTGCTTCGGGCAGGGCGCCCGTTACCACCGAGCCGCCATTGGCAACGGCCAGGCGATCGCCATTGCGAGTCACATCCACCAGCGTCATGCGCGGCGACCCGATAAAGGTCGCGACAAACATATTGGCCGGGGTTTCATAAAGCTCGCGGGGCGAACCAACCTGCTCGATGCGCCCGGCATTCATCACCACGATCTTGTCGGCCAGCGTCATGGCTTCCACCTGATCATGGGTCACATAGATCATGGTGCCGCCGATATCGCGGTGCAGTTTTGCGATTTCGAGACGCACATCGCTGCGCAGCGCCGCATCGAGGTTCGACAGCGGCTCGTCGAGCAGGAACACATCTGGCTTGCGCACCAGCGCCCGGCCAATGGCAACACGCTGGCGCTGGCCACCCGAAAGCTCACGCGGCTTGCGCTTCAGCAGTTCATCGAGCCGCAGCATACGCGCCGCATCGGCAATGCGCTTCTCGACTTCGTCCCTGGTCAGCCCCATCAGGCGCGCGCCAAAGGCCATGTTCTCGTAGACATCCATGTGCGGGTAGAGCGCATAGGACTGGAACACCATGGCAATGCCGCGCCGCGACGGCGCTACATCGTTCATGCGCTGGTCGTTGAGAAAGAAGTCGCCGTCCGAAATCGGATCAAGGCCCGCAATCAGGCGCAACAGGGTCGACTTGCCGCAACCCGAAGGCCCGACGAACACGACAAATTCGCGATCCCCGATTTCGAGGTCGATGCCATGGAGCACATCGGTGGTCTTGAAGCGCTTCTTGATGCCGCGCAGCGATAGTCGAGCCAAGATGCCCTCCACTTGCCCTCGATGCCCCCTCATGAGCACCTTGGGATGGAATACTAAATTCCAAATTTCATGACTGTCAAGAATAGAAAATTACATCAGGCATGTGACAGGTCATATTTTGGTAAGGATGTCGGCGGGGTTGGGGAATTTGAGGGAGGGGTGGCATATGTACAGAAGCCTTCCCAACCTCCGTGCTGCCCTCGGGCCTGACCCGAGGGCCACTATCCACTCGCGCGCTTGCTGCAGCGGGCCCTCGGATCAAGTCCGAGGGCAGTCCGGTGGATTTGGAAACACCAAGCTTCCCACCCACTCGGTGTCATTCCCGCGCAAGCGGGAATCCCTGTTTGAAACGAAGATACCCGCTTTCGCAGCAATGACACTGCGGACGAAATTAAGACCCGCCCACTCCACCGTCGTCATCACCGGGCCTGTCCCGGTGGTCCATGGGATGTCGCCAGATCGCTGGATTGCCGGGACAAGCCCGGCAATGACGACGAAATGGGATACGGCACCCACCCGCCATTCGAGCACAGCTCTCATGGCCTTCACGCCTAAATTCGCTCCACTGGAGCGAATTTGCCCTTCGGGCCGGCGCTAAGCCTTAAGCACCGTCACCGCCGCCTCGCTGCGGTGGATATAATCATAAGCATCCGCCTGCCGCCGCAGCAGCAGGATGAACAGCATATCCGTCAACATAAGCTGCGCATCGCGCGAGGTGATCGCCGAAGAGCGCACCCGCTCCTCGTCCGCCACCGTAAAGAGGCTGATATCGGCAATGTCGAGCAGCGGATTGGGCTGCAGCCCGGTCACCGACAACAGCGTCGCCCCGCGCTTCTTCGCCAGTTCAGCAATCCGCAGCGTTTCCATGCTCCGCCCCGAATGCGACAGCGCAATAATGAGGTCCTGGTCATTCAGCGCCGAAGCATTGGAAATCTGGATATGGCTGTCGCTATCGACCAGCACCGTCCGCCCAAGCTTTAAGAGCTTGTAGGAAAAATCCCGCGCCACCAGCGACGACGCGCCGACCCCGGCAAGCTGTATCCGCCGTGCCGACATCAGCGCGTCGAGCGCGGAGTCGATCGTCGCCTCGGTATTGACCGCCGACGTTTCCCGCATGGACAGCAGTTTTGAACCGATCAGCTTTTGCAGGATCGTCATATAGCTGTCGCTGGCATCGATCGTGCCGTGAATGACCCCGGCCGGCGCATGAAATTCCTGCGCCTTGGCCTTGTTCACATCCAGCTTGAGCTGCTGATAGCCCTCATAGCCGAGCTTTTGGCTGAATTTGACGACGCTCGACTGGCTGCGTCCCGTGGCTTCCGCCAGGGCCGCCGAAGACATGGCCAGCATTTCCTCGGGGTGATCGAGAATGAACCGGGCGATCTGACGATCCGCCTGGGTCATGGATTCGATCTTCGCGCCGATAATTTTCAGGATGGACATGGCTCATACCCCCAGGAAACGACATCTCCCGAAAGTCGATGCCGGTCAATCCATCTCAGGTTCCGCTCCACCCACTGCGCCATCAAAACCCCCGGTCACCGGGATTTCCGCTCGTCACGTCAGGGCGCAGTGCAGAGGTGCGAGACACCTCACATGAAAAGGAATATTCTATTCCTCATTTCATTGACAAGCGGAATATTCGCTTCTAGCATTTTGGTCGAACAGAGGGGACTACCCATGGCAAAAAGCGCTCTGATGGCGGAGCTGGAAACGCTGGTTTCCGAGGCTCGCAATCCCGATACGGTCGAGATCGATCTCATGTCGACCCGCGAGGTCCTCGCGGCCATGAATCGGGAAGACAGCAAGGTCGCTCAAGCCGTCGAAAAGGTTCTGCCTGAAATCACCTTGGCCGTCGACAAGATCGTCGATGCCTTCCGCCATGGCGGGCGCCTGATCTATATGGGCGCCGGCACCAGCGGCCGCCTCGGCGTCCTCGACGCCTCCGAATGCCCCCCGACCTTCGGCGTGCCGCCCGAAATGGTCGTCGGCCTCATCGCCGGCGGCGACCACGCCCTGCGCCACCCCATTGAAGGCGCCGAAGATTCCCCCGAAGAAGGCCGCAAGGATCTTGAGCGTGTAAAACTCGAAGCCCGCGACGTCGTCGTCGGCATCGCCGTCTCTGGCCGCACCCCCTATGTCATCGGCGGCCTCGACTATGCCAAGTCGGTTGGATCAACCACGGTTGCGCTCTCCTGCAATCCTGACTCGACCATCGCCCGCCAGGCCGAAATCGCCATTTCGCCCGTCGTCGGCCCCGAAGCCGTCACCGGCTCGACCCGTTTGAAATCCGGCACGGCACAAAAACTGGTGCTCAACATGCTGACCACGGCCAGCATGATCCGCATCGGCAAGACCTATCAGAACCTGATGGTCGACCTCTCAGTCTCGAACAAAAAACTCGAAGCCCGCGCCATCCGCATCATCGTCGAGGTGGCCAATTGCACCCCCGACGAAGCCGAGCGCCTGCTTCTCGCCGCCGACAACAATGTCAAATTGGCCATTCTCATGGCCCTGACCGGCATGGACCGCCCCACAGCCGAAGCCGCCCTCGAAAACTCCGAAGGTTTCCTCCGCCGCGCCGCCGGCATCCAACCGCGCGCTGCTGGGTAATATCCCGGCCACCCCCACACTCGGTGTCATTCCCGCGAAAGCGGGAACCCCTGTTTGGAAACGGAGGTCCGATGAGTTCTCAAACGAAGTGCAACACCTTTGTAAGGTGTTGTCATGGGACGCAGATATGAGCACTTCAGTATTAGCGAGCGGGTTGAGATTGCCCGTCTACTTGGCGTTGGCACCTCTCTCCGGCAAATCGCTACAGCTCTTTGTCGCTCGGCATCATCGATCTGTCGCGAGATAGAGCGCAATGGCGGGCAGTCCGGCTATCTGGCTGAATATGCCGCCCAACAAGCCATGGCGCGCTGGTGGCGAGGGAGCCGGCTGGATCGGAATGCGGACCTGCGCAACACGGTCCTGGACCATTTAGCCCGGGGTTGGTCCCCCGAGCAGGTTGTCGGCTGGTTCCGTCATCAAGGGCCATCCCCCATCGGGGTGGAGAGCATCTACCGCTTCATCCATGCCCAGATCCGACGGACCAAGGACTATGGTTGGCGCCACCTCCTGCCGCGCGGCAAGGCCAGGCGCGGCATTCGCCCCAAGCCCGGCGGAAGTTCGACCCGGCTGATCCGTGAGCGTGTCTCCATAACCCTGCGGCCCGAGGCGGCACAGAGCCGCCAGAGCCCTGGCCATTGGGAAGCGGACCTGATGGCCTTCTCTCGCTATGGGCAGAACCTGCTTGTCCTGCATGAACGCATGAGCCGGGTGCTGGTCGCGGTTGTCTTGCCCTCAAAACATGCCGAACCGGTGGCAAGAGCCATAAAGGCCGCCCTCGCGCCGCTGCCCGCTCCCATGCGCCAGACCATCACCTTCGACAATGGCACAGAGTTCGCGCGTCATGCCCTCTTGCACCGCAAGGGCATTGCCACCTTCTTCTGCGACCCGCACGCACCCTGGCAGAAGGGCGGCATCGAAAACGCCATTGGGCGCATGCGACGCTCCCTACCGCGAAAGACCGATCTGGCCAAACTCGACCCAAAACAACTGCGGCGCGCTCTGCTCGTCTACAACACAACACCGCGCAAATGCCTTGACTGGAACACACCAGCTCAAGCCTTTTATCAACACATGTTGCACTTCAAACGAGAATCCACCCCCCCGCTTTCGCGGGGGTGACAAGCGGTGGTGGGAAAAGAAATCGTGCCGCAAACTCGATGCGGCACCTCCCCCTCGATGGGGGAGGCCGGGAGGGGGGAGCCCCGCGCGCCGAACTACCTGATCGCCCGCCCCGCCTCATCGAACAAATGCAACTGCCCCGCCGGCAGCTTGATATGCATCTCCTGATGCAATTCCAACTCCGGCGCCCCATCGAGCTTCACCGTCACCGTCTCGCCATCGGGCAGTTCGACATAGGCCAGCGCATATTCCCCGAACTGTTCGATCACCGCCAAAGTGCCGCTGAGATCGGCCGTTTTCGCATCAGCCAGTTCCAGATGCTCCGGTCGTGCCCCGATCACTCGCACTTTCGTGAGGTCGGTGCCACTCAACGTTAACAGTCTGTTACCCGGAAGCCGCAACCCGCCGACCTCCGGTGTCACCGGAACAAAGTTCATGCGCTGGCTGGCAATGAACCCCGCGACAAACGTATTCACCGGGTTGCGATAAAGCTCCAGGGGCGAACCCACCTGCTCGATCACCCCGGCATTGAGCACCACGATCCGATCCGCCAGCGTCATCGCCTCGACCTGATCATGCGTCACGTAAATCATTGTCGCATCAAGCGTATCGTGCAGCTTTGCAATCTCCACCCGCGTCTGCGCCCTGAGCGACGCGTCCAAATTGGACAAGGGCTCATCGAACAAAAACACTTTTGGATTGCGCACGATCGCCCGCCCGATGGCGACGCGCTGGCGCTGACCACCGCTGAGAGCCTTGGGCATGCGATCGAGATAGGGCTCGATCTGCAATATCCGAGCAGCTTCCCTAACGCGTTGGTCCACCTCTTCTTTCGGCGTCTTTTGCAGCTTCAGGCCAAAGGCCATGTTGTCGTAGACCGACATATGCGGATAAAGCGCATAGGACTGGAAAACCATGGCGATGCCACGCTGGGGCGAGGGCACGTCATTGACCACCCTCCCACCAATCGAAATGTCGCCGCCGGAAATCGGTTCGAGCCCCGCAATCATGCGCAAAAGCGTCGATTTCCCGCAGCCCGAAGGCCCGACGAAAACCACGAATTCCCCGCTCTTGATGTCGAGATCGACCCCATGAACCACCTCAAGCGATCCATAGGATTTTCTGACTTGCCGCAGCGTGACATCGGCCATGAAATCCTCCTCAGACTTCTACCAGGAGCGTGACGATCTCGAAGGGCCGCAGGCTCAAGGTGACTGAATTATCCCTAAGTTCCAGAGGCTTGCTCGGGCCCTCCTCCATCAGGTTGACCGTGCGAACGCGCTTCACGTTGAGACCAAACGAGATCACCGCCTCGGCCCGGATATTGGCGTGCTCGAAGACGCGCAGCACCACTTCGTCCGATTTCTCGGCCTTCTTCACCGTCTCGATGGTGACGTTATCCCCGCTCACCTGCGCCAGGCTAAACTGCCCAAAGTTTTGTGCAGCCTGCGCCTGCGGAGAGATCGAACCGATGACGGCAACCGGATTGTTGAAGCGTTCCGCCGCCCGGTGCACCTGCGCCAGGTCAGCGACGCCTTCATGGACAAACAGCGCATAGCGAATGCGGTGTTCGCCAAGATCGGCATCCGGGCTCGGGAAGGTCGAACCGCGCACCAGTGTCAACCGCACCGATTGCTCGTGGCAATCATAGGCATACTTACTGTCATTGATCAGCGCCGCACCGAAATCGGCTTCCGAAATATCGACCCAGCGATGCATCGAGGCCTCGAACCGTGCACGGTCCCAAGTCGTGTTGCGATGCGTCGGGCGCTTCACATGGCCGAACTGAATTTCCGAGCGAATTTCGGAAATGTTGAGATCGAACGGGAACTGCGCCTTGATGACCTGCTGCCGCTCCTGCCAGTCGATAAAGGTGTCGAACTCGACCTGCCGCGCGCCGGCAGCAAGCGAAATCACCTGCACGATCAAAGACTTCTGGTATTTGCGCTCAACCCGGATGGCCGCACGATGCGGCCCGGTCTCAACCACGGAAATCTTGGTCGGGCTATCGGCCAGCGGCCAGAACTGCTCCTCAAAATAGCGGTCGATATCCCAGGCATCCCACTCCATCGGCTTGTCTTCATAGGCAATGAGCCGGTTGGCGGCCGCGCCCGGCGCCAGCACCTCGCGCTGCCGCGTCTTGTCGAAGACCGAGGTGATTTCCCCCGCCTTGTCGAAGCTCACCTTGATCAACTCGTTCTCAAGGTGCTTTTCCGAAACCGACAGCGTGCTCTTGGCTGCGGGAGCGGAGGAAACAATCTGCGCCGCCGTCCAGCCCAGGGCCGCAATATTGCCAACCGGCGCAACATTTTCCGTCGAGCCATCAGCCCGCGTAATCTTCTGCACCGGCGTAACGCCGCCAGCCGTCGCTAGCCCATTGCCCGCCCCAACATTGCCGAGGCTCACCAGTTCCGCCCGGTTCTGGCTGGTAAAGTTGAGCACGCGAAGCTGATCGGCCCCCGGCTTGGCAAAAGCCTGCGCCGCCGCATGCCAGGGCCCGTTCTGCGACGAAAGCGTCGAGAAAATCTGGGCATATTCGCCGTCGCTATCGACATAGACTTCGGGAATGGACGTGCCCGGCAGGATGTCGTGGAACTGGTTTATAAGAACCAGCTCCCAGAATTCGGCCAGGGTTTCCGAGGGATAGGCATGCCCCGCCTGGCTCAGCGCCATGGCGCCCAGGAATTCCAGCTCGCGCAAGCGCCGCTCGGCATTGCGGTTATTGGCCTTGTTCTTGGCGACCGAGGTCAGCGTACCGCGGTGGTACTGCAGATAAAGTTCGCCATTCCAGGTCGGGAATTTCGCGGGATTGGCGTCCATCGCCTTGCCCAAGCGATCAAGGAACGGAACGATCCCCTCAAGCTTCACCTTAGGCGCGCCGGGAATGCCGCGTTCGAGACGCGTACCGCGCTCGATCATGGCGCGGGTCGGCCCGCCGCCGCCGTCGCCATAGCCATAGGACATGACGACTTCGTTGTAGGCCGCCTTGGGTTCATAGCGCTTCCATGCGCCCATTGTTTCGGAGACCGAGAGATCGCCGTTATAGGTCGTAAAAATCTGTTCGCTGTCATACCTCTGGGCAGTGATGAGCTGCGCCTTGGTGACGGTCCCGTCGATGCCACGCCAGAAGAACGTGTCATAGGGATGCCGGTCGGTGTCGTTCCAAGAAAGCTTCGACGTCACAAAATATTCGAGCCCGGATTTTTCCATGATCTGCGGCAGGTTGGCCGAATAGCCAAACGTGTCCGGCAGCCAAACCGTCTTCGGCGTCACGTTGAAATGCTCGATATGGAAGCGGCGGCCGCGCATGATCTGGCGCACCAGCGACTCGCCCGAGGCAATATTGACGTCCGGCTCCACCCACATGGCACCTTCGATCTCGAACTGCCCGGATTTTACTCGTCTGAGCATCCGCTCCCAGATTTCCGGATAGTCCTTTTTCAGGAAATCGAAGAGCACCGACTGGTTGTACATGAAGACGAACTGCGGATACTCCTCCATCAGGTTGAGCACCGTGGCAAAGCTGCGGCCGGTCTTGTCGCGCGTATGCATTACGCGCCAGAGCCAGCCGACGTCGAGATGGGTCGAGCCAACCGCCGTGATCTGCGGCTGCACCTCGGTATCGACGAGATCATAGATTTCCTTGGCAATCTTCTCCGCCGCCGGTAGCCCCGCCTCAAACGCATCGGTATGCCCATCGCGCCGATCGAGCGCGCGCAAAGCACGGTCGACGATGTTCAGGATAGCTTGCCGCCGCGGATCATTCTGATAAAGCCGCACCGCCACATCGAGCGGCGTCTGCAGGTCATAATAGAGCTTTTCCGCGCGTTCATTGCGCACGAAGAAATCGACTTCAAAGCCAACCAGCGGCCGATCGAAGAACGTAAAAGCGTTGACCAGCAGCACATGCTTGCTGCCCGGCTTGGCATTGCGCTCAATGACCAGTTCGGTGTGATTACCATCCAGCGCCTGAGCCACTTTGCCGTCGAGATAAGCGAGACATTGCGGGTCGGTCGAGCCCGGCCGATCCTGCCACTGGCTGGTGAAATGCGCGACAAAGACCTTGCCCTTGGCCTCTTCGGGTACGGTGATTTCAGCAGCAAACCAGGTGTGTTCCTGGTGCTTGGCCCAAACCGAATGATGGCCAAATTTTTCCCAGGTCTTCCAGTCCGCCTTCAGCGCCTCGGCAGCGGAAAAACCATCAGCGCGCTGCACATGCCATTGGAAGGGTACATTGGCGATCGGTGTGCGGATTTTCTTCTCAAGGTCAGCGCAGAGACGGAGAAGCTTGCCCTCCATCTTGAGGTCGTCGTCCAGAAGACCGAGCTTGGTAGATTGAGGATTGGAATAGGTCATCCTTTGACTCCGACACCGGCGAACCCTGTGTTCATGTTCCGCCGCAACAAGAAATACACGCCGACCGCCGGCGCAGCGTAGAGAATGGAAAAGGCAGTGAGGAAGCCGTAATTGATGGCGCCCTGCTGCCCGAAGGCTGCATAGAGGCCCACCGACATTGGAAAGGCATCCTGCACGCGCGCAAAGATCAGCGGCAGCAGGAACTCGTTCCACGCCCCCGTAAAACTGAAGAACCAGACCACCGCGATTCCGGCGCGCGACATGGGCAACACGATTTTCGTGACAATCTGGAGAAGGCTGGCGCCTTCCACATAGGCCGCTTCTTCAAGTTCGATCGGCACCGTATCGAAGAAATTTTTCAACAGCAGCAGCGTGAAAGGCAGGTTGAGAATGGTCAGCGCCACGATGACGCCGAGCTGGTTGAGCAGGCCCGAGCGCTGCGCAGCAAAATAGAGCGGCACCAAAACGCCGGCCGAAGGCAGCATGCGCAGCAGCACCAGCGTCCACAAAAGGGCATTGCGGCCGGGAATCCTGAGGCGCGACAGCGGATAGGCCGCCGAAATCCCGACCAGCACCGAAAGCGTCGCCGTGCCCGCGGCAATGATGATCGAGTTGAGAAACTGCCGCCCGGCATTGCCACTCACGGCAAGCCCGAAGTTGTCGAAGCCGAAGGCCCGCGGAATTTCGAGCTGGCCGGTCGAGAGCGGGTTGAAGGCGTTCAGGATCAGCCAGGAAAACGGGCTCACCCAGATGACGGCCATGAAGGCGAGGGCGACCGCGGTCAGGCGGGAGGGTTGGCTGTCCATTATTTGGGCTCCCGCAAGAGGCGCAGATAGAAGAGCGAGAGCACACCGACAATGGCCAGCATGGCGACCGAAATGGCCGAACCGAAGCCGAGATTACCGCGCGCAAAACTCTGGTTGTAAAGGAACACGGCCAGCGTTTCCGTCTGCCGCCCCGGACCGCCGCCGGTCATTGCGAAAATCAGCGGGAAATAGGTGAAGGTCCAGATGGTGATGAAGAGCATATTGGTCGCAATATGCGGCCGGATGATCGGCAATTGCACAAGCCAGATGCGCTGAAACGGCGTTGCGCCATCGACTTTCGCGGCTTCCACCACTTCGCGCGACACCGAGTCGAGCGCGGCGGAGAACAGCAGATAGGACCAGGCAGTGCCCTTCCAGATATTGGCGATGGTGACGATGGGCAGGGCATATTCATTGATGAAGTTGATCGGCCGAAAACCGAGCGGCACGACGATCAACTGATTGATCAGCCCCGTCTGGCTGGTCGTTGCCGACCAGAGGAATGCCGCCACGATATCGGGCAGCAGCCAGCCGAGCATGATGCAGACTTCCACCACGCTGCGAATGCTCGATTGCGTGCCGCGCAACACGGCGGCGAGCAGGAAGCCCAGCACCGATTGGCCGACAATGGCCGAGAAGAACACGAAGATGACGGTGGTCCAGAGCGATTCGAGGAACCCGCGCCGGGTAAACAGCCGCTCGAAATTTTCGAGCCCCACCCAGCTCCATTCGACACTTTTCCTGCCCACCAGGGCCAGATCGGTGAAGGAGAAGGCAAAAGCCCAGGCGGTAAAATAAAGCAACGCCCCTATAAGAACGATTGCCGGCAACATGCCGAGCACCAGGACAAAGAGATTCCCGGTCAGCCAAGGATTGGCCTGGTTTTTCATGGGCTTTCTCGCTTGGGCGGTCGGTAGGCCAACACGCTTCCAGAAACTCGGTGTCATCCCCGCGAAAGCGGGGACCTCCGTTTGGGAATGAGATTCCCGCTTGCGCGGGAATGACGCGGGAGATTGTTAGAAAAACACCCGTCACGGCGGCACCCGGAGGACATCTTTGGGCGCCGCCGCGTCGGGAGGTTCGACTTACTCGTAGGTCACGACGGCTTCTTCGCCGAATTCGTCGACGAGCGCGTCATGATAAGTCTGGACGACTTCTTCGACCGGCACGCCATCGACGAGATCCGAGGTCGCCTGCTGGATCAGCGCCGAAACGGTCTGATAGCCGGGGACGGTATCGCGGCCGGTGGTGTCGGCAGCCAGTGCCGTTGCCTTGGCGAGGAACGGATCGGCCATATATTCCGGAGATTCCGAAATATCCGTGCGAACGGCCATGCGGTGCGTCGCCAGGGTCCAGGCCTTGAAATTGTCGAGGTCGAAGATCGAGGTCACGAGCTTGAAGGCGAGGTCCTTGTCGCTGGCATTGGCATTGACGCCGATGGCCCAGCCGCCGGAAATATTTGTCGTTGCCTTGGTCCCGGGTTCGCCCGAGCCCGGCCACGGCGTCCAGGCGACGAGCGCATCGCGCTCCTCGCGGCTCGGCGGGGTGTTGCAGTCCCAAAGGCATGCATCTTCCCAGGAACCGGAGGCGAGAATGCCGAGCTGGTCATTGGCCAGCGCCGCACGCACCGCTGCGCCGATATCGGTGGCATAGTTGAGATCGGCCGGGTTCAGTTCGCGTTCGGCATAGACCTGGTGGTAGAAGTCGAAAGTGCGGCGCAGGGCCGGGCTGTCGCCGATCCACTGATTGGTATCGCGCTTGAGGAGACGATTGCGGTCGCCTTCCGGCACGTCGGCGCCGAGCAGCGCCATATAGACGCCCTGCATGGTGGCCGCTTCCGCCTGCTTGGTGCCGGCCGGCAACTGGAACGGATACTGCACGCCCGCATCCTTGAGTTTTTGGGCGGCATCGAGAATGTCGGCCCAGCTCTTGGGCTCCCATGGGGTGGGAATACCGGCCTTCTCGAAATTGGACAGATCATACCAGAGCATGCGCACGTCGGTATCGGTGGGCAGGGCATAGATCTGGCCCTGATAGGACGCGACTTCCAAGAGGCCCTTCATATAGGGCTCGAACTGGTCCCAGCCATTGAGCGGCTCGTTGAGCGGCAGCAGATAACCGGCCGAAGCCAGTTCGCTGACCATGAAGGAGTCCATCACATTGACATCGGCGGCAGTGCCGGCGCTGAGATCGAGCGCGATGCGCTGGTCATAGCCCTGGCCCGGCAGCTTGATGGCCTTCACGGTTTCGCCGGTCTCGGCCTCAAAGGCCGTGATGCCGGGCTCGACCAGTGCCGCCAGCCATTCGGGATACATGAACGATACTTCCGCCTGGGCGGGGATCGCGGACGCGGCCATCAAGGTCATGGCGGCCACCGTCGTCAGAAAACCGGTTCTGAGCATTAACTCCTCCTCTGCTCTGCTGCCGCTTATCGCATGCGGCATTATCCGGGACCTCCACATCCCGAACGGCCAGAACGTAATCACATGTGATGCAACGTTGCAATTACAATTCGAAAATTGTCATGCATGCTGACATATAGAGTTTTTTATCATTATTTTTCAATGGTGATACGAGGGTTGCATCGATTTCAGCCCGGCCTGAATCTTATCCAACGTTGCAAAAAATTCATCATTGGTTTGCCGGCGCGCCCGTGTAAAATCGGGGCGGGGAAAGCAATGAGCAGCAAGACGACGACGAACAATATGGCCAGTGGCAAGCGGCGCGTGACGCTCAAGACCATCGCCGAGATGACTGGTCTCAGCCTTTCCACTGTTTCCCTGTCCCTAAGGGGCGGCACCACGCTCAAGCAGGAAACCCGCGACAAGGTCAACGAAGCGGCCAAGGCGCTCGGCTATGTGCCCGATCGCGCCGGCGTGCGCCTGCGCACCGGCAAAACCAATGTCATTGCCCTGGTGCTCGATGGCTCGGAAGATTCAATCGATTTTGCCCGCAGCATGATCCAGGGCATCGGCCACGCCATTCAGGGCACGCGCTACCACCTGACGGTGATCCCCGAATTCGAGCGGCACCTGTCGACCGACACGATCAACTACATTCTCTCCAATCGCACCGCCGATGGCGTGATTATCACCCATACCGGCCCGCGCGATCCGCGCGTGCAGATGATGATCGATGCCGACTTCCCCTTCGTCAGCCATGGGCGCACGGAGTTTTATACGCCGCACGCCTATCACGATTTTCATTCCGAGGATTTTGCGGCGCTGGCGGTCAGACGCCTCGCCGGCAAGGGCTGTCGCGATATCATGCTCGTCATCGGCGATGACAGTACCACCAATTACCACAATATCGTCACCAGTTTCCGCAAGGAGGCGGCGCGCGCCGGCATCGAGGCGCGCGTCCTCGAAGGCACGGTCAAGCTCAGCCCCGCCGAAATGCGCAGCGTCGGCATGGAGCTCGCTGCCGCCGGGGACCGGCCGGATGGCATCGTCTGCGACAGCGAAATGCGCACCATTGCCCTCGTCGGCGGCCTCACCGAGGGCGGCGTGACCCTCGGGCGCGAAGTGCAACTGATCTATAAGCAGACCTCGGGCATTCTGCCGACGCTCTTCCCGCAGATGGACAGCATTCGCGAGGACGTCTTTGCCGCCGGTGGCGAACTGACCCGGCTCCTCATCCGCCGCATCGACGGCGTCGCCGCCCAGGACCTGCAGACCCTCGCCGAACCCCAGCCCCACTGGCGCAGCGGCTAGGTTTGTGAAGCTGCCCAATACTCGATTGTCACCCCGGCGAAGGCCGGGGCCCATCCTGAGATCTCAAGATGGATCCCGGCCTTCGCCGGGATGACAGCCGGTGTTTTTAAAAGCATTCAGGCCTTCGCCCGCGCCAGCGCTGCCTTCATCTTGACCGTATGGTTGAGCGCATAGGCGAGCCCGACCTGGATCGACAGCCCCACCACCAGGATCGCTGCATCGGTAAGAGCACTCTCCGGCACGCCGGCCTTTACCGCCTGGAACAGCAGACTCAGCGCCGTGCCCGTGGCAAAAACCGCAAGGCCCTGCCGCCCCATGGCGCGCAGCGGAGAAACCCAGGGCGAAGCGGCAATCGCCTGCATGCTGGGAATGGAAGCCAACACATAGAACAGACACAGCGCATGCAAGAGCCGCGGCAGGGAAAGAAAGGTCTTGTCGAAGGAGTGGATGTGGAAGGGCGCCCCGATCTGCCAGAACCAGCGCAAGACACCATTGCCCATGGCGCCCACCGGCGACACTTTCATCCACAACAGCGACAGGACCAGAAATCCCAGCGCCAGCAGAAATGCCAGGGGATGAGTCGGAAAGGCGCGCTTGCCGAGCTTCATGCCCATGCCGGCCACAAGCCCCAGCACAAAGATCAACTGCCAGGAAAGCGGATTGAAAAACCAGCCGCCAGAATTGGGATAGTTCGGGAAATTGAGCCTGAACGTGCCGGCCAGCACCCAGAGCAGCACCGAGCCCGCCACCAACCAATAGGGCTTTTTCAAACCGACGACGATCAGCGCCGGCGTCACCAGCAGGAAGGTCAGGTAGAGCGGCAGGATATTGAGATAGCCGAACTGATGCGTCAGCAGCGGAATGCCGATCAGCACCTCGAGCGGCTTCTGCGCCAGCGCCTTCAGATTATTGGTCGTCAGCAGCTCATAGAGGCCAAAAAAATGCGCCGCCGCGGCAAAGGTGCCGAGGAAGATGAAGGTCAGCGTCAGGTGCACGAAATAGAGCTGCCGCGCTCGCGCCCAGGGCCGCGCAATAGCAAGCCAGACCGGCACCTGCTTGAGGAACGCGCCCGAATAAGCGAGTCCTGCCGCAACGCCCGACATGAAGACGAAAGCCTCAGCCGCATCGGAAAAGCCGAAATTGCGATTGGTGAAAGCCTCGAACACATTGCCCGGCACATGATTGATAAAAATCATCACCAGCGCCAGCCCGCGGAACATGTCGAGCCGCTCGTCGCGCGCGCCCTGGGGCAGGGGGGCAGGGCCAGCCGCAATGGCGCGCAGGCCCGGGATACGATCCCAGACGGTCGGCTTGCGCTCAAGCATGGACGGCGACTTCGGCAAGGCCCACCGTCACGACAGGCTCGGTCGCCCGCCAACTGGCGAGGATGGCATCGGCTTCGACGATGATCGGGCTTGGTGCCCGTTCATTGGCGGTCGAGAATAGCCAGGTGCTGACCGGCCGCTCGCCGCCGCGCGCCGTTGCCCAGATGACGAAGGGCGCGAGGAGGGCAGGACCCGCCACCGGCAGCAACCAGGGCAGGAATGCCGGCCCGGCATAGGCCATGAACACCAAGGCCGCGAGCGCCGCCAAAACGATCCACCAGCTCGCCGAAAACGCCGTCTTCAGCGGCACCGCCTTGGCGTCGCGCTCGGTTGCCGGCCAGCCGCCATCCATGCCGAAAAGAATCTGGAACACCGCGCGGCTCTGAAAGCCGAGCAGAACCGGGGCGATCACAGTCGAGATGACAATCTCGCTCAACACCGAGGGAATGATCCGCCAGCCGCCAAAGGCCGCATTGGTGCCGTCCATGGCGCCGCGGAGGGCAATGGCGAATTTGGGCAGGAGCAGCGTTGCCAGCACACCGGCGCCGATCACCCAGGGCGTCGCCCCCCAGCGCTCGCCGCCGCTATCGGGCGTAAGGCTTGAAAGCAGGCTCGCCGCCATCAACAGCAGCCAGAGCGGCGAGGCGAGATAGGCCATGATGCCCTGGACGAAGGTGAACCGGCTCCAGAATTTCAGCCCCGGCGCAGCAATCAGCCGGCGATGCTGCAGGTTGCCCTGGCACCAGCGGCGGTCACGCTTGGCATATTCGATGAGGTTCTCCGGCCCCTGTTCGAACGAACCGAGCAGTTCAGGATCGACCTCAACCTTCCAGCCGCCGCGAGCCAAAAGCGCCGCCTCGACATAGTCGTGGCTCAAGATATGCCCACCATAGGGCGGTTTTCCCGAAAGCACCGGCAGGCCGCAGCAGGAGGCAAAGGCGCGCACGCGCACAATGGCATTATGCCCCCAATAGGGACCGTCCTCGCCCTGCAGCATGGCGGAGCCACGGGCAAAATAGCGCGAAAAATAGGCCGAGGAAAAAGCCATCATGCGCCCGAACAGGGTCCGCGCGGCGATCACCACCGGCACCGTCTGCAAGAGTCCGAGTTTCGGATCACTATCCATGCGCCGCACCATGGCCAGCATGGTCTCGGCTTCCATCAGGCTGTCGGCATCGAGAATGATGGCATAGTCATAAGCCGCGCCCGAGCGGGCGATGAAATCCTCGATATTGCCGGCCTTGCGGCCGACATTGCGCTCGCGGCGGCGATAGAAGATGCGCCCCGGCGCGTCCGGCTCGACGATCAGCCGCTCGAATTCGCTCGCTTCCTCGGCCGCAACCTCGAGCGATGTCGTGTCCGAGAGAATGGCGAAATGAAAATGCTCGCCGAGACCCTTGGCGACAATCTGCCGGTTCATCGCCGCAATGCGCGCAAAGGTTTCGACCGGGTCTTCATTGTAGATCGGCACCAGAATGGCCGTCTTGCCCTCGGGCCGCGTCAGGTCCATGAGGCGCCGCGATTTCGGCGACAGCGCCCCCAAAAGCCCGATCGTGCCACCCCAGACCAGCCAGAAGCCGGTCAGGACGAGCAGGATCGTGCGCAACCAATCAAGAAAAACCGGGCGATTGCCCCCGATCAGGTCGAGAAAGGCGATGCCGGCGGTCAGGCTCACGGCCGCGGCGAAGCCCAGCGTGAGCAGCCGCAGCCACCCAGCCCGCCCCGGAGTGAACCGATTAGCCATTCACCTTGCCCTAGTTGCGCTGCCAGACGAGAAAGAAGGCCTTGAAGAAGCCGCCAAAGGCCGGGCCGCGCTCAAGCGTCTGCTTGGGCATGGCGAGAGGGGCATTGGGAAGGCCGTCAATAGGCTGAAAGGGCTGGTGCTTCATGCAGGTTCTCCGCGCCACTGATAAAGCCAGGCTTCCGTCAGTGGTTCGCCGCCGGAGCCAATGCTGGCCCGCAGCTCGATAAGGTTCTGACCTTCCGTCTCGACATCGAGGACCAGACGCCAAAGTCCATTGGCGTCGATCTGCGAGAAGGTCGACGATGTAATTTCACCGGCCGATGCCTTGGCATCGACTTCGAAGATCGTGTCCGGCGACAGGTCTGCGAGCCGCCCGCCATCGAAGTCGATGACGAATTTCCGCAGGGTTGCCGCGTTTTCGACGCCGGAAACGCCACCCTGGCCAATGCGGGTTTCAACCACATGCGCCAGTTCGGCATCTTCCTTGGGAACGAGGTCACCCCAGATCAGGCGATAGCCATATTCACGTTCCTGGCCGGCCTTGGGCGGTTCGTTCGGAATCCAGAACGCCGCGATGTTGTCATCGGTTTCCGACTTGGCCGGAATTTCGATGAGACGCACCTGGCCCTGGCCCCAATCATGGGTCGGTTCGACACGCATGGAGGGGCGGCGCTCGTAATGCGCGCCGGCATCCTGGTAGTCGTCAAAGTTGCGATTGCGCTGATAAAGGCCAAAGGCGCGCATATTGGCATCCCAGAAGAAGGAATTGCCCAATTGCGGCGTATTATTGAGCTGGCGCCATTGCGGCAGCCCGGCCTCGGGTTCGAAGACGAGCCCAGAGCAATCATGCACCTGCGGCCGGAAATCGTCGAACTGGTGGCGATTGGTCTCGGCAAAGAGGAACATCGAGGTCAGCGGCGCAATGCCGATTTCCCCGATATCGCTGCGGAAATAGAGCCGCGCCGTGACATCCATCACCGTCTCCTGCTGGTTTTCGCCCGCCGGTGAAATCAGGAAACGATAGGCGCCAGTCACGCTCGGGCTTTCAAGCGCGGCATAAACAGTCAGTGGACCCTCGCCCGTGGGGCGCTCCACATAGAATTCGGAAAAACGCGGAAATTCTTCCGGGCCTTCGCGCCAGGAATTGATGAGCAGGCCACGCGCGCTCGACCCATAGATATTGCCGCGGCCCAGGGCGCGGAAATAGCTGGCGCCCAGGAACGCGACGAGTTCGTCTGCGAGGTCGGGCGTATTGAGAGGATAGTTGATACGGAAGCCGGCAATACCCGGGAATTCCGCGGTCTCAATCGTCTTGCGCTCGGTATCGTCATCGAAGTGATAGATGAAATCTTCGCTGTCGAAGGCGAAGGGATGCGCATCGCCATCGGTGATTTCATAGACCGAGACGGTTTCCTTGAAGAGCCAACCGGGCGGAAAGGCCTGGATCTGAAAACCGTGATCGTCACCGCGCCAGCGTGCCTTGTCCGTGTTGAACTGCACGCGGCGATAGCCGTCATAGTTGAGGCCGGTATAGACCGGGGAGTCGATCAGGACGGGGCTCTGATAGGGCTGAGCCGCCAGGTCCTTCATGCGCTGAGAGAAGCTGTCATAGTCGAAGGCGCCCGACATGGGCTCGATCGCCAGGACAGTCTGGGTCAGCGATGTGGAAGTAAGCAAGGCGATGGAAGCGGCGGCGCCGGAGAGAAAGGCGCGGCGAGACAGTCGATTATTTGGGGCGGTGAGCATTTGTGACGCTTGTTGTTCTTCGCTATCCATCAATTTCCGGCAACGTCGCCAAGCCGGTAAAGTTGTCGCATGGCGGGCATGCAGCAAACGCATGGCGCAATGCTGCCCAAAAACCGCCTTGAAACCGTCTTCACCGTCTCGTGATGAGCAGGCGAGGCTGAGCTAAGGGGCAAATGGGGCGAAAGACTGGCGCATGAAGAAAACGTTAAAAAACTGTCATATGACGGAAAAGAAAACCCCCGTGAGTCAGTGACTTCCGAGGTTCGGCGCGCGATTTGTCGCAGTGTGGGACACGGCCTCCGGCAGCGGTTTTAGCCCCCGCGCCGATGCCAGTTGCCAAAAATCTCAGGCAATTCCCCCGAGGCAGACATATTTGATCTCGACAAAGTCTTCGATGCCATAGCGCGACCCCTCGCGCCCCAGCCCCGAGAGTTTTACGCCGCCAAACGGCGCCTCGGCGGTGGAAACGAGCCCGGTGTTTACACCGACCATCCCATATTCGAGCGCCTCGGCAACCCGCCACACCCGGCTCAGGTCCCGCGCATAGAAATAAGAAGCCAGCCCGAACTCGGTATCATTGGCCTGCGCGATGACATCGGCCTCGTCCTTGAAGCGGAACAGCGGCGCTACCGGCCCAAAGGTCTCTTCCCGCGCCACGGCCATCTCCGCCGTCACATCGGCCAGAACCGTCGGCTCATAGAATGTGCCCCCAAGCGGGGAAACCTTGCCCCCGCGCAGCACTTTTGCGCCCTTGCCCAAAGCATCGGCGACGTGCTCTTCCACTTTTTCGAGCGCCGCCTGATCGATCAGCGGCCCCAGAATAACACCCTCGTCAAAGCCATTGCCCGTTTTCAGCGTGCCTACGGCCTTGCTGAGCTTTTCCGCAAAGGCGTCATACACACCGTCCTGCACATAGATGCGATTGGCGCAGACGCAGGTCTGCCCATTGTTGCGAAACTTCGCGATCAGCGCCCCGTCGACAGCCGCATCGAGATCGGCATCGTCAAAAACGATAAACGGCGCATTGCCCCCTAGCTCCAGCCCCAGTTTCTTGATCGTCGGCGCGCTCTGCTTGTAGAGCTCGGCCCCCACCTCGGTTGACCCAGTAAACGTCAGCTTCCGCACGATCGGATTGGCGGTCATCTCCGCCCCAATTTCCCTAGCGGAGCCGGTTACGACGCTGAAAAGCCCCTTGGGCAATCCAGCCCGCTCCGCCAAAACCGCAATGGCAATAGCCGAAAATGGCGTCTGCGAAGCCGGCTTGAGCACCATCGCACAACCCGCCGCCAGCGCCGGCCCCGCTTTTCGCGTGATCATCGCATTAGGAAAATTCCACGGCGTAATCGCCGCGACCACACCGATCGGCTGCTTCATCACCATGATCCGCGCATCCGCCCGATGCCCGGGGATCAGGTCGCCATAAACCCGCCGTGCCTCCTCGGCGAACCATTCGATAAAGCTCGCCCCATAGACGATCTCCCCCGTCGCCTCGGCCACAGGCTTGCCCTGTTCGAGCGTGAGAATCTTGCCCAAGTCCTCCTTGTTCTCGATCATCAGCTCGAACCAGCGCCGCAAAATATTGGACCGCTCCTTGGCCGTCCGCTTCGCCCACAGTTTTTGCGCGCCCTCGGCAAACTCGATGGCCTCGCGCGTTTCCGCCGCACCCAGCTTGGGCACATGCCCGATTACTTCGCCCGTCGCCGGATTGGTCACCGCAATGCCGGCTCCATCCGCCTCGATCCAGCGCTCCCCCACAAGCGCGGCCTGGCGAAAAAGCGTCGAATCCTTGAGCTGCATGGTCCACTCCCTTGGGCTGTCGGGGACAGCATATACAATCGGACCCGGCCATGGACACCCACCGGGCTTGCGCCGGCCCGGTTCCACTTGTACCTGACGGAAACAGACGCCCAAAAGGAGAGCCCAGATGAAATCCCGTGCTGCCGTTGCCTTCGCACCCGGAAAGCCCTTGGAAATCGTCGAGATCGACGTCGCCCCGCCCAAGAAGGGCGAAGTGCTGATCAGGATCACCGATACGGGCGTCTGCCACACCGATGCCTTCACACTTTCGGGCGACGACCCGGAAGGCCTCTTCCCCGTCGTTCTCGGCCATGAAGGCGCCGGCACCGTCGTCGAAGTCGGCGAAGGCGTCACCTCGGTAAAACCGGGCGACCACGTCATTCCGCTCTATACCGCCGAATGCGGCGAGTGCCTCTTCTGCAAGTCGGGAAAAACCAATCTCTGCACCGCCGTGCGCGCCACCCAGGGCAAGGGCGTCATGCCCGACGGCACCACCCGTTTTTCCTATAATGGCCAGCCGCTCTACCACTACATGGGCTGCTCGACCTTCTCCGAATATACGGTCGTCGCCGAATTCTCCCTCGCCAAGATCAACCCCGAAGCTAACCACGAGCACGTCTGTCTGCTCGGTTGCGGCGTCACCACCGGCATCGGCGCCGTCCACAACACGGCAAAAGTGCAGGAAGGCGATAGCGTCGCCGTCTTCGGTCTCGGCGGCATCGGCCTCGCCGTCATTCAGGGCGCCCGCCAGGCCAAGGCCGGCCGCATCATCGCCGTCGACACCAATCCCGGCAAATTCGACCTCGCCCGCGAATTCGGCGCCACCGACTGCATCAACCCAAAAGATCACGACAAGCCGATCCAGCAGGTCATCGTCGAAATGACCGGCTGGGGTGTCGATCACTCCTTCGAGTGCATCGGTAATGTCAACGTCATGCGCGCCGCGCTCGAATGCGCCCATCGCGGCTGGGGCCAGTCGATCATCATCGGCGTTGCCGGCGCCGGCCAGGAAATCTCCACCCGCCCGTTCCAGCTGGTCACCGGCCGCAAGTGGATGGGCACCGCCTTCGGTGGCGTCAAGGGCCGCACCCAGCTCCCCGGCATGGTCGAAGACGCCATGGCGGGCAAGATCGACTTAAAACCCTTCGTGACCCACACCATGGGCCTCGACGAGATCAATACCGCCTTCGACCTCATGCACGAAGGCAAGTCGATCCGCTCGGTCATCAAGTACTGATTCTTTTGTAATTTGGCAGCCAAGTCGCGCCACCCACCGACCGTCATCCCCGCGAAAGCGGGGACCTCCGTTTAAAACAGGGGTTCCCGCTTTCGCGGGAATGACATCGAGGAAGAGGGGCGGCCGGAGCTTTGCAGCCAGACCCGGCACGAAGATACCAATCCAATGAATCTCATCGAACAACACGCCAGTTTCGGCGGCACGCAGAGCGTTTTCCGGCACACGTCCAAAACCCTCAACTGCGACATGACCTTCGGCATTTTCGTGCCCCAGCACGCTGAAGGCACCCGCCTCCCCGTCATCTACTGGCTCTCCGGCCTCACCTGCACCGAGCAGAATTTTGTGACAAAAGCCGGCGCCCAGGCCTATGCGGCTGAGCACGGCGTCATCGTCGTCGCCCCCGACACCTCGCCCCGCGGCGATGACGTCGCCGACGACCCCGCCTACGACCTCGGCAAAGGCGCCGGCTTCTACCTCAACGCCACCCAAGCCCCCTGGGCCGCACACTTCCGCATGTACGACTACATCGTGGACGAACTGCCCGCTCTCATCGAAGCCAATTTCCCGGTCAGCGAACGCCGCTCGATCATGGGCCACTCCATGGGCGGCCACGGCGCCATCACCATCGCCCTCAAAAATCCCGGCCGCTACCGCGCCGTCTCCGCCTTTTCCCCCATCGTCGCGCCAAGCCAGGTGCCCTGGGGCGAAAAAGCCTTTGCCGCCTATCTCGGCCCCGACCGCGAGACGTGGAAACAATACGACGCAACCGCGCTCCTCGCTTCCGCGACCGAACGCCTGCCCATCCTGATCGACCAGGGCGAAGCTGACAATTTCCTCGCCGAGCAGCTCAAACCCGAAATCTTCACCGCCGAAGCCGCGCGCCACAATCACCCGGTCACGCTCAACCTGCGCCTCGGCTACGATCACTCCTATTATTTCATCGCCAGCTTCATCGGCACCCACATCGCCCACCACGCAAACGCGCTAAAGGCCTGACGCCCCTTGACGGCGGCCGCATAGAAAGCACTATCGCGGCCGTCAACCAAAGGCCCCCATCATGAGCGAGCAGGAACGCCGCCCCTTTGTCAGCGCCCGCACGGTGGCCGAACGCGCCGGCGTGTCGCGCTCGGCCGTGTCGCGCACCTTTACCGATGGCGCCAGCGTTTCCGAGGAAACCCGCCGCAAGGTGCTCGAAGCCGCGAGCGAACTTGGCTACCACGTCAATCACCTGGCCCGCGGCCTGCGCGAACGCAGCAATATCGTCTGCCTCGTCGTCGCCGACATGACGACCCCCATCCGTGCCCGCCTCGTCGACGTCCTCACGCGAAAACTGCAGGCTGCCGGCAAGGTGATCATGATCATCAATACCGGCACCGACGAGGAAAGCGTGGCCTCAGCCCTGCGCCAGACCCTCAATTATCGCGCCGATGCCACGGTGGTCCTTTCCGGCACGCCCTCGGCAAAACTGATCGAAACCAGCCTCGCCAATGGCCAGCAGGTCGTGCTGATCAATCGCGACGATCCCCTGACCGGTTGCCACAATCTCAGCGTCGACAATGAAATGGGTGGACGCGAAGCCTTCTTCCTGCTCCGCCGCGCCGGCTGCAAGCGCCTCGCCCTCGTCACCTCCACGGCGAGCACCGCGAGCCTCCTCGAACGCGAACGCGTCTTCGTCGAGGTCGCGAAAGAGGCAGGCATGGACGTCACCGTCATGGCCGCCGGTCCCACCAACTACGCCTCCGGCTACGAAAGCGCCCGCCGCCTCTTCGGCCGCTCCGATGGCCCCGATGGCGTCTTCTGCGTCACCGATCTCCTGGCGCTCGGCTTCATGGATGCCGCCCGCCACGAATTCGGCCTCTCCCTGCCGGGCGATCTCTGCCTTGTCGGATTCGACGATATCGACGAGGGCGATTGGCAATCCTACAAGCTCACCACCTTCGCCCAGCCCTTCGCCGCCATGGGTGATCACCTGGTTGAACTGCTCGGTCAGACCGTTCCTGCCGAAACCGGCAGGCGGATTTTCGAGCCCATTCCCATCTGGCGAAAAAGCGTAAGGCCATCAGCGGAATAGCCGGTCCGGCCGGGCTCGTTTTGCCCCTTGCACAGCGTTGCACACGCGCGCAATGAACACGCTGTCATGAAAGCGTTATCGAAGCCAAATATCTAGCTTCACCGAAAGAGATGCAAATGCACTTGTGTGCAAGCGTCATTCGGTGTTGTCTATGCATGCGCGTTGCGTGGCCGGCAATATCCGACAGAGAATTCGGAATTGCCCCGCGCGACGCAGCAGAGGAGGGGAGTTCCATCAGAGTTTGCGGATGCGGGCTGGTGCGCATCGGCTTGTCGGCCTTGCCGGCTCATGGACTCCGTCGCCAGCGCAGCTAGGGTAGCTCTTGGGGCTACCCATATGGGAGAACACGATGAAACGCCGCCATTTCCTGATTTCCGCCGCTGCCGTCACGGCCGGCGTCACGATTATGCCGCGCATGGCCTTCGCCGCCGAAGGCGTGATTGACGTCTATTTCACCTCGGACCAGAACGTCATCGACTTCTGGACCAATGTGGTGAAGCCCAAATTCGAAGCCGCCCATGCCGGCATCACGCTCAACCTCGTTGACGGTGGCGACGGTCCGGGCGTTGCCGCCATCGGCGACCGCGCTCTCGCAGCGCTTGCCAGCGGTGCCGATCCGCAGGCCGACCTCTTTGAAGGCTATGATACCCGCGTCAATGCTGGCGCCATCGACAAGGGTCTCTTCGTCGATTTCGCAGCCGCCGGCCTTTCCAACTATTCCAAGGTCAACCCGCTCGCCAACGACATCCCGACCCGCCTCGCCTATCGCGGTTCGCAGGTTCTCCTCGCTTACGACACCACCAAGCTCGATCCGGCCTCCGTGCCGAAGACCTGGGCTGACCTCGTCACCTGGATCAAGGCAAACCCGGGCCAGTTCATCTACAATCGTCCCAACAAGGGCGGTTCGGGTGGCAACTTCGTTCGTCGCGCCATTTTTGAAGCCAATGGCAACGATCCGAAGAAGTTTACCGTCGACAACTTCACCCCCGAATTTGCCGAACAGGCCCTGACGCCGGCCTTTGCAATGCTCAACGACCTCGCCCCCTCGCTCTTCGAAGGCGGCGCTTATACGTCGGGCAATACCCAGTCGCTGCAGCTGCTCGGCCAGTCGGCCGTCACCATGATCCCGGCCTGGTCCGATCAGGCTCTCTCGGCCATCGCCCAGGGCGTTCTCCCGGAAACCACCGGCCTCGTCCAGCTTCAGGATCTCGGCCTGCCCGGCGGCTTCACCTATATCGCCGTGCTCTCCAACGGCGCCAACAAGGATTCGGCGCTGCTCTTGGCCGACTTCCTCCTCACCGAGGAAATCCAGTCTGCCGTTCTCACCGAACTCGGCGGCTTCCCCGGCGTCAGCTGGGACTATATCTCCGCCGATCTGCGCGAGAAGTTTGCCGACATCATCCCGGCCTCCATCCCGACCTTCCCGGGCGGCAAATGGGAAACGGCCATCAATGATGGTTGGTACCGCGCCGTTGCTCCGAACGTGGACCCTGCCTCGTGACCACTACAGACGCGGGCGCCTTGGCGCCCGCACCCACGCAACGCAAGAGGCCGATCGGCCTCTTGCTCGTGGCCGCCCCCGTCCTGCTCGTTCTCTGGCTCATCATCTGGCCGATCATTTCGGCTGTGATCCAGACCCTCTGGCTGCCGACGCCCGATGGCGGGCGCGCCCTTTCGGTCTCGAGCTACCAGTTCTTCGCCAGCGATCCCTATAGCCGGGCGAACCTTGCCATCACGCTCTGGACCACGGGCGTCTGCGCCATTTTCTTGCTGATTATCTGCCTGCCGATCGCGCTTTATCTGCGCTTTTCCAATTCGCGCATCGCAGCCTATGTGCAGGGCCTCGCCATCTTCCCGATGTTCGTGCCCTCGATCATCCTGAGCTTCGCCTTCATCCGCGTGCTCGGCCCCAATGGCACTGTCGATCTCCTGCTCAATTCCGTGGGCCTCCCCAAGATCAAGTCGCCCTACCTCACCCCCTGGGGCCCGGTCATCGGCCTTGTCTGGGACAATATCCCCTTGACGGTGCTGATCCTTCTTTCTGGCCTCGGCAATGTGTCCAATCAGGCCATCGAAGCGGCGCGCGATGTCGGGGCAGGGCGCTTTGCGCTCCTCCGGCACATCATCCTGCCGCGCATTTCCAATTCGATCCTCGTCGCCATTTCCTTCGCCGTCCTCGGCATCTTTTCGGCCTTTACCCTGCCTTACGTGCTGGGTCCCGCCGCGCCGGAAATGATGGGTCCGTTCATGCAGCGCACCTTCCGCGACCTGTTCGATCCCACCAATGCCATCACCCAGGCCGTCATCACGTTCGGCTTCTGCATCGTCTTCGGGCTCTTCTATGTGCGGTCCGTCGCCAAGAACAGGACGCCCTAAAAATGAGCGCCCCCTCTATCAAAGTCTCACAGCCGATCGACTGGACCGGCATCGCCTTCGCCGTCATCCTCACACTCGTGATCGTCTTCCCGCTGCTCGTCGTCGGCACCTGGGCCTTCACCAATGTCTGGCGCTTCCCCTCGGTCATCCCGCAGGAATTTGGCCTAAAGTTCTGGTACCAGACGCTGGCCCGGGCCGACGTCTGGAGCTCCATCACCATGAGCCTGACGCTTGCCACCACGGTGACGGTTCTTTCCGCCATCATCTGCCTGCCCGCGGCCTACGCCTTCGCCCGCCTCGACTTCCCCGGCCGCGATATTTTGTTTTTCTCGTTTCTCGCCGGTCACGCTTTTCCAAAATTCGGCCTGCTCGTCGCCATCGCCGGCATCTTCCTGCAACTCAATCTCATCGGCACCTTCTGGGGTGTCGTCCTCATCCAGCTCGTGGGAACCCTTCTCTTCATGATCTGGATTCCCGTCGCCGCCTTCCAGGCCGTCGACCGCCGCATGGAAGAAGCCGCAAGGGATGTCGGCGCCTCGCCGCTCCGGGTCTTCTGGTCGATCACCCTGCCACAGGCCGGCCCGACCATCGCTGCGGCCCTGCTCCTGAGCTTTGTCGGCACCTTCTACGAAACCGAAGGCGCCTGGCTCATCGGCGCGCCCCAGGTGCGCACCCTGCCGGTGCTGATGATCTCCTTCATCAACAACCAGCCCGTCATCCAATATGGCGCAGTGCTCTCGGTCCTCCTCTGGGTCCCAAGCTTCATCGCCCTCCTCTTCGCGCGCCGCGTCGTCAATTCCGGCTCCTTCGCCAAGGGCTTTGGCGCATGAGCGTGGCCATCTCACACATCTCGGCTCCCGCCCCCCTCCCCAACCCTCCCCGCAAGGGGGAGGGTGCCGCAGCGGTGGGTTTGACCCGCTGCCTGCGCCAAACTCGATCCAGCACCTCCCCCTTGACGGGGGAGGTTGGGAGGGGGTGCCGGCACACGCTAGCTCTCTGGTTGCGGCTCACCTCTCCCTCTGGGGGAGAGGTCGAATCGCGCAGCGTCACCGAATTCGCTGAAGCGAATTCGGTTGGGGGTGAGGGTGTCCATTGGCACCCCCTGCCATCATTGCGCTCCACCCCATCCCACGCCAGCTTTCCGGCCGATGCCCCTCGCGCCAATCTCGCCGCCGCCCGAGAGGTGAAGGAATAAAAATGTCCGTTCTGACTATCAAAGACGTCACAAAGCTCTTCCCCGGCGGCACCAAGGCCGTGGACTCCTTCTCGCTCGAAGTGGCCGATGGCGAACTCGTCTGCCTCCTCGGCCCCTCGGGCTCCGGCAAGTCGACGCTCCTGCGCATGGTTGGCGGTTTTGAACAGCCAACCTCGGGCCTCATCACCATCGACGGCCAGGACATCACCCATATGCCGCCGGAAAAACGTCCCACTGGCATGGTGTTCCAGAGTCACGCGCTCTGGACCCATATGGACGTCTTCAAAAACCTAGCCTTTGGCCTGAAACTGCGTCGCCTCCCGGCCGACGAGATCAAGCGCCGGGTTGAAGCCGTGCTCGAACTCGTAGGCCTCGGCGGCTATGGCTCGCGCCGCGTCACCCAATTGTCCGGCGGCCAGCAGCAGCGCGTCGCCCTTGCCCGTTCGCTCGTGCTCGAACCCAAAATCCTGCTGCTCGACGAACCCTTTGCCAGCCTCGACCAGCACCTGCGCGAGCGCCTGCGTGAAGAAGTCCGCGACATCCAGCAGCGCGTCGGCATCACCACCCTGTTCGTGACCCACGGCCAGGACGAAGCCCTCTCCATGGCCGACCGCATCGTCGTCATGCGCGATGGCCGCACCGAGCAGATCGACCGCCCCGACGTCGTCTACCGCGATCCCCAAACCCCCTTCGTCGCCGGCTTCATCGGCACGATGAACCTGATCGAAGGCACCGTCTCCAACGGCACTTTCACCCGCGCCAGCTTCAGCCATCCGCTCGCCGTCGCCGACGGCCCGGCAACCCTCGCCATCCGCCCCGAAGCCCTCGATCTCGTCGCCGCCGAACCGGGTGCCGCAAAGGTCCACCGGGTCACCGATTATGGCACCCACGGCCTCCTCGATCTCAACCTGCCCGACGGCACCCGCGTAAAAGCCATGGTTGATCACCCCGGCCAGTTCAAAAACGGTCAGGGCGTCAACCTCGCCCCCCGCGCCGTCGCCGCCTATCGCGACAACAAGCAGATTTTCCGGAGCGAGGCATGAGCGACCCGCTCCATATCGAACAGGGCGGTCACCGCACCTGGCTCAAATGGCACCGCGGCCGCCGCAAGGCCTCTGACCCAGTCTTCACCGGCAGCCGCATATTGGAAGCCATGCGCCTCGGCGCCAGCGTCGAGGTGGACCTGGTTATCCACGCCGGCCACGGCTGTGCTATCCTCCATAACTTCTCGCTCGAAGAAGAGACCACCGGGTCTGGCCTCGTGCGCGAAACGCCGGCCGCAGTCCTCCGCGATTTGCACCTGCGCGGCAGCGATGGGCAGCCCATCGCCGACAAGGTGATGCTGCTCGAAGACCTCTGCGGCCTGCTCGCGCAAAACCAGCCGAATCCCGATGCGCTGCTGCAGCTCGATTTCAAGGAAGATTGCGCGGCCCTCACCCCGGAAGTGGTCGCCAATTTCGGCGCCACCGTCGGCCCTGTCGCGCGTTCACTCATTCTCTCGGGCGGCGACTTCGATGCTATCAGTCTGCTAGCGAACTCGGCCCCCAATCTGCGCACCGGCTACGACCCTTGCTACGGCGAATCCCTCGCCCGTCTGAAAGCCACGGGTGACTTCTCGGCATTCATCAACGACGCCCTCAACACCGCGCCCGACGCCGAAATGATCTACCTCGCCTACGACATCGTGCTCGAAGCCGACGCCGCGGGCTTTGACATCGTGGCGCCCATTCACGCCGCCGGCCGGCGCATCGACGCCTGGACCATCCGCACAGTCGACGACACGACTCTCCCAAAAGTCCGGCGCCTCCTGGCGCTCAAAGTCGACCAGATCACCACCGACGACCCGGAGGGGCTCATCGCGGCCCTCGCATCATGAGCCACGATTACAACGCCATCCTCGCCGACATGGTCGCCACCACCCGCGAGGCCGGCGCGCTAACCCTCGAACATTTCAAGCGTTTTCGCGATCTGGAGATCGGCGTAAAGGGCCCGGGTGACTTCGTCTCCGATGCCGACCGCGATTCCGAAACCCTGATCCGCGACCGCCTTCTTTCTCGGTACCCGTGGGGCCTGACCGGCGAGGAATTCGCCCCCGCCGAGCGCGACGACGAAACCCATCGCTGGCTCGTTGACCCCATCGACGGCACCACTAACTTCTTGAATGGCCAGCACTATACCATCACCATTGCCCTGCGTCGTGGCAATGAAACCATCTGCGGCCTCGTCTACGACCCCGTCGCCGACGAGATGTTCACGGCCATAAAAGGGCAGGGTGCCTTCCTCAACGGCGAGCGCCTCCATGTCAGCCGTTCCACCGACGTTGCCATGATGTGCGTCGGCACGGGCCTCCCCACGCCAAATCTCTCATTACATCCAGGTGCTTACGCCCGCCTCGACGCCATCCGCGCCCCCATCGGCGCCGTCCGCATCGTCGGCAGCGCTGCCAATTCCTGCGCCTGGGTCGCCTGTGGTCGTCTGACCGGCTATTTCGAAGAAACCGGCTTCGTCGACACCGCTGCCGGCATCCTGCTCGTCGAAGAAGCCGGCGGCATCGTCACCGACTGGTGGGGCCGCGGCCCGGAAACCTTTGAAAAAACCGGCGTTCTCGTCGTCGCCAACCCCGCGACCCACGCCTTCCTCCTCGACCATCTTCGGGAGGTGCCGCAGAAGAACCCGGCCGCCTGATTCCTCCGACTGGAGCCGGACTGATAGCCCCAACTTCTCCCTCCATCGTCACCACCGGGCTCGTCCCGGTGGTCCATGCTCCCTCGGGAGTGGATTGCCGGGACGAGCCCGACGACTGTTCGGGAATCGGCGCCCAAACACCCACCGTGTCATCCCCGCGAAAGCGGGGACCTCCGTTTCGGACCCAGGATTGCCGCCTCTGCGCGGCCTACACCTGCCGCAAAATCGCCGCCGCCCGATCCCGCAACGGCTTGTCGATCATCTTGCCATCAAGGCTTACCGTCCCCTCGGTCGTCATCACCGCCCGAGCCCACTCGATCTCCGCGACACTCGGCGCAAACGCCGCATTCAGCAGCGGCACCGCCGAAGGATGTACGCAGGTTGCCCCATCAAATCCATGCCGCCGCGCCTCCCGCGCCGCCTCGGCGATGGCTTCCATATCTGCATAATCGGCAATCGATCTTAGCAGCCCCAGCGAGCGTTTCCCTGCCGCCTTGGCCGCATAATGCACCAGCAGTTTTGGCACGCGCAGCACATCCGGGTCCGGCATCCCGCCCAGCTCCAGTGCAAAATCCTCGCTGCCCAGATTGATCGCCTGAAGTCTCGGATGCCGGCAGATCGCCGCCGCATCCAGCACGCCCGCCGGGCTCTCGATCGTGCCCAGCACCGGGATTTCTTCCCCGCCATGCCGCCGCATCATCGTGTCGAGCTCATCCACCGCAGCCACAGAGTTGGCCTTGGGAAAAACCAACAGGTCCACCCCCGCACCAAGCGCGGCCGCCACATCGGCCTCAACCCCCGAATTGATCCGCACCGCCACAGCGCCCGAGCCCTGCCGCAGGCTTTTTACCGCCTCGCCAAGATTGCTCCGCGCAAAATCCTTGCGGTCTTCCGCGACAGAATCCTCAAGATCGAGAATGACCGCATCTGCGCCCCGCAGATGCGCTTTTGCGATGAACCGGTCCTGGTCGGCCGGCACATAGAGCAGCGAGCGCATCAGGCGACCCTCCGGAATTCCCCGTCAAATCCAAGCTCCGCCAGCAATTCCGCGCCATGCTCATTGAGACCCGGCGCCGGAAGCCGAAATCCGCCCGGCGTTCCCGAAAGCCGCGGCACCACATTGTGCATGGGCATAGTGCCAAACTCTTCATCGTCCAGCGCCACGACAATCTCGCGCTCCTGAAAATGCGCGTCGTCCATCGCGTCGCCGATATTATAGACCGGCCCCACCGTCGCCCCCGAAGCCCGCATCTCCGCCAGCGCCGCATCGCGCGTCCGCGTCGCAAACCACGCGGAAATCGCCGCGTCCACCAGATGGCGGTGCTTCACCCGATCCGAATTGGTGGCAAAGCGCGGATCATCGTTCATGTCCGGCTGGCCGATGATCTCAAAAATCCGCCGCGCCACCGTCTGCGTCGACCCCGACAAGGCGACATAGCCGCCATCGGCGCACAAATACACATTCCGTGGCGAAGCCGTATTCGACGCGCTCCCCACCCGCTGCTTGATCTTCCCGGTTTTTGCAAAAATCCCCGCCTCGGGCCCGAGCACCGAAAACATGGATTCGAGCAACGACAGGTCAATCACCTGCCCGCGGCCGCCCCGCACATCCCGCGCATAAAGCGCCGTCATCGTCGCCGACGCCCCATATACGCCGGCAATCATATCGGCCAGCGCTAGCGGCGGCAGCACCGGCTCTCGATCCGGAAACCCCGTCCGATCCGCAAAGCCGCTCATCGCCTCGACAATGGTCCCGAACCCTGGCAGATGCGCATAGGGCCCGGTCTGCCCAAACCCCGAAATCCGCACCACCACCAGTCGCGGATTACGCGCCAGCAGAATGTCCGGCGACAGCCCCATTTTTTCGAGCGTGCCCGGCCGGAAATTCTCGATGAACACATCGGCCGTATCGAGCAATCTCAGCAGCACATCCATCTGCGCCGCCTCGCGCAGGTTGAGGCAAATGGAACGCTTGTTGCGCCCATAGGCCTTCCAGAAAAAGGAGTGCCCCTCCTCCTTCCAGTCGCGCAGGGGGTCACCCTCGGGCGGCTCCACCTTGATGACATCGGCGCCAAAGTCCCCGAGCTGCAGGCTCAGCATATTGCCCGCCATCAGCCGCGACAGATCAACGACGCGAATACCTTCCAGCGGCCCCGTCGCCGTGCCATCAAACCGGGCTCGCGAAAAACTCACCGGTCGAGCCTTTCCCCGCTCGCCTTGTCAAACAGCAGCACCTTTGAGGGATCAATCCCGAGACCAATCTTTTGTCCCGGTGACAGCAGTTCTGCATCCCGAATGACGACGCTGATCTCGGTCCCGCCAATCCGCGCCCGCACTTCCTGCGCCTCGCCCGTCGGCTCCACCACCAGCGCCTCGGCTGCAACGCCACCGGCATTGAGCCCGATATGCTGCGGCCGGATGCCATAGACCACAGGCATCCCTGCGGGCAGCGACAGCGGACGGGGAATTGGGAGCTTTTCCCCGCCCGCCAGAGCCACGCTCGAGACATCAGGTCCGAGCGTTGTAACCTCAAGCAGGTTCATTTCCGGCGAGCCAATAAAACCCGCCACAAACAGATTATTGGGATCGTTGTAGAGATCGAGCGGCGCCCCGGCTTGTTCGATCTTGCCGCCATTCAGCACCACGATCGTGTCGGCCATGGTCATGGCCTCGGTCTGGTCGTGCGTGACATAGATGGTAGTCTTCCCGAGCCGCTGATGCAGCGCCTTGATCTCGCCGCGCATACGCACGCGCAGTTTCGCATCGAGATTGCTCAGCGGCTCATCGAACAAAAACGCCCGCGGATTGCGCACGATGGCCCGCCCCATGGCCACACGCTGCCGCTGCCCGCCCGAAAGCTCCTTCGGCAACCGGTCCAGCAGCTTTTCCAGCCCCAAGATCGCAGCCGCCTCGGCCACGCGCTTGTCGCGCTCGGCCTTGGAAATCCCGGCTAGCCGCAGCGCAAAGCTCATATTGTCCGCCACCTTCATATGCGGATAGAGCGCATAGGATTGAAACACCATGGCAAGGTCCCGCTCCTTGGCGGGCATGTTATTGACCACCTTACCGCCAATGGTGATCTCGCCGCCGGAAATCGGCTCCAGCCCGGCAATCATGCGCAAAAGCGTGGACTTGCCGCAGCCCGAGGGTCCGACCAGCACCACGAACTCGCCCTTTTCCATGGAGAGCGACAGGTCCTCGATGACCGTCACACCACCATAGCTCTTGCTGACATTGCGGAGTTCGATTTCCGGCATTTTCGTAGGCCTCCTACTTTTCCGTCACGGCAAAGCGATCAACCGCCATGCGCCCAGCCGAACCAAGCCGCAGCCCGGACATGCCATAGGCAAAGGTTTTGTCATTCGCGGACGCCAGCGCCTTGCCATCAATCGACAGCGCTAGCATGTCGCCCTCGACGCTCAGCTCCACGCGATAAACGCGCCCGGCCTCCGGCTTGAACGGCACGCTCGCCAGCACCGTCTGCCCAAAGTCATGCTTCACAATCACCGCTTCGCCATTCTGGAAACCGCCGGCATAGAACCGCCCGGTTCCCTGCACGCGCGCCGTCACCAGTTGCGATTGCCCGGCCAGCACTTCCAGATCCGCCGACACCGTCACGTCGCGGCTATAATAGTGCCCGGTCCACATATCGGCATCGCTCGAAGCATGCCCATGGATACGGCCAAACTGCTTGGTCCAGTGCCCGCGGTTCCAGGTAAAGCGCGAAATCGCGCCCCATTCCTGGATCTCGGTGGCCGGATCGATGGTCAGATGCCCCGGTCCCGAGACCGTAAAGTCCGCAAGGAACAACCGCCCGAGGAATTTTAGCCGCCCAAAATACTCGACCGAAATACCGATCTCGTCGATTGCCTCGACCCCCTCGGGCACCACGAATTCATAATCCTGCCAGCCTTCATGCGACGGCACATGCCAGGCGCCGGTTTCCTCGATCGTCCCGCTCATGGCGCGCCGCACATAGGGCGCCACCCGCAGATTGCCGTCGCCATTCCATGGATCAAGCCACAGCTTGAACTTGACCACCTGCCCAGCATCGACAACCGGCGAGAACATCGGACGATAACGCTCGTCGTCAAAATCGCTCCGGCGATAGAACGGCTTCCAGAAAATCCGCCCGCCCTGTCCGCGCTCCAGCCGATCAAGCTGGATTTCCAGCGACCCGCGCGATCCCTCGACATGCCGCTCATCGGAATGTTTCAGACTGATCTGATTGAACCCCTCGGTCCTGAAACCATGCGTCGAGCCCGGTAGATCAAAATCGAACCGCAGCCCGCGCCGCGTAAAATCTTCCAGCCACCGCGCCGGCACATCGCACCCGGCCAGTTGCAGCGCCAGCACCGTCAGCTCCCGCGCAAAGCTCGGAATATCGACGATATTGATCGAGCCCACGATGCCCGAGGCAATCAGAAAATCGCTGATCGGCTTGCGATACTTGTCCCAGCTCGCATCGAGCCCCTGGAACGTCCCGACGATGGCCGCCGCATTGCCCGCGTTACAGTCGGTATCCCAGCCCGCCATGGTGGCGATCTCGGCCGTGCGCGGCAGCGAACCCGCGCCATAAAGGATCGACATGATCGTCACCCCGGCATTGGGGATGATGTGGCAGACGCCGGGATAGCGATCATAGCCCCATCCCGCCGTCAGCATGTCGCGGCACAGCCGCCAATTGTCCGGATTGGCCTTATGGAAATCGATCACCGCCCGGCAAACTTTTGCGTAAGTCGAGTTCGCATCAATCTGCGCCATCGCCGTCTCGATGATCTCGTCGATCGACTTGGCCTCGAACGCAGCCGCAATCGCCGCCGCGCAGAAGCGCGCGCCATTGAGCCCGTCGCCATCATGCGCCACTGAAGCCGCCATGGCCGACATTTCTGCCGCGCGCTTGGGATTGCCCGGGTTCACCCAGCCCCAGCTATCGATAAAAATCTGCCCACCGATCTGTTCGGCCACAGTCGTGCCATTGGTGGCAATCGAGCCCGAATGCGGCGCCGGAATGCCGGCCTGCAGGTTCTTGTAGGCGGTGTGTTCCGTCGAAACGCCAAACCCGCCCCACCAATACATGCCATGCTCTTCAGCCGCATAGTTGAGCCAGGTCTTGCCCACGTCCTCGGCCGTGCAATTCAGCCCATAGTCACGCAGCGCCCGGATGAAATAGACCGGCCCGTTGGTATCGTCGTCAGCCGCGAAATTCTTGAAATCGCGAAGGTATTGCGTCACCTCGCCATAGGTCTTCTGGATGCGGTCATAGCTCCAGATGGTCGGCTCCACAGGCGCGCCAAGCCGCACGCCGATGGCCTTGGCGATGAAGCCGGCATAGATCTTTTCTAGGATTTGCGTTTCGGTCAGCATGGGCAACTTTCAGGCAAGATTGAGTAGGGAAAAAGCCTCTTCGCGGGCGCGGGCAGCGGCGCGATCGGCGGCAATGATTTTGGAAGCCGTCGCCGCAAAGGCGTCAGCCGAAGTCATGAGATCGAGACGATTGGCCGAATTAAGCTGAGCAAGATCAGCAGCATCGATAACCGCCTCACCATGCAGCGCGCCGAGAATGGCGCCGGCCATGACCCCGATGGAGTCCGTGTCGCGCCCCGAATTGATTCCATCCTCTATCGAGGCACGGAAATTCCCCTGGTTCAGCAGACAGAACCCAAGCGCCAGCGGCAATTCCTCGATCGCCTGCAACCGGCTCGGCCGATAGGCATCGGTCAGCCGCCCGACTTTTTCGGGCATGTGATTGACGTCGTCGCCCATCACCGAAAACGGCGCTATGGCGGCGTGAAACGCATCGCAGATTTCGGCATGCTCTGCCCCGCTGCCGCGCAACCGATTGGCCACATCGGCAATTTCGGCAATGGCATCGCGCGTGCCATCCTTGGCGAGCCCCAAGACGGTCTCGACCACGCCTTCAATGGTTTTTCCGGGCACAAAGGCAGCAGCCACCGCCGCCGCCATCACGCCGGCCGCCTCGAGCCCATAACTTTCCTGATGCCCGGCCGCGAAACCGACGGCCTCGTCATAGGCCGCCCGCGGATTGGCCGCATTGGCGACCCCGATGGGCGCGATATACATCGCCGCCCCGCAGTTCACCATATTGCCGATCCCGCCCTGGCGCGGGTCGCAATTGGACAATTGGTGCCGCTGGAAAATCCACTTTTCGGGATAAAATAGCCGGTCGATCAGCATGGCCTCGCGCTGCAATTCCGGTACCCAGCGCGGCGTCCAGGCGATCTGCTTGACCATGCCATCGGCCATGTCCCAGGCGTCGAGATGCCGCCCGGTCTCGGCATAAATATCCATCAGCGCCAGGGTCATCATCGTGTCGTCGGTGATAATGCCATCCCCGCGCACCCGATGGTTCCGCTGTTCGGGCGGCAGGTCCATCTTGTGCCAGCGCGTCATCACCGATGTCACGCGGCCATAGCGCGCCCTGATCTGCGCCGCCGACAGTTTTTCAACCGGCGCGCCCAGCGCATCTCCCAGGGCAATGCCATAAAGCATGGCCCGAATGCGGGACTGGAAGGATGGGGTCATCTCGACTCCGACTCTTTTGTCATTTTAGTTGTCGCCAAACCTTCGGGTCCGGCGCTTGCTGCCCGCTCATCCACCGTGTCATCCCCGCGAAAGCGGGGACCCCCGTTTGGTGAACAGGGGTTCCCGCTTTCGCGGGAATGACATCGTGGTTGAACAGGCTCAGTGAACTCCCTCCCAAGTTGGGGGAGGGAGCCTGTTTCGTCCTTATTCGCCCAACACAGTCCTTGCGTGTTCGGCCATGCGCTCGCCACCGGCAGCATTGTATTCGGCAACAAACGCATCCCACTGGTCGAGCCCGGCTTCGCCGGTGATGAATTTTGCCACCCACGAGCGATAGACCTGCTCGGTCGCATCGACATCGGCGGCAAATTCGGCCGGCCAGACAAAGGCATTGTCCGCCGTGAAGTCGGCCTTGATCGTATCCAGTGCAGCCTGCGCGGTGGGCGAAAGCAGCGGGGTCGGCGGGGTCCAGTTGGCCGAGTTGAAGAAGCGCGCATACCAGGTCGAGATCGCGTCGGTGAACGTCACCGCCCCGCTCGCGTCCTTGGTATATTGCGTACCCTCAAAGCCCATGCGGTCGATATCCTGGCCTTCCTTGGAAGCCATGAAATCGAGCACCTTGAATGCCTCTTCCTTGTGCTCGGAGAGCGAGGAAATGGCCCAGCCGCGCGATTCCTTGGAAACGTCGACTGCCGCCAGACCCTGGCCGCCCGGGCCCGAGGGAACCGGAAGCAGGGTGAGGGAAATATCCTCGCCCGGATGCGCCTGGCGCATCTTGCCGGCATAAATGTCGATCACTTCGGGCGAAGAGCCAAACACCACGCCGGCCTTGCCGGTGTAGAACTTGTCTTCCTTCACGTCGAACGTGTTGGTGACATATTCCTTGTCGAAGAGGCCCTTTTCGGCCAGCCGCGCATAGAACTCGATCTTGGCCTTTTCGGCGTCGGTCACACGCGAATTGACCCACTGCCCATCGGCATTCTTCATCCAGGTCCCGGTCACGCCAAAAGCCTGGTTGAAGATGGAGTCGAGTTCGCCGGTATTGCCAAAACCGGTCAGGCCCAGCGTATTGCCGGCGGTGCCATCGCCATCGAGATCGGCGTCATGAATGGCCTGGAACAGGGCTTCATATTCTTCCACCGTGGTCGGGGCCTGTAGGCCCAGCTTTTCCAGCCAATCGGTGCGGATCACCGGCTGCGGCGCGCGCGGCGGGTAGATGTAGATCAGGTAGGGATAGTTGGCGAGGCGATCCACATTATGCGGCCAGAGCGCAGCCTTGACGTGCTGCGAAGCCTCGATATGGGGCGTCAGGTCTTCGAGAATCCCTTGCTCGGCCATTTTCTGGTCGCCGCCCTGGAAGTAGATGATGTCGGGAATATCGCCCGAAAGCAGCATCACGCCCAGCGCATCGACATAGGCCGACGTGCCGCCCGGCAGGTCGATCGTCTGGATATCGACATCGGTCCCCTGCGCCTTGAGCGCAGCTTCGATGGCCTCGATTTCCTTCATGTCATCGGGGTTGGTGGTAAGCAGGTCCTTGCTGACGAGACGCAAAGTGGTCTGCGCCATGGCGGGCGCGGCAAGCGCTCCAACCATCGCCATAGCCGTGGTGGCCAGGAGCAGTTTCTTCAGTGTCATTGGTAGTCTCCTCCGTTGTTTTTAGTCTTCCCGCTCTCGCGGTATTTTTGAAATTTTAGGCTCAGTGGCTCCCCGCCAGCGGCGTCGGTTCTCTCGCCCGGCCCTCGCCACGTCGTCATTGCCCGGCTCGTCCGGGCAATCCAGCGATGCCGCGGCGCCCATGGACCACCCGGACAAGCCGGGTGGTGACGACCATCGAGAATGTTGATCGGCCCCAGCATCATCCCTTCAGCGCCCCCGACATGGTGCCCTTGGTGAAATATTTGAGGATGAGCGGGTAGATCGCGAGGATCGGCAGGATGGTGATGAAAATCATCCCGGCCTTCAGCGCGCGGATATTGATCTGCGCCAGCCCGATATTGTTGTTGGCATTGTTCGCCCCGACGATGGCGATCTTGTCGCCCTCGATAACGAACTGCCTCAGCACCACCTGCAGCGGCCATTTGGTCTGGTCGTTGAGGTAGATCATCGAGCGGAAAAACTCGTTCCAGTGCAACACGAAGTAGAACAGCGCAATGGTGGCGAGCGCGGGCTTTGCCAGCGGCAGCACGACGAGGAAAAAGGTCTGGAACGGATTGGCGCCATCGAGCTCGGCGGCTTCCAGCAGCTCCTTCGGAATCTCCTCGAAGAAGCGCACGAGGATGATCAGGTACCAGGCGCTGACCGCCTTGTAGAGGATCACCGACCAGGGCGAATTGAGCAGGCCCAGCCGCTTCATAAGAAAGTAGTCGGGAATGATGCCCGGCTCGAAAACGATGGTGACGAGCACCATCAGAAAGATCAGCCGCCGGCCTGGCAGGCCGGGCCGCGACAGGCCCCAGGCCATCAGCGCTGTCCCCATCACGCCGATGAGAACGCTGGTTGTCGTCATCCAGACCGAATTGAACAGCCCGCGCTGCACATTGGGATGCTGCAAGAGCAGCGTCCACACATCGAGCGAGAACCCATCGGGCACGATGGAGAGCCCCGAGAACCCCGCCACCTTGCTCGGGTCCGAAAAGGACAAAGCAAGCAGGTTCAGCAGCGGCTGCAGGGTAAACACCACCAGCAGCAGGAGCGTGGAAACAATGAGCACATATTCGACCCGCTCAAGCGGGCTGCGGCGCACTTGGCTCGACATCACCACACTCCCTTGCCGGTCAGCTTCTTGCTGACGAGATGCGAGGTGATCACGAGGATCATGCCAATGACGGCCTTGAAGAGCCCGGCGGCGGTGGCGAGGGCGTATTCGCCGGTCGAGAGACCCAGTCGATAGACATAGGTGTCGAGAATATCGATCGTCGAAGCGTTGACGTCGTTTTGCATGTTGATGACCTGGTTGAGGTCGGCGCTGAGGAACATGCCCATATTGAGAATGAAGAGCGTCGCGATGGTCGGCACGATGCCGGGAATGGTGACGTGCCAGATTTTCTGCCAGCGATTGGCCCCATCCATCTCGGCGGCCTCATAGAGCTGCGGATCGATGGCGAAGATGGCGGCAAGGTATAGAAGACTGTCCCAGCCGGCCGAGCGCCAGATTTCCGAGATCACCAGCACCCAGCGAATGGTGCCGGTATTGGTCATGTAGCTCACCGGCTGGAAGCCGAGCGCCGTCTGAATCTGATTGACCGCACCATCGGTGGGCGAGAGCAGGGCAATGAACACGCCCGAGATGACGACCCAGGAGAGGAAGTGCGGCAGGTAGATCGCCGATTGCAGCGTGCCGCGCAGCTTGCCGCTGCGGATTTCATTGAGCAGCAGCGCAACGATGATCGGCACGGGGAAGACGAAGATGATCTTCATGCCCGAAATGATCAGCGTATTGGCGAGCACCTGATAGAAGATCGGCGACGAGAACAGGACCTGAAAGTTCTTCAGCCCGACCCAGATATTGGGCGGGATGATGCGCACCTGTTCGAAAGCCATCTTGGCTTCCCAGATCGGCACGTAGTGCCAGATGATGAAGAAGATTAGCCCCGGCGCCATCATGGCGTAATAGGGCCACCACTGTCGCACTTGCGCCCCGAACGTTACGCCAGACGGTAACAGTCTGTTAGCGAACTCCCGCCCTCCGTTATCCAAAACGGCATCAGGTTTGGGAACGTTCCCATTGTTGGGTGCAGCAATGCGGCCAGCACTTGGTTCTGCCATCAGTCAGATCCTCCCTACCCCGCCAGTTTGCGGGGTTCGCGCGACAGATCCGCGAGCGAAGCCCGATCGATCAGCCGGCAAGGCATATAGACGCGGCCGTGTTCCGGCCGTCCTTCGATTTCGTCAAACAGGCTCTCCACCGCCCGCGCGCCGATATCTCGACCGGGCTTGGCAATGGTGGTAAGGCCCGGAAAGGTAAAGGCGCCCGAGGGGATGCCGTCGAACCCGAGTATGGAAACATCCTCGGGGCAGCGCAGCCCGCGCTCGCGCACCGCCATCATGGCGCCGATGGCCATCATGTCATTGGCGGCGAACACGCAGATATGCCCGAGGCGCGGCCGATCAAGCAGCCGCAGCATGGCGAGACGCCCGCCTTCGAGCGTATATTCGCCATCTTCGACAATGAGTTGCGCCGGATCGACATCCCGCTTGATGCTGTGCCGTTGCACGGCATTCAAGAAGCGCGTCCGCGCCAGGCGCGATTTTGGGCCGACGATCAGCGTCGGCGCATGATGCCCTTTGGAGACGAGATGATCGAGCCCCAGTTCAACGGCCTGGGTAATATCCGAACCCACGCTCGACACATCGGCAAAGCGCTCGGCGCTCGAGCCGATCAGTACGAAGGGCAGGCCGAACTTGTCGAGATCGTCGAGCGCATCGGAAACCGGATTGACGATGGCCCCGTCGACCCGCGCCCGCCGCAAGGCCCGCAAATGGCTCTCTTCCTTGGCCGGGTCCCAGTCCGAGGAAAACACCAGCAGCGAAACATCCGCCTCCGCCGCCCGATCCAACGCACCACGCGCCACATCGGCCCAGAAGGGATTCGTGATATCGGGAATAACCAGCCCCAACATGCCGGAACGCCCTGAGCGCATCCCCACCGCGAGGTGATTGCGCTCATAGCCAACGGCTTTCGCCGCCGCGAGCACCCGCTCGCGCGTCTCATCGAGGATGCTCTCGGCACCCGCAAGGGCGCGCGCCGCGGTGCTTTTCGACACCCCGGCCCGCTCGGCCACATCAATGATGGTAGGCCGGCGCTTGCGCAACGGCAGATCCTCCGTGGTCAATTATCATGACCTTCGTGGGAACGTTACCACGCGTTATCCAAATGTCAACCGCCCCACAACCAATCCGTCACCGAATGAGATTTTTGCGTGCCTTCGGTTGACGGAGAGATCAGTTGATCCGGCCATGCTCGGCCAGAAAGTCCAGCAAGGCGCGGATGCGCGAGGACAGAGGCCCGCCTTGTCCGACATAGACGGCGTGAAACGCTTCCATCTCGCCGGTTTCGAGATGCGCAAGCACCGGCTTGAGCCGGCCCGCCGCGATATCGTCCCGCACCGTGAACATGGAAAGCCGCGCCAAGCCCACGCCCGCCAGCGCCAGGTGCCGCATGCCCTCGCCATCATTGGTCTGCACGCGCCCGGCGGGCGGCACGACGATTGTCCTGCCATCCTCGCGCAGCGGCCAGCCATCCACCGTCCGGGCATAGCCAAAGCCCAGGCGATTGTGCCGCTCCAACTCGGCAATCGTCTGGGGCTCGCCGCAGCGCTCGAGATAGGCCGGGGAGGCGACAATGGTCGGCGTCGTCTCCCCCAGCTTGCGGGCGACAAGGCTCGAACTCTTGAGCGGCCCGGCCCGCACGGCCACGTCCGTCCGTTCGGCAAGGAGGTCTACCACCAGGTCCGTCTGCACGATGTCGAGCGTAATGCCTGGAAATCGTTGCATGAATTCCGGCAGGATCGGCGCCAGCACATGGTTGGCATAGGACGCGCTGGTATTGATCCGCACCCGCCCCACCGGTTGCTCGCCCATTCCTGCGGCCCGCTCTGCATCCTCAAGATCAGCCAGAATATCGCGCGCCCGCTCATAAAAAGCCGAGCCCTCTGGCGTCAGTTGCAATTGCCTGGTGGACCGGTTGAGTAGCCGCGTCCCGAGCCGTTCTTCCAACCTTGCTATAAGCTTGCTCACCGCCGATGGCGTCATCCGAAACGCCCGCGCTGCCGGGGAAAATCCGCCGAGCTGCACGACGCTGACGAACACTTCCATCTCGCCGGATCGATTGACCTCCAGTCGCGCCATGATGACTTCAACTCACAAGTGCTGTTCTTTCTCGCAGTCTAATTCACCGCAACAGCTCGGTCTATCTTTGCACCAACCACATTCAGCAAGATGGACTGCATCATGCCTTTGGCACTCTATGCCCTCACTGCCGGCGCCTTCGGCATCGGCGTCACCGAATTCGTAATCATGGGATTGCTTCTCGACGTCAGCCGGGAACTCAACGTCACCATCGCCGCCGCCGGCCTACTCATTTCCGGTTATGCCCTCGGCGTCACCATCGGCGCACCGATCCTGACCGCCCTCAGTGCCCGCTTTCCGCGCAAGCACGTGCTCGTCGGTCTCATGGCCATCTTCGTCATCGGCAACGCCGCCTGTGCGCTGGCGCCAAGCTATGAATGGCTGATGGCCGCCCGCATTCTGACGGCTCTTGCCCATGGCACTTTCTTCGGCGTCGGCGCGGTGGTGGCGACCGACCTCGTCTCCAAGGACCGGCAGGCCTCGGCCATTGCCATTATGTTCACCGGCCTCACCGTCGCGACCGTGCTCGGCGTGCCGCTCGGCACCTGGCTCGGTCAAAGCTTTGGGTGGCGCATGACATTCTGGGCCGTGACTGCCGTCGGCATCATCGCCATGAGCATCGTTGCCGCCCTCGTGCCGCGTGATCGCAGCAAGCCCGAGCCATCCGATTGGCGCGCCGATCTTCGCGTCATTGCCAGCGGCCCGGTATTGCTAGGCCTCCTGACGACCGTACTCGGCTATGCCGGCGTCTTCGCCGTCTTCACCTATGTCGCGCCGCTCCTGACCGAAATCACCGGCTTTCCCGATAGTGCCGTTTCGCCGATCCTGCTGGTCTTCGGCGGTGGCATGATGGCCGGCAATCTCCTTGGTGGAAGGCTGGCCGATGGCCATCTCGCTCGTGCCATCGTCGTAACCCTTGGCGCATTGGCGCTGGTGCTCGGCGTGACCACGCTGGCGCTGCACAATGGCATCGCTGCCGTGCTCTTCGCCGGTCTTCTCGGCGCCGCCGGTTTTGCGACCGTCGCCCCGCTACAGATGTGGGTCCTCTCCAATGCCAAGGGCGCTGGCCAGAGCCTGGCGTCGAGCTTCAATATCGGCGCCTTTAATCTCGGCAATGCTATCGGCGCCTGGGTCGGTGGTCTGGTCATCGATCATGGACCAGGCCTCGCCTATGTGCCGCTGATCGCTGCGATTTTCCCGCTATTGGCGATCGCCATCGCGCTTGCCGCGGTCCGGTCCGGCCGTCCAGCCGTGGCGGCCGCAGTATAGCTTCGTGCGCCGCACTTCATCGCGGCCCGGCCCCGGATGTCCATTGTCCGGGGCCGCGCTTGCCTTGCCCCTCGTGCTCACACTTGACACGCTGTGTGCTTAAATGATTAGTTCGTCACCACACCGAACTAATTAAGGCGTCCGTCTTGAGTCAGGCTGTTCGCATTTCTCGCCAGTTTTCCCTGCGCTCCGTGATGGAGGCCATCGTTCAGAATGGCCCGATTTCGCGCGCGTCCATTGCCAAGCAGACCGGTCTCTCCAAGCAGACCATTTCCGAAGTGATGCGACAGCTCGAGGACGAGGGTTGGGTACAGGAAACCGGACGGACCAGCGGACATGTGGGTCGTACGGCAGTCACCTATGAGATCATTCCCTCTGCCGCCTATATCGGCGCTGTGGATCTGGGTGGCACCAAGGTGCGGGTCGCCATTTGCGATCTTTCCTCGCGCGTCATTGCCGAAATGATGGAGCCGACCGACCCGGAAGGTGGTGATGCCATTATTGCCCAGATCGGCCGGTTGACCCGCGAAGTGGCCGCCCAGGGTGGCGTTGCCATGGACAAGTTGCGCATTGCTGTTGTCGGCGTGCCCGGCGCGCCACAGGCCAAGACGGGCCGCGTGCTGCTGGCGCCCAATATCGCCGGCTTTGACAAGATGGACGTTGCCTCGGCGCTGCAAAAAGCGCTCGGCTGCGATGTCATGCTCGAAAACGACGTCAATCTCGCAGTGCTGGGCGAAAGCTGGCTCGGCGTGGGGCAGGGGCTCGATAACCTTGCCTATATCGCGCTCGGCACCGGTGTCGGCAGCGGCTTGATGGTCAATGGCCAATTGGTTCGTGGCGCCGGCAATGCGGCCGGCGAACTCGGTTTCCTGCCTTTCGGTGCCGATCCCTTCGAGCCGGAATCACTGCGCGCGGGCGCCTTTGAGCGCCTGACCGCCTCCTACGGCATCGTGGCGCGCTATCGCGCGCTGGCGGGCATCGATGCCACCGTGCCGGCGATCTTCGAAAAGGCCAATGCGCATGAAGCACATGCGGTGGCTGTGCTCGACGAAACCGCAAAGCTGCTGGCACGCGGCATCGGCGCTATTGCCGCCATCACCAATCCCGACAAGGTCATTCTCGGCGGCTCCATCGGCAGTCGCCAGGAGCTGGTGGCGCGGGTGATCGGCGTCCTGCCCGCCTGCTTCCCCTATCCCGTCGAAGTGGAGGCCAGCGAATTGGGCGATCACGCCGCCCTGGTCGGCGCGACGGCCATCGGTCTCAGCCACCTCCACAACACGCTCTTCGGCGCCGATGCGCCGGAATCGCGTATTTCCCTGCCGCCGGCCAATGCCGTTTCCATGCGCGAGGCGCTCAAATGAGCGGGCTTGGCAACCAGTTGCGCGCCGCGCTCGATCGGGATGACGCCATTGCGCTTCTGCGCGGTGCCATCGGCCGGGACAGTGTCACCGGCAATGAAGCCAATTTCGTTTCCTATCTCGCCGAGCAGATGCGCGCACGCGGCATCGGCAATGTCGAAACAGCAGATTTTCTGCCCGGTCGTCCCAATGTCTGGGGCACGCGAAAAGGCAGTGGAGCGGGAAAACGCCTGCTCTTTATCGGGCATACCGACACGGTCCATGTGGAAGGCTGGCGCGAGCATTGGGCCGGTGATGAGCGTGAGGACCCATTCGGCGCCCCTATCATCGATGGTGAAATCTGGGGTCGTGGTTCCGGCGACCTCAAGGCCGGCATTTGCACCAGCCTGGCGGCGCTGAGCCTGCTCGATCGCGCCGGCATAAAGCTTATGGGCGACGTCGATTTCGCCTTTGTCGGCGACGAGGAAAGCGGCGAGCCGGGCACCGGCGTTTCCGCCGGGGTGAAGGCCCATACTACCCGCATCGCCTCGGGCGACCTGCCGAGGCCCGATTTCGTCGTCTACACCGAGCCGACCAAGCTTGCCGTCTATGCCGCGCAGATCGGCTTTTTCATCGCCGATATCACGATCACCGGAAAATCAGCCTATTTCGGCGTGCCCGAACTTGGCCATGACGCTCTCAAGGCGAGCCATGCGGTCATGTCGGCCCTCTGGGCCCATTCGGACAAGATTTCAGCGCGGGCGGAGCACAAGCTTGTCGGCCGTGGCTTCCTGCTCATCACTACGCTCAATGGCGGCGGATTCATCGCCGTGCCGAAGCGCTGCACGCTCTCGCTGATCAGAAAACTGCTGCCCGGCGAAAGCCTCGACGCGGCGGCGGCCGAACTCGAAGCGGTCATTCGCGGTGCCGTCGCCGATCCCACTATTACCGTCGACATAGCCTATCCCGCCGGCCGCGACCACGCGCTGGGCGGCACGGCGGCCGAGATCGATCCGAACCATCCCGCGCTTGCCATGCTGGGCGATGCGGTGGGGCAAGCCATGCCCGGCCGGGGCGGCGCCGAGGGGGCGCCTTTCTGGTCGGAAACGCCGTTCTTCGTCAACGGCCTCAATATCCCGGCGGTCTATTGCGCCCCGGGCGACATCAGCAATTGCCACACTTTTGAAGAGCGCGTCAGCGTCGAGGAATATCTCGCTGGCGTGGTGGCTTTTGCCGATTTCATGACCCGCTTCTGCGGGGTGGAAGGGAACTAGGATTTTCATCAAGGGAGCAAAAGATGAAGACCACAACCATGCTGGCAGCCCTGCTCGCCAGTACACTTATCGCATCACCTGCTTGGGCCCAGACCATCGGACCCAATGGCGAAACCGCGACCCCGAGTTCGGAAGTCGTCCTCACCGACGCTGACATCGCGGCGCTTCAGGGCAAGGGCTATAAGGCGGCCCTCCTCTGGCACACCTCGTCCGATTTCATCAATGCCGTCGCCGCCGGCGCCAATGATGAATTCGCCCGCGCGGGTGTCGATGTCGTCGTCACCACCGACGCCGGTTTTGACGCCGCCAAGCAGCGCTCGGACATCGAAACCGCGCTGGCCGCTTCGCCCAATGTCATCCTGTCGCTGCCGCTCGATCCGGTCACCTCGGCCGAAGCTTTTCGTGGCGCCATCGACGCCGGTGCGGAGCTGGTTTTCCTCTCCAACCTGCCCGCCGGTTATGTCCATGGCACCGACTATGCCGCCATCGTCACCGACGACCTCTTCCAGATGGGCAAGCAGGCCGCCGACGTTCTCGCAGCATCCATTGGCGGCGAAGGCACGGTCGGCTGGATCTTCCATGACGCCGACTATTATGTGACCAACCAGCGCGACAATGCCTTCAAAGCCACGATCGAAGCCGATTATCCCGGCATCGAAATCGTCGCCGAACAGGGCATTTCCGATCCAGCCCGCGCCGAAGAGCTGGCCAATGCCATGCTGCTGCAAAACCCCGATCTCGACGGCATCTATGTTACCTGGGCGGAACCGGCCGATGGCGTGCTGGCGGCCCTTCGCAGTGCTGGCAACACCACGACCAAGATCGTGACCCTCGATCTTTCCGAGCCGGTAGCGCTCGACATGGTCAAGGGCGGAAATGTGGTCGGTCTCGTCGCTGACGAGGCCTATGAACTGGGCCGCGCCATGGCTGCTGCCGGTCTCAAGGGCCTGCTCGGCGAAGAGGTCCCCGCCTTTGTCGTTGCTCCGGCCCTGACCGTCACCGCGGACAATGTCGCCGAGGGCTGGCAGCAGTCCCTGCATCGCGATGCGCCGGCTTCCGTGCTGAGCGCAAAGTAATAGTTCGGCTCGGCCGGGCAGTTCGCTGCCCGGCCTCCCTATGCAAGGAAATTTCGCCATGTCCGCGTCCAGTCCGGCCGCCCCGGCAAGTCCTGTCCGAGCCCTTCTCGCGCGGATCAATCTCCAGCAATATGTTGTCTACGTCGGGTTCCTCGCCATATTCCTGTTCTTCGCCGTGGTCCTGCGCGATAGCGGGTTTCTGACCCAGCGCAACCTCGTCAACATCGTGCTGCAAACCGCTCCGGCGACGATCATGGCCATTGGCCTCGTCTTCGTGCTGTCGGCCGGCGACATAGACCTGTCCTTCGGCTCGACCGTCGCCGTCTCGGCTCTCTGCGCCGCTATGGCCATGGCCGCCATGCCTGCCGCCGCTTTTCCGGTCGGCATTCTTGCCGGGCTCGGCGCGGGCCTCCTCGTCGGGGCCATCAATGGGGTGCTGATCGCCTGGCTGCGCCTGCCGTCCTTCCTCGTGACGCTCGCCACCATGGGGCTCGTCGCCGGTATTGGTCGCTCGCTTACGCAGTTGCGCTCGATCCCGGTCACCGATCCGCTCTTTACCGGCATCTTTGGCTCCGGTTCGCTGTTCGGCGTTCCGTCCCTCGTCATCTGGACGGTGGTTGCTGTGGCCATCGGCCATGTCATCTATCGCCAGACCCGCTTCGGCGCCCATGTCCTCGCCACCGGCGACAATGCCCGCGCCGCGCAGGTTACCGGCATAAAAGTGTCGCGCATCCGGCTCTGGGTTTTCATGATCAGCGGTGGCCTGGCGGGTCTCGCGGGTCTCCTCTATGCCGGCCGTCTCCAGGCCGCCAAATATACGCTGGGCGAAACCGACCTGATGACGGTCATCGCTGCCGTCATCGTCGGTGGCACGCTGCTCAATGGCGGCAAGGGCTCGGTCATCGGCGCGCTGGTCGGCTCGCTGCTCATGGGCATGCTCAACAATGGCCTCATTCTCATGGGGCTCTCGGTTTCCGATCAGATGATCGTTCGCGGTCTCATCATTCTCGTCGCAGTCGCCGTGTCGCTGCGCGAAAAGACTCGCTGAGGTAACAAACCATGTTTCTCGACGTTCTCCGCCGCCGCAATCCGCGCTTCATCGAAGCATCGATGGCGCTGCATCAATCCGGCCAGATCCCGGCCAATTCCTACGTGCTCGATCTCGATGCGGTCGAAGACAATGCCCGCACGCTCAAGACCGAGGCCGACAAGAACGGCCTCAAGATTTTCGCCATGACCAAGCAGGTCGGGCGCTCGTCCAGCTTCTGCCATGCGGTTCAGCGCGGCGGCATCGAAAAGTCCGTGGCCGTCGACATGGCTTGTGCTCGCGCCACCCATCGCGCCGGCATGCAAGTGGGGCATCTTGGCCATCTCTCCCAGGTCCCCCGCGCCGAAGCCGATGCTGCTGCGCGCACTTTCAGGCCCGACTATTGGACCGTCTTCAACGCCGAGAAGGCACATGAGGCCGGCCGCGCCGCGCATAAGGCGGGCTATCGCCAGAACCTCCTCGCGCGCATCAAGGCGGAAGGCGACACCTTCTATCGCGGCCACGAAGGCGGGTTCGAGGCGGCTGATATCGCTGCGGTCGCCGATGGTTTCGACCGCATCGAAGGCGGTCGTTTTGCCGGTATCACCACGTTCCCGGCGCTGCTCTTCGATCACGAGAGCCGGAAAGTGAAGCCGACGCCGAACCTGACGACGCTGTCGCGGGCCGCGGAGTCCCTGCGCCGGGCCGGTCGGCGCGACATCGAAATCAATGCTCCAGGCACAACCTCGTCGGTGCTGCTGAAGGGTCTTGCAGAGGCTGGCGCCACCCAGTGCGAGCCTGGCAATGGCATCCACGGCACCACGGCGCTGCATGTGGTGGAAGACCTGCCCGAACTGCCGGCCGTGCTGTATCTCACGGAGGTGTCCCACCTCTCGGGCGGGCGGGCCTATTGCTTCGGCGGCGGCTTTTACATCGATCCGATCTTTCCCGATTATCCGGTCAAGGCGCTGGTTTCGCCCGAGCCCGCGACCGATGCCGCTTCTCTCCTCGAAGTGGAAATCCCACCGCCATCGGCGATCGATTATTATGCCATGATCGACGCCACGAGTGCCCGCGTGCCCCGTCCCGGTGACACAGCCGTTTTTGGCTTCCGGGGGCAGGCCTTTGTCACCCGCGCCTATGTCGTCGGCGTTTCCGGTATTGCCTCGGGCAATCCGAAGGTTGAAAGCATTGAGAACGGGTTTGGCGAGCCCGAAAGCTGGCCGGTCTAGGAGGGAACGATGCTCGATACCGCAAGCGCTCCCGTGCTGGAGCTGAGCAATATCCGTAAGGCCTTTGGCGGCATTGTTGCCATCGAAGACTTTTCCCTCGATGTGCGGGCCGGTGAGGTCGTTGCCCTTGTCGGCGACAATGGTGCCGGCAAGTCGACGCTCATTAAAATCATCTCGGGCGTCTATGCTCCGACCTCGGGCGCCATCCGCATCGATGGACAGGAAGTCTCCATGCCCAACGCCACCAAGGCGCGCGAGCATGGCATCGAGGTCGTCTATCAGGACCTCGCTTTGGTCGATCAGCAGCCGGTCTATATGAACCTCTTTCTCGGGCGCGAGCTGACCAAGGGTCCGTTCCGCGTCCTCGATAGACGGCAGATGATCGCCGAGACCGAGCGCCTCGTCACTGAGCTCGATGTGCGCATTCCATCGGCCCACGCGACCATCAGCGATCTCTCGGGCGGACAGCGGCAGGGCATCGCCATTGCCCGCGCCACTCATTGGGCGCGCAAACTCGTGCTGCTCGATGAGCCGACCGCCGCGCTTGGCGTCGCCGAAACCGCCAAGGTCGAAAAAACCGTGGCTGCGCTCAAATCGCGTGACATTGGCGTCCTGATCATCAGCCATAGCCTCGACCAGGTCTTTCGCCTTTCCGACCGCATCTGCGTGTTGCGCCGCGGCAAGCAGATCGGGGTGCGCGAGACGGCAAAGACCGACAAGAACGAGATCGTGTCGATGATCACTGGCGTCTAGGCTGTTTGATATCTGGTGCGCGGGCCCAGCGCCCGCGCCATTCAGAGTTCGATATCGAGCGGTGCTGCTTCTTCGGAGGCGTCGCCTTCGGCTTTGGCACTTTCTGCTAGTTCCTGGGCTTCGGCAAAGGCTCTGGCATAGCCGGCATAGTCGAACATCTGGATCATGAGAGAGTCATTGTTGCCCGTCTTGTGCTTATTGGCCATGATCGAGACGCCGCAATCGAGCTGGCCGAGTTCCAGAAGCTCGGAATTGATGTCGGAGGGCGCCGGCAGGACCATATAGCCGCGCACCTGGATATTGCCCGCTATGTTCGGATCCATGGCCTCGACACTGCCTTCGACTGGGGTCCAATAGCCCTGGGCACCCACAGAAGGCACGCCGCAATGCTGCACGTCGCTCATGCCGCGGCTCGATCCCGGCGTTTCCTGCGAATGCCAGCGGATAAAAAACTGACCGGGCATGCCCTGGTCCGCCAGATTTTCTGCGCCATACTTCTTGCGTAGCCCCGCAAGGATATCCTCGGTCGGCATGGTGTCGGCGGGCTTACCGACTTCACGCGCGATCAGGAACACGATGTCGCCGGCCCTGGTCGGCTCGTAGATCAGCGTAATGGCTTCTGAAAGCGTTGCGTCGAGATAGGAAATCTCGTTGCTGAAATAGGGCGGCTGGCGCTGGCCCTGCTGGCGTTCATAGACGGCGGCCACCTCCATGTGGTCGCGAATGATGGCATCCGCTTCTTCGAGCGACTGGCCCGGTTGTAGGCCGACGATGTCCCATCCCTCTGGAATGTCCGAACCGCCCTGAGCGCTGTTTGCCGCTGTGAGTGCTTCGAGATCCGCGGCGGTGGTTGCCGCAACGGGCGGGTCGCCCGGATACCAGGCGCTGTCGAACCGCGTTCTGATCAGCAGCATGGGCTTGCCGCCTTCGGGATGCGGCATGACCTCGACGCTATCGACGACGAGATCAAGTTCGACCCCGTTGCCCGCGCCGCCGGTGCCCGGCATGACGACATCTTCGATGCGGATGAGTGCGCCGCTGCGCACGTCCGCCTTCAGGCCCAGCGCTTCGATCAGCGGGTAGGGCGCAACGCCATTGCCGCAGACCTCTGCCTCCATGAGGTAGCCTGGTATTTCGAAATAGACGGGCCCGGTGAGATGGGGCGACGCGTAGCGGGCGGCGATGCGATCTATGGGAACCGCAGCGCCGAGGTCGGGCAATTTTACCAGCATGGGATCATGCAAGGGCGATGGCCAGTTTTCGCCATTGATCACGCTGGCACAGGCGAGGCGCAACGGCCCGTCGAGGGAAGGTAGGCGCGCCTGCGTCCAGAGCTTGAAATCGGGCAGCCAGCGCTCGCGCACTCCGGCGCTGACAAGGTCCGTACCCAGGGGAAAGAAGAATTCTTCCTCGGGCACCCATTTGGTCTGCTCCATGGCCCAGCGAGCCGACATCATGCGCTCATAGGCGGCATCGTCCATCGTTTCCGGCGCATACTTTATCCGAAGATAGTCGAGCGCCTCGGGATCAAGCTGCCGCAGGGGCGGGGCGCTGGCCACCTGTGTCGCGGCTGACCCCTCCGTGGTGTCCGGCCGCAGTCGGGCGATCAGCTCCGGCCGGCGCCCGGAGCCGTCATCAGCGGTCAGCACCAGCATTTCCCCGATATCGAGGGCGATCCTGTAGGTCGGGGTCTGCGGATTGGCATCGCTGCTGATATCGACGAGGTTCACCTGCGCCAGAACAGCGGTCTGCCGCGACGCCGTCTCGACGATTGTCTTGGCCGCATCGGCGGGAATGGCGAGATTGGCGAGTTGGCGCGGATCGGAAAGGCTGTAGTGATAATTGGCAGCAAAGCCGCTGTCTTCCGGCGTCTGCAGGTTGATTTCCGCGACATCGAAGCGCCCGGTTTCGGTGCTGTAGGTGCCGAAGGTAATGACACCCTTGAGCCAGACCGGGCGGCGCGACGCATCCTTGAGCAACTGTTCGACCTCCTCGCGCTTGAGGGCGATATCGAACTCGTTGGCATTCCGCACCGCCTCGGCGCTCTCGATAATCGATGCGGCGAGCCCCTGTGGCGCCAAGCGGTCATAGGCCAGCGCCAGCAATTCGAGTTCGTTCGATACCACAATATCATTGAGGGCCAGTTCGGTGGCTGATGGCGGAGGCGGCAGGCGCGGACCATCGGGATCGTTGACCACGACGGCCGGGTCGAGGGCAGCCAAGCTCTGCTGCAATGCGGGATCGGCAAAGATGCCTGCCCTCAGAGGGCTAAAAACCATGGCGCCGAGGAGCGGATCGTCAAGGCCATTGGGATTGGCAATGACGGCACCGGTCGGCGGCAGGGCCAGCGTGCCGAAGGTCGCGATATAGATGACGGGCTGGCCATAGGCGGCGGCGCGCACCATGGCCTCGGCACTCGCCTCATCGACGGCGACGCTGGTCGGCAGGTCGAAATAGCGCGGCGAGGCGCGCAACTGTCCCAGGTTACCCGGCAAATCGAACAATTGCCCATCCGGGTAGGCAATGGGGAAACTCTGGGTGGCAAAATCATAATCGCCGAGTTGGGCAATGCTCACCGAGACCACATTGACCGGCAATGTCGGCGCCGCGGCGACCAGTTCCGGCACCACCTCCCCGGTATAGACGGCCATAGCTCGCCGCCGGTCGAACTCATTGGCGAAGCGGGAGAATTCGTTGACGGTCTGCCCATAGACGCGCAGGTGTTGTCCCTGGTTCATCAAGACGCGCGTTGCCGGTTCCTCGATCCATTCCCCGGCGCGATCGGGGTTGAGGCGGATGGATGCCAGATTGAGGAAGCGGCCGAGGTTTTCCTCATATTGCGGCGAGGCGCCAAGGGCATAGCCAATCGAACTGCCATTTCCCCGCGAGCCCGGCATGACCAGATGCCCTTCGATGAGCGGCAAAGACAGGGCCTGTGCGACGAGCAGATTGTCCGTGGGCGTCAACTGGGGCGCCCTCATGTCGGACGGCAGATAGAGCACTTCCAGCTCTTCGCCGAGGCTTCTGCCATCGCGGCCAAAGGTCATCAATGCCACCTTGTCGACAGCAACCGTCATCGCAATATCGGCGGCGAGGGGTGAGCTCTGGGCATTGCGATCGATGCCGACCTCGCTGATGGTCAGCCAGACGGTGATATTGCCCAGGCGGTTGCCTGACTGTGCTTCGACCCGGTCGATCAGCGCGGCGGCTGCGGCTTTGTCGGCAACGGGGATGGCACGAATGTCAGGAGCATCCAGCGTCAGCCCGCCGAAGACCTTGCCAATCACCACGGTGCGATAGAGCAGGCGTTTGTCTTCCAGCACGTCACTCGACCCGAGCCGGATGAGAAGCCCCTGACCGGGCTCGAAAGCATCGAACTGGACGGGATTGGTGATCCTGATGTGAAATTTCAGATTTGCCGGATCGGCCACGAATGCCTTGGCTTCGTCGAGCAAGGTCTGGCGGTAGTTTGCGAGGATGGTTTCGCGCTCGACCGCATTGCCGTTGTCATAGGCGGTGATAAGCGCAAAATTGTCGCCAAAATCGGCGCTGCGGGCGTCGCGGCTGAACCAGGTCTGCAGCACGCCGGACTGGTCGAGAATGGATGGATCCTTGGCCAGGGCAATCAGCGCAAAATCGCGATCGGCTTCCTCAAGTGTTCGATATTGACTCGCATCAATGGCGACCGGAGGCGATGGCACGGCCGATTGCCCCAGCACGGCCTGCATCAGCGCGACATTGATCTCGTGGCTCGCCTGGCCGGGATTGTCGGCGAGAAACCGCGCAATCGCGGCGCGCGTCTTGCCACCAGCAACCCCGTCAGGCACGCCGGCATCATAACCGCGCTTAGAGAGGCCAGCCTGCAATTGCGCTACTTCAGCCGGCGATAGCGGCCGTCCGGCGGCGAGAGCTGCGATCGTCGATGGGGTCTGCGAAAAACTTCCGCCCGCCTTGCGCATGCCGGAGATGGCGCCGCCATAGGCCGAAGGATTGGTAGCGGCAGATTTGAGAAAGCAGACCCTTGCCGAAGCATTGTAGGTAAAAGCCTGGCATTGGGCGTCGGCCGCGCAGGCGGCCATGCAACCGTCGAGCACGATACCCTTGAGGGCAGGGTCGCTCATGCCGGAGCGGAAATCATTACCCGGCAGATCGACATCGTGCAGCAGGTCGAACCCGGCTTGGTCCAAGGGCGCCATGGCGATGGGCGTCTGCGCTGCGGGGGCACTGCCACCGAGAAGCGCGCTGCGCTCGGCCGACGTCAACGTGCCGGTTGGCATGGTGCCGATGGATTGCTGATAGTTCGCTATGGCCTGGCGCGTCCGCGGTCCCATGACGCCATCGGGAACCCCGACATCATAACCAAGATTGGCAAGCCGACGCTGTACCTCCAGAACGCCGGGATCGGTCTCTGAAGCGCGCACGATCGGCAGGCGCGAACCGGGCGTCACCGGCGCGTTCTCGTTCATGATGGTGATCAGCGTCTGAAAGAAGTCCTGCGACTGCGTCGGGGCAATCGGCAGCAGGGTCAGCACTGTCACACAGCAGAATCGAAGCCACCAAGACATATCAACAGGCCCCTCGCGCCGGTTGAACGCGGCGGGCCGTCCCGCCTGGCGAGCGGATAGCCTAGCCCCGTCGCCGGCGCGCCGGAACCGATCAAGGTCCGAGATTCTTTCGGCCTAAAGTCTGATTTCTGGGTAGCAGGTCGCAAGAGGCAGATGACGACGGATGGGAATGACCACCCGTCGATGGCATCGCGCTAGATGGCGGCCTTTATGTTCGGGGTTGCCAGTTTCGGACGTGGCCGCGCGGCAATCTGCTGCTGCGCAATAAGCAGGCAGGCGTCGGCGCAGGGCATCGGCCGGCCGATAAAATATCCCTGTGCCGTCTCGACGCCGAGTTTGCGCAGGGCTTCGAATTCGACGGCCGTTTCCACGCCTTCGGCCAGAATCTGGCTCTTGGTCTCGCGGCCGAAATGCACGAGCGCAGCCGCCAGGGCATGACGTGCCAGATCGTCCTGGATATTGCGGGTGAGGCTGATGTCGAGCTTGATGATATCAGGCTGCAACGCCAGAATATGGCGCAGGCTCGCATAGCCGGCGCCAGCATCGTCCACGGCGAGGCGCACGCCGTTGACGCGGATATCGTTCAAGGCCCGGCCCAGCGCCTCATAGTCGGAAACGCTCGCATGCTCGGTGATCTCGACAACGACGCGTCGTCCGTCCTTGCCGGCAATGGCCTCGGCGACAGCACCGGAAATGATCGTCTCGGGTGAGACGTTGAAGGTCAGGTAGATGTCCTTGGGGAAGAGATCGAGGAATTCGAGGCCCTTCCGGACCGCCATCATTTCAAGCTCGATACCGAGACCGACAGAGGCCGCCATGGTGAACCAGATGTCAGGCGCCCAGCCCTCGGGGCCGGCAAAGCGCGAAAGGCATTCGAACCCGACCAGCCGGTGATCGGCGATCCGGTAGATGGGCTGCACGACGATGGAGAGTTCGTCGCTGGTAAGGATGCGCTGCACGCGTTCGAGATTGGTCCGATGCTCGGTTGTGGCGTCGATTTCGCGACCAATGAGAACGGCCGTCAACTCGGCGACGGCGCGCATCATTTTCAGGTCGCGCATATTGAGAGAAGGCTGCGGCTCGGTACTGATGCAGCAGAACATGCCATGGGTCGTGCCATCCTGCAGCTTGATGGGAACGCTCATATGGGCGCGAATGCCCATATCGGTGGTAAAGGGCATGTTGGCTGCGAAGGGCTCGTCGAGAACATCCGGCATCAGTTCCGGCAGGCGGCCTTCGAGGATGTGCCGGCAATAGACATAATCGAGCGGCATGGAGTCGCCGGGCTTGATGACATGCTCAAGCCCCGGAGCGTCGACCTCGCGAAAATAGGAACGGTCGCCGACGAATTCCGAGACATAGGCCACCTGCATCCCGAGGTGCACGCGAACGGCTTCGAGAGCGCGTCTCAGCGAATATTCCGCCTTGTCGTCCAAAGCGGTCGTCAGACCCTTGAGGTCGAAAATGTCCGGCTCTGCACTCATGACCAACCCCTGCTTCCCAGCCGCAGCGAGGCCCCGAATTTTCAGGCGAGAAGCAGGAACCCCCTGCCATTCGCAACAGGCCTGACGCTAGGCGCTACGGAGATACTCCAAAATAGCATCATAGAGGCAAAGGCTTAAACGTGTGTTGCCATGTTTTCATGCATTTGAACGGGTCGCGTTAACTAAGTCTTAAAGTCTCTGAACAGTTCGTTAAACTTTTCTTAAAATTGTGCTAAAACCCTTTCTGCGGCGTCGCCAGTAGCGGCGCAACCATGGCGGGGTTGTTATGCAGTCTGAGTTTGCGTTCTTGGTGCACCCGAGAAATACGCTGCGTGCAGATATGGGGATATTGTTCGGCAAGCCGTTCTCCCTGGTTCCCGAAGTCATTTGGAGAAGTGCTCTAAAGCATCTCCCGGTTCCGCCGATGGTCACCGGCAAGATGTCTCGGGTTGATCTGCCTGGCAAAGTTGTCGGCCGGATCATCACTGTTCCCCTTACGCCAACCCAGTTACTGACACTGCCGCGGTCGCAGGTGCAGGGCCGTATTTCTGCAGCGATCGACAAGGCGCGCGATCTCGGCGCCTCGGTCGTGGGCCTTGGCGCGCTGACCGCGCCGGCCTCCGTGGGTGGCCGCGCCTTTGCCAAGCGCCAGGATATCGGCGTGACCAATGGCAATGCCTTTACCGCGGCGATGACCTTGCAGGCCATCGAAAAGCTCCTGGGCTCGCTCGGTCATGATCCCCTGATTGCCATTGTCGGCGCGACGGGCAGCGTTGGTTCGTGCCTGACCCGGCTCTATGCCCGCCAGCATCCGGGCCGGCTCCTGCTGGTTGCACGCAACGAGAAGCGCCTAGAGGCGCTGGCTGCCGATGTGCGCCGCGACGGTGTGGAAGCCAGCGTCAGCACGGACATGGCCGATGTCGCCAAGGCCGATCTCGTCGTGTTGCTGACCTCTTCTCCCGACGCCCTGCTGCGCAGCGAGCATCTCAAGCTCAATGCCATCGTGCTCGACGACACTGTGCCGCGCAACACCGACGAACGCTTGCTGACCGAGCGTCCGGACGTGCTGATCGTGGACGGTGGCCTCGTTGAAATTCCGGGCTTTGATCTGCGCGGTTCGATCGCATTGGCGCCCAAGCTGGCCTATGCCTGCCTTGCCGAAACCATGCTGCTCGCCCTTTCCGGTCACCAGGGGCATTTCTGCATGGGTGACGCTCAGGTCGATCAGGCCGAGCACATCCTGAAGCTCGCGAAAGAACACGAGCATCTCGGCTTCCACCTCGCGCCGTTCCGCTCATTCGGGAAGCTGATCGAGGACACGCCGTCCCGGACATTCGCACCGGCAGAGGAGCAGGTCACATGCGCCGCATAGTCATCCTGGGCGGCGGCTATGCTGGCCTCCATGCCTTTTCGGTTCTGCGTTCGCGCCTCGGTGCTCAGCTCGCACGCGGCGAGGTGGAACTAACCCTGGTCTCGCGCGACCGACACCATACCTATCACGGTTGGACGGGCGAAGTGCTGTCCGGCGACCTGGCGGTGGGCAGCACGCTGACCCCGCTCGAACCCATCCTGGGCAATAGCTTTGTGCAGGGCGAAGTCGTTTCGGCTGACCTGCCGGGCCAGACGCTGACCGTCGAAAGCGAAGGCGGCAAGCGCGAGATCCGTTTCGAGCATCTCGTGATCGCCGCTGGCTCCATCGATCCGTTCGATCGCATTCCCGGACTGGCCGAGAACGGCTGGTGCGTGAAGAATTCGCGCGACATGCAGAAGCTCGTGGGCGAACTCGAGAGCCGCGACGCGACGGCGCAGGGAACGCGCAATGTGGTGGTGGTCGGCGGTGGCCTTGCCGGTGTCGAAACCGCTTCGGCTCTCGCCGCACGCTATGGGCGGGCCGGTTCGGGCAAGGTCAATGTCCACCTGGTATCGTCGAGCGAAGCGCTCCTGCCCTCGCTGCGTCCCAACTTCAACCATATCGCCGAGACGGCCACGCGCCAGTTGGTCAGCCAGGGCGTGCAGCTCCATCAGGGCGTGCGTGTGTCGCGGATCGACAAGGACCATGTCGAGCTCGCCGACGGCAAGACGGTTGCCTCCGATCTTTCCGTGGTGGCCGCCGGCGTGAGCTTCCGCGTGCTGCCTGGCACGGAATCCCTGCCGCGCAACGAAGCGGGCCAGATCATCGCCGATGACGATCTGCGTGTCCGCGGAAACCACAATATCTGGGTGGCCGGCGATATCGCTTCCGTGGCGCATCCAGGCACCGGCGAGCCTTGCCCGGCCAACGCCCTTTGGGCGATGAAGCAGGGCGATTGCGTGGGGCGCAACATTGCCCGCACCATCAAGGGCCAGTCGGTCAAGGGCTTCAATTTCCGCGGACTTGGACAGGCTGCCGGCCTTGCCGGCCAGCGTGGCGTCACCGAGCTTTGGGGGCTGCAATTCACCGGCCGTCTGGCCTGGGTGATCCGCGTCCTGTTCTTCGCCTGGTTCATGCCGTCGCGTCGCGGAGCCCTCTCGGTGCTTTCACACCTGTCCCGAAACGTATGGGGTGCCGCGAGTGGCCGGGCCGCTCAGGCGCCTGAGCACCCGCCGGCCTTGCCCAATCTGTCGGGGCGTCTCCGGTAAGACTATTGCATGCGGAGCGGCGCCTTGGCGCCGCTCCGCATCGCTTTCCGAGTGGTCTTTCGATCAGGCCCGCAGGCTGCGGCCCGAAGCACCGTCAAAGACATGGATCTGGTCCGCGGCAATACGGGCCGTAAAATTGCCGTTTGGTTCGGGAGCCTGCATGCTGTCTATGACGGCGGTGAGTTCGTGTCCGGCATAGCGGAAGACGATGTGTGCCTGTGCGCCCGTCAACTCGGTCAGGACCACGGGACCGGCCAGCGAGCCGCCGCCGGTGCCGGCAGGGTTGAGGTGTTCGGGGCGCAGCCCGACCTTGATGGCCTGGCCGTCCGTCACCGCGAGGCCGGCAGGCAGCGGCAAGGCGCTGCCATCGGACATGACGGCAGTGACGGCTTCGCCGGAACGGCGCGCGGTGGCGTCGAGCAGGTTCATGGCCGGAGAGCCGATGAAACCGGCAACGAACGTATTGGCGGGGCGCAGATAGAGCTCCATGGGCGAGCCCTCTTGCTCGATCTTGCCGCCATTGAGCACCACGACGCGATCCGCCAGCGTCATGGCCTCGATCTGGTCATGGGTGACATAGATCGCTGTCCGTCCGACCTTCTTGTGCAGCATCTTGATCTCGGCGCGCATCTGCACGCGCAGCTTTGCGTCAAGATTGGAGAGCGGCTCGTCAAACAGGAAGACGGAAGGGTCGCGCACCACGGCACGGCCCATGGCAACGCGCTGGCGCTGGCCGCCTGAAAGCTGGGCGGGCCGGCGATCGAGAAGGGCGGTCAGGTCCAGCATGCGCGCCGCTTCGTCGATCAGCGGCTTCTGGCTGGCCTTGCTCATGCCCGAGAGCTTGAGGTTGAATCCCATATTCTCGGCCACGGTCATATGCGGATAAAGCGCATAGGACTGGAAGACCATGGCGATGTTGCGGTCGCGCGGGCTGAGGTCGTTAACCACTTCCCCGCCAATGGAAATTTCGCCCCCGGTGACTTCCTCGAGCCCCGCGATCATGCGCAGCAAGGTCGACTTGCCGCAGCCGGAAGGACCGACCAGGGCAACGAACTCGCCCTCGGCAATGTCGAGATCGACCCCGTGAATGACTTCGACGCCGCCAAAAGTCTTGCGGACGCCATTCAGCTCAACCCAACCCATGCAATCCTCCCTATTCCACCCAAGGCGTATTCACGGGGTTGAGCCCCATGAACACGTTCTTGAAGGTGCTGTATTCGTCAAAGCCATAATGGCCCATTTCGCGGCCGATGCCGCTCTGCTTGAAGCCGCCAATGCCCATTTCGGGGGCGCCGCCGCCGGCCGAATTGATCCAGGTGCGGCCCGCGCGCACCTGGCGGATGGTGCGCATCGCCTTGGTGATGTCGCGACTCCAGATGCCGGCCGAAAGACCGTATTGGGTGTCATTGGCGAGGGCGACGGCCTGTTCCGGTGTCTCGAAAGCGAAGGTCGCCAGCACCGGTCCGAAAATCTCGTCGCGGGCGATGCTCATATCGGTATCGACAGCGTCAAAAATCGTGGGCGCGTAATAATTGCCGACATTGCTCAGCCGCTCACCGCCGGTAACGAGACGAGCCCCGGCCTTGCGGCCGGCATTGACGTAGGACTCCACTTTTTCCAGATGCGGCCGGTGAATGAGCGAGCCGACATGCACGTTCTCATCGAGCGGATCGCCGATCACCACCTTGTCGGCGATTTTGACCAGCCGCTCGAGCATTTCATCGCGCGCCGGTGCCTCTACGATGAGGCGACTGCCGGCGATGCAGGCCTGGCCGCCCACGCCGAAGATCGAGCGGGCGACGGCATCGGACGCCGCTTCCAGGTCGCTATCGGCAAAGATGATCTGCGGGCCTTTGCCGCCGAGTTCGAGCCCGACGCGCTTGATATTGGAGGCGGCAAGCCCACCTACGATCTGGCCGACACGGAACGAGCCGGTAAAGGACAGGAAATCGGTGGCGGGGTGCTCGGCAAGGAGCTGCCCGACCGGATCGCCATAGCCGGTGATGACGTTGAAGACGCCATCGGGCAAGCCGCAGTCGCGGGCCAGTTCGGCCATGCGGATGGTGGAGCCGGAGGTGAATTCGCTCGGCTTGACCACCACGGTGCAGCCGGCGCCCAGCGCCCACGGCACGCGCTCCGAGCCGATCAGCAGCGGAAAATTCCACGGCGTGATGATGCCGACGACGCCGACAGGCTCGCGTAGCATCAGGCCGATGGCATTGTCGCCGAGGCTATTATGCGTTTCGCCCGTCAGACCCTGGGCGTGACCGGCGGCATAGCGCCAGAATTCGGCCGAAGCGCCCATTTCGCCGCGCGCCTGGCGGATGGTCTTGCCCACTTCAAGGCATTCGATCACTGCCAATTCTTCGCGATGCTCATAGATGGCTTCGCCGATCCGCGCCAAAATGCGGCTGCGTTCGCTGCCCGACATGCGCGGCCAAGGGCCGGTGTCAAAGGCCCGCCGCGCCGCCAGAATGGCGCGTTCCGCGTCACCCTTCGTCGCTCGCGGAATTTCCGAAACTACGAGATCGGCATAGGCCGGGCTTTCGCGGGTGATGGTTTCGCCGCCCTCTGCCTCGACGGATTTGCCGTCGATCAGCATCTGGTAGCGCCGCTTCTGGGTGAAGCGAGCATCTTCCCGGCGGGGTTCGACGAAGGCGGTCCTCTGGCTGGTCATGAGCAACTCTCTATGATTAGGCAATCTTTTCGAGCAAGGCCGGGTCGATCGCATGGCGCAGCGGCTGGCCGGTCACGAAGCGCTCGATCTCGTCGACCGCCATATCCCCCAGCCGCTCGCGTTCCATGCCGACCGCGCCGGCGATATGCGGCGTCAGCAGCACATTGGGCAGGTCGTAAAGCGGCGAACCCGCGGGCAGGACCTCGGGTTCGGTAACGTCGATGACGGCGTCGATGCGCCCCGATACCAGTTCCGCGGTGAGCGAATCCTGATCGACGAGGCTTCCGCGCGCCGTGTTGATGAACGTTGTGCCATCGCCAAGCAAAGCCAGCCGTCGGGCATCGATCATGTGGCGAGTGCTGGCGAGGGCCGGTGCATGCAGCGAGACGACATCGCTTTGCGCGAGGAGGTCATCGAGCGGCACGAGCTTGGCGCCCAGGGCCCTTGCTGCATCCGCGGAGAGATAGGGGTCAGCGAGCAGGACGGTGAAATCGAAGGGGCGAAGCAGGTCGAGAACCAGCCGGCCGATATGCGAGGCGCCGACAATGCCGATCGTCTTGCGGTAATTGCCGAGGGACGATTCCATGACGGGATGGCGCTGCAGACCCTCGCGCGTTTCGCGATAGAGATCGCGCAGGAAAAGCACGCGCTTGTTGGCGAGGAGGATGGAGGCCAGCGTAAACTCGGCCACCGGCACTGCATTGGCTGCGACCGCATTGGTCACGGCAATGCCGGCTTCGTAGATGGCGGGCGAGATGAAGTTTTTCACCGTGCCGGCGCCATGAGCCACCATGGCAAGTTTTGGCATGGCGCGCAGCGCCGCGATATCCAGTTTTGGGCAGCCCCAACCAGTGGCGAGGATATTGACCCCGGCCAGCAGTTCGCGGCTTTCGGCATGCTCGAAACTGCGAACCGGACGGGGATCGGGAATGTCGCAAAAGGCGCTGAGCCGCGCCAGGGCGTCATCCGAATAGACCCCGCGCGTCAGCGAGGGATCATAGGCAAAGCCCAGTATCGGTTTGCGGCCGGTCCTGTCGCGTGCCTCATACATATCGCTTCCTCGGTCATACCGGTGCCTCTCGCACCCTTGAGGAGCCTATCGCATGCGTTGCGCAAATTCGCAAGCACGCTACGCAAATTTCTTAAGTTGCGGAAATTTTCGCAATTGTGCCGCCTTCGGTGGAGGTGACGGCACTTTCCACCTGAACTGGCCGTGCATTGGGCTGGCCGAGGCGGCGCAGAACCAGAGCAATGGCTTCCTGTCCCATGGCGGCGCAATCCACCTGCATGGTGGAGAGTTTGGGGGTCATGAGAGAGGCCGCCGGCAAGTCGTCAAAGCCCACCACGGAAACGTCCTGTGGGATGCGGAAATGCGCGGCTTCGAGAGCGTGCACGACGCGAACCGCGGCCATGTCGTGCACGCAGAAAATACCCGTCCAATCGGCAGTTCCTGCCTGGCGTTCGGCTATGGCGGTATGAAGCGCGTCGTCCCCAAGACGGATATCGACGATCCTGCCTTTGGCACCTTCTACATCGTCGACGGCCGCAAGAAAGCCGCGTTCGCGCTGGGTTGTCGTCCAGCGGTGCTGGTCGCGCACATGCAGGAGCGAGCGATGTCCGGCTTCGAGGAGCCGGCGCGTCGCCCAATGGGCGCCGTAGTAATTGTTGGGGGCAATGCAATCGAAGCGCATCAGCGGGTCGAAGGCATTGACGAGAATCAGCGGCCGCGAGGGGCCGAATTGGGACAGCACTTCATCGGGCGGATCGATGCCCATGACGAGGGTCGCGGCTACCGGGTCTGGTCCGGCATCGCGTTCGAGCCGCGCGAGATCGAGCGCCTTGTCGTGGCTCAGGCGGATTTCGAGGTTGAGTTCGGCCTCGCGGGCTGCCGTTTGCATGGCCTCGATGAGGACATTGTAAAAGGTCGCGAGCCCGCCAGTCGCCGCATTGGTCGTGACATACATGCGAATTCTGCGGTTTTCCGGCTCCGTGCTGCCACGGCTGCGATAACCCATCTGGTCTGCAAGCTGCAGGATTTGCATGCGCAGCTCCGCGCTAATGCCCCTGGAATTGGACAAGGCCCGGGAGACCGTGCTGACGGAGACCCCTGCAATCCGCGCCAGTTCGACCTGATTTGCTGACCTTGCCATAGATTTGGAGCGCTCCGACGCGGACTTTTGCGGACCATAGCTGCGCAACCCCCGCCAAGCAACCGCAACAAGTGTTTTGCGCAAAGAGCAATTTGCGCATTGACACGGAAATTTGCGTATGATGCTTTAGCGGCGATCTCGACGCCTGCCGGCACGATTGCAGTCGCTGCGGCTTGCCGTTTTCACGCGATCAAAGAGGGGCGGGACGCCCGGACGCGCTGGGGTCGAGTGGATGCATTTTCGGGGAGGACCGAATGACCAATCTTAATAAGCCCGATTTCCGCCTGGGCCGGCGCGGCTTTCTGAAGGCTGCCGCTGCTGGGCTTGCTACGCCTGCTCTCGCCAACCTGCCGGGCATTGCCCACGCGCAGGAAACCGTCAACCTGACCTTCTGGGCGTGGACGCCGCGCACCGAAAATCAGGTCGCCCTGTTCATGGAGAAATATCCCCATATCAAGGTGACGCTGGAAAGCATCGGCGGCGAAGACCAGAACACCAAGCTGCGCGCCGCCTTGCGCGCTGGCTCGGGATTCCCCGATATCGTGCAGGCCGAATTCCAGCGCCTGCCTTCGTTCCGCGCCATCGATGCGCTGCTCGATCTGACGCCTTATGGCGCCAATGACGTCAAGGATCAGTTCGTGGACTGGTCCTGGGAATCGGTGAGCGACGCTGCCGGCGGCGTCTATGCCATGCCCTGGGATTCCGGTCCGATGGGTCTGCTCTACCGCGCCGACCTCTTCGAAGCCGCCGGCGCTGCCGAAGTGCCGCCGACCTGGGCCGGTTTTGCCGAACTCGCCAAGAAGTATGCCGTCGACAATCCCGGTAAATTCCTCACCAATTTCGGCGCCAACAACGGTGGCTGGATGATCGGTGTGCTCTGGCAGGCGGGCAACAAGCCCTTCGCGCTCAACGGCACCGACATGACCATCCGCATCAATGACGAGCCGGCCAAGGCCTGGGCTGCCTATTGGCAGGACCTGCTCGATGCCAAGGCCGTCGACCTGACGCCCAATTGGACGCCGGAATGGTTCACCGCCTTCGACAATGGCACCATTGCCAGCTGGATCGCCGCGGCCTGGAGCCCGGTGCAGCTCACCAATGTGGCCAATCAGAGCGTCGGCAAGTGGCGCGCCGGCCAGTTGCCGCAGTGGAAGGATGGCGAATTCCTTACCTCCAACTGGGGCGGCTCGACCTTCAGCGTCATCAAGCCGACGGCGCATCCGGAAGAAGCGGCGCTGTTCGCAACCTTCATGGCTACGGACGGCGAGGCGACCCGCCTCTACAATACCGACCAGTTCCTGTTCCCCGTGCGCAAGGAGCTGTTGGCCGACAAGGACCTGATGGGCACGCCCTCCGAGTTCTACGGCGGCCAGGCGGTCAACGAAGTCTTCGCCGAAGCGGCCGAGCACGTCATTCCGGGCTATCAGTTCTCGCCCTTCCATGACGTCTTCACCAGCGCCCTGCAGGAAAATGTCGGCGCTGCCGTTGCCGGCAATGGCACGCTTGCCGATGCGCTCGACCGCACGCAGGAAGCCATGGTCACCTATGCCAGCGAGCAGGGTTACACCGTTATCACCTAAAGTCCTCCCAGGACCTCCGGGCGCGCCGCCTCCCCGTGGCGCGCCCAACTTCTTTCAAGCGCAGCGCCCTGCGGACGTTTTCTGCCGCCCAAGGACGAAATGATGACCGATATATCCGCTCGCCCGCTTCGGCCGGCTCGACGGCGATCCAGCAAATGGGCGCAGAAACTGGCGCCCTATTTCTTTCTCGCGCCCTTTCTGGTGCTTTTCATCGTCTTTCTGGTCGTGCCGCTGTTTTACGCGCTGCAGCTATCCTTCTTCCGCGAAACCATGGTGGGCGGGATACGCTTTGTCGGCCTCGACAATTACGGCAAGGCGCTGACCGACCAGAAATTCTGGGACGGCGTGCTCCTGCTCCTGCGCTACGGCCTTTTCCAGCTCCCGGTCATGCTCGGCGCCGCGCTACTTTTGGCGCTGATCCTCGATAGCGGCATGCTTTGGGCCCGGGCCTTCTTCCGGCTCGGCCTTTTCCTGCCCTATGCCGTGCCGACGGTCATTGCCGCGCTGATCTGGGGCTATCTCTATGGTCCCTCATTCGGACCCATGACGCAGATCGCCGACTATTTCGGCCTGCCGCGCCCCGATCTCTTCAATGCCAACACCATGCTCTATGCCATCGCCAATATCTCGATCTGGGAGCATGTCGGCTATTTCATGATCATCTATTTCGCCGCCCTCCAGGCCATTCCGGCCGATTTCGAGGAGGCGGCCGTGGTGTCGGGCGCGCGCGCCTGGCAATATGTGATCTATGTGAAACTGCCGCTGATCCGCGGCACCATTCTCGTCACGGTGATCTTCGCCACCATCGGCGCGCTGCAGCTTTTTGCCGAGCCCTATCTGCTCGAGGCATTGGCTCCGGCTGTCATCACCAGCAGCTATACCCCGAACATCTACGCCTACAACCTGGCCTTCGTGAACCAGGACTACAATTACTCGGCCGCGATCTCCTTCGTGCTCGGCGCCGTGGTGGCTGTCGTCTCCTATGTGTTCCAGCTTGTCAGCGCCCGGCGGGAGGGCAAATAAATGGCCATTGTCGGCAAGACCAGTTCATCTCGCTCCTTCCGCGTCAGCCGCAATATGCTGACTGCGCTGATGGTTCTCTTCATCCTCTATAGCTTCGCGCCGATCGTCTACGTGCTGCTCTCCTCCACCAAGAGCAATGCCGATCTCTTCACCACCTTCGGCTTCTGGTTCGGCAACAGCTTTGCCCTCTGGGACAATCTGCAGCTCGTCTTCGCCTATCAGAACGCCATCTTCTCCACCTGGCTGTGGAACAGCTTCGTCTATTCCACGACCATTGCGGTGGGGGCGGCTCTGCTGTCCACCTGGGCTGCCTATGCGTTCTCGAAGTATGAGTTCAGGGGCAAGAAGGCGATCTTCGCTGTCGTGCTCGGCGCCGTGATGATCCCGCAGACGGCATTGGTCGTGCCGCTCTTTCTGCTCGTGACCTCGATGGGCCTCGTCAACACGCCCTGGGCTTTCATCCTGCCGTCCATGGTGTCGCCTTTCGGCGTCTATCTGATGAAGTCCTATATCGACGAGTCGGTGCCTAGCGAGCTGATCGACGCCGCCCGCGTCGATGGCGCCAGCGAGTTTCGCATCTTCTGGAGCATTGCCTTCCGCCTGATGGCGCCGGGTTTTTCTACCGTCGTGCTGCTCAATTTCGTTTGGAGCTGGAACAACTACTTCCTGCCGCTGGTGGTGCTGAGTTCGTCCAATACGCTGCCCGTCACCGTCGGCCTTGCTCAATGGTACAAGCTCGGCGGTGGGGCCGGTGGCGCCATCCTCTATTCCATCGTCCTCACCGGCGCCGTGGTTTCCATCGTGCCCGTGGTCATTCTGTTCCTCTTCATGCAGCGCTATTGGCTTGGCGGCCTGACGACGGGCAGCGTGAAGGCCTGACCTCTTCGAGGTGCGCTTTGGCGCCTATGCGAAAGCGGATGCTCTTGACCGAGCGTCCGCTTTTTGTCCCTCAAAGTGGCGCAAAGACTGGCCCCAGGCATACGGCCGGGGCAATCCTCTCATAGAGCAATCAAGTGCCTATCGGGAGGAATGCCATGTCTTTCAAGTCCATCAATCCGGCGACCGGCGTGGTGAGCGCCGAGTTCTCCGCTCATGGCGAAGCCGATCTCGAACGGCTGCTGGAGGGGGCCCGGACCGGCTATCGCGCCTGGTCGGTCACGCCTATGGAAGACCGTGCCGCTTTCCTTATTCGTCTTGGAGGTCTGTTGGAGCAGCGCGCCGACCAATATGCAGCGCTGATCACCAGTGAAATGGGCAAGCCGGTGGGCGAGGCGCGGGCCGAAGTGATAAAGGCCGCCAGCGGCGCGCGGCATTTTGCCGAGGCCGGGCCGCGCTATCTGGCCAATGAACCCATCGAAGGTACTGCGGGCACCGTGGTCTATGAATCGATCGGCCCGATCTTTGGCGTCATGCCCTGGAATCTGCCCTTCTGGCAGGTGCTGCGCTTCTTCATTCCGGTGGCGATCGCCGGCAATGTGGTGCTGGTCAAGCATGCCGACCTCGTGCAGGGCTCGGCCCAGGCCCTTGAGGATCTGGTGCGCGATGCCGGTGGACCGGCCGGCCTCTATACCAATCTGCGGGTTCGTCGCGATGCCGTCTCCGGCATTATTGCCGACCCGCGCGTCCGCGCGGTCACCGTCACCGGCAGCACGGCCGCCGGCCGAGCCGTTGCCGAGGCCGCCGGCGCTCACGGCAAGAAGGCCGTACTGGAACTGGGCGGCTCCGACCCCTTCATCGTCTTCGAGGACGCCGACTTCGACAAGGCGGTCAGCATCGGCGTCGTGTCACGCTTTTCCAACAATGCGCAAAGCTGCATTGCCGCCAAGCGTTTCCTGATCGCCGCGCCGATCTTCGAAAGGTATTGCGAGGCTTTTGCACGGACGGCCTCCGCCTTGCCGATGGGCGATCCGATGGATCCGGCGACCAAGCTCGGGCCGCTGGCCAAGGCGGATCTTGTCGAAACCACACAACGGCAGATTGCCGAGGCCGTGGCGGCCGGCGGTAGGGTAATCGCCGGGGGCAAGCCCAAGGACGGGCCGGGCAATTTCTTCGAACCGACCGTTATCGTCGGCGTCGATCCCGATTCCGCCATTGCGCAGGAAGAGTTCTTCGGTCCGGTGGCCCTGATGTTCCCCTTTGCCAGCGAAGCCGAGGCCGTGGCCCGCGCCAATGCCACCGATTTTGGCTTGGGTGGTGCGGTCTGGACCAACGATCCGCATCGCGCTCGCCGCGTTGTGGGGCAGCTCGAAGCCGGGGCCGTCTTCGTCAACGACTTCGTGCGCTCCGATCCGCGTGCGCCGTTCGGCGGGGTCAAGGGCTCGGGCTTTGGCCGGGAACTGGGACCGCTGGGCGCCCGCGAACTGACCAATGCCAAGCTGGTCTGGAACCTTCCGGCCTGATCCCAGACATCGGCGGCTCCATTCGCAAGGGTGGGGCCGCTACGCCTTAGTGCTGCGGGCTGCTGGCGGCGCGCAATGTGCTCGGGGGAAAGCCCACACGTTCGCGGAAGAAACGGGTGAAGCTGGAGGGCGCCGAAAAGCCCAACTGCCGCGAAATGGTGTCGAGCGGCGCTTGTGAACTGACCAGGAGATCGATGGCGCGTTCGAGCAGCAGCCCATCGAGATACATGACCGGGGCCACGCCCACGGCATTCTTGAACTGATCGAAAAAGCGCGAGCGCGAGAGACCGACCTGCCGCGCGAGGGCCGCAAGGTCGGGGCGCACGTGAATGTCGTCGCGCAAGGCCCGGGCGGCACGGCGGATGCGGAAATCGCTGCTCGATTGGCGCGGCGCCAGATGCGCGCGGGCGACCGTATCCTCGATGATAGTGAGAATGGCGCGCTCGAGCGTGGTATCAACCGGACGGCGGGGCCGCACCAGCCAGCCGGCAATGCGCGCCGCCGATTGACGCGTGACCGGGCCAATATCGCAACTGAGGCGGGAAAAGACGCTATCGGCCGAGTGGTTGGTGCGGGCGGCGTACCAGACCGGATCGATATAGAGCGCCAGAACCAGGGTTGGCGCAATGCAGAGCGCCTCCACATCCGCGTGGCGCTGCCAGGAATTGACGAGGATACAACTGTTCTCGCTCAGCATATGCACCTCGTCATCCACCAGCATGCCCCGATCGGCGCCGGAGAGCTTGAACAGCAGGTGCATATGGGGGTGTGCATGCGAGGCGATGGGACGCTGGATATCGAGGAGGGTCGTGCGACCGAAACTTCCGCAATAAGCGCCCAGGATTCCCGTCATCGCCGTGCCTCCCCTAGCGCATTGGTTTACCGGAAGCGTCGAACCTATGGAAGCTGCCGGGACGCGGGGAGAAACGCAGCACTTCCCCGGGCGGATGGTTGGTCTTGCCGGCCTGGCGCAGAACCACCGGCTCGTTCCCGCCCATATCGACATAGACATAGCTGTCCGAACCCAGGTTCTCCGTATAGATCACCTTGCCCGACCAGATGCCGTCATTACCGATCTCCATATGCTCGGCGCGCACGCCAACCGTATGGGCATCGAAGGAAGCCGCGTCGGCACCCGTGAGGAAATTCATCTTCGGGCTGCCGATGAAGCCGGCTACGAACAGCGATTGCGGCGTTTCGTAAAGCTCCATGGGCGTACCGACCTGTTCGACCCGGCCGGCATTGAGCACCACGATGCGGTCCGCCAGGGTCATGGCTTCCACCTGGTCATGGGTCACGTAGATCATCGTGGTATTGGGTAGGCTCTCCTTGAGCCTGGCGATTTCGAGACGGGTCGCGACGCGCAGGGCCGCATCGAGATTGCTGAGCGGCTCGTCGAAGAGGAAGACCTTGGGATCGCGCACGATGGCGCGGCCGATGGCGACGCGCTGGCGCTGGCCGCCCGAAAGGGTGCGCGGATGGCGATCGAGATAGGGCGTCAATTGTAGCTTTGCCGCCGCCGCTTCCACCTTGGCCCGGATTTCTTCCTTCGGGCGATGCTGGAGTTTCAGAGCATAGGCCATGTTGTCGAAGACGGTCATATGCGGATAGAGCGCATAGGACTGGAACACCATGGCAATGCCGCGCTTGGAGGCGGTCACATCGTTCATCACCTCGCCGCCGATGGCGAGCGTGCCGCTCGAAATGGTTTCGAGCCCGGAAATGCAGCGCAGCAGCGTGGACTTGCCGCAGCCCGAAGGGCCAACAAAGACGACGAATTCTCCCGAATTGATCGTCAGGTTGATGTCGTGCAGCACATGGGTGTTTTGGTAGCTCTTGTAGAGATTGGTAATCTTGAGGTCGGACATGGCGGGCCTCCTAATGTTGCGCAGTGGCGGCCCGTCGGGCCAGGAGCACGGCGCCTTCGACCGGCGGTGCGGTGAGAACGTGGACGGAATAGCCGCCGACAGCCTCGATGGCAGCGCGAAAACCGCCGAGAAGGCGCGGCTGATTGACGATGACGCTGCCGGCGACGACGATATCGCTGCCTACAGCGCCACGATTGCGCAATTGACCGACGAGGGCAGCAAGCGCATGCGCGCCATCTGCAATGACTTTTTGCGCCAGGGGTGAGCCGGCATCGGCGGCAGCAAAGACCGCCGGAGCGTGCGGCGCCCAATTGTCCATCGTGGGCTCGTCATTGACCACGCGCGTGAGGCGTTCGGCATCGGCCACGCCGAAATCCCTGATCAGGGCGCCGAGGAGCCCATCGTCGGGCTCGCCACCATCATTGGCATAGAGCGCCGCGCGAACGGCTTCGCGGACGAGGGCCGCGCCGCCACCTTCGTCGCCAATAACCCAGCCCCAGCCACCGGCGGCCATGAAGCGGCCCTCGGCATCAGCGCCGACGGCAATGGCGCCGGTGCCTGAAATGACACCGATGCCGCGCTCGAAACCCGCCGCTGCGACAATCAGGGAAGCGTCGTTGACGGCACGGGTGGGATAGCCGCGGGCCTCCAACTGGGCCGCAAGGGCCGCGCCGACATCGTCACGATTGATCCCCTGAGCGCCAAAGGCGAGGGAGACAATGCGCGAGCCGCTAGGGCAGTGTCGCGCCAGGAGACCGGCAATCCATTCGGCGGCCGGCTCGGGCGGCTCCGCATCCCATTGCGTGCTGGGTTCGGTGACTTCCAGCAGGCGTTGGCCACCCAAATCTTCGATCACCAGCGTGGTCTTGGTGCCACCGATGTCGAGTGCGGCGATGAGATCGGACATGCTCAGGCCACCTTGGTATCGGTATGGAAGAAGACGAAGGCGTCGGGGTCGATCCCGCGCAAATGCGCGGCTTCGACGGCGAGCGTCTGCATGACGAGCGCCTCGAGAATGCTGCGCTGGGCTGGCGGCAGGTCGGGCAGGCGCAGTACGGCGAGGTTGGTTTCCTCCGGCACGTCGAGCGGGGTGATCAGCAACGTGGCATGACCGGCGCGCGCCAGCATATGAGCCGCGCCCAGTTCGCGCTCGGCGCCGACCAGGACATGAGCGGTCTTGCCGGCGGATTCCATGGCGCCGTGAAGGTATTGCCGTGTCGAAAAGCCGCTCGCGGAAATGCGGGCGATTTCCCGCAGGAGCAGCGAACCGACTTCGGCAGAACCCACGGAAGGTGCGGCAGCGGCATAATCGACACTAACGGCATGGGCGAGGAGACCGGCAAGCGCGGTGCCGCGGCGGGCAAGTTCGGCCTCGACGGCACGGAAAGCCTGCGGCAGGGCCGACCAGCTCGCATCGATCGTGCCGCCATTCCAGGCTTCGGCGATCATGGCGAGAGTGGCAACCGTGGCCGTATAGCCGATGGTGGACGCATAGCTGTCCGGAATATTGCCCAGCGCAAACGTCGTTGCAGCAATCTCGGCAATGGGCGAGGGCACGACATTGAGCACGGCAAGGCGCTGTGCCTGGGGCACATCGCGGAAGACGGCTAGGGTTTCCGAACTGCGGCCGCTCTGCGACACGCCGATCAGCGGATGGTCGGAGGCGGGAAAGGGCAGGGGATATTCCCCGGCGTTGAGCCGCCAGGAATGAATGCCGCGCTCACGCAGCACCCAGACGGCGGCTGCGGCGGCGGCAAAGCTCGCGCCGATGCCGAGAAAGATGGGGCCGGGACCGTTCAGCGTGCCGCTACGCTGAGCCGCGCCGATCTGGCCGGCAAGGAGCGGCAAAGCCTCTTCCAGCCGGTCGGCCTGCGAGGCGCGGGCCTCGGCGAGCTTGATATAACCTGCAACCAATTTGTATCTCCTTGCCGCGTCCGCCGCCTCGGGGCGCAGCTCAAGGCCCGGTCAGCTCCGGCTGCCAGCCTTGCGTGAGCGTGAAAACGAAGTCCTGAGGCGATAGCGGTCGCCGACATAGCGGACTGTGGAGGAAAGGACCGGCTTGCCGGCTGCATCGACGATGAGCTGCTGCATGGCCAGGATCGGCTTGCCCGGCTCGATACCCAGATGCCCCGCCAGTTCCGCATCGGCGGCGCGGGCCTCGATCGTGGTCTCGCCGCGCGACAGGTCGACGCCCGCCTCCAGCAGCAGTTGGAAAAGCGAGGAATCGCGGAAATCGACGCCGGAAAAGTCCGATCGCAGGGTGGCGGGGAAATAGGAGGTGTCGACGGCAACCGGCACGCCGTCGAGGCGACGGATACGGTCAAGGTGGAAGAGCGCGATGCCGGGAGCGATGCTGAGGATCTCCGCCTCGTCGAGCGTTGCCGGCCTGATCTCGGCGCGCAACAGGTCGGAGGATGGGATCAGCCCCAGCCGCGCCGCGGTTTCGCTGAAGGATTCGAGCGTATTGGGGAATTCGCGGGGCGCATCGGCCGAAACATACCAGCCCCTGCCATGCGATGACGTAAGTACGCCATCTTCGACAAGGCTCTGAAGGGCGCGACGCAGGGTGACGCGGCTGATCGAGAGCTGTTCGAGCAGGTCCCGCTCGGCCGGAATCCGGCCGCCGGCAGCAAGCTTGCCGCTGGCGATCTGGTTGCGGATGACTTCAGCCGCCTGCCGCCATAGCGGCTCCGGCGAATCTGCGTCCAGCATGGTTGCCGCGCCCTCGAACCCGCTCATATCCCTAGGCCACCTTTTCCCATTGTCCCGATTTCATCGAGCGATAGCACGCATCGATGATCCGGTTGACCACCACGCCATCCTCGAATGTTTCGGATGGCGCTTTCCCCGCGACCAAATGGTCGATGAAATGCCGCATCTGCTGGGAAAAGCCATAGGCCCGGGTTTCTTCGGGCACGGGATAGACCCAGCCGGTTTCGGCATCGGCCTTTTCGACCGTGTAGCCGACGGGATTTTCGATAAAGCCCCAGACCGGGCCGACCGAGCTATCGGTGACGAGACGCCCGGCCGAGCCGACCAGCTCATGGCGCAATTGCATGCCGCCGCGCTCGATCCAGCTCGATTCGATAGTGGCCATTTCCCCGCCGGCGAATTTGAGGAGGGCAATGGCTGTGTCCTCGCCCGTGGTCTTGTCCTGATGCGCCATGGTGGCGCCCCAGGCCATCACTTCCACGACCCTGTTGTCCTTGCCGAAGAAATGGCGGGCCGACTCGACCGTGTGGCAACCCATATCGAGCAGAGCCCCGCCGCCGGCGGTTTCCGCATCCCAGAAATGGGGCGCATGGGGGCCGGAATGGCCCTCGCGGGCGCGCATCGTAAGCAACTTGCCGATGCCGCCAGCTTTGACCATTTCATAGGCCTTGGCGACATTGGGCGAAAAGACCGAGCTTTCGGCGTATCCATGCCAGACGCCTTCGCGCGTGACGATGTCGAGGATTTTCTGCGCCTCGGCCTCGGTACGGGCCAGGGGCTTGGTGCAGATGATCGCCTTCTTGTGGCGCGCCGCGATCTCCACGGCCTCCAGATGCACCTCATTGGGCAGGGCGATCACCACCACATCGACGCGAGGATCGGCGCAGAGCGCGTCCATGCTGGGATGGGCAGCGACCTTCCACTTGGCGGCAAATTCGCCGGAGCGGGCGCTGTTGCGGGAAAAGCAAGCCACCAGCTCGGCATTCCGCACATCCAGCAGCGCATCCGCATAAGATTCTGCAATGAAGCCCGAACCCAGCAAGCCCACACCGATCATCGATCTCTCCCTATCGAGGTTTTGCATACCTCATAATACCACAAAAACCAAAAGGCCAGATATTTGCTACAAAATTATACCTCTTGTAGCTAGTGGTATTATGAGGTATCAGTCCGCAATCACAACACGGGATTTGTCGCTGAGGGGCGCGGATCACGCTGCATCACAAGGGAGAATAGACATGCGTCGCATATCCACCGGCGTCACCACGGGCGCATTGGTGCTGGGGGTCTCACTGGCCGCCATGACCAGCGCGGTCACAGCGCAATCCGTCACGCTTACGCTGGGAAGCTGGCGGACCGAGGATCTCGCCGTGTGGCAGGACCAGGTGCTGCCCGCCTTTGAGGCGGCACATCCCGACATCAATGTCGAATTCGCGCCGATCAATACCAATGAATATAATGCCGCCATCCAGTCGCAGATCGAGGGCGGCACGGGTCCTGATCTCATCACCTGCCGTCCGTTCGACGTGAACAATGAATGGATCGGTCGCGGCTATTTCTCCGAGCTCGACGGGCTGGCGGGCATGGCCAATTTCACCGACACGGCCAAGGCCGCCTGGACCTTCGAGGGGCACGCCTATTGCGTGCCGGTCGCCGCCGTGCTCGCCGGCTTCTACTACAATGTCGATATCTTCAACGAGCTTGGGCTGACCCCGCCGACCACCACGGCCGAATTCATCGCCGTGCTGCAAGCCATTCAGGACAGTGGCAAATATACGCCGCTCGCCATGGGCTCTGCCGAATCCTGGCAGCTTGCCTATAACGGGCTCTACAGCGTCGGTCCGGCCTATTGGAAAGGCGAAGAGGGGCGCCTTGGCCTGATCGACGGCACCAAGAAGCTGACCGATCCGGAATTTGTGGAGGCCTTCAAGTCCTTCGCCGCCTGGCGTCCATTCCTGCCGCCGGGGCAGGAAGCACTGGCCTATCCCGATATGACGCAGCTCTTCACCCTCGGCCGCGCCGCCATTCTTCCCGACGGGTCGTGGAACATCAACCAGGTAACCTCCACGGGTCTCAATGTCGGCGTCTTCGGTCCGCCGGCCGTGGAAGCTGGCGGCCAGCGCTATCTGCAGGAAATGCCTGATATGGCCATCGGCATCAACGCGGCCAGCCCCAACCAGGAAGCGGCGCGCACCTTCCTCGATTGGGTTGCCGGTCCTGAATTCCAGCAGATCTATGTCAATACCGCTCCGGGTTTCTTCGCCATGAGCAACCAGGCCGTCACCTATGACAATGCCCTGGCGCAGAGCTTCGCCGATCTCAAGACCGGCGCCTCGCTGACCCCGCGTCTCGCCCTTGATCGCCTCAGCGCCGGCACGCCGCCGCTTGACGACGAAATCTGGCGGCTGTTGCAACTGATGATGACTACCGACACGACGGCCGAACAGGCGACGCAGGAGCTCCAGGCCGGTCTCGAATCCTGGTACGGTCCGCAAAAGGGCAACTGATCCCTCCCTGGGACGGAATCGGGCGGCCTCCCCACTGCCCGGTTCCAAATTTCTCTATCGACCGGCCAAAGGACCACGCACGTGACCCGCCCCGCAACGGCTCGCTGGAGCCTACTGCTCTTCGTCCTGCCGGCCTTGGCCGTCTATGTCATGTTCGCCGTGGCGCCGCTGGTCTCTTCGGTGGTGATGAGTTTTTTCAACACCGATCGGACGCTGGGCAGCGTTTTCGTCGGCTTTGAGAACTACATCTATCTCTTCACCGAGCCGGTGGTCAGCGCCCGTTTCTGGAACGCGCTGGTCAACAATATCAAGTATTTCGCCATTCACGTGCTGGTGGAAGTGCCCATTGGCCTCCTGATGGCGGCGCTGCTGACCTCGGGCGCGCTCCGCCGCAGCGAGGGCGTCTATCGCACCATCCTCTTCATTCCCGCGACGCTCTCGGTCGTCATCGTCGGCTTCATCTGGCGCCTGATCATCAATCCGCTCTGGGGCGTCGTCGGCTTTCCGCTCCTCGGCAATCAGATGACTGCGCTGCCGACCATTTCGCTGATGGGCGTCTGGCAATATGTCGGCATTCCCATGATCTTCCTCTATAGCGCGCTGCTGGCGGTGCCGAACGATCTCGTCGAAGCCTCGCGGCTCGATGGCGCGAGCCCCTGGCGCACTTTCTGGGACATAAAGTTTCCACTGATCGTCCCGCAATTCGGACTGATCGTGATCCTGACCTTCATCTGGACCTTTAACGGCTTCGATCTGGTTTTCGCGCTCAACGGTTCGGCACCGGGGCCGAACTATTCGACCGATATTCTGGGCACCTATTTCTACCGGACCTTCTTTGGGTCTTCGGGGCAGGTGGCCGACCTCGATCTCGGCGCTACTGTCGCCACCGTCATCTTCACCATCATGCTGCTCGTCACCGCACTCTATTTCTGGCTGGTGCAGCGGCGGCTCCGTGCCCATACCGTCTAGAAAGGCACAGATATGACCAGCATTGCCGACCAGCCGCCAAAACCCGTCGTCGATGACCGGCGCTGGAGCGCCGAGCGCGTCCTTGTCCACGTCATCCTGCTTGCTTTCGTCGTCCTGGCCCTGGGGCCGATCTTCGTCGTCATCATCAATTCGCTGAAGACGACACCGGCGATTTTCGGCGGTCCTTTCGCCTTGCCGACGGCCGAAACCTTCAGCCTCGATGGCTATGTGCGCGTCTTCACCCGTGGCAATTTCATCGCCAATTACAGCAATAGCCTCATCGTCACCGTTTCGGCGGTGGCGTTGACTGTAGTGTTCTCGACCCTCGCCGCTTACGCGCTGGTCGAATATCGGCTGACGGCGCTCGTGCCCATTCTCACCGGACTTTTTCTCATCGGCGTCATGCTGCCGATCCGCCTTGGTACCATTCCCATCATCAAGATCATGGTGGCCTGGGGCATCATGGATACGCTTCTGGCGCTGATCCTTGTCTACACGGCCATGAGCATTCCCCTCGCCGTCACCCTGATGATGACCTATTTCCGCACCGTCCCGACCGAGCTCAAGGAAGCCGCGCGCATGGACGGTGCCAATGAATGGCAGACCTTCCTTATCGCTCTGCCGCTGGTGCGGCCGGGTCTGGCTGCCGTAGCGACGGTGACCATGCTGCCGATCTGGAACGATCTGTGGTTCCCGCTGATCCTCGCGCCGGGCAAGGCCAATCAGACGGTGACGCTGGGCGTGCAACAATTCGTCGGGCAGTTCCTCAACGACTATCCCGCTTTGCTCGCCGCCCTGACACTGGGCGCGGTGCCGCTGGTACTGCTGTTCACCGTGTTTTCACGCCAATTCATCAGCGGGCTCAGCCAGGGTTACAGCAAGTAAGGTTGAAGGGATGGGCGCAGAGCGTCCATCCCTTTGGGCTCAGTGCCCCTGCTTGATGAGATCGGCAATCCGCTCGGCCATCATGATGACAGGCACATTGGTATTGGCGCGCGGGATGGAGGGCATGAGCGAAGCATCGCAAATGCGTAGCCCCTCGATGCCGTGAACCCGTCCCGACGCATCGGTCACGGCCTTGGGATCGTCCGGCCGGCCCATGCGGCAGGTACCCGAGGCGTGCCAGACGCCGCCGACAGAGGCGCGGATGAAATCGTCGAGCGCGTCGCGGTCACCAAGCAGCTTTTCAAGATCGAGACCGAGCGTCACCACATTGCGGACAAGCCAAGGCCGCAGCGGCCCTGCCATATCGAGCATGGTCGAGAAAGCACCACGCTGCAGCGTGTTGAAGAGGCCTGGTCCTGCAACGGCGGCGACACGCGCCGAATAGCTGGTCGGAAAGACCGGTCCTGCCTTACCTTCCTGCATCAGGCCTAAAAGTCCCATCGCCCCGACGGTAAAGCCATAGCGCAGGCGCGGCAGGTCGCGCGGGTCCGACAGCATGGCGAAGTCGACCAAGGGCTCTGCCCTTGGATCGGGACTGGTCAGGGTCAGTTGCCCGCGCGAAAAGGGCTTGTTGAGCCAGATGAAGAGCGTGCCGATGCGCTGGCCGATGGAGTGCCAAGCCGAGCGCGCGATCATGGCGGCATGCATGTCGCCCTGCGGTGCCTCTGGCAGATCGGACGTGAAGCGCAGGATGGCATGGTCGTGGTGCTCGTCGAGGTCTCCAAGACGCATGGCGGCCGGCAGATAGGTACTGACGGCCGTCGAGGCGTGCTCCATCAAGTTCTGGCCGACGCCTTGCAGATCGGTAACAACAGCAATGCCTTGCTGGCGAAGCTGCGCGGCGGGCCCGATGCCGCTGCGCATCAGCAGCGTCGGTGTATGGATAGCTCCACTCGATACAACCACATTGCCGGCGAGCATCCTATGCGTGGCACCGCCCGACAAAGGCGCAATTTCGGCACCGATGACGCGCTTGCCGTCGAGCAGCAGGCGCTCGGCAATATGGCCGGTGAGCACCGTCAGATTGGGCCGGGCGCGGACGTCCGGTGTCAGATAGACAACCGAAGTCGGCGCGCGCTGGCCCTCGTCGGTAACGGCGATGGCGCCGACATAGACGCCGTCTTCCCAGGGGCCGTTCTGGTCTTGCCGGGGTTTGTGGCCCTGTTTGGCAAAGACATCGGAGAGCGCGCGCACATAGGACGACATGCGCTCCTTTGATATCCGATGGATCGGCAGCGGCCCGTCCTTGCCGTGGTAGGGCCCGGAAAAATCGGCATCACGCTCGAGCTTGCGGAAATAGGGCAGCACTTCTTCGAAGGACCAGCCCGGCGCGCCGGCCTCGACCCATTCGTCATAATCGGCGGGCGCGCCGCGATTGGCCACCATGGCATTGACGGACGAACCGCCGCCCAAAAGGCGCCCCTGTTCATAGCGGCGCAATTGCCGATCGGGTGTCGAGCCGAAATAGGCCTTCAGGTCGGGCCAGATATTGCCGGGATCGAGATAGGCCCGGCCGGGATAGCGGCTGCGCACGTGCGGCGCCATGGACGCGCGGGTGAGATCATTACCCGCTTCGATCAACACCACCCTTGTGCTGGGATTCTCGCTGAGCCGGGCCGCAAGAACGCAACCGGCCGAGCCGCCGCCGATAATGAGATAATCCGCGGTGCCATCCATATCCATCGCTGCCTCCTTGCCGATGCAAGGGGAGACTAAACCGGCCTTGGGGAAGGACGCTTAACCCAGCGTCCGACAATTATTGCGCCATCTGGGAGAATTGCGGCGCCTGGCGCAGGGAACTGGGTGGGAAGCCGACCCGCTCCTTGAAGAACCGCGTAAAACTCGATTGCGCTGAAAAGCCAAGGGTTTCGGCAATGTCGTCGATCGGCTTGTCCTCACCGAGGAGCGAGATGGCGCGCTCGATGAGCAGGGCGTCGACATACATGTTGGGGGCGATGCCCATGGAATTGCGGAACTGCTCGAAAAAGCGGGAGCGCGACATACCGACGCTGCGCGCCACCGCCTCGAAATCGGGACCACCCTTGGTACGGACGCGGAGGGCCGGGAGGGCCCGGCGAATACGGAAATCCATCGCCGCGCGTTCAGAGTCATGTGCCGACGCCAGCCGTGCCGCCTCGCACATGATGGATGAAACCATCTGTTCGACCCAGTTCCCATCGACATTGGCGCCTCTGCCGAGCATGCGCGCCAAAAGATCGACCCGGATACGCATCCCCGCGGTGATGGCGCATTCGCTGCCGGCGAAGGATGGCCAATCCATGCGCTGCCGACACCAATCCTTCTCGATATAGAGCGCCAGCATCTGGGTGGGCGCCTGGCACTGCTCCGGAATGTCGAAATGCCGCTGCCAGGGATTGACCAGGATCCAGTTGCTACGGTGGAGCTCGATGGCGCTGTTTTCGACCTGCATACTGCGATCGGCGCCGGAAACCTTGAACAGCATGTGGATATGGGGATGCGCATGCGTTGCGATCGGACGGGTTATGTCGAGATAGGTGACCCTGCCGAAATCCCCCCGGTAAGCGCCCAGAATTCCCGTCATTGTTTCCTCCCACAAGACGTTTTCGCGGTGCTGTTTTGGCGTCAGCGAACTGTCACAGTTCAGCAGACGGTTACGAGGTGGTCAATAAATCGGCCTTTTGTCTCAAGGCGCCGGTCGGACTTTTGTGTTGTTTGTAACTAATTGGTGACAAAAGCAAAATTGTCTTGCCGGCTCCCCTGAGGCCTCGCCGCGGGAGTTAACTCAGCGTCCGATCTTTGGCCCGAAACGCCCTCCGACCGCTGGAAGCACAGCTCTTCGGCGACGACTATGGCGGCCAGAAGCAGTCCCCGTCAGGAGCGGGGAGTGCGACGCCCAGACTTCAAGGAGAGGACGATGAACCACGTGCATGCAGCGGCATCCCAGCCGCAGGGACAGGCTGCTCCCCCGCCCCCGAGCTATCTGCAGGCGTTGGCGCCGCTGAGCGCCGCCGAGATCAATTCCGCCGTCAATGCCATCAAGACTGATGCCGATCTGGGACCGGGGGCCCTGTTCGGCAATATCGATCTGCGCGAACCGAGCCCGCAGGAATGGCGCGACCACCTCGCCGGTAAAGCCTTCCGTCGCGAGGCGCGGCTCAACATTTCCCATCTCGACCGTCCCGGCGTCTGGATGGTTTTCGTGGCCCTCGACAATGGCGCCATCACCTTCCGCCGCCATTTCCCCACCTCGCATTCGGCCTTCCAGGTCGAACAATTGCTCGATGTCGAGCGCAAGGTGAAGGCCGATCCCAACTTCATCGAGGCCTGTCGCAAGCGCGGTATCACTGACATGACCGGCGTCTGCGTCGATAGCTGGTCGGGCGGCAATTTTGGCGATGCGGGCGAAGAGGGGCACATGGTCTCCTATGTCCATTGCTGGCTGCGCCTTTACGAAAACGAGAATTTTTACGCCCACCCCATCGATGGGCTGAACGTCGCCATCGACGTCAAGACTGGCGAGATCCTGCGCATCGACGATCACGGTGGTCCGCCAATCCCGATGATCGACGTGCCCTATGATCCCGATTTCATGCCCACCCGCGCCCCGATGAAGCCGCTCAATGTGGTGCAGCCGGAGGGCACGAGCTTCACCATGGATGGCCATGCCATTGCCTGGGACAAATGGACGCTCGGCATCGGCTATTCGCCGCGCGACGGCATCATTCTTCACGATGTGCGCTACGATGGCCGCCCCATCGTGCGCCGCATGGCGCTGGGCGAACTGGTCGTGCCCTATGGCTCGCCGGAACGCGGGCACTATCGCAAGAATATCTTCGATATCGGGGAATATGGCTTCGGCAAGTTCAACCACTCGCTGAAACTGGGCTGCGACTGTCTCGGCGCCATCCACTATCTCGACTCGCATTTCTGCGGGCTCGATGGCGGCGTCATCACCATCGAAAAAGGCATCTGCATCCACGAGGAGGATACGGGCGTCCTCTGGAAGCACTGGGATTTCCGCGTGGACCGCACCGAAGTGCGGCGTGGGCGGCGCCTCGTGATTTCCTGCATCAATACCGTGGGCAACTACGAATATGGCCAATACTGGTATTTCGACCAGGCCGGCCAGATCGAATGCGAGGTCAAGGCGACCGGCATCGTCGACACCATGGCCTGCGATCCCGGCGAGCCCGGCAAGTTCGCTGCCGAAGTGTCACCAGGGCTCTCGGCCCCCATCCATCAGCACATTTTCTGCGTGCGCATGGATATGAACCTCGATGGCGGTGGCAATAGCGTTGTTGAAGCCAACAGTTATGCCGAGCCCATGGGTCCGACCAACCGCTTCGGCAATGGTTTTTATGCCGAGGAAACCACGCTCAAGACCGAACTCGAGGCCGCGCGAAAAGCCAATCTCGACACGCACCGCACCTGGAAGATCGTCAACCCCAGCAAACTCAATGCCTTGGGTAAGCCGGTCGGCTATCGTCTCCATGCGCCTGATTGCGTGACGCCGATGACTAATGAGGCCGGTCCCTCCGGTATTCGCTCGAACTTCATCCGCAATCACCTCTGGGTGACACCCTACAATGAAAACGAGCGCTATCCGGCGGGCGAATATGTCTGCAATTCCGATGGCAGCGATGGCCTCGCCGAAGTGGTCAAGCAGAACCGCAATGTCGAGAATACCGACATCGTCGTCTGGCATTGCTTTGGCCTTCATCACGTCGTGCGACCCGAGGATTTCCCGGTACAGCCCTGCATTTCCTGCGGCTTCAGCCTGATGCCCTCGGGCTTCTTCAACCTGAACCCGTCCAACGACCTGCCGCGCGAAACCAATAAGGCGAGCGTGCTCGCCCTGGGCGAACCGGCCTGCCACTGCTGAACCACAAGGGCCGGGGTAACCCGGCCTTTGCTTTGCGGAGGCCTTGGCCATGCCGGTCTATCGACATCCCAAAAGTTGGCTGGTGCTCGCCGTGGCAGGGGCCGCGACGGCCCTTGCCTGGCTGTCGCTCGTCAATCCCGGCATGGCCGGGCTGATCGAACTCTGTGGCGAGAACGGCGTCTTCGCCTATGTTGCCCCTTGGAATGGCGGACGCCTTCTCGGGCTTGCCGCCATGTGGTCCACCATGGGCATCGCCATGATGGTGCCCTGCATCGCCGTCGCGCTCGTCGCCAGCGGTTGGCGTTGGCGGGAAAGCTTTGGTTTTTTCACCGGCGCGCTCTGCCATGCGCTGGGCTATTTCGGCGTCGTCCTGCCACGGGTTCTGGCAGCAGCGGGGCTGGAATGGACCCTTGAATCCATTGGCCTTGCCAGTGGCGGGTCGCCACCGAACCATCCACTTGTTTCCGCCTTGCTGCTGGGCGCCGGTCTGGCGGCCCTGCTATGGCAGCGGCGGCATCGCATTGGGACCATGCAAGGGCAGGGACCGGCGCTCTGCGGCGTCCATCATGCGCTCCGGCAACTACCCATTCTTCTCGCCATGATTTCGATCCAACTGGCTCTCGGTTCTATGAATTTGGGCGCCATGGCTCTTCTGAGCCTTGCGATGCTCGTCGGCGAATATTGGCCCATCTGCCGCAATCGGCGCACCCTTTTCGAGGTTTTACCGATCGTCCGATAATCGGCCCCAAGGTGCCCCAGAAGGCTGGTGGGTCCAAAATGCTTGCGCAAGGATCGCTCCACGACGGAGGGACTCCGGTGAGGCGCGGGAGGGTGCGACTTACCCAGCGGAGCCGTCTATCCCATCAAAGGAGGGTAAACGTGCAGAAACTTCTCACCTCATTCGGTGTCGCCGCGGCGCTCTTGGCCGGTACCGCCATTGCTTCGGCCGAGGAAAACCCGATCAAGCTCGGCCACCTTTCGGTGCATACCGGACCCTATGGCCATTTCGGGCCGCATTTCGATGGCGCTTCCGACTTTGCCATCGGTCTCATCAACGAAAACCCGCCGCTCGGCCGGCCCATCCAGGCCTTCCACCAGGACTGGGGAACGCTGGGCGAAGGCCAGGTGGCGCGGCGCCTTGTCGAGCAGGAGGGTGTCGATATCCTCTACAACATCTCGCACAATTATGAATCCTACCGCGATTGGCTACTTGGCTTTGTCGCGCAAAACGGCCGCCCGGCCATTCCTTCGGTCTTTGCCGGATCCCAGCGCGTCGAATGGGGCGGCACGCCCGAAGAGCCGATGTTCCGCGGCTCGCCCATGGATACGGCTCAGGCAGCGGCTGTTGCCCAGCACGCCCAGTCGCTCGGCGCGACCCGCGTCGTGATCATCGCCTCGGAAGATTCGGGCATGCAGATGTCGCAGGATTCGGCGATCAAGGCGGCAAAAGTGCTCGGCATGGAAGTCCTGGCCGATATCGATATCCAGACCGAACAGACCTCTTATCGCTCGGAAGTCGCCCGCGCCAATAGCCTCAACCCCGACGCCATTCTCGTTTTCTCGCAGGCCGAAGAGGGCGGCATCATCGTCAAGAACGCAGCCGAAATGGGCATGTCGGTGCTGTTCCTGGGCGAGCCCAACTGGCTGGCCGAGGAATTCCCGCGCACCGCAACCATGGGCGCGATCAACCGGCAGAAGGGCGTCTATATCGTCGGCTATACCCATTCCGACAGCCCGGCCTGGGACTATTTCAAGGAGAAGTGGGAAGCCTCCGACTATGCCCGTCTCTCGCCGGCCGGCGACAGCTATACCATGCAGATGTATGACATGCTGAACATGACCGCCCTCGCCATCGAGGCGGCCGGCACCACCGACGCGCGCGAATGGGCCAATCACGTGCGCGAAGTCTCCATGGCACCGGGCAAGAAAGTCTATTCCTATGCCGAGGGCATCGCAGCCCTGAAAGCCGGCGAAGATATCGACTATGAGGGCGTAACCGGCTCCTACGACTATACCGATACCGGTGTCGTCTCAGGCCAGTTCGCCGCCTTTTCCTGGAACAGCCCCAGCGAATGGGAGCAGACCGCGCTGATCGACGGTACGGCCGTGCTCGAACTCGACGCGGCGCCCATGCCTGAATGATCCCAGGTGGGTGCGGGGCTTCCCCGCATCCAATTTCCCGGGTTTAGGGCCCGCTCCGTCCCAACTTTTCTGACGAGGACTGAATGTCAGTCGTTACCAGTGCGCTCGTGCTGGGCCTGATTGAAGCCGCGCCCCTGGTGCTGGCGGCGATGGGCTTTACGCTCATCTACTATCTCAACGGGTTCACCAATGTCGCCTTCGCCGAGAACATCACCTTCGGTGCCTTTTTCGCGGTGATTTTCACCTCAATCCTGGGGCTGGATTTCTACCTCAGCATCATTCCCGCCTCGCTGCTCTCGGGCGCGGTGAGCGTGCTGACATATCTTTGCATTTTCCGGCCCGCCTTGCGGCGCGGGGTAGGGCCCACGGAGATGATCATTCTCTCGGTTGGCCTGTCTTTTGCGCTGCGCTATGGCGCGCGGCTGATCTTTGGTGGCGATCTCTATTATTTCGATACGGTCTCACCCGAATATTACGCCTTTCTCGGCGTCGGCGTGACGAGCTTCCAGATCACGGCCCTCGTGCTCGTGGCCGTGCTTGCGAGCCTGCTCTATGTCTTCATCTACCGCACCCGCTATGGCGAGATGATGCGGGCGCTGGCCAATAATGAAGAACTGGCGCTGGCAAGCGGCATCAATCCCACCCTGGTTTCGGTGCTGATCTGGTTCATCGCCGGGGTGGCCGGTGGGCTCGCCGGGGTGTTTTTCGGGGTCTTTTCCTTCGTCAATACGCTCGTTGGGTGGAACCTCATTCTCATCGTCATCATGATTTCCATCATCGGCGGGGTGGGTAGCATTCGCGGCGCGCTCATTGCCAGCGTGGTGGTGGGTATCGTCACCTCCTCGATTTCGCTGGTGGCGACCCCGCTTTACGGCGAAGTGCTGCTGCTGGTGCTGTTCATCGCCTTCCTCAAAATCCGTCAGATGAGGGCCCGCGCATGATCGACCTTCTGTCCGGCTATGCGATTTTTTCGCTCTCGACCGTCTTGGTCTTCGTAGCGCTCGCGACCCTCCTGCACCTGCAATTCGGCCTTGCCGGCATCGTCAATTTCGGCGTCGTCGGCTTCTGGGGGCTGGGCATGTATGCCTTCGGCATATTACTGCTCAATTTCCAATTGCCCTATTTCGTCGCCCTGATACTGGCCGTCGCCATCGTTGCGCTGGTGGCCTTCGTGCTTGGTTGGGTCGTGCTCGATCTCGATAGCCAGGCGCAATTGGTGGCGACGCTCGCCTTTGCTGCAGTGATTGCCGATCTTGTCACCACCGAAAAATGGTTGACCAAGGGCGTTGTCGGCCTCGGCACCGTGCCGCATCCTTTCGGCGGCGCACAGTCCGCGCTCTGGCTGCTGCTGATCCTTTTGGTGCTGACGGTCGGCGTTATCGTCTATGCGCGCCTCCTCGGTCGCTCCCCGTTTGGACGACTGCTGGCGGCTATCCGCGACAATGAGGTTTTGGCCCGCAACCTGGGCAAGGACACATCGCGCGCCAAACTGATCTTCTTCACGCTGACCTCGGCCGGCATGGGGCTCTTTGGGGCACTCAGCGCGCCGGTCCGGCAGTTCCTGACACCCGATCTTCTGGGGCCGGGCGTAACCTTCTCGGTCTGGATCGCATTGATCGTCGGCGGCAAACGCTGGCCCTTGGGCGGGCTCCTCGGCGTCTTGCTGACCATTTTCGTCTTCGATTTTCTCATCGAGACCTATCTGCGCGTGCCGTCCGATTGGGCGCAGATCATCCCTATCCTGAAACTCATGCTTTACGGCGTGACACTGGTTCTGGTGCTGCTGTTCCGGCCCTTTGGTCTCCTCGGTGACCGCCGCCAGCCCACCAGTCATCTCTGAGGCCCAGCCATGTCCAACAACCAGATCACCCTCAAAGGCGTGAAGAAAAGCTATGGCGGGCGGGTCGTTTCCGATATCGCCGATTTGGCCCTCGGCCGCCATGGCGTCGAGGGATTGATTGGCCCTAACGGGGCGGGAAAGACTACGCTGATGAGCTTGATCACCGGCAAGATCAGCGCGGATGCCGGGGAAATCCTCTTCTTCGAAAACGGCAATCGCCACGATATTTCAGGCAAGAAACTCGACGCCGTGGCGCGCCTCGGTCTCGTGCGCACCAATCAGCGCATCCAGGATTTTGAAAGTCTTGGAATTCTTGATTCCATGCTGCTCTCGGTAGTGCAGCCGGCCCAGGAAACGGTCTTAGGGCTCTTCGCCGAAACCGCACTGCGGCAGCAGGCCCATCCAGCCATCAACCGTTACCTTGAAGCGTTCCGCTTCTCCGATCCGGGCGGCTATGCGCTTTCGGCCGGCGAAAAGAAGCTGCTCGATATCATTCGGTGCCTGCTCCTAAAACCCAAATTCCTGCTCATGGATGAGCCCACCGTGGGCCTGCCGCAGGACCAGACCGACAAGGTGATGGAGGTGGTGCGCGAGGCTGCCAGGGATGACGGCATGTCGGTCGTCATCATTGAGCATGATCTCGATCTCATCTGGAACGTCTGCGAATACATCCACTTCATGGCCGACGGTCGGATCATGGCCCAGGGCACGCCCGACGAGGTGCGCACCAGCACGATGGTGCGCGAGAAATATATGGGGGAAGGCGATGCTTAAGCTCAACGCGGTATCGAGCGGCTACGGCGACGTCACCATTCTCAAGGAGATCGACCTCGATGTGGGTGGCGAAGTTTTCGCCGTTCTCGGATCGAACGGCGCGGGCAAGAGCACGCTGATGAAGGCCGTGGCGGGCCTTCTGCGGTCCCAGGGTGGCACGATCAGCTTCGAGGGTCGGGATGTCACTCGCACAGCGCCCAACAAGCTGGCCGAAATGGGCCTCGCCATTGTGCCCCAGGAAGGCAATATCTTTCCTGATCTGACCGTGCGCGAAAATCTTTCCCTTGGCGCGCTGGTTGGCACGCGGCCACGAAAGGCGCGCATGGATGAGGTTTTTGATCTCTTTCCCGACCTCGTGCCGCGCATCGACCAGAAAGCGGGCAGCCTGAGTGGGGGCGAGGCGCAGATGGTGGCTGTCGGCCGGGCACTGGTGCAAGAGCCGCGTCTGCTGCTGCTCGACGAGCCGACCACGGGTCTCTCACCCAAATATGCGAGCTCCCTCTTCCGCAAGATCAGGGAAATCCACGAACAGCGCAGGATTGGCATCCTCTTGGCCGAGCAGAATGCGGTAAAAGCCCTCGAAATTGCCGATCGCGTGCTGGTGCTCAGCCTGGGAGCCATCTTCCTCAACGAACCGGCTAAAGGCATCGACTTCGATCGCGTCCGAGCCGGCTACCACATTTAGCGCCAATGCCAATGGCAAAGCTGCCGGCGCGGCGGACTACTACGTCTCAGGAGACGAGGTAGTCCGCCTGCCAGTCATCGGTGGCGCCAACAGCCACCCCGGCCCCGTCAAAGACGTGAACGAAGCGCGGATCGAGTACGACATGTAGCGTGTCGCCTGATTTGGCGCCGCTGATACCGCGCATGGAGATCGAAAAATCCTCGCCGGTCGAAGCGGTACCATGGAGGATCGTGCCCGAGCCCAGGATTTCGGTCGATGTCACGGTGATATGGAGCCCTTCCGCACCGACCTGCGCGTGTTCCGGACGAAGACCCAAGGTCACTGCGGCACCGGGTGGCAGTCCCAGATTGCGGCCGGGCAGGGCGACGCGGGTTCCCCCGGCAAGCTCCAGTGTGTCCGCAGCGATGACGGTTGCTTTGAGCAGGTTCATCGGCGGCGCGCCGAGGAACCGCGCGACGAAGAGGCTCGCGGGACGCGCATAAAGTTCCACCGGACTGCCAACCTGTTCGATATGACCCTCATTCAGCACAACGATCTGGTCGGCCATGGTCATGGCTTCCACTTGATCATGGGTCACATAGACCATGGTGGAGCCGAGCCGCTTGTGCAGGGCGCTCAGTTCGCGGCGCATCCGGATGCGGAGTTCGGCATCGAGATTGGACAGCGGCTCATCAAACAGGAACGCCTTGGGTTGCTTGACGATGGCGCGGCCGATGGCGACACGCTGGCTCTGCCCGCCGGAGAGCTGGCTGGGGCGGCGCTTGAGCAGGTGCTGGATCTGCAGGATGTCGGCGGCCTTGGCCACGCGCTCGTCGATTTCCGCCTTGGGCAGACGATGGTTTTCGAGCCCGAAGCGGAGATTTTCTTCCACCGACATATGCGGATAGAGCGCATAGGACTGAAAAACCATGGCCATGCCGCGTGCCGAAGGCAGCAGGTGGTCGCAGCGCGCTCCATCTATGCTCACCTGCCCGCCGGTAATGTCCTCGAGCCCCGCAATCATGCGCAGCAGGGTAGACTTGCCGCAGCCGGAGGGCCCCACCAGCACGGTGAAGGAGCCGTCGGGAATGACGAGGTCCAGACCGTGGATAACGTCGACCGCCTGATACGACTTGCGGATATTTTGCAGCTCGATCGCGGCCATTATGCATTCCCTAATTCAATAGTCTGGCCGGCCGAGAGCGTGCCGTTCAACTGTGTCGTCTTGCCATCCACCAAAACCTCGCGCGCCGACAATTTCCCGCCATCGACGCTGAGTTGTATCTTGCTACCCTGGCGGCGAAGCGTGCCAAAACCCTGCCCCGCGGACCAGAAGAGCACATAGTCGCCTTCCGCTTGCGGCTTGAATTCCAGCGTCTTGGCAACGAAGTCGGCGCTGAGCCCCGAAAAGGCATTCACCAACTGCCAGGCCGACATGGAGCGGGCATAGTAGGAGCCGCATTCGATGTCGTTCCAGGGATTGCGCTGCTCCCCGGTGTGCCGGTTGCGCGCGGCGCGGACCACATCCATGCCTTCCTCGACCAGGCCATGCATGATCATGTGCGAGGCCGCCATATATTCGATGCCGGTCCAGACCTCTTCCGCATAGGGCGCCGCCACCATGGGCTGGCGCACGCCTTCGGGATAGGTGGCGATCAGCAGTCCACCCTCTCCCTCGAAGGCGTAGTTGCGGCAGGGGTTGAAATGGTCGTCGAGCGAGGCGCGGAAATTATGCTGGTGCACCGATTTCAGCGCCGTCGCGACATGTTCGGGCGAGAGGAAAGTGCCGATCCCCGCTACCTCTGCCTGCCACTGGCCAAGGATTTGGTCCGAGATGCAGCCCCCAGCCATCTGATACTTGATCTCGCCGAATTCCTCCGACCAATAGACGTCCATGAAATTGTCGGCGAGAACGCCGGCATTGCGACCGACATCGAAGGGCTCGAGCACCGAGCGGTCGCCGAGATCGATCTTCTGGAAGAACCACTTTCCGTTGAAGAGTTCGCTATCGATATAGCGCGCACCGGCCTCGCCCATCTTGCGGGTCATGGCAGAAAAATCGCCCTCACCCACGGCCTCAGCCATTTCGGAAGCCGCCAGCAGCGCCGCGACATAGAAGCTGCCAAGCCAAGAATTGGGCCCAAAGAGTTCCATATCCAGCGTCTGGTGCTGCCGGCCCGAGAGGATGCCGGATTTTTCAGGATCCCAGCGGTCCGGGTTTTCCGGCGACCAGGCATATTCCAGCGCCTTCTTCACCTTGGGCCACCAGGTTGCCAGCCACTCGCTATCGCCCGAAAGCTTCCAGTCGCGATAGGTTTTTATGATCGCGCCAAAATGCCCATCGGCGCAGGGGCCAATAATGTCGAAACCGTTCCCGAGCGGCAATTTCTGGCGGAAGGTCAGCCCGCCTGAAGGCAGCATGTTGTAGCTGAGCTCAGTTTCGCGCAGCGTCCGCTCGATGGCCGGGAACAGGTGCGAGAGTGCCTGTTGATAGTTCCAGACATGGGTACACGAGCCTTCGCAGGAGCCGTCATTGGTGTGCTGTCCCTCCCAGGCCCAAAGCTCGCCATTCTGCAGGCGGATCACCGTCGCGGTGCGCAAGAGGGCCAGCGTCGAACTCGCGGCATCCTTCACTTCCGCCGGCAGGGTCGAACCGAAAAAGCTGTCGCGGAAAGCGAGCGTACGACCGGCGAGATCGTCCCACCGCGCCAGCGCATCGCGGGCACTCGCAAGGGAGTCCGGCCAGATGGTCGAGTAGTAATTCGTCCAATGCGGCGTCGCCTGATCGGCTGACGTCGGACTATCGGGCTTGTCGCGAAACGCCCAATAGATGTCGCCCTGGGCAAAGCTCCAACTGATGACGAAGCGCACTTTCCTGCGCTCGCCCGCCGCAAGGGTCAGCTTGGCGCCGAGAGTCGCATGTTCGGGCTGCGCATACATGTGCCGGCTGCGCGGCTTGTCATAGCTGCGGGTGGGCAGCGCGCCGGGGCGAGCGAACTCCTTCCAGTACACCGCGAGGTCATCGAACCACTGGCCGCGGAAATGATAGTCCGTGTGCTCGACCTCCTCGGCATCGGTAGCGATGGTGAGGTCGCCCTGCTGCGAAGGGTCGGGATTGCTATCAGCCGACAGCAGGTGGATGGCTTTCACACCATCCTTCTCGACGAAGCGATGATCACCGCTATTGGAGCCATAGCCGCCAAGCGTACCGGCCAGGCGATAGGTCAGCGGCCCATCCGTCGTGTTGACGATCTCGAATTCGATCATCGCCACCGGCATGGACGAATTGCGATCGTCATGCGGAATGAAGGGCGAGAGCGCCGTCATCCGCACCGCACCCGGAAAGCGCTCGTCGGCAAAGACGAGGTCTGCCGTCGGGAAGCGCCCGTAGAAATCGACCTGTTTGAAATGCGGCACGCCGACCATGGTCTGGCGATTGGCGCCGTGCCCGAACCCGTCGAACATTTTTCGCATGCCCGGCGCACCGGCCGGGTTGAGGTCATAGGGCCCGTTTAGCACGCGCGCGTCGACTAGTTCGCCATCCCGCTCCGCCTTGATGGCGAAGTGCGAATAGCCGTTGAAACTTTGCAAGGCCGGGCGGTTGCGCAGCGACCAATCGATCAACCGCCCACTGCCCGAGATCGAAAAGCCACCCGAGCCGATTCCCCCCAGCGGAAAGGCGAGATAACGGGTGCGCTCGCCGGAATAATGAAAGCGCTGCTCAATCTGTGCGAGATCGTCCCACATGGGTCTGTCCTAAAAAATCTAGTTCTTGATGCCGGTCATCGTGATGCCTTCGATCACGAACTTCTGGGCGATGAGGAAAAGCAGGACGGCGGGCAGGATGGACATGCTCATGGCGGCCATGACGAGGCTCAGATTGCCCGAGCCGAGATAGCCACGCAGCACGTCCATGGCCACCGGCAGGGTCATGGATTGCTCGCGTCCGAGGAGCACCTTGGCCTGGAAATAATAGTTCCAGGTCTGGGTGAAGGTGATGATCCCAAGCGCCGAGAGGGCCGGCCGCAATTGCGGCAGCGAGATGCGCCAGAAAATCTTGAAGTAGCCCGCCCCATCCATCAGGGCGGCTTCCTCCAGCGCCTTGGGTTGGCTCACCATGAACTGGCGCATCAGGAACGCGCCAAAGCTCGAGGTCAGATACATGAGCGCGAGGCCAATGGGCTGGTTGATGAGCCCGGTGCGCGCATAGCCGAGATAAATCGGCAGGATGGTCACCTGCGCAGGAAACATCAGCCCCACGAGGAGGATGAAGAACAGCGTATCGCGCCCACGGAATTTCAGCCGCGCAAAGGCAAAAGCCGCGAGGCTACAGGTGACCAATTGCCCCACGGTCACGACGACAGCGATCAGCAGCGAATTGGCGTAGATCTGCAGGAACGGCACGCGCGAGGCGAGCACTGCGACATAGTTGGAAAAGTCGAGGTTCGGCGGCAGGAAGCTCGGCGGCAATTGATAGGCCTCCGAGACGGGCCGGAACGACATGGAAAAGAGCCAGAGGAAGGGCATGAGCATGCCCAGCGCCATGACGGCCGTGCAGGCGATGATGGCCCAATCGATCAAGCGGCGCGAAGCTTGGGTGTCGAGAACGTTCATTGCTGCACCCACTTCTTGGAGAGAACCTGCTGCACGGCGGTGATGGCGAGAATGATCAGCGTCATCACCACCGAAATCGCCGCGGCATAGCCGATCTGGAACGAGCCAAAGCCCTGCTCGACGATGAGAATGGAGAGCGAGCGCGTCGCATCGCCCGGCCCGCCTTGGGTCAGGATGACGATGGATTCATAGACCTGCAGTGCGCCGATCGAGGCATAGATCACGGCGAAGAAAACAACTGGCGAGATATAGGGCAGCGTGATGCGGAAGAACCGCCGCCAGGCTGGCGTGCCATCCATCGCCGCCGCTTCCATCAGCGGCTTGGGCACGCCCTGCAGCGCGGCAATGAAGATGATCATGAAGAAGCCGGTGTTCTTCCAGACGTCCATGATGATGATCGAGGTCATGGCCATGGAGCTGTCGGTCAGCCAGCGCACGCCGGGCAGGCCGAGGAGGCGCAGATAATAGTTGAGCACACCCAGGTCGTCGGCGAAAAAGTAGCTCCAGACGATGGCAGCAAAGGCGATAGCGATCATCACCGGCAGGAAGAATGCCAGACGAAAAAGGTAGAGCATCCAGCCCGGCATGGCCCGATTGAGCGCCAGGGCCAGCACCAGACCCACCCCGACATTGAAGGTCACGGCGAAGAAGGTGAAACGCAGCGTGTTCCAGAAAATCTGCAGCGAGCGCGGATCGGTAAAAAAGCGCGTGAAATTCTCGAAACCCACCCAGCGCGAGCCAAGCATGGGATCGTAGAACGAAAAGCTCAGCACGACGGTGAGCACGACCGGCACCAGCACGAAGGTGAAATAGAGCACCGTCGTCGGCAGCACGAAGAGATAGCCCGTTCGCGCCTGGGCCCGCTCGAGATCCGAGCGGCCGCGCCTCTCGAAGGTAGTTTGCGACATGACAAATCCTCGCCGGCCCGAGAGGGACCGCGCCGACACGCTGCTTCAGTTTTTGGGATCAGGAAAGAGGAGCCCGCCACGTCCCGCGGCGGGCTCGGTGAGGATCAGCCGCCCATCTGTTGCTTGAGGCGGGTGAAGCTTTCGGTCAGTTCGGCATCGGCGGCCTTGCAGCCATCGGCAATGCTTTCCTGGCCGGACATCATCGCCGTGTAGTGGCGGATGAATATCTTTTCCACTTCCTGGAAATTGGCCGGCGACGGTACCGGAACTGTGAAGGGCAACGTCTCGTAGTAGAGGAAGGCGCTCGGCGGGAAGGCAAGGAAAGCTTCGGTCGAGGCCGCCGACTTGCGGCCCGGCACACCACCACCACGCTCGCCCTGCTCGCGCTGGGTTTCTTCGCTGGTCAGTTCGAGCACCAGCGCCTTGGCGAGGTCGGCATTCGACGTATTGCCAGCGATGGCATAGGCACCAAAGCCGATGATCGTCGCTTCCTTTTCCTTCCTGGGTGGAACGGCAATGTCCATGTTGAGGCCATTGGCCTTGGCATTCTGAACGATCCACTGGCCGCGATTGATCATCGCCACCTGGCCGGCCATGAACTGGTTGTCCATCATCTCGGCGCCCGGAATGGGCGAGACGCCATCGACATGGATCAGGTCATAGAGAAACTGCAGCGTCTCGGCGACCTTGGGGTCGAGCATGTTCGACGCCGTCCAGTCGGCATTGAGAATGCCGGTGCCATTGGAGAAGAACCAGGGCTGCACGAAGAAGTTCTGGTTCGGCACTTCATAGCCGAACTGGGTGACCGTGCCCGAAGCATCGCGCACGGTCAGTGCCTTGGCCGTCTCGCGGAACTGCTCCCAGGTCCAGCCGCGCTCGGGGTAAGCAAGCCCAGCTTTGTCGAACAGATCACGATTGTAGTTGATCATGATATTGTTCCAACCGATGGGGATGTAGTTCAACACCCCCTTGTAGGAACCCTGTTCAAAAAGGCTCGGCGCAAAATCCGAGAAGCCGGTATTTTCGGCCACGAAATCATCGAGCGGCATGAACAGGTTGCGCGACGAGAACGCCTGGAACGTCTCGATAGCAGTGCCATAAATGTCGGCCGGGCTGCCCGAGGTGAACTGCCCCAGCACCTTGGTCACATAGTCGCCCCAGCCGGTGGAGATCGGATCGATCGACACTTCCACGGTCACATTGGGGTATTTGGCATTGAAACGGCCGATGGCGCTGTTGATGCCGGCCAGTTCGGCATCGCCGCCGAATGCCTGGACGCGCAAAGTGGCGGAAGCGTCGGACTGCGCAAAGGCGCGCGACATTCCCAAACCGGCCGCCAGGGCGACAGACGACAGCAGCACCTGACGGCGCGAAAAAGTGGTCATGGTTCCTCTCCTCCCAGAGCCCGGCGACTTCCTCTCGTTCGTCGGGCAGAACACGAAACGTTTCGTGTGATTGTTACAAAAAAATCGACAGACCCGCCTGTCGATCAATATTTGCCTACACGAAACGTTTCGTATAAAGCATGTTTCAAATCGGTGCGCAAGCCGGTTGCAGCGGAGGAAATGATCGATGCCGACCATCAAGGACGTTGCCCGGCATGCCGGCGTCGCCATCTCGACGGCCTCGGCAGCCATCAACCGCTCCGCCCCGGTCAGCGAAGAAATCATCGCCAAGGTGGAAGCCGCCGTGCGCGCGATCGGCTATGTGCCGCACGGCGCCGCGCAGAGCCTCCGCAGCGGCCAGTCCCGCCTCATCGGCCTCCTTGTTCCCAATGTCGCCAACCCGCACTTTTCGGCTATGGCGCGTGTCATCGAAAATGTCTGCCTCAGCGCTGGCTATCTCTCCGTGGTCTATTCCAGCGGGCAGGACGAGGACCGCGAAAACCAGATCCTGCGCATGATGCGCCAGCAGCGCGTCGCCGGCCTCATCATCGTGCCCACTCAGTCTCACGCCGATCACGGTCGCTACCTCGCCGAGCAAATCCACGTGCCCACCGTGCTCCTCGACATGCCGGTGGAGGGGCTTACCTACAACGCCGTCAAACTGGACAATGCCCGCGCCACGCGCATGGCCACCGACCACCTGCTCGATCTTGGTCACACCGACATCGTCGCGCTCGGCGGTCTCCCCGGCCTCCTCACGAGCACCGACCGCCTCCGCGGTTTCCGGGACGCCCTCGAAGCTCGTGGTCTGCCCTTTAGCGAGGCCAATGTCCTTGCGGGCGGCTACGATTTCGAGCCTGCTTATGCGAGCGTCAAGGCGGTGATGGAAAGGCCGAACCGGCCTAGCGGCGTCATCTCCTTTTCCAATCTCATGACCATGGGCGCGCTGCAGGCCTTCCGCGATCTGCGACTGTCCGTCCCGGGAGACGTCTCTCTTGTCGGAGTGGATGATCTCGATTTCGCCGACCTTCTCAATCCGGCGCCGACCGTCATTCGCGCACCGATAGCGGAAATGGCGCGCCGCTCGATCCAATTGCTGCTCGACGAAATCGAAAAGCGCGACCGGCCGAGCGGAAAGCTCGAAGTATTCCCACCCGAACTGGTCATTCGTGGCTCAACGTCCCGGCCTTCCACGAGCCCGCAAGATCGCGTCTAGCGACGCGCCGACTAGCCGGTCACCCGCATCGACATGCCGCCATCCACGGTGATGGATTCGCCGGTAATAAAATCGTTGGTGAGCATCGCCATGGCGGCCTCCGCGACGTCCTCGACCGTACCCTCGCGACCGAGCAGGATGCGGTTGGCGATATTATGCGCTTTCGCCTCTTCGCTCATGGCGTCATGGAAACGCGTTCTGATAATGCCGGGATTGATGACGTTGATGCGGATTTTCTCCCTCGCGTGGTCGAAAGCGAGCGCCTTTGCGAGCGGAATCAGCGCGCCCTTGACTGTCTGGTATGCCGGCGTGCCGGGGCAGCCGCGAATACCGGCGACCGATGAGACGAGCAGCACCGCACCGCCCTCCCGCTTCAGATAGGGATGGGCGGCGCGGAAAAGATGGAACACCGGATGCACATGGATGGCAAAGGCGTTCATCCAGGCCTCGGGCGTGAGGTCTGTCACCTTGCCCGGCGCGGGCCCTCCGGCCGCGTGGATGAGGATATCGATGCGACCGAAACGCTCGCCGGCATTCTCGACAAGCGCCGTTGCCTGTTTGGGGGCGGATACATCCCCCAGTTCCACTGCGACCCGCTCAGGACCGAATTTGGCGCTAAGAGCCATTGCCTCTTCGGTTTCGGCCCGGCCATTGAGAACGACACGGCCGCCCGCCGCGAGGATCGCCGCTCCGATCGCCAGGCCGATCCCGCGTGTGCCTCCGGTAATGACGGCCAGCTTGTCGGCGATGTCGTACATTTTTGGTCCCGTTCCAGTGAAAGATTGGCAAGTTAGTCGCGGCTCGCAGTCCTAACGCCCGCGAAAATTACAACATTAACTCATACAATATGCTATATGGAGTCAAGGGTCGCATTTCAGAGATGACGAAGCAGGCGTGATGCGCTAAACGATGATTGGTCTAACGGGCGGTGCCTGCCCTGGGAGTTTCGCGATACCCCCCTCCATTTCTTCCGTACTGTCGCAAGCTTCGTTGAAGCTGCACGCGCGCGTGGCTGATCAAATCGGCCTTGCCATCGTGCGCGGCGATTTCAAGCCCGGCGATGCACTTCCGCCGGAGGTGCAGCTTTGCGAAATGCTCGGTGTTTCCCGCACCGCCATGCGCGAGGCCGTGCGGGCGCTTGCCGCCAAGGGGTTGATCGATTCTCGCCCCAAGCGCGGTACATTGGTGCGCGGCGCCGAGCACTGGAATCACCTCGACCCAGACATATTGCGCTGGACTGTCGAGGTCACCGATACCGAGACATATCTCAAAAAGCTGTTCCAACTGCGCCGCGCAACGGAGCCTGAAGCTGCGGCACTCGCGGCCATAGCAGCGACCGAGGTCGACCAGGAGCGGATGACGAAAGCCTATCAGGCAATGGTCGATGCCGGGGCTGACAATGAAAAATGGGTCGAGGCCGACCTGGCGTTCCACAAGTCCATCTATCTTGCCACGCACAATGAATTCTTCTGGCCGATCGGACAGATGTTCGGTGTGGCCTTGCGTCAGATGTTTGCTTTTTTGGCTCAAGGCTCGCATCGTCCGCGTGCCGTGATCGAACATGGCGATTTGCTCCGCGCCATCATCGAGCGGAAGCCGGCCATGGCGCGGGCGGCGGCTCTGACTCTTTTGGGCAATGCCACGCATGACGTGGACAAGATAAGCCAAACGGATTTTTCCGGCGGCGTTTGACGGCTCCTTTCATCTCCGCCAATCGCTGCTTTGACCCGGCATAGCCGTTCGTTGACTCCTCAATAATTGCTATAGTATGAGAATAAAAGCTCGGTAAGGCACGGCTCAGGCGCCATTTGAGCGGAGGGGTAACGGTCGGATCACCGCGTCACGGCGGTGCTGCACGATTGTCGTGTTGCGCTTTGTCTTGGTGTGTGCGGGGGCAATCCTTTGGAAACATGTCAGCCGCCGTGCGCCCCGATCCGGATTCATCTGTGGGAGGAAAACATGGCGTGGCAGGACTATTACGAGTTGCTCGATCCGAGGTTTGCGCGACTCTACAACTCCAACGCACAGGTCGAACGTTTGTGGACGGGCTGTCGCTGGGCGGAAGGTCCTGCCTGGTTTGCCGCGGGGCGTTACCTGATCTGGTCGGACATTCCCAATAACCGCATGCTGCGCTACGACGAGACCGACGGGCACGTCTCGGTCTTCCGGCAGCCTGCCGGAAATTCCAACGGCAATACGGTCGATCGCCTTGGGCGCCTGGTCTCAGCCGAGCATGGCGGCCGGCGCATTTCCCGCACTGAGTTTGATGGCAAAATCGTTACCATCACTGATCGCTGGCAGGGCAAGCGCCTCAATTCACCCAATGATGTGGTCGTCAAATCCGATGGCTCGATCTGGTTTACCGACCCAGCCTACGGCATTGAAACCGACTACGAAGGCGACAAGGCGGAAAGCGAGATCGGCGCGTGCCACGTTTATCGGGTCGATCCGGATACCGGCGAGGTTGCTGCCGTCATCACCGACATGATCCGGCCCAATGGCTTGGCCTTCTCGCTGGACGAGTCGCAGCTCTATGTCGCCGATACCGGCCGCACGCATGGCAAGGACAATCCGGCGCATATCCGGGTCTTCGATGTTGATGGCGCGCACGTCGGGGCTAGCAAGGTCTTTGCAGACAGCACGGTCGGTCTCTTCGATGGCTTCCGGCTGGACACGGCAGGCCGTATTTGGACCAGCGCGGGTGATGGCGTGCATTGCCATCATCCGGACGGCACTCTCATCGGCAAGATCAAGGTTCCCGAAGTCGTCTCGAATGTCACCTTCGGTGGGGCCAAGCGAAACGTGCTCTATATTTGTGGGACAACATCGCTTTATGCCGTGCGGCTGATGGTGAACGGCGCCTGATTGGGCGCTCCAGGGCAAGGGGCGCGCTTCCCAGTAGATTCAGTGCAGCCATCTCTGACACAAGAAGCCGCGCAAATTGCACATTTTGGATATCGTATGATCCAAAAGTGACATAGCCGCGTGTTTATGGCACTTGACCGCCTGCATTGATGTAATATTGTACGAGAAATAGGTGGACTGGCATTGCCTGATAACCACCAGGGAGAGATGGCGCCTCCGGGTGCCAATAGGGTTCGCAGCGACCATCGGGCTGCGATGACGCTGCGCGCGCCAAGAGCCGGGCAGTGTGACGTTGTTTCGTTTTGGGAGGGAACCAATGAGACTGCAAAGCTATGCACTCGCTGCCGCCCTGGCGGGCGTGCTTTCGAGCACCAGTATGACATGGGCAGGCCCGGAGATTGTTGCCGGGCCGGGCGTCGACCCGGCCTGTTTCGCGCCGTGGAGCGCCGAAACCAAGTATTTCCAGTGGCCCGCCAAGCCGGGGCCATACAAGATCGCCGTGGTCAACGGCTTCGTGGGCAATACCTGGCGCATCCAGATGATCCAGACCGCGAAAGCCTATGCGGCCTTGCCCGAAATCGCCTCGAAGATCAGCGAGTTCAAGGTCGTCTCGACAGGCAATGACGCTCCGGCCCAGCTCGGCGCCATCGAAGACTTCATCAATCAGGGTTTTGACGGCATCATCATCAATGCCGTGACCACCGACGGCTTCGACCGCGTCATTCGCCTCGCCGACCGCGAGAATGTGGTCCTCGTTGCCTTCGACAATACGCTCGACACCGACGAGTTGCTGCAGGTCAATCAGAACCAGTATGACCAGGGTGTCGCCTATGCCCAATGGGTCATCGATCAACTGGCCGCCGAGGGCAAGACCTCCGGAAAGCTACTAGAAGTCCGTGGCGTTTCGGGCAATGCCGTCGATCGCGACCGTTCGCTCGGCGTCCATGAAACGCTGGCCAAGACTCCCGGCCCGTGGGAAGTGGTGACCGTCAACGGTGGCTGGGACGATGGTGTAGCGCAGAAGGTTGTGGCGGACGCGCTCGCCGTACACGGCAATACCTTTGATGGCGTGATGGTTCAGGGCGGAACCACCGGCGCTGTTCAGGCCCTGATGGCCGCTGGCCACCCCTTCGTGCCGGTGGGCGGGGAGGCCGAGAATGGCTATCGCAAGCTGGTTGCGGCGCATTCTTCCGAAGGCCTCAAGGGCCTGTCGGTCGGCAATACGCCGGGCATGGTCGCCATCGGCATCAAGGCGGCCATTGCGGCGCTTGAAGGCAATGTCTTGCCCCAGTTCACCTCGATTCCGCTGCCGAAAGCGGACTATACTGAACTGGTCGACGGCGAGAACTATTGGAGCGATCTGCCGGACAACTTCTTCACGGTCAATGAATTCCCGCCCTGCGGCGTGAACATCACCGGGCCGCAGATCATGGCCCAGGACGAAACTGACGTGAAGTAGCAGGTGGACGGCGGCAGCGGCCGGGCCGGTTGCCGCCTTCTCACTCTTTTGGCGTGGGCCTTTGTCCACGCGCGGTTCGGGGAGAGGGGCCGGCATGGCGCTTGAGCAGCAGACGCCGCCATTCGTCGAGTTACGCGGTGTATCGAAGTTCTATTCGGGCGTTCGCGCGCTCGAAGGTGTCGATCTGAGCTGCCGGCAAGGGTCTATCCACGCCATTCTGGGCGAGAATGGTGCCGGCAAGTCGACCCTGATCAAGATCATGTCGGGCGTCGTGCGTCCGGATACAGGCACGGTCAGTGTCGCTGGCGTACAGCACCAGTTCAACAAGCCCGCCGATGCCGTGCGGACCGGCATCGTCTCGGTCTATCAAGAACTCTCGCTCATCCCCGACCTGACGGTGGCGGAGAACATCTCCATTTCCGATCCGCCACGCCGTTTCGGCCTCATCGACAGCCGCGCCCAGACAAGGCGTGCCGAAGCGCTCTTGGCGCGCATCCATTGCGAAGATGTCGATCCACGTGCCGTGGTGCGCGACCTGTCGCTGTCGCGGCGCCAGATGGTCGAGATCGCCAAGGCCATCGGCAAGGCGCCGGAACTGCTCATTCTCGACGAAGCCACGTCTGCCCTTACCAGCAGAGACGTCGAAACCATCTATCGCGTGCTCGACCAGCTTCGGCAGGATGGGGTGGGCATGCTCTTCATCTCGCACCGCATGCACGAGGTCGAAGCGCTGTGCGACACGCTTTCGGTGTTTCGCAATGGCCGCCATATCGAAACCTTTGCCAAGGGCGCCCATGGCCAGGACGAGATCGTCAAGCTGATGATCGGCCGCGACATCGTCCATCAGTTTCCGCCCCCGCCGGTGCCGCAGGAGCGCAAGCCGCATCTGGTGGTTGAGGGGCTCCGATGGGAGGATCGCCTGCACGGCGTCTCGTTGACCGTTGGTAAGGGCGAAATCGTCGGCCTGGGCGGTCTCGATGGCCAGGGCCAGAAGGAATTTTTGCTTGCCCTCTTCGGTGTGTTGCGCGGCGTCAGTGGCACCGTCTCCATCGAAGGCAGGGCGGCCTCGCCGTCGAGCCCGGCAGATGCCAAGGGCGGCGCAAACCGTATCGCGCTCGTGCCCGAGGATCGCAAGACCGAGGGGCTCATGCTGCCCATGTCGGTAGCCGACAACCTCTTAAGCGCCGCCTATGACAAGGTGCTGCGCGGCCCCTTCATCGACCCCGAAAAATCGCGCCGGGCTGTGGCCGACGCCATTGCCAAATTGCAGATCAAGGTCGCCAGACCGGACGACGCTGTTGCGACGCTCTCGGGCGGCAATCAGCAGAAGGTCGTGATCGCCAAGTGGTTGATGACCGATCCCGGCCTCGTCCTTCTCAACGATCCCACCCGCGGCATCGATGTGGGCACCAAGCAGGAAATCTACCAGTTGATGCGAAATCTGGCCGATCAGGGTACGGCGATCCTCTTCTATTCGACCGACTATGCCGAGCTTATCGGTCTCTGCGACCGGGTTCTCGTCATGTATGACGGGCGCATCGTGACCGAGCTTGCCGGCGACGAGGCGACCGAAGAGCGCCTCGTCGCCGCCGCGCTCAATATCAGGTCGACCGATACGCCGAGAGAAGGCGCACGCCAATGAGCGCGATTACCCAAGGTTCGTCCGTCTCGGAAGCCACGGCGCCGCGCAGCTCTGCCATTCTGATATCGATCAAGCAGAACCGCGGCTTCTATGGCGCCATTGTGCTGCTTGTTCTGCTTTATCTTGTCTACAACCTCCTCCATCCGCGCGGCTTCACCGCCAATGTGCTGATCGCCAATGCGAACGAGTCGGCGGTGCTGTGCTTTGTCGCCATCGCCCAGGCATTGGCAGTCGTAACCGGGGGACTCGATCTATCGGTAGGCGCGGTCATGACCCTGACGAACACCATCGCCAGTTGGCTGGTGCGCGGCGAACCCTGGCAGATTATCCTTGGTTGCCTGGTGACGCTCGCTTCTGGCACCGCCTTTGGCTTCGTCAATGGGCTGATCATCGTTTATGGCCGGCTACAACCGATCATCGCCACGCTCGCCTCGGGTGCGGTGGCCATGGGGCTGGCCCTGCTGCTGCGGCCCACGCCCGGCGGCGACGTCGATGGCGATCTCGGTTGGGCCGCCACGAATTCCCTGCGCGACCTCTTCGAGACCTATGGCCTTTTTGACGACGGTGAGGCCCCCTGGTTGCAACCTATCGCCTGGTTTCCGGTGCCGCTGCTCATTATCATCGTGGTGGTGGGCATGGTCTGGATCCCGCTTCGTCGTACCGTCACGGGCCGCACCCTCTACGCCATCGGTTCGTCGGAAGGCGCCGCCTATATGTCGGGCCTGCCGATAGACCGGGCCCGGCTCTTGGCGTTCACGCTTGCCGGCTTCTTTGCCGGCTGCGGCGGGCTTTACCTCGCCATTCAGACTGGCGTCGGTAATGCCGACATTTCGCAGGCAGGGGTCTATACGCTTAATTCCATCGCCGCCGTGGTGCTCGGCGGCATCTCGCTCCTTGGCGGTATCGGCAGTGCCGTCGGAGCGATCTTCGGCGCGATGATCCTGCGCGTCATCTCCTTCTATTTTCGGGTCCTGTCGATCGATCCGTTGATGCAGACGCTGGTGGAAGGCGTCGTGCTGCTCGCGGCGGTAAGTCTCGGCACCCTGCGCATTCTGCGCGTTAAAAACCGCCTCGAACTCTTCCGCTAGGAGATCGCCATGGCCAATACGGTCTCGCTACCGAAGGTTCGCCCCGACGACGTGCCCGTGGTCATATCGGCCGGGTTCGTCGTGGTCATCCTGGTGCTCGGGACCATCTATACGCTGGCCACCATCGGTACGGCGCCGCTGCTCACGCCGAACTATCTCCTTACTCAGCTTCAGACCGGCTCCTTCCTCGGCATCGTGGCGGCAGGCATGATGGTGGTGATCCTGCTCGGTCACATTGACCTTTCCGTACCCTGGACGATGACAGCCGCCGCCATGATGGCGACCTATGTGGGCGGCGATCTCGCTATCCCTACCGGCCTTGCCGTCGGTCTTGCGGTCGGATTGTTTAACGGCTTCGGCGTCGCCTATATGCGCATCCCCTCGATGATTTTCACACTGGGCGTAGATGCGGTCATGCGCGGCCTCATGGTGATGCTCACCGGCGGCTTTTCCCCCCGCACTGAATCGACACCCCTGATGAAATGGCTCGCTGCCGACAAAATCCTGGGCATTCCCGTCGCGGTCTTCGTCTGGGCCGGCGTCGCACTGGTGGTTGCGACGATCCTGGGCCGAACCGCCTTCGGCAAAATGGTCTATGCCACCGGCAACAGCGAATCCGCGACCTATCTCTCCGGCGTCAGAACGCGCCGCGTCGTCGTCGGGGCTTTCGTCATTTCGGGCCTTTGCGCCGCCGTGGCCGGCATGCTTCTGGCGGGTTATTCCAACAAGGCCTTCCAGGGCATGGGGACGCCCTATCTCCTGCCGGCCATTGCCGCCGTGGTTCTAGGCGGTACCCATATCCTGGGCGGGCGCGGCCGCTTTATAGGCACATTGGTCGGGGTAATCCTGATCGTGCTCCTGAACTCAGTCGTATCGATCATGCAGATGCCGGATGCTGCCCGGCAGGTGATCTATGGTCTCGTGATCATCGTGATGCTGCTCGTCTACGGCCGCACGGCTCGCGTTACGAGTTGACAGGAAAGCGCCAACGCAAGCCACGCAGCGAGATTTATTGCAAAAGTTTCAATAGCTTGAAAATTGTGGAGAGAGAGGGACTCTCCGGGAGTCTGGAAGCGCGAGGCTTTCATCGGTTTAGGCTCAAAAAGCAATGTGTATCATGCACATTTCGATTTCAAGGAGCCGTTATTGGGAATGTTCTCATCGCTACCAAGAGTCAAAAATGGGGTGAAAACCGGACGGTCTGCAATTTGGGTAGGTCGTACACGAAGCAGACTTCAGGGCATGCCGGCTATGATGAGGGCAATCCGGTAAAGCCGAGCGTGTGTTGGCCCCGGCAATGTGGCCGCTCTGGAGCGACCACATATACGCTTAGTCGAAGCCCACTTTCATCCATCACGTCTCACAGCATTGCCGGCTGTTTGGCGCGACGAATAAAGCTGCCTCACTCCTTGCCGCTCTCCAAACGGAACATATCCTCGCCCTCGCCAATCGCGATCAGGCCTGTTTTCGAGTAGAGGTCCAGTTTGGCGCGTGTATCCGCAATGTCGAGATTGCGCATCGTCAGTTGCCCGATACGATCCGCCGGTGTGAACGGAGCGTCCTCGACCTTTTCCATGCTTAGCCGCTCAGGCGCATAGGTCAGGTTCGGACTTTCGGTTTTCATGATCGAATAGTCGTTGCCGCGGCGCAGCTCCAAGGTCACTTCACCGGTGATGGCGCTTGCCACCCAGCGCTGCGCAGTTTCGCGCAGCATGAGGGCCTGCGAGTCGAACCAGCGGCCCTGGTAGAGCAGGCGTCCGAGGCGCAGGCCGTTAATGCGGTACTGCTCGATGGTGTCTTCGTTGTGGATACCGGTTACCAGCCGCTCGTAGGCGATGTGCAGCAGCGCCATGCCGGGGGCTTCGTAGATGCCGCGGCTCTTGGCCTCGATGATGCGGTTTTCGATCTGGTCGCTCATGCCGAGGCCGTGGCGGCCGCCGATGGCATTGGCTTCGAGGAACAGTGCGACGGGATCGGCAAAGGTCTGGCCGTTGAGCGCAACCGGCTGGCCCTCGACGAAACGGACCACGACCTTCTCGGCCTTCACATCCACATCATCGCGCCAGAAGGCGGCGCCCATGATGGGGCTGACGATCATAATAGATGGAACCGACCTTTTCGACATAGCTGGCCTTGGCTGCCAATGCTCTTCTCCGAACACGCGTGGAAGCGCCGGAGGGGCCTGCTAGGACGACACATGCATCAGGCATGTGTATGAGTCCCGAAGATTCTCCGGGAGTCTAAATCATTGAAAACACTGGCATTAGAGAAACTGGCGGAGAGAGAGGGATTCGAACCCTCGAGACGGTTCCCCGCCTACACACTTTCCAGGCGTGCGCCTTCGACCACTCGGCCATCTCTCCGCATCGCCTTGGCAACCCTGGAACCAGGTTGTGCACGGCCTTGTTATGCCGTTGCGAGCGTGGCGCAATATACTGATGAACGTTTCGGGCGCAAGCGGGAGTTTTGCCCTCTCCCGTATGTTTTTCACGATCGCGCTGATCTCTTGTGAAACGGTCCCGGCGCGTGGCAGAAGGGGCGGGTGCAGGGGCGCAGCGGTCGGCGCCCAGAAGCACGGGACGGGGTGAATGCGGATAGCCTTGCGAATTGTCGGCACCTGGCTGATCGGCCTGGCGCTGGTCTTGCTTGTCATCGATGGCACGAAATCGCTGGCGGCCAATGCTGCCGTGATGACGTCGCTGGGCGATATATGGCTGCAAATTCACGCGCAAAGCCTTGATAGTGTTAGAGAGTTTTTCCATAGCCGGTTCTTTGCCAACCTGCTTGACCGGGTCTTTGATGCGCTTCTGACCTATCCGGCTTTTGCCGTGATCGGGGTACCGGGGATCGTTCTGGCGCTTTTGGGACGAAAGCCGCGGCGCGAACGGTTTTTGCGAACCGACGATATCTGATCTAAAAATTCGGGGCGACAATCCCCATATTACGCGGCGAAAGGAGAAACAGATGTTCTTCCGCACCAAGCCGACTACCATCCCGACTGAGGCCGAGGCGCTGCCCGGCCGCGACATGGAAATGCCTGTCGCTTCTCAACATTTTGTCAATGACGCGCCGCTCAAGGGACCCTATCCCGAGGGCGCCGAGACCATCTATTTCGGGCTCGGCTGCTTCTGGGGCGCCGAGCGCCTGTTCTGGAAACTGCCCGGGGTTTTCGTGACTGCCGTTGGTTACCAGGGTGGGCACACGCCGAACGCTTCTTATGAAGAGGTCTGTTCGGGCCGTACGGGCCATACCGAGAGCGTCAAGGTGGTCTATGATCCCAAGACTATCTCTTTGGAAACGCTGCTGAAAACTTTCTGGGAAGAGCACGATCCGACCCAGGGCATGCGCCAGGGCAATGACGTGGGCACCCAGTATCGCTCGGCCATCTATACGACGACGCCGGACCAGGCCGAGATCGTTGCCGCGAGCAAGGCCATGTATGAAAAAGCCTTGCGCGAGAAGGGCTTGGGCGCGATCACAACCGAGATTGCTCCGGCGGGTCCCTTCTATTATGCCGAGACCTATCACCAGCAATATCTGGCCAAGAACCCCAATGGCTATTGCGGGCTCAACGGGACGGGCGTGAGCTGTCCCATCGGGCTCGGGGTTGCCGCCGAGTAGTCAAATCATTGTGCGGCGCGTCATCGACGCGCCGCTTTTCGTTAGCAGACTGTTAGCATTGAGCCTCACCTATCCCCCCATCATGCGACGCGAGGGCTTTGAGACCTTCGTTTCAGCGCTTCCGGCGGTGACGCTGGTGCGCCAATGGCGCGACGACTCGGTCGCCAAGGTGGGCGGCAAGATTTTTGCGCTGCTCGATCGCGATCCCGGCGAGGTCTGGTGCAAGGTCTCGGACATGTCCTTTGACCTTCTTACGGAACTGCCCGGCATTCGCCCCGCGCCCTATTTTGCGCGTGCGGGTTGGGTGGCGATTTCGGTCGATGCGCCGCTCGGGGCGGAGGACGTGGAGGCCTATGTGGTCGAAGCCCATCGGCTGGTCGCGGCGAAACTGAGCAAGAAGCTTCGCCAGCAATTGGGACTCGACCTTTCTCCGCTCTAGGCGCCAATTGGATTGGGCGAGAACGGGAGGAGAAAATGGCAGATGATGGACTCTTGCAGGCCGTGGGGCAGGTCTCGCGCCAAGTGCGCGATATCGAAGCATCGACGGCCTGGTATCGCGATGTGCTGGGGCTGAAACATCTCTATCAGTTCGGCGCTCTGAGCTTTTTCGACTGCGGTGGGATGCGGCTCTATCTGCAGGAAAGTGCTGAGGCGGGGCCTGAATCGGTGCTCTATTTTCGCGTCGTGGATATCCACGCGGCCCATGAGGTGCTCGCGGCGCGCGGGGTCGAGTTCATGCAGGTGCCGCATCTTATCCATCGCCATGAAGACGGGATGGAAGAATGGATGGGATTTTTTGGGGATCTCGAGGGGCGGCCGCTGGCGCTGATGGCGCAGAAGCGGGGCGCGTGAGGTTTCGCTTTGCTGAACCCCTATTCGCCGGGCTGCCCTCGGGCTTGACCCGAGGGTCGCTATGAGAGCCAGTGAGCTTGGAGAGTGGCCCTCGGGTCAAGCCCGAGGGCAGCGCGGAGTTTTGGAAAGCTCCGGATCAAGCTACGATCCGGCGATGGCCTTGGGCTAAGTTAGCGTCCCAACTTGCCATCCACCAGCGACGTGCCGAGCGGGGCAGGGCGCGTTACCGGGGTGGTGATTTCCACAGCCTGGCCGGTGCGCGAGGAGGTCTCAAAAGCTTCCATGACTTCGAGGACGTGCAGCGCCAGGTCGCCGTTGCAGCGGTGCGGGCGATTTTCGACAATGGCATGGGCCATGTCGGCAAGGCCGATGGAGCGGTAATTGCCGTCGGCATAGGGCTGGTCGGTGTCGACATTGGTCCACTCGCCGCCCTTTTTGAAGATTTCGACCTGGCCGCCGAAATGGTTGGGATCGGGAACGATCAGCGTCGCGTCCGTGCCGTAGATTTCGAGCGGCACATGCTTGTGGCCGGCCACGTCAAAGCTCATGGAAATCTGCACCACGGCGCCATTGGCAAAGACCAGGGTGCCGGACACATGGGTTGCCACATGCACCGGGATCACCTCGCCATTGCGCTCCTTGGCGGTAATGGTGCGCGTGTCGCGCAGCATGGTGCCGAAGCCGGAAACCTTGGCGACCGGGCCCAGGAGGTTGACGAGGTCGGTGATGTAATAGGGGCCCATATCGAGCATGGGGCCGCCGCCGGCTTCATAATAGAAGGCAGGATTGGGGTGCCAGCGCTCGTGGCCGGGGCACATGAAGTAGGCGGTGCCGCCGACGGCCTGGCCGAGCTGGCCTTCGTCGACAATGCGGCGGGCGGTCTGGTGCGAACCGCCGAGGAAGGTGTCGGGGGCCGAGCCGACGCGCAGGTTTTTTGCCCGCGCCGCCTCGATCAGCTTCTTGCCTTCGGCAAAGACGACGCCGAGCGGCTTTTCCGAATAGACATGCTTGCCGGCGGCAATGGCACGCAGGCCCACGTCGACATGGGCCTTCGGGATGGTCAGGTTGAGGATGATCTCGATTTCGGGATCGGCAAAGATCTCGTCCATGCTGACGGCCTTGACGCCGAACTCGGCGGCGCGCGCTGCCGCGGCGGCCGGATTGAGATCGGCGACCGCCTTGATGTCGAGAACCGGAAAACCCTGGGCGGCCTTGAGATAGGCTGCCGAAATATTGCCCAAACCAACGATGCCGATGCCAACCTTGCGCATCTTCTTTCCTCCTGCCGCGGGAAAAGCGCCGCAGCCAAATGCCTGCCGCCTTGTATGGCAGCGTCCTCAACTCGCTTCTGACATGTCAGCTTGGGGCAAGACAACGGCTAAGAGGGATTGCTGTAAATATTGTCGGCGATGTATTGACATACGTACCTCAGCCGGATTTTACTGCACGGATATGACAGGGCTGGCAATCTGACCAGCGTTGAGCGCATCCCACAGGCCGCGAGCCTGTTGGGACTTTTGTGCTTTATCTTGATCTCCGGCGCTCAATCTGATGTTGTTTTCCCTTCACAAGCCGTCCGGAAAGGACGGATGAGGGGATATTTCCGTGTCGCAAGACGATTTGCCGTCCGCCGGGCGCAGCAAGCGCGGCGTGAAGCCTTCCGGCAAGCCGACGCTCAAGACCATTGCCCAGATGACGGGCCTTGCCGTGACCACCATTTCCCGTGCGCTCAACAATGCGCCGGAACTGGCCCAGGAAACGCGCGACCGCGTGCAGCGCATCGCCGCCGAAATCGGCTATCTGCCCGACCGCGCCGCTCTGCGCCTCAAAACCGGCCGCACCAATGTGATTTCGCTGGTGCTCGAGCCCGATGAGCAGATTTATGGCTTTGGCACTTCGATCGTGACCGGGATCACCGAATCGCTGCGCGACACCTCCTATCACCTCGTCATCACACCCCTGTTCCGCAATGTGCAGCCCATCGAGCCGATCCGGCACATCGTGCGCAATCGCATGGCCGACGGGGTGATCTTCTCCAAGTCGGAAACCTTTGACGAGCGCATCCGCTTTCTCATCGACAACGATTTTCCCTTTGTCAGCCACGGCCGCAGCCATTGGCCGGAAGCGCATCCCTTCGTCGATTTCGACAATGAGGACTATGCCTATCACGCCACGCTCCGCCTGGCGGCGCAGGGCTGCAAGAAGGTGTCCATCGTGCTGCCCGACAGCGCGCTGACCTATACCGAGCATCTCAAGACCGGCATCGAGCGCGGCGCGCGCGAGGCCGGCATTGCCTATGAATTTGCCGCCGACGTGAACCTCAACAGCGCCACCGACGCCATCCGCAACTATGTCATCAAGCGCTCCAAGCGCCCCGATAGTCCGGACGGCTATATCTGCGCTTCGGAAGTGTCAGCGCTGGCCATTCTCGGTGGCCTGGCCGAGGCCGGGCACACGGTGGGCCGTACGGCCCATGTCGTTACGAAACAGTCTTCCTCCATGTTCATGCAGTTCCAACCGGCCGCCGAAACGGTGGCGGAGGATTTTGTCGAGGCCGGGCGCCGGCTTGGTCAAATCCTGCTGCGGCGCATTGCCGGGGAGACCGAGGGCCTGTCCCACCTCGCCAAGCCGGATTTTCATTGGTCGGAGCCCGTCGCGTCCTGATTTTGCCTGGCCAGCCCCAACAGGCCCGCAAAAAAAGGCGCGAAAGCCTCTTGAGGTTCCTAACTAGCTGATAGCGGAAGAAAATTTTCGCAAATAGCGGTTTCATGCGTGCCAATGAGGTACGCACACATTCTGGTCTTGCCGCAATCGGGGCAAAATAAAGGCGGGATGTGACAGGTTTCCGCGCCCCCCCGCATTGCATAAAATTGCGCCGTTTTCGGCGTTTTCGGTCCGTTGCACAGTAGCGCGGCCAATGAATCAATCAGTATTGCGGAGCTCAGGACTCTGAATCGTCCAAGAGTCTATTTGCCACGATTCCCTGCCGGCGCGGTTGGATTCAGAATCATAGGGCGGGATACTCTTGCAGAGAGTCTGTATTTATTCTCAGGTTATACTAACGGATGGCAAGCTAGACTAGTAAAAAACTTCAGCCTGTAACCAATGATTAAGCCATTTAAGGAATGATCATAACCAGGCCGGATGGGAATACGGCTGCAAACATCGTCCAATGACTATCCAGACGGGTTCGCACGCCGCCTGAATACTTTGAACCGTTTATCGGTTGTTAACTAAGCCAAGCCCGAGAGCACTATGACATCGCTGATATTTATTCCGACCAGGTCGCTGCCATGACCGGGAGCAGCATTTTCACGCTCGTTTTGACCGGCGACACCTCGGTCAAGTCCGCACAGGACCTGCTTGGCCGTCTCAAGGAGGCGGTTGCCGGGCAGGATGCGATTGCGCTCGACACCAGCGAAATCGCGCAGGCCGACGTGACCACCGTCCAGACGCTTCTGGCGGCGCGGCGCAAGGCCGAGGCTCTGGGCAAATCACTGACATTGAAAGGGCCGCCGGGCCCCAAGTTGCAGGCTGTACTCGAAGGGGCGGGGTTCCTTAACCCGGCCCAGCCGACAGCCCGCTTCTGGACCGAACACATTTAAAGCGACGGGACGCGACGGCATGACCAAGACAATCCTCACCATCGATGACTCCGCCTCCATCCGCCAGATGGTGGCCATGACCCTGACCGCGGCCGGCCTCGACGTGATCGAAGCCGTCAACGGGCAGGACGGCTATGACAAGGCCACTACCAATACGGTCCATGCCATCATCACCGACCTCAACATGCCGGTTCTCAACGGCATCGAATTCATCCGCAAATATCGCCAGCACCCCGCCAGCAAGGGCATCCCGATCATCCTCTTGACGACCGAGTCCGACGAGGAACTCAAGCGCCAGGCCAAGGAAGCGGGCGCCACCGGCTGGATCGTCAAGCCCTTCAAGCAGGACCAGTTGCTGGCCGTTATCAAGAAGGTCACAGGGGCATGAACATCTCTGATCCCACCGAGACATTTCGCCAGGAGGCGCGCGAGCTGCTCGATCAGCTCGAAGCCGGTCTGCTCGATCTCGAGCAGGACCCCTCCAATGACGACCTGATCAATTCAACCTTTCGGGCCCTGCATACGATCAAGGGTTCCGGGGCCATGTTCGGGTTTACGGCCGTCGCCGAATTCGTCCACGAATTCGAGACGGCCTTTGACCGTGTGCGCAAGGGCCAGAGCAAGGCCAACACCGCGCTCATTGGCGTGGCGCTCGATGCCAAGGACCATATTCACCTGCTGATCGAGAACCCGGATGCGCCTGTCGATGGCGGCACCGAGATTCTCGTGCAACTGCGCGCCATCGTCGATGGCGCCGCGGTCGGTGGTCATGAGGAAGCGGCGCCTGCCCCCGTGGCGGCACCCGCTCCGGCTCCCGTGGTCGCCGAAGCGCCGAAGCCGGCAGATACGGGCGCCAAGCGCTGGCGCCTGACCTTCTATCTGCCCTCGGACGCGCTGGTCTACGGCACCAATCCCGAACTGCTGCTCAAGGAACTGGCCGGGATCGGTCCGACCGATGTCCTGGCGCTGACCGACCGCATTCCCGATCTCGACATCATCGATCCCGAAGTCAGCTATCTCGGCTGGCAGGTCGATATCGAGGTGGCGGACGATCCGACGGCGGCGATCGACGATGTCTTCCTGTTCCTGCGCGACAATATGGAACTGACGCTGGCCCCGCTGGGTGGGGAAGCGGTTGCTCCCGTGGTTGAGGCTCCGGCGCCGGTGATCGAAGTCGCGGTTGCGGCGCCGTCTGACGACGCGATGCCGGAAGCTCCCTTTGTGCCCGAGGCGCCGGTCGCCAAGGCGGCGCCCGCCAAAAAGGCAAAGGCTGCCGAAAAGGCCGAGGCCGAAAAGCCCGCGGCGACCTCGCTGCGCGTGCCGGCCGAACGGCTCGACGAGCTTATGGATCGCGTCGGCGAGCTGGTGATTGCCCAGGCGCGTTTGAGCCAGATCGCCAATTCTTCCTCCGATACGGCGCTCAAGACCATTGCCGAAGAACTGGAGCGCCTGTCTTCGGGCCTGCGCGATACCACCATGGGCATCCGCATGGTGCCGATCGGGACGATCTTCTCGCGCTTCCGTCGGCTTGTGCATGACCTTTCGGGGGAACTGGGCAAGCAGATCGAGTTCATCACCACCGGTGAAGAAACCGAGCTCGACAAGACGGTTATCGAGCGTCTGGCTGATCCCTTGGTGCACCTCATTCGCAACTCGGTCGATCATGGCCTTGAAAGCGCTGAAAAGCGCGTCGCTGCCGGAAAGTCGCCCAAGGGGACGGTGCGTCTCTCGGCTGTTTATTCTGGCGCCGAAGTGGCGATCTCCGTCACCGATGATGGCGCCGGCCTCAATCACGAGCGCATTCGCGCCAAGGCCGAGGAAAACGGCCTCATCACCGCCGATGCCAAGCTGACCGAGCAGGAACTGAACCACCTGATCTTCGCGCCCGGTTTCTCGACGGCGAAAGAGGTGACGGCGCTGTCCGGCCGCGGCGTCGGCATGGATGTGGTCAAGCGCACCATTGACGGGCTGCGCGGCACGATCGACGTGTCGACGACGCCGGGCAAGGGCTCGGTCTTCACCCTCCGGCTGCCGCTGACCCTTGCCATCATCGATGGCATGCTGATCCGCGTCGGCGATGGCCGCTACACCATCCCGCTCGCGGCGGTGGAAGAATGCGTCGAGCTGCCGGTTGGTCTCGAGGCTTCGGCCAAGGGCCGCAACTTCCTCGATATCCGCGGCTCTCTCGTGCCCTACCTGCGCCTGCGCGAGGTTTTTGGCCTCAAGGGCCAGGGCGACGAGCATGAAAAGGTCGTCATCGTCTCTTCGGGCGAAGGCCGCGTCGGCTTGGTGGTCGACCAGATCATCGGCAACAACCAGACGGTCATCAAGCAGCTTTCAAAGCTGCATTCGGGGATCAAGTCCTTCTCCGGCGCCACCATCCTGGGTGACGGCACGGTGGCCCTGATCCTCGATACCGCCCATCTCGTGGCCTCGGGCCAGTCTTATGTCGAACGTAATCTGGGGAGGGCCGCATGAGCGAGAACCAGGATTTTATGACGGCCCTGACCATCAGGCTCGAAGACGAGCTCTTTGCGGTCGAGGCGAGCCGGGTGCGCGAGATTCTCGATCTCGTGCCGATCACCGAAGTGCCGAGTGCACGGGCATTCGTGGGCGGGTTGATCAATGTCCGCGGCCGCGTCGTGCCGCTGGCGGACCTGCGGGTCATGTTCGGCATGGAACGTCCGGAACCCGATGAGGATACCCGCATCGTGGTCATGGAAGTCGATATCGACGGCGAACCCACCATTGCCGGCATTCTCGCCGACAAGGTGCATGACGTCACCGACATCGAAGCCGCCTCCATCGAGGAGGCGCCCAAGGTCGGCATGCGCTGGCGCCCTGAGTTTGTGAAGGGGATCGGCAAGCGCAATGGCGGCTTCATCATCATCCCCGACATGGAACGGATTTTCGAAACCCCGGGCGGCAGAAGCGCGTCCGTAGCTGCACCAGAAGAGAGAGCTGCATCGTGAGATTGACCATCAAGACCAAACTTGCCGCGGTATTCACTACGGTCGTGGCGCTTTCGGGCGCCAGCATGTTCATGGCCCTGGGCAATCTCGGGACGATCAACGATACGCTGGCGCATATCGTCAACGGCCCGGCCGCACGCTCTCTGCAGCTCAAGGAGATGCAGGAAGACCTGACCAATCTCAGCAATAGCCTGCGCGCCATGATCCTGACCTCGGATCCCGCTCAGTTGGCGACCCAGCGCGAGGGTCTTGGCACCCTCTTTGCCGAAGTGCGCGCCGATACCCAGTCGCTTGTCGGGGCCTTCTCGGTCGCCGAGCTCAATACCGACATGCAGAGCCTGGCTGAAAAGCTCGACCAATACTGGGCAGTGTCGCAGCGGGTGCAGGATTTCGCCGAGCAGAACAGCGACGTGGCCGCCTTTACCATCACCACGACCGAAGGCAGCGTGGCCATCGCGGCGCTCGAAACCTCGACGGGCAATCTGGTCGACGCACTGCGCCGGCGCCTGTCGGCCGGCGACGCGGCCGCACTGCCGGCCTTCGAAGCCGCCAATGCCTTCTTCCTCAAGGCGAGTGACGCCTTCCAGCAGCAGCGCAGCATTCTGCTCGCTGACAGCGATCCGGCCCAGCAGGACGAATGGGTCAATCTCTACCGCGCCGATCTTGCCGATCTCGCGGCCGATATCGCCGAACTCGAACGCGCCGTCACCCCGTCGGAAATCACGCTGGTCGGCCGGGCCAAGGCCGATTATGAGGCCATGGTCGCGGCCATGGACAAGGCCATCGCCGCTTCCCTGCAGCGTTCGCAATATAATGCCAACGAACTGGCCAATGGCGAAGGCGCGACGCTGCGCGGCGCCGCTGTTGATCTCCTGACCTCGATGGTCGAACGCAATGACCAGGTGCTGCAGCAGGCGACCAAGGATGCCGACGGGCTCTATCAGTCGAGCCGCATGCTGCTGATCGGCCTCCTGATCGCCTCGGTGCTCATCGCCGCAATCGCCGCCACCTGGATCGTCATGTCGATCTCGAAGGCTCTCTCGAGCGCTGTGGGTCTTGCCAATGACGTGGCCGGCGGCGACCTCAATGCCACGGCTTCGGTCAAGGGCGACGACGAGGTCGGCGACCTGATCAGGGCACTCAACTCGATGACCTCCAAGCTGCGCGAAGTCGTGGCTGAAGTCACCGCCGCGACCCGCAACGTCGCTTCGGGCAGCCAGGAAATGTCGGCAACCGCCGAACAACTGAGCCAGGGCGCCACCGAACAGGCATCGTCCACCGAAGAGGCATCCGCCTCGATGGAAGAAATGGCCTCCACCATCAAGCAGTCGGCCGACAATGCCAGCCAGACCGAAAAGATCGCCCGCCAGTCCGCTGCCGATGCGATCGCTTCGGGCGAAGCGGTGAACAATGCCGTCGCCGCCATGCAGACCATCGCCGAAAAGATCATGGTGGTGCAGGAAATCGCCCGCCAGACCGACCTTCTCGCGCTCAACGCGGCGGTGGAAGCCGCCCGTGCCGGCGAACACGGTCGCGGTTTCGCGGTCGTGGCTTCGGAAGTGCGCAAGCTTGCGGAACGCAGCCAGGCCGCTGCTGCCGAAATCTCGACGCTCTCGGGGACCACGGTGAAGGCTGCGCAATCGGCCGGCGAAATGCTCGGCAAGCTGGTGCCCGATATCCAGCGCACGGCGGAACTGGTGGAAGAAATCTCTGCCGGCAGCCGCGAGCAGAATGCCGGTGCTGCCCAGATCAACACCGCCATCCAGCAGCTCGACAAGGTGACCCAGCAGAACACTTCCGCTGCCGAGGAAATGTCCTCGACCGCCGAAGAGCTGGCAAGCCAGGCCGAACAGCTCCAGGCCGCGATCAGCTACTTCCGGCTCGATGCGACCTCGGCTGCCGCGCTTCATGCGGCTCCGCCGGCCAAGAAGGCTGCCAAGCGCGACCTGCGCTCGGCGGTGATGGCGACCGCCCCGCATATGAGCAAAGCCCCGACCCGCGCCAAGGCCAATTCCGGTGGTTTCGACCTCGACCTTGAAGGCGGCTCGGACGAGCTCGACGACGAGTTCTCGCGCCGCGGCGCCGCCTGAGACTGACTGCAAATCCGGATGCCGCGGTGGACGACGCGGCATCCACTTCGATCGCCGCGACGCGACGACCAGTTAAATGCCTAGAAGGGGCACAGACCAAATGAGAATGACTATCAAGGCCAAGCTCGCGGCCACTTTTGCGACCGTCGTCGCGCTGTCGGCGGGCAGTATGTTGATCGCCATCCAGAATCTGGGCCAGCTCAACGACTCGCTGAACTACATCGTTAACGTCCGAACGGCCAATTCCCTGACTATCGCGCAGATGCAGACGAGCCTGGAAAGCATGGGCTCGCGCACCCGCGCTCTGATCCTGACCGACGATCCCGCGACCATCGACGACTATATCGTCAAGATCGAGCAGGACGCCGCCGAAGTGACGGCCGGCATCACCGCGCTGCGCGGCAATGTCACCGATCCCAATAATCTCGCCACCATCGACGGCTTTGAAGCCAAGTTCGCCGAACTCTGGACCGCCGTATTGGCTTCCGAAGAGCCGGCCAAGATCAATAGCGACGTACAGGCGCTTGCCATCAGCCGCAGTGAAGGCAGCGACTCCCTCGGCCAGGTCGAAGAAACCATGACCGCCCTCAAGGCGGCCCTTTCCGCCCGCGTCGAAGCCGGTGACCTCGCGTCCTTTGCCGCCTATCAGCGCGCCTCGGACATGTTCCTGACCATGACCGACATCTTCCGCCAGCAGCGCAATATCCTGCTCGCCTCGATGGATCCGGAACTGCAGGAAAAGTGGCACGCCGATTATGTGTCGGGGCTGGCCGCCATTGCCGACTCCATGCCGGCGCTGCGCCGCGCCGTATCCGGCGCGGAAGCGAGCCTCGTTGCCGAAGCCGAAACTGCCTATGCCGCCATGGTTGCCGCCATGGACAAGGCCGTGGCCATGAGCATGACGCGCGCCGACCTGACCGCCACCATGGCCGCCGATGAAGCCTCGGTGCTCCGTCGCGAGGCCGACGCCACCTTGCAGGGCATGATCGATACGACGCGTACCCTGCTCGCCCAGGCCGCCGCCGATGCCGGCGCCACCTATCAGAACAGCCTCATGCTGCTGATCGGCCTGCTCGTTGGTTCGGCCCTGATTGCCGGTATCGCCGCCACCTGGATCGTCATGGGCATCAGCCGTGGCCTCACCCGGGTCAAGCAGGTGGTCAATGGCGTTGCCATCGGCGATCTCGACCAGCGCGTCGAAATCAAGAGCAATGACGAGATCAAGGACCTCGTCGACACCGTCAATGTCATGACCGACAATCTGCGCGCCTCGGCCGCCGTCGTCGATCAGGTGGCCTATGGCGATCTCTCGGCCAAGCCCACCGTGCTTTCCGACAAGGACGTGCTCGGCCAGGCCATGCAGCGCATGGTCGAAGGTCTCAGCGCCTCGGCCGCCATTGCCGAAAAGATCTCGGCCGGCGACCTCACCGTCGAGCCGCGCCGCCTCTCGGACAAGGATACGCTGGGCATTGCGCTCGAACGCATGGTCGAAAAGCTGCGTGACGTGATTTCCGACGCAATCACCTCCGCCAATAACGTCTCGGCCGGCGCCCAGGAAATGTCGGCCACGGCCGAACAGTTGAGCCAGGGCGCGACCGAACAGGCTTCCTCCACCGAAGAGGCTTCCGCCTCGATGGAAGAGATGGCAGCGACCATCAAGCAGTCGGCCGACAACGCCTCCCAGACCGAAAAGATCGCCCGCCAGTCCGCTGCCGACGCGATCGCCTCGGGGGAAGCCGTCAATAACGCCGTGGCTGCCATGGAAACCATCGCGCAGAAGATCATGGTGGTGCAGGAAATCGCCCGCCAGACCGATCTGCTTGCGCTCAACGCGGCGGTGGAAGCCGCGCGTGCCGGCGAGCATGGCCGCGGCTTTGCGGTTGTGGCTTCGGAAGTGCGCAAGCTGGCTGAGCGGTCTCAGGCTGCCGCCGCCGAAATCTCGACCCTCTCCGGCACCACGGTGAAGGCTGCGCAGTCGGCTGGGGAAATGCTCTCCAAGCTGGTGCCAGACATCCAGCGCACGGCGGAACTCGTTGAAGAAATCTCTGCCGGCAGCCGCGAACAGAATGTTGGCGCGGCTCAGATCAACACCGCTATCCAGCAGCTCGACAAGGTGACCCAGCAGAACACGTCGGCGGCCGAGGAAATGTCCTCGACCTCCGAGGAGCTGGCGAGCCAGGCCGACCAGTTGCAGAGCGCGATCAGCTACTTCCGCCTCAATGCCTCGGCAGTGGCCGCGGCTTCCGGCCAGGTTGCCCGCAAGCCGGCTGCCGCCAAGCGCGACATAAGGGCTGCTGTCGCCGCCTCGGCTCCGCACATGAACGCGCCCGTGAACCGCTCGAAGAGCAATACGGGCGGCTTCGACCTCGAACTCGACGGCGCTTCGGATGACCTCGACAACGAGTTCTCCCGCGCCGGCGCAGCCTGACCGCGCGTCCGGCTAACGTGACCAAAGCTGCCGCGCAGGACGCGCGGCAGCAAGACCCCCCGCCCCCCTCAGAACGAGCTCTCAAGATGACCTCGACCACCAAGACGAAGAATCCACTGTTCCGGAGCATTTCCAGCAAGATTCTTGCTGTGCAGTTGGCATCCAGCCTGTCCATCGCCCTGATCGTGGGCGGCCTGGGCTATTATGGCATGGCCCAGATGGCCGACGGCATGACCTCGGTCTATGACGACCGCGTGGTGCCGCTCGAGCAGCTCAAGCAGATCTCGGACGCCTATGCCGTCAATATCGTCGACACGACGCACAAGGTGCGGGCGGGCACGATGGGTTGGGCGGCAGGCGTTGAAAGCGTCGATGGCGCCGTAGCGATCATCGAACGCGAATGGTCGGCCTATCTCGGCACCAGCCTGACGGAAGAAGAAAAGGCCCTTGTCGACAAGGTCGATGCCGCCAAGACCCTGTCCGATCGCAAGACCAGCGAATTGCGCGACATTCTCGCCGCCCAGGACAGCGTGCGCCTTGCCTCCTTCGCCGATAGCCAACTCTATCCGGCGATCGACCCCACCACCGGCGTTATCGCCGAACTGACGGCCTACCAGCTTACTGCCGCGCATGACCTACGCGAGAGCGGCATGGCGCTGTTCGGCTTCCTCAACTGGCTGATCATTGGCGGCGGCGTGCTGATCACCGTGCTGGCGACGATCCTCGTGCTCTGGATCACCTCCGGCATCAAGCGCAACCTCTCCTCGGCCATTGGCCTGGCCAATGCCGTCGCCATGGGCGATGTCGAAGCTACGGCCACCGTGACCTCGGCCGACGAGGTCCGGGATCTCGTCGATGCGCTCAATGCCATGACGCAGAACCTGCGCACTTCCGCTTCCGTCGCCGAACAGATCGCCAGCGGCGATCTCACCGTCGAACCGCGCCGTCTGTCGGAAAAGGATACGCTGGGCATTGCCCTCGAACGCATGGTCGAAAAGCTGCGCGACGTGATCGCCGATGCCATCTCCTCGGCCAATAATGTCTCGGCCGGCGCCCAGGAAATGTCGTCCACGGCCGAACAGCTCAGCCAGGGCGCGACCGAACAGGCTTCGTCCACCGAAGAGGCCTCGGCCTCGATGGAAGAAATGGCCGCGACCATCAAGCAGTCGGCTGACAATGCCAGCCAGACCGAGAAGATCGCACGCCAGTCCGCTGCCGACGCCATCGCCTCGGGCCAGGCCGTTGCCGATGCGGTGACCGCCATGGAAACCATCGCGCAGAAGATCATGGTCGTGCAGGAAATCGCCCGCCAGACCGACCTTCTCGCTCTTAACGCGGCGGTGGAAGCAGCGCGCGCCGGCGAACACGGCCGCGGCTTTGCGGTTGTGGCCTCCGAAGTGCGCAAGCTTGCCGAACGCAGCCAGGCTGCGGCGGCTGAAATCTCGACATTGTCGGGGACCACGGTCAAGGCTGCGCAGTCGGCGGGCGAAATGCTCAACAAGCTCGTGCCCGATATCCAGCGCACGGCGGAACTGGTGGAAGAAATCTCTGCTGGCTCCCGCGAGCAGAATGTCGGCGCAACCCAGATCAACACCGCCATCCAGCAGCTCGACAAGGTGACCCAGCAGAACACTTCCGCTGCCGAGGAAATGTCCTCGACGGCCGAGGAGCTGGCCAGCCAGTCCGAACAGCTTCAGACCGCGATCAGCTACTTCCGGCTCAACAAGGGCGGCGTGCCGGTGGCCGCGGCCCCGAGGGCCAAGCGCGATCTCAAGAGCGCCGTCATGGCGGCCGCGCCCCATATGCACAAGACCGCTGCCCGGCCCAAGGCCAATGCCGGCGGCTTCGACCTGTCGCTCGACAATGCCTCGGACGAGATCGACGAAGGCTTCACCCGCATCTCGGCCTAGCAAGAGGATACCATGGCAGACCACAACCAATATGTGACCCTGGGCGTGGCGGAGGAACTCTTCGCCGCCCCGGTGACCAAGGTCCAGGAGATCCTCGACATGCGCGTCATTTCGCGCCTGCCGCGGGCCCCGGACAACTTTCTCGGCATTATCGATGTGCGCGGGCAGGGCGTGCCCGTGCTCGACCTACGGCTGACGCTCGGCATGGAGCCGGCGCAAGACACCGAGACGACGCGCATCGTCGTGCTCTCGGTCAATAGCGCCGCGGGTCCGGTGACCCTTGGCCTTCGGGCCGATCGCGTCTTCGAGGTGACGGTGCTCGATAGCGAAGAGCTCGATCCGCCGCCGAACTTCAATGCGCGCTGGCAGGACCACTGCATCGAGGGCATCGGGCGGCGCAACGGCGCCTTCGTGACCGTGCTCGATCTCGACAAGCTTCTGGGCGAGGGGGCGGCAGCCCTCTCGGCCGCCTGATCATTTCCGACCCGCGCCGTTCCTGGCGCGGGCTCCTCTCCCCCTGGAGACCAGAGTGGCTCTTGTATCGCGTGCCCCAATTCTCGAAGCCGATGGCGAAGACCATCTGAGCCATGCCGATTTCGCCAAGATCGCGACCCTGATCGGGTCCGAGGCCGGTATTCGCCTGCCGCCCGCCAAGCGCCTGATGGTGGAAGGCCGCTTGCGCCGCCGCCTGCGTGCGCTGCAGATCGCGACCTTCGATGGCTATTGCAACTATATTTTCCGCCAGGATGGGCTCAGGGCCGAGCTGCCTTATCTCATCAATGTGGTGACGACCAACAAGACCGACTTTTTCCGCGAGCCCGAGCATTTCGAGCTGATGCGTGACAAGATGGTGCCCGAACTGCTGGCGGCCCGGAACGGCGAGCGCAATCCGGTGCTCAAAATCTGGAGCGCGGCCTCTTCGACCGGGGCAGAGGCCTTTACTTGCGCCATGGTGCTGGCCGACATGGCCAAGGCGCAGAAGAATTTCCGCTTCTCGATCCTCGGCACCGATATTTCGACCGACGTGCTCGACCACGGCCGCCGCGCCGTTTATCCGGCCGAGCAGATCGTGCCCGTGCCGCAGAGCATGCAGGCGCAATATCTGATGTGGTCGCGCAAGGCCGGCATTCGTCCCGATGTGCGCATCGTGCCGGAATTGCGGCGCCTCGTGCAATTCCACCGGCTCAACCTGATGGATGAGAAATATCCCTTCGATAAGGATGTCGACATCGTCCTCCTGCGCAATGTGCTGATCTATTTCGACAAGGCCGACCAGGCCAAGGTGATCAATCGTCTCGTCGGCCACCTTCGGCCCGGCGGTTATCTACTTCTTGGTCATTCCGAGTCCATGATCGGTACATCGATCCCCGTCCGGCAGGTTGCGCCTGCCGTCTTCCAGCGCGTGTGAGAGCTGAATAGTCATGAGTAAGATCCGCGTGCTGATCGTCGACGACAGCGCTTCGGTCCGGACCACGCTGAGCGAGATCATCTCCGCCGACCCAGACCTCGAGGTCATGGCGACGGCGGCCGATCCCTATGTGGCGGTCGAAAAAATCCGGCACGAAGTGCCCGACGTGATTTTTCTCGATGTCGAGATGCCGCGCATGGATGGCCTGACCTTCCTCAAGAAGATCATGTCGCAGCGCCCCATTCCGGTCGTCATCTGTTCGGGCCTGGCGCAGGCCGGTTCGGACACGCTGATGCAATGCATGGAAGCCGGCGCCGTCGATGTCGTGACCAAGCCGCGCGTCGATACGGCCCAATTCCTGCAAGAATCGCGCATGCGCATTTGCGACGCCGCCAAGGCGGCCGCCCATGCGAAATTGAAGGGTCTCAAAAAGGCCGCCCCGGAACTCAAGGTCGAAGCCAAGCTCACGGCCGACGCCGTCATTCCGCCCATTTCCGACACGCGCCGCGATAGCCTGATTGCCCGCATGCCGGTGACCGAACCGATCGTTGCGATCGGGGCTTCGACTGGCGGCACCGAGGCCCTGCGTGAGGTGCTGGAGGAATTGCCGGCAAGCAGTCCGGCCATTCTCATCGTCCAGCACATGCCGGAAAAATTCACCGGGGCCTTTGCGCGCCGGCTCGACTCGACCTGCGCCATCGAGGTCAAGGAAGCCGAAGATGGCGACCTCGTCATCGCCGGCCGCGCGCTGATCGCGCCGGGCAATGTGCATATGCAGCTCGTGCGCAATGGTTCGCGCTATACGGTAAAGATCGTCGAAGGCCCGCATGTGTCGCGCCATCGCCCGTCCGTCGACGTGCTGTTCCGCTCGACCGCGCAGGCGGCGGGGCGCAATGCGCTCGGCATGCTTCTTACAGGCATGGGTGACGATGGCGCGCGGGGCCTTCTCGAAATGCGCCAGATGGGCAGCCCGACCGTTGCCCAGGACGAGGAAAGCAGCGTCGTCTTCGGCATGCCCAAGGAAGCCATTCAGCGCGGCGCGGCCGGCCGCGTGCTGCCGCTCTCGCGCATGGCGACCGAAATTGTCAATTTCGGCCGCAACGCCGCAAAACCAGCCGGAGGCATGGCATGACCAATAACAAGCCCCAAGCCAGGGATATTTCTGCTCTTTCCGCGGCGCTCGCCAAGCCGCGCCAGGAGATCGAAGAGGCCTTCGTTTCCGTCGGCTCGCGCCTTTCCGAAGGCGCCGCCATGCTCAACAAGCTGACGCGCCAGTTCGAAGCGCTGCCGGCGGCCTTGCAGGGCGAGGAGGTTATCGAAGCCAGTAGCCAGTTGCGTGCCGTGGCGCGCACGGCGCTGCAGCTCACCGAAGATTTTGCCAAGGAAAAGGCCGATCTCACGCGCCTTGTCGAAGTGGTTTCGGCGGCCAATAGCCCGATCGGGGAACTGCGGCGCACGGTGAAAATGATCGGCATCGTCTCGATCAATGCGCGCGTGACGGCGGCCGGTATCGTTGGCGACAACGAAGACTTTGAAGTCTTTACCACCGATATCTCGACGCTTTCGGATTCGGCGCGCTCGACCATTCACGAGTTCAGCCAGGTCTATCGGCAATTGGTGACCGAGGTGGCGCAGGCCGCCAACCAGCGCGACCGGTTCGACGCCGCCCATGCTCATACGCTGACCGAACTGGCCCATAATCTCGACGAGACGCTGGAAGCGCTCGATCACCAGCGTCAATCGGCGGTGGAAAGCTCGGCCGAAACGGGTCGCGTGTCGCGCCAGATCGTCGGGCGGATCGGTAGTGCGGTCATGGCCTTGCAGGTCGGCGATTCCACCCGCCAGCGGCTCGAACATGTGGAAGCCGGGCTCGATTGCCTTGCCGATATTTTGGCGGGCAAGCCGGTCGATGGAGCAACGTTTGATGAAGCGGTCGGCGCCGAGGCGCTGACGGCGTTGAGCCTCCTCGAACAGGAACTGTTGCGCGCCACGGCCGCCGACTTTGCCGGCGAAGTGGGCGAGGCCGAGCAGGCATTGCAGGCACTGGCGAGCGATGCCGGCACCATCATGGCACGCAGCCGCAATCTCTATGGCGACGGCGACAATGAAGCCTCGGCCTTGACGGTGCTGAGCGCGCAACTGCGCGTGGCGACGGAAATCCTGCGCGATTGCGAGATGGAGCGCAGCAAGCTTGAGGCCGTGGCGGCAGCCGTGCAGCAGACCGTCTCGATCCTTCTCGGCCATGTCGCGGCCGTGCAGGATATTGAAGCCAATATGCGGCTTGTCTCGCTCAATGCCGCGGTGCGTTGCGCCCAATTGGGGCCGCGCGGCGCCTCGTTGACGGTGATCGCTTCGCAGCTTCGCGAATTGACGACGGAAACCGTGGTGGCGGCGGAAGCGGCCATGGCCCAGCTCGACGAGGCTTCGGCGCTGGCCGGTGCCTTTGGCGCCGCGGCGGGCGGTGACAATGCCGGCCAGATCGGGCGGCTCGAACAGCAGGCCAATCACGCCATGACGCTACTCACGCGTCTCGACGAAGGTCTTTCGGCCGCGATGGAAAGCCTCAATGCCGATGGTCCGAAGGTTATCGGGCTGCTGCAGGCGGCGGCAAGGGGCATCGACGGGCAATCGCGCCTGGCTGAAAGCATGGATGATATTGCGATGCAGATCGCAGGTCTTTCCTCCGATGCCATGCCCGGGGAGATGGCGGCGGAGCTCGTGCCGGTGCTCGAACGCCTGCGAAAAACCTATACGATGGAGGCGGAGCGGCAGATCCATAGCCGGCTCTTCGGTGGTGCCGTTTCGGCGCCGGTTGAAGAGGCGGCCGATGACATGGATCTTGAAGCGCTGATGTTTTGAAAATGGCAAAGGCCCGCCGAAGCGGGCCTTTTCTTTGAGAGCAACCTAAGTAGACCTCATCCTGAGGTGCGGAGCGAAAGCGTAGCCTCGAAGGACGAGGTCGTGCCCCGATGCCTCAATGCCACGCCCCCGTGGTTCGAGGCTTTGCTGCGCAAAGCACCTCACCATGAGGGCTACTGGGGCATCGCCGCTCAGATGAGGACGGCTGGGGCTCCACAGCTTCCGATCGACGGGGACCGCCTCAATACGTGCAGCGTGCCGAAACCTTGCCCCAGTCGCCGAGCTTGCCTTCGACGAGGTCAGCAGTGCCCAGCGGGATCGCGATGCGGGCCCCCGTGATGATGGTCTGGCCGGCCTTGAGCGGAAAACCGCGGGCTTCGGCGTGCGGCGCGAGCCAGACGAGGGCGACGACGATGTCGGCCCAGGAGGCGCCGGTCGAAACCTCCTTCACGGTCTTGCCGTCATAGCTCAGCGAGACGGGGAGGGTGGGCAGCGCCCCGCGAACCTCACTGGCAAGGGCCGGGCCGACGACGACGGCGCCATTGCTCTGGAGATCGCCCAGTTGCAAGTTGCGCGGGGTGGCGTCGCGGTCGACAAAGGGGTTGGCGACCATTTCGAGCACCGGATTGACCGAGGCGATGGCGGCTTCGACTTCGAACTGATTGGGCTTGCCGAAGAGATCGGCGCCGAGGAGGACGGCAACTTCGACTTCGGCGATGAAGTGGCGGTGGGTCTTGGCGTCGAGCACCGCGCCATTGGCAAAGAAGCGATTGGCCGGAATGGGGGAGCAGAGCGGTTCGCCCTGGCCGCCGGCAAGGATTTTCCAGCCGCCGACCGGGCCGATGCCGGCGATGATGCGGTTCTGCAGGGCATAGACGGCGGCGATATCTGCCGGCACGTCGGCGTTGTCGACCGGTCCCACCAGCGGGCCGCCGTCATGGGCGGCGATCAGGGCCTTTACCAGGGTCTCTTGGCTTGCACTCATTTTGGGGTCCTGTTCGGTTAGGAAACTGTCGTTTCGATCAGGGTGATGCCGGATTCGGCACAGAGGTTTCTGATCGAGTCATAGGGGCAGTGATCGGTGATGAACGTATGGGCCTGCGAAAGGTGGCCGATGCGCACCGGGGCGGTGCGGGCGAATTTGCTCGAATCCGAAACGAGGATGACATGGCGCGCATTGGCGATGATGGCTTGTGCGACCTTCACCTCGCGAAAATCGAAATCGAGAAGGGCTCCGTCTTCATCGATGGCCGAGACGCCGATGACGGCGAAATCGACCTTGAACTGGCGGATGAAATCGACCGCCGCCTCGCCGACGATGCCGCCATCGGAAGCGCGCACCACGCCGCCAGCGATGACGACTTCCATCGATGGCGCGACGCGCAGGCGGTTGGCGACATTGATATTGTTGGTGATGACCATGAGGCCGCGGTGCTCGGCCAGCGCCTGGCTCACGGCTTCGGTCGTCGTGCCGATATTGATGAAGAGCGAGGCATTGTCGGGGATCAGGGCGGCGGCGGCGCGGCCGATGGCCTGCTTCTCGTCGGTGGCGATCTGGCGGCGGGCTTCATATTCGACGTTTTCGACGCCCGAGGGGTGCATGGCCCCGCCATGGGTGCGTTTCAGGGCGCCGCGATCGCAGAGGAGATTGAGGTCCTTGCGAATGGTTTGGGGAGTGACGTCGAAGGCTTCGACAAGCTGCTCCACCGTGACCCCGCCCTTTTTGCGGGCGAGTTCGACGATCTGAGCCTGTCGCATCAAGGGATTCATGGGGGCCTGCCGCTTTCGGTTTTTGAGTAAACGAAAGTGGGGGGCGGGGGAAGGGTGGTTTGGTGCGAGGGGCGTTGCCTACGGTCTTCAGTAGACCTCACCCTGAGCCTGTCGAAGGGCGAGGTCGTGGCGCCCGCGTCTCCGCGTGCCCGACCTCGTGGTTCGACAGGCTCACCATGAGGTCTCCTATCTACTTCGCCAGCGCCGACCACTTCACCTGCGGCACGAACGCGAAATCGCGGTCGAATGGAAAGCTTGGGCGCGGAGTGTGGTTGCGGGTGGTGCGTTCGACGAACTGGTCCACGACGCCCGGCGACAGGGCCATGATGCCGGGATTGGCGATGGGGCCGAGTTCGGGGGAGAGATAGCCCGATTTCACCGCAACGATCTTTGCACTGCGCGGATCGAGGCCGAGCTTGGTGAAATCGACAATGTTATGAAAGGGGCGGCGGCGGACGGTGAGGACCAGGTCGATGCCGCCGATGCGGACCACGGCTTCCCGGAAGAGCGGATTGTCGTGTTCGAGGAGGAAGAGCACTTCTGCCGATGTGTCGACCGGGGTCGAGGATGGGTCGAGGCTGGCGCCGATGTGGAGCGGAATGGTCGCGCCGACGCCGGCGGCATAGGCGGCTTCGGTGGCGGCCTTGTCGGCAATGCCGGCGAAGATCACGCCTTGCGCATTGCGGGCGATGAGGGCCGCCAAGACTTCGGCACGGTCGCCGACACCGCCGCCGGTGGGGTTGTCGCCGGATTCGGCGAGGACCACGGGGCCCGTTGTGCTGGCGATGGAGCGGTCGACGCATTCGTCGATGGAGCCGACATCCATGCCGAAGACGAACTGTTCGCGGACGTCCCAATAGTCCTGGGCCAGCTTCGTCGCGGCGTTTTCCATCGCCGCTTTATCTGTGCCGGTGATGACGGCGCAGGCGGTGGAGCGGGGTTCGTCGGCCCAGACATAGCCGACCTGGAAGGAGGCATCCCAGATGCCGGTCGGTTCTTCGACCTCGTGGAGCTGAGTGTAGAAACTCTTTGCAGGTTCGTCCTGCGTAGACGTGCGTTCGCCGGGCAGGAGGACCGGGACGGGGGCCCAGGCGACTTTGGGCCTGACGCCGGTGCGGAGGGCGCGGACCAGCATGGTGACGGCGCGGCGCATGGTGTCGGGCACGTCGATATGGGGCGCGGTGCGGTAGGTGGAAAAGATGTCGAGGCCGTCGATGATTTTCTGGCTGACATTGCCATGGAGATCGTAGCTGGCGGCGATGATAACGTCGGGGCCGACGACTTCGCGGACGGAGGCGATGAAATCGCCTTCGGCGTCGAACATGCCTTCCACAAACATGGCGCCGTGCATGGCGAGATAGACGCCATCGAGCGGGAGGGCGGCTTTGATCCCGTCGAGGATTTCGGCTTTCCACTTGCTGTAGAGCGCGTTTTCAACGGGGCCGCCGGCAATGGCGCGGGCGTGGAGCACGGTGATGAATTCGGCCGGGAAATGCGTCAGGAAATCAAAGTATTGGTCCTTGAGCATGCTCGGGCCGCGCAGAACGCGGAAATCGGCCTCGCGGGCGATGACGGGATTATAGGTGCTGCATTCGGTATGCAGGCCAGCAACGGCAATGCGCATCAGAGCACTCCTGGAACTTCGGATTCTGGATTGTGATTGGTTTTGACCGGGCGCGGGATGAGGCGTCCGGTGAGGAAAAGGCTGACCAAGAGGAACGGCACGACGCAGGCAATGCCGAAGCGGATGCCGGAATGCTCGGCAACGAAGCCGATCAGCGGCGGGCCGATGAGGAAGCCGGTCAGCGCGACGAAGGAGAGGACGGCAACATTGGCCGAGGCGGCGCGATCGCCTATGCCGGCAGCGGCGGTGACGGCGAGCGGGAAGCCGACGGAAACGCCGACGCCGATGATGCCAAAACCCACCAGCGCCAGTTCGACCCCTGGAGCAAAATAGAGCAAAACACCGCCGAGGACGGCGAGGGTGCCGCAGATCCTAGCGGTGTTGACGGCGCCAAAGGTGTGCTTGAGGGTGTCGCCGCCAAAGCGGCCGGCAGCGACCATGAAGGCGAAGAAGGAATAGCCGAGGCCGACGAGGCCGCCTTCGGCAGAAAGGGCGTCGCGGAGGAAGATGGCGGACCAGTCGGCCATGGCGCCTTCGGTCATGGTGATGCCGAAGACGAAAAGGCAGATGCCGATCAGGGCTGGGCTCGGGAGAGACCAGGCGGATTTCTGCGTCTGGCCCTCGGCGGGGGCGTCATTGAGTTTTGGCAGGGCGAGGCCGGTTGCGATGGCGACGGGTAGGACGAGGGCCGCGATGAGCGGCACGGCGATCTGGGGGATGACGCCGAGCGCGGCAAAGCCGGAGCCGATGAGACTGCCCGCCATGATGCCGAGCGACCAGCAGCCATGGGAGGTGTTCATGATCATCTTGCCGCTGGATTTCTCGACGAGGTCGGCTTGTACGTTGAGGCCGAGTTCGACGAAGGAAATGGCGGAGCCGGCCAGCATCAGGGCGATGAAGAGAAGGATCGGGTGCGGCGCGAGGACCGGGAGGCTCGCGGCGATGGAATAGAAGACAAAGCCCCAGATGATGGCAGAACGGGCGCCAATCTTGGCGACCAGCGGGCCGGCAAAGGGCAGGGTGATGAGCGTGCCGCAGGGCATGCCGAGGAGCGCCAGCGCCAGGGCGGCGGGGCCGAGGCCGAGACCGGCCTGGATTTCCGGAATGCGCGGCAGCCAGGAGCCGAAGGCGATCGGCTGGAGGAAGAAGACCAGCATGGTCAGGCGCTGGGGGGAGAGGAAGGACATGGAAGAAATTCCGTGGCTTGTCCCTGCGGTGTCATCCCCGCGAAAGCGGGGACCTCCGTTTGGGATGACCGAACGCAAACAGGGGTTCCCGCTTTCGCGGGAATGACACCGAGTTTTCTTAGGCCTGCTTACCCATTGGGTACGGCAGATATCCCACGAACCCCGTCAGCTTCCACTGGCCCGCAACCTTGCGGCAGAAGTAGAGGGTTTGCCAGTTCAAGCGATCGACGCCGCCATCGGAAAGCTTGATCTCGCCGTTGAACTTCTTGTGCGCGATGGCGCGGTCGCCGGTGATTTCGATTTCCGTGAGGCTCGTGGCGCGGTGAATGCCGGCCTCGACGTCTTCGGCATAGGATTGCTTCTGCCCTTCGTGTGCCTGACGCAGCCATTCGGCGCTATAGTCGGCGAGGGTGGGGTAGCTGATGGTCCAGCCGTCGGGATTGTCGTTTTTATTGCCGTTGATACCCATGAAATCATCGGCGACGAAATCGCCTGCGACCATCGACCAGTCGGCGGCCACATAGGCGGCGATGTCGCGCGGCACCAGCATGGTCCAGATCGCAGAGCGGTCGGCATCATTGGGGAAGGGATTGGTGGAAAGGCTCATTTCAGGGGTCTTTCGTGATCTCTCGGGCAGCCCTCTCCTCGTTTTGGGCTGCGCGATGCACTCTGTATGAAATTTTCAGGCATGTCATCTCTGGTGACACTCCTGAAAGAGGCCACATGGATACCAATTGCGACATGCTGCGCGCTTTCGGGTGGCTTGTCCACATGGATTTTTCCGCCAAACCCCTGCCAAACGCCTAGAAATACAGCAAAGTGCCGCCCAAAAATGCGCCATGACGAGGTGGCTTAAATTGGTATTGTCAACGCTCGGAATCTGTGTTGACATTGTGTCATAAAGGCGCCTAGTCTTGAAAATCGTTTACAGAAATGCCGACTAATCCGGAAGAGATTGGCGGAAAACAGGGTACAGGGAATATGCGGGTAGGCATTATCGGCCTTGGCTATCGCTTGGCTTATCTGGCGCGGGTTTTCACCGCTGCCCGGAGTGATTTCGAGATCGTCGGTTATGTCGATCCGGCCCCCGCGGGCCTCCCCTATACCAAGGAGCATGGCGTCTCCGTCGGTAAGCAATATGACAGCCTCGAAGCGCTGATCGACAATGGCAATCTCGACCTGCTGATGGTCGGTTCGCCCAATCACATGCACCTCGAGCATATCCGTATCGGCCTCGAGCGCGGCATGAAGCTGTTTGCCGAAAAGCCGGTCGTGACCTCGGTCGAAGACACGATGGCCATTGCCGAGTTGATCGGCAAATACGGTTCCGACAATGTCATGGTCGGTCTCGTCTTGCGCTATGCGCCGCTCTATGTCGATCTGCGCAAGGCGCAGGCCGAGGGCAAGCTGGGCAATATCGCCTCGATCGAAGCCTCCGAAACCATTCCGCCCTATCACGGCGCCTTCTTCATGCGCGACTGGCGTCGCTATGGGAAATATTCGGGCAGCTTCATGCTCGAAAAGTGCTGCCACGACCTCGACCTCTATAATGGCGTCATGGGCTGTCGTCCGCGCTATGTCGCAAGCTTCGGCGGTCGCCGCAGCTTCGTGCCGGAAAATGCGCCGCAGGTTTCCGGTATCAACGATCTCGAAGTTTATCACCGCAAGCCTTCGGGCTGGATGGGCACCGACAAGGTGTTCGACAGCGATGGCGACATCATCGATTTCCAGACCGCCCTCGTGCAGTACGAAAACGGCGCGGCGCTGACCTTCCACACCAATCTCAACGTGGCTGACGATTTCCGGCGCTTTGCCGTGATCGGCGCCAAGGGCATGGCCGAAGGCGACTTCGTGCGCAATTACTTCAAGGTCACCGATAGCCGTACCTCGGATCGCCTCGAAGACAAGACCTATGAGGTCAGCTCGCTCTCGAGTCACTATGGTGCCGACGAGCAGATGGCCGAAGATATCCTGAAACATCTCGTCGACGGCGCGCCGCTGCCGGTTTCGGTGGTCGACGCACTCGAAGCAGGGCTTCTGGCACTCTCCATGGACGAGGCGATGCGCAACAAGTCCGTGGTCGACATGGGGCCCATCTGGCAGCGTTTCGATGCTGCCCTCGGGCGACAGGGCTGAGGAGAAAAAGCCGATGACCAGTTCGCGTAGCGCCACCATCTTCGCCCTCGCCCTTCTGGCTCCGGCACTGATCTATATCCTGACCATCGTTGCCTATCCGCTGGTCGATACGATCATTCTCAGCTTCACCAATGCCTCGCTCAAGGCCGGCTACGACTTCGTCGGCTGGGCCAATTACCAGCGCATCTTCGGGGTCGGCAATTTCACCGAAGTGATCGTCCGCACCTTCGTTTGGACCTTCTTCTCGGTCACGACCAAGATGATCATCGGCATGGCCGGCGCCGTGCTGCTCAATGCCGCCATTCCCGGCCAGGCCGTGTTCCGCATCCTGACCATGCCGCCCTGGATCGTGCCCATGGCCATCGGCATCTATATGTGGAGCTGGATGTATAACGGCCAGTTCGGCATGATCTCGGGCCTGCTGCAGAATTTCGGCCTCGTCGATGGCCCCGTCGCCTGGCTCGCCTATGGCCACACCGCCTTTTGGGCCACCATCGTCACCGACGTGTGGATCGGCGTGCCCATGGTCACCATCTATTTCCTCGCCGCCATGCAGTCGATCCCCAAGGATCTCTATGAGGCTGCCTGGACCGATGGCGCCGGCCGGTTCTATCGCTTCCGCCGCATCACCGTGCCGCTGATGGTGCCTGCCATCATCACCATGAGCCTGCTCTCGCTCATCGCCACGTTCAACTCGTTCGACATCATCTGGATCCTGACCCAGGGCGGCCCGTCGGGCTCGACCACGACCATGATCATCGACACCTACAAGACCGCCATCGGCAGCCGCAAATATGGCGAAGGCGCTGCCCGCGCCGTGGTGATCTGTATCTTCGTGTCGCTGTTCTGCCTCGCCTACTTCCGTGCCGTCCGCAAGCTCCAGCAGGGAGAAGCCAAATGAGCTTTCATGACGCCAAGGCAACTCTGCCTGCCGGTGCAAATCCCCTGGCTGCAACCGCCAGTTCGGTCGCCGAGCTCAGCAAGCCAAAAGTTAAGGCCAAGGCTCGCCCCGCCAAGGCAATGATCGATCGCTACCACTGGTACGAAGTTGCTGCTCTCTATGCCGGCATCGCGGTCTTCCTGTTCTTCGTGCTTTCGCCGTTCATCGAAGGCTTCCTGGTTTCCTTGAAGCCCTTGGCTCAGCTCTTTTCGACCCCCTATAGCTTCATTCCGAAGACCTGGTCGTTCGATGCCTATGTGAATATGTGGACCTCGGTGCCGGCGCTCGGCATGCACATCTTCAACTCGTTCTTCATCTCCTCCGTGGTGACGCTGATCGTCGTCGCCATCGTGGTGCCGGCTGCCTATTCCTTCGCCCGCTTCAATTTCGGCGGCCAGGCGCTGCTGCTCGGCATGTTCCTTGCCGTGAATATGTTCTCTGGCGCCGTGCTCTTGATCCCGCTCTTCCGCCTGATGCGGAGCCTGGGGCTACTCAACACCTATTTCGCCATGATCGTGCCGGGTGCGGCCTTCCTCATCCCGTCCTCCATCTGGCTCCTGCGCACCTATATGATGCGCATTCCCCGCGAGCTCGACGAAGCTGCATGGGTCGATGGCGCCAGCCGCCTTTATACCCTGCGTCGCGTCATCCTGCCGCTCGCCATGCCCGGCATCGTCGTGGTCGCCATCATGACCTTCATCGGCGCCTATGCTCAGCAGTTCATTTTTGCGCTGACCTTCAACTCCAAGACCGAATTCATGCCGCTGCCGGTGGGCCTCTTCGCCTTCTTCGGCAAGCAGGAAGTGATCTGGAACGAGCTGATGGCAGCGTCTTTCGTCGGAATCCTGCCGGTCATGATCGTGATCATATTCCTGCAGCGCTATCTCGTCGCCGGCCTGACCGCCGGAGCCGTGAAGCAGTAGTGAGAGGGCCCGAGGGGGCCCAATTCAAGGGAGACTACAATGAACAAGACTATCGGTTTGATGGCCGTATCGATGCTGGCTCTTGCCAGCGCGTCGACCGGCGCCTTCGCCCAGGACGTGAAGGAAATCTCCTTCATCAACTGCGGTGACGAACTGACTGCCGGCTATGCCGAAACCTTCGCCGAGTGGGAAGCTGCCAATCCCGGCTTCAAGGTCGTTCCGGAAATCGTTGGCTGGGGCCAGTGCCAGGACAAGGTGACGACCCTGGCTGCCGCCGGTACGCCGGTTGCTCTCGCCTATGTCGGTTCGCGTACCCTCAAGCAGTTCGCCCAGAACGACTTGATCGTTCCCGTGCCGATGACGGACGAAGAAAAGGCCTCCTACTACAACTACGTTCCCGACACCGTGACCTTCGACGGCACCCAGTGGGGCGTTCCGGTCGCTTTCTCGACCAAGGCCCTGTTCTGGAACAAGGACCTGTTCGAAGCCGCTGGCCTCGATCCGGAAGTTCCGCCCGCCACCTGGGAAGAAAAGATCGCTTTCGCCAAGCAGATCACTGAAAACACCGATGCAGCCGGCTACGGCGTTGTCGCCAAGACCTTTGACAACACCATGCACCAGTTCCTGCACTGGGTTTACACCAATGATGGTCTCGTCATCGATGCCGACGGCAATATCGTCCTGAACTCGCCGCAGGTTCTGGCTGCCCTCACCGCCCTCAAGGACATCGTTCCCTATGGCGAAGAAGGCCCGACCGCTTACGAGCAGAACGAAGTCCGCGCCATCTGGCTCGATGGTGGCGTTGCCATGATCGAAGCCTCGCCCGGCGCTGCCATCCGCGCTGAAGAAGCCGGCATGAACTGGGGCGTTGCCAACCTGCCGCTCGGTCCGGATGCCAAGGGTCCCGGCACGCTGCTGATCACCGACGCTCTCGCCATCTTCAAGGGCACCGGCGTTGAAGAGCAGGCCATCAGCCTTGCCAAGTTCATCACCACCGGCGACCGCCAGTGGGATGCTGAAATGGCCCAGGGCCTGACCCCGCTCCGTCCGCTGCACTCCGATGAACTGGTTGCCGAAAAGCCGTACTGGAAGCCGTTCCTCGACGGCATCGAATTCGGTGGTCCGGAACCGCTGTTCACCGACTATATCGGTCTGCAGAACGTGATGATCGAAATGGTTCAGTCGGTCGTGACCGGCGCTGCCGAACCCCAGGCTGCCCTTGAAAAGGCTGCCGCCGAACTCGAGCAGTACAAGTAACTTCGAACCGGCCGAAAGGCAAAATCGCTCCGGTGGAGCGATTTTAGGAGAGAAGGCCATCCGGGCTATGACCGGATGGCGAGAAAATTCCGCCGCCGCCCCCTGGGGCGGCGGCACCTAAAAGTCCAAGAATACCTGCCCGCGGGAACCGCCCCGCCGACCGGAGACGCGAACCATGTCGCAACTGAGCCTCAAGCGCCTCGAAAAGAGCTTTAACGAAGCGCGCATCATCAAGGGTATCGACCTCGAAGTCGCCGATGGTGAGTTCGTGGTGTTTGTCGGTCCTTCGGGCTGCGGCAAATCCACCCTGCTGCGCATGATTGCAGGGCTCGAGGACGTCACCGCCGGCGATATCGAGATCGCGGGCAAGGTCGTCAACGACCTGCCGCCGGTCCAGCGCGGCATCGCCATGGTGTTCCAGTCCTACGCGCTCTATCCGCATATGAGCGTCTACGAGAACATTGCCTTCCCGCTGCGCGTCGAAAAACTGCCCCAGGCAGAAGTCGACAAGCGCGTCGGCGCCGCGGCAAAGGTGCTCCAGCTTGAGAGCCGTTTGCAGCACCGCCCCGGCCAGCTCTCCGGCGGTCAGCGCCAGCGCGTCGCCATCGGCCGCGCCATTGTGCGCCAGCCCAAGATTTTCCTGTTCGACGAGCCGCTCAGCAACCTCGACGCCGCGCTCCGTTCGGAAATGCGCATCGAATTGATGGAGCTGCACAAGCGCCTCGGCTCGACCATGATCTATGTGACCCACGACCAGATCGAAGCCATGACCATGGCCGACAAGATCGTCGTGCTCAATGCCGGCGAAATCAGCCAGGTCGGCTCGCCGCTCGAACTCTACCACAAGCCCGACAATCTCTTCGTCGCCGGCTTCATCGGTTCGCCGAAGATGAACTTCATCAACGGCAAGGTGCGCAGCGCCGATGGCGCCAAGGTCACGATCGACCTCGGTTCGCTCGGCACCCTGGTGCTGCCGCGCACCAGCACCGCGGTTGCCGGCCAGGACGTGACCGTGGGCATTCGCCCCGAGCACATGCAACTGGGCAATGGCGAATTCACCCTCGCCATCACCCCGAACATCGTCGAGCACCTGGGCATCCACACGATCGCCTATTCGACCCTGCCGGGCGGCGAAGCCTTTATCGGGCTCTTCGAAGGCAATCCGACGATCGAGGACGGTAAGGCGCTCGATATGGGCTTCGATATCGCCGATGTGCATCTGTTCGATGCCAAGGGGCTCGCCGTCTACTAAGTCCGAGGAGCCCGCTGGGGAGAGGGAAAATGCTCGACATCGTCGGCCTCTTGCAGACCGAGAAGAACGGCTTTACCCGCTCCGAACGGGCCCTTACCGACATCGTTCTCGCCGATGTCGACTCTGTTCTGAAAATGAGCATTGTGGACCTCGCCGCCCAGGCCGACGTGTCCCCGCCGACGGTGACCCGCTTCTGCCGGCGTCTCGGCTGCGACTCCTACGCTGATTTCAAGGTGCGGCTGGCCCAGTCGCGCTTTGTGGGCCAGCGCTATTTTTCGCCGGCCGCGAGCCCGACTTCGGTGCATGAAATCGCCCAGGGTGTCGTCAACGGCATCCAGTCGATCATCTACGAAACTTTTGAGCATCTCGATTTCAACGCGGTCGAACGCGCCGCCGAGAGCATCGCCAAGTCGAGTTTTATTCTCTCGTTCGGCTCGGGCGGCGCTTCCTCGATGATGGCCGGTGAGATCGAGACACGGTTTTTCCGGCTCGGTTTGAAGGTCGCTTCGACCGATGATCACCAATTGCAATTGATGCGCGTTGCCGCGGCTCCGCCGGGCACGGTCATCGTCGCCTTCTCGCTTTCGGGCAACAATGCGCAGCTCGCGAAAACCCTGACGGTTGCCGGCGAATATGGGCTGACACGCGTCGTTGCCACGCGTTCCGCTTCAATGGTGTCGGCACAGTCCGACATTCTGCTGCCGGTCAACTGGCACGAAAACGCCGACATCCTGCGGCCGACGCCCGGCCGCTACGCTTTTCTCGCCACGGTCGACGTGCTGTCCCAGACCGTTGCGACCCGTCTCGGGCCGACCGCCGTCGCCAGCATGCGGCGCATAAAACATCAGCTCGTCGTCAATCGTGACGGCGACGACGGCCAGCCCCTCGGGGACTGAGCTCTCAGGACGACAGTCCAGAAAAATCCATCAAACTTGGTGCCGCGGTCTGCGCGGTGCCTTTGCCAAAACATGAGAAGCAAATGACTGCCAAGTTTTCCCTCGTGACCACCTGGACCCCGGCTTCGGGTAGCGAACCGCTCGGCTATGGGCTGGAGCTGACCAATATCGGCGACGAGCCGGTCTCCAATTTCCAGCTCGGTTTTTCAGGGCCCGCTCGCGTCGATCCGCACGCGACGTTGGAAAACGGCAAGCTGCTGAAGCGCCTTTCCAACCACACGCTGATTGCGCCGCCCGATGGCTATGTGCTCGAGCCGGGCGCGACCTGGACCTCGACGGCGCGCGGCCTTTCCTATGGTCTTCGCCACTGGAGCGATGGCGCCAATTCGGCCTATGTCGTGCTCGAGAACGGCCAGACGGTCGTCATCCCGACCAAGCCGACCCAGGGCAAGGGCCACAATTCGCCGCTGCTGAAGGGCACGGCAAAATTCCCGGTGCCGGCCAAGGCGGCCGTGCCGCACTCGATCATCCCCTGGCCGAAATCGGTCGCGACGACTGGTCAGCGCATCGCTCCGGCGGGGCTCGATTTGCAGCCGCAGGGCGAGGCAGCAAACCGCGCTGCCGCTGCCTTTGCCGGCCTCGTGCATGACCTCTTTGCCGTCGAAGCGCTGGTGCGCCCGGCTTCGGAAGCCGGCATGCCGGTGCATATCACTGAAAAAGTCGGCATGGGCGCGGAAGCCTATGAACTGGCCTTTTCCGAGAACAGCGCCACCATTTCGGCCAGCACGCGCCAGGGCATGTTCTATGGTCTGGTCACGCTCGGCCATATCCTGCGCGGTGCCAAGCAGTATCCGCATACCTTCACCTTCCCGACCGGCGGCGTGATCAGCGACGAGCCGGGCTTTGCCTTCCGCGGTTCTCATCTCGATGTGGCGCGCCAATTCTATACCGGCGGCGAAGTCAGCCAGCTCATCAAGATCATGGCCTGGAACAAGATGAACAAGTTCCACTGGCATCTTACGGAAGACGAAGCCTGGCGCATCGAGATCGATGCTTACCCGGCCCTGACCGAAGTCGCCGCTTGGCGCGGCCACGGCAAGGCCCTGCCGCCGCTGCTCGGCTCCGGTCCGCAGCCGACGGGCGGGTTCTATTCCAAGAACGTCATCCGCCAGATCGTCGCTTTGGCCGATAGCCTCGGCATTGCGGTGATCCCGGAAGTCGACATGCCCGGCCATTTCTATGCCGCGCTGCAGGCGCTGCCGGAACTGCGCGATCCCAATGAACAAGGCGAATACCAGTCGGTTCAGGGGTTCCCGAACAACAGCCTCAATCCCGCGCATGAGCCGGTCTACAAGTTCGTCGAGACCGTCATCGACGAAGTGCTGGAAATGTTCCCGGCGGGTATTTTCCACCTCGGCGCCGACGAGGTGCCGCTGGCGGCATGGTCGGGTTCGCCGCTGGCGCTCGACATGATCGAGAAGATCGCGGGTCCCGCGATGCGCGAAAAACATGCCAAACAATTCAACCAGTTGGGCAATCACCATGGTGCCGACGAGATCGAAGGCTCGCCTACCGCGATCATCCAGGCTGAGTTCATCAAGCGCGTGCATAAGTACATCGCGTCCAAGGGTGCGGTCACCGGCGGTTGGGAAGAAGCGGCCCATGGCGATGCCGTGGACAAGAAGACCTCCTATGTCATCGGCTGGCGCAATGTGGAGATCAATGCGGCGCTTGCCGAGAGGGGATTCGACATCGTCGTCTCGCCCGGCCAGCGTTACTACCTTGATATGGCAAACGGAATTTCCTGGGCTGAACCGGGCGCCGGCTGGGCCGGCTGGTCGGGTCCGCAGGAGACCTATGAGTTCGAAGCCCGTGCCGGTTTCTCGGAAGAGGGCCTAAAACATCTGCTGGGCATCCAGAGCTGCATCTGGTCCGAGAGCATGACGGATCGCGCGATTTTCGACCGCCTGGTTTTCCCGCGTCTCTCCGCCATTGCCGAGGCCGGCTGGACGCTGCCCGAGCGCAAGAGCTGGGACCGGTTCAAGTCCATGGTGGGGCTGATGCCGATCATGTACGGCAACTGGGCTGCCGAATAACAGGGCCTGAAAAACGAGAAGCCGCCGTTGTCAAACGGCGGCTTTTTGCTGACAGACTGTTAGCATCTGATGTCGCCTTTGGGCGAAATGGGGAATGTCATGAAGCAGCGTACCATTGTCTGTCCGATCATTGAGAATGATGGCGCGATTTTGCTGTGTCGCATGCCGATGGATCGGGGAGTGTTTCCCGGTCAATGGGCGCTGTCGGGTGGCGGCATGGAGCCGGGCGAGACGATGGAAGAAGCGTTGCGGCGCGAAATCCGCGAGGAGCTGGGTGATCGCTTGGTGATCGAGACGGTGACGCCGTTCCGGTTTCGAGATGATCGGCGGGTGAAAACCTATGCCGATGGGCGGGCCGAAGAGATTTACATGATCTACCTGATCTTCGATTGCCACGCGGCAAATCGGGATGTGGTGATCAATGACGAGTTCGACGAATACGCCTGGGTGCGGCCGGAGGATTTGGCGGGATATGACCTTAATGCGGCGACAAGGGTGACTTTTGCGGCGAAGGGGTTTTTGTAACCCCCGATCTTCCTTCTCTCCTTGCGGGAGAAGGTGCCCAACGGGCGGATGAGGGGTATGCGATCTGTCCGATGGTACTGCGCGTGGGGAGAGAACCCCTCACCCTGGAATTTCTTCTGAACGAAGAAATTCCGGTCCCTCTCCCGCAGGGGGCGAGGGGTGACCGAATTCGCTATTGCGAATTCGGTTGGGGCTGGTGGCTCCCCATGGCCCGCCATTCGAGCGCAGCTCTCATGGCCTTTTCGCCTAAAATCGCTCCACTGGAGCGATTTTGCCTATGGCCGGCTCAAAACCAGGGGTTTTCGACCATCGGCCAGATGTCCTTGCGGGCCTTGCGGTAGTTCGTTTCCGCGGGGCGGTTGGGGTAGGGCTTGCCGGCTGAGCAGTAGATGATCTCGGAGGCGATTTTCGAGAACGAGTCGTAGAAGTGGTTGGTCGACTTAATAAGAAGGATTTTTCGCGACTTTGGATCGATGCCCAATGCCGAATAGAGGCTCGGGTCGAAGCTTTGGGCGCGGGTTGAGTTGAGGATCACGTCGATGCCGTCGAAGTGAATCCAGGCTGCGTCGCCAAAGGGGGCAAAGCTTTCGCCGAAGCGCATTTCGGCGTCGCGGACGAGTTTTTTGACGGTGACGCGCTTGTCGATGGGGCTGCCGGTATCGGGCGCCGATTTGGCGCCGAAGCGGAGCTGGATTTCGGCGCCTTCGCCGGCGGCAAAGCAGATCTGAACCGCGATTGGGTCCCAGATGGTGCCGACGGCGACGTCGGTGGCGCCGCGGGCAATGAATTCGGCGAGGAGCACGGTGGCATCGCCCGCCGTGCCGCCACCGGGATTGTCCCAGACGTCGGCGACGACGACTGGCCCCTTTGTCGCCGCGAGGGCGGCGTCGACGGCGGTCTTTTCATCGACCTGCGCCACCATTGTGGTGCCGCGCATGGCAAAGAGTTCGCGGCCGAGTTTCTCGGCAAGGGCGGCGCCTTTTTCGGGGTCGTTGTCGGTGATCGCAAGCACCTTGGTGCCCATTTCGGGCACGTCGCCGGCCATGAAGCCATGGACGACGGAAAGGGACAAAAGACCCGGCTCGGACTTTTCGAGCGCCATCAGCTTGTCGACGAAGCCGCGCATCGGCTGGCGCGAGGTCGGGAAGACGTCGATCATGCGGCAATCAAAGACGGTCATAACCGGCTTGACCTCACTCTTGAGGGCGCGGGCGGCGATGTCCCAGAGATCCCTAGCGCGATCGACGAAGTCGGTATGCGGGAATTCCTTGAAATAGACGAAGAAATCGGCGGCTTCGGCGCGCTTCTTCGTCAGGTGGCTATGGGGGTCGAGTTCGGCACAGACGAGGACGTCGGGGCCGACGATTTCGCGCACGCGGGAGAGAATATCGCCTTCGCAATCGTCATAGCCCTGCGCGACCATGGCGCCGTGGAGGCCGAGGACGACGCCATCGACGGGCATCGCGGCGCGGAGCTGGTCCAGAATAGCGTCGCGCAGCTCTTCATAGGTGGTGCGGGCGACAAGGCCGGCTGGGTCAGCCCAGGAGGCGCTGCCTTCGATCAGGGTCCAACCTTCCCTCGCGCAGACTTCGCGGCCGACGGTGATCGGGGCGGTGCAAAGGGTCGGGGTCGCCGGATGTTCGCCGGGGCCGGCATGGAGCGAAGCTTCGAAGGCGCGCTTGTCGACGGCGATGGGAGAAAAGGTATTGGTCTCGGTGGCGAGGGCGGCTGTGAAAACGCGCACGAGAAGCTTCCAGCAAATGAACGAATGAAGGTGCCGAAAGAGAGGTCGGCGATTGTGACACTAGCATATCGTTTGCAGGGCTTCACGTAAGAAATTTACATTCTTGGGGGCCACTGGCCGTGGTTTTGGGTATATTTTCGGCCAATCCTGCGCCAAAAGAGTAATAGAATTTCATTTTGCCTCAGAGGAGGGCCTCATGCCCATCAAGCGTTATGGTGCGGAAAAATCCGGCGCCGGTGGCCAGAACCTGCCTTTCGCCCGTGCCGTGGAAGCCGGCGGCTTTCTCTATGTTTCCGGCCAGGTGGCGATGAAGGATGGGGAGATCGTTCGGGGTGGGATCGTCGAGGAGACGCATTTGACGATCAAGAATGTGCTCGCGATTTTGGAAGAGGCTGGTTATGGCCCGGAACACATCGTGCGCGTCGGCGTGTGGCTCGACGACCCGCGGGATTTCTGGAGTTTTAATGGCGTCTACAAGAGCTATTTTGGCGAGCATCCGCCGGCCCGCGCCTGCGTGCAGAGTCGCATGATGGTGGACTGCAAGGTCGAGATCGACTGCGTGGCGTATAAGGGGCCGTGAGGTTCTGAGCTTGCCGGATACCCCCACCCTTGATCCCTCCCCACAAGGGGGAGGGAGACGAAGGAACCGGGAGATCGAGGCAAGCGCCTCCCTCCCCCTTGTGGGGAGGGATTGAGGGTGGGGGTGGAGAGCCCCGATTGAATGAGGGAAATCCAATGACGCAAACCTCCCCCTTTCGGCTCGACGGAAAGACCGTGCTCATCACCGGGGCCGGTGGTGGCATCGGGCGGTCGCTCGTGGCTGTGTTTCATGAGGCGGGTGCCAGTGTGGTCGGGGCTGACCGCGAGGCAGGGCTGCTCGATGGCTTGCCGCTGGTGCGAAACGTGCTGTTCGACCAGGCGGATATGGCAGGGACGCGGGCGGTGGTTTCGGCGGATATTGCGGCGCATGGCGTTTATGATGCCGTGGTGGCCAATGTGGGTTTCACCCGGGCCGAGCATTTTGGCATGGTCGATGACCAGGTCTGGGCGAGCGAACTCAATATCAATCTCAATGGCGCCTATGCGCTGACCGACCCGATCATTGCGGCCATGGGCAAGGTGGGTCGTGGCGCGCTGGTGTTCATCTCCTCCGTCAATGCCATGGGCCACTATGGCAATCCCGCCTATTCGGCGGCGAAGGCGGGCTTGGTCGCCTATGCCAAGGGCATTGCCGTCGAGCGCGGGGCGGAGGGCGTGCGCGCAAATGTCGTGGCACCCGGCTCGGTGCGGACGCCGGCCTGGGACCATCGTCTGGCGGCTGATCCGACCCTCCTTGATAATGTGCTGCCGCACTATCCGCTGGGGCGCATGGTGACGCCGGTTGAGGTGGCCAATGCGGCGCTGTTCCTCTGTTCCGACGCAGCATCGGGCATTACCGGCACGCTGCTGCCGGTCGATGCCGGGCTGACGGCGGGTAATCTGCGATTTGTCGATGAAGTGTTGAGGGGCAAATGACCTCCATTCTTGAACTCGAAACCCCGGTTGTCCTTGTCGATTTGGACAAGGTCGAAGCGAACCTGAAAAACGCGCAGGATGCGGCTGACAAGGCAGGGATAAAACTCCGGCCGCACATCAAGACCCACAAGCTGCCGCGCTTTGCCAAGCGCCAGGTGGAGCTGGGGGCGGTGGGGATCACGGTGCAGAAGCTGGGCGAGGCCGAAGTGATGGCCGATGCCGGGCTGAGCGATCTTTTGCTCACTTTCAATATTATCGGTGCGAAGAAGCGCGCACGGCTGAAGGCGCTGCATGACCGGGTGACCATTCGCGTCGTCGCCGATAGCGCCGAGACGGTGGCGGGGCTGGCCGAGACGTTTGTCGATGCCGGCAAGCCGCTGAGCGTGTTCGTTGAATGCGATACCGGCATGGGTCGCTGTGGCGTGCAGTCGGGGCAGGCGGCGCTGGAAATGGCGAAGAAGATTGTCGCGGCGCCGGGGCTGAAATTTGCCGGGCTGATGACCTATCCGGCGGCCGGAAAATATAAGGAAGCCCAGCAGTGGCTGGCCGATGCCAAGGCGCTGTTCCTCGGTGCTGGAGTTAGCCTGCCCGAGATCACGACGGGCGGTACGCCTGACATCTGGCATATGAGCGAGGCCGGCGTCGCGACCGAATATCGTCCGGGCACCTATATCTACATGGATCGCTCGCAGGTCGTGGCGGGCGCGGCGACGTTCGAGCAATGCGCGCTGACGGTGCTGGCGACGGTGGTGTCGCGGCCGACAGAAGGGCGGGCGATTATCGATGCCGGGACCAAGACGTTGACCAGCGATCTCTTGGGCATGCAGGGGCATGGCTATGTCGTCGATTTCCCGGATGCGAAGATCGTCGGGCTGAGCGAGGAGCATGGCACGCTTGATGTGTCGGCTTGTGCGGTAAAGCCGAAGATTGGCGATGTCATCCGCATCATTCCCAATCACTGCTGCCCGGTGAGCAATCTCTTCGACACGGTCACGTTGGTGCGTGGGGACGAGGTGCTCGAGACCGTTCCGGTGGCGGCGCGGGGGCGGGTGGACTGAGCCTGTGCTCACTCGCGACTTTTTTGATCGACCTGTTTTGGAGGTTGCGCCGGAGCTGATTGGCGCGACCTTGCTGGTTGATGGGGTCGGCGGGGAAATCGTCGAGGTGGAAGCCTATGACGAGAGCGATCCGGCTTCGCATAGTTTTCGGGGGCCGACGCCGCGCAATCTCGCCATGTTCGGGCCCTCGGGGCATGCCTATCTCTACAAGATCTACGGCATTCACTTTTGCCTGAATTTCGTTTGCGAACCGGGTAGCGCCATCCTGATCCGGGCGCTGCGGCCGACGGCGGGTTTTGACGCCATGCATCAGCGGCGGGGCGGGGTGGTCGACAAGCAGCTCTGTTCGGGGCCAGGGAAACTGGCCGAGGCGCTGGGACTTGATCTCACGCAGAATGGCTTGGCGCTCGATGAGGCGCCGTTTCAACTGCTGGCGGCGACGGCGCCGCGTGAGGTGGCGACGGGATTGCGGATCGGCATCACCAAGGGTGTCGAGACGCCCTGGCGGTTTGTCGAGCGGGGATCGGCTTATTTGAGCAAGCCGCTGAAGTAGTTCAGAACTCGATGCGGCACCCTCCCCTCGACGGGGAGGTGTCACCGAATTCGCTATGCGAATTCGGTTGCGGCTGGTGGGTGGGACTGCGTCGAGTGCATTGTGATCACCACGGCGGCAACCAGACCCACCTCGCGCCGTTGGCCCTTTGCGAAGGGTAGCGCGCGTCAACCGGACGCGGTGGTATGAGGAACGGGCAGGTTTTTCCGGTTTCCCGCCCGGCCAACGAAGTGGCAGCCGAGCCTCTGTCCCACCCGCGCTACGCCTTCGTGTTTTCACGAGAGGAGGCAGACATGCCCCAGGGCGATAAATCCGCTTACACCGACAAGCAGAAGCGCAAGGCGGCGGCCATCGAGGATGGCTACGAGAAAAAGGGCGTGGGCAAGGAAGAGGCCGAGCGCCGTGCTTGGGCCACGGTCAACAAAGATGATGGCGGCGGCAAGAAATCGGGCTCCGGTCGCGGCAAGGAGACGGGCCACCCGGCAGCGCACAAGGGCGGCGAAAAGGGTGGCAAGGCCTCGGCAAGCCGCTCCGCGGCCGAACGCTCGGCTTCTGCCAAGAAGGCGGCGGCGACGCGGAAACGCAATGCCGAGCACCACGCTCATCACTAGGTGATAGAAGTGATTGGTGTGTTGCGCCCGATTGAGTCGCGTGATTCAAGAGAGGCGTGCAAGCACTCGATTCATTTGACCTGTTTTCGCCGCACCGCGCCGAGCGGCCGACCCCGCTTGAGGTTTTGCGCGATATCTTTGGGCACAAGCAGTTTCGTGGCCAGCAGGACCAGGTGATCGATCAATTGGTCGCCGGCGGTGACGCCGTCGTGCTGTTCCCGACCGGTGCCGGCAAATCCATGTGCTTCCAGATCCCGGCCATCTGCCGGCAGGGCGTCGGCATCGTCGTGTCGCCGCTGATTGCGCTGATGCGCGATCAGGTTGAGGCGTTGAAGCAGGCGGGCGTGGCGGCGGCAGCGCTCAATTCCTCGCTGTCGCCGGAAGAGGCAAGTATCGTGCGCCGGCAGTTGCGGTCGGGGGAACTGGACCTTCTCTATGTGGCGCCGGAACGGGTGGCAACGCCGGGTTTTGCCAATATGCTTTCGGGCGTCGATATCGCGCTCTTTGCCATCGACGAGGCTCATTGCGTGAGCCAGTGGGGGCACGATTTCCGGCCGGAATATCGCGAGCTCATCCATCTCGTCGAACTGTTTCCCGGCGTGCCGCGCATCGCGCTGACGGCGACGGCGGACCCGACGACGCGCGAAGATATCATCGAGCGGCTGGGGCTCGAGCAGGCCAAGGTTTTTACGACCAGTTTCGACCGGCCGAACATTTCCTATTCCATCGTCGAGCGCGACAAGCCGCGCGAGCAGTTGCTGGATTTCCTCTCGGGCCACAAGGGCGAGAGCGGCATCGTCTATTGCCTCAGCCGCGCCAAGGTCGAGGACATGGCCGAGTATCTCTCGGGCAAGGGGATCAGGGCGCTGCCCTATCATGCGGGCATGTCGGCGGAGTTGCGGAGCGCCAACCAGGATGCGTTCCTCAAGGAAGAAGGTCTGTGCCTGGTCGCGACCGTGGCTTTCGGCATGGGCATCGACAAGCCGGATGTGCGCTATGTCGCGCATATGGATCTGCCGTCTTCGATTGAGGCCTATTACCAGGAGACCGGACGCGGCGGGCGCGACGGACAGCCGGCCGATGCCTGGATGAGCTATGGCATGGCCGATGTGGTGCAGCGCCGGCGCATGATCGACGAGGGCGGGGCGCCGGACGAGGTGAAACGCCTCGAACACGGCAAGCTCAATGCGCTCTTGGGCGTCTGCGAGACGGCGGAATGCCGGCGCAAGGCCATCCTCAATCATTTCGGCGAGGCGCATGCCGGCAATTGCGGCAATTGCGATACCTGCCGCTCACCCGTTGAAAGCTGGGACGGCACCGAGGCGGCGATCAAGGGTCTTGCCGCGATCTATCGCACCGGGCAGCGCTTTGGCGCGGCGCATGTGATCGATGTGCTGGTGGGCAAGGAGACCGAGAAGGTTCAGCGCTTTGGGCACCAGAACCAGCCGGTCTTCGGCCAGGGGCGAGAGCTTGATGCAAAATCCTGGCAATCGGTGCTGCGGCAATTGACGGCCATGGGGCTGATTGTCGTCGACCATGCCAATCACGGCGCCCTCACGCTGGGCGAGGCGGCGCGAGCCGTCTTCAAGCGCGAAAAAAGCGTGACCCTGAGGAAGGACCGGCCGAAGAAGGCCGTGGAAGTCCGTCGGCAGCTCACCAAGGCGGTCAACTTGCCGGAAAGCGCGCAGGGGCTTTTCGACGCCTTGCGCTCTGAACGGCTGAAAATTGCAAAGAGCCAGGGCGTGCCGCCCTATGTGATTTTCCACGATGCGACTTTGCGTGCCATGGCGCTGGCGCGGCCGACGCATCCGCATGACATGCTCAATCTGCCCGGCGTTGGGCAGGGCAAGCTCGACCGTTATGGCGAGGCCTTTCTGGCGGTGGTAATTGGCTATGCTGGAGCCTGAGGTGTCTCCGAGCAGTCGGCAGCGCCTGCCGGTTATCGACATTGCCCGCGGCGTCGCCATTCTGGCCATGGCGTTTTACCACCTCTGCTGGGACCTATGGTATTTTGGGTTCTTGCCGGCCGATGTGGGTTTCGACCCGCGCTGGGTGTTCTTTGCCCGCTCGATCCTTGCCAGTTTTTTGTTCCTCGTCGGTGTGGGCCTGGTGCTTGGGCATGGCGAGGGGATACGCTGGAAGAGTTTCTGGCGGCGCTGGCTTTTTGCCTTTGGTGGGGCAGTGGCGATCACCGTGGGCACGCTGATCGCCTTCCCGGAAAGCTTCGTCTATTTCGGGGTGCTGCATGCCATTGCGCTCTTCATGCTGATGGCGCTGCCGTTTCTCTTCGTGCCGGTGGTGGTCGTGGCGGTGGTGGCGCTGGCCTTCATCCTGCCGCCCTTCTTCTTTGCCAATATCCTCTTCGACGAGAAGATTTTCTCCTGGCTCGGCTTCTGGGTCGTGCCGCCCATTACCAATGATCTCGTGCCGGTCTTTCCCTGGTTCGGGGCGGTGCTGATTGGTGTCCTGGCGACGCGGCTCGGCAAGGTCGCGCTGCTGCCCAAACTGGCGACCATTCAGCCCAAGGGAAAAGTGCCGCGCGCCTTTGCCTTTCTGGGGCGCTGGAGCCTGCCCTTCTATTTGATCCACCAGCCCATCCTGTTGGCGGTGATCGTGCCGCTCTCCATGTTTTTGGGGACGCAGAACACTTTGCGCGAAGCCGACTTTTTGCGCTCGTGCCAATCGACGTGTGAAAGCGCCGGCACTTCGGCGGAGATGTGCACCACCTATTGCCAGTGCGGGCTCGAAGGGCTCGACGAGGACGATCTGTGGGACGCGGTCTATACCGGCGTGCTGAGCCCGGAGCAGCAGACAAAACTCGACGAAAACAACCGCCAGTGTTCGGCGCTGATCTATCCCGAACTGCTGGACGCTCCCGCGCAATAACAAATCTTCAGCCGCGGTTCAGGGCGCCATGGTATGGAGGGCGAGGAGATCCGCCATGCGCCACGCCGCTATTCTGCTCGCTTTGTTCGCTGCCACGCCCGCTCTGGGCGACGAGGTCAGAACTTTTATGGGCACGCTCAATGGGCGTGAGATTCTCGTTGAACTGACCGATGCCAAAAGCGGGCCGGTTGTGGGTCGATATACCTACAAAGATACCGGTGGCGACGTGCCGCTGCTCGCCGTTTCGCAGGAGGGCAATGCCTTTACGCTCCACGAGGAAGCGCCATGCGACGAAACCACCTGCCGGACCGATGACGCCGGCAATGCGGTCGATCCGCCGCTGGCTGCGGTCTGGACGCTGACCTATGACCCGGAAGAGTATATCGCGACGGGGACGCGCGCGGCGCTGGACGGCAAGGCTAAAACCGTCGATCTGACCCTCGAAGTGCTCGCCTGGCGCGACCTCGACCCGTCCGAGGTGCCAACGCCCTTTGGCCTCCACGATCGATCCGCCGCCCTCGGTTTCCAGGATGGCGCCGGACTCAACTGGAGCGCGGCGCCTTATGAAATGAGCCTCCTCGAAACGGCCTTTGAGGAGGGGCCGGAACAGACGCTCGGCGGCGCGAGCTTTCGCGATGTCGTGGATCCGCGCACGAAATTCGCCTTTCCGCGGGTGACGGGCTTTGCCGATGGTTCGCCGGTGGACAAGGTCAATGCCATTCTCGCCGAGCGGCATGGCCGCATGACCCTTGCAGCCTTCGATTGCCTGGCCTTCCGCTATGCCTCCTATGGCAAGGGCGAATATATGACCGGGACGGGCGGCACGCTGGGCGACTATGACGGCGAGCTGGTGACGCTGAGCTATGCCTCGCCAAGACTGGTGAGCTGGGTGCAATCGGGGAGCCTGTGGTGCACCGGGGCGCATCCCTATAATCACATCGACAGCTACAATTTTGACGTCGAGACCGGAAAGCCGATTGATCTCAAGACGGTGTTTTCCGCCTTCGTGCCGCGCCAATGGGGCGGGGCGGTCGATGAGGTGGCCGATGCCGAGGCGGTGGCGGCCAATCCCGATGCCTTCTTCTGGGGGCCGAATGCCGATCTCGTCGCCTATGTGCGGGACAATGTGCCCGCCGATCTCTTCGACGAGGGACTGGCGGAGGAGTGCCTGACGGACCAGGCCATCGTCGATCAACTCGATATACGCTTTGAAGCGGGGGATGCCGTGATGTTCACCCTGTCGGGCTTTCCGCATGCGATTTCGGTATGCAATGGCGACTTGTTTTCGGTGCGGATCGAGGCGTTGAAGCCGTTTTTGGCCAAGGGAATGGCGGAGTATTTTCCGGGGGTTTTGTAGTTAGGCCGTGACTCCCGCTACCCCCACCCTTGATCCCTCCCCACAAGGGGGAGGGAGACGATGGAACTGGGACGGTTGAGGCTTGCGCCTCCCTCCCCTTGATGGGGAGGGAACGAGGGTGGGGTGGTGGCGACCGCGGACGTTTGGTGCGGGCATGACCCCTTGCCCAAGCATTGCTGGCAAGACGGAAAATGCTCGGTCATGAAGATGTCATGTCCCCGCTGCTCCTCGCCGTCATTGCCCTAGCGACCTTCTGCACCTCGATCCTGTCGGGGATTTTCGGCATGGCGGGCGGCATGATCCTCCTCGCCGCGCTGATGACCGTGCTGCCGGTGGCGACGGCCATTGCCGTGCAGGGGGTGATCCAGCTCATTGCCAATGGCTCGCGCGCCATCTTTTCCCGCCAATATATCGACTGGCGTATTCTGGGCACCATTCTCCTCGGGCTGCTGGCGGCGGCGACGCTGCTGTTCATCGTGCGCTACACGCCCGATTTCGTCACCGTTTGTCTTGCCGTGGGGCTGATGCCGATCCTCGTCTGGATACCCAAGGACTGGCTGGCGCTCGATGCGAGCAAGCCCGTGCATGGCTTTCTCTGCGGCTTCTTCGGCTCCGGGCTCAATCTCGCCGTGGGCGTTGCCGGGCCGACCATCGACATCTTCTTCATCCGCACCGAAATGGACCGCCGCACCGTGATCGCCACCAAGGCGGCGGCGCAGGTGCTCTCGCATGGCGCAAAGATCGTCTTCTATGGCGCCATGGCCTCGGCCATGAGTGCGGGTGATTGGAGCATCGCTCTCATCGCCGCGCCCTTTGCGATTTTGGGCACCAATGTCGGCTACCGCGTGCTGCAGCGCCTGACCGACGACAATTTCCGCAAATGGACGCGCTGGATCGTCACCGGGATTGGGCTTTTTTATCTTGTCCGCGGTCTCTTGGCTCTGGCTGGCGGCCAATAACGCGATCTCAACGCGTCGTCATTGCCGGGCTTGTCCCGGCAATCCATCTCGCCTCCCCATGGACGACCGGACAAGCCGGTGGTGGCGAACCCGAGTGGATCGGGGATGGCAAGGCCGGTGAACCGCGCTTTGAGGTGGAACGGGGCCATCGCCCCCCGCTTACGCACAACAAATGCCCGAAAACCCGCAGAGCCATTTTGAACTCCCGCAATCGCCCTCTATGGTGCGCGGGGGAGACGACATGGCACCTTTCGATAGCGTAACCGCGCGGCTTATCCTGCTTTTGGCTGAAACCGGCTCCATTGGTCGCGCCGCCGAGCGCGAGGGCATTGCCTCTTCCGCCGTCAGCCGGCGTGTTTCCGATCTCGAGGCGCGGCTTGGCGTGGTGCTGTTCGACCGCTCGGCGCAGGGGGTCAAATTGACCAGTGCCGGGGAAGCCTATGCTGAAGGTTGCCGCACGGTTTTGCGCGCCATTGCCGATCTCGATGCCGTCATGGCCGAATTCGGCTCGGGCCTGCGGGGCAGTTTGCGGCTGGCTTCGACGGGATCGGCGCTGACCGGGCGCCTGCCGGAACTGCTGGCGCGCTACGCCAAAAAGTTTCCCGGCATCGAAATCGCCATCGCGGAAATGGGCGCCGCCAAGGCGCTGCTGGCGCTCGACGAGGGGCGGGCCGATGTGGCCATCGTTTCGGACAATTACGATTTTGCCCGCTTCGATATCAGGCCCTTCGAGGATGAGCGCGTTTGGGTTTTGGCGCCGCCCGATCATCCGCTGGCCAAGGAGATCGAGCCGCGCAAGGCCATCTCCTTCGATGCGGCGCTGCCCTATGCCATGGTCAGCGTGCACCATACCGGTTCGCTCGATCGCCTGCTGTCCGAAGCGGCGGCGGCCAAGGGCCAGAAACTGACCGAGACGCTGCGGGTGGAAAGTTTTCCGGCGCTGGTGCGCATGGTGGAAGCCGGCTTCGGCATTGGTTTCCTGCGCTCGACGAGCCTGCATCTGCTTGCCGGCACCGATCTCGTCTGTGCGCCTTTGGCCGAAAGCTGGGCCATGCGGCAATTGCTGGTGGCTCGCCGCAAGTCGAGCCCGCAATCGGCGGCAATGAAGAGCTTTATTGCGCTCTGTTCGGAAACCTACGCACCCTCCATTTGAAACGTTTTCGCCTGTGGGGCGCGTAAACCGCGCAGAACAGGACGATTCTGATCTGACAAAAGTCTGACTTCCTGCGTCATATTTTCCTTTGACTCACCCAAATGTGCTGGCTATGAACCTTGATAAGCGCTGTCAGGATTTCGGCGGCGTGTTCCTTGATGCAAACCGATTGGATCGTCCCGTGACATCGCTTTTCCGCACCACTGCATTCGCCGCGGCTCTTTTTGCCTCTGCCGCCGTGCTCACCCCCGTGGCTTTTGCCCAGGATAAGGTGATCACCCATGCCCAGGGTGAAACCACGCTTTCCGGTGTGCCGGCAAAGGTGCTGGTGCAGGATTGGGCCGTGTTCGACGATCTCAATGCGCTGGGCGTGACCGTTGCCGGCCTGCCGTCGTCCAATGCTCCAACTTATCTGGCGGACAAGATCCCGGCCGATGCGCTGCAGATCGGTTCGCTGTTCGAGCCCGATTTTGAAGGCATTGCCGCGGCTGAAGCCGATGTCTATTTCATCGCGGCCCGCTCGCGCGAAGCCATCGGCACCTCCAAGGATATTTTGCCCACCATCGACCTCTCGGTCGACAACGGCTCCATCGTCGATGGCGTCAAGAAGAACATGACCACGCTCGGCGACATCTTTGGCCTCGAAGCCAAGGCCAGCGAACTCAACGCTGCACTCGACGCCAAGGTCGCTGAAGTGAAGGCCGCAGCTGAAGGCAAGGGTAACGCACTGGTGCTCGTGACCAATGCCGGCAAGCTCGGCGTCTATGGCCCGGATTCGCGCGTCTCCTGGATCTACAACGAAGTGGGCATGCCCTCGGCGCTGGAAAATGTGAAGGATGGCGATCACGGCGGCGACTCCGTGTCGTTCGAATTCCTCCTCGAGGTGAACCCGGACTGGGTGTTCGTGGTCGACCGTGATGCCGGCACCGGTGAAAACGCCGGTGCTGCTGCCGCGCTGCTCGACAACGAGCTCTTCAACCAGACGACCGCCGCCAAGGAAGGCCATGTGGTCTATGTCGATCCGCAGGCTTCTTACATTTCCATGCACGGCTACCAGGGCGTGCTGCTGCTGCTCGACCAGGTGCTGGCTGGGCTGAATAGCTGACTTGAAGCTCGTTTACCCCCACCCTCATTCCCTCCCCACAAGGGGGAGGGAGGCGCAGGCTGAGATGCTTGTGTCCATCGTCTCCCTCCCCCTTGTGGGGAGGGATCAAGGGTGGGGGAGCGGCACTCACTGCCCCCTGCGTTAGGCCCCACCGTGCGCATTCTGCTTCTTGCCTTTCTCGCGACGCTCGTCCTGGCTTTCATCAGCCTCTTTGTCGGCGTCAGCGATGTGTCGCTGCCCGCTTTGCTGTCGGGCACGGCGGATGCGCGCGCCACGGAAATTTTCTTCATCAGCCGCGTGCCGCGCACCCTTGCCCTGATGCTGGCCGGCGCCTCCATGGCCATTGCCGGACTCGTCATGCAGATGGTCGTGCGCAATCGCTTCGTCGAACCCTCGACGGCGGGCACGAGTGAATCCGCGGCTCTGGGTTTTCTGGTTGTGACGCTGCTGGCGCCAGAATGGCCGCTCATGGCCAAGATGGCGGTGTCGGCGCTCTTTGCGCTGGGTGGCACGGCGCTGTTCCTGCGCATCCTGCGCGCGGTGCCGCTGCGCGATGTGCTGCTGGTGCCGCTGGTCGGCATCATGCTTGGCGGCGTCATCGGCGCGGTGAGCGCCTTCATCGCCTATCGCACCAATCTCATGGCCTCGCTGCTCGCCTGGAACATGGGTGATTTTTCGGGCGTCTTGCGCGGGCGCTATGAACTGCTCTGGCTTGGGCTGGCCGGGGGCATTCTTGCCTATATCGCGGCGGATCGCTTTACCGTTGCCGGCATGGGCAAGGATTTTACCACCAATCTCGGGCTCAACTATCGGCGCGTGATGGTTCTCGGCCTCGTCATCGTTTCCGTGGTCAGCGCCGTGGTACTGGTTTCGGTGGGCTCGATCCCGTTCCTCGGGCTGATCGTGCCCAATCTCGTCAGCTTGATCGTCGGCGACAACATGCGCCGCACCGTGCCTTGGGTGGCGGTGGGTGGGGCGGGTTTTGTTCTCGCCTGCGATATCGTCGGGCGCTTGATCCGCTTCCCCTATGAAATCCCGATCGCAGTGGTCATGGGCGTCGTGGGTAGCGCTGTTTTCCTCTATCTGCTGCTGAGGACGCCGCGTCATGCAGGGTGATTTCAGCTCCCGCGATGTCATCCCCGCGAAAGCGGGGACCTCTGTTTCCGCAAACGGGGGTTCCCGCTTTCGCGGGAATGACACCGAGCGGGGGGATGGCGCGGAGAGAAAGAGGTTTTCGCGGCCGGCGATGGTGCTCATTACGCTCACGGCCCTGGCGCTCCTCTCCATTGCCCTTTTCATGACGCTCGATGCCAAGGGAAGCTGGAGTTTCGTGCTCTCCTTCCGCGGCAAGAAACTGCTTTCGCTGGTGCTGGTCGCTTATGCGGTGGCCGTGTCCACCGTGCTGTTCCAGACCGTCACCAATAACCGAATCCTCACGCCCTCGATCATGGGGTTCGATGCGCTTTATGTGCTGATCAAGACGGCGGTCGTGTTCTTTTTCGGTGTTTCGGCATTGGTGTCGATCGATAGCCAGGTCCAGTTCGTCGTCGAACTGCTCGTCATGGTCGGGTTTTCGTTCCTGCTGTTCCGTTGGCTGTTTCTGGGCGAGGAGCGGAGCCTGCACCTCCTGGTGCTGGTCGGCATCGTCTTTGGCATCCTGTTCCGCAGTCTTTCCCAACTCATGCAGCGCATGCTCGATCCCGGCGCCTTCAACGTGTTGCAGGACACGCTCTTTGCCTCTTTTGCGACGACCGATCCGACCCTGCTTGGAATTGCGACTGTCATTGTCGCGATCACCAGTTTTGTTGGCTGGCGGCTGATGCACACCTATGACGTGCTCTCGCTGGGGCGGGCGCAGGCGATTAATCTTGGGGTGGATTACAAGCGCACCGTGGCAGTTATTCTGGTGCTGGTCGCCATTCTCGTGTCGGTCTCGACGGCGCTGGTTGGGCCCGTCACATTTTTCGGCCTGTTGGTCGCGACGCTGGCACATTCGCTGATCGGCAACTCAAAGCATCTTTATGTGCTGCCGGCTGCAGTGCTGCTTGGCGTCATTGCGCTCGTCGGTGGACAGACCCTGCTTGAGCGCGTCTTCGCCTTTGATACGGCCCTCTCGATCATCATCGAGTTTCTGGGCGGCCTCGTTTTCATTGTCCTGGTGCTGCGGAGATCGGCCCGATGATCATCACCTCCGATGTCAGCAAATCCTATGGCGAGAGCACGGTGGTGGACGGGGTATCGCTGAGCCTGCCCAGGGGCGGTATCACCTCTATCATCGGGCCTAATGGCGCTGGAAAGTCGACGCTGCTCTCGATGGTCAGCCGGTTGATGGCCATGGACAAGGGTTCGGTGACGGTGGATGGGCTCGATGTCAGCAAGACGCCGGGCGATGTCTTGGCGCGGCGGCTCTCGATCCTCAGGCAAGACAATCACATGACCGCGCGCCTGACGGTGCGCGATCTCGTCTCCTTCGGGCGCTATCCCTATTCCAAGGGACGGCTGACGACCGATGACAAGGTGCATATCGACGAGGCCATCGGCTATCTGGATCTCACCGCCCTGTCGGGTCGGTTTCTGGACGAGCTTTCGGGCGGGCAGCGGCAGCGGGCTTTTGTGGCCATGGTGCTGTGCCAGGACACGGACTATGTGCTGCTCGACGAGCCGCTCAACAATCTCGACATGAAGCATGCCATGGGCATGATGAAGCTCCTGCAGCGGGCGGCGAGCGAATTGGGCAAGACCGTCGTGCTGGTGCTGCACGATATCAATTTCGCCTCCTGGTACTCCACCCACATCGTCGCCATGAAGCATGGCAAGGTGGCGGCGCAGGGATCGGTGGACGAGATGATCCGGCCCGACGTGCTTTCATCCGTCTATGAAATGGATATCGCCGTGCACGAGATCGCCGGGCAGCGGATCAGCGTCTACTACGGCTGATCCCGGATCAGCCCCTTCTACGGCTGATCCATTGTCATCTCGGAGAAGCAAACGACCTGGCCGCGGCCGCCGGCCTTGGCGGCATAGCAGGCCGCATCCGCCTCGCCGAGATAGCCAAGGCCCGATTCCGAGCGCGACTTGATGGCGGTGACGCCGACGCTGGCGCCGATGCGATAGAGGCGGCCGTTCCAGGAAAAGGCGAGGGCGCCGATGGCCCTGACGATCTTTTCGGCAACCTTGCGGCCATTGGCGAGCGGGCAATCTTCGAGCAGCACGGCGAATTCGTCGCCGCCGAGCCGGGCGGCAAGATCGTGTCCGCGACAGGCGCCGCGAATGGTATCGGCCACTTGCTTGAGGAGCGCATCGCCCGCGGCGTGGCCGGCTGTGTCATTGACCGGCTTGAAGCGGTCGAGATCGACATAGAGCAGGCAATGCTGGCGCTGCCCATCGCGCGCCGACCCGATGGCGACGCTCAGCGCCCCATCGAAGGCAGCACGGTTGGGCAGGTCCGTCAGCACGTCGTGGCTGGCCGAATGGACAAGCTGGCGCTGCAAAGCCCGGCTCTGGGTAATGTCCTGGAAGACCAGCACCGCGCCGGACACTTTTCCATCGGGTGTAAAGACAGGCGAGGCAGAGCAGCGGATATCGCGCGCCTGGCCATCGCGCGACACCAGAACGACCTCGTCCTCCACCTCCATCGCCTCGCGATGGGTGAGGCAGGCCATGGCCGGGCAGGGGGCCGCCTCGTCGGAATGGGCATGGCGCAGGGGAAAGACGGTTTCGGCGAAGAGGCCCTTGGCCTCATCGGCGGAAAAGCCGGTAAAGCGTTCGGCGGCGGGATTGATGAAGGTCACCCTGCCCTGCGCATCGGTGGCGATCATGCCATCGGCAATGGCCTCCAGGGTGACGCGCAGACGTTCCTTTTCAGCCGCCAGTTCCTGCTCGATGGTCTTCAAATAGGTGATGTCGGTATCGGTGCCGATGGTGCGTAGGGGTTCGCCATTCTCGTCCCATTCGACGGGGCGGCCGCGGCTCAGAATCCAGATATAGCGTCCGTCGCGGGTCAGTTCGCGATATTCGAGCGCGTCAAAACTGTCGTCGCCCTGGTCCTGCCGATGCACATTGGCCATGACCTGGGAAAGGTCGTCAGGATGGATGCGCTGGAACCATTTCTGCTGGTCGCCATCCACCTCTTCATCGGCCGGAATGCCGCGCATCTTTCGCCACATGCGCGAATAGAACATCGTATCCCGGCGGATATCATGGTCCCAGACGCCCTGCCGCGCGCCTTCCAGCGCATGGTTCCAGCGGCTTTCCGAATAGGCGAGGGCCTCTTCGGCGCGCTTCTGCAATTCGATGCTGGTGACCTGCAGGATCAAGCAATCGGGATGACCGTCATCATCGCTCGAGAGCGCCCCGGCCAGCATGACCCAAATCGGGTGGCCATCGGCATGAAGGAGACGATGTTCGCCGCGATAATGGGCAGTTTCGCCCCGCGCGAGGCGCACCAGATGCTGCCGCGCCGCGCCGGCGTCGTCGGGGTGGATGAGGCCAAAGCCGTCGAGATCCTGGCCGCTTTCCATCCTGTGGCCGAGAAGGCGGGTAAAGGCGGGATTGAGATAGCGCACCGTGCCGTCGAGCCCGGTGACCAGCATGCCGACCGGCGCCACCTCGGCAAGGCGCGACAGCACCGGCACGGTGCGCTGGGTGCGCCGTGGCCGGGTGACGCGCCGTTGCGCTGTGCGCGCCAGACTCATGCGCTCAGACCTCGATGAGCGAGAGGATGAAATCGCGCTCGAGCGCGAGGCCCGCCCATTCATGCGGCTGGTCGGCATCGAAGATCAGCGTATAGGGGCCCTTGTAGCCGGCTTCTTCGGCCGCACCCACGCAGGCGCCATAATCGGCCTCGTCGAGCTGGCCATGGGCAAAGCTCGCCTTGGCGTGGCAGAGCTCGGCGCGAGCGAAGATCGAAGCGAGATCTTCGTATTTGCTGTCGCCGCCCCAATTGCCGAAATCGCCCAAAAGGCCAACCTGGCCTTCGAGCCGGTCGAGCACTTCGTGCACGGTTTCCGGGGTCGAGAGCAGGTCGAACCAGTTTTCAGTCACCAGCCGCACCGATGATCCGGCATTGCCGGCGGCGAGGCGTTTGAGGGCTGCGACGGAGTGGTCGATATTGGCCCTGGTGGGTTTTTGCTTGCCGGCAATGACGCGGGCATTTTCTGCACCAAGCTCATTGGCGACCTCGAGCCAGCCGGCAATCCAGGCTTCATCGCGCGCGCCGTGCTCGGGATGGGTGATGTCGCCGGCATCGATCAGCAGGGTTTGCAGGGTCACCTCGGCGCGGGCGAGCTGGTCTTTGAGCTCGGCGAGATAAATGGAATCGCGGCTGCGCATGTGGAAGGAGACGATTTCCACGCGGTGATAGCCGTGATTGGCCAGCACCGAAGGCAGGCCGAGCAAGGACTCGCTACCTTCGCCATATGTGTCTTCTCCGGCGCCGATGGCGGTGGTCGTCAGATCATGCGGATAGGTCGTGCCCAAAAGGCGATGCAACGACCAGGTGGAGACCGCGATGCGGTCAGCACTCTGGGCCATAAAGTCTCTCCCCAATTCCTCCGGCCGCAGAATCACATGTGCACGGAGGGGCTGCAATACAATTTGTTATATCTGTAACCGTTTAGCCGAGGCGATAGATGCGCTCGGCATTGCGATAAAACAGCTTTTCCTGATTTTCCTGCGTCTCGTCGGCAACGATTTCGCGCGCGGCTTCGACCCAGCTTGTGAGCGAGCCGGTGAGGGTCACGACCGGATGATCCGAACCCCAGACGACGCGATCCCAGCCAAAGCTGTCGATGACATGCTCGACATAGGGGCGGAGGGTTTCAGGGGTCCAATCCGGGTCGCAGTGGTTCACGATGCCAGAAACCTTGCCCATGACATTGGGGAGGGCGGCGATCTCGCGCAGGCTTTGCCGCCATGGATCAAGGCCGATGCTATTGATGTCGGGATTGCCGCAATGGTCGAGGATGAAGGTCACTTCCGGGGCTTTTTGCGCCAGCGCGACGCCCAGATGGAGTTGGTCGGCGCGGAGGCAGAGGTCGAAGGTGAGACCGTGTCGGGCGAGAAGGCGCAGATTGTCGGCGAAGAGTTGTGGCGCGCTGACATCATCGGGCACTTCGTGAAGAATGCGGCGCAGGCCTTTTACCCGGCCTTTGCCAACCGCGAGCAGCTTTTCGAGCTGGGCGGGAAAATCGGGATTTTCGGGACGGCAGGCGGCGATGGCGCCAATGATGCCGGGGAGGCCGAGGACGAATTCGGTCTCGGCCAAAATATCGGCCTCGGCGACATCGACCTCCATGTGGAGCGCCGCCTCGATGCCCAGCGGCTTGGCCTCGGCCCAATAGGCGTCCACACTCCACGGCTTGTTGATGGCCGGAGCATTGCCGAGCCAGGGATAGGAAAGCCGGTCGGGATAGATGAGGTGCAGGTGGGTGTCTACTATGCGCATGGTCGTCCTCCTCGGGTCTCCTAGCAGAAAAATGCATGCACAAACCACCGCGTCATTCCCACGAAAGCGGGAATCTCATTGTGCCGAAGGAGAGATTCCTGCTTTCGCGGGAATGACGCGGTGGATGGAAGAGGAATTCTAGGAGACTTACTCCCCTTCCAGCGCCCCAATGCGTTCGCTGGCGGTCTGCCAGCCCAGCTCCGTCACCCGCGCGATGATCGCTTCGACCAGGCCCAGCAGCACCGCATTGGCGTCCCAGGTGCGGCCGGTTTCTGTGCGGCAGGGGAGGCAATAGCGGGCGTGGCGGGCGATGGGGCTGAGCCATTCGTCGGTGATGAGGACGATATGGGCCTTGCGGCGCGAGAGGGTGCGCGCCACCTCCAGCATGGCCGGATCATAGCGGCGGACGTCGAAGAGGATCGCGAGATCGCCGGGTTTGACGTCGATGAGCTGGTCGGCACTGGTGGCCGGGCGTCCATCGAGGCGGCGAATGCCGGGGCGGATGAGGCGCAGGTGGGCTTCGAGATAGCCCGCGAGGAAATCGGTAAAACGGCCGCCGGCCAGGTGGCAATTGCGCTTGGTTTCGGTGAGGCGCCGGCAGACGGTTTCGAATTCGCCGGGTGAGATTAGCGCCGCCGACTCTTCCATGCGGTGGGCCGATTGGGCGAGGAAGGCCGAGAGATAGGGGGCTTCGCCCGAATGGTCTGCGGGCGTGGCGCCGCGCTGCAACGGCGATTTCGAGCGCTGCTCTAGCTCCTCGCGCAGGGCGCGCTGGAAATCGGGATAGGATTTGAAGCCCAATTGGGCGACGAAGCGCACAATGGTGGCGGCACTGACATCGGCACCTGCGGCGAACTCGGCGACGGGGGCAAGGCCGAGCAGCGGATAATTGCCCAAAAGCCCGCGCGCCGCCCGTCTCCCTGCTGACGTCAACTGCTCGTCGAGGTCGTGAATCCGTGCGGCGACGGTCTTGCCCTCCATTTCTCCTCCTGAACCCTGCGTTTCAATATTGACAGAAGTTTCGTTTGTGGAACTACTGTTACAGAAATTGATCGCTTGCCTATAGAGGGAATATGGACAGCGAGGCGCAAAAATCGGTTCTGGTGACCAATGCGCGGGGGGCGTCGCCCTTCGTCATTCTTTGCGACCATGCTTCCAACCGCATTCCCGAACGCTATGGCGATCTCGGACTGACGCCGAGCGAAAGGCTGAGCCATATCGCCTGGGATCCCGGTGCGCTGGCGGTGAGCCGGGTGCTCTCGGACCTGCTCGACGCGCCGCTGGTGGAATCCACCGTCTCGCGCCTTATCATCGACTGCAATCGCGCCCTCGATGCGCCGGACCTGATCTGGACGCTCTCCGAACGCACGCGCATTGCGGCCAATGAAAATATCACCCCCGAAGAACGGGACTATCGTATCGCCCAGTATCATCGACCCTTTCACGGCGCGATCGACATGCTGCTCGAAGCGCGCCGCCATGCGGGCGTCGAGACAATCGTGGTCTGCATGCATTCCTTTACCCCGGTCTTCCTCGGCAAGGCGCGGCCCTGGCCCATCGGTGTCATCCATGGGCGGGACGAGCGCTTTACCAAGGCTTTTCGCGATGCCATGGCGGCGGAGCGGCCGGACCTCAATATCGGCTGGAACGAGCCCTATGCCGCCCTCAATGGCGTGACCCTAACGCTTGAAAAGCACGGCGACGGGCGCGGGCTCGAAGCCACCATGATCGAAATTCGTAACGACGAAATTCTCTCGCCGGACGGGGTCAGCCAATGGGCTGGCCTTGTCGCGCGGAGCCTGCAGCACGCGCGCGAGGCGCGAAAACAGGCCCGGACGCATTAGGCGGGACACACAGGGTTCAGCATAACCAAGGGGACAGGGACCATGGCTGATACCAAGAAGGTGGGAAGTGTCGCTTACGCGACACGAGACAAGTCGTATTTCGAAAAGCGAGGGCTGCAGCGCTATGCGGGCATCTGGTCGCTTTGGGCGCTTGGCGTGGGCGCCGTGATTTCAGGCCATTTTTCCGGCTGGAATTTTGGCTTCATGACCGGCGGCTGGGGCGGCATGGTCGTGGCCGCCGCCATCATCGCCATCATGTATCTGGGCCTCGTTTCCTCGATCGCGGAAATGAGCCCGGCGCTGCCGCATACGGGCGCGGCCTATTCTTTCGCGCGTACGTCGATGGGGCCATGGGGCGGTTTCATCACGGGGCTCTTCGAGAACGTCGAATATGTGCTCACCCCGGCGGTGATCTGTACCTTTATCTCGGGCTATTTCGGCTCGATCACCGGGCTGGACACAGCTTATTACCCCATCCTCTGGGTGGTGTTCTTCATCATCTTCCTCGCGCTCAACATCTATGGCGTGGCGCTTTCCTATAAGGTGACGCTGGTCGTTACCCTGATTTCGCTGGCGGGCCTTGCCTTCTTCTGGGTCAGTGCCTTCCCCAATATCGATTTTGGCCGCTGGGCGCTCAATATCGGTGTCGGGCCCGAGGGTGGCGCCGTCGAATTGCCCGAGGGCAATGGATCGTGGTTCCCGTTTGGGTTTCAGGGCGTTTTAGCGACGCTGCCCTTCGCCGTCTGGCTCTTCCTTGCCATCGAGCAGGTGCCGCTGGCGGCTGAGGAATCCGTCGATCCCAAGCGGGATCTGCCGCGCGGTATTCTCCTCGGCTTCTGCACGCTGCTGCTTTCGGCCTTCCTCATTGTGCTGCTCAACCCCTCCATTCCGGGTGTCGGCAGCTTTGCGCTGGGGTCTTCGCTTGAACCGGCTCTGGACGGTATCCGCGCTATTTATGGCGATGCTGCTGCGCCGCTCTTCGGCATCGTGGCGCTGATCGGTCTTATCGCCTCGTTCCACACCATCCTTTATGCGCAGGGCCGCCAGGTCTATTCGCTGAGCCGCGCCGGCTATTTCCCGTCGGCTCTCTCGGTGACGCATGACAAGTACAAGACGCCGCATCTGGCGATGATTTCGGGCGCGACGCTCGGCCTCGTCGTCATGCTGGCGATCTGGTTCGTCAATGGTGGCGGCGGACCGGGCGAAACGCAGCTTGGCGACGACATCATCGGCTCGGTACTGCTCAATATGGCCGTGTTCGGCGCCATGCTGAGTTACATCATGCAGGCGCTGAGCTTCATCATCCTCAGGCGTAACCAGCCCAATATCGAGCGGCCGTTCCGCTCGCCGGTGGGCGTTCCGGGCGCGGTGCTGACCATCATCATCGCGGCGGTGACGCTGTTCTACCAGTTGCAGGACCCGAATTTTTACCGGGGCGTCATCTGGGTGATCCTCTGGTGTGCGGTGGGCGTGGTCTATTTCGCGCTCGTTGGCCGACACAAGCTGATCCTCTCGCCCGAAGAAGAGTTCGCGCTTGAGCATCGCGGCGATGCCGCCGTGGCCGCGGCGGTCGCGCCAAAGGCCTGACCATAAAAAAGGGGCGCCGCGGAGAACGGCGCCCCGACCCCATCGCGCACCAATGACGCGGCGGGCTGACAAATAGAGGGAACAAAAACGTGGGCTATTCGCTCGACACACTGCGCAAGGACGTCGCCGAAGGGCGGATAGATACGGTGCTCGTTGCCTTTCCCGATATGCAGGGGCGGCTGATCGGTAAGCGGTTTCAGGCCGAATTCTTCCTCGATGGCGCCATGGACGAGACCCATGGCTGCAATTATCTGCTCGCCGATGATATCGACATGGAGCCGGTGCCCGGCTATGCGGCCGCCAATTGGGGCAAGGGCTATGGCGACTTCGTCATGAAGCCTGATCTGTCCACATTGATGAAGTGTACCTGGCTGGAGGGCACGGCGCTGGTGCTGGCCGATCTCGTCGATCACCATCATCACGAGCCCATTCCGCATGCGCCGCGCAGCATTCTGAAAAAGCAGTTGGCGCGGCTGGAGGCCATGGGGCTTTCGGCCAATTTTGCCAGCGAGCTCGAATTCTATCTCTTCGACGAGACGTTCCGCTCGGCCCATGACAAGGGTTATCAGAACCTGACCGCCGCCGGCTATTACATCGAGGACTACCACATCTTCCAGACGACCAAGGAAGAAGGGGTGATGCGGGCGCTGCGCAATCAGCTGCACGCCTCCGGCATTCCGGTTGAAAATTCCAAGGGCGAATGGGGCCCGGGCCAGGAAGAGATCAATGTGCGCTATGCCGAGGCCCTAACCATGGCCGATCGGCATGTGGTCATCAAGAACGCCACCAAGGAAATCGCCTTCGGCCAGGGCAAGGCTGTCACCTTCATGGCCAAGTGGGCATACGACCTCGCCGGGTCTTCCGCGCACATTCACATGTCGCTGGCCAAGGACGGAAAAAATCAGTTTGTCGACAAGAAGGACGAACTGGGCATGTCGGCGCTGATGAAGCATTTTATGGCCGGACTGCTCACCTATGCCGGCGACATCACCTATTTCCTCGCGCCCTATATCAACTCTTATAAGCGCTTCCAGGTCGGCACTTTTGCGCCGACCAAGGCGATCTGGAGCAGCGATAATCGCACGGCGGGTTTTAGACTCTGCGGAGAAAACACTAGGGGTGTTCGCGTTGAGTGCCGGATTGGTGGCGCCGATCTCAATCCATACCTCGCCTTTGCGGCGTTGCTGGCTGCGGGGTTGAAGGGCATTGAAGACAAGCTGGTGCTGGAGCCTGCCTTTTCGGGCGATGCCTATTCGGGCGAAAAACTGCGCGAGGTGCACAAGACGCTGCGCGATGCGGTGGCAGCACTGCAGGGTTCAAAAATGCTCATCGAGGCTTTTGGGGCCGAGGTAGTGGAGCACTATGTGCACACGGGCAATTGGGAGCAGTTCGAATATGATCGCCGCGTGACCGACTGGGAGCGCAAACGCGGGTTCGAGCGGAGCTGAAGAGGTCCGTTTGCAGCAACACCCATCGTTCGCCGTCATTGCCGGGCTTGTCCCGGCAATCCATCTTGCCTCCGCATGGACTACCGGGACAAGCCCGGTAGTGACGAAGGAATGGGGGCAGCTGGTGGGCTCTCTCGAGAGCCACCCGGCAATGATACAAAGTTTGAACGGAATAAAAGCATGACCGAGACGGTCCAGATCATTTCTCCCGTGAACGGAAAAGTGTTTGCCGAGCGGCAGACGCTGGATGGCGCTGCTATCGCTGCGGCCGTGAGCCGGGCCAAGGCAGCGCAGCGGGCCTGGCGCACGGTAGCGGTGGCCGAACGCGTCGCGGCGGTGGGGCGCATGGTCGATGCCCTGCTTACAATGAACGACGAAATCGTGCCCGAACTCGCCTGGCAGATGGGCCGGCCGATCCGCTTTGGGGCGGAAAAGCGTGGGGTCGAGGAACGCAGCCGGCATATGCTCGATATTGCCGAGACGACCCTGGCGCCGTCGATGCGGCCTGCGAAAGAGGGTTTTGTGCGCTATATTTCGCATGAACCGCTGGGCGTGGTGCTGGTCATTGCGCCCTGGAATTATCCGTTTCTTACAGCGGTCAATTCCATCGTGCCGGCGCTGGTGGCGGGCAATGCGGTGCTGCTGAAACATGCGAGCCAGACGCTGCTGGCGGGCGAGCGCTTTTCGGCGGCGGCGAAGGCCGGAGGGTTGCCGGAGGGGATTTTCCAGAACCTTGTGCTCGGCCATGCGGATACGGAAAAACTGGTCGGCTCGGGCGAGATCGACCACATCAATTTCACCGGATCGGTGGAAGGCGGGCGGCGGATCGAGAGGGCAGCGGCCGGGACTTTTGCCACTTTGGGCCTTGAGCTCGGTGGCAAGGACCCTGCCTATGTCCGAGCCGATGCCAATCTCGATTTTGCCGCGGAAAACCTTGTCGACGGCAGCTTTTTCAATTCGGGGCAATCGTGCTGCGGGGTCGAGCGCATCTATGTGCATGCGGAGGTCTATGACGGCTTTGTCGAGCGCTTTGTCGAACAGGCGCGCGGCTGGACCCTGGGCGATCCGCTCGATCCTGCAACCATTGTCGGGCCCATGGCACGGGGCAGTTTTGCCGACCATGTGCGCGGGCAGACGGAAGAGGCCGTGCGCGGGGGCGCGAAGCGGCATCTCAACTGGGGCGATGCGCGCGATGTGGCGGGCTCGCCTTATCTGCCGCCGGAAGTGCTGACGGGCGTCAATCACCAGATGAGCGTCATGCGCGAGGAGAGCTTTGGGCCGGTCGTGGGCATCATGAAGGTATCAGACGACGCTGAGGCGATTACCTTGATGAACGACAGCCCCTATGGGCTGACGGCGTCGATCTGGACCGAGGACATCGCGGCGGCCGGGCGGATCGGCGGCGAGGTCGAGACCGGTACGGTTTTCGCCAATCGTTGCGACTATCTCGACCCTGCGCTCGTCTGGACCGGGGTGAAGGATACCGGCAAGGGCGGTGGCCTCAGCGAGATTGGCTACCACAATTTGACCCAGCCCAAGAGTTTTCATCTCCGGCGGGTCTAGTGCCAGGCCCTCGTGGTTCGAGGCACAAGTGAGGATTTCTCTCCGTTCTATCGTCACCACCGGGGCTTGTCCCGGTGGTCCATGCGGAGGTGAGATGGATTGCCGGGACAAGCCCGGCAATGACGACGGAGAGTTAGTCAGGGATACGAGGCCAGAATGACCAAAGCCAACTGGAATTATCCGACCGCCGTCCGCTTCGGGGCGGGGCGTATTGCCGAATTGCCCGATGCGTTGAAAGTGGCGGGGATAAAAAAGCCGCTGCTGGTGACCGATGCGGGGCTCGCGGCGCTGCCGGTGACGCAAAAGGTATTGGCCGATCTCAAGGCCGGGGGCATCGAGGTCGGGCTTTTCTCAGACGTGAAACCGAACCCGATCTCGGCCAATGTCGAGGCGGGCATAAAAGTTTTGCGCGAGGGCGGCTATGATGGGGTCGTCGCCTTTGGCGGTGGGTCCGGGCTCGATACCGCCAAGGTGATTGCCTTCATGGCTGGACAGACGCGGCCGATGTGGGACTTTGAGGATATCGGCGACTGGTGGACGCGCGCCGATCCCAAAGGGATTTTCCCGATCGTTGCCGTGCCGACAACGGCAGGGACGGGCTCGGAAGTGGGGCGCGCGGGCGTCATTACCGACGAGACGACCCATACTAAGAAGGTGATTTTCCATCCGCTGATGATGCCCAAGGTTGTCATTGCCGATCCCGAACTGACGGTGGGTATGCCAAAGTTCATCACCGTGGGCACGGGCATGGATGCGCTGGCGCACTGTCTGGAGGCCTATTGTGCGCCGGGCTATCATCCGCTGGCTGACGGCATCGCGGTTGAGGGTATTCGGCTGGTGTTCGAAAACCTGCCCAAGGTTGCGGCCAATCCCGGTGATATCGAGGCGCGCGGCCACATGATGAGCGCGGCGGCCATGGGGGCGACGGCGTTTCAGAAGGGGCTCGGGGCGATTCATGCGCTGAGCCATCCGGTGGGCGCGCTCTATGATACGCATCACGGCATGACCAATGCCGTCTTCATGCCCTATGTGCTGCAGGCGAATAAGTCGGCCATTGAAGGAAAAATCGCGCGGCTGGCGGCCTATATCGGGCTGGCGCCGAGCTTTGATGCGTTCCTGCATGCGGTGATCGGGCTGCGGCTGCGATTGGAAGTGCCGCACACGCTGCGGGATTTCAAGGTCGATGGCGAGCAGCGGGACAAGATCGGGGACATGGCGATTGTCGATCCCACGGCGGGGGGCAACCCGGTGGAACTGACCAAGGAGCGGGCGCTGGCGATTTTCGATCGGGCGATGGAGGGGAAGGTTTAGGGGCCCTTCCCAACCGCCGGCTCGCCCTTCTCCCCTTGCGGGAGAAGGTGCCCGAAGGGCGGATGAGGGGTATTGGATCTATCCACCTGCTCCTCTGCGGAGGAGGGATACCCCTCACCCTGACCAATTTGCTGAACGCAAATTAGTCGGTCCCTCTCCCGCAAGGGGCGAGGGGAAGGCTGGTGGCTCTCGATCAGCCGACAACCTCCGCCACCGTCGCTTTGGCACCCTCGTCAAAGAGGCTTTCGAGATGCTTGATGACCGTGTCGCGGAACACGGCGTTTTCGGCGAGATCGGTCCCAAAAACCTCCGTCAGGCTCGACAGCCCTTCGTAGAGCGCCACCGGATCATCCCCGGCATCGGCCGAAATCGCCATCATTTTCAGTGCATGCGGATCTCTGACGTCGATCTCGTTGCCTTCTTCGTCAATGCCGGTGACATAGCGCATCCAGGCGGCGACGCCGAGGGCGAGGCGGGTGATCGGTTGGCCGGCCTTGAGGCGATCGCGGATGGTGCCGAGAAGGCGCTGCGGCAGCTTTTGCGAACCATCCATGGCGATCTGCCAGGTGCGGTGTTTTAGCGCGGGATTGCGGAAACGCTCGAGGAGTTGGTCGCGATACAAGCCGAGGTCGGTGCCGGGCATGTCGAGCGTCGGCATGGCCTCTTCGGTCATCAGGCCGTGGATCAGCTTTACATAGGCGGGGTCGCCCATGACCTCGGCGATATATTGATAGCCGCCGAGATAGCCGAGATAGGCCATGGTCGAATGCGAGCCATTGAGCATCCTGAGCTTCATGTGCTCGAAGGGTTCCACGTCTTTCACCAGTTGACCGCCGACCTTTTCAAAGGCGGGGCGGCCGGACGGGAAATGATCCTCGATCACCCACTGGGTGAAAGGCTCGGTCATGATCGGCCAGGCGTCTTCAGCGCCGATCAGGCTTGTTACTTCCTCGCGGTCGGCATCGGTCGTGGAAGGCACGATGCGGTCGACCATGGTCGAGGGGAAGGCGACCGACTTCACCCATTCGCCGAGATCGGCGTCGCGGAGGGCGGCGAAGCGGGTGACGATGCGCTTGGCGGTCTCGCCATTGGAGGGGAGATTATCGCAGCTCATTACCGTGAAGGGCGCGATGCCGGCAGCCTTGCGACGGGCAAGGGCTTCGACCAGCATGCCGGGGGCCGATTTCGGCGATGCGGGATTGGCGAGGTCGTGGACCACGTCGGGATGGTTCTGGTCGAGTTCGCCGGTCGCCGGATCGTGGCAGTAGCCTTTTTCGGTGACAGTCAGCGAGACGACGCGGATATTGGGCGATGCCATCAGGTCGAGAAGAGCATCGCGCTCGGTGTTCGCGTCCATGACCGAGAGGATGGAGCCGATGACGCGCGGATGGGTGCCTGCCGCATCGCGGACGGCGATGGTGTAGAGGCCGCCCTGCGGTTCCAGTGCTTCCTTGGTGTCGGGGCGGCGGAGGCTGGCGCCGACAATGCCCCAGCTTGGGTCGTCGGCGAGGAGATCGTCGACATAGACGGCCATGTGCGCACGGTGAAAGGCGCCGATGCCCAGATGCACGATGCCGGGAGTGACCTTGGCCCGATCATATTTCGGCACGCCGATGCCCGGCTTGAGGGAGCCAAGGATGGCGGGGCTGAGGCGCGGGCTGGTCATGACGGCTCCAAGACAGATAAATCGGGGTGGAGCATAGTGGCTTCCAATCTTGTATGGAAGACTGCCTGGCTCTAGCTACACTGTTTATGGGCTGAAGGCTTGTCCGCGCAAGCGGCGCCCGGCATAAGCCTTTGGAGGAATTGGGAGGATGGCCATGGCCGGCAAGCGGATCGTCAGCATCGGCGAGTGCATGATCGAAATGAGCGGTGGCGAGGATCGCACCTATCGCCTGGGCTATGCCGGCGACACGCTCAACACGGCCTGGTATTTGCGCGCGCTGCTCGGCAAAGGCTGGGACGTCGACTATGTGACGGCGCTGGGCAAGGACCGGTACTCCGACGATATCCGCGGCTTCCTGAAGGATAACCATATCGGGACCGACCATATCGGTACGATCCCCGAGCGGCGACCAGGGCTCTATATGATCCACCAGGACAAGGGCGACCGGCACTTTACCTATTGGCGCGACCAGTCGGCGGCAAAGCTGCTGGCCGATGATAAGTCGGCGCTGCAGAAGGCCGTGGAAGGCGCGAGCCTTGTCTATTTCTCCGGCATTACCCTCGCCATTCTGGCGCCCAAGGCGCGCGGGCGGCTGCTCGAGGCTATCGTCAAGGCGCGGGATAATGGCGCGAAAATCGCCTTCGATACCAATCTGCGGCCGGCCTTGTGGTCGAGCCCGCGGGTGATGGCTTCGGTGCTGACGGCGGCGGCGAGCCTTTGCGATATCGTCTTGCCCACACACACCGATGAAGCGCCGCTCTTTGGTGACAAGAGCGTGGACGATACGGCGGACCGCTATCTCGAGCTTGGTGTTGAGGAAGTGGTGGTCAAGGACGGGGCGAAAGAGGCGCTGATCGCGACGGCCAGTGAGCGCGTGCGGATTTCGCCGAAGCCGGCCGAGAAGGTGGTGGATGCTACCGGGGCCGGGGACAGTTTTAATGGCGGCTATCTGTCAGCGCGGCTCAACGGCAAGTCGATCCGCGAGGCGGCGGAAGAGGCGCATCGCGTGGCTGGGGTGGTCATTGGCCACAAGGGTGCGCTGGTGGAGCCGAAGTTTTTGAAGTGAGGGCCTAGGAACCCTCATGGTGAGGTGCGGCGCGTGGCGCCGCCTCGAACCACGAGGGTGGGCGAGTGGAGGCTTTGTGCCACGCCCTCGCCCTTCGAGGCTACGCTGCGCTTCGCGCCTCAGGGTGAGGTCTACTGGGGGTGAGCGCGCCCCTCACTCCCCATCCATCTGCAAAAACTGCTCCGCGCTCAGCACGATCTTGTCGTCGATCTTGCCGATCGCCTTCTTGTCCTTGCCCTCATATTCGAAGCCGTTGAGCACAGTTCGGATGACGTTCAACCGCAGCCGGCGCTTGTCATTGGCGCGGATGACGGTCCAGGGGGCATGGGCGCAATCGGTGCGCTCCAGCATCCGGTCCCTGGCCTTGGAATAGTCGTCCCACTTGTGGAGCGCTTCGAGATCGATGGGCGACAATTTCCAGGTTTTGAGCGGATCGTGTCGCCGATCGTGAAAACGCTTCAATTGCATTTCGCGGCCGATGGAGAGCCAGAATTTGAAGAGTCGGATGCCGTCACGGGTCAGGCGCTTTTCGAATTCCGGGGCTTCGTCGAGAAAGAGTTCAGTCTGTTCCGGCGTGCAAAAGCCCATGACCGGCTCGACGCCGGCGCGGTTGTACCAGGAGCGGTCGAAGAGCACCATTTCGCCTGAGGCCGGCAGCCAGTCGATATAGCGCTGAAAATACCATTGCGTGCGCTCGCGGTCGTTCGGCTTGGGCAGTGCGGCGATGAGATTAAAGCGCGGATTGAGGTTTTCGAGGATCGTCTTGATGGTACCGCCCTTGCCGGCGGCATCGCGCCCCTCGAAGACGAGCACGATGCGCTCGCCGGCCTTGGCCATATGAGCCTGCAACAGCACGAGTTGCTTTTGCAGCGCATAAAGCTGCGTGTCATACTCGTCGCCATCGAGCTTCTCGTCATAGGGATAGCCGCCCGATTTCAGGGCCGCTTTCTTGATGGCGGAGGGAAGCTCGGGATTGTCGATGTCAAAGCCAGTAAGGGGATCGCTCACACTGTCGCTCCATTGTCACGAGCAACGTGCTAGAAGTTTCGATCCCGCGCAAGAGGCGGGAGCAAGCGCTTGATTCGGCAGTCAAAAATGGACGATTCGCAGTCGCCCCAGACAGTGCTGCGTGGCCAGGCTATTTTGGCGCGCATCATCAATTATGCCGGGCTCCTCCTGGGGCTCGCCGGCCTTTTTGTCGCGCTGGTCCTTTTTGGCAATCTGCGGCCCGATTTTGCCGCGCTCGGCTATCTCGTGGCGCTGGCATTCGTCGCTTTCCTGCCCATGCCCGTGCGCACGGTGACGCGGATCGTCGAAACGCCGACCGTTCCCGTTCTGCCCCAGGGGCCGGATGAGGACGTCATGGCCGCCTTTGCCGAGGCTTTGGGCGAAGCCTGTCTCGTGCTCGATCGGCGCGGCACGGTAGCCTATCGCAACCAGGCGGCGGCGAGCCAATATCCCAATGTGCAAAAGGGCAAGGTGCTTACCCTTGTCATGCGCAATCCGGAGCTGGTCGCGGCGGTGGACGCCGCGCTGCGCACCGGAACGCCGCATAGTTTTGAACTGCACGAAACGCTGCCGAGCGAAACCTGGGATCGCGTCACCGTGGCGCCCATCCGCAGCCCCGGCAGCGATTGGCTGGAGGAAGACGACCGGCACCTGCTGGTGACCTTCCAGAGCCTGACGGAATTGAAGCGCGTCGATGCCATGCGCACCGATTTCATCGCCAATGCCAGCCACGAATTGCGCACGCCGCTGGCCTCGCTTCTCGGCTTTATCGATACCCTGCTTGGCCCCGCGGCCCGCGACGCGGTGGCGCGCGAAAAATTCCTCGGCATCATGCGCGGCCAGGCCGATCGCATGAGCCGGCTGATCGATGATCTGCTTAGCCTGTCGCGTATCGAGATGTATCAGCACGTGCGCCCGACCGGCTCGGTGGATCTGGCGGGGCTCTTGCGCGAAGTGCGCGAGGGGCTGCAGACGCAAGCCAAGGCGGCCGAACTCGATGTGGTCCTGGACCTGCCCGAGGGGCCGGTAACAGTGATCGGCGACCGCAACCAGCTTTATGAAGTGTTCGAAAACCTCGTCGACAACGCCATCAAATATGGCGCCGAGGGCAAGACGGTGGATGTGTCGCTGACCAAGGTCGATCGCGGCGGCTTCAAGCATCTCGTCAGCGTCGTCGACCATGGTCCGGGCGTCGAGCCCGAGCACGTGCCGCGCATGACCGAGCGGTTTTACCGCATCGAGGTCGAAACCAGCCGCAAGAAGAAGGGCACGGGCCTGGGCCTAGCCATCGTCAAGCACATCGTACAGCGCCATCGCGGGCAGATTTCCATCAAGAGCCGCCCCGGCGAAGGGCTGCGCGTGGATGTTATGCTGCCATAATTGCTGGATTTCGAAGACCTCGTGGTGAGGTGCGAAGCGCAGCGTAGCCTCGAACCACGAGGTCGGGCGCGTGGAGGGTGTCGTGCCACGCCCTCGTCCTTCGAGGCTCGCCTGCAGCGAGCGCCTCAGGATAGGTCTACTGGGTAACGCGCCTAGGCCGGGTCGAAATCGCCCGGGCGATGCACTTCCACAAGACCCGCGGCAAAGCGCTTGGCGTTCTTCACATAGCGATCGGCCGAGGCCGTGAGGCCGGAAATGGCTTCGGCGTCGAGCGTGCGGATAACCTTGCCGGGGGCGCCGACGACGAGGGAATTGTCGGGGATTTCCTTGCCTTCGGTGATGAGTGCATTGGCGCCGATGAGGCAATTTTTTCCAATTTTTGCGCCATTGAGCACCGTGGCGCCCATGCCGATCAGCGTGTTGTTGCCGATGGTACAGCCATGGATGATGGCGCTGTGGCCGATGGTGCAGTTTTCCCCGATGGTGAGGGGAAAGCCCTGGTCGGTGTGGAGGACGCAGTTTTCCTGCACATTGGAGCGGGCGCCAATGGTGATGCGCTCGATATCGCCGCGGGCGACCACGCCGAACCAGATGCCGACTTCGGGGCCGATATGGCAATCGCCGAGGAGGACCGCCGTTGGCGCAATCCAGCCGACCTCGGGGGAGATTTCCGGGGTGATCCCGTCGAGGGCGTAGATGGGCATGGGGTCCTCCGTGGTTTTGGCGACAGTCTACTCGGCTGGCGGTGAGGCGGGTACCCCCACCCTTGATCCCTCCCCACAAGGGGGAGGGAGACGGAGGAACCGAGAAGACTGAGGCTTGCGCCTCCCTCCCCCTTGTGGGGAGGGAATGAGGGTGGAGGTGATGTCCGGCTAGATGTTCACGCCATAGGCCGCGCGCATTTCGGCAATCTCGCCCAGAGTCTTGTGAAAGAGCCCCCAGTCGTCGCGTTCGGCGATTGGGGTCCAGATAGCTTCCATTTCGTCGATCAGCATGGTGCGGGGCTTTTCGCGGGCGAAATAGGGGTGGGCGAGATTGACGTCGTCTGATGGTGCGAAGGTTTCGAGGAGATCCGCGAGTGGACGGAAGGCGTCGGTTGCGTAGAACTCGGCGGCAGGACTGCGCGCTGCCCGTTCGGCACTGAGCGCGCCGCCGCGCCAGTCGAAGAAGAATTGCTCATAGGGCGCCTTGCTGGCCGAAAGGAAGCCGAAGAGCGCGGTGACGAAGGCGTTGTTGCTGTCTTCGTCGCGGGGCGCGAGGCCGAGGCGGCGGAGCATGGCGAGGGGGAGCTGGGTGCGAAAGATAGGCCAGACCGTGTTGAGGGCTGGTTCCAGCGCCTCGATGTTCGAGAGCGGCAGCAGGCATTCGGCGAGGCGGGTGAGGTTCCAGGCGAGCGTATCGGGCTGGCGGCCGAAGCTATAGAGGCCCGTTTGGTCGAAATAGGCGGCGGTAAAATCGGGGTCGTAGACCGGCAGGAAGCGCCAGGGGCCGTAATCGAAGCTTTCGCCTGTTATGTTGATATTGTCGGTATTGAGCACGCCGTGGACAAAGCCGGCAACGATCCACTGCGCGCCGAGAAGGGCGACCTTTTCGACTACGGCTTCGAGGAGGGCCGCGGCCGGATCGGCGGCTCCGGTGAGGTGCGGATAATAGTTGGCGATGGAATAATCGACGAGGCGACGGAGATTGTCCGTGTCTTCGAGATAGGCGAGACGTTGAAAAGTGCCGATGCGGATATGGCTGTGGCTGAGGCGGGTCAAAACGGCCGAGCGGGTCGGCGAGGGCTCGTCGCCGCGATAGAGCTCTTCGCCGGTTTCGACGAGCGAAAAGCTCTTTGAGGTATAGACGCCAAGCGCCTCGAGCATTTCGGTCGCCAGCACTTCGCGCACACCGCCCTTGAGCGTCAGGCGCCCATCGCCGCCGCGCGACCAGGGGGTCTTGCCGGAACCCTTGGTGGCGAGATCGAGGAGGCGCCCGTCCTTAGGGTCAACACACTGAGCGTACAAAAAACCGCGGCCGTCGCCGAGGTCGGAATTGTAGGTGCGGAACTGATGGCCGTGATAGCGAAGCGCCAAGGGCTGGGGCAGCGAACCGGGCAGGGGGTCGAAGTGGCCGAAATGCTTGAGCCACTCTTCCTCCGTCAGGTTGCCGAGACCGATGCGCTCGGCCCAGCGCTGGTCGCGATGGCGCAGGATTGTCTTGGGAAAATCGGCTGCTGCCACAGGATCGAAGAAGTCGCGGCCGAGGTCGGCATGGCTTTTGGCGGGGATGAACTGGGTCATGTCGGCTCTATGTTTCGGCCCGTGCTGCAAGGCTCGCTTGCGCCCTCGTGTCTGGCGCGCGGGGTCAAATCGGCCTATATCATGGCGGATGATACAGCTTGCACCATTTCAGGCCGCCATCTTCGATATGGACGGCACTTTGCTCGACACCGAAGCGGTCTTCAAGACCATCGTCTTCGAGGTCTGCACTGACCTCGGTTTCGAAATGACCGACGACGTCCATCGTTCCATGGTGGGCGGCAGCCATGAGCGCACGAGCCAACTCTTGCTCGAAGCCTATGGCGTTAGTTTTCCCTATGCCCTCTTCGATGAAAAGTGCCGCGTCAGCATGCGTGAGCGCTCGCATGGCGGCGTGCCGGTAAAGCCCGGCGTGCATGATTTCATCGCCGCGCTTCATGCCAACAATATCCCGACGGCGGTCGCGACCTCGTCGCGAAACCCGCATGCCCAGCACCACCTGAGCGCGGCGGGCCTGCTCGATCTCTTCGAGACCATCGTTACGCGCGATGATGTGACCCATCCAAAACCGCATCCCGAGCCCTATCTGACGGCGGCGAGCCGGCTGAAGATCAGCCCGGCCAATTGCCTCGCGCTCGAAGATAGCCTTGCCGGCGTTCACGCCGCGCATGCCGCCGGCATGCAGACGGTGATGGTGCCGGACCTCGTCCATCCCAATGACGAGGTTTTGGCGCTTGGTATTTCGGTGATGGAGAGCCTAGTTCACGTCCACAAAGCGGCCTTTCCGCACTGACGAAAAGACTTGGGTGGGCGTATTTTGCGCCCGCCTTGACGTTAACGGCAGGGATGAAACCTGTGATCCCGCCGCATCGGTCTGTTAAGAATCAGACGCGCTAAAAAGCGCATAAAATTCTAATTTTTTCCGAAAACCTTTGGTCAGTACGTTGCAAGCCCATGGATTTCATGGGTTTTCAAGATCGGCTTTGCGCATTAACCGTGTTTTAAGAAGCTAAGGCGCATGGTTAACCAGCCGTAAATTTTGGCTTCCATCTCTCTGCGGGCTTGGCTAGGGTGCCCCCGCAAACACGGATTGCGAATGCGATCCAACCAGAAGGCCCGCCGGAGGTAACGGATGGGCTCAGGGGCAAGGACGGGGCATTGACTTCACGCTGGGGGCATAAGTTCTCGCGCGCCGCTTTCAAAGTGGCTGCACTCGCCGCGACGGCATTCGTCGTTGGCGTGATCGCCTCGCCCCTCATGGTCCATGCCAACGAAACCGACCTCGTCCTGCCGCTCGAAATTCCGGCACCCATCGCTCAGGTCCGCGCCCAGCCCGCTCTCGGCGCCACCATGGTGCCGCTGGCTCCGGGCCAGCAGAAGCTGACCGATGCGCTCCTTTCCAATTATGTCGCGCGCCAGCAGCAGTTGCGCGCCGTGGACGTGACCGAGGGTGGCGTGCAGCCCCCGCTCTCGACCGAAATGCTGATGGGCTATATCGCCCGCGGTTCGCTCGATGGTGGTAATACGGCCCTTTCGGCCATCGACAGTTTCATGAAGCCCGCCGCGCCGACGCATCAGCCGACCGTGACGCCGGACCTGCTCGCCGCCTATGTGGCCAGCGGCTATCAGCCGACCGCCAAGCGCGCCGAAGTCGCCAATGCCGAGCGCGATTGCCTTGCCCAGGCCATCTATCACGAAGCGCGCGGCGAAAGCGCTGCCGGCCAGCTCGCGGTTGCCAATGTCATCGTCAACCGCGCCCGCTCGGACAAGTATCCGTCCTCGCTCTGCGGCGTGATCTACCAGGGCGCCAATAATGGCCGCTACCGCTGCCAGTTCACCTTTGCCTGTGATGGCCGCGGCGATGCACCCGGCGAACGTCAGGCCTGGGCCCGCTCCGTGGCGCTCGCCAAGGACGTCTATGCCGAATATGCGACCGGCGCAGAAATCGGTGCCATTCCGGATTCGGCGCTGTTCTATCACACGACCAATGTCCGCCCGTCCTGGTCCTATACCTATAGCCGCGTGGCCGAAGTCGGGGCGCACATCTTCTATTCGCCGAACTGAGTTCTTCCCGATCGGGAAACGAAAAGGGCGCCAGTGGCGCCCTTTGTTTATTCGGCTGCCTGCAATAATTGCGGGCCGGCTTCCGCATCGGCATCGGGGCCGAACTTCTTGAAATTATTGCGGAATAGATCGACGAGCTTGAGTGCCTGGACGTCATAGGCGTCGGTATCGGCCCAGCACTGGCGCGGGTCGAGGAGGCGTGGGTCGACACCGGCGACATCAGTGGGAACGGCGAAGCCGAAGAGCGGATCGACGCGGGTCGGGGCAGTGTCGAGCGTGCCGTCGAGCGCCGCGGTCAGGAGGCGGCGAGTGGAGGCGATATCAATGCGTTTTCCAACCCCATAGGCGCCGCCGATCCAGCCGGTATTGAGGAGCCACGCCTGGGCGCCGCTCGAACGCAGGCGCTCGGCCAGCATGTCGCCGTAGACCGTCGGGTGCAGCGGCATGAACGGGGCGCCGAAGCAGGCCGAGAAGGTCGCCTGCGGTTCGGTGACGCCGCGTTCGGTGCCGGCAACCTTGGCGGTGTAGCCCGAAAGGAAATGGTAGACGGCCTGTTCGGGCGTGAGCTTTGCAAGCGGCGGGAGGACGCCGAAAGCGTCTGCCGTGAGGAAGACGACGGTTTTTGGCGTGCCGCCGACGCTGCCGGGGGCAAGCGAGGGCAGCACGTCGAGCGGGTAGGCCGCGCGCGTGTTTTCGGTGAGGGATACGTCGTCAAATGCTGGCACACTGTTAGCATCGAGCACGACGTTTTCGAGCACCGTACCAAAGGTGCGGGTGGCGGTAAAGATTTCGGGCTCGGCCGACGCGCTGAGCTTCACCGTCTTGGCGTAGCAACCGCCTTCGAGGTTGAAGACGCCGTCTTTGCTCCAGCCATGTTCGTCGTCCCCGATTAGCGGCCGGGCGGGATCATTGGACAGCGTCGTCTTGCCAGTACCCGAAAGGCCGAAGAAGAGCGCGGCTTCTCCATCCGGCCCGAGATTGGCCGAGCAGTGCATGGGCAGCACGTCGTCCGCCGGCGCGTGGAAATTGAACAGCGAAAAAACGCTCTTCTTGATTTCGCCGGCATAGCTCGTGCCGCCGATGAGAACCACGTTGCGGCTCATGTCGAGCGCAATGACGGTTTCGGTGCGCGTGCCATGGCGGGCCGGGTCGGCGGTGAACAGCGGCGCGTGGATGATGGTCACGGGCGTGGCCGCATCCGAAGTGGCAATGCCTTCACCCGGGCGAATGAGCAGATTGCGGATGAAGAGGGCGTGCCAGGCGCTGGGGGTAAGGACGGTGACGCCATATTGGTGGCGCGGATCGGCCCCGGCGAGGAGGTCCTGCTGGTAGAGATCCTGGCCTGCAAGGTGCGCCTTGATGTCGCTGAGGAGCAGGTCGAACTGGGCGGGCGTAAGAGCGCCCGAATTGTCCCACCAGACTTTTTCCTCGGTCAGGCCATCGCGAACCACGAACTTGTCCTTGGGCGAGCGGCCGGTGAAGGCGCCGGTTTCGACCGAAAGGGCGCCATGGGTGGTGAGTTTGGCGCCACCATAGGCGAGGGCATCGGCAACCAGTTGGGGGGCAATGGCGTTTGCACTGAGTGATAGTGCGGCTTCGGCGATAGCCCGGCGCAGGGTGTTGTGGTCCAAATCACTCATTTTTCGTCTCCATCGGGCGCCGCGCGGGGCAGCAGGTGGAGAGAAAAATAGGCGGGCCGATCCCCCGCCAACCATCCCGAAATCGGTCTTAAGACGGAAGTCGCAGGTATTTCGTAGGGGGTGAGGGACTGGCTAGAGGCTTGGCCCCGCCTTATTTAACGCGTAATTGTCGCCTGCAACGTCGCTTGAAGGGGCCTTTGGTCCTGCAAGGTGCAAGCGTCGCAAATAGAAAGGCAGAATATGCCAAAGATCGCCCTCGTGGACGACGACCGGAACATTCTTACCTCCGTTTCCCTCACCCTCGAGGCGGAAGGCTATCAGGTGGCGACCTATACCGACGGGGCCTCGGGCCTCGAAGGCTTGACCACCGACAAGCCCGATCTCGCCATTCTCGATATCAAGATGCCGCGCATGGACGGCATGGAACTGCTGCGGCGCCTGCGCCAGAAGTCCGACGTGCCGGTGATCTTCCTCACCTCCAAGGACGAGGAAATCGACGAGCTGTTTGGCCTGAAAATGGGCGCCGACGATTTCATCACCAAGCCGTTCAGCCAGCGCCTGCTGGTGGAGCGCGTCAAGGCGATCCTCCGCCGTTCCGCCCCGCGCGATCCTTCGGCTGCCGCCGGCCCTGCGGGTGAACCCGTACCGGGCAAGGCGCTGATCGAGCGCGGCTCGCTGGTGATGGATGAAGAGCGCCACACTTGCACGTGGAAGGGCCAGCGCGTGACGCTGACCGTCACCGAATTTCTTATCCTCCAGGCGCTCGCTTTGCGTCCCGGCGTGGTAAAATCGCGAAATGCGCTGATGGATGCGGCCTATGACGATCAGGTCTATGTCGATGATCGCACCATCGACAGCCACATCAAGCGGTTGCGCAAAAAGTTCAAGGCGACCGACGACGACTTTGAAATGATCGAAACGCTCTATGGCGTCGGCTATCGCTTCAAGGAGCAATAAGGAACTTCGTGGCCAGCATCGATCCTCATGTCGAGGGAACGCGTCCCGGGCGGGACGCTGAACCTGCTCCCGCGCAAAAAGGGAGCAGGCGTGGCTGGCGCATGGCGCTAAAACCGCTTGGCCAGGTAATCACAGCGCTGCGGCGCTTTGTTGATTTCACCATTTTTTCGAGCCTGACGCGCCGCATTATCGTGCTCAATCTCGCGGGCCTCCTCGTGCTGGTGGTTGGGATTCTGTACCTCAACCAGTGGCGCGCCGGCCTCATCGATGCGCGCGTGCAATCGCTGCGCGTGCAGGGCGAAATCATCGCGGCGGCCATTGCGGCGTCGGCGACCGTCGACAGCGATGTCATCTCGGTCAATCCCGATCGCCTGATCGAATTGCAGGCGGGCAATGTCTCCCCACTCTCCTATTTCGATCCCTCGCTGGAATTTCCGATCAGCCCCGAGCGGGTCGCCCCGCTGCTCAGGAACCTGATCACGCCGACACGGACGCGGGCGCGCATCTATGACCAGCAGGGTCTGCTCATTCTCGATAGCGACAATATCCTGCGCGCGGGCGAGGTGATCCGGCAGCAGATCGATACGTCCAAGACCCAGCATTTCTTCCTGCTCGATTGGTGGAATGCGCTCATCGCCTGGGCGCCGGGCGACAATTTTTCAAAATATCAGGAATATGGGGCGGACGAGGGCACGCGCTATCCCGAAGTCGCCTCGGCCCTGCAGGGCGCGCCGGCCGATTTCGTGCGCGTCGACGAGCACAATCAGCTCGTCGTTTCGGTGGCGGTGCCGGTGCAGCGCCTCCGCGCCGTGGTCGGGGCCATCCTCCTGTCGACGGCGCCGGGCGATATCGACTCGGTGGTGGCGCAGGAGCGCTGGAGCATCTTGCGGATTGCACTGATCGCGGCGGGGGTGCAGATCGCGCTATCGCTGCTGCTCGCCGGCACCATTGCCGGTCCGATGCGGCGCCTGTCGGCGGCGGCCGAGCGGGTGCAGACGGCGGGCAATGCGCGTGCGGAAATTCCGGACCTGACAGACCGCCCCGACGAAATCGGGCACCTCTCGGGCGCGCTGCGGCGCATGACCGATGCGCTTTATAATCGCATCGAAGCCATCGAGCGCTTTGCGGCCGACGTGGCGCATGAATTGAAGAACCCGCTGACCTCCCTGCGCTCGGCGGTGGAAACGCTGCCGCTGGCCAAGAAGCCGGAAGACCGGGAGCGGCTCAATGACATCATCCAGCATGACGTAAAACGGCTCGACCGGCTGATTACCGATATTTCGAGCGCCAGCCGGCTTGATGCGGAACTGGCGCGCGAAAGCGCCGAACTCGTCGATGTCGAAAAACTGGCCGAGGCCATGGTCGGCATCCAGAAGGATGTGGCGGCGGGCCGGCAGGTCAATGTGGTGATGGGCAAGCGCCTGGGGCGCGGCTCGACCGTCATCACCGGGCATGAAAGCCGCCTGGCGCAGGTGCTGGCCAATCTCATCGACAATGCCGTGTCCTTCTCGCCGGTCGATGGCACGGTGACGGTGACGGTGTCTACCGAGACCGACATGATTGTCGTGACGGTGATGGACGAGGGGCCGGGGATTACCGGCGATGTCGGCCGGATTTTCCAGCGATTCTACACCGACCGGCCGGAGACCGAGAGCTTTGGCAATCATTCCGGGCTCGGCCTGTCGATTTCCAAGCAGATCGTCGATGCGCACAAGGGCACGATCAGGGCGCAGAACCGGAGGGATCGCTCGGGGGCGCTATTTACTGTGTCGCTGCCGAAGACGCGGCGGTAGGGTTTTGGGATTGGTGCTTGCCGCTACCCCCACCCTCATTCCCTCCCCACAAGGGGGAGGGAGGCGCTTGGCTCGGTCTCTCCATTTCTCGCTGTGTCATCCCCGCGAAAGCGGGGACCTCCGTTTTGAAACAGGGGTTCCCGCTTTCGCGGGAATGACATCGTGGAAGGAGTGAAGGAGTCAGAGCTAGGAATGGTTCAGCAACGATGACCTCCCGAGAAAACATCCACGCAACCGCGATATTGCTCGACGGCAAGGGTATCCTCATCCGTGGCTCCTCCGGCTCCGGAAAATCGCTGCTGGCGCTCTATCTTCTCGATGTCTTTGCCTCTCGCAACCGCGATGCCGCACTCGTCTCCGATGATCGAGTGGACATTGAGCACGATGGCAAAACCATCCTGCTCCACACCCCTTCCACCATTGCCGGGCTCATCGAACTGCGCGGTCACGGCATTGTCAGCCGGCCCTATCAAAGTGGCAAAAGGCTCGATCTGGTGGTCGATCTCGTGCCGGCCCTTGAACGCATGCCCGAGAACAACGATTTCAAAGTCAGGCTTTTGGGCCTTGAAATCGCCCGTTGCCCGGTGCCGCAGGCGGGTGTGATTGGAATCGAACACCAGCGCCTCTTGATCGAAGAGGCGCTGCGCGCAATCGCTATACCCTCTGGAGGGTGACAATTTATCGCTTGCAACCAGTGTCATCGGGGGCAAGACTGGCGCCCGCTCCCAAATGCACCCGAGGCAGGGAGCGGGGGCTTATTGGACTGGGATGGGGCTGCGCCGTGATTAAGACGCAGCCATCGTCTGGGGAGAATACATGATCGGGTTGGTTCTGGTGACGCATGGCGCGCTGGCGGATGAGTTCAAGCTGGCGCTCGAACATGTTGTTGGACCCCAGGAACAGTGTGAGACCATCGCCATCGGTCCGGAAGACAACGCCGAAACCCGGCGCGAGGACATTTTGGCCGCGATCGACCGCGCCGATAGTGGCGATGGCGTGATCATTCTCACCGATATGTTCGGCGGCACGCCGTCGAACCTGGCGATTTCAGTGATGCAGAACCGCAATGTCGAAGTGATCGCGGGCGTCAACCTGCCCATGCTGGTCAAGCTTGGGCGCGTGCGCGGCGATCTTGCTCTGGCCGATGCGGTGGCTCTCGCGCAGGAAGCGGGCCGCAAGTATATTACGGTCGCCAATTCCATCCTTGGTGGAGCATCCTGAAATGGATGGAGATCGTGCCGTCGCCCAGCAATTGACCATCGTCAACCGCAAGGGTCTGCACGCGCGCGCATCGGCGCGCTTCGTGCGCACGGCGGAATGTTTTGATGCATCGCTGCACGTCATCAAGGACGGCCAGTCGGTCAACGGCAATTCCATCATGGGCCTGATGATGCTCGGCGCCGGGCCGGGCTCGACCATTTTGGTGCAGGCGACGGGTAAGCAGGCCCGCGAGGCGCTGGAAGCCATTGTCGAGCTCGTCAACAATGGTTTCGACGAGGACAATGAGGGCGTTTGAGCCCACTGACCGTCATCCTCGGGCCTGACCCGAGGACGTTTCACCCAAGTTTTGCCAGCAAGTGCAGGGCCCTCGGGTCAAGCCCGAGGGTGACGGCCTGTAGCGGGGAAGCCTAGTTGCAGCCGCGCGATTTCTCCACGGATGCAATAGTTGCCACGTTCTCCCGCTCCACGGCGTTGAGTTTTACCTGGGCCTGATTGGTGATCCAGCAGCCGTCATTGCCGAAGGCGTTCTTGGCGCGCTGCGTGGAAAAACAATAGCCGTTTTGCTTGTAGATCCAGTTGCGTACTTCCCAGAGCGACTGGCAGGACAATTGCCTGAGGTCCGAGCGCTGGAAATAGTCGCTGTCGTCGCAGCCGATCATTTCATAGCAATTGGCAAATGCACTCGACATGCTGGCGAGCATGGCCAGCGTCACGGCAAACCCTCTGAGCATTGCAACCCTCCTCTGCTGGCGGCGATCAAAGCATGGTTTGGCGACATCAGGAAGATCGCTGATTGGGGCGGTTTGGGCGAACGAAGCCTTCGCCGTGGCTTCCATAGAAGTCGCGATGCTGCGGGCCTAGATTGAGGTCAATTCAAGTTTAGCCCCTTTGGGAGGTCGGCATGATCGACACATCCGTTCAGACAGTGGTGAAATCCAAACCGCAATTGCCGCTCAGCACGACGCTGGGGCCGGTCCACATCGCGGTGACCGATCGCGCCCGTGCCCTCGCCATCTGGCAGGATGTGGTTGGGCTCGAGCTGATCGCCGAGAGGGGGAATCTCCTTGAGCTTGGCGCGGGCGGCAAGGTGCTGATCGTACTCGAGACCGGGGCCGTGCGCCCCGCCGTGCCGCGCAGCATCGGGCTCTATCATGTCGCCGTGCATGTGCCGGCGCGGGTGGACCTAGCGCAGATGGCGGTGCGGGCGCTGCAGCGCAATGTGCGAATTTCGCCGACCGATCACCTCGTCAGCGAGGCCATCTATCTCTGGGATTTTGACGGCAATGGCATCGAGATCACTTTTGAAACGCCGTGGCGCGGATCGCTGGGCGATCCGGAAAAGGGCGAAACCTATGCGCTGACGGCGGACGGCAAGCCGCATTCGGGGCGCGAGCCGATTGATCTCGATGGCCTGCTTGGTGAACTCGGACCCGCGCCGGTTCTGGCCACGCGCATGCCGCCGGGGACGCGCATTGGGCATATCCATGTGCATGTGAATGACCTGCACATGGCCATGGATTTTTATCGCGATGTCATCGGCTTCGCCGGGTTTCTGCTGATCAATTCCTTCGGGATGGGCGATGTCGGGCTCGACTACATGCCGCATACGGTCGCCTTCAATATCTGGTCGGGGCCCAATGCGGCGCTGCCGCCGGCGGGGTCGTCGGGCCTGCGCTGGTTCACCATTGTCGTGCCCGGGGCCGAGCACTTTGATGCTGTCATCAGCCGGCTAGAAAAGGCGGGTGCGCCGATCGAGCGGCTGGACAAGGGCGTCGAAACGCAGGATCCCTTCGGCAACCGCATTCGCGTGGAACTGGCAAACTAAAGCCATTCTGCTGCGTTTTGCTTCAAGCTGGGCAAGGGGGAAGACATGCGCACTGCAGATGACGTTCTGAATTTCTGGTTCGTCGAGCACGGACCGGAAGACTGGTTTGCCGGCAAGGCCGAATTCGACGCCAAGATCGCCGAAGTCTTCGGCCAGACCCATGCCCATGTCGCGAAGGGCGAGGCTTGGGAATGGCGGGCCAAGCCTTCCGGGCGGCTCGCCGAGATCATCGTGCTCGACCAGTTTTCGCGCCAGCTCTTCCGCAATTCGCCCATCGCCTTCGCGCAGGACAAGATGGCTTTGGTGCTGGCGCAGGAAATGGTGGGGCAGGGGCTCGATATGAAATTCGAGCAGCCGCGGCGGGGTTTTATTTATTTGCCCTTCATGCACGCGGAATCGGCGGCCATTCAGTCAGCCTCGGTGCGGCTCTATGAGGCGCTGGGCGATGAGGATCAGCTCAAATATGCCGTGGCTCACCGCGAAACGGTCGACCGCTTCGGTCGCTTCCCCTTCCGCAATCCGCCGCTTGGGCGCGAGAGCACCAAGGAAGAGCTGGCCTATATGGAAGAACAGGCCGAGCGGAAGTTTTAGTTTTTCGCCACCCGGCCGTCTTCCTCGGGCTAGACCCGAGGACGCTTAACTTGAGTAGGCGCAACAAGTGTAGAGCCCTCGGGTCAAGCCCGAGGGTGACGTTTGGTGGGTGGGGGTCTCGGGCGTCCTTAGAACGCCCATTCACCCCCGCGCATGACAGGTTCGACCGTGCCGTCGGCATGGACGCCGTCGATGTCGATCTGGTCCGAGCCGATCATCCAGTCGATGTGGATCAGGCTCTTGTTGCCGCCCTGGGCAAAGATCTGGTCCTGGGACAGCTCCTTGCCGCCCTCAAAGCAGTCGGCATAGCACTGGCCCATGGCGATGTGGCACGAGGCGTTTTCGTCGTAGAGCGTGTTGTAGAACAGGATCCCCGAGGCCGAGATCGGCGAGGAGTGCGGCACGAGGGCCACTTCGCCGAGGCGACGCGCGCCTTCGTCGGTGTCCAGGACCTTGTTGAAGACGTCCTGGCCCTTGGTGGCTTTAAGCTCGACGAGAACGCCGCCTTCGAAACGCGCCTGGATGTTCTCGATCAGCGTGCCGTTGTGCGAGAGCGGCTTGGTCGCCGCCACCGTGCCTTCGACGCGCAGGCGATGCGGGGTCGTGAACACTTCCTCGGTCGGAATGTTGGGGTTGCAGGTGACCCCGTTCTTGGCTTCCGAAGCGCCGCCCTTCCAGCGGTGACCATCGGCAAGGCCAATGGTGAGATCGGTGCCGGGGCCCTTGTATTTCAGGGATGAAAACTTCTTGCCGTTGAGCCAGGTCCAGCGCGCTTTCAGGTTCGCATTGTGGGCCTTCCAGGCGGCGATCGGATCGTCCTGATCGACGCGGCTTGCCTTGAAGATCGCGTCGGCCAATTTGGTGATCGCGACGTCTTCGGCGTCGTTCGGGAAGACCAGCTTGGCCCAGGCTGGGGTCGGGTAGGAGACGATGTTCCAGTTGATATCGAAACCGGTGATCAGCTCCAGCGCCGGCCGGTAGGCAGCCGAATTGGCGCGGTTGGCGCGTGAGACTTTTTCCGGGTCCTGGCCGGCCAGCATCATCGGGTTGTCGCCCGAAATGGCGAGGCGCGCGGCGTTGTTCTTGTAGGCCTCGGCCATGCCGGCATAGAGCCAGCCGGCGGCGCGGTCAAAACTCTTGTCGTTGGCGTATTTGTAGCGGGCGAGCGTCGCCTCCTCGTCCGAATAGATCGAGGTGACGAGGCCTGCCCCGGCCTTGTAGGCATGCTCGGTGATGCGGCGCACCAGCGGGGCGGCGACCATCGGGGCGGTGATGATGAGATCCTGGCCCTCGGCCAGTTGCAGGCCGACCTTGATCGCCACTTCGCCGAGTTTGTCGAGTTTGGTGGGATCGATGGGGGAATTGCTCATCGGGGCAAAGCCTTCTTTTCGTTGAATCGGTTGCCCGCGAGCCTATCGCCCCAATGGGAGGCGCGCCACCCGCGCAAATCGGAAAATCCGTTGATCTGGGTCAAGGTTGGCGCGCCGGCACAGGCGGATATGGAAGCCATCAGCTTTGGAGGCTCTTTCCATGACCGTTCTCATCATTGCCGTCGTCGCGATCTTTGCCGCCTTCGCCGCCGCCATGGCCTATGCCGAATTCCAGACCCGGGGGATCTATGCCCCGGGCGCCAAGAAGCCCGACTGACCCTTTCCTTCTCCCCTGGGGACCGGGAGAAGGCGGCGCGCCAGCGCCAGACGAGGGGTTCGGAACAGGACGCGCGCCTGAGGGGCCGAACCCCTCGCCCCACTGTGCCTCATCGGCACCACACGTTTCTTCTGTGACAAAACCTATTGGCAAAGGCGAACGGTTTGGTTATCAACCGTTCACCGCTTCATTTTCTTTGAACCTAGGGAGGCGTTGCATGACAGCATTTATGATCGCTTCCCCGTTTGGCATCGGCCGACCTTAGGTCCCTGCCAACCGCGGCCCGCCGTTTAGGCCAGCCGCCCGCGGTTTTCTCTCTTCCTTTCCTTCTGCAGACCCGACCGGCCCGACAGGGTCATTGTCTCGCCCGGTCAGTTTTGTGCCTTTCATAGCCCTTTTTGAGGAGCCGGCTGCCGGAGAACGGGGCCGGACTGCCAAATGAGTCGCAAGAAACTCGACTTTCGCGCCGATGCTTTCCGACAAGTGCTCGGCTTTACCTTCCGTCACTGGGCCCGCCAGCCCAAGCGCATTGCCCTGATTGCCGGCCTCGTCATGGTCGCGACCATTGCCGAAGTGCTGGTGCCGATGTTTTCGGGCCGCATCGTCGATGCCATTTCGGGCGGGGAAAATACCGCGCTCAATGATGCGCTGCGGGCTTTTGCCGTCGTGGCGGCGCTGGGCGTGACCAGCGTCTTGCTGCGCTTCTTCGTGTTCAACGGCATCATCAAGCTGACGCTGAAAATGATGGCGCGGATCGTCGACGACGGTTTTTATCGCGTGCAGCGTTTTTCGACCGATTGGCACGCCAATAGTTTTGCCGGTTCGACGGTACGAAAAGTGACGCGCGGCATGTGGGCGCTCGATGCGCTCAATGACATCCTGCTCGTCGCGCTACTGCCGAGCTTTGTCATGCTGGTCGGCGCCTCGATCCTCCTCGGCTCCTATTGGCCGATCATGGGTCTGGTCGTCGCCGGCGGTTCGGTCATCTACATTGCCTTCACCGTCCTGATGTCGGTGGGCTATGTTGCTCCGGCCGCAAGCCTCGCCAATGCCTGGGACACCCGTCTCGGCGGCGCGCTGGCCGATGCTGTAAGCTGCAACTCGGTCGTAAAAGCCTTTGGCGCGGAAAAGCGCGAAGAGGACCGGCTGCGCCATGTCATGTCCAAGTGGGATTCCCGCACCCGCCGGACCTGGAAGCGCGGCACGCTCAACGGCACCATCCAGGGGTTTTTGATGACCCTGATGCAGGCTGGTATTCTGGGCACGGGCCTCTATATGTGGACGCAGGGCCTGGCCTCGGCCGGCGATATCACCTTCGTCCTCGCCATGTTCTTCGTCTTGCAGGGCTATCTGCGCGACGTGGGCATGCACATCCGCAACCTGCAGCGCTCGGTCAATGACATGGAAGAGCTTGTGGCCCTTTCGGCCATGCCGCTCGGCGTCGAGGACAAGGCGGGGGCAAAGCCGATTGCCATCGGCAAGGGCGCGATTAATTTCGACCACGTCACCTTCCGCTATGGCAGCCACGCGACCGCGCTTTATCGCGACTTCTCTGTCGCCATCAAGCCGGGCGAACGGGTGGGCCTCGTGGGCCATTCGGGTTCGGGCAAGACGACGTTCGTAAAACTGATCCAGCGCCTCTATGACATCAATAGCGGTGCCATCACCATCGACGGGCAGAACATTGCCGAGGTGCAGCAGGCGAACCTCCGCGGTCAGATCGCCATCGTGCAGCAGGAGCCGATCCTGTTTCACCGGACTCTCGCCGAGAACATCGCCTATGGACGGCCGGAAGCCAGCCGGAATGAAATCATCGAGGCGGCCAAACAGGCCAATGCGTATGATTTCATCATGTCGCTCCCCAAGGGCTTTGAGACCATGGTGGGTGAGCGCGGCGTGAAACTTTCGGGTGGCGAGCGCCAGCGTGTGGCGATCGCCCGGGCGTTCCTCGCCGATGCGCCGGTGCTCATTCTCGACGAGGCGACCTCGAGCCTCGACAGCGAGAGCGAGGTGATGATCCAGGAGGCGATGGAACGGCTGATGGTCGGTCGGACGACGCTGGTCATCGCACATCGTCTCTCGACGGTTCGTGCGCTCGATCGCCTGCTTGTTTTCGACAAGGGCAAGATTGTCGAAGAGGGCAATCACGAGGCGCTGATCCGCTTGCAAGGCGGCATCTATCGCCGGCTGTTCGAGCGGCAGGCGCTGGAACTGACCAAGGGCCTGGTGGCCTGAAATCCAAAAGAGCCCGCGGAGCGATCTGCGGGCTTTTTCATTCAGGCCACATCCATGGTGGAAATGCCCATGCGCGGATCGCGCACCACGCGGATCCTGCGGCATTCGGAGCCGCCGAGGCGGCGGCGCGGATCGTTGGGATCGACCCGCTCGATGCGGCGCCGGTCGGGGCCGAAATAGTGCTCGGCTTCGACATAGAGCAATTCGTGCTGCAATTGCTCGCTGAGCTTGTGGCTCATGTCGGCAATGCCGTCGCTGACAAAGAGCACTTCGTCGAACCCCATCTGCACCAGCGGCACGATCTGATGCCGCGGTCCGGTGGTGACGAAACAGACGATGGGCGCGAAGCGGCGGAAAATGTGGTCAGAACTCCTGAGGCCATGGATGATGCGCTGCTTGGCGCCATCGGGCAAAAGCCCATGGACCAGGAAATAGGTCAGCCGGTTTTTCGGCAGCTCGGCGAACTGGGTATAGTTCGCCACCGTGCCGAAGCCGAACTTGGTGGCCAGCGTGCCGAGCGCGCTGGCGCTGACATCATTGGGCGCGAAAGTAACGGCGCCACAATCGGCGAGCATATTGGTGGTATCAGACAAGATCATGGCCGGTTCCCTCCCAGAAACTGCTCAAGTCATCGTCCGACCTATTTTGCAGAAATTGTTTGAATCACGTATTAATGCGTAGTCCGGCGCTAATCTGTACCAAGGTACTGCTTCGTCTGGTCAATATATCAAGAGTAAAAGATATGGTGGTCAGCTCTCGGGCTTGAGCATGCGCATGAGCACGCCACTCCGCAGCACGAATTGCTGCACCAGCGCGCCGCTGACATGCACGATGACAAGGGCGACGAGGGCAAAGCGCAGCGGCCCGCCATGCATATCGCCTGCCCGTTCGATGCCGCCGAACCAGGCGACGGCACCCGACAGCGGCATGGCAAAGAGCAGGAGATAGATGAGGCCATGGGTGACATTGGCCAAAACGCCGAAAATGGCCGGCTGGCCCATAGGATGCGGCGGCGAGCCGCGCGTCAGGCGGATGATGACGCGCAGGGCGGCAAGGATCAGCACCAGGCTGCCGGCGATGATGTGGGGCAGCGGATTGCCGGCAGGGCCTTCCCCGTCCATGCGCGCATCGAACGCCGTCTCCATGCCGTCATGGAAGAAGAACTGGAAGAGGATGAGGGCGACGACCGACCAATGGATGATGACCTGGGCGCGGGAATAGCCGGTGGTAACAGTGGTGGAGGACATGGGCGACACTTTCTCTTGGGGCCAGGGCGCGTGTCATGCGCCGCAGAAGCTAGAATTGCGGCCGGGGCGCGGGGTTGCAAATGAAGCTTTGGACAGGTTTGTGCGCCGGACAGTCGCAAGACTTCCGGTTTTGAGCGGACCCCGGAGCGGCAATCGCCTCGGAATTTTTTTATTTGTGAAGCGATAACCGCTCCGGAGGCCTGCCATTCAGGCATAGCCTTCATGGCCTTCTCTCCTAAATTCGCTCCACTGGAGCGAATTTGCCTGGCGGCACGTCTCGAAGTTTGGACAGAGCCCACAGCGCCTCTTGATCGCTCGTCGCGAGGGACCGACTCCCGAACCTATGAGGAAGGCGACCTCCCCACAACCGGCTCCCCCCGCCACTGATCGCCTGCAGGCCGCTCGCGCGGGGTGGATGCGAAGGACAATACAATACGCGGGAGGGGCGGGGATAAGCGGGACAAGTCGCGCCGCTTAACCCTTCATTCACCATAAAACTGGCTTTGCGGAGCCGGTCCGGCGGAGGTGCATTGTATTTGTATCAAATACGAGGCAGCCCCGATGGCTACGACCGAACCAATGCCCGACGCCTATATCGCCGAATTTCTCGACCTGGCGCGCTCGGCCAATGTCACCTTCGATATCACCGAAGACCGCCTGCACATGCGGATGGTTAATCCCCACTGGGCCATGTGGTCGCCCATCCGGCACCTGCTGGATGAAATCGGGCAGGAGCGGATCGAGGCCTTTGTGCGGAGGGAGACGGCGGCGCGGCAGGCGGTGGAGAGCTGGAACGAGGCGAGCGTGGAGCGGCTGATGGGGGCGGCGGAGGTGATGCGAGGCGGGGCGTAGCGGGGTACGCGCTCCTTTAAGGGCGCCAACTCGCTCACTTACTCACCCACCCACCGGCTGTCACCCCGGCGAAGGCCGGGGCCCATCCTGAGTTACCAACTCTCCCCACCGATCTGTCGAGGCTCCCCAATTGCGGGAGATGGGCCCCGGCCTGCGCCGGGGTGACATCGAGAGTGTGAAGAGGCCCGAGTCAAAACCTCCGCGTGACAAGGCACATTTGCAATGCCACTCTCGCCCCAGTGAAGCTACGCGGCCGGGGGCGCCGAATGTACTTCGTCTACATTATGGCCAATCGCAAACATGGCGCGCTCTATACAGGCGTTACCAACGATTTGCTGCGCCGGACTTCTGAACATCGCGAGGGGCTTCTGCCCGGCTTCACCAAGACCAATGGCTGCAAGACGCTCGTCTGGTTCGAGCCGCACGACGATATCGAGTTCGCCATTACTCGCGAAAAGCGGATCAAGAAATGGCATCGCGATTGGAAAGAGCGGCTGATCGAGGAGCAGAACCCGAATTGGCGGGATTTATGGTGGGAGATCATTGGGCCGCAGGCATCGGCGGAAAATACGCCGTACTAGCGGGCATCACACGCCCCAGCCATACCTTTGCCTTGCCGCCACCTCGCCCACGAGCCATCCCCCGGCGCAGGAGTTTACAGACTTTGAAACTCCCCTTACGCTTCGAATATTGGGGGGATTCAAATGTCATTTAAAGAAGATGTCGCCGACTTGGCGAAGCGTGCAATTAGTGCCCAGGCAGTTGCGCAGACTGAGGAGGCTACGAAGAATGCTATCGTCATGCCTTTTCTTCGTGTTCTAGGCTTCGATGTTTTCGACCCGACACAGATAATTCCGGAATATGTAGCGGACGTGGGTCTCAAGAAGGGTGAGAAGATCGACTATGCCTGCAAGATTGGCGATCGTATCGAGTATCTTGTGGAAGCCAAATCGGTCTCGACCAATTTGCGCGACGCGCAGTACAGCCAACTGTTCCGTTACTTCCACACCTGCGATGCCAACATTGGCATACTCACCAACGGGCTTCACATCTGGTTTTTCACCGACCTTGAAGCGCCCAACAAGATGGACGCCGCGCCGTTCTTCAAGTTTGATCTTCTGTCATATGACGACAACGATCTCAAAGAGCTGGAGAAATTCCACAAGGCCAACTTCAAGATCGAGACCATTCAGGCGGCTGCCTCATCCCTCAAATATCTCCGCGGGGCGATGAGCTTTATCGAAGCGCAGTGGGCCGAGCCCGACGAGGAATTCGTACGCATGGTGGCGCGCGGATTTTATGAAGGCAAGCTCACCGGTGCCGTAGTGAACGAACTCAAGCCCATCGTACGCCGCGCTTTCGATGATCTTTTCCGTCAGCGCGCCAAGCACAAGATTGACGTTGCATTCGATGGCGGGGCAGACGAGGCTATACCTACTGTGGACGATAAGAAAATCGAGACCACGGAAGAGGAGATTCAGGGCTTCATGATCATTCGTGCGATTGCGGCGGAAGTCGCGCCAGTCTCACGTATTGCCCTGCGCGACGCCCAATCTTATTGCGCCATATTGTTCGATGACAACAATCGCAAACCCATTGCTCGGCTTCACTTCAACGGCAAATCGCGGTTCGTGACCGTGTTTGGTGCCGAAAAAGAAGGGGTTCGGCACGATATCGAGCGAGTAGAGGATATTTACCACTGTGCTGGCGCCATCAAGGATGTGGTGCGCACCTACGTCGAATAAGGCTTGGCCCCAAGGATTTCCTCCACCCGGCTGTCACCCCGGCGAAGGCCGGGGCCCAACTTGAGATGATTGGGTTCCAGCCACTCTTTTGAGGCTCACCGTCCGCAGGGGATGGGCCCCGGGCCAAGCCCGGGGTGACAGTCGGTGGGTGGGGTGGTCAATGCGCCTCATCCCAATTCTTCGCCGCATGAGCGTCGACCTGGATCGGCACGGTTAGCCGCACGGCTGGTTCCGCCGCATTCTCCATCACGCGCTTGATCACCGGGATCGCTGCACCTTCCGTGCCTTCGGGCACCTCAAAGATCAGTTCGTCGTGGACCTGCAGCAGCATGTCGGCGTCGACCCCAGCCTTTTTCAGTTCCGGCTCCATGCGGATCATGGCTCTCCGGATGATGTCGGCGGCTGAGCCCTGGATGGGGGCGTTGATGCTGGCGCGTTCTACAAAACTGCGTTCGCTGGGATTGCCGGAATTGGCGTTGGGGAACTGGATCTTGCGGCCAAAGATGGTGGTGACGAAGCCGTCGGCTTTTACCTTCACCTTCTGCGCGTCCATATAGTCGCGAATGCCCGGGAAACGCTCGAAGTAGGTTTTGATGTAGTCGCCGGCTTCGCCGCGGGCGATGCCGAGCTGATTGGCAAGGCCGAAGGCGGAAATGCCGTAGATGATACCGAAATTGATCGCCTTGGCGCGGCGGCGCACTTCGCTTGGCATGCCTTCCACCGGCACGTTGAACATTTCCGAGGCCGTCATGGCGTGAATGTCGAGACCTTCCTCGAAGGCGTCCTTGAGCGCCTGGATATCGGCGATATGGGCGAGGACGCGCAGTTCAATTTGGGAATAGTCGGCCGAGATCAACGTCTTGCCCGGCGCGGCGACGAAGGCGGTGCGGATCTTGCGGCCATCGCTGGTGCGGACCGGGATGTTTTGGAGGTTCGGATCGTTGGAGGAGAGGCGCCCGGTGAGGACGCTGGCCTGCGAATAGGACGTGTGCACGCGGCCGGTGCGCTGGTTCATATAGGTGGGGAGGGCATCGGTATAGGTGCCCTTCAATTTGGTGAGCTGGCGCCAGTCGACAATGGTGCGGGCGAGGGGAATGCCCTTGGCCGCAAGGTCTTCCAAAACGTCGGCGCCGGTCGACCAGGCGCCGGTCTTGGTCTTGGTGCCGCCCTCAAGACCCATCTTGCCGAACAAAATGTCGCCGAGTTGTTTGGGCGAGCCGAGATTGAAATTTTCGCCGGCCAGTTCATAGGCCTCTGCCTCGAAGGCGGCGGCGCGCTGGGCGAAATCGCCCGAGAGGCGGGCGAGAATCTGGCGATCGACGGTAATCCCGCGCGCTTCCATGCGGGCAAGCACCGGGGCGAGGGGGCGTTCGAGGGTTTCGTAGAGCGTCGTGGCATTTTCCGCGGCAAGGCGCGGTTTGAGGACATGCCAGAGACGGAGCGTGATGTCGGCATCCTCGGCGGCATAGCGCGCGGCAGCCGGGATTTCGAGCTGGTCGAAGGTTTTTTGGGCTTTGCCGGTGCCGGCAAGCTCGGAAAAGGTGATGGTCTTGTGGCTGAGCCAATGGTCGGCGAGCACGTCCATACCATTGTAGCGCGGGCCATCGAGCGCATAGGAAATGAGCATGGTGTCGTCGATCGGCGCCATGGAGATGCCGTAGCGCCAGAAGATCTCCATGTCATATTTGACGTTCTGGCCGATTTTTAGGATCGCCGCGCTTTCGATGAGCGGTTTTAGCGCATCGAGCACGTCGCGAATGGGCAGCTGGCCTTCAACGAGCCCGCCGCCGGAGAGCAGGTCGCCGGCAAGGGCGTGGCCGACGGGGATGTAGCAGCCTTCGCCGATCTTGGTGGAGAGGCAGATGCCGACGAGATCGGCTGTCTGCGGATCAAGGCCGGTGGTTTCGGTGTCGATGGCGACGAGGCCGACATCCTGGATCTTTGCGACCCAGGCGGCGAGGCGCTCTTGCGTGGTGACGATTTCGTAGTCGTCGTAATTGACCGGGATCGCCTTGATGCGGGCATGTTCTTCGGCGGCAAAGCGGGCGGGGCCTGAGCCGGGCACGACATTGGCGGCAAGCTTTGCCTTGGCGACCGAAAGCGAGCTCGATTTTTGCGGAGCGCCGGGGACCGGGGTCTCGCCGCCGGCCTTCAGCTCGGGATCGGCTTCAAAGTCGTCGGGATTGGCTTCGAGCAGCGTTGCGAGGCGCTTGGTGATCGTGGCGAATTCCATCGCCTTGAGGAAGGGGAACAGGGCCGAGGGCGCCATGGGCTGGCGGATGAGGCCATCGAGGTCGATTTCGACCGGGACCTTTTGTTCGAGCGTCACGAGCTTTTTGGAAATGCGGGCGAGATCGGCATTGGCGATCAACTTTTCGCGGCGGGCGTTCTGCTTGATCTCGCCGGCGCGCTCCAAGAGGGTTTCGAGATTGCCATAGGTATTGATGAGCTCGGCGGCGGTTTTGACACCGATGCCGGGGACGCCGGGGACGTTGTCGACAGAGTCGCCGCAAAGCGCCTGCACGTCGATGACCTTGTCGGGCGTGACGCCGAATTTTGTAAAAACTTCATCGGGGCCGATCCAACGCAGCGGGGGCTGGCCGGGGCGGGGAATGGTGTCGAGGAGGCGAATGGAGCCATCGGGTTCGACGAGCTGCATCAGGTCCTTGTCGGACGAGGCAATGGTCACCTTCCAGCCGGCTTCCTTGGCCATGCAGGCATAGGTCGCCATGATGTCGTCGGCCTCCCAGCCCTCCATTTCGATGGAGGGAATGGAAAAGGCGCGGGTGGCCGAGCGGGTCAGCGGGAATTGCGGAACCAGTTCTTCGGGCGCCGGTGGACGTTGGGCTTTATAATCGGGATACAAATCGTCGCGAAAAGTCTTGCCCTTGGCGTCGAAGATGACGGCCATGTGGGTCGGCGCTTCGTCGGCGTCCATGTCCTGCGTCAGCTTGAACAGCATGTTGCAGAACCCCTGCACGCAGCCGACCGGCAGGCCATCGGACTTGCGGCTGAGCGGCGGCAAGGCGTGGAAGGCGCGGAAAATATAGCCCGAGCCGTCGACGAGCAGCAGATGCATGAGACGATTCCCTTTCAGTCCGGGCGGGACTTTAAAGGGTCGGGAACAAATAGGGTACCCGGATTTTGCGTGGCTTGTGCGAGGGCTTGATCGTTAATCGACGATGGAGTTAACCTTGGCCTACTGCCGACCCCTTCTGGTGTTGCCATGTCCAGTTCTGCCAAGCACTTCGTCACCGGCCGGCTCAAGGCCATCGGTATGGAAATCAACGGCCCCGCGCCGTGGTCGCCGCAGGTTCACAATGAGCGACTATGGGCGCGGCTGTTGCGCGATGGCACGCTGGGGCTGGGCGAAAGCTATATGGATGGCTGGTGGGATGCGGAGGCGCTCGATGAGTTCCTCTTCCGCCTCGTCAGCAGCAATATCCAGGATGCTTTCCCCAAGGATCTGGCCGTCATGTGGAGCCTCGCCAAGGGGCGCCTGCTCAATCTCCAGCGCCTGCGGGTCACCGAGGTCGGGGAAAAGCACTATGACATCGGCAATGATCTCTATGCCGCCATGCTCGACAGCCGCATGATCTATTCCTGCGGCTACTGGCAGGATGCTGCCGATCTCGAAGCAGCCCAGGAGGCCAAGCTCGACCTTATCTGCCGGAAGCTTGGACTCGCGCCCGGCATGCACATCCTCGATATCGGCTCGGGATGGGGCGGGTTCCTGAAATTTGCGGCCGAGCGATATGGCGTGTCGGGGCTCGGCGTCACCGTCAGCAAGGAGCAGGCGGCGCTGGCCAATGAACGGAGCCGGGGACTTCCCGTCGAAACCAGGCTTCTCGACTATCAGGCGCTCGACGGGCAGTTCGACCGGATCGTTTCGATCGGCATGTTCGAACATGTGGGCTACAAGAACTATCGCGCCTATTTCGAAAAGGCAGCGCGCCTCCTCAAGCCCGATGGCCTCTTCTTGCTCCACACCATCGGCGGCAATCTGTCCACGACCCATGGCGATCCCTGGAGCGAAAAATACATTTTTCCCAATGGCATGCTGCCGTCGGTCACCCAGATCGGCAGGGCCCTGGAAGGCCATTTTATCATGGAGGACTGGCATAATTTCGGTGCCGATTACGACCGGACACTGCTGGCCTGGCGCGACAATTTCGATGCCGCCTGGCCGGCGCTGCAGGGCGAGAAATATGACGAGCGGTTCCGGCGGATGTGGCGCTACTACCTCTCGAGTTTTGCCGCCATGTTCCGCGCCCGCAAGATCAACCTCTGGCAGGTCGTGCTCTCCCCCAATGGCGTCGCGGGCGGATATCGCAGCATTCGCTGACATTCTCGTCGCCGGTTGGGTGGGACGGTAGCCGCTTGCCATTTCGGCAAAACTAATGCTATTAGGCAAAAAACTAATAACATTAGGATGCCGCTATGCCGCGCGCGGGACTTTCGTGGGAAAAGCTGATCCAGGCAGGCGCCGTCCTTGCCGATAGCGAGGGATTTTCTGCCCTCACGCTGGCGGCGCTGGCCCGCCAGTTCGATGTAAAGCTCGCCAGCCTTTATGCGCATGTGCGCAATTCCGATGACCTCAAGGCCGGCGTCGCCCTGCTGGCGCTCGACCTCCTGGCCCAATGGGCCGAGGCGGCCGTGGCGGGCCGCACGGGGAAAGAGGCCGTGGTGGCCTTGGCAGAGGCGCATCGGCGTTTTGCCGGGGAGCATCCGGGCCTCTTCGAGGCGGCGCGATTTCCGCTTTCGGCGGAGCAGGCGGCCGGCAGCGGTGGCCCGCGGCTGGCGCGGACCATGCTGGCGGCTCTGCGCGGCTATGAGCTTTCCGAGGCGGATCAGGTGCATGCCGTGCGGCTGCTCGGTTCCTTTTTCCTGGGTTTTTCGCTGCTCGAGCGCAGCGGCAGTTTTGCCCATAGCCAGCCCGAGCCCGGCCAGTCCTGGCGGCGCGGGCTCGATGCGCTCGATGTGACATTCACGAATTGGAAGACGACATGAAGAATTTTGCCATTACCGCCGATCTGGTTTTCGGCGCGCAGGAGCTGGAGCGGACCGAGATGGGCCTGCAGCCGCATCGCCTGCCGGCGAAGGCGCGGCGGCAGAACGAGGATGCGGGCTTCTCCATGGCCGAGCGGCAGCCTTCGGGTATCCGGTTGAAATTCCGCACGGCGGCAAGCGTGATCGAGCTGGACGTGCTGCCGACCAAGCGCGTCTATACCGGCATGCCGGCGCGGCCGGATGGGGTTTTTGATCTCAGGATCGATGGCGAACTGACCCAGCAAAGAAGTGCGCTCGGTGGGCGCGTGATGCGCATCGGCATGGCGCCGCCCTCCATGGTGCTGGAGCCGGGCGAGGTGCAGGTGCTGCGCTTCGAAAATCTGCCGACGCGGGACAAGCTCGTCGAAATCTGGCTGCCGCATGACGAAATGGTTGAGTTGGTGGCGCTGCGGGCCGATGCTGATCTTGTGCCGGTCGCGCCAGGAAAAATCTGGCTCCATCATGGCAGTTCCATCAGCCAGGGTTCCAACGCCACCTCGCCGACCGGTATCTGGCCGGCGGTGGCGGCGACGCTGGGTGGGGTAGACCTGGTGAATATGGGCTTTGGCGGCAATGCGCTGCTCGATCCCTTCACGGCGCGGGCCATGCGCGACACCAAGGCTGATCTCATCAGCGTCAAGATGGGCATCAATCTCGTCAATGCCGACCTCATGCGGATGCGCGCCTTTGGCCCGGCCCTGTACGGTTTTCTCGATACGATCCGCGAGGGCCATCCCGATACGCCCTTGCTGGTGGTGTCCCCGATCTATTGCCCGATCCATGAGACGACGCCCGGCCCCTGCCAGTTCGACTTTGCCGCCTTGGCCGAGGGCCGGCTGCGGTTCCGTGCCGAGGGCAATGCGGAGGAGGTGGCCAGAGGCAAGCTGACGATTGTTTCCATTCGCCAGAAGATGGAGGAAATCATCGCGCAAAGGTCTCTCAGCGATCCAAATATCCGCTATCTCGATGGGCGTGAGCTCTATGGCGCCGATGACAATGCGCTACAGCCCTTGCCCGATGAGCTACATCCGGATGCGGCTGTCCATGCGCTCATGGGGCGGCGGTTTGCTGAGAAAGCCTTTGCGGGCGTTTTTTCTAGAAAGGGCGGATAGCTGAGGCATTCGCGGCTAACGGCGCCGAGTTCTGCTTGCCGTAACTTCGTCACCAGCCTATTGACCGTGTGGACGCACCCGGCGACAGTATTGTGATCGAGGCGTTTGTTGCCGCTGATATATATGCCTGAGTCCTTGGCATTTACGGTTCCCACAACTGGGGCTGAGCCGGATTTATTTGAGGAGCTATCATGAGCGAAACGGGTACCCCCGCTTCTACCGCCCGCGCCCTGCCGTCCGACGACGTGCTGCGCGAAGAAATCATCCAGCTCATCATGACCGAACGCAATGTCGAGCGCGAGAAGCTGGTGCCGGAAGCCAGTTTCCGTTCGCTCGGCTTTGAATCGCTCGACGTGGTGATGCTGCTCATGGGCGTCGAGGAAAAGTACGGCGTCTATCTGCCTATCGACGGCGAGTTGAGCACGGTCAATACGCTGTCCGAACTGCTCGACCTTCTCGTCGCGCGCATCAAGACCGCCGAGCCGGCTTCGGCCGCGACGGCGCCCAAGGCTGCTGCCGGGGGCGCTGCACAGTGAGCGTTGCGGTCGCCATTACCGGCATGGGGTGTGTGACGGCTGCGGGCCTGGGCGTCGATGCGCTCTGGCAGGCAGCGCGCGATGGCGACCCCAAGGTTTCCCGGCTGGAGGGAGACGAATTCGCCCGCAGCCACGTGAAAATTGCGGCGCGCGCGCCCTTCGACATGGCGGACCACTTTACGCCCAACCAGGCGCGGACGCTCGACCGGTTTTCGGCGCTCGCCATCGTGGCAGCCAAGGAGGCCATCGAGGCCGCCAGGGCCGAGCCGCGGGAATGGGGCGACCGGGTTGCGCTGATCATCGGCACCGGCATTGGCGGTATCGAAACCACGGCTTCCATGTATGGCTCCTTCACCTCGGGCACGCGCGGCGACCCGATGGCGATCCCAAAAATCATGCCGAACGCGGCGGCCTGCCAGGTCGCAATGGCTTTCGGCATTACCGGCACGCTCTTGGCGACGGCGGGGGCCTGTTCGTCTTCGGCCCAGGCGATTGGCCTTGGCCTGCAATTGATCCGCGCCGGCATTGTCGACCGCGCCATTGTGGGCGGTTCGGAAGCCATGGTCATTCCCTCGTCCATGCTGGCCTGGGAAATGCTGCGTGTTCTGACCCCCACGGCCCAGCGCCCCTTCTCCAAGGGTCGCGACGGCATGATGATGGGTGAAGGCGCCGGCGTCCTGGTGCTGGAGCGTTTGGATCTGGCGCAGGAGCGCGGCGCGCCCATCGTCGGCATGCTGCGTGGCTATGGCACGACGAGCGATGCCAAGGACCTGTTGCGGGCCGATCCCGTGCGGTCGTCCGCGGCAATCAGCCGAGCTCTGGCCGATGCCGAGCTTGCACCGTCCGACATTGCCTACTGCAATGCGCATGGCACGGGCACCATCGCCAATGATGTGGCCGAGGCAGAGGCGCTGTCGCTGGTTTTCGGCGAAAGCCTGCCTAATCTTGCCGTGTCTTCGACCAAGCCGGTCCATGGCCATCTGATCGGCGCGGCCGGTGCGGTGGAGGCCATCGTCACCGTCAAGGCACTGAACGAGGGCATTGCTCCGCCGACGATCAATTTCCTCGAGCCCGACCCGGCCATGCACCCGATCAATTGCGTGCCCAACACGGCCCAGCCGATCTCCGGCAAGATCGGCATCAGCAATTCCTTTGCCTTTGGCGGCATCAACTGCTCGCTGGTCTTCTCGGCCGCCTGAGGCGTGGTTGGAAATAGAGATTGAACAAGGGCGCCCTCGAGGCGCCCTTGCTGTTTTTCAGTGCCGCCGAAACGAAATTGCCGCGCAACCACAGGCTCACCAGCACGTTTGGAAATCATCTTGGCGCTGTTGCGGAGGATGAGATGGCACTCTTTCAGAAGGCGGACCGGGTCGGCTGGGCGCAACTGACGCTGCCCGAGCATATCGTCTTGCTGGCCATGACGGTCGAACCGCAAAAGCAGGTGGAATGGTTGATCCAGCGCGCGCTTTGCTTTCATGGGCTCGCCGCCATCACGCCGAACGGGCTGAAACTGACCCATATGGGGCGATTGGTGATTGCCGAAAGACACGGCCTGCCGGTCGTGGTAGGGCGCGATCCTGCTCGGCCCGCACCGGCTTCGGATACAGTCTGAAACCCCTAGGGGTTTCACGTACCAACGGAAATACTAGTAGACCTCATCCTGAGCTTGTCGAAGGACGAGGTCGTGGCACGCAACCCTCAGTGTGCCCGACCTCGTGGTTCGACAGGCTCACCATGAGGTTTCGGCGGGAGCCGTTTCAAAACGAACGTGAACTGATCTAGTCTCCAACAAAAAAGGCGCCCGATGGGCGCCCTTTGTTTTTGAAAGCTGCCGAAACTCAGCGCTTCTTCTTGTCGATCTGGTGATAGGCCCGGCGCGAGTGGAATTCGCAATAGGGGCCGGTTTCGAGGCTGTGCTGGCCGCAGAAATAAAAATCTTTGCTGAGCGGATCGCCGATCGGCCACTTGCAGGTGTGCTCGTTGAGCTGCAGCAGAGAGAGGCGCTTGTCCTCGGGAATGAACAGCTCCTGGGTCGCCGGGGCGACATAGAGCTCGGCTTCCATCTGCGGCGACATGGCGAGGGCCGTGGCGCCCATGACCTGCGGACGCGGCATCACCGACGGACGCGGCTTGGCAGCGGCAGCCATCGAGCTGACACCAGCGGAAAGGCTGGGGCCGGAAGGACGGCGCGGCGCCTGGCGCGGCGCTGGGCGCGCCCGCGGCGTGGTATTGGTGGGCTTGGCACGAGCCGACAACTTGAGACGGTGCACCTTGCCGATAACGGCATTGCGGGTGACGCCTTCGCCCAGTTCGCCGGCGATCTGGCTGGCGCTCAGGCCTTCCATCCAGAGCTTCTTGAGAAGCTCCACCCGCTCGTCGGTCCAACCATTGGGTTGCGTTCCGGTAACCATCGTCAACTTAGAATCCTCTCTCACGCCGCCAAAGTGGCCTGGCAGCCTTTTCGACTCTACAGCTCGTATGCTGAGTGGGTCCGCCACACGATATCTCGTGTTCCCCAACGAGTTAGACACTACGACATCGCAGGAATCGGGATCAAGAGTCGGGGGCATTTTCCCCCCAAAAATCAGTGGTTAATTTTACGCTAACAATCCTTGAGTCAAATCAGTCACTTGGGCCCGAGAGCGTTGACTTAACGGGTAAAAACCGCCTATTTCTTCCCACCAAACGCGCTGCCCCAGAGCAGCGTTTTTGATTTGTGTGGCAGGTTTGCCACGCTTTTATCCCACCTCCCGAACCTGAAAGGGGAGAAATCCATGTCTGCGCTCTATGCCACCTACGCCCGTTCCGAAGCTTCGTTCGAGCGCGGCGAAGGCATGCGCCTTTTTGACCAGCATGGACGAGAATATCTCGACTTTCATTCGGGCGTGGCGGTGAACGCTTTGGGCCATGGCGACCCGCATCTGGTGAGCGCCCTCAAGGCTGCTGCCGACAAGGTCTGGCACACGGCCAATACCTTCACCATTCCCGAGCAGGAACGGCTCGGCCAGCGGCTGGTCGATGCGACCTTCGCCGATGCGGTCTTTTTCACCAATTCGGGTGCCGAGGCCATCGAATGCGCCATCAAGACGGCGCGGCATTATTTCTGGGCCAAGGGCCAGGGCGAGCGCTATGAAGTGATCGCCTTTTCCGGCTCCTTCCATGGCCGCACGCTCGGCACCATCGCGGCCGGCGGCAATCCCGACTATCTGCAGGGTTTCGGGCCCGCTGCGCCCGGCTTCAAGCATGCCAAGCCCGGCGACCTCGACAGCGTCAAGGCGCTGATCACGCCTGAGACGTGTGCCATCCTCATCGAGCCCGTGCAGGGCGAGGGCGGGGTGACCGCCATGTCCAGTGAATTCATGCAGGGCCTGCGCAAGCTCTGCGACGACAATGACATGCTGCTCATTCTCGACGAAGTGCAGTGCGGCTTTGGCCGTACCGGCCGCTTCTTTGCCTATGAGTGGAGTGGCATCACGCCCGATATCGTGGCCGTGGCCAAGGCCATCGGCGGCGGCTTCCCGCTCGGCGCCTGCCTTGCCAAGGGCGATGTCGCCGCTTCCATGGTGCCCGGCACGCATGGCTCCACCTATGGCGGCAATCCCTTGGCGACGGCCGTGGGCAATGCCGTGCTCGACCGGATCCTCGCGCCCGGCTTCATCGACAACGTCAACGCCATGGGCCAGCGTCTCTCCTGGCACCTGCAGCAGCTCGCGCAAAAATATCCGGACTATGTGCTGGAGCTGCGCGGCAAGGGCTTGCTTTCGGGCATCAAGCTCTCGACCCCGGCGCGCGATATGGTCACGCGCCTGCGCGATGATCATCAGTTCCTCTGCATCGGGGCGGGCGACAATGTGCTGCGCCTCCTGCCGCCGCTGATCGTTTCCGAGGCCGATATCGAGCTGGCCATGGAAAAAATCTCCGCTGCCTTCGACGCCATTGAGGCGGAAGCGGCTGCGGCGCCGGCTGCGAGCTGATTGTCATGTTGACGTTTTATCATTTTGGGCGTCGCCGACGCGGTTTGTTCCCTCCGCCTCGCTAAGTCGCGTGTCTTCGGAAAGCGTTAACCACTTTCTGGAGACATGCCCTTAGGGCAGAGTAAAACCGCGGCTGCGGCCGCTCCAATTTCATAAGCGTCACAAAGGAACCCGGCCCATGTCAACGACCGGTACCCCCAGGCATTTTCTTTCTATCGATGATTTCTCCTATGCCGAACTGCGCGGCATGCTCTCCCAGGCAGGCGCGCTGAAGGCACGCCTTAAGGATGGCGACCGGCCACAGCTCCTCAAGGACAAGGTGCTGGCCATGATCTTTGAGCGCCAGTCGACCCGGACGCGCGTTTCCTTCGACGTGGGCATGCGCCAGCTTGGCGGCGAGACCATCATGCTGTCCGGCCAGGAAATGCAGCTTTCGCGCGAGGAAACCCTGGCCGATACGGCCAAGGTGATGAGCCGCTATGTCGATGCCATCATGATCCGCATTCTTTCCCACGCCGATCTGCTTGAGCTTTCCGAAGCCGCGACCGTGCCTGTGATCAACGGCCTGACGCGTCGCGCGCATCCGTGCCAGATCATGGCCGATCTCATGACCTTCGAAGAGCACCGCGGCGATATCCGCGGCGCCAAGATCGCCTGGGTCGGCGACAGCAATAATGTGCTGCACTCCTGGGTCAACGCGGCCGAGCTCTTCGAATGCGAGCTCACCATTGCGACCCCGGATGAATATAGCCCGGAAAAGGACCTGATGCAGGACATCACCCGGGCCGGCAAATATGCCAAGCTGATCGAGGACCCACGCGAGGCCGTCGAAGGCGCCGATCTCGTCATCACCGACACCTGGGTGTCCATGGGTGACGTCGATGCCGCCGAGCGCCGCCGGGTCTTGAAACCCTATCAGGTGAACACCAATTTGATGGGCTTGGCTGATAAGGACGCCCTGTTCATGCACTGCCTGCCCGCCCATCGCGGCGACGAGGTGACCGACGAGGTGATCGACGGTCCCCAGTCGGTAGTGTTCGACGAGGCCGAAAATCGCCTCCACGCCCAGAAAGCCATTTTGTGCTGGGCCTTCGGGGTTGAAACGAACTAGGCGCGTTTTTCGCGTTATTTCGGCAAACCACCATGTCACCCCCGCGAAAGCGGGGGCCTCCGTTTTGGAACAGAGGTTCCCGCCTTCGCGGGAATGACACCGTGTTTGTCTGGAAGCTGGTTGTATCGGCCCCGGCAGTGCGCCACGATGAGAGTAACCGAATGACCACGGAACCGACGACCATGACTGACAGCTTCCTTTCCGCCATGGGCCTTGATCGCCCCGAATCCGGCGACGATGCCGTGGTGCCCTTCACCCTCGAAAAGCTCGATACCCGTGGCCGCATTCTGCATCTCGGTGCCTCGCTCGACGCCATCCTGTCGCGCCACAATTATCCTGCTCCGGTTGCCCGCCTGCTCGGCGAAGCCGTGGTGCTGACTGCGCTCATCGGTTCGTCGTTGAAATTCGAAGGCCGGCTGATCCTCCAGACCCAGACCGATGGTCCGGTGAACCTCATCGTCGTCGATTTCGACGCGCCCGATGGCATGCGCGGCTATGCCCGCTTCGACCATGATATGGTGCTGAAAGCTGCCGAAGAAGGCCGCACGAGCCCGGCCGAACTGCTCGGCAAGGGGCACCTGGCCATGACCATCGACCAGGGCGCCCATACCGAGCGCTATCAGGGCATCGTGGCACTCGACGGGCACAGCCTCGAAGAGGTGGCGCACACCTATTTCCTACAGTCCGAACAGATCCCAACCCAGGTACGCCTCGCTGTGGCGCAGATGTCGGTCAAGGGCGACCATCGTCCGCGCTGGCGCGCCGGCGGCATGCTGATCCAGCACCTGCCCGAAGGCGGCCTTGTGCGCATGGCCGACCTGCCGGGCGACGGCAATTTCGAGAACACCGACCCGAATTTCCAGGAAGCCAACGGCTGGGCCGAAGCGCGCTCCATGCTCGCAACGGTTGCGGACATCGAGCTTGCCGATCCCGAAGTGTCGCCCGAACGGCTTTTGTTCCGGCTCTATCACGAGACCGGCGTGCGCGTGTTTCCGCCCATGCCGCTCGAAGAGCGCTGCACCTGCTCGGCCGACCGGATCGAGGAAATGCTGGCCAATAATTTCTCCGACGAAGAGCGCGAGGATATGGCGGTCAATGGCGAAATCGAAGTGGTTTGCGAGTTTTGCTCGTCTGCCTACCGGTTCAACCCGCATCAGTTCCAGGTAAAGCACTAAAACGTTCGGGCGCCGAAGATATATTTGACATCTATTCTTCGGCGCTCGACTTGAATTTTTTTCGGGCCTCGGCAAAATTGTGTCACAAAGGGTCGCAGGGGGAGCTGCATCCAAATGAATGCCGACCTGATGTTGACGATCGAGGCCCTGCAGAATCAGGAAAGCCAGCAAGGCATTCATGCGGTGGTGCTCGACGCCATCCGTGAATATGGCTTTGAACGCTTTATCATTTCCGGCCTGCCCGACCGCGGCATGGACGTGCGCCCCTTCGTGCTGCTCTCGGGCTGGGATGACGAGTGGTATCAACGCTATACCAAGCTCGGCTATGTCGATGTCGACCCCGTGGCGCGCAACTGCTTTGCCACCACCTTGCCCTTCGATTGGTCGGCGGCGCCCTATGACCGGGCCGAGGACTTTTCGGCACGGCGCGTCATGGATGAGGCGCGCGATTTCGGCATGGATGAGGGCCTCTGCGTGCCGGTCCATCTCGAAGGCGGCATGCAGGGCGTGGTTTCGCTGGTCGGCCGGACCGATTGGCTCGACGAAAAGCAGCGCCTCGAATTGCACATGCTGGCGCTCTATGCCCATGGCCGCCTGCGCTTCCTCAACACCATGGATCGCACGCCTGCGCGGCGCCTCATCACCCCGCGCGAGGCCGAAGTGCTCAAATGGGTCGCGGTGGGCAAGACGGCTTCGGAAATCGCCGATATCACTGGCCTCAGTTTCCGGACGGTCAATCAGCATTGCGAAAATGCGCAGCGGCGGCTCGGGACCAATAATCGCCTCCATACCGTAGTGGAAGCCATTCGCCAGAAGCTGATCGTTCTTTAGGGCGTGCGCGCAACGCTGCGGCACGTCTGACCTCATCACACCCTGGCTGTCACCCCGGCGAAGGCCGGGGCCCATCTTGATATCTCGGGATGGATCCTGGCCTTCGCCGGGATGACAATCGAGTGTGGAACTCTCTCAGCGCTGTATCCAAGCCTTTGCCTTTTGTCGGCCTGGTTGGAGGGCGCTTTTGCGCGTTCTGCCGCGACTCAAATCCCAAAAAAGCTGCGTATTTTCGCCGGAAAAGACCGGATGGCTATTGGGAGATTTGCCGATTTTCAGCCGTGTGACCGCCGTGCCAAATGCTCGACAACGATGCAGGCAGCTTTGGGGGCAAGGTAATGCAAGTGCATATCATCCGCGCGCCGATCAGCGGCGAATCTCCTCCACTTCTCGAGGAGAACTACCGCCTGCGTCACAAGATTTTCGTTGATCTTCAGGGGTGGAACGACCTGCGTCGGCCCGATGGGCGCGATGTCGATGACTTCGACAATGCGGACGCAACCCATATCCTGCTCACTGACGGCGACGAACTCGTTGGCGGCTCGCGTATCACCCCGCTCAACAGACCAAACTTGCTGCAGACCGTCTTTCACGGGCTTGTGCTTGGAGACCTCCCCGCCGACCCCTCGCTTGGGGCCGATTGGACGCGCTTTTATGTTCGTCCCGATCGACGCGAAGGCCGGCGGCGCGCACCCGAGTCTGCAGCTCTTTTCTGCGCGATGATGGAATATGCCCTTGCCGAGGGCTTTACCTTCATCACCTTCGTTTCCTCTCTGTCCATGGTGGAGCACGGCACCAGCGTGGGCTGGAGGATTACCCCGCTCGGAGCACCAGCCCTGGTTGACGGCAAGGCCACTGTCGCCGCCTGGATCGAGGTCTCCGAGCAGGCCCTGTACAATGTGCGGCGGGCCACCGGGATGAGCCATGCGCTCATCCCGGCCTCTGCGCTGCGACGAGGCCAGAGCGGGGTTCTGACGGCCTGATGGCAGCGCCATGCCGCGCGCCTTCAAGCTCATGCGGGCCATTGTCGGGCCGGACGGCGACGATGCGACAGCCAGGCGCCTCCTCGAAGAAGCGCTGCTGACCGAAGTCGATCCGCTCCTTCATGCCGCCTTCTCGCTCAATATCGATATCGGTGCCGCGCTCGAGCGGGGCGCGACGGTTTTTGGGCTCACCTATTTCGATGTCATTCCCGCCGGCAGCAGTTCGGCCGGTCCCCCGCGGATCGAGCGTCTCGCCGATGTGCATTTCGTGCGGGCGACGACGCTGGGCGAGGAAGTCGCCTATGCGGCGCCCGACTTCAACGGGCTCATGCGCCTGGGCGCGCTCTACGATACCGATCCGGCGCTGACCCGGCGGCTCTGCATCGTGCCCGGCGCGGCCCTGCGCCAATATCTCGCCGCCGAGGCAGCGCCCGACCTGCTTGTCGCGGCGCGGCAGGGGCTGGTGCGGCACTGGCCGCGCGCCACGGCCAGCCTTGAATTGACCCTCGGGGTGCGCCTTGCCTTCGGCGCGCTGGTGCTGGTCCTCGTCGCGATGCTGCTGGTTCTGCCCTATCTCGCGCCTGCCTGGGCCATGCCGGCCTGGGCCACGGTGATGCTGCTGCCGGCGCTCATTCGCCTCGCCTCCATCTTCATGCCCAATCGCGTCACTGCCCCCGAAGCGCGGGTCGAGCCGCAAGACCTGCCGCTCTATTCGGTGCTGGTGCCGCTGCGCGACGAGGCCGACATGGTCGACCAGCTCTGCCGCGGCCTCATGGCGCTCGATTATCCCGCCCATCGGCTCGATATCATTTTTGTCGTCGAGCAGCGCTCGCCCCGGACGGTGGACGCGGTGCGCCGGCATCTGGGCGATGCGCGTTTTTCGCTGGTGGAAGTGCCGCACGCCCTGCCGTTGACCAAGCCCAAGGCGCTCGATTTCGCGCTGCCCTTCTGCCGGGGCGAATTCGTCGTCGTCTTCGACGCCGAGGATCGTCCGGAGCCGGGGCAATTGCGGCAGGTCGTCAACCAGTTCCGTCGCGCGCCGCATCTTCATTGCATCCAGGCGCGGCTGGTGATCGCCAATGGCGAAAAAGGCCCGCTGCCGGCGCTCTTTGCCGGCGAATATGCGGCGCTCTTTTCGGTCTTTCTCCCGGCTTTGGGACGCTGGGGCATGGTAATGCCGCTTGGCGGCACCTCCAATCATTTCCGCCTTGCGAGCCTCCGCGCGACCGGCGGCTGGGACGCCTACAATGTCACCGAAGATGCCGATCTCGGCGTGCGGCTGGCGCGGCGGCGGCTCAGTTGCGGCACCAGCAGTTCCGCGACTTTTGAGGATGCGCCGGAAAACCTGCGCGTCTGGATGGGGCAGAGACGACGCTGGATGAAGGGCTGGATGCAGACCGTACTCGTCCATAATCGTCATCCCGGCCAGTTGATTCGCGATCTCGGCTGGTGGCGCTTCCTGGTGTTCGAGATCGTGGTTTTCGGCATGATCCTGTCGCCGCTGCTGCATACCGGCTTCATGCTGAGCTGCCTCTTTGCCTTCTTTACCGGCCATGTCGACCTGCTGCGGCTCGATCTATGGACGGCAAGCTGTCTCTCGGTCTTTGCCCTCGGCTATGGCATCGCCTTTGCCATTCACATCCTCGGGCTCTTCCGCACCGGCCAGACACGGCTCCTGCCGTTCCAGGCCTTGCTGCCGGTCTATTGGATTGCCGTGGCCTGGGCGACCTTGCGCGCGCTCGTTGATTTAACCCTAAATCCCTTTGATTGGATCAAGACAGCCCATCGCCCCGTTTCAGACACGAGCAGGCGGCAGGTTGCCGCCGAATAGCGGCTCGGGCACACTGCCCGCTGCGGCAGGAGGGTGAGATATGCGGCGCATGCTGGCCAGTGTCGGTGGGGTTGGGCTGGCGGTGATGCTGAGCCAGTTTCCCGAATATGCGCAGCAATATACCCAGCGCCTGGGCGGGGCCGTCGACGAGTTGCGCATCGTTACCACCGATTTCGACCATGCGGCCGAGGAGGCGGGACTGGATCGGGACGGGGCGCTTGATCGCTACCAGGCCTCCAGCGACACCTTCCTTGCAGATCGCGGCGAGAGCATGGAGCGCACCTTTGTGCGCTATGACCAGTTGAGCCAAACGCTGCAGAAGATCCAGGGCGCCGATCCCATCGAGCGTTTCAGGAACCTGCCGGCCTTCCTCGATACCGAGATCGGCCGCCGAACGCTCGAAAACTACCAGCCGGCCGTACCCGTCACCATGGAAGGGCTCTTTTATGCCGCTGCTGGCTTCGGCGTCGGCTATCTCCTCCTTTCCGCCCTCATCCGCTTCTGCGCGTTGCCATTTCGGCGGCGCCGCGTCTATTACCGTTCATAAGACATAAACATACCTTTATATCCCCGGTTGAATGCGACCCTCGGCTTGCGTATAGGAAGACCAACCAATTCCTCATCCGGAGACCGAACATGACCAGTCCAGCCACCGATTACGCGGTCAGGGACATTTCGCTGGCCGATTTCGGCCGCAAGGAAATCCAGATCGCCGAGATCGAAATGCCGGGCCTGATGGCAATCCGCGAGGAATATGCCGCGGCCCAGCCGCTGCGTGGCGCCCGCATTGCCGGCTCGCTGCACATGACCATCCAGACCGCCGTGCTCATCGAGACGCTGGTCGCGCTCGGCGCCGAAGTGCGCTGGGTCTCGTGCAATATCTTCTCGACCCAGGACCATGCCGCAGCCGCCATCGCCGCCGCCGGCATCCCGGTCTTCGCCCACAAGGGTGAAACGCTGGAAGAATATTGGGATTTTACCGACCGCATGATGGATTGGGGCAATGGCCTCACCCCCAACATGATCCTCGATGATGGCGGCGACGCCACCATGTACATCCTCAACGGCGCCAAGGCCGAGAAGGACATTTCCGTCCTCGCCAAGCCCGGCAATGAGGAAGAGGAAATCTTCTTCGCCACCATCAAGCGTCGCCTCGAAAAGACCCCGGGCTTCTTCGGGAAGATCAAGGACGCGATCCGCGGCGTTTCGGAAGAAACCACCACGGGCGTGATGCGCCTCTATCAGCTTCACGCCAAAGGCGAACTGCCGTTCCCGGCCATCAACGTCAATGACTCCGTCACCAAGTCGAAATTCGACAACAAGTACGGCACCCGCGAATCGCTCGTCGACGCCATCCGTCGCGGCACCGACGTGATGCTGGCTGGCAAGGTCGCCATCGTCTGCGGCTATGGCGATGTGGGCAAGGGTTCGGCTGAATCGCTCCGCGGCGCCGGCGCCCGCGTGCTCGTCACCGAAGTCGATCCGATCTGCGCGCTGCAGGCCGCCATGGAAGGTTTTGAGGTCGTTACCCTCGAGGACGCTGCGCACCGCGCCGACATCGTCGTCACGGCCACGGGCAACCGCGACGTGCTGATGGTCGACGATATGCGCAACCTCAAGGACATGGCCATCGTCTGCAATATCGGCCACTTCGACAACGAAATCGACGTGCTGGGCCTGCGCAACTTCAAGTGGACCAATGTCAAGCCGCAGGTTGATCTCATCGAACAGCCCAATGGCAAGCGCCTGATCCTGCTCTCCGAAGGTCGCCTCGTGAATCTCGGCAATGCCACGGGTCACCCGAGCTTTGTCATGTCTGCTTCGTTCTCGAACCAGACGCTGGCCCAGATCGAACTCTGGACCAATGGCGAAAAGCTCGAAAAGAAGGTGCACGTGCTGCCCAAGCATCTCGACGAAAAGGTCGCCGAACTGCACCTCGCCAAGCTCGGCGCCAAGCTGACCAAGCTGAGCAAGGTTCAGGCCGAATATATCGGCGTCAGCGAGAGCGGCCCGTTCAAGTCGAACGAATACCGCTACTAAAGCCCTGTCGGAACGTGAAAAAGCCCGCTTTTGCGGGCTTTTTATCGGAAATTTACCTTAATCGTGCAGGTTGCCCCCGAGATTTCAGTGTCGGGGGCGACATGCGCCGTTTTATTACCAATCCACTGGCCGCTATGCGATCGAGCATCGCCGCCAAGGTGCTGATCGCAACGATCGGCATCGTTCTCGTCACCATGGCGAGTTTTGCCTTCTATCAGGACTGGCGCGATAGCCGCCGGCTCGAGAGCGATATCGAAGCTGATCTGCGCAGCGTCGCCTCCTCGACCGCCCGCTCGGTCGGCAACTGGTTCGGCGGCCGCACCCTGCTGATCGAGGCCGCCATGCAGTCGGTCGCCAAGCTGCCGGTCGGCGAGAATGTCTCGGAAACATTCAACCGCGACACCTATATCAACAATTTCATCTCGACCTATTTCGGTCACGCCGCCACCGGCCAGTTCGACACTTTTCCGGCCAATGAACTGCCCGAAGGCTACGATCCGCGCGTGCGCCCCTGGTATCAGGACGCTGTGGCGGCGGGCGGCACGGTGCTCACCGAGCCCTATGCCGATGCCTCCTCGGGCGACCTGATCGTGTCTCTCGCCACGCCCGTTTCGGTCAATGGCCAGGTAACCGGCGTCGTCGCATCCGACTTCTCCATTGCCGCCATCGTGGCCATGCTGGCCGAGGTCGATCTCGGCGGCAAAGGCGAGCTTTTCCTTGCCAGTGCCAATGGCACCATCCTCGTCCATGCCAATCCCGAACTCGTGGGCAAGACCCTGGCCGATGCCTTTGACGGCACGGCCCCGGCGCTCTCGACCCAGCCTGTGGTTGCCAGCGCTGCCGGCGCCGAGGTTCTCGTCAGCTTCGCGCCCATTCCGGGCCTGCCGGGTGTTGAATGGTATGTCGGCATCGATCGCGACAAGGCCGCCGCCTTTGCTCCGCTGACCGAGGCCCGCAGCATTCTCTTCGGCGTCACCGTCCTTGTTACCCTGCTGTCGGTTCTGGTCATCTGGCTGGTGCTGCGCTCCCTGGTTTCCCAGCCGATCGCCCGGCTCACCAGCGTCATGGGCAAGGTGGCCGATGGCCAGTTCGAAACCGAAGTGCTTGGCGCCGAACGTCAGGACGAAATCGGCGCCATGGCCCGCGCCGTGGAAGTGTTCCGCGAAAATGGCCTCAAGGTCGCCCAGATGACCGAGGCGGAAGCCGCCCGCATTATCCGCGATTCCGAGGCCCGGCAGCAGATGATGGTGGAATTGCAGCGCGCCTTTGGCGACGTGGTCGATGCCGCCGTCGATGGCAATTTCTCCCAGCGGGTGCCGGCCCAGTTCCCGGATGCCGAGCTCAACGACCTCGCCAATTCCGTCAACCGCCTCGTCGACAGCGTCGATCACGGCCTGACCGAGACCGCTTCGGTGCTCTCGGCTCTCGCCAATACCGACCTGACCCGCCGCATGAACGGCCAGCATCACGGCGCCTTCGCCAAATTGAAGACCGACATCAATGCCGTGGCCGAAAAGCTGACCGACATCGTGGGTCAGTTGCGCGGCACCTCGGGCACGCTGAAAACCGCTACCGGCGAAATCCTCTCCGGCGCCAACGACCTCTCCGAGCGCACCACGCGCCAGGCCGCGACCATCGAAGAAACCTCTGCCTCGATGGAGCAACTGGCTCAGACGGTCACCGAAAACGCCAAGAAGGCGGCCGATGCCAGCCAGAAGGCAGGCATGGTCTCGCGCTCGGCCGAGGATGGCACGGTGGTGATGGGCGAAGCCAATGACGCCATGGAGCGGATTACCCAGTCCTCGGCCAAGATCTCCAACATCATCGGCATGATCGACGATATCGCCTTCCAGACCAACCTGCTTGCCCTCAACGCTTCGGTGGAAGCCGCGCGTGCCGGCGAAGCGGGCAAGGGCTTTGCGGTGGTTGCCGTCGAAGTGCGGCGCCTGGCGCAATCGGCCGCCAATGCTTCATCCGAAGTGAAGGCCCTGATCGAGCAGAGTGCCCAGGAAGTCGGCACCGGTTCCAAACTCGTGGCCGATGCCGCGGGCAAGCTGACCGCGATGATGGAGGCGGTGCGTGCCAATACCGCGCTCCTCGACGACATCGCCCGCGCCAGCCGCGAGCAGGCTTCGGCCATTGACGAGGTCAATACCGCCGTCCGCCAGATGGATGAAATGACCCAGCACAATGCGGCGCTGGTGGAAGAGATCAACGCCGCCATCGAGCAGACCGAGAACCAGGCCGGCGAGCTCGACCGCATCGTCGACGTGTTCCAGATCGAGCAGGGCAGGGCGGCCCGGGCACCGGCAACCGCACCGCGCCAGCCGGCAAAGCCGGTAGCGCGCGTCAAGGCTGCGGCCTCGGCTTATCTGAGCAATGGCAACGCCGCCCTCAAGGACGACTGGTCCGAGTTCTGACAACTTTTGGCATGACGGAAGGGGGCCGCACGCGGCCCCTTTTTTCTTTGGCGGAAAATAACTTCCGCTTGGGGGCATCATTTACGCCCGCTTAATCACAACCACGCATTTTTACTGGCGTAGGACCACCGAACTGCCGTTGCGAATGCCGTCAGCTTAGGGTGCATTGAATAGGGGACCCCAAGTGTTGGGTTGGGTTACGGGTAGTTTGTCGCGTCGGCTTTATTTCCTGCTGGCAATTTTCGCTGTCGGCATGATGGGGGTCGTTTCCTATCAGCTTTACAACCAGCGCATGAACCTCGAGCAGTTCAAGCGCACGGAATTGCAGAGCGTGGTGCAGACCGCAGTCTCGACGGTGCAGAGCTTTTATGATCGCGCCCAGGCAGGCGAGTTCACCGAAGACCAGGCCAAATCCCTGGCGCTCGAAACGCTGCGTGCCCTGCGCTACCAGGGCAACGAATATTTCTTCGTCGATACCTACGACCTCGTGATGCTGATGCATCCGACCAAGCCCGAAAAGCAGGGCTCGGATCGTTCCATCGAAAAGGACGGCCGCGGCACGCTCTACATCAAGGAGATGGTGGAGAACGTGAAGGCGCATGGTTCCGCCTTCCAGACCTATCTCTTCACCAAGCCCGAGGGCGGGCTGGCCGACAAGGTGTCCTATGCGCAGGGTTTCGAGCCCTGGGGCTGGAGCATTGCTTCGGGCATTCTGTTCAACCAGGTGGATGCGATCTTCTGGCAGTCGGTGCTCGAAGGCGGCGGCATCACGCTCGCCATCATCGTGGCCATACTGATCGTCGGTGTGGTCGTTGCCCGCTCGATCGCCAAGCCGATGGTCGAACTGAACAAATCCATGGTTCAGGTTGCCGATGGCGCCTATGACACCGTTATCGACGGCACGGCCCGTCGCGACGAAATCGGCGCCATGGCGCGCGCCGTGGAAGTGTTCCGCGAAAATGGTCTCAAGGTCGCTGAAATGACCGAGGCGGAAGCCGCCCGTATCATTCGTGATCAGGAAGCCCGCCAGAAGATGATGGTGGAACTGCAGCGCTCGTTCGGCGACGTGGTCAATTCCGCGGTCGAGGGCAATTTCTCCCAGCGCGTGCCGGCCCAGTTCCCCGATGCCGAGCTCAACGATCTCGCCAATTCGGTCAATCGCCTCGTCGACAGCGTCGACCATGGCCTCACCGAAACTGGCTCTGTCCTTTCCGCCCTCGCCAATACCGATCTTACCCATCGCATGGTGGGCGAGCATCGCGGCGCCTTCGCCAAATTGAAGACCGACATCAATGCCGTGGCCGACAAGCTGACCGATATCGTCGGCCAGCTCCGCGGCACCTCGGGCACGCTCAAAACCGCGACCGGCGAAATCCTCTCGGGCGCCAACGACCTCTCAGAGCGCACCACGCGTCAGGCGGCAACCATCGAAGAGACTTCGGCCTCGATGGAGCAACTGGCTCAGACGGTCACCGAAAACGCCAGGAAGGCGGCTGATGCCAGCCAGAAGGCGGGTCTCGTCACGCGTTCCGCCGAAGAAGGCGGCGCGGTGATGGAAGAGGCCAATTCGGCAATGGAGCGGATCACCCAGTCGTCGTCGAAGATCTCCAATATCATCGGCATGATCGACGACATCGCCTTCCAGACCAATCTGCTGGCCCTCAACGCCTCTGTGGAAGCCGCGCGTGCCGGCGAAGCCGGCAAGGGCTTTGCCGTCGTCGCCGTGGAAGTCCGTCGCCTCGCACAATCTGCCGCCAACGCCTCCTCGGAAGTGAAGGCCCTGATCGAGCAGAGCGCGCAGGAAGTCGGCACCGGCTCCAAGCTCGTGGCCGATGCCGCAGGCAAGCTGACCGCCATGATGGATGCGCTGCGCGCCAATACGACGCTGCTCGACGACATCGCCCGCGCCAGCCGCGAACAGGCTTCGGCCATCGACGAGGTCAATACCGCCGTGCGCCAGATGGACGAGATGACCCAGCACAATGCCGCGCTGGTGGAAGAGGTGAATGCCGCCATCGAGCAGACCGAACACCAGGCAAGCGAGCTTGACCGGATCGTCGATGTCTTTGCGCTCGACGCCCGCCCAAGCGCAATGGCCCGCCCGGCACCGGTCAAGGCCCAGCCCAAGGTGAAGGCCGCCGCGGCCGCCTATCTCACCGAGGGCAATGCGGCCCTCAAGGAAGACTGGTCGGAGTTCTGATCCGAGCAAGGATATGGTTTGCAAAGGGGCCCTCTGGGGCCCCTTTCGCTTTCAGGCGGTAGCGGAATTTTTACCGTGTTCGTGCCTTACTGGACGCGAGAGACGTGGATGGACGGCCACAGCTCGAAAAGTGCGGGGGCACATCGGTTTGGGCAAGACGCGGAGAAACCGCGTTCCGGTTCTGCATGCCTTTATCCCCGCGCCCCAAGCGTCACGGATAACGACACACCAGAAGGTGTGAGAAGGCATAGGAATGTTTAAACTCAACATCGCGGGCCGCATCTATCTGCTGGTCGGCCTCGCTGTGGTGTCGCTGGCCGTCATGGGCTGGATGAACATGCAGCAGATCAATGCGACGCGTGACCAACTGCGTGCAGCCGAACTCCAATCCATTACCGATTCTGCCGTCTCCATCGTCGATGGCTTCTATAAGCGCGCCCAGGCCGGCGAGCTGACCGAAGAAGCCGCCAAGGCCGGGGCGCTGAGCGCCCTGCAGAGCCTGCGCTATCGCGGCAACGAATATATGTTCATCAACGGCATGGACGCGATCATGCTCATGCATGGCGTGAAGCCCGAAATGGTCGGCATGGACCAGTCGCAATTGGCCGATCCCACCGGCAAGAAATTCGTTGCCGAGATGATCGAACTCGCCAAGAAGAGCGGTTCGGGCTTTGTCGAATATCAGTGGGCCCGCACGCCCGACACCCCGCCGGTCGACAAGCGCACCTATGTCAAACTGTTCGAGCCCTGGGGTTGGGTCGTCGGCACCGGCGTCTATATCGACGATCTGCGCGCCGCCGCCCAGCGCAGCCTGATCGAAACCGGGCTGATCGCCCTCATCGTGGCCCTGGTCGTTTCGGGTGTCGCCTTCCTCATTTCCCGCACCATCACCACGCCGATCGCGCGCCTCACCGATGTCATGGACAAGGTGGCCGATGGCCAGTTCGATACCGAAGTGGTCGGCGCCAATCGGAGCGACGAAATCGGCGCCATGGCGCGCGCCGTGGAAGTGTTCCGCGAGAACGGCCTGAAAGTCGCCGAAATGACCGAGGCGGAAGCCGCTCGCATCATCCGCGATAGCGAAGAGCGGCAGAAGATGATGGTCGAGCTGCAGCGCGCCTTTGGCGACGTGGTGGATTCGGCCATCGATGGCGATTTCACCAAGCGCGTGCCGGCAACCTTCCCCGATGCCGAACTCAATGGTCTGGCCAAATCGGTCAACAACCTCGTCGACAGCGTCGATCGCGGCCTCGATGAAACCGGCTCCGTACTCTCGGCGCTCGCCAATACCGACCTCACCCGTCGCATGGAAGGCCAGCACCGCGGTGCCTTCGCCAAGCTGCAGTCCGACGTCAATGAAGTGGCCGACAAGCTCACCTCCATCGTCGGTCAGTTGCGCGGCACGTCGGGCACGCTGAAATCGGCCACGAGCGAAATCCTCTCCGGCGCCAATGACCTCTCAGAGCGCACCACGCGCCAGGCAGCGACCATCGAAGAAACCTCCGCCACCATGGAGCAACTTGCCCAGACGGTTACGGAAAACGCCAAGAAGGCCGCCGATGCGAGCCAGAAGGCCAATGCCGTGTCGCTGGTGGCCGAAGATGGCGGCCGCGTCATGAGCGAAGCCAACCAGGCCATGGAACGGATCACCCAGTCCTCGGCCAAGATTTCCAACATCATCGGCATGATCGACGACATCGCCTTCCAGACCAACCTTCTCGCCCTTAACGCCTCGGTTGAAGCCGCGCGTGCGGGCGAAGCCGGCAAGGGTTTTGCGGTTGTGGCCGTCGAAGTTCGTCGCCTCGCACAATCGGCAGCGACCGCGTCTTCGGACGTAAAACTGCTCATCGAGCAGAGCGCCCAGGAAGTCGGCACCGGTTCGAAGCTCGTGGCCAGCGCCGCCGACAAGCTCTCGGCCATGCTCGAAGCGGTGCGCGCCAATAGCGCGCTCCTCGACGATATCGCCAGCGCCAGCCGCGAACAGGCTTCTTCCATCGACGAGGTCAATACCGCCGTCCGCCAGATGGACGAAATGACCCAGCACAATGCGGCGCTGGTGGAAGAGGTGAATGCGGCCATCGAACAGACCGAGGCCCAGGCAACCGAACTCGACCAGATCGTCGATGTCTTCACCATCGACTCCGCACGCGCCGCGCGTGCAGCAGTTGCGGCCAAACCCGCCCCGGCGGCCCGCCCCAGCGGCATCAAGGCCCTTCAGGGCAAGGTCAAGCAGGCCGCCTCAGCCTATCTCAGCCATGGCAATGCCGCGGTGAAGGCCGATGACTGGTCCGAATTCTGATTTTTGGACCCCTGTCGATCACATTACTCCCCGGCCCATGGCTGGGGAGTTTTCGTTTGGGCGCATTGGTGGCAGAATCGCTGATCGCCTACCGGTAGCAGAAAAGTGACCTGTCCAACCCGAACCGGCCCGAATGGTTAATAAATCGTTTCTAGTTCGTTCTCGGTCAAGCGCTTCCTTCGCGCTTTGCCCGCAAAGCACAGCCATAAGGACTCTTTTTCCCGATTCTCCACCTCGGTATGGTGAGGCGATTCGGTTGTCAGGGGACACGTAACCGGCTCGGGGGCACCTGGAATCCTCGTTTGAGGGTTTCCGCGTTTGGGCGCCTGTCTCATGTGCACGCGTACCGGCTCTGCCGGACTTGCAGCGAAACAAAGAAGCGAGGGCTATATATGGCGCCGGATCTATTCCGGAAGCATTGGGGATTCGCAATTATTGCGTCTGCTCCACTCACTCTGATGACGGCTGTCCCAGCCTTCGCTCAGGGAGCTTCTACGGCAAATCTGGGCGGCATCGTGCCGGTGGCAGTGGTGCTTGGCGCGGGCGGTTTTGCCCTGGTCGCCGTCTCCGCACTGCGCAAGCTTTCCCGGGACGGGCGCAAGGCGCAACGGCAGTTTCAGGAGCAGATCGCTGATCTCCGCGCCCTGGTCGACGACTATGAAAATCTCATCGGCGGCAGCCGCGAACTGACCGTCATCTGGCCCGAACAGCCGGGCACGCCGCCACGCCTCCTGGGTCAGGCCGCCGCGGTCCTGCCGCCCGGACGGCAGCCGCAAAGCGTGCTCAATTTCGATACCTGGCTTTCGGGCAGCGAAGCCGACAATCTGGCGCAACTGGTCGAACAGCTTCGCGTCGAAGGTCGTCCCTTCAATTCTAGCGTCAAGGCGCTCGATGGCCGGCTCATCCGTGCGACCGGCTGGCTGGCCGGTGGTGGCGCGGCCCTGCGCCTGCGCCCGGCTTTTGCGCAGCCGGGCACCGATGCCCCGGCGCCCAGTGGCGACGACCGCGAAAGCGTGTTGGCGCTGCTCGACCTCCTCAACCGCCCGGCATTCCTGCGCGATACCGGCGGCCGTCTGGTCTTTGCCAACCAGCCCTATCTCGACCTCTGCCGGACCCTCGGCAAACCGGTCAGCGCCGAAACGCCGGCCGAAGTGCTCGATGCCAAGCAATTGCAGGCCCATTTGGCGCAATGCCGCGGCAATGAAGAACCGGTGCGCCAGCGCGTATCGCTGGGCAAGGGTGGCGATTTCGAGCTGGTCGATGTGCCGGTTGCCGAAGGCCGCGCCGGCTATCTCGAACCTCTCGTCGTCAGCGACGACAAGGCGGGCGAACCGAGCTTTGCCCATATCGCGGGGATCATCGACGCGCTGGCGACCCCGATCGCCATTTTCAATGCGCGGCGCGAACTGATCCAGTTCAACCCCGCCTATGCCGCGCTCTGGAACCTCGACCGCAAATTCCTCACCCCCGGCCTCGACGAGCGCGCCATTCTCGACAAGCTGCGCACCGAAGGCATGCTGCCCAATCAGGTCGACTATCACACCTGGCGCGCCAAGCACCTCGAGAGCTACACCCGAAAAGCCCCCTTCGAAGCCGAGCCCTGGCACCTGCCCGATGGCCGCACCATCAAGGTCATTTCCGCCCCGGCGGGCGCGCAGGGCGGCGTGATCTATGTCTTTGAAGACCTCACCGAGCGCCTGGAACTGGAATCGGCCAACAAGGCCATGACCAATGTGCAGCGCGAGACCATCAATTCGCTCTCCGAAGCCGTCGCCGTGTTCGGCACCAATGGCCGCCTGACGCTTTCCAATCCGCGCCTTTCCGCGCTCTGGAAGCTGCCGATGAACACGCTCGGCGCCAATCCCCATATCGACCAGATAGCCGATGCCTCGGGCCAGGTCTTGCCCGACGGCGCCAAGATCTGGTCCGACCTCAAGCGCAATATCATCGACCTCAACCCCACCCGCACCGACAAGGCCGGCCGCATCGAGCGCACCGATGGGCGCCTGCTCGATTATGCGACCACCCGCCTGTCCGACGGGCAGACCATGATGACTTTCCTCGATGTGACCGAAAGCGCCAGCTATTCAAAAGTCCTCAAGGAACGCAACGACGCGCTGGTCACCGCCGACCGGCTCAAGGACGCTTTCGTCGAGAACGTCTCCTATGAATTGCGCAGCCCCCTGACCAATATCATCGGCTTTGCCGACCTCCTTGCCGGCACCGAGGGCGACAGCCTCAACGAGCGGCAAAAGGCCTATATCGAATATATCCGCGCTTCCTCGGTGACGCTGGGCGTGCTGATCGACAATATTCTCGACCTCGCTTCAGTCGACGCCGGCATTGCCGAGCTTAATCCCGAGCCGCTCAATGTGTCGGTCCTGATCGACAAGGCGCGAGCCGGTCTTTCGGCGAGCTTCCCCGAGGTCTCGGGAAATGCAACCAATCTCGTGGTCGAGATCGAGCCGAACCTGCCAGAATTCATCGCCGACGGCACGCGCATCGTGCAGGTGCTCTATAACCTGCTGTCCAATGCGGCACGTTTCTCCCCGCCGGGCGGGGAAATCCGGCTTTCGGTCACCCATCGTGCCGACCGCATCCTTTTCATCATCGACGATGAAGGTCCGGGCCTGACCGACGAATTGCGCTCCGCCATCCTGACGCGCCTCGATACCCCGAGCGCCGGTGGCCGGCTGCGCGGCGCCGGTCTTGGTCTGTCCATCGTCCGCACCTTCGTCAATCTCCATGGCGGCACGATTTCGGCCCAGCAGCGCGAACCGCGCGGCAGCCGCATCGTCGTCAACCTGCCGCGCGACAGCGCGCTTGCCGGCGTCGCCGAATAAATGGAACGCTTCCTTGCCGATGACGCGGCGACCCTCGCCTTTGGGCAGGAACTGGCGGACATGCTGCAGCCGGGCGACATTGTCAGCCTCGAAGGCGAACTCGGTGCCGGCAAATCGGCCCTGGCCCGCGCCACCATCCGTGCGCTCGCGGGCGATCCCGAGCTCGAAGTCCCGTCGCCCACCTTTGCCCTGGTGCAGCCCTATGAGACGCCCCGCGGCCCGGTGCTGCATGCCGATCTCTACCGGCTTGGCGATGCGGCCGAAGCCGACGAACTCGGGCTGCTCGACAATGCCAATGCTTTCGTTCTCGTCGAATGGGCCGAACGCGCAACCCATGTAGCCGATGCTGCCAACATCGTGATCGCCCTCGCCATTCCGCCCGGCGGCTCCGGCCGAAATCTGGTCCTCGTCCGCCGCTAGGCCACTTTCCGGAAGTTTTGCCAGATATTTACCAAGCGTCTAATTGCGTAGGCCCGGTAAGGAACTGGTCAATTCCAGCCCACTACTATGCCCTCCAGAGGCCAGTATTGGTCCGTGCAGGCATATGGGCAATATGGGTTTCGGCGGGGCGAGGCAAAAGAACCGGGAGTGGCGGCGGACAAGTTTCCTGCCCGCCCTTTTGGCGTTTCTGGTGGTCGTCGTCGCCGGGCTCGTGCTCGACCGGCAGGCCGAAACCATCAATCAGGAACGGGTCCGTTCCGAAGTCCTCGGCCGCATCTCCGTCATTCGCGCCAAGCTCGAAGGCCATGTCTCGAGCAATGTGCAATTGGTGCGGGGTCTCGTTTCGGTCATTTCCACCGAACCCGATATGGATCAGGCCCGCTTCGATGCGCTGGTCGGCAATCTCTTCGAAGAAGATAGCCAGCTCCGCTCGGTCGCCGCCGCGCCTGATCTCGTGATCCGCATGACCTATCCGCTCGAAGGCAATGAGAAGGCTATCGGGCTCGACTATCGCCAGACGCCCAATCAATGGGATGCGGTGCAGCAGGTGCTCTTTACCGGCAAGATGGTACTGGCCGGCCCCGTCGATCTCGTCCAGGGCGGGCGCGGCTTTGTCGGCCGCTTCCCTGTCTACACGACCGAAGGCGGCTGGAAGAAATTCTGGGGCGTCGTTTCTGCCGTCATCGATACCGACCGGCTCTACAAGGACAGCGGCCTCTACGATCCCTCGGTCGACGATCTCGATATTTCCATCACCGGCCATGACAGTCAGGGCGGCCACGGCAAGCTCTTTTACGGCGACAGCCTCACTGGCCGCCAGCCCGTGCTCGCCAATGTCACCCTGCCCAGCGGCAGTTGGCAGATCGCCGCCGTGCCCAAGGCCGGCTGGCAATCGGGCATGATGAGCCAGTTCATGCTGCGCGGCGCCATTTTCATCGCCGGCTGCCTGATCCTGCTGCCCTTTGTCATTGCCGGCCGCATGATCAGCCAGCGCCACGACTATATCGCCCAGTTGCGCGCCCGCGAGGCCGAGCTGACCCAGCAGACCCAGCGCCTCAACCTTGCCCTCGAAACCTCGAAAGTGGGGCTTTGGGAGCTGGACCTGGCGACCGGCGAGGAAGTGTGGGACGCGCGCACCAATGAAATCTACGGCATGTCTGTCGATAGCGGCGGGCGCACGCACGACCACTGGCAGAAAGTGGTTCACCCCGAAGACAAGGCGCGGGCGGAAAGCGAATTCCGCACCTCCATCGCCAATGGCCGCTACCAGTCCGATTACCGCATCGTGCTGCCCGATGGCACGACGCGCCACATCCGCTCGATTGCCGTGCTCTATCGCGCGCCCGGCGAAGATGACCGCGTCATGGGCATCAATTGGGACGTGACGGCCGACGTGGCACTGAGCGAAGATTTACGCCGCGCCAAAGCCCTGACCGAAGCGCGCAATACCGAGCTTGAAGCCGCCCGCGTCCGCATCGAGCACAATGCGCTCCATGATAGCCTGACCGGCCTGCCCAATCGGCGCTATCTCGACGAAATGCTGCGCAGTAATGCCGCCGGCGGCTATGGCGGTTCCGGCACCATCGCGCTGCTGCATATCGATCTCGACCGCTTCAAGCAGATCAACGACACGCTCGGCCACGCCGCGGGCGATGCCATGCTCATCCATGCGAGCAAAGTGCTGCGCGAAAGCTGCCGCGACACCGATTTCGTCGCCCGCATCGGCGGCGACGAATTTGTCGTTGTCTCCAGCAATAGCCATGGCGAGGAGGGTTTGGCCCGGCTCGCGGGACGTCTGGTGGAATCCATGCGCAAGCCGGTGATGCATGAAGGGCACGAATGCCGGTGCGGCGTCAGCGTCGGCATCGCCACGGGCATGGTGCCCGCCATCGATGTCGAGCAATTGCTGATCAATGCCGATATCGCGCTCTATCGCGCCAAGGATCGCGGCCGCAATCGCTTCGAATTCTTCTCGGCCGCATTGCAAGCCGAGGTGATCAATACCAAGCGCGTCGCCGACGAAATCCTATCGAGCCTCGAAAACCACGATTTTGTCGCCCACTATCAGCCTCAGTTCGACGCGCGGACGCTCGATGTTGTCGGTGTTGAGGCGCTGGCGCGCTGGCGGCATCCGACATTGGGTCTGCGCAGTCCCGACAGCTTTATGGAGATTGCCGAAGAGCTGAGCGTCGTCGCGGCAATCGACCACGCCATTTTGCAGCAGGGTCTTAAGGATCTCGAACGCTGGGACCGCATGGGGCTGCGCGTGCCGCGGGTGTCGGTCAACGTCTCCCAGCGACGCCTCCACGACGAGAATCTTGTCGCGGCGCTGCGGGAAATGGACCTTCCCGAAGGCCGCGTTGCCTTCGAACTGGTTGAATCCATCTATCTCGACGAAAGCGACGGCGTCATCGCCTGGAATATCGAGCAGATCAAGGCGCTCGGCATCGATGTCGAAATCGACGATTTCGGCACCGGCTATGCCTCGATCGTTTCCCTGCAAAAACTGCATCCGCGCCGCCTCAAGATCGACCGGCAATTGGTCGACCCGATCATCACCGAGCCGGGCCAGCGCCGGCTCGTTGCCTCCATCGTCGATATCGGCAAATCAATGGATATCGAGATCGTCGCCGAGGGCGTCGAGACCATGGAACACGCCAAAATCCTGCGCGATCTCGGCTGCGATATCCTGCAGGGCTATGCCTTCGCCAAGCCCATGCCGCGCGAGGCGCTTGAAGGTTTTCTCCTCGAACAAAGCTGGCGTCGCGCCAGTTAGAACAGGCGACAAGCCCCGCGAATTTCGCTAAACCCCCTCCGTCTATCTTGTATGGAACGATTTTGAGGGAGAGCGGAAATGGCGCTGGGCAGGAAATTTGGGCTGGGCGTGGTCGGCACCGGCATGGCGGCAAAGCCGCATGCGCTGGCGCTCAATGCACTGAAAGACCGGATCGACGTCCGCGGCGTCTGGCGGCGCGATCCCGCGGCGCTCCAGGAGTTTTGCGACCTCTACGGTTTTCCGGCGGCCCAAAGCTACGAAGCGATGTTGGCCGATCCCGACCTCGATGCCGTTCTGATTCTCACACCGCCCAACGCCCGCGAGCCATTCGTCGCCGCAGCGGCTGCGGCCGGCAAGCATGTGCTGATGGAAAAGCCGGTCGAGCGCACGACGGAAGCCGCTGCCCGCATCGTCGATATCTGCGAGAAAGCGGGGGTGACCCTGGGCATCATCTTCCAGCACCGATTCCGCGCCGCCTCCAAGGCGCTGGCCGACAGGGTTGCGAGCGGTGAACTCGGAAAACTCTTCGCCGCCCATCTCGTCGTGCCGTGGTGGCGCCCTCAGCAGGGATACTATGACAGGCCCGGCCGCGGCAGTTTTGCCCAGGACGGTGGCGGCGTTCTGATCACGCAAGCCATCCACTCGCTCGACCTGATGCTAAGCCTGACAGGCCCGGTCAAGGCGGTGACAGCTCTCGCCGCGACCACCGGCTTCCACCAGATGGAGACCGAGGATTTTGTCGCGGGCGGCCTCGAATTCGCCAATGGCGCGGTGGGCGGCCTGATGGCGACCACGGCCAATTTCCCCGGCGGGGCCGAAAGCATCACGCTCAATTTCGAAAACGCCAGCGCAACGCTGGCAGGCGGCAATCTGAATTTGAAGTGGTTCGACGGCCGCGAGGAGAATATCGGCGAGGCCAGCAATTCCGGCGGCGGTGCCGATCCCATGGCTTTTCCCTTCGACTGGCACATGGCGCAGATCAAGGATTTCGCCGATGCGGTAGAGGAGGGGCGCCAGCCCGTCTCGACCGGCCATTCGGCGCTGGCAGTCCATAAGCTGATCGACGCGCTCATCGCCTCCTCGCGCGAAGGTCGCCGCGTCAGCGTCTAGCCACATCCTCGCTGGCCGGCTGCTCCTTGGCGGCGTCCCCGCCCTTGGCCGGCCAGCGACCGCCGACCGTATCGGCAACATAGGCGCCGCGCGTTCCCATGGGGCGCGGTTCGCCCGTGGTTGAGTCGGCCGTCGTCTGGTGCTCGCTCTCCGAATTCAGCGATCCGCCCAGAATGACGATGGTGACCGAGAGCCAGATCCAGGTGAGAAAACCAATTACCGCCCCCAGTGAACCATAAGTGGCGCTAAACCGCGCAAAATTGGCCGCGTACCATGAATAGCCCGCCGACATCAGCATGATACCGACGGTGGCAAAAAGGCTGCCCGGCGTGATCCAGCGCCACTTGGCGACGGCGCGGCTTGGCCCCCAGCGATAGATCGAGGAGAGCGCGACGAGGAGGCTGACGAGCATCAGCACATAGGCGCCGGCCCGCACGATCCACTCATAGCCGCCAAGCGCGAGAACCTGCAGCAGGGCGGGGACGCCGAGCATCACCGCCAGCATCAGCACCAGCATGACCAGGCCGCCAAAAATGAAGGCGAGGGCGAGCAGGTGGATGTGAAAGATGTTCCGCTTTTCCTGTTCGCCATAGACAACGTTCATGGCGTCGAACAAGGCCTTGATCCCCGCACTGGCGCCCCACAGCGCCGCCACCAGCGAGACGACGAGGGCGATCCCAAGTTCGCCGCTATCCTGGCTTGTCAGCCGCACCAATTGTTCGCGGATGATGTCGAGACCGCTGGCGGGCACGAGACCATCGAGCAGGCTGAGCTGATCGACGACGCCCACGGGATCGTTGAGGAGCCCGTAGAGCGAGACAAAGAGGCTCAGCGACGGCACCAGCGCGAACAGGAGGAAATAGGCAACGCCGGCAGCGGTAAGAAGCACGCGGTTTTCGGTGAAACCGATGAAGAGCCGATAGGCGATATCCTTCCACCCGCGCCATGGAATGGCGATCGGCGCCGTGGCCCTTCGGCCCCGGTCCCGCTGTCTGGCTCTGAGTTCCTGTGTCCGCGTCGGCATTCCCTGACAACGCCGGCGCGGGGCGCTTGGCTCCGCGTCGGCGTCGCGACATTGGGATCAGGCCGCGGAGGCCTTTTTCCGCGCGATACGGGCGCGGATGTGTTCCACATCGGCCTGCGGCGTCGCGGCAAAGAGCGTCTTGGTGTAGTCGTGCTTGGGGGCCGAAAACACCTCGTCACGGCTGCCGTGTTCGACGACGTCGCCAAAGTACATGACCATGACTTCATCGGCGATATAGCGCACGACCGAGAGGTCATGGCTGATGAACACATAGGTCAGCCCGAACTCGTCCTGCAGATCCTTCAAGAGATTCAGAATCTGCGCCTGCACCGAAAGGTCGAGCGCCGAAACCGGCTCGTCGAGCACGAGGAAGCTCGGGTTCAGCATAAGGGCGCGGGCAATGGCGATGCGCTGGCGCTGGCCGCCCGAGAACATGTGCGGATAGCGGTTATAGTGTTCCGGCTGGAGACCAACCTTGGTCAGCATGGCCATGGCCTTTTCGCGCCGCTCAGCAGCCGACATGTCGGTATTGAGCAGCAGCGGTTCGGAGAGCACGTCGCCGATCTTCTGGCGCGGATTGAGCGAGCCATAGGGATTCTGGAAGACGATCTGCACCTTCTGGCGCAGTTCCTTGGTGACATGTGCGGCGCTGGCCTTGATGCCATCGATGAAAATTTCGCCAGAGGTTGCCTCGTCGATCAGCGTGATCATGCGGGCAAGGGTCGACTTGCCGCAGCCGCTTTCGCCCACCACGGCCAGCGTCCGGCCCTTTTCGAGCGAGAAACTGACGCCCTTGACAGCGTGCAGCACCTTGGCCGGCTTCAGGAAACCGCCGGAGGTGACATAGTCGCGCTTGAGATTGCGGACTTCGAGAACGGGTGTCGTCATTGGGAGACTCCCGGCGCAGCGGTGAACAGCATGTCGGAAACGGTCGGCAGGCGATCGCCCACGGCATTTTCCGGCAGGGCCGACAGCAGCGCCCGCGTATAGTTCGACTGGGGATTTTCAAAGAGGGAGAGCACGTCGGCCTCCTCCATCTTGTGCCCCTTATATTGCACGATGACGCGGTCGGCGGTTTCGGCGACGACGCCCATGTCATGGGTGATCATGATCAGGCCCATGCCGGTCTGCTGCTGCAGGCCGACGAGAAGATCGAGGATCTGCTTCTGGATGGTCACGTCGAGCGCGGTGGTCGGCTCGTCGGCGATAAGAAGCTTTGGATTGCAGGCAATGGCCATGGCGATCATGACGCGCTGGCACTGGCCGCCCGACATCTGGTGCGGAAAGGCTTTCAGCTTGTCCTCGGCGTCGCGAATGCCGACCTGGTTTAGGAGCTGCACGGCCCGATCATGCGCCGCCCGGCCCTTGAGGTCGAGATGCTTGTCGAGCACTTCGCCGATCTGGAAACCGACCGTGAAGCACGGATTGAGGCTGGCAATCGGCTCCTGAAAGATCATGGCAATGTCCTTGCCGATGATCTTCCGCTTTTCGCTGTCCGACATGGCGAGGAGGTCGCGACCTTCGAAGCGCATGACGTCGGCGGTGACGCGGGCGCTGGCCGGGAGCAGGCCCATGGTGGCGAGCATCGCCACCGACTTGCCCGAGCCGCTTTCGCCAACAATGGCGAGCACTTCGCGATTGTCGACCGAGATATCGATGCCGTCGACGGCCTTGAACAGGCCAACAGAGGTGTCGAAGGCGACGGTGAGGTTTTTGATTTCGAGAAGGGACATGGCGTCAGCTCCTCTTCAGCTTGGGATCGAGCGCATCACGCAGCCCGTCGCCGATGAGATTGATCGCCAGAACGGTGATCAGGATGGCAAGGCCCGGGAATGTGACAACCCATGGCGCCTTGAGGATGAATTCGCGGGCCGAGGCCAGCATGGTGCCCCATTCCGGGGTCGGCGGCTGCGCGCCCATGCCGAGGAAGCCGAGTGCGGCGGCTTCGAGGATGGCATTGGAAAAGCTCAGCGTGGCCTGCACGATCAGCGGCCCAAGGCAATTGGGCAGGATCGTCACCATCATCAGGCGGAAGTGGCCGGCGCCCGAAAGCTTTGCGGCGGCCACATATTCACGCGACTTCTCGGCCATCACCGCCGCACGCACGAGGCGCGCAAAGTGTGGCTGCAGAACCAGCGCAATGGCGATCATGGCATTGAAGAGGCCCGGCCCGAGAATGGCCACCAGCACCAGGGCCAGCAGCAGCGGCGGGAAGGCGAGGATAATGTCCATGATGCGCATGATCAGCACATCGACCCAGCCGCGGAAGTAGCCGGCAAGGACGCCGAGCACCACGCCCACGATCAGCGCGCCGACGACGACGAAAAAGCCGATGAACAACGAATAGCGCGCGCCATGGATCAGGCGCGAAAGCATGTCGCGACCTACCGGGTCGGTGCCGAGGATGAAGCGTGGGTCGGCGGCGGCATCCCAGATCGGGGGCTTTAGCAGCGCGTCGCGGAACTGCTCGTCAGGCGGGAAAGGGGCAATCCACGGCGCGAAAATCGCGACGAAGACCAGGATGGCAAAGACGGTGAGGCCGATGACGGCGCCGCGATTGACGGAGAAATAGAACCAGAATTCACGCAGGCCCGAGGCCGGTGCACTGGCGGAAGTATTGGTCGTGGCCATGTTACTGCACCCGGATGCGCGGATTGATAAGCGCGTAGAGGAGGTCGACGATCAGGTTCACCGACATGACGATGAGAGCGATGATCAGCAGCCCCGACTGCACCACGACATAGTCGCGCTTGGAGATGGAATCGATCATCCACTTGCCGATGCCCGGCCAGGTGAAGATGGTCTCGGTGAGAATGGCGCCGCCGAGCAGCAGGCCCACCTGAAGGCCGATCGTGGTGACGACCGGGATCAAGGCATTGCGCAGGGCGTGCACGTTGACGACGCGATTGGGCGACATGCCCTTGGCGCGTGCGGTGCGCACATAGTCTTCGCCCAAAACTTCGAGCATGGCCGACCGCGTCTGGCGCGCGATGACGGCAAGTGGAATTGTGCCGAGCACGATTGCGGGCAGGATCAGGTGGCGTAGCGCCGACACGAAGGCCGCCCAGTTTCCATAAAGCAGCGTGTCGATCAGCATGAAGCCGGTAATGGGCTTCAAAAAGAAGGTCAGCGCGATGCGGCCCGAAACCGGCGTCCAGCCCAGATAGCCGGAAAAGAAGATGATGAGTAAGAGGCCCCACCAGAAGATCGGCATGGAATAACCGGTCAGCGCCACGCCCATGGTGATCTGGTCGAACCATGAACCGCGCTTGATGGCAGCAAAGATGCCGGCGGGAATGCCGATGACGACGGCGAAGATCAGGGCGACGAAAGCCAATTCCATGGTCGCGGGGAACAGCGCCATGAATTCGTTGATCACCGGGCGCTTGGTGGCGAGCGAAATACCGAAATCGCCCTGCATCACGCTCCAGAGATAATTGAAATATTGCTGCCAGATCGGCAGGTTATAGCCGAACTGCTCGCGCAGGATTTCGTAGCGTTCCGGCGTCACGCCATGTTGCCCGGCCATGGCCAGGATGGGATCGCCCGGCAAAACGCGGACAAACGCAAAAGCGCAGATGGAGATGCCGATGATCGTCGGCACCAGAAGCGCAATTCTGCGCAAAACATAGTTCAGCATGTGAGGGTCTTGCCTCTTGGGTGCAGGCCCGCCGCAAAAGGCGGCGAACCCACTGGTCCCGTTTCCTGTTATGGCGAGGCGCGTCCGTGGACCTTGGCTGGCCCATCCCGATGAAACGTTTTCGTTCCATCTGACCCCGCTCTATCTTAAAAAGCGGAGCCCCGATCCGGCCTTTGCCGGACCGAGGCCCCTTGTTTGGTGAGAAGGCTAAAGCCTACTCCTGAACGTCCACGCCCTTGAAGGAGTGGCTGCCGAGCGGGCTCATAACATAGTTGAGCACGGTCTTCTTCATCGGCATGAACACACGGCTGTGAGCCAGGGTGATCGCAGGTTCTTCAGCCTTGAAGATTTCCTGGGCCTTGGTGTAGAGCGCGGTGCGTTCTGCCGGGTCCGACGAGGTCTTGGCGGCGGAGATCGCAGCTTCGAAGTCGTCATTGCACCAGCTCGAATAGTTCGAGACGCCGATGGCCGAGCAGGAGAAGAGGGTTGCGAAGAAGTTGTCCGGATCGCCATTGTCGCCGGTCCAGCCGATCATGAACGGGCCCTTGCGGTCGGCCTGCTTGCCGCGCTCGCGATATTCGGTCCATTCGTAGGTCACGATATTGGCGGTGACGCCGACCTTGGCCCAGTCGGCCTGGATCAGTTCGGCAACGCGCTGGCCGTTCGGATTGTAGGGACGCGACACGGGGATGGCCCAGAGGTCGGTCGTCAGGTTGGTGACGCCGGCGGCTTCGAGAGCAGCCTTGGCAGCTTCCGGATCATAGACGTCAGCCGCGATGGCATCGTCATAGGACCACATGGTCGGCGGGATCAGGTTCTTGGCGTCCTGGCCAGCACCCTGGTAGACGGCCTCGATGATGGCGGCCTTGTCGATCGCCATGGTCAGGGCCTTGCGCACTTCCGGATTATCGAACGGTGCTTCGGTGGTGTTGTAGGAGATGTAGCCGATGTTCAGGCCTTCCTGCTCCTGCACGGTCAGATCTTCGTCGGCCTTGAGGGCTTCGAGATCGGCCGGAGCCGGGTAGGGCATGATATCGCATTCGCCGGCGAGCAGACGCTGTGCGCGCACCGAAGCATCGGTGGTGATGGCGAAGATCAGGTCGTCGATCGGCTGCTTGCCATCCCAGTAGTCGGGGAAGGCGGAATAGCGGATCACGGTGTCGAGCTGGTAGTCGACGAACTGGAACGGGCCAGTACCGACAGGCTGGGTCGAGAACGCGGCGAGGTCACCCGAAGCTTCGAGCTGGTCGGCATATTCCTTCGACACGATCGAAGCGAACTGCATGGCAAGGTTTGCCAGCATCGGTGCGTTCGGTTCGGTCAGGGTCAGCTTGACGGTCAGGTCATCGACCTTGTCGATCGAGGCGATGTACTTCGGCATTTCCATGCCCTGGAAATAGTCCCAGGTCATGCCTTCGAGGTAGTTATGCCAGACGTTGTCTTCCTTCCACTGACGCTCGAACGAGAAGATCACGTCGTCGGCGTTGAGGTCGCGGGTCGGGGTGAAATAGGGCTGGGTGTGCCACTTGACGCCGGGGCGCAGGTGGAAGGTGTATTCCTTGCCATCGGCCGAAACGTCCCAGCTTTCAGCCAGGGCCGGGATGACTTCGGTGGAGCCGGGAGCGAACTCAACCAGGCGTTCGAAGATCGTGTGGGCAGAGGCGTCGAAGTCGTTGCCACCGGTCACCGGGCCGGGATCGAAGTGAGCCGGCGAGGCTTCCGAGCAGTAAACCAACTGCTTGGCCTGAGCGGCGCCGGCGGCAAGAGCCACCATGGCGGTCGCGGCCATCAGGGTTTTCATCAATTTCATGATTGTTGTCTCCCGAAGTAATTCATGCTCTCCAGCGTTCCCGGCTGGAGGCTTGGGCGACACCAAAGCCTAGTTTTTTAGGAAGTGCAATGACGAAGTTGACCATTTGGTCAATCGTGTGACGGCGCGAAGGCTTTCCACAGAAATGGACGGATGATTCCAAATCCGTTCGGCAAGTAATCATGGCTTGACCGCACCTTATCGGTAATGAACGATAGAGCCATGACGCAGAAAATTGCCACTCTCGCTCTCGTCGTCGCCGACTACGACGAGGCCATCGAGTTTTACCGTGACAAGCTTGGTTTTTCCCTTGTGGCCGATACGCCGCTGGGGCCCGGCAAGCGCTGGGTGCTGGTCGCCCCGCCCGGCGGCAATGGCGCGCGGCTCCTCCTCGCCAAGGCCGATGGCCCGGAACAACGCGCTTCCATTGGCAACCAGACCGGCGGCCGCGTCATGCTCTTTCTCGAAACCGACGATTTTGCCGGCGATTTCGCGCGCATGAGCGAAAAGGGCGTCACCTTTCTCGAAGCGCCGCGCCATGAAGCCTATGGCTCGGTCGCGGTCTTTGCCGATCTTTATGGGAACAAATGGGACCTCATCGAGCCGCGGGGCTGATCGTTCTTTTGGCCTTTGCCCAGCCGGCGCTTGCGCAGACCTCCGGCTGGCATTTCTCCCCGCTTCCCGGCGAGGGCGATCGCGCCGCCATGGGCTGTGCGCGCGATGCGACGCCCGAGAATTTCACCTGCCTTGCCGTGCGCTGCGAAGACGATTTCACCACCGGCCTCCATGTCCATTCGAGCCGTTTCGGCGGCGATGCCGGCACCTGGGACATGACGCTCGACCGAGAGAATCTCAGTTTTGCTGCCGAAACATCCGACAGCCCCTATGGCGCGCGCATTCATGAAGATGCGGATCTGCTGCTCGACCGGCTCCGTCACGGAACATTCGTCTACCTCCGCCATAGCGGGGATGAAAACGCGCCCTTCGCTTTCATCGACCTTTCGGGCTCGATGAAAACCATTGCCGAGGCGCTCTATTGGTGCGCGCCCCGCGTACTGCCCGCAGAACAAAATGCTGTCTCGGACGTTACTACCGATCCGTCCCAATTGGAGAAGAACAATGAACCGTCGCCCTCTCGGCCGCAGTGAACTCGTGATCGAACCGCTGGTGCTCGGCGGTAATGTCTTCGGCTGGACGGTCGACGAAAAACTCGGCTTCGAGATTCTCGATGCCTATGTCGCCGAGGGTTTTACCGCCATCGACACGGCCCAGGGCTATCCCAATTGGGTGCCGGGCAATCCGCCGGGCATGAGCGAAACCATTATCGGCAAGTGGCTCAAGGCGCGCGGCAATCGCGACAAGGTCCACATCATCACCAAGGTCAATTCGGCGCATCAGCCGCAGGGCCTCAGCGCCGACGCCATCAAGACCGGCATCGAGGATTCGCTGCGGCGCCTGCAGACCGACTATATCGACCTCTATTTCAGCCACTGGCCGGCAACCGAAAATACCCATGAGGAAACCCTTGCCGCCTATGACGTGCTGATCCGCTCGGGCAAGGTGCGCACCATCGGCGCTTCCAACTTCGATGTGAGCATGATGAAGGCGGCCCAGGATACCGCCGTCGTCAAATCGCTGCCACGCTACGAAGTCACCCAGCCGCTCTATAATCTCTACGATCGCGCGCAGTTCGACGCCTTGCGTCCCTACCTGCTCGAAAACGAAGTGGGCGCCATCACCTATTACAGCCTCGCCGCCGGCTTCCTCTCCGGCAAATACCGTTCCAAGGCCGATCTCGGCAAATCGCCCCGTGGTGGCAAGGCCGAAAACTACCTCAACGACAAGGGTCTTGCCATCCTCGACGCGCTCGATGCGGTCGGCAAGGAGCTCGATGCAACGCCGTCCGAAGTGGCGCTTGCCTGGCTCGTGGCCCAGCCCGGCGTCAGCGCGCCCATCGCTTCGGCGACCTCGGTCGAACAGGTGAAAAGCCTTGCCCGCGGCGTGCGGCTTACCCTCGGTGACGACGCCAATGCGCGTCTCACCAAGGCGGGCGCCTAAAGCAAGAGCGGCGCTTTCACGTGCCGTGCCGCCGGGCCTGCCCCGGTGGCACCAGCGCTCCCGCAACACCCTTGCCGGACGAACTCCGGCAAGGGCGATCAGAAATGCCCGCCATGAGGCAAATTGCCTGAGCGGCGAAATGGTAGCTTGCGCTACCGCGTCGCATCGCCATGATGGCGCCAGCGAACAAGCCAGAATCGGCACCGGCCCCATTGCTGCTCCATCCCAGGGGTGCAGCGCGGGAGCCTATTCGCTTTGCCATTTTCAGAACTATGTGACGGGTAGGTCAGCGTGAGCGATTCCGCAGTCCCGACAATTGATTTATTCAACCTGGGAGCCAAGGGCTTGCAGCACCATGGCCTGCGCCGGGCCAATGAGCGCGCCGTTCTTACGGTCGTCGGCTTCAATCCCGGCCTTTCCAATGCCGAGATCGCCCGCATGTCGGGCCTCGCCCCGCAGACCGTCTCGGCCATTCTCAACGATGTGGAGGCTGCGGGCCTCATCCTGCGCGGCGAAGTGTTGCGCGGTCGCCGCGGCCAGCCGGCGACCCCGATCTTTCTGAGGGCTGAAGGCGCCTATTCCATCGGCATCGAAATAGGCTGGCGCCATGCCGATGTGCTGGCCATCAACCTCCATGCCGCCGTGGTCGCCCATCGCCATCTCGATTATGCCGAGGCCGACCTTGCCGCGCTCGCCCCGCAACTGGCGCTACTGATCGGCGAAATGATCGGGGATTGGCCCAAGGAACAGCGCGAACGGCTGGCCGATATCGGGATAGGCATGCCCGGCTCCATCCATGCCGCCACCTGGCCGCTGGAGCAAGGGACCGGCAGCAAGTCCGGCCCGTCGCCGGCCGAATTCGCCGCCGATCTCGAGGCAAGAACCGGCCTTGCCGTGACCCTCTTCAATGATGGCAATGCCGCCTGCTGGGCCGAACTCATCGCCCAGCCGGCGCCGCGCCCGGCAAGCTTCATTTATCTCCTCGTTTCGACCTATCTCGCCGCCGGGCTGATCGGGGAAGGCCGGCTCTGGCAGGGGCCGACCGGCCATTCGGCCGATCTCGGCACCATGCTGGTCGATCGCAATGAGGCGGGGCCGCTATCGGCCCACGCCATCGCCTCGACATCGGCGCTCGTCAAACGGCTCGCTGCCGCCGGCATTGCGGTTGATATCGCCGATGTCGAAAACTGGGATTGGCCCGCGCTCGAACCCGTGGTCGCGCCCTGGCTCGAAGACTGCGCCGAGGCCCTGGCCCTGGTCGTCTTCAATACCAATGCCGTGGTCGAAGCGAGCCTTGTCGTCCTCGATACCATCCTACCGACATCAATCACGGCCCGTCTCGTCGAGCGCCTCGACGTGCATTTCGAGCGCCTGCCGGCCCGGCGCCGCGTCAGTATCGCTTCGGGCCATATCGGCCGCCTGGCGCCGGCTTTGGGAGCGGCTGAACTGCCGCTTTACCACCGGTATTTTTCGCGCAATCTCCTCGAAAAGCCCAAGGACTAGCCGGCCACCGCGCAAACAAAAAATCCCGCGAAAGCGGGATTTTTACTAGGATATCGTCGTCGCGGCGCCAAAAAACCTAGCTATCCACCAGTTCATCAAGCGCTTCGCGCAATCGCGCGCTCGGCGTAAACGTCACGGTATGGCGTGGGGTAATGCGATGCTCGGTGCCGGTGCGGGGATTGCGCCCCACGCGTTCGGCTCGGGAGCGCACCGCCAGGGTGCCGAAACCGGTCAATTTGACCGTTTCCCCGGCCTTGAGTGCATCTCCGATCAACTCAAACATGCGCTGGCCAATGGCCGTGACGTCGTTCTTGGCTAGGCCCGTGGCCTCACTGGCAGAGGCGGTGATGATGGCTCGCGTGACGGTAGTAGGCATGCGACGCTCCTCCTAATAATTTCATATTCCGAAGTTAAGTCGCTGTCCAGTCGGGTTTTTGGGCCTTAAATATGATCGGATCGTTCAGGATAAGGTTGACATTTTTTAGAATGGTTTTAAATTACGGCCTGTGCCATGGATGGGGTCGAAGCCATGGCCGCGCTGCCAAAGCCAAAGGATCGTTCGCTCGTGAGACTGACTCGCCAATCCAATTACGCCATCCGCACCCTGGTCTATTGCGCCGTCAACGATCCTGAACTGAGCCGGGTTGCAGAGATTGCCCGCGCCTATGGCATTTCCGAACTTTTCCTGTTCAAGCTGATCAAGCCGCTCGTTGAAAATGGCCTGCTGCAGACCGTGCGCGGCCGTCATGGCGGGATCAAGCTGGGCAAGCCTGCCGATCAGATCACGCTCTTGGAAACGATTCGCCTGACCGAGGAAAACTTCGCCCTCGCCGAATGCTTTGAAGAGGGCGCCGATTGCCCGCTGATCGGCGAATGCGACCTCAACGGCGCCCTGCGCGAAGCCCTTGGCGCCTTCTTCGAGGTGCTCGCCGGCTATTCCATCGCCGATCTTGCCGCCAAGAAGCGCACCATCCGCGAACGCCTGGGCCTTTCCGCCACCGAAGCGGTCAACGCGGATTCCGAAGGCAATATCGTCGGTGACATCGTCGCCGCATAAATCTGACTACAAAACTCAAATATGAGTTTGACAATCAAGTTTGCCCGTGGTTATTAGGACGCATTGGTGCAGCGCCCCCGTGGGGCCTGTGGGGTGCAGCGCCAAAACGACGGGGCTTGCTGCTGCCGTCTCCCCGGGCCGATCAGGATCCTCAACGTCCTGATCGGCCTCTTTGTTTTTCCCTCAGATTGATATGTCGCCGGGCCTGTGCTCTATCCGCGGCAAATTCCCGGATTTTCTGCCCATGGCCCCGCCTCCTCTTCTTTCCCTGCAAGACGTGCAACTGACCTTTGGCGGCACGCAATTGCTCGAATCCGCCGAGCTGATCGTCTCGCCCGGCCAGCGCATCGCGCTTGTCGGCCGCAATGGCTCGGGCAAGTCGACGCTCTTGAAAATCGCGGCGGGGATCGTGCAGCAGGATGGCGGCAAGCGCTTTGCTGAACCCAGCGCCACCATCCGCTACCTGCCTCAGGAGCCGGACCTTTCCGCCTATGCGACAACGCTTGCTTATGTCGAAGCCGGCCTCGCGCCGGGCGACGATGAATATCGCGCCCAATACCTGCTCGAAGCCCTGGGCCTGACCGGTCGCGAAGACCCCAAAACCCTCTCGGGCGGGGAAGGGCGCCGCGCCGCGCTCGCGCGAGTGCTCGCGCCGCAGCCCGACGTCTTGCTGCTCGACGAGCCGACCAATCATCTCGATCTGCCCGTCATCGAATGGCTGCAGCAGGAACTGGATTCCATGCGCTCGGCCATGGTTCTCATCAGCCACGACCGCCGCTTCCTCACCGATCTCTCCCGCTCGACCGTCTGGCTCGATCGCGGCCTCACGCGTCGCATCGAAAAGGGTTTTGGGTCTTTTGAAACCTGGCGCGACGAAGTCTTGGAGCAGGAAGAAAAGGACCGCCACAAGCTCGACCGCCAGATCGTGCGTGAAGAGCATTGGCTGCGCTATGGCGTCACTGCCCGCCGCAAGCGCAATGTCGGCCGCCTCGAACGCCTCGCCAATCTGCGCCAGGATCGCCGCGAGCAACGGCGCGTCACCGGCGCGGTCAATATGCAGGTCACCGAAGGCCGCACCTCTGGCGCGCTGGTGGTGGAAGCCGAAAACATCTCTAAGACGTTTGGGACAAAAACCGTCGTCCGCGATTTCTCGACGCGCGTTCTCCGCGGCGATCGCGTCGGCCTCGTCGGCCCCAATGGCGCCGGCAAGACCACGCTGATCAAGATGCTCAACGGCCTGTTGGAGCCCGATAGCGGCACGATCAAATTGGGCTCGGCCATCGAACTCGCCATGCTCGACCAGGGCCGCGCCCGCCTCGATCCCGAAACGCGCCTGAAAGACGCGCTGACCGGCGGCGGTAGCGACACGCTCAAAATCAACGGCGAGAACAAGCACGTCGTCGGCTATATGAAAGACTTCTTGTTCACCCCCGAACAGGCCAATACGCCGATCGGCAAGCTCTCCGGCGGCGAACGCGCCCGCGTTGCCCTGGCCCGCGCTTTGGCGCTGCCCTCCAACGTGCTGGTGCTCGACGAGCCGACCAACGACCTCGATCTCGAAACCCTCGATCTCCTCGAAGAAATGGTCTCGGACTATTCCGGCACCGTCATCGTCGTCAGCCACGACCGCGACTTCCTCGATCGCGTCGCGACCTCCATCATCATGGCCGAAGGCAATGGCAACTGGCTCGAATATGCCGGCGGCTATTCCGACATGGTCGCCCAGCGCGGGGCAGGGGTTTCGGCCCGCGTGGTAGAAAAGGCTGCGCCCGCTGAAAAACCCAAGGCTGCGGCGCCGGCTGCCGCCGCGTCAGCGAAACGCAAACTGAGTTTCAAGGAAAAGCACGCGCTTGAGACGCTACCGAAGGACATCGAAAAGCTCGATGCCTTGATGGAGGTGATCAACAAGCGTCTCGCCGACGGCAACTATTACACCCGCGACCCCAATGGCTTCGCCAAGGACACGGCCGCCTTGGGCGAAGCCGCGACCAAGAAGGCCGCGGCGGAAGAGCAGTGGTTGGAGCTGGAAATGCTCAGGGAAGAACTGGAAGGGTAGGCACGGCCTAACCCTACCGGCCATCCAGTAACCCTCATGGTGAGGTGCGGAGCGCAGCGGGGCCTCGAACCACGAGGGTGTGCCCCGATGCTATTCGTGCCACGCCCTCGTCCTTCGAGGCTTCGCTACGCTCCGCACCTCAGAATGAGGACTACTGTGCCGCTTCGCCTTGCTCGAAGAACTAAGCCCGCACCGGCCCCTGCCCAGCCCCCGTCGCCGCGATTGCCTGCGCGATCTCCTCGATATCCCCTGCATCCAGTTCCAGGCTCGCCGCATCGACCCAGCCATCCACCTGCGCCGGCGAGCGGGCACCGACAATGGTCCCCGTCAGCCCCGGCCAGGCATGGCACCAGGCCAAAGCCACGCTCGACACACTGGTTCCGTGCTTTGCTGCGATCGGCTTGAGGCTCTCGGCCAAAGCCAGATTGGCCTTCAACCGGTCCCCCTGAAATTCCGGGTTCTGCTTCCGCCAGTCATTGTCCGGCATGGCGGCCACGCGCTCTGCCGTCATTGCCCCTGTGAGAAGCCCAGCCTGCATCGGCGAATAGCAGATAACGCCCGTGCCATGCTCCGCGCACCACGGCAAAATCTTTGCCGCGCTGTCGCGCCGGATCATCGAGAATGGCGGCTGCAGCGTCTCGACATGGCCCATCGCCTCGGCGCGAGCCAGTTGCTCCTCGTCATGGTTGGAAAGCCCGACATGGCGCACCTTGCCCTCGGCTTTCAGCTCCAAGAGCGTTGCCCAATAGTCTTCCAGCGGCACATCATCCGAAGGCCAATGCATCTGGTAAAGGTCGATCACCTCCACCTTCAGGCGCTTCAGCGAGTTTTCCAGCTCTTGCCGCAAATGCCCGCGCTCCCCGATCCGCCGCGGGTTTTGGCCGTTCTCGTCGCGCACAATGCCGCCCTTGGTAAACACCAGTGGCCGCGCATCCGCCGCGAGCCCCGTCAGCGCTTCGCCGATGACCGCCTCGGAATGCCCATTGCCATAGACCGCTGCCGTATCGATCCAGTTGATGCCGCTGTCGATCGCATGCCGAATCGCCGCCGTGGATTCCGCGTCGTCCTGCGGCCCCCACATATTGCCGCCCATGGCCCAGGCGCCGATGCCCAGCTTGGTGATCTGCATGCCCGTCTTGCCAAAGGCTCGTGTCGGCAGATGCGTCTTCATCGCGTGTCCTTCCAAATCGGCTGGTTTTTCCATGGTCTACTCGCCGATGCTTCTCTTGTCACTCGTCATGTATGGAAGATATAAGACACTAACATGTTACGGTGATGAAGGATCGACCGATGCAAGCCCTGACCATCCTGCGTCCCGGAACCGCCGCACTCACCGATAAGCCGGTCCCCGTGCCCGGCCCCGGCGAAGTCGCCATCGATCTTGCTTTCGTCGGCTATTGCGGCTCGGACCTGACCTCCTATCGCGGCCTCAATCCATTGGTGAGCTATCCCCGCGTCCCCGGCCACGAAATTTCCGGCACCATTGCCGAACTCGGCTCGGGCGTCGAAAACCTCGCCCCCGGCACCGCCGTTACCGTGCTGCCCTATTTTAATTGCGGCACCTGCCGCGCCTGCCGCTCTGGCCGGCCCAATGCCTGCCCCAATAACCAGACCATGGGCGTGCAGCGCGAGGGCGCCATGACCGGCCGCGTCGTCGTGCCCGCCGCCAAGGTCATCCCGGTCACTGGCATCTCAAAGCGCGATCTGGCTTTGGTCGAACCTTGCGCCGTCGGCTTCCACGCCGTGCGCCGCGCCGAGCTGAAATCGGGCGAAACCGTCGTCGTCCTCGGCTGCGGCATGATCGGCCTCGGCGTCATTCTGGGCGCTCTGCGCCAGGGCGCCAAAGTCATCGCCGTGGATTTGAGCGACGCCAAGCTGGACGTCGCCAAAAAGCTCGGCGCCACCGAGATCATCAATGCCTCGACCGATGTGAAGGCGCGCGTCGCCGAACTGACGGGGGAGGGGCCTGACGTCGTCGTGGAAGCTGTCGGTGCCGAAGCGACGTTCCTCCAGGCCATCGACCTCGTCGCCACGGCCGGCCGCGTCGTCTATATCGGCTATGCCAAGGCGCCCATCGCCTATGAAACCAAGTTTTTCATCACCAAGGAATTGGACATCCGCGGCTCCCGCAACGCGCTGCGCTCTGATTTTGATGATGTCATTGACGAGCTGCGAAACCGCCCGGAAGCCGGCGATCTCATCGTGACCCGCACAGCAACGCTCGACGAGGCCGCCGAAGCCCTTGCCGATTGGCACGCAAGGCCGGGTGATTTCACGAAGATTTTGGTGAAGTTCTGAGCGGCAGAACCTAGCGCCGCCAAGCCCAAGTAGCCCTCATCCTGAGGCGCTTTGCGCAGCATAGCCTCGAAGGGCGAGGGCGTGCCCCGATGCGGCAGTGCCACGCCCTCGTGGTTCGAGGCTACGCTACGCTACGCTTCGCACCTCACCATGAGGGCTACTGAGATTTGGCTTGCCCTAGTCCCAGGCCCCCAGCATTGCGGCCGACACAAAATCCAGATGCGCCGCCATCGCCTCCCGCGCCGCCTCGGCATTGCCTTGCACGATGCCGGCAACGATCCGCGCATGGTCGTCCATGATATGCGTGCGCACCTCGCTCATGCTCGCAAGATGCTCGTGAAATTTCGTATCGACGACTTCGAAGCGCGAATTCCACAATAGGTCCAGCACTTCGCGTAGCATGGAATTGCCCGAGCCCTCGGCAATGGTCAGATGCAGCATGCGGTCGCTTTCCGAAGACCAGCGATTGCCCGCCGTTTCGGCCTGCATCCGCCGCATGGCCTCGGCCATGCGGGCCGTGCCTTCGGGCGAAATATTCTGGCTGGCAAGGGCCGCCGCTTCCGGCTCGAGCAGGCGCCGCACCCGGATGATTTCGATGGGCGAATGCCCCTCGTCGGGCAGGGCGGCGCTGCCCTTGCTCTGGTCGCGCACAAAGGCGCCGACACCCACCCGCACTTCCACAAACCCGGCCACTTCAAGCGCAATCAACGCCTCGCGCACCGTGGGCCGCGATACGCCAAGGCTCACCGCCAGGTCGCGCTCCGAGGGCAATTGCCTTCCGGGCTCGACCGCGCCCGCGAGAATCTGGTCCCGGATCTGGTCGGCGATCTGGATATAGAGTTTGCGGTTGGATACGGCCTGAAGTTTCATTCTCTCCCCCTAGAACGTACTTTCGCTTTGCGGAAGCACGTTCCAAGCCGTTTCATTAAAGTGAGGCGGCTTTGCCGTTCCCTGTCTAAACCCATAGCGCCACGCTTGTCGTCTGTCCACTGGTCTGACCACTTGACAGCCTGATCGTTTTGCCATTCACTCGCGCCGCATCGCCAAGGTGGCTCCGCATGAACGGGCCGCCATGCGTATCGGGAGGTTTTTCATGGCTGGGCATTCCGCACCGGCATCCCCAGGGGATGCACCGGCTCCGCTGGTCGAAATGACCGACATCGACAAATCCTTTCCCGGTGTCCGGGCCCTATCCAAGGCACGCTTCGAACTGCGCCCCGGCGAAGTCCATGCCCTGATGGGCGAGAACGGCGCCGGCAAGTCGACGCTGATGAAGATTCTGTCCGGCGTTTACACCCGCGATGCGGGTTCCGTCCTTCTCGATGGCCAGCCCGTTGAAATCACCTCGCCGCGCGAAGCCCAGGCGCTCGGCGTCGGCATCATCCATCAGGAACTGGCGCTGATGCGCGACCTGACGGCCGCCCAGAACATTTTCATCGGCCGCGAACCGCGCCGCTTCGGCATTTTGGACGAAGGCCAGCTCAACCGCGACGCTGCCGCCATCTTCGCCTCGATGAACCTCAAGCTTGAGCCGACGGTAAAAGTCGAAACCCTCACGATTGCCAAGCAGCAGATGGTCGAGATCGCCAAGGCGCTCTCCTATCGCTCGCGCGTCCTCATCATGGATGAGCCGACCGCGGCGCTGAACGATGCCGAAATCGCCGAACTTTTCACCATCATCAATCGCCTCAAGGCCGAAGGCGTCGGCGTCGTCTACATCTCGCACAAGATGGACGAGATCAAACGCATCTCCGACCGCGTCACCATCATGCGCGATGGCGAATATGTCGGCACCGTTCCCGCCGCCGATACACCCATCGAAACCATCATCTCCATGATGGTCGGCCGTACCCTCAGCAATGAGGCCCTCGTCATCCCCAACACCACCGACGCCCCTGTCGCGTTGGAAGTGAAGGGTCTAAATCGCGGCCGCGAAATCCGTGATGTCAGCTTTGCGGTGAAAAAAGGCGAAATCCTCGGCTTTGCGGGCCTCATGGGTGCCGGCCGCACCGAAGTCGCCCGCGCCATTTTTGGTGCCGACCGGCGCGAGAGCGGCGAAATCTGGGTCCATGGCAAGCGCGTCGGCATCGCCTCACCCAAGGATGCGGTGGAAGCCGGCATCGGCTACCTCTCGGAAGACCGCAAGCACTTTGGCCTCGCGACCGGCCTCGACGTGCGCAACAATATTGCTCTCGCGAGCCTTGATCGCTTCACCGGCCTCGGCGGCGTGCTCGACGAAGCCTCGATGCAGCGCGAAGCTGTTGGTTATATCAAACAGCTCGCCATCAAGACGCCCGGCGACACGCAGGAAGCGCGCCTGCTCTCGGGCGGCAATCAGCAGAAGGTGGTCATTGCCAAATGGCTGCTGCGCGATTGCGACATTCTCATCTTTGACGAACCGACGCGCGGCATCGATGTCGGCGCCAAATCCGAAATCTACAAATTGCTCAATGCGCTGGCGGCCGAAGGCAAGGCGATCATCGTCATTTCCTCCGAACTGCCCGAAGTGCTGCGCCTGTCCCACCGTATCGCGGTGATGTGCGAGGGGCGCCTCACCGGCATGTTGCCCGGCGGCGCGAGCCAGGAAGAAATCATGCGTCTGGCGACCCAGCGCCAGAGCAGCGTGGCCGAAAGCGCCACTCAAAGGAGGACGGCATGACCGATACCGCAGCCCCCGCAGCCCAGAAGTCGGGCCCGCGCATTTCCGGCGCCTTCCATCGGCTCCTCGCCTTTTCAGGTCTTATTGCCCTCGTCGTCGCCTTCTCGCTGGCCTCGCCCAATTTCATGCAGACCCAGAACATCCTGGCCATCCTGCAGGCGACCTCGGTCAATGGCGTCCTCGCCATCGCCGCAACGCTTGTCATCATCACCGGCGGCATCGACCTCTCGGTCGGCACGCTGATGACCTTTTGCGCCGTCATCGCCGGCGTCATCCTCACCTATCTGGGCCTGCCCATGCCCCTCGGCATCATCGGCGCCATCCTTGCCGGTGCGGCGAGCGGTCTCATCTCCGGCACGGTCATCGCCAAGTTGAAGGTTCCGCCCTTCATCGCCACCCTCGGCATGATGCTGATCCTCAAGGGCCTGTCGCTGGTCATCTCCGGCACGCGCCCGATCTACTTTAATGACACGCCCGGCTTCAACCAGATCGCCCTGGGCTCTGTCGTGGGCCAGATCATTCCGGCAGTACCGGTCCCCAATGGCGTGATGATCCTTTTTGCGGTGGCGCTGATCGCGTCCTTCATCCTCGGAAAGACCGCGCTTGGCCGCTACACCTTTGCCCTCGGCTCCAATGAAGAGGCCGTGCGTCTCTCCGGCGTCAATGTCGATCGCTGGAAGATCGGCGTCTATGCGCTGGCCGGCGGCATTGTCGGCGTGGCCGGCGTGCTCATCGCCTCGCGCCTCAATTCGGCCCAGCCGGCCCTCGGCCAGGGCTATGAACTCGACGCCATCGCGGCCGTGGTTATCGGCGGCACCTCGCTTTCGGGCGGTCGCGGCACCGTGCTCGGCACGTTGATCGGCGCCCTCATCATCTCCGTGCTGGCCAATGGCCTGCGCATCCTTTCGGTGGCCCAGGAATGGCAGACGGTGGTGACCGGCTGCATCATCATTCTTGCGGTCTATGCCGACATACTGCGGCGCCGCACACTTTAGGCGCCGGTTCCGTTGGCGCTCTTTGAGCGCTGACATCGTTGGTGCTCAAAGAGCACCGACACACTGCGCATCCCGCGCCAATAAGAGGCCTTTTGAAAAATGCCCAGAAAATTCAACGCAGCATGTGGGAGGAAAACCATGCTCAACCGTCGCACCCTGCTCGGCGCCCTCAGCGCCGTGGCAATGCTCGCCGCATCCAACGGCGCCGCATTCGCGCAGGATTCCTATGATATCGCCCTGATCTCGAAGGGCTTCCAGCATCAGTTCTGGCAGGCCGTGAAGGCCGGTGCCGACAAGGCCGCGGCCGAGTTCGGTGCCACCGTGACGTTCGAAGGCCCGGAAAGCGAAAGCCAGGTCGACCGCCAGATGGATATGCTGGCCGCCGCCCTGTCGCGCAACCCCGACGCCATCGGCTTTGCCGCGCTCGACAGCCAGGCCGCCGTGCCGCTGCTGCAGCAGGCCAAGGATGCCGGCATCCCGATCATCGCTTTCGACTCTGGCGTCGATAGCGACATTCCGCTCTCGACCGCTACCACCGACAACGTCGCTGCTGCAGCTCTCGCTGCCGACAAGATGGCTGAACTGATCGGCGGCGAAGGCAAGGTTGCCGTCGTGGCCCACGACCAGACCAGCCGCACCGGCATCGATCGCGTCGACGGCTTCGTCAACCGCATCAAGGAAGCCTATCCCAATATCGAAGTGGTATCGGTTCAGTACGGCGGTGGCGATCAGCTCCAGTCGACTGAAATCACCAAGTCGATCCTGCTCGCCAATCCCGACCTCAAGGGCATTTTTGGTGCCAATGAAGGCTCGGCCATCGGCGTTGCCAATGGCAAGCAGGAACTGGGCAGCCAGATCGTCGTCATCGGCTTTGACTCCGGTGCCGCTCAGAAGGGCATGATCACCTCGGGCGTCATGAACGGCGCCATCACCCAGAACCCGGTCGGCATCGGCTACGAAACCGTCAAGGCCGCCATCGGCGCGCTCAAGGGCGAAACCCTGCCGCCGATCATCGATACCGGCTTCTACTACTACGACGCCTCCAACATGAACGACCCGGAAATCGCGGCCGTTCTTTACGACTAAGGCTACCTTGCCCTCCCCCACGCTGGGGGAGGGCTTTTACCCACTGTGTCATTCCCGCGAAAGCGGGAACCCCTGTTTGATAACGGAGGTCCCCGCTTTCGCCGCGAAAAAGCGGACTGCCGCTTTTTCACGGGGATGACAGGGTGGTGGGTGTGGATACAAGGAACAACCATGGCCGACCTCAACGGAAAGATCGTCTTCATCACCGCCGCCGCCCAGGGCATCGGCGAGGCTTCGGCCCGCGCTTTCGCCAAGGCGGGCGCTAAGGTGATCGCGACCGACATCAATGAAGCCAAGCTCAAGGAGCTTGAAGGCACGCCCAATATCACGACGCGCCTGCTCGACGTTCTTTCCGATGAGGCCGTGCAGCAGGCCGTCGCCGAAATCGGCCGCATCGACGTGCTCTTCAATTGCGCCGGCGTCGTCCACAACGGCACGCTCTTGGAAATGAGCGACAAGGATCTGGACTTCGCGCTCGACCTCAACGTCCGCGCCCAGGTCCGCACCATCAAGGCTATCCTGCCCCAGATGCTGGAGCGTAGGGATGGCGCCATCATCAACATGGCGACGGTTGCCTCCTCGATCAAAGGCGTGCCCAACCGCGCCGCCTATACGATTTCCAAGGCCGCCGTCATCGGCCTCACCAAGTCGATCGCCTCGGATTATACGACCAGCAATATCCGCGTGAACGCCATCTGCCCCGGCACGGTGGAATCGCCGAGCCTCCACGATCGCTGGCACGCCACCGGCGATTTCGAAGGTGCGAAAAAGGCCTTCATCGCCCGCCAGCCCATCGGCCGCATCGCCCGCCCCGATGAGGTGGCCGATCTTGCGGTCTATCTTGCCGGCGCCACCTACACGACCGGCCAGGTCCACATCATCGACGGCGGCTGGACGGCCTGAGACAAAAAGCCCCTCACCCTGACCCTCTCCCCGCAGGGGCGAGGGGACGATGGGCGAGATTGCAATGTAAAAGCCGCCGCTACTCTATCGGCTCCTGCGTCCCCTCGCCCCTCTGGGGAGAGGGCCAGGGTGAGGGGCGCGATGCAATGACTGGAACTGTGAAATGAAGATCACCACCCTCACGACGCACGATCTGCGCTTCCCGACCTCGGCCTCGCTCGACGGGTCCGATGCGATGAACCCCGATCCAGATTACTCGGCCGCCTACGTCGTCCTCGGCACCGATGGCGACCTTGAGGGCCACGGGCTCACCTTCACCATCGGCCGCGGCAATGAAGTGGTCTGCGCCGCCATCGCCGCGCTGACCGATCGCGTTAGCGGTCTCGATCTCGACTGGGTTGAGGAAAATCCCGGCCGCTTCTGGCGCCATATGACCGGCGACAGCCAGCTCCGCTGGATCGGCCCCGACAAGGGCGCCATGCATCTCGCGACCGGCGCCGTCGTCAACGCCGTCTGGGACCTCCTCGCCAAGCGCGCGGGCAAACCGGTCTGGCTCTATGTCGCCGAAATGAGCCCCGAACAGCTCGTTTCCATCATCGACTTCCGCTACCTGACCGACGCCATCACGCCCGAGGAAGCTCTTGCCATCTTCAAGGCCGCCGAGCCTGGCAAGGCCGAGCGTATCGCAAAACTGCGCGCCGAAGGCTATTCCTGCTACACGACCTCGGCCGGCTGGCTCGGCTATTCCAACGAAAAGCTGACGCGCCTGGCGACGGAAGCCGTCCAGGAAGGCTTTACCCATATCAAGATGAAGGTCGGCCGCGACCTCGCCGACGATATCCGCCGCCTCGAAATCGTCCGCTCCATCATGGGGCCGGATCGCTATCTGATGATCGACGCCAACCAGGTCTGGGAAGTCGACCAGGCCATCACCTGGGTCAACGAGCTCAAGCGCTTCAATCCCTATTTCATCGAAGAGCCCACGAGCCCCGACGACATCGAAGGCCATCGGAAAATCCGCGACGCCATCGCACCGGTAAAGGTCGCGACCGGCGAAATGTGCCAGAACCGCATCATCTTCAAGCAGTTCATCACCCGTGACGCCATCGACGTGGTCCAGATCGACGCCTGCCGCATCGGCGGCCTCAATGAAGTGCTCTCGGTCCTCTTGATGGCCGCAAAGTACAAAAAGGCCGTCTGGCCGCATGCCGGCGGCGTTGGCCTCTGCGAATATGTGCAGCATCTCTCGATGATCGATTATCTCGTCGTATCAGGCAGCAAGGACGGCCGCGTGATCGAATATGTCGATCATCTGCACGAGCATTTCATCGATCCCTGCGTGATCAAAAACGCCGCCTATATGCCGCCGGAACTGCCGGGATTCTCCATCGAAATGAAGCCCGCTTCCATTGCCGGCAATAAATTTATTGCTTCTGGAAAGACGCAATAAACCATCTGCAGCAGTCGAGTTAAATGCATGTGAGCCATTAAGTTTCGACTAAGGGCTCGCCCCTATCATCATCAGTGCATTTGGCCGGGGGGCTGTAATTGTGCACGTGCTGATCGTAGATGACAGCCGATCGAGTCTGGCCTTGCTGGGCTCGATCGTGCGGGAAATAGTCGGCGACGATATCGAGCTCTGTCTCGATCCGCTCGAGGCGCTAAGGCGTTGCGAAGAACGGCAATTTGATCTGCTTCTCGTCGACCATATCATGCCCGGAATGGACGGTATCGCCGTCATCGAGGCACTGCGCAATTGCGATAATTACCGCACTGTCCCCATGGTCATGGTGACCTCCGACATCGACAAGGCCATCCGCATCGAGGCCATCCGCGTCGGCGCCAATGACTTTCTGACCAAGCCCTTCGACCCCATCGAACTCAAGGCGCGCATCACCAATCTCCTGGCCCTGCGGGGCGCCCAGGTGGAGCTGGCCGATCACGCCAATCGCCTCAGCCGCGAAGTCGCCAAGGCCACGGCCCATCTTCTCGCCCGCGAGGAAGAAATCATCTGGCGCCTCGCCCGCGCCATCGAATATCGCGATGGCGATACCGGCGAGCATGTCTCGCGCGTCGCCCAGATCAGCCAGATCATAGGCCAGGGCCTCGGCCTCACGCCCCAGCACTGCCGCATGGTCTATCTCGCCGCCCCCCTGCACGATATCGGCAAGATCGCCATCGCCGATGCCATTCTCTCAAAGCCCGGCAAGCTGACCGCAGAAGAAATGGCGCGCATGCGCGAGCATGTCACCATCGGCGCCCGCATTCTCGCCGATGCCGATAGCGACCTCATCCGCACGGCCGAACTGATCGCCCAGAGCCACCATGAAAAGTGGGACGGCACCGGCTATCCCAATGGCATATCGGGCGCAGCCATCCCCATCGAAGCGCGCATCGTCGCCCTGGCCGACGTTTTTGACGCCCTCTGCTCGGAGCGCCCCTATAAGCGCGCCTGGCCGATCGACGAGGCCTATGCCGAAATCGTGCGCTGTTCCGGCACGCATTTCGACCCGGCCTGCGTTGCCTCGTTCCAGTCCCGCTGGTGCGAGATTTCTGCGCTCATGGGCCAAGAAACGATTGCGCTCGCCGAAAGCGCCTAGGCGACTTCCTGCACTGCCGCCCGGGCCCGCCCGCGCGGAATGCAGATCGGCCGTCCATGCACCGGATCGGTCATGATCGCGGCGTCGACCTCGAAGACTTCGGCCAGCAGTTCCGGCTTCATCAACTCTTCCGGCTGGCCCAGCGCCCGCACGCGGCCCTCATGCACAAACACCAATTGGTCGGCATAGCGTGCTGCAAGGTTAAGGTCGTGCAGCACCAGCACAATGGTGCGCCCGTCTTCCTGATTGAGCTTTAACACGAGATCGAGGCAATCGAGCTGATGCGCCATGTCGAGATGGTTGACGGGCTCATCAAGGCAGATGACATCGGTCTCCTGCGCCAGCACCATGGCAATCCACGCCCGCTGCAATTGCCCGCCCGACAGCGAACCGATGCGCCGCGTCTTGAGCCCGGTAACGCCCGTGCCGTCCATGGCGCGATTGACGGCGGCGCCATCCCTCTCGCTCCAGGGCTGCAACATGGCCTGATGCGGATAGCGCCCCAGTCGCACCAGTTCTTCCACCGTCATGTCAGGCGGCGCCGAAGGGTTTTGGGCGAGCAGCCCGATCTGCCGCGCCAGATCCTTGGCGCCGAGCGAGGCAATGTCGACATTGTCGAGAAGGATTTGCCCCTTCTGGCCCGTATGCAGCCGCCGAATGGCGCGCAGCAGGGTGGACTTGCCACAGCCGTTCGGTCCTGCCAACACGGTCACCTTGCCGCGCGGAATCGGCAGGTTCAGCGCATCGAGCACCGTGTCGTGCCCGTAAGTAAGGGTGAGGTCGCGTACCTCGATGCGGCTCGGAACGAGGTCAGCCATTGGTCTTGTCCTTGCGCATGAGAAGGAAGAGGAAATAGGGCGCGCCGACAATGGCCGTCACCGTACCCGCCGGCACTTCGAGCGGCGTAAAGGCCACGCGCACCAGAAGGTCGGCGCCGATCAGCATCATCGCCCCGATGAGGCATGAGGCGAGAATCCCCGCAAAGCGTGCCCGCCCGACCAGCAATCGCGCCAGATGCGGCGCGATCAACCCCAGGAAGCCGACGCCGCCGACAAAGGCCACGGCGATCGAGGTCAGCATCGCCGCCACGAAAAACACGGCAATGCGATAGACCGGCAGGTTGAGCCCGATACTGCGGGAGGACACATCGTCGAGATCGGCCGGCGGCAGGTCTTTCGCGAGCCACGCTGCCAGCAGCACCGTCGGCACGAGGCAGATCGCCATGATCTGGATTTCGCTCCAGGAAATGGCATTGACCGCACCAGCGAGCCAGCGGGCCGCCTGTGCCGTCTGATAGACGGGACCGATCAGCATGAAGACGGTGGTCAGCGCCTTGGCGACGGCGGCAATGGCAATGCCGAACAGCAAGAGGCGAATGGCCGAGGACGATTGCCGCCCCGAGAGAATGAAGACCAAGGAAATCGCCGTCAGCGCCCCGATCGCCGCCGCGAGCGGCTGCCAGGCGACCGATACGGTCAGCGCATTGGATTCATTGGAGAAGATGGCAAGGAACAGCACCACGCCAAGCGCTGCCCCATCGACAACGCCCAGCACGCCGGGCGAAGCCAGTTCATTGCGGGTAATGCGCTGCAGGAGATAGCCCGAAAACGCGATGGCCGCCCCGGCAATCGCCGCCGCCATGACGCGCGGCATGCGCAATTGCCAGACCACCAGCTTTTCCGTCTTTTCCCCGCCGCCCAGGATCACCTGCGCTACGGTTTCAAGCGGAATCCAGGTCGAGCCAAAGGCAATGGCGGCCAGGGTGAGGAGTACAAAAAGCCCGACAATGATAAGGACAATAGCCCCGATGCCAAACCGGCGCTCGGCCGGTGCAGAAACGGCCAGAGTGCTCATGCTGCCCTCCGCATCAGAAGAACGAGGAGCACGATAGCCCCGACCACGGCCGTGATCGCCCCCACCGGCGCTTCAACGGGATAAATGACGAAGCGCGCTGCAACGTCCGCCAGCGTCGCATAGACAGCACCGAACAAAGCCGCCGCCGGCAATTGATGAATATGCCGCAAGCCGACGAGCCGCCGCGCCGCATGCGGCACGACCAGACCCACAAAGGCCACCGGCCCTGCCATCGACACCGCTGCGCCGGTAAGAAGCGCCACGGCGACAAAGGCCAGCCCCCGCACCGCCGCCAATGGCACCCCGAGCCCGGCCGCCGTCGAATCGTCTGCCTGCAGGGCATCGAGCGCCCGCGACAGGCCAATACCGATGATCCCACCCACGATCACCACCGGCAGCCCATTGTAAAAAAGCGCAATCGGACGATCGACAAACGCCCCGGACAACCAAAAGAGCAATTGCTGCAACTGCGCTTCATTGCTTGTAAGAAGCACTTCCACAAAGGCATGCGAGAGACTGGCAAAGGTAACACCCACCAGCACGATTTTCAGCGGCGACAGCCCGCCCGCGCTTGCGGCCACGCCGAACACCACAATGGCAGTGACAAAAGCCCCGAAAGCTGCCGCCAGCGACAGCCCCGCCAGCGACTGCACGCCGAGCATGATGCTCGCCACCACCACGGCCAGCGAGGCCCCGGCATTGAGCCCCAGCGTATCGGGCGAAGCGATACGATTGCGCGAGAGGGTCTGCACCATCACCCCGGCCATGCCGAGCGCAGCGCCGGCCAATGGCGCAATCAGCGCCCGCGGCAGCCGCAGCCCGGCGATCACCACGGCCGTTTCCGATCCGTCATGGGCAAAAAGCGCCATCCAGACCTGGTCCAGCGAATAGATTTTATAGCCCAGCGTCAGGCTCATCAGCATGGACAGGGCGAGCAGCAGGATCAGTCCCGCATAGACCCGCGCCGGTCCCAGACGCAATCCCTGCGATTGCGGTGACATTGCCAGTGTGGACACCACTGGGCCCTCATATAGTTGATGTTGACAGTCAAATTAAATTCTGACTTTTTGCACCCATCCAATTTCCGACTACCGATGTCAAGAAAAGATGGGGGGAGGGGTGTTGGAGAGACCGCTTAGGCGGACACTTTCCTCAGGTCCCGCGCTCCATCGCCGATCGTCAACAGGAGCTCCTCCCATGTTCCATCGTCTCGTGACTGCCGTTGCCGCCGTGGCGCTGCTGAGCGCCCCGGTCTTTGCCCGCGAAATCACCCATGCCATGGGAACAACCGATGTGCCGGACAATCCGCAGCGCATCGTCGTGCTCACCAATGAAGGCACCGAAGCGCTGCTCGCCATCGGCATCAAGCCGGTCGGCGCAGTAAAATCCTTCCTCGGCGATCCCTGGTACGACCACATCGCCGGCGAGATGACCGATGTCACCGTCGTGGGCGAAGAATCCGCCGTGAACCTCGAAGTGCTGCTCGCGCTCGAACCCGATCTGATCCTGGGCAACAAGATGCGCCACGAAAAGATCTACGAGCAGCTCTCGGCCATCGCCCCGACCGTGGTTTCCGAGCGCCTCCGCGGCGACTGGAAGATCAACATGGCGCTTTATACCGATGCTGCCGGCAAGGGCGAAGAAGGCAAGGCGGCCCTCGCCAAGTACGACGCGCGCATCGCCGCGCTCCACGAGGCCCTCGGCGCCTCGCTCGACGAAAAGATCTCCATCGCCCGCTTCATGTCCGGCCAGACCCGCATCATGTTCAAGGACAGCTTTTCGGGCCTCGCTCTCTCCGAACTCGGCTTCCAGCGTCCCGCCAGCCAGGACAAGGACGAATTCGCCGAAGAGATCACCAAGGAACGCATCCCCGAATTCGAAGGCGATCGCCTGTTCTACTTCACCTATGAAACCGGCAATGGCGAAGGCGATAGCCAGGCCAAGGACTGGCTGGCCGATCCGCTCTGGAACAACCTGGCCGTGGTCAAGGCCGGCAAGGCCTTCCCGGTCTCCGACGCCATCTGGAACACCGCCGGCGGCTATATCGCTGCCAACCTGATGCTCGACGACATCGAAAAGATCTACGGTCTCGCCAGCACCCGCTGACATTTTCGCAACTCGATTGTCACCCCGGCGAAGGCCGGGGCCCATCCTGAAATTTCGAGATGGCTCCCGGCCTCGCCGGGATGACAGCCGGTGGATGGGACGGCTTGGTCCGCCCCTCCAGACAGACCTCTAGTTCCAAAAAACGGAAACCGAGAATGTTTTCTCTCCGCTCCTCCGCAGCCTTCGCTGCCTTCATTGCCGCAGCAGCGCTGGTCGCGCCGGTCTCCGCCCGCGAAGTCACGCACGCCATGGGAACGACCGAAGTGCCCGATGCACCGCAGCGCGTCGTCATCCTCACCAATGAGGGCACCGAGGCGATCCTGGCGCTCGGCGTAAAGCCTGTCGGCGCGGCCCAGAGCTGGGACGGCAATCCCTGGCATGCCCACCTCACCGACCTTCTCGTCGACACCGTCGATCTCGGCACCGAACTCGCCGTCGATCTAGAAGTGCTGGCGACGCTCGAACCCGATCTCATCATCGGCACCAAGGTGCGCCAGGAAAAGATCTACGAGCAGCTTTCGGCCATCGCCCCCACGGTGATGAGCGAAACCATCGGCGGCGAATGGCAGGACAATATGACCTTTTATGCCAGCGTCCTCGGCAAGGATGCGGAAGCAGTAACCGCACTCGCCGCCTTCGACGCCCGCACCAAGGCCATCCACGATGCCCTGGGCGATGCCGTCAATGAGCAGATCTCCATGGTCCGCTTCTCGCCCAACCGCACGCGCATCTATTACAAGGACACGTTTAGCGGCCTGATCCTCGACCAGATCGGCTTCAAGCGTCCTCCGGCCCAGGACAAGAACGAGTTCGCCGAGGAAGTGACCAAGGAACGCATCCCCGACATGGCCGGCGATCGCATCTTCTACTTCTCGAGCGATCTCAAGGATGCCGAACCGGAAGCCAATCTCGCCGACTGGCTCGCCGATCCGCTCTGGACCAATCTCGAAGCGGTCAAGGCCGGCAAGGCCCAGCGCGTCAGCGAAATCATCTGGAACACCGGCGGCGGTATCTACTCGGCCAACCTGATGCTCGACGACATCGAGAAGATCTACGGTCTCGACAGCACGCGGAAGTAACGCCTTCCGCGCGCGACGACCGCACGGGGATGCATCTCCCCACCGAACGTCGTCCTCGGGCTCGACCCGAGGACACTTCACTTGCCGAGGCTGCAATAAGCACGGAACCCTCGGGACAAGCCCGAGGCTGACGCTCCGGTAGTTGGGGGAGGGGCTCCTAAAGCCCCAAGCCCCCAACCAACCCGGCCCAATCTTCTACCAACTCGTCGCGCGCCCTCAGCCCGCCACTCACCTGGTGCCGCTGCTCATCCTGCGCCAGCCGGACGAAGACCAGCTTTTGGTCGCCCTTTTCGGCCCAGCCCACATACCAGCCCCAGCCCCGCGCCCGATCAAAATTACCATCCGCCTGCCGCGGATAGGCCGAGCCGGTCTTGCCCCGCAGCGTCCAGCCTTCGCTCGCGCCCCCCTGCTGCACCAGTTCCATCGCCCCGGCCATAACCGCCGCCGATATCGGCAGCTTCCCATCGACCAGCGCCGCAACAAACCCGGCCTGTTCCAGCGGCGAAATTTTGAGCGACGACGAAATCCACGACCGTTCGAGCCCATTGTTTCGCCCCGGATCGCCGGAAAAATCGGCATTCCCATAGCCAAACTTTTGGGCGTAGGCGGTCAGCTTTTCCGCCCCCAGCATCTCGGCTAGCCGCTGCGAATACCAGACGGTGGAATTGACCATCCACATGGTCGGGTCCGTGTCCTGTCGCCAGGCGTCACCCATCCAGTCGGCATAACCCTCCTTGAACGGCAATTTCGGCTCATGCGCCGAAGTGATGATCCCGGCATCATAAGCCATCACCGCCAGCGCCACCTTGAAGGTCGAAGCCGGCGTCACCCGCGTTTCGCAGTCGCCCTCCTGGTGAAGGACCGTCCGCGTCGCCGCATCGGCAATTAGCGTACAAATATCCCGCGCCTGCGCCGGAACGGACAAGGCAAAAACACCCGCCAGAGCGGCGGCAAACAAAGACAGTCGCACAAGAATCTCCCCCGGCACTTCGGCCGCGGGTCGGTTCTCACGTCCCACAACGTCGCAATTGTGGCGCTCAGCCATAAGCCATCGCCGCCACCGGGCTTGTCCCGGTGGTCCATACTTCAGCGCGCGCCGTGGATTGCCGGGACAAGCCCGGCAATGACGAGAGAAGGGATGAGATAGAGAAGATACGAAGGGGCCCGAGGCCTCTAGCGCAGACCAGCCTTTTCGAGCAGGCCCTGACGCTTGGCGTCATAGTAATAGCCGCTGGCATAGAGCTGCATGGCGCGGTCATGGTTGCCGCCGGCCGTCACATAGGCACCGGCGAGATAACGCACCGCAAAACGCAGGTTGGTTTCCGCATCAAGGAGGCCCGAAGCCTCGCCCGAAAAGCCCATACCGCGCGCGGTGGGATAGCTGATCTGCATCAGCCCGTAATAGGGGCCGTTGCGCGCCGCGGCGTTATAACCGCTTTCCTTATTGATCACCCGGCGCACGAGCGCTTCGGGAACACTGTAGGCGGTCGAATAGTGCGAAATCAGCCCATCGAGCGAACCGCGCTCGCTGGCGGCAAAGCCGAGCAGCAGGTCCGAGCCGGCGCGCGGCACATTGACGGCCTTGGGCACATGGCCCGCCGGCGTCGGCGTCGCGGCCACGGGAGCCATCGAGGCAATGGCGGCGGTGGCCGATTTATTGCCCGGAAGCGGCTTGATGCCGGACATGGAGCAGCCCGAGACGATGACCGCCAGCGCCAAAAGTCCCGCCAGTGGTATGGCCCGTGCCGTCATGCCTTCGTCCTTTTGCGGATGCTTCAATTGCGGCACCTAAGCCCAAATCGCGGCGCCTTGATGGCAGAACAATGTCCCGGCGCCGCGCAAGCATATTGTGATCACTATGCCGGCTTCTGCCGTCAAAAGGTTTACGATTCCTTACCGCATATGCTTTGAGGATGAAAGCAAGTCTATCGAAAGAGCCAGGCTAGACCCTCTCGAGTGCCACGGCAATACCCTGGCCGACACCGATACACATGGTCGCCAGCGCCCTTTTCTTGCCGGTCAGAGCAAGTTCCAATGCCGCCGTCCCGGTAATCCGCGCGCCGCTCATCCCCAGCGGATGCCCCAGCGCAATCGCTCCGCCATTCGGGTTCACCCGCGGATCATCTTCGGCAATCCCGAGATCGCGCAACACAGCAATGCCCTGGCTCGCAAAAGCCTCGTTTAGCTCGATCACACCAAAATCGCCGGCCGAAAGTTTTAGCCGCGCAAAGAGCTTCTTGCTCGCCGGCGCCGGCCCCATGCCCATGATCCGCGGCTCGACGCCGGCAGTGGCGCCACCCAGAATGCGCGCGATCGGCGTCAGGCCGTATTTCTTCGCCGCAGCTTCCGAAGCAATGATCAGTGCCGCAGCCCCATCATTCACCCCCGAAGCATTGCCCGCCGTCACACTCCCACCGGGAAAAAGCGGCCGCAGTTTCGCCAGCGTCTCCACCGTCGTCCCGGCGCGCGGATGCTCGTCGGTATCGACCACAACCGGATCGCCTTTCTTTTGGGCGATGGATACCGGCACGATCTCTTGCCCGAGCCGCCCGCTCTTCTGCGCCGCCACAGCCCTGTCCTGGCTGCGCACCGAAAATGCGTCCTGCGCCTCCCGCGATACGCCAAATTCCCGCGCCACGTTCTCGCCGGTCTCGGGCATGGAATCGACACCATAAAGCGCCTTCATAGCCGGATTGACGAAGCGCCAGCCAATGGTCGTGTCATAAATCTCCGCATTGCGCGAAAACGCCGTCTCGGCTTTTGGCAACACGAACGGCGCCCGCGACATCGACTCGGTGCCGCCGGCAATCACCAGTTCAGCTTCGCCCGCCTTGATCGCCCGCGCCGCCGCAATAACCGCATCCATGCCCGAACCGCATAGCCGGTTGATCGTCGTCCCCGTCACGCCCACCGGCAAGCCAGCGAGCAGCAGGCTCATCCGGGCGACATTGCGATTGTCCTCGCCGGCCTGATTGGCATTGCCAAAAATGACATCGTCGACCGCCTCCCAATCGACGCCGGCCTGCTCCGCAATCAGCGCCTTTAGCGGAATGGCACCCAGATCATCCGGCCTTACAGAAGATAGCGACCCACCAAACCGCCCGATCGGCGTGCGCTTATAAGCGCAGATAAAAGCCTCAGCCATTTTACGAAACCTCCGGCGCCACGAGGTCGCCAATCACATCAGGCAGCACCAGCTCCGCCCCCGTCACCGCCTGCAATTCCTCGACACGCATCGAAGCCAGCTTTTCGCGCAGCACGAAGCGCCCATCCTCGATATCGATTACTGCCAGGCTCGAATAAACCCGCGTCACGCAGCCCACACCGGTCAGCGGCAGGGTGCAACGCTTCACCAATTTCGGCTTTCCGTCCTTGGTCACATGGTCGGTGACAACGGCAACGCGCTTGGCCCCATGCACGAGGTCCATCGCTCCACCCACAGCCGGCACGCCCTTGGGCCCCGTCGACCAATTGGCAAGGTCGCCATTCTCCGCGACCTCATAGGTCCCAAGGATCGCCACATCCAAATGCCCGCCGCGCACCATGCCAAAGCTATCGGCATGATGGAAAAACGCCGCGCCGGGTTTCAGCGTAATCGCCTTCTTCCCCGCATTGATGAGGTCCCAATCTTCCTCACCCGACGGCGGCGCCTCGCCGAAATTAAGAACGCCATTCTCGGTATGAAAAATCGCCTGCCGCCCCGGCGGCTGGAATTTGGCGACCATTTCCGGAAAGCCGATGCCGAGGTTCACATACGCCCCGTCCGCAATATCCTGCGCAGCGCGCCAGGCAATCTGCGCGTTGGAAAGTTTTGTGCTCATGCGTAAGCCACTCCATCGCGCATCAGGGCTTCCTCTTGGCTTGCATTCGCCACTTCCACCACGCGGTTCACAAAAATCCCGGGTGTGACGACCTGCTCGGGATCAATCTCGCCCGGCGCGACAATTTTTGTCGCCTGCACGATCGTCAGCTTCGCCGCCGCCGCCATCAGCGGCGAAAAATTCCGCGCCGCCTTGCGATAGGTGAGGTTTCCCATCGTGTCGGCCAGCTCCGCCTTGATCAGCGCCGCATCGGCCTTTAGCCAACGCTCCTGCACATAGCTCTTGCCATCGAACTCGGCGACCGGCTTGCCCTTGGCCACATCGGTCCCGAAACTCGCCGGCGTATAAAAAGCCGGAATGCCCGCGCCACCCGCGCGAATGCGCTCGGCCAGCGTCCCCTGCGGCACCAGCTCCAGCCCGATTTCGCCCGCGAGATATTTTTCCGTAAAAGCCCGCGGATCAGCCGAGCGCGGAAACGAGCACACCATTTTGGCTACCATGCCCGCATCGATCATCGCGGCAATGCCGATCCGCCCATTGCCGGCATTGTTATTGACCACGGTGAGGTTTTTCGGACTCCCCGTCGCCTTGAACCGATCAATCAGCGCATGAATAAGCTCAATCGGCGCGCCCGAGCCGCCAAACCCACCCACCATCAGCACCATGCCGTCCTCGATCCCCGCTACGGCAGCGGCGAGATCGGGCACTGTCTTGTCCATTTTCTGTCCTTTCGGCTGGGCCGACAGCATATTTGCCATCGGGGAGCAGCGAACGGAAATGAAATGGCGAGGCCAATATATAGGTTGAGGGTTATGTTAAATTAGCAGAACTACCAAAAATGAGCGGCAACTGGCAAAATCTATAACCGATACTAGTGTCGCTCTCGGTGTCATCCCCGCGAAAGCGGGGCCCCCCGTTTCAAAACAGGGGATCCCCGCTTTCGCGGGAATGACGCGGTGGGTCTCAGACAACCCTGATCTGCTCAACCAGCTTCTGCGCCAGCCGCAAACTCGCTCCCGTCGAAACCAGCATCTGCGGCAGCGTCAGCCATTCGAGCGTCCAGGCAGCGCCCGAGCGCTCATTCTCATGCACCAGCGCCTGATTGAGCGTGCCCGCAAGCCCCGCGACTTGCCTTGCCAGCGCCACCAACACTTCCGCATTCACCGGATTGCTCTTGTGCGCCATGGCAGAAGACCCGCCGCCGCCTTCCAGCGTCACTGCGGCCACCTCGTTCTGCGCCAGCAGCGCCACATCGGCGCCGATCTTCCCCAGCGTCCCCGCAATCAGCGCCAGCCAATTCCCCAGCGCCGCAATCGGATCACGCTGCGCCTGCCACGGCGTCGCCAATCCAAGATCAAGCCGCTTCGCCGTGCCCGCGGCTATGGCGTCGCCAAATCCCTCAAAGCTCCCGCGATCTCCCACCGGCCCGCCAAGCTGAATGACCAGCAGGCTCCGTCGCATTCCGGCGATCGCGCGCAGATGCCGCTGCAAAGGCTCGCCCCAACTCGCCAGCTTCGCGCCCCAAGTCGTCGGCAATGCCACCTGCATCCGCGTATGCGCCATCAGCGTCGTGTCGCCATGCAAATGCGCCAGCTCTTCCAGCGCCGCTAAAAGCGAGGACAGCCGCGTCTCATAGACGCCAAGCACCTTCGCCACCTGCAGCATCAGCGCCGTATCAATGACATCCTGGCTCGTCGCACCCTTATGCAGGGCAGGGCGGTGCTCCTCCGGAACTGCCGCCTTCAATTGCTTCACCAGCGCCGGCACGACCACGCCGTCCCGCGCCATCCCCGCCGCCAGCTCCGCCCAATCCGGCGCAAAATTCTCCGTCGCCGCAACAATGGCGCTAGCCGCCTCGGCAGGCACAAACCCGCAATCCGCACTCGCCTCGGCCAGTGCGCGCTCAAAGGCCAACATGGCCCCAAGCTGCGCCTCGTCCGAGAGCAGGTCTTCGATTTCCGGATCGCCGGTGAGGGCAGAGAGGAGGGCGGTCATGTCGTCCTAAATATCAAAAAACACCGTCTCCTTCTCCCCCTGGAGATGGATATCGAGGTGATAGCGCCGCGCGCCGTCCTTTCGCGCAATCAGCGTCTGCCGCCGGCGTTTGTCCATGATCTTGTTGAGCACGAAGTCGCCTTCATTGTCCTCGTCCTCAAAGTAGAGCCGCGTCTGCAGCCCGATATTGATGCCGCGCGCCACGATCCACAGCGACACATGCGGCGCCATCGGTTTTCCATCCGGTCCCGCCACGCGCCCCGGCTTGATCGTCTCGAAAACCGTCACGCCGTTCGCGTCCGAGGCCTGCCGCCCCCAGCCGGTAAAGGCCGGCACGGAATTGGAATTGGGCGCCGTCGGCGAAACGAAACTGCCGCTCGCATCCGCCTGCCAGATTTCCACCAGCCCATCGCTAAGTGGTACACCGGCGCCATCGATCAGCCGAATGGAAAGCGTAATCCGCTCGCCCTCGACGTCCCCATTGATCATGGTCGAGCCCATATCGGCGGCATAGACCCCCGGCAGGTCGCAAAAATTCGGCGTCATGCCGATATGCACATAGGGGCCGGCCGTCTGCGACGGGCTTTCCTTCAGCGTCGGAACGGGATGCAGCATCAGTTCCCCTCCAGCTTGTTTTCAAACATGGTCGAACGCCGCCCGCGCAGCACGATATCGAAGCGATAGGCTAGCGCATCCATCGGCGTCGTATTGTGCCGATCAAGGCGAGCGGTCAGTTGGTCGATCGCCGCCTTGTCGTTGATCGTCGCGACGATCGGGCACTGCCAGATCATCGGATCGCCCTCGAAATACATCTGCGTAATCAGCCGCTGCGCAAAGGCATGGCCGAAGACGGAAAAGTGGATGTGCGCCGGCCGCCAGTCATTGCCACCATTGGGCCAAGGATAAGCACCCGGCTTCACGGTGCGGAACGAATAAAACCCGTTCTCGTCGGTCACCGCCCGCCCAAAACCCGCAAAATTGGGGTCGAGCGCTGCGAGATAGGCTTCCTTCTTGTGCCGATAGCGTCCCCCGGCATTGGCCTGCCAGAATTCCACCAGCGTGCCCGGCACAGCCCGCGCATTCTCGTCGAGCACCTGCCCATAAACGATCATCCGCTGTCCGATGGCTTCCGTGCCGTCCTGGCTGAAATTGCGGATGAGATCATTGTCGAGCGGCCCAAGCTTCTCGTGCCCAAAAGTCGGCCCCGTCATTTCCGACTTGGTCGGCCCCAGCGCCAGGAGGCTGTGCTTGGGCGCGCGAAACGTCGTGCTCTTATATCCCGGCGTATCCGCCGCCGGATGCCACGCGCGGTCGCGCTGATAAAGAACGCCATCGGCGCCGGGCAGAATAATACCGCTCATTGCCCATTCCCTTCCCGCTTCGCCAGTTCTTCCCGGGCGATCTTGAACGCCCGATTGGCCGCCGGCACCCCGGCATAAACCGCCACATGCAACAGCGCTTCTTTTATGTCGTCCGGCGTCGCGCCCGTATTGGCCGTGGCCCGCACATGCATCGCCACTTCCTCATCATGGCCCAAGGCGGCCAGCAGCGCGAGCGTGATCATCGAGCGTTCGCGCTTCGTCAGCCCCGGCCGCGACCACACGCTGCCCCAGGCGCCCTCAGTAATGAACTGCTGAAAGTCGGCATCGAATTCGGTCATTTTCGCCGAGGCATTGTCCACATGGGCATCGCCCAGAACCGAACGGCGCGTCGCCATGCCCCGGTCGTAAAGCGTCGTCTCAGCCATGACCGGCCTCCTTCAAAAATTCGAGCATCAATTGCGCCAGCTTTTCCGGCGCCTCGATGGATGGAATGTGTCCCACGCCGGGGAAAACCTCGAACCGCGACCCAGCAATGGTTTTGGCCGTGGCCTCAACCTGCGCCACCGGCATGGCGAGATCCCTTTCCCCCGCCACCAGCAGCGTCGGCAGTCTGATGGTGCCGATCCTGTCCCGCAGATCCGCATCGCGCAGCGTCGCGCAGGTCGCGGCGTAGCCCTCTGAGTCACAGCGCAAAAACATGTTGCGCCACCCGGCCAATTCTTCTGTCCGCTCTGCACGAAATGTCGGGCTGAACCAGCGCTCCATGATCCCATCGGCAATCGACGCCACGCCGTTCTCCAGCACAGCATTCATCCGTGCCGCCCAAAAGGCATGGTCGCCCGACTTCGCCGCCGAATTGCAGATCACCAAAGCCGTCAACCGCTCCGGCGCCCGCAAGGCCGCGCCCTGCGTAATCAGCCCGCCAATCGACACCCCGCCCAGCGCAAAGCGCTCGATGCCGAGATGGTCGGCCAGCCCAAAAAGATCATCGAGATGGTCATCCAGCGTGTAGTCGCCCGCCGGAATATCGCTCAGCCCATGCCCGCGCTTGTCATAGGAAACCACGCGATAGGTGGTCGCCAGCCGCGAAATTACTCCGTCCCAGATACGTGCATCCGTGCCGAGCGAATTGGCGAGCACAACGACCGGCGCGCCTTCAGGGCCGACAACGCGAAAATGCAGCAGCACGCCATTGATGCGGGCAAAGTTCATGGGGCCTCCCTCTCAGTCTCGGTGTAAGGCCCCCAAAACCCCAAGTAAAATGATTAGCTCTGGACGAGTTATAACCTATTACTTATCGATGACCTCGAGAAGCGCAGAAAATGCGCCGGTAATAGCCAGTCGCATAACCGGAGGAGCCGCCTGTGGCGCAACGCATCATCGATCCGCGCATAAAGCTGCGCCACATCGCGTGCTTCCTCGAAGTCGCGCGGCTTCGCAGTGTCGTCAACGCCGCCGAAGCCCTCAACATCTCCCAACCCGCCGCCAGCAAGACCATCCAGGAGCTCGAAGAGTTTCTTGGAAGCACGCTGTTCGATCGCTCCCGCCGCAAGCTTTTTCTCACCCCCTTCGGCGAAACCTTTTATCGCTACGCCTCCACGTCCATCGCCGCCCTCCGCCAGGGCATCGACGCCGCCCGCTCCGGCGGCGAGGCGACGACGGTAAAAGTTGGCGCCCTCCCGACGGTCTCCGCCCGCATTCTCCCTGAAGCGGTAAGAACCTTCACCGCCGACGATCCCGGCGTCCACACCCGCATCATCACCGGCCCCAACAATTACCTGCTCTCGCTCCTGCGCACCGGCGATGTCGATCTCGTCATCGGCCGCATGGCCGAGCCCGATGTGATGATCGGCCTCGCCTTCGAGCATCTCTATTCCGAGCGCGTCGTCATGGTCGTGCGCCCCGACCATCCACTGCTCAGCGTGCCCGATTTCAACCTCGGCCTGATTGAACCCTATCAGGTGCTGATGCCCACGCCCGATGCCGTCATCCGCCACCATGTCGACCGCATGCTGCTGGCCCACGGCATTTCCAACATCCGCGACGAAGTCGAAACCGTCTCCAACGCCTTCGGCCGCTCCTATGTCCGCCAGACCGACGCCATCTGGATCATTTCTGAAGGCGTGGTGGCCAAGGATGTCGAAGAAAATCAGCTCGCCTTGCTGCCGATCGACACCAGCGAAACCACCGGCCCCGTCGGCTTTACGACGCGCGCCGACACCATCCCGACCCTCGCCGCAACGGCACTGATGCAAGCCATCCGCAATGTCGCGGCCGGTTTCCGCTAGGGCCAAGCCGCATAAGACCCGTCCCGCCGCCCTAGCCTTTGCGCAGCCTGCTGCCGGAAACGTCCCGGCGAAATCCCCTTCCGCTGCGAAAAGAACCGGCTGAAATAGCCTGCATCGCGAAACCCCAGCGCATCGGCCACTTCCCCCACCTGCAGGGCCGAGCGCTCCAGCAGCGCCTCCGCATCCTCCAGCAACCGCCGATGCACCAGGTCGAGCGGCGTCACTCCCGTCGCCCGCTTGATCGCCGTATTCAGCCGATCCGTCGTGATCCCCATGGCCCGCGCATAATCGGCCACCCGCCAATGCCGCCGCGCATTGAGCTCCACCAATTGCAAAAAGCCCTGCACCAGCATGCGCGGCGAACTCTGCGCTGGCCGCGTGCCCCCGCCGCCCAGCCTCCAAAAGGCGATCAACACAAGGCAAAGCCGGCTCATCACCGCTTCACGCATCCCCGGCAGATCTTCAAGCAGTTCTTCGCTCAGCGCCGCAATATCCGCACCAATCCCACGCGCGGCCTTGCCATCGAGCGGCACGCCGAGCAGCGGCCTCTCCATGCCCTCGCGCAGCGGCCCGGCAATGGCGGTGGCCGGCACCACCCGCGCCAGCGCGCCATCCGAAACCGTCAGCGCCGCCCCCCGTGCCCCCGCCGCCAGCCGCAACTGTCCGCCTCGTCCACCCGGCAACCAGATGAGGCACGCCCCCCGGACCGCCGTGACCATATCGCCCAGCCACACTTCGCCCTCGCCGGCATTGAGCAAAAACCCATGCGCCGAGCGCCGCGCCCGGTCCCCGGCAAAACTCCATTCCGATGGCCCGAGGCTCCCGGTCAGGTCCGTCACCTCGACATCCGGCCCCTCGACCCGCGCCCCTTGAGCAATCGCCTGATGCACGTTCCTCTCCCCAAAAACGTCCCAAAAAATACAAAACTCTCTCAGTTTTGTCCATTTCGCTCGAGTCAAACCCGGCCTAGCGTTTCATCAGGGTCGGAACCGGACACCCAAAACCGCCGAAAAGGCATGGGTCTGGAGCCGAGATTTTGGGAAGCGCCCGCCAGGAGCGGGCATGGGAGGACGACATGACGACTCTGTCTCGTAGAACGCTGCTTCAAGCCATGGGCACCGGGGCACTCGCCACGGCCCTCGCCAGCCTGCCCACCTTCGCGCAGGACCGCACCGCCATCCGCATCGGCTATGCTGTGTCCAAGACCGGCGCCAATGCCGGCGGCGCCGGCATCTCCACCATTCCTAATTACCTGCTCTGGGTCGACGACGTGAACAAGGCCGGCGGCCTTGAGCTCTCAAAACTCGGCGTGACGCTGAAGTTGGAAGTCACCGAATATGACGACCGCTCCTCCGCTGAAGAAACCGTCAGGGCCATCGAGCGCCTCGCCACCCAGGACAACGTCGATTTCATCCTGCCCTCCTGGGGCACGGGTTCCAACCTTGCCGCCGGCCCGACTTTTGATCGCTTCGGCTTCCCCCAGCTCGCCGGCACGGCGGTCACCGATATGGCCCCACAACTGGTCCAGCGCTGGAAGAATTCCTTCTGGTTCCTCGGCGGCGGCCACGACTATGCCAATGCCCTGGTCGATCTCCTGGTCAAACAGCGCGATGCCGGCGCGATAAACAACAAGGTCGCCATTGCCTCAGTGGCAGACGGTTTTGGTATCGACCTTTCCAAGGCCGCAACGCCCGCTTTCCAGGCAGCCGGTTTCGAGCTCGTCTACGACAAGACCTATCCGCTCGGCACGTCCGACTTCGCGCCCATCATCAATGAAGTCTCGGGCCTCGGCGTCGATACATTCGTCGCCTTCTCCTATCCGCCCGATACCTTCGCACTGACCCAGCAGGCCGTCGTCGCCAATTTCAGCCCGAAAATCTTCTACCTCGGCGTCGGCACTGCCTTCCCGATCTATCCCAATGTCGCGGGGCCTAACCACAATGGCGTCATGGGCGTCGGCGGCATCGACCCCGACAGCGAAGCGATCGCTGCTTACTTCGAGCGCCACACCGCCCTCGTCGGCCAGGCGCCCGATAGCTGGGCCAGCGCTGTCACCTATGCCAGCCTCGAAATCCTCGGCCAGGCCATTACGCGGGTAGGGGACCTCGACAAATCCGCCGTCGCTGCCGAAATCGCCTCTGGCGAATTCGACACGATCCTTGGCAAGGTCAAACTCGTCGACAACCAGCTCCGCGCTTTGTGGACCGTCGGCCAGTGGCAAGACGGCAAATTCGTCGGCCTCGCCCACACCGAAGGCAAAGCCGCCCGCGAACCGGTCGTGCCGAAACCGGCTTGGGTTCCTGCGAGCTAAGGCACCCCCACCCTTAATCCCTCCCCACAAGGGGGAGGGAGACGATGGAGCCGTGAAATCTCAGCCTGCGCCTCCCTCCCCCTTGTGGGGAGGGAATGAGGGTGGGGGTATGGGGAGCCCCGGATTCACCCTAAAATCACCACGTCTTTCTCGCGAAAGCGGGAACCCCAATTCCAGGAGCAAACATGCTCTTTTCCGCCATTCTCACCGGCCTCGTCCTCGGCGGCACCTATGCGCTCATCGCCATGGGCCTGACCCTCCAATACGGTGTCGCCCGCATCATGAACCTGGCCTATGGCGATCTCATCATCGCCGGCAGTTTCGGTGCCATGCTCCTCTTCACTGCCGCGGGCCTCAATCCGCTCATCGCTCTCTTCATAATCGTCCCCCTCGGCTTCGCGCTCTCCTGGCTCGTCTACGCCCTCATGCTGCAGCCACTCGCCCGCCGCTCGCCCAACCGCGACCGCCTCGAAGGCGATTCCATCCTCGCCACCTTCGGCCTCCTCTTCGTCATTCAGGGCGTTGCGCTCGTCCTCTTCGGCGCCAATTACCAGAGCTATTCTTTCCTCGCGGTCCCGATAGACGTCCTCGGCACCACCATTGCCGCCAACCGTCTCCTCGCCTTCGCGCTCGCCGTGCTCTTCGGCGTCGGCCTCTGGCTCCTCCTCACCCGCACCCGCTTCGGCACCGTCATTCGCGCCGTCGCCGCCAATCCCGGCTCGGCGCCCCTCGTCGGCATCAATGTCGATCACGTCGCCCGCCTCGCCTTCGCTCTCGGCGGTGGCCTCGCCGCGGCCGGTGGCGTCGTCGTCTCCATGTATCTGACCTTCTCGGCCACCATGGGCGTCATCTTCACCATGAAGGCGCTGATCGTCGTCATCATGGGCGGCGTCGGCAATCTCCTCGGCGCGCTCGCCGCCGGCCTCATTCTCGGCGTCGTCGAAACCCTGGTCTCCAGTTTCATCGATCCCGGCCTAACCCTCGCCGCCACCTATCTCATCTTCCTCGCCGTGCTCGTCGTCCGGCCACAGGGCCTCTTCGGAAAGGCCGCCCGATGATTTTTTTGATCCCTCTACTCGCGCTTGCCGCTCTCGCTGCGGTTCCCTTCTTCGTCGGCGCTTATCCCCTCGGCTTGGGCATCGGCATTCTTGGCTACGGCGTCCTCGCCACGGCCTGGGCCCTCTTCTCCGGCCCGACGCGCTACATCTCCCTCGCCACCGTCGCCTTCTTCGGCATCGGCGCCTACACGGTCGCGGTCCTCGCCGATCTCATGCCCTATCCGCTGGTGCTTCTCTGCGCCGCGCTGATCGGCCTGGTCGTCGCTCTCCTCGTCGGCCTCGCCACCCTCCGCCTCGCCGGCATCTATTTCGTCATCTTCACCTTCGGCCTCGCCGAACTCGCGCGCCAGCTCGTCACCTATTACGAGGTCAACGTTACCCGCACCCTTGGCCGCTATGTGTTCCTGCCCATCGGCCCCGAACACATCTATTGGCAGCTCCTCGGCCTCCTCGCGGTCACCCTCGCGCTCGCCTTCTGGATCAGTCGCGCCAAGATCGGCCTCGCCCTCCGCGTCATCGGCGACGATCCCGTCGTCGCCTCACACCTCGGCATAGGCATCACGCGCACCAAACTCGCACTCTTCTCCTTGAGCGCAGTGGTCATGACCCTTGCCGGCGCCATCCAGGCGCCCCGCTGGACCTATATCGAGCCCTCCATCGTCTTCAATCCAACGGTCAGCTTCCTCACCGTCATCATGGCTCTGCTCGGCGGCCCCAATCGTCTCTTCGGTCCCCTTCTCGGCGCCGTGCCGCTCTTCCTTCTGTTCGAGTGGCTCTCAGCCAATTTCCCCAATCACTATTCCATCATTCTGGGCCTCCTCTTCATCGCTATCGTCTTCCTCCTGCCAAATGGCGTCCTCGCCGCATGGGATAAGCTCACCGCCCGCTTCAAGAACAACGAGGCCCGCGCATGAGCCTTCTCACTCTCTCCAATGTCACCAAGCGCTTTGGCGGCCTCACGGCGGTGAATGATCTCTCCTTCACCCTGACCGCAGGCGAAACCGTCGGCCTCCTCGGCCCCAACGGCTCGGGCAAGACCACGGCGCTCAACATGATCTCGGGCTATCTGCCCGTCACATCAGGCTCTATCGCCCTCGATGGCACCACCATCAGCACCCTGGGCCCCGAGCGCATCGCCCATCGCGGCGTCGCTCGTACTTTCCAATTGGTCCGCGCGTTGCCCTCCCTCACAGTCGGCGAAAACGTCCTCGCCGCCTTGGCCTTCCGCAAAGACCCGCTCTGGGGTAGCAAAGCCGAAGCAAAGATAGAAAATCTGCTGGCGGATGTCGGCCTCGCCGGCCGCCAGCAAGAGCAGGCGAGCAACCTCACTTATATTGATCTCAAGCGGATGGAGCTGGCCCGCGCCCTCGCGACCGAACCAAAACTGCTCCTCCTCGACGAATGGCTCGCCGGCCTCAACCCAACGGAACTGCGCGCCGGCATCGACCTCATCACCCGCCTGCGACAAAGCGGCATCACCATTCTGCTCGTCGAACACGTTATGGATGCGGTGCGAGCGCTCTGCACCCGCTGCATCGTCATGAACACGGGCTCCCGCCTAGCCGATGGTCCAACCGCCGATGTCCTTGCCGACAAATCCGTCATCCGCGCCTATCTCGGAGACGACCATGCTTGAACTGACCAACACGGCCCTGCGCTACGGCAAGCACCTCGCCCTCCACGGCGTCGGCATTTCCATTGCCCCGGCCGAAACCGTCGTCGTTCTCGGCGCCAATGGTGCCGGAAAATCGTCGCTCTTAAAAGTGCTCGGCGGATTGGTCTGCCCCGAACCCGGCGCTGGCCTGACCTTCGAAGGCAAAGCCATTCTCGGCCGCCCCGCCCACGATTTTCCTGAATTGGGCATTGCCCTCGTCCCCGAAGGCCGCGGTATCTTTGGCGATCTCACCGTTGCCGAAAATCTCCAACTCGGCGCCCATCCGCCCCATGCCCGCCCGCACGAAAAGCGCCAGCGCGATCTCGTCCTCGACCTGTTCCCGCGCCTTGCCGAACGTCAGGGCCAGATCGCTCGCACCATGTCCGGCGGCGAACAACAAATGGTCGCCATCGGCCGCGCCCTCATGAGCTGCCCAAAACTGCTCATGCTCGACGAGCCAAGCCTCGGCCTCGCGCCCATCGTCACCTCTGAACTCTTCACCGCCCTCGGCCGCATCAGCGCAACCGGCATCGCCATGCTGGTCGTCGAACAAAACGTAAAAGCATCCCTCGCCATCGCCCAGCGCGGCTACCTCATGGAAGCCGGCCGCATCACCGGGGCAGGGACAGCCGACAGCCTCCGTGCCGACCCGGCAGTCCAGCGCGCATTTTTGGGAGCGGTGGCATGACCGCCAGTCCCCACCCACACTCGGCGTCATTCCCGCGAAAGCGGGAACCCCTGTTTGATAACGGAGGTCCCCGCTTTCGCGGGGATGACATCGTGAACTTGGCGAGATCAGCTCTCGCCACAAACTCGATCAGTCCCTCCCCCTATGAGGGGGCGGCTAGGTGGGGGTATCGCCCCACGCTCAATCCCAAGAATAACCACATCGGAGACCCCGCATGACCGATCTCGGCCTGCTCATAAACAACGAGGAAGTCCAAGCCACCGGCGGGGCAACCTTCACACGAAACAATCCCATCACCGGCGAATTGGCCACGCGTGCCGCTGCCGCCACAGTCGATGACGCCCTGCGCGCCACCGATGCCGCAACCGCCGCTTTCCCCGAATGGAGCCGCACCGGCCCCGGCGCCCGCCGCAAAATCCTCCTCGCCGCCGCCGACAAGCTCGCCGCCAAAGCCCCCGAATTCATCGAGGCCATGGGCCACGAAACCGGCGCGACCGCCGGCTGGGCCGGTTTTAACGTTATGCTGGCTTCCGAAATGCTGCGCGAAGCCGCGTCACTCACGACCCAAATTACCGGCGAGATCATCCCGTCGAACCGCCCCGGCTCCACGGCCTATGGCATCCGCCAGGCAGCCGGCGTCGTCCTCTCCATCGCGCCCTGGAACGCCCCAGTCATTCTCGGCGTTCGCTCGCTGGCGACGCCACTCGCCTGCGGCAACACCGTCGTCTTCAAATCGAGCGAAATCTGCCCGCGCACCCATCGCCTCATCGCCGATGCACTCTTTGAAGCCGGCCTCCCCAAGGGCGTCCTCAACGTCGTCTCCAATGCACCGGCCGATGCGCCCGAACTCGTCGAAGCGCTCATCGCCCACAAGGGCGTGCGCCGCGTCAATTTCACCGGCTCCACCCGCGTCGGCCGCCACATCGCCGAAGTCGCCGCGCGGAATTTAAAGCCCGCGCTGCTCGAACTTGGCGGAAAGGCCCCCTTCGTCGTCTTGGATGACGCCGATATCGGCGAAGCCGTCGCCGCGGCTGCCTTTGGTGCCTACATGAACCAGGGCCAGATCTGCATGTCGACCGAGCGCGTGGTCGTCGACGACAAGATCGCCGACGAATTTGTCGCCGCTCTCGCCACCAAAGCCGCCTCCCTCAAGGCCGGCGACCCGCGTAAAGGCGACACCCCACTTGGCTGCCTCGTCGATCTCTCCGCTGCCCAGCGCATCGACGCCCTCATCAAGGACGCAGTCTCCAAGGGCGCCCGCGTTGTCGCCGGCGGCGGCATCGAAGGCACCATCATGCAGGCAACCGTCGTCGACAACGTCACCCCGGGCATGAAGCTCTACCGCGACGAATCCTTCGGCCCCGTTGTCGCCGTCATCCGCGTCGCCACCACCGAAGAAGCCATCCGCGTCGCCAACGACACCGAATACGGCCTCTCCGCCGCCGTCTTCGGCAAAGACCTCACCCGCGCCATGTCGGTGGCGTCCCGCATCGAATCCGGCATCTGCCACATCAATGGCCCCACCGTGCACGACGAAGCCCAAATGCCTTTTGGTGGCGTCAAAGCCTCCGGCTACGGCCGTTTTGGTGGCAAAGCCGGCATCGCCGAATTCACCGAACTGCGCTGGATCACCGTCCAGGGCGCCGAACATATTCATTACCCGATCTGAGAGAAGGCCCCCTCACCCCAACCGAATTCGCGAATGCGAATTCGGTGAAGCTCCGCGTCGACCTCTCCCCCCTAGGGAGAGGTGGGAGGTCACCAAAGTCGCGAAGCGACACCTCTCCCTCTGGGGGAGAGGTCGGCCGAAGGCCGGGTGAGGGGGCCTTAATCCCTTCTTCCAAGTGAAAAGAGAACCTAGGACCGATGCCCTTCGTGCCTACTGCCCCAGCGCCTCTTTCCGAAACGCAGCCGGCGACATCCCGAGCACCCGCGTAAGCACCCTCGAAAAATACGCCGGGTCCTCATAGCCCAGCTCCGCCCCGATCTCCTTGATCGAGAGCGACGAGAACAACAGCATTCGCCGCGCCTCGAGCGCAATCCGCCGCTCGATCACCTCCAGCGCCGAAGCTCCCAGCACCTCCCGGCTCACCCGATTGAGATGCGTCTGGCTGATCCCCAACTGATCGGCATATTCCCCAATCTTCCGCGATTGCCGAAACTGGTGATCCACCAGAGTCCGAAACGCCTTGGCATGCAGCAGCGCCCGATCGGCCACCTCGCCCCCCGGCCGCCCTTCGCGCTGCGCCCGCGTAAGGGCCACCAGTAGCAAAGTAATCAGCGCTCGCATCGCCGCCTCATGTCCCGCCCCCGGCCGATCCGCTTCCGCAATCAACCGATCCAGCGCCTCGCCCACCTCAAATGCTGCGCCCTGCAAAACCATCGGCCCCGGCAGATCGAGCCCCAGCCCGACGAGATCGCGCTCCATCAAGGTAACAACGATCCCCTCGACATCATCGCTGAAGGCAAAGCCATGCACCGTCAGCGCCGGCACCACCACCACACCCTCGCGCCGGATATCGAACTTGCCGTCATCGAGCGTCACCCCGGCCCAGCCACCCGTCAGATGCAGCACCTGGAAAAACTGCTCATGCCGATGCGGCGCGATCCGATAGCCGTAGAGCCGACTGCGTGACTGGATGCTCTCCCAGTGCAGCCAGTCCTGGCTCGCGACCTGTTCGCCATAAAGCGCATAGACGGGGATCGTGCTCATGTTCGGATAGTGCAAGTCATTGCGCACCCTGTCCATTCACCAATTCGCCGAAACGCTGATGATGGTGCTAACTGGAGGGGAACAGTATGCGTACCAATGTTGTCATTATCGGCGCCGGGCCAGCAGGCCTGATGCTCGGCCGGCTGCTCGAACTCGCCGGCGTCGACGCGATCATCCTTGAGCGCAAAAGCCCCGACTATGTCCTCGGCCGCATCAGGGCAGGGGTGCTTGAGCAAGGCACTATCGACCTGATGGACCGCGCCGAAGCCGGCGCCCGCATGCATGCCGAAGGCCTCATCCACCACGGCGTCGAACTGAGTTTCGACGGCGACCGCCATCGTCTTGATTTCTCGGACCTCATCGGCCGTCACGTCATGGTCTACGGCCAGACCGAGGTCACCCGAGACCTCATGAACGTCAGAAAAGCCCAGAGCATCTACGACGCTGAGGACGTCGAACTCTACGACTTCGACACCGCCAAACCCTATGTCACTTACCGCCAGAGTGGAAAAACCCATCGCATCGACTGCGACCACATCGCCGGCTGCGACGGTTTTCACGGTGTTAGCCGCCAAAGCGTCCCTCAAAAGGCGCTGACGACCTTCGAACGCATCTACCCCTTCGGCTGGCTCGGCATTCTGGTGGACCAACCGCCCGTCGCCGACGAACTCATCTACGCCCACCACGAACGCGGCTTCGCTCTTTGCTCTCAGCGTTCCCATACGCGCAGCCGCTATTACGTACAGGTGCAGACGGACGAAAAGGTCGAGGACTGGTCCGACACCCGCTTCTGGGACGAGCTGCGCCTGCGCCTGAATCCCGAAACCGCAGAAGCGCTGAGAACGGGCCCGTCCATTGAGAAGTCGATCGCGCCGCTGCGTAGCTTCGTCGCCGAACCCCTGCGCTTCGGCCGCCTCTTCCTCGCGGGCGATGCGGCCCATATCGTTCCGCCCACAGGGGCCAAGGGCCTCAACCTCGCCATGAGCGATGTGGCGACTTTGGCTGACGCTCTAATCGAGGCGACGCTGGATCACTCGCCCGCCGGTATCGACGTCTACTCGGCAAAAGTCCTGCAGCGCATCTGGAAAGCCGAGCGCTTTTCCTGGTGGATGACCTCTCTCCTCCACACGTTCCCGGAAACCGGTCCCTTCGGACGCCGCATCCAACGGGCCGAATTCGACTATCTCTGCGGTTCTCGGGTGGCGCAGCAGAGCCTTGCGGAGAATTACACAGGCCTGCCGTCCTGATCGGCAAATGACCGCAAAAAATCGACCAATCGGTCAAACCCCTTGTTTTCTCGGCACTTGCACCTAGATATCCACAGCGACACCCCTCGAGCACGACAGAAATGTCATCGAGTTTGGAAAAGGGGGTTTACAGCCCCAAAGGTCATCCCTATAACCCCGCTCACCGCTGCAGAGCGAGGCGCCAAACGGCGAAACGAACTGCGGCAAGCCACTGAAAAGAAAGAGAAATCTGACTTAGAGGTGAGTTCGAAATTCTCCTCGGTGAGTTCAAAACGAACCGAAAAGAAAATCGAAAAAAGCGATTGACAGTGAAAAAGAACTTCACTAGAAACCGCGACGCTGACGACGCGAATGACTTCAAGTTGTTCCCACTGACAGCGACTTCTGACAGGGCAGACGATCTGCCGGGCAACCGGATGATGAGTTTGTTTTGTCTGATGCAAATCTGAGACGGTTGTCTCACCGACGTTCTGCCTGTGTGGTTTGAAGGTCAGCTCTTTGA
>NZ_JQGC01000002.1 GCF_000743575.1 Devosia riboflavina | reverse complement strand
CAAAGACTAAAGCACAAAGCATCCACACAAGCCCGAGGGTGACGGTTCGAGAAAGGCACGATCCCCCCTCCATCGTCATTGCCGGGCTTGTCCCGGCAATCCATCTCCCCTCCGCAGGGACCCCCGGGACAATCTCGGTGGTGACGGCAAGCGGGCAGGGGTGTTGCTACCCCGCATCCTCCAAAAACCGCGCCCGATACTCGCTCGGACTGATCCCCACCTTCTGCCGGAAATGATGCCGCAGCGTGTGCGCGCTCCCAAAGCCCACCGCCGCCGCCACATCCTCCATCCCTGGATCGCCCTGCGTAAGCAGTCGCTTGGCTTCGCCAACCCGCTCATCGGCCAACCAATCCCCCGGCGATTGCCCCGTCGCCTCGGCAAACCGCCGCAAAAACGTCCTGAGGCTCATCCCCATCTCGTCGGCCATCCGCTTGACGGTCCAGTCCGCCTCAAGGCTCCCGCGAACCTCCTCAAGCAACGGCCCAATCTCCGCGCCCTCGCGCACGCCCACCGGCCGCTCCAGAAATTGCGCCTGACCACCAGCCCTGTGCGCCGGCATCACCAGCCGCCGCGCCACCGAATTGGCCGCCGCGGCCCCAAAATCCTGCCGCACCATTTCAATCAGCAGATCAATCCCTGCCGCGCTCCCGGCCGAGGTATGGATCCGATCATGGATGCGATAGAGCGAAGCATCATCCACCAAAATATCCGGATGCCGCTCCCGCAGTTTTGCGGCGTAGCGCCAATGCGTCGTCGCCGTTCCATCCGACAGTAACCCCGTCGCCGCCAGCACAAACGCCCCCGAACAGATCGAAGCCAGCCGCGCGCCCCGCGCATGCGCCGCCCTCAACTGTTCCGCCAGCGCCTCAGGCACCTCGGCATCCGCACCCTTCCAGCCCGGCACGACGATGATATCCGCCTCGGCCAAAATCTCCGGCCCATGATCGGCAACCACAGTCAGCCCACCATGCGCCCGCATCGGACCCTCATCCACGGCGCAACTGGCAAACCGATACCAACCCTCTCCCATTTCCGGCCGCGATAGCCCGAATACTTCGGCCACAATGCCGAATTCAAACGTGCAAAGCCCATCATAGAGCAGGGCGACAACAAGGGGACCGGTCAAGTTTGGCATGATATCTACGCATATTGTCATTCACGCCAATTTTCAACAGGGCAGGGCACCCCTATCCAGGAGGCAAAGGAGAACCACATGCCCACTTCCGTCGCCGCCATCCCCGCCGCCCCCAGCGTCCTCGCCCGCGAGCATTTTGCTGCCCAGTTCGCGTTCGAGACCGATTGCTGGGACGTCCACGACGCCCTCTCGAAGGGCCCGGACTTCGTCCTCCTCGACGTCCGCAGCCCGGCCATGTTCGCCCGCGGCCACGTCCCCGGCGCCATCAACCTGCCGCACGGCAAGATCATCCGCTCCAGGATGGAGAACTACCCCGCCGATACGCTCTTCGTGACCTACTGCGCCGGCCCCCACTGCAACGGCGCCGCCCGTGGCGCCCTCCGCCTCGCCGACCTCGGCCGCCCCGTAAAGATCATGGCCGGCGGCATCACCGGCTGGATCGACGAGGGATTTGAACTGGAGAAGAGTGAGGAAGTGGCGGCTTAGCGTTCGCTGCCAACCAAATAGCCGCGCTGCCCTCGGGCTCGACCCGAGGGCCACTCTCCGCAGTTGTACAGGCGCCGATCACCCACCGACTGTCACCCCGGCGAAGGCCGGGGCCCATCCTGGGATGTAGAGGTGACAGTCAAACTATGGGGCTCACGCCCTGCGGGAGATGGGCCCCGGCCTTCGCCGGGGTGACGTCGAGCGTGGGGTAGCTGGCCCCGTTACCAGTTCACCTGGCAAACCGCCCCATCGGGGCCGAACTGCATGCTCTCCGGCGTGTACTGGAAAATTTCCAGCTTCACCCCGCTCGGATCAGCCAGCCAGGCCTGGAACGTGCCATCTGCGCCGCGCTTCTTGTCGGTGATGGCAACGCCCTTGCTGCGCACATGTGCGATAAAACCGTCGAGATCGTCGGTTTCGAAGCAGATGTGGTTGATCTGGTCGGCCTCGGCGAAGCGGGATTCGCCCTTGAGGAAGACCTCGACAAAAGTACGATTGCCAAAATCCATGTAGAAGCCGATCCGATCCTCGCCGCGCTTGAAGTCGAATTTGGGCTTGATACCGATGACATCGGTATAGAAGGCCTCAACGGCACTGAGGTCGCGCGCGAAAATGCAGGTATGGGCAACTTGCTTGATGAACGGCATGAAGAATCCTCCTCGGATTTATATCGATATCGGTAGGGCAGCGCCGGCCTCTATGGCAAGCCCGCGTCCAGTCCGATCAGAAAATTTCGCTTCGCCTCTTTCCCTTGTCACAAGTGCAGTCTAGGAGAAGCCGAATAGCCTCGAAACACCGCAGGGAAAGGCCGAAAATGTCTTCAATTATCCACGTCCAGGGTCGCCAGGTTTACGATAGCCGCGGCAACCCCACCGTCGAAGTCGATGTGGTCCTGGATGACGGCAGCTTTGGCCGCGCCGCCGTTCCCTCTGGCGCTTCCACCGGCGCCCATGAAGCCGTCGAACTGCGCGATGGCGGCAAGAAGTACAACGGCAAGGGCGTCACCCAGGCCGTCGAAAACGTCAACACCGCCATTTTCGAGGAAATCCAGGGCATGGATGCCCTCGATCAGCTCGCCGTCGATCAGGCCATGATCGATCTCGATGGCACCGCCAATAAGGGCCGCCTCGGCGCCAACGCCATTCTCGGCGTCTCGCTCGCCGTCGCCAAGGCCGCCGCTGAATCGAGCGAACTGCCGCTCTACCGCTATATCGGCGGCCCCAACGCCCACGTTCTCCCGGTCCCGATGATGAACATCATCAACGGCGGCGAACATGCCGATAACCCGATCGACATGCAGGAATTCATGATCCTGCCCGCCGGCGCCGAAAACCTCGCCGATGCCGTCCGCATCGGTTCGGAAATCTTCCACACCCTGAAGAAGGGTCTCTCCGCCGAAGGCCACAACACCAATGTGGGTGACGAAGGCGGTTTCGCCCCGAACCTCGGCTCGGCCGATGAGGCCCTCGGCTTCATCATGCGCTCCATCGAAAAGGCCGGCTACAAGCCGGGCGAGGACATCTTCCTCGGCCTCGATTGCGCCGCCACTGAATATTACAAGAACGGCAAGTACGAGATGGTCGGCGAGGGCAAGTCGCTCTCCTCCGAGGAAAACGTAAAATTCCTGGCCGATCTCGCTGCCCGCTACCCGATCATCACCATCGAAGACGGCATGGCCGAAGACGATTGGGACGGCTGGAAGGCCCTCACCGACGCCATCGGCAAGAAGGTGCAGCTTGTCGGCGACGATCTCTTCGTCACCAACACCGCGCGTCTCGTTTCGGGCATCAAGATGGGCACCGCCAACTCGATCCTCGTCAAGGTCAACCAGATCGGCTCGCTGTCTGAAACCCTCAACGCCGTCGATACCGCCCACCGCGCCGGCTACACCTCGGTCATGTCGCACCGCTCGGGCGAAACCGAAGACTCGACCATTGCCGACCTCGCCGTCGCGCTCAACTGCGGTCAGATCAAGACCGGCTCGCTCTCGCGCTCCGATCGTCTGGCCAAGTACAACCAGCTCATCCGCATCGAAGAGCAGCTCGGCTCCTCCGCCAAGTATGCCGGCTACTCGGTCGTCAAGGGCCGCTAAGCATGATGCGGGCCCTTGTCTATGACAAGTATGGCCCGCCGGAACAGGTTCTGCGGCTGGAGCAAGTGCCCCGGCCGCAGCCCCAGCCGGGCGAGGTCCTCGTCCGCGTAAAAGCCGCCTCGGTCAATTCCTGGGATTGGGACCTGGTCATCGGCAGTCCCATGGGCCGCATCTCCGGCCCCTTCAAACCACCCCACAAAATCCTCGGTGCCGACATCGCCGGCACGGTCGAAGCCGTGGGGCAGGGCGTAACCGCCTTCCAACCCGGCGATGCCGTCTTCGGCGATCTCAGCGAAGGCAAATGGGGCGGCTTCGCCGACTATGTCTGCGCCCCCGCCAAAACCCTCGCCAAAATCCCCGGCGGCCTCGCCTTCGCCGAAGCCGCCGCCATCCCCCAGGCTGGCGCGCTGGCCCTGCAAGCCCTGCGCAAATTCGAAAACCTCGGCCCCGGCCACACCGTCCTCTTCAACGGCGCCGGTGGTGGCGTCGGCACTTTCGGCATCCAGCTCGCCAAACCCACAGGCGCCAAAATCATCGCCGTCGACCGCGCCGAAAAGCGCGAACCCGTCCTCGCGCTCGGCGCCGATAGCTTCATCGACTACAAATCCGCAGACTTCACCGCGGCCCCCGAAAGCTACGACCTCATCATCGACGTCGTCGCCAACCGCCCCGCCGCCCATTTTGCCCGTTGCCTCAAACCCGGCGGCCGCCTCATGCTCATCGGCGGCACCTATGGCAGCCTGATCCGCACCGCCCTCCGCGGCCTCGTCACCCGCGAAAAATCCCTCGGCGTTCTCGTGTACAAGGTCTCTCCAGCCGACAATCTCGAACTGGCCGGCAAAGTCCGCCCCGTCATCGACAGCACCTTCCCCCTCGAAGACGGCGCAAAAGCCCTCCGCCGCCTCGGCAGCGGCCTTGCCGTCGGCAAGGTGATCGTCGCGATGGTCTAGCGCGCTTTACTCGCCGAGCGCCCATATCCCCACAGTCACGACGCTGCCCTCGGGCTCGACCCGAGGGCCGCTATCCCCAACCCCAGTGGCCGAGGCTCCCGCACTGACCCTCGGGTCAAGCCCGAGGGCAGCCCGCGTTTGCACTGCCAGCGTGGGAAAATTCCAGCAATCTACCGCCCTCACGTCCCCTATGTACTGCCCAAAAACTAGGCATAAGATGATCTCCGTAGAATCATCTGCGCTTGGGGAGTTTTTGGTATGATAAAGCGTCTATCTGCCGAAGCATTTGGTACGTTCTGGTTAGTATTCGGCGGCTGTGGCTCGGCCGTTCTTGCTGCCGGTATTCCTGAACTTGGCATCGGTTACGCCGGCGTTGCTTTGGCCTTCGGCCTCACGGTGCTGACCATGGCCTATGCCGTGGGCCACATTTCCGGTGGCCATTTCAATCCCGCGGTTTCCCTCGGCCTCGCCATCGCCGGCCGCTTCCAATACAAGGATCTCGTTCCCTATTGGGTCGCCCAGCTCGTCGGCGGCATTCTCGGCGCTGCCGTCCTCTTCGTCATCGCCTCGGGCACTGCTGGCTTCACCGCAGGCGGCTTCGCCTCCAACGGCTACGACGCCCTCTCGCCCCATGGCTATGGCCTCGTCTCCGTCCTGATCGCGGAAGTCGTGCTCACCGCCTTCTTCCTGATCATCATCCTCGGCTCGACCCACGGCAACGCCCCCGTCGGCTTCGCCCCCATCGCCATCGGCCTTGGCCTGACCCTGATCCACCTGATCTCGATCCCGGTCAGCAATACCTCGGTCAACCCGGCCCGCTCCATCGCCGCCGCCATCTTCGCGCAAAACGGCGCCCTCGGTCAGGTCTGGCTGTTCATCGTCGCGCCCCTCGCCGGCGCCGCCCTCGGCGCCATAATCTGGAAAGCCCTGCTCGAACGCGACTAAACAAAAGGGGCCGGTCAAAGACCGGCTCCTTTCTCTAATCCCTGCCCAACCCACTGTGTCATTCCCGCGAAAGCGGGAACCTCTGTTTGGGCGCCTCCCAGAGCCTCGCCATCGGCGAGGCTATCGCATTAATGTAAAGTGTGCTTGACATTAGTATGCAGAAATGTAAAGTATGCTTTACATAATGGAGGTGCAACATGTCCGGCCATCCCGACCGCCGCTTCGTCACCGTAGCCGCCATTTCGACGGCGTTTTTCCTCTCGTCGAGTTTCGCGATCTCCTGGCTCGACGAGAGCGGTGCCGTTCCCGCGCATTGGCTCTGGCTCGCCGCCATCCTTCCCATTGCCGCCCTTCTGGTCCCTCTCTGGGCGCTCTGGCGTTATCTTTGGGAGCTCGACGAATATCTTCGCAGCATCCAGCTTAAGGGTATTTACTTCGGCCTGACGGTGCTGCTGGTTCTCGTCACCGGCTGGGGCTATGCCGAGCTTTACGTCGATGCTCCGCGTCTGCCGATCTTCTGGCTCAACCCGATCTATTGGCTGGCCTATGCGGCTGGCGCCATGTTCTTTTCCGTGTCGGGAAGCCTTCAGCGTTGAAGAACCGCCTGAAGGAACTTCGCGCCGCTCGCGGCTGGTCGCAGGCGGCCTTGGCCGAAAAGCTTGGCGTGTCGCGTCAGTCGATCATTGCCATAGAAACGGGCCGCTTCGATCCCTCGCTACCGCTTGCCTTCCGTATAGCCCGCCTCTTGGGCGAGCCGATCGAATCCGTGTTCGAGGATGACGAACCCGCATAGTCCCTACTGAAACGCCGTCTCCGCAAAGCTCCTGAGTTTCCGCGAATGCAGCCTTTCCGCCGGCTGATCCCTCAGAATCTCCATCGCCCGCAGCCCAATCTGCAAATGCCGATTGACCTGCGTACGATAAAAATCCGAAGCCATGCCCGGCAGTTTCAATTCGCCATGCAGCGGCTTGTCCGAAACACACAGCAGCGTCCCATAGGGCACCCTGAACCTGAACCCGTTCGCCGCAATCGTCGCACTCTCCATATCGAGCGCCACCGCCCGCGATTGGCTCAATTGCCGCACGATCTCCGTCTGGTCCCGAAGCTCCCAATTGCGATTGTCAAACGTCGCCACCGTGCCGGTGCGCATGATCTTCTTGGTCTCGATCCCCTCGGTCTGGGTGATCTCCTCCACCGCCTGTTCGAGGGCCACCTGCACTTCAGCCAGCGCCGGCACCGGCACGGTCAGCGGCAGGTCGGCATCGAGCACATGGTCCTCGCGCACATAGGCATGCGCCAGCACATAATCGCCCAGCTCCTGCGAGTTCCGCAGGCCCGCGCAATGCCCCAGCATGATCCAGGCATGCGGCCGCAAAACCGCGATATGGTCGGTAATCGTCTTCGCATTGGCCGGCCCGACGCCGATATTGACCATGGTAATGCCGCGCCCACGATCACCCACCAGATGATAGGCCGGCATCTGCGGCGCCCGCGGCGGCGGCGACCCGGTCACCGCGCCCCCGGTCAGCGCATTGTCGGTCGACACATTCCCCGGCTCGATAAACCGCTGATAGTGCCCATGCCCCTCGGCCATCCAGGCCTTCGCCACCCGGCAGAATTCGTCGATATAGAACTGGTAGTTCGTAAAGATCACAAAGTTCTGGAAATGCTCGGCCGCCGTGCCGGTATAATGCGCCAGCCGGAACAGCGAATAGTCCACCCGCGGCGCCGTAAAGGCCGAAAGCGGATAAGGCCCGCCCCGCGGCGGCACATAAGTGCCATTGGCAATCTCGTCATCCGTATTGGCGAGATCCGGCGCATCGAACACATCGCGCAGCGGAATCCCCAACGCATTGAGCGCCGCCCCGTCCACATGCTCATGCGGCGGCAGCGCAAAATGCAGCGGAATGGGCGTATCGCTCTCGCCCACATCGATCGTGCCGCCATGATTGCGCAGCAGCACGGTGAACTGTTCCTCGAAATAGGTCTTGAACAGGTCCGGTGCCGTCACCGTGGTGCGATAAATCCCCGGCGTATGGAGATACCCATAGGGCAGGGTGCTCTCATGCTTGGAATAGCTCGTCGAGCGCACTTCCACCTGCGGATAGCAGGCCCGCACGCGGCCCTCGGGAACTTCCCCCCGCGTCAGCCCGGCCAGATGGCTGCGAATGAATTCGCAATTGCGCCGATAGATCAGCGCGATCTGCTCCCATGCTGCTTCTGGATCGGTAAAGCTCTGGGTTTCCAAGCGCGGCGGGCAAATCGTCGTCATGAACCATCCTCATCTGCCGGCCCCATTCGGCCGGCGGGCGCTCATTGGAATCGCGCCGGTTTGACCGTTCACTATAGGCACCGCATGACACCTTCTCAACGGAGGCCGCGCACCCCAAACCGGTCTTCACACTTCGGTGAGCCGTACTTTTATTGCCGCAATTGCCCACCATCTTTTCACTCAGTTCATCGGCACGGCAAACGACCCATGCAACCGGTGAGCAGGATGTGGTTAGCCGCTTGTCCCCCAAGCCCTCAACAGCGCGGCGGACTATATCCCCCAAAGCCGTCCGGCAGAGATGTCGGACGGTCTTTTTTGTTTTGCTTGGAGAGCCACAACCTCTCCCTCCCGTCGTCACCGCCGGGCTTGTCCCGGTGGTCCATGCCGTCCCCGAACTGGATTACCCGGACAAGCCGGGCAATGAAGATCGACAAGGGTTGTGTGTTCATGCGAAGCGCAGCACCTTGTCCATTCAGCCATAGACGGAGTCTCCTTTGAGCGTAGCCTTCACCAAAGAAGACAGTGCCGAAACCGCCTCAGAATCCGTCCTGCCCGATCGCCCCATTCCGCCCGGCCTAAACCTCGTCACCGAAACCGGCCTCAAGGCGCTCGAAGCCCAGGTGGAATCCGCCCGCACCGCCTTCGAAGCCGCCCAGGCCATCGAAGATATCAACGAGCGCCGCCGCCAGTCCGCCGTGCCGCTCCGCGATTTCCGCTATTTCTCCGAACGCCTGCGCACCGCCCAACTCGTCCCAGCCCCAACGAACCCTGAAACCGTTGCCTTCGGTAGCAAGGTCACCTTCAGCCGCGACGATGGCCGCGTGCAGACCTACCGTATCGTCGGCGAAGACGAAGCCGACCCCAAAGCCGGCACCATCTCCCACGCCTCTCCCATCGCCCAGGCCCTCCTCGGCAAAAGCGTCGACGACGTCGCCACCCTCGGCGACCAGGAACTGGAAATCATCAGGATAGGCTGACCGGAATAGTCGACGTCCAGCGTCGAACCATCCACACCCACGGTGTCATTCCCGCGAAAGCGGGAACCTCCGTTTCCAAACGCTCTCCTCAGCCCCCAATTCGCCCTCCATCGTCATTGCCGGGCTCGTCCCGGCAATCCATCTCGCCTCCGCTGGGGACCACCGGGACAGGCCGATGGTGACGACCAACGAGTAATATCTGGCGCCCCGAGGTCAGGTGGTTCCATAAGCCTTCCGCAACGCCACCACCGAAATCTCCGCCAGCTCCCGCAACACCCCCAAATCCACATCGCTCAGCCGCTTCACATAAAGGCAGGCCTTGCCCATGCGATGCTTCCCCAGCCGCGCCAGCAACTCCTCCCGCCGCGCACTGACCTCGGGAAAATACGTCCCCATCAAATAAATGGAAAACTCTGCCTTGCGCGGCGCAAAACCCACCAGAAAGCTGTCGCCCTCGTGCCCGGTCTCATAGCGATAGTGGTAGTGCCCAAACCCCACCATCGTGCCCCAAAGCACCGGCTCCTCCCCCGAAACCGCGCTCATCAGCTCGATCAGCGTCCGAGCATCGGCCCGCTTCGCCTCATCCGCAATCGCCGCGACAAAAGCCTCGACATCCCCACCCGGCCTGGTCTTCTGCTCCGCCATTTCAGCCCCTATTCGCTATAGTCGATCACGGTCTCGGGATTAGCCTCGCCATCATAGCTGGCGTCGATCTCATAGCGCTTCAGCGTCCATTCGCCTTCATTGAACACCCATGTGCCCGCATCGCTCGCATCGCCAATGCCCCGCCACAGCCCATAGGACGAAATCGTGCGGGTCTCGGGATCGAACTGCGAATTGACCAGAATGGTCGTCGCATTCATCCCGGTCAGGTCGATCCCCTTGAGCGGGGAGTCGATATCGTCCTCCACCTCATATCGCGTCTCGAAAGCCGGCGTCGCAAAGGCAAGCGGCATCAGGCCCTCATATTCGCGATAAGTGTAGTAGGCGTGGGTGACATTATAGGCGCCCGCCATGCACCAGATGCGGATAAGGGTGATTTCCTCTTCCTCGCCCTCCGTGCCCCAGCTCATCGGATAGCTGAACGTCCAGCTCTTGAACGCATCCTCCGGGTCATAGGCATTTTCGAGCGGCTCGCAATAATCCCCGCCCGCCAATTGGTGCAGCGCCTTGGCCTCGGTTTCGAGCGACTTGTCCTTGGCGGCCACGGGCAGCGCCAGCACGGAAAAAGCGGCCAGCAGCGGCCAAAGCAATGGACGGATCATGGCGCATCCCTTATGTCGAAGCCGAAACGCGGGGAGCCATTTCCCGCGCCTCTATCCCTAAGAAAACGAGGCCACTATGACCGCAAAAATCATCGACGGAAAACTCTTTGCCGAGAATCTGCGCGGTCGTATCGCGGGCCACGTCCAGCGCCTCAAAACCGAGCACGGCATTACGCCCGGCCTCGCCGTCGTCATCGTCGGTTCCGATCCGGCCAGCCAGGTCTATGTGTCGAGCAAGGCCAAGCAGACCGCCGAAGTCGGCATGAATTCCTACAAGCACGAACTGCCGGCCGAGACGTCCGAAGCCGACCTCCTCGCGCTGGTCGCAAAACTCAATGCCGACCCCGCCGTGCACGGCATTTTGGTCCAGCTCCCCGTTCCCAAGCATATCGACCCCAACAAGGTCATCGAAGCCATCGATCCAGCCAAGGATGTCGACAGCTTCACCCCGGCCAATGTCGGCAAGGTGCAGATCGGCCTCCCAGGCCCGGTCTCCTGCACCCCGCTCGGCGCGCTCATGCTGCTGCGCGATCACCTCGGCAATCTCGAGGGCAAGAACGCCGTCATCATCGGCCGCTCCAATCTCGTCGGCAAGCCGATGATGCAGCTCCTCCTCCGCGACAACTGCACCGTCACCGTCGCCCATTCGAAGACGCAGAACCTCGCCGATGTCGTCCGTCAGGCCGATATCGTCGTCGCCGCCGTCGGTCGTCCGGAAATGGTGAAGGGGGATTGGCTGAAACCCGGCGCCGTGGTCATCGACGTGGGCATCAACCGCGTCCCGGCCCCCGAAAAGGGCGAAGGCAAGACCAAGCTCGTCGGCGACGTCGACTTCGCCTCCGCGGTGGACGTTGCTAGCGCCATCACCCCGGTTCCCGGCGGCGTCGGCCCCATGACCATCGCCTGCCTTCTGGCCAATACCATCACCACTGCCTCGCTCATCAACGGCCTCGTGCCCCCGAGCGATCTCACCGCATGAGCCAGACCTCCCTAGACCTGGGCGACAACACCGCCCACGATCCCGGCGGCAAGGTGCGCCTGCGCCTTGGCGCCGGTGTCCATGGCGATGCGGTCATGAGCGAAGATGGCCGCTACCGCCAGCTCATGCGCCGCTGGCTGGGCGAAACGTTTCCGGAAAACTACATCCTCTTCATCGGCATGAATCCCTCCACCGCCGATGCCACCGTGGACGACCCCACCTGCGCGAGAGAATGGACCTTCGCCCGCCGCGAAGGTTTTTCCGCCATGGTCAAATGTAATGTCGGCGACTACCGCGCCACCGACCCCAAAATGCTGGTCCAACCCGGCATTGTCGCCGTCTCGCCCGCGAACATCCCGGCCATCCGCAAAGCCGCCAACGGGGCAGGGCGCGTGGTCCTCTGCCACGGCAAGCTCAACAAGGCCCTCGCCCCCGCCGGCCGCGAAATCGTGGAAACCCTGCGCGCCGACGGTCTCGATCTCTGGTGCTTCGGCACCAACGCCGACGGCTCCCCCAAACACCCGCTTTATCTGCGCGCCGATACCCCTCTGATCCCGTTTCCAGCTTAGCGCGGTGCTTCCGGCTGCCACGCCCTGTTGACCGCCACTCGCTTTGCATCGCCAATGGCGACCATGGACCATCCCGAGACCCATATCGAAATCCGCCGTCCTTGGAAGCCTCAAGAGACGCTTTTTCTCCTGGGTCCCGGCGGCGTGGGCAAGTCAACGCTCGGCCGCGAACTTGCCCGCATCCTCCACTGGCCCCTCATCGATCTCGACCTCGAATTCTGCTCGCGTCTAGACCTGATCGGCCGCTTCATCTCCCAGCACGGCTATGAACGCTACCGCGAAGCGAACCTCGCTCTGGCCAAAACCCTGCTGTCAGCAAGCACCGGCCCCCAAATCTTCGTCACCGCCTCCGGCTTCCTCGCCGCCCCCACCGGCTCACCGGACAATATCGAAGCCCGCCGCCTGGTCTCGACCGGCTACGGCATCGTCCTTCTCCCGAGCCGAGACATCGAAATCGCCACTCCCATCGTGGTAGAACGCCAGCTCCAGCGCGGCTTTGGCCTCGAAAGAACCTCCGAAGACCAAAAATTCCGCCACCGTTTCCAAATCCTCATCAACGAAGGCGACGCCCTGGTCATCTCCCTGGCGCAACCAGCTCAGATCGCCTCCGCACTCGTCCAAGCCCTGTCTCTGCCCGCCACAACGTGACGAGCCCGGGGGCGCAACCGCCCCCAGTCCAGACCTGCTCATCCCGCAGCGTTCGCCACCTTCAACACCTCCACGCTATGCGCCGCCCCGCTGGCATCGACCCAGGCAATGATCTGCCCCGGCCGCAGCCCAAGCAGCGCCGCGCCATGCTTGGATGTCACCGACAGTCGATAGGCCTCCCGCCCGCTGACATGCTCGGGCAGCACCAGCTTGATCGTCCGCTCCTCGCCCGACGCCACGCGAAAGCGCACCACACTCCCCAGCCGCACAATGTCGGCCGGCAGCATCGTGTCCTCCACGATCACCGCCCGATCGAGCTCATAGAGCAAAAAATCCACCTGATCGGAGTCCTGCTCCACATCGATCAGCGCCGCGGTGGTCACCCGCCGATGCTCCCGCGCCCCGATCATGATCTCGGGTGATTGCGACCAGTCCTTCAAAGAGAGCGTCGTCATCGCGGTCGAACCTCCGGCGCATCGAACAGATGCTCAGGCAGGGCCGGTGGCCCATCATAATCCCGGTGACACCACGGACACCGCCGTGCCGCCCTCGGTCGCGGACCGGCACAAGACCGGCAAAATCTAAGCGCTGGCATTTTTCTCTCCTCACATCTGCGAGAACAGCGCAAAAGCCTGCAGCAAATGCTGCCGCTCTTCGAGCGAAGCGAGCCTGATGGTCATCGTTTCGGTCTTGATCGGCGTCTGCGGCGGCAGGCTGTAGCGCACCGCGGGCACATGCCGTTCGGCCCAATCCTTGAACCGGCTGAGCTTGTTGCCGCCGCTGATGGGCAGGGTCACGGAATACTTGAAGGTCATCGCAATGGTCTCGGACAAGCATGCCAAAACGCGCCCGCGATCCGCAGGCGCCACGAGGCATGAAAATATGGGATTGGTTTGAGCCTCCTGGTGCCGCTCTTGCCTAATAGGTAGGTAGCAACACCAGGCAATCAGCCTGCCAGGCGATGACCGTCGCGTGTCTGGGGGACGAAAATGAAATCCGTGCTCATGCCCGCCATCATGGCCATATCCCCCGCAAAGTCAAATTCGCGCCCAAGAACCCTCTTTACCGCCCGTTTACCCAAATCAACGCAATGCGGCGCCGAATGCTAACAGTCTGTCAGCATTAACGTCCCCTCAACCAGCCTGACGACATTTTGCGAAGAACTGTACGCATGCTGTGTAAAACGCGTGCGCCTGACCCAAGCGTGTTGAGTAAAGAGTACCGTGACCACTTGGCGCAATCTCGTCCGCACAGTCGCCCTGTGCGCGCTAATCGCCCCCGCCCTTGCCGCCTGTATGGGCGGCGGCGGCCTCGGCGCCACCGTCAAGCGCGGTGCCTTCACCTCCAAGGAATATGGCGTCGCCGTCTCCCCGCGCGTCACCAATGACCCCAATCCGCCGCGCGGCGGCGGCCGCTATCAGGTTGGCCAGCCCTATACCGTGCGCGGAAAAACCTATGTGCCGCAGCACGATCCGAACTACCAGGCCTCCGGCACCGCCTCCTGGTATGGCTCCGATTTCCACGGCCGCCGCACCGCAAATGGCGAAATCTTCTCCGCCAATGCCATCACCGCGGCCCATCCGACCCTGCCGCTGCCGTCTTATGTCCGCGTCACCAATACCGACAATGGCCGCTCGCTGGTCGTCCGCGTCAACGATCGCGGCCCCTATGTCGCCGGCCGCGTCATCGATCTGTCCCACCAAGCCGCCGCCATGCTCGGCTACGTGAACAACGGGTCGGCCAACGTTCAGGTCCAATATGTCGGCGCCGCCCCGCTCGAAGGCGACGATACCCGCACTCTCATGGCCAGCTATTCCGGCCCCAACGATTACGACACCGGCAATATCCGCGTCGCATCGGCCGAGAGCAATCGCAGCCTTGTCGGCATGACCACCAATTTCTTCAATGGCTTGTTCTCCTATGCTGATGCGACGCCTCAAAGCGTCGATGCCGGCATCGGCACGGCCTTCGCCGCCGTCAATTCCATGGCCGCCGGCTCGCCAGATCTGCAAGCCTGGGCCAAGAGCGTCGATGCCGATAGCCGCGCCTTCAAGCTCGGCCTCGGCACCTTCTCAAACCCGACCAATGCGATCGCCCTCGCTGAACGCTTCGCCATTCTCGGCGCGGTTGACGAGGAGCAGGTCCTGGTCAACGGTCATCCCGCGACCCGCCTCACTCTCAGCTATTTGAAGCCCGGCGCCACAAAAGAGGACGCTCTTGCACTGGCGCGAGAACTTGGCCTTGGCGACATAATTCTCTATTAAAATAGGGGCATGTCTCCCGAAAGTGGTCGCCGGTTTCGGGACAAAGACATGCCGGAATAGAGGGTCGATCGCCGAGCCGAATCCGGCCAGGACGGCCGAAACGCAAGGTATTGCCCGTGAGACTGCTGCTCGCCCTGCTCATCGCTTTCGCCAGTGCCTATCCTGCGCTGGCGCAGGCCAATTTCGAGACCAACGCCCGCTTCGCGGTGCTGATGGACTATGAATCGGGCACGGTGATTTTCCAGAAGGACGCCGACGCGCAACTCGAGCCGGCCAGCATGGCCAAGCTCATGACCCTCGCCGTCGTCTTCAACGAAGTCCGCTCCGGCCGCGTCCATCTCAATGACGAATTCTTCGTCTCCGAACACGCCTGGCGCACCGGCGGCGCTTCCTCCGGCGGCTCCACCATGTTCGCCGATCTCAATTCAAAGATCCGCGTCGAAGATCTCGTCCGCTCCGTCATCATCCAGTCCGGCAACGACGCCGCCATCATCCTCGCTGAAGGCATCGCCGGCACCGAAGGCAGCTTTGCCGCCATGATGAACGAGCTGGCCCGCAATATCGGCCTCGACGGCTCCCATTTCATGAACCCGACCGGCCTGCCGGACCCCGATCAATATTCGACCGCCAGGGATCTCGCCGATCTCGGCCGCTACCTGATCCGCGAATTCCCCGAATATTACCACTACTTCTCCGAGCCTGAGATGGAGTGGAACGGCATCAAGCAGGCCAACCGCAATTCCCTCATCGAAGTCGGCATCGGCGTTGATGGCCTCAAAACCGGCCACACCGAAGCTGCCGGTTATGGCGCCGTCATCTCCACTGCCCAAGGCGACCGCCGCCTCGTCGCCGTCGTCCACGGCCTCGGTTCGATGCGCGAACGCGCCGAAGAAGGCCGCAAACTGCTCACCTGGGGCTCCCGCGCCTTCGAGCGTTTTGAAGCCTATCCCGATGGCGCCGTCGTCGCCTATGCCGACGTCTATGGCGGCGAAAGCGGCAATGTCGGCCTCGTCGGCAATGGCGAAATCGCTCTTTACCTGCCGCGCGGCTCCCGCGATTGCCTTTCCGCCAGCGTCCACTATGTCGGCCCGCTGCTGCCCCCTGTCGCAGCCGGCCAGCAGGTCGCCGAACTGCGTGTCTTCTGCAATGACCAACTCGTCCAAAGCGCCCCCCTCTATGCCGCCGAAGACGTCCCGCAAGGCGACCTCGTGCGCCGCGCGACGGATGCACTGAAGCAGTTGGCTCTCGGGTGGCTTTGAGCCGGCCGAGAACTGCGGGCAACTGGCGCGAGTGCCAGCACCCAAGTAGTCCTCATCCTGAGGTGGAGCGCAGCGGAGCCTCGAAGGGCGAGGGCGTGGCACGATGCCTCCACTCTCCCGCCCTCGTGGTTCGAGGCTACGCTTCGCTCCGCACCTCACCATGAGGTCTCCGACACGGACATCTGTTCGTTTTCGCCCACCGCCTAATCCCCTCCAAAACCTTTCCCCACCTCCCGAGTTGACCTAAAAGAAACCGGACCAAGGAATCAGCCCACCCATGCTCGAAGCGCCAAATCGCAGACAGGCCCGCTTCATCACCTTCGAAGGTGGGGAAGGGGTGGGCAAATCCACCCAGGTAAAACGCCTGCTTGCCAATCTGGCCAATGTTTCGGTCGACGCCGTGCGCACCCGCGAGCCCGGCGGCACGCCTAAGGCCGAAGCCATTCGCTCCTTCATCCTGCAGGGCCGAAGCGAAGCCTGGGGGGCAGGGGCCGAAGCCGTGCTCTTCGCCGCCGCCCGCTACGATCACGTCACCCGACTGATCGCCCCCAATCTCGCCAAGGGCACCTGGGTCATTTCCGACCGCTTTTGCGATTCCACCCGCGCCTATCAAGGCCTCACGGGCGGCGTTGATTCAAAACTCATCGACGCTCTCGAAGACCTCGCCCTCGATGGCCACACGCCCGATCTCACCATCGTCCTCGACATGGATCCGGAAACCGCCTTCAAGCGCGTCGCCGAGCGCGCCATCGAAGATGGCCTCGCCCTGACGGGCGACCGCTTCGAAAAGGAAGAGCTCGACTGGCACAAGCGCCTGCGCGACAGCTTCCTCGACATCGCCCGCAACAACACCGATCGCTGCGTTGTCCTCTCAGCCAATCAGGCCGAAGAAAGCCTTGAGCGCGAAATCTGGAACACCGTCCAGTCGCGATTCCCCGAGCTCCAGACCGGTATTCCCGCGTGACCGATCCCAATGCGCTTGCCGGCCTGCCGCTGCCCGAAGAACGGCACGGTGCCATCGGTCATGACGCCGCCCGCGCGGCCATCCTTGCCCAGCTCCACGAGCGCCGCCTGCCAGGGGCGATCATGCTCCACGGCCCCCAGGGCATCGGCAAAGCCACCTTCGCCTTCGAACTGGCCGCCGCCATTCTCCTCGCCACCGGCGACGAAAGCCCCCAGCGCGTGCAGGAACAGGTGACGGCGCTCTCGCACCCGAACCTCTTCGTCCTCCGCCGCCGTCCCAAGGACGCCAAGGGTTTTTATACGATCATCCGCGTCGAAGACGTCCGCGAACTCCGCGACGCGCTGCACCACACCCGCGGCCGCGCCGGCCACCGCATCGCCATTCTCGACTCCATCGATGACTGCAATCCCTCGGCCGCCAACGCGCTCCTGAAAACCCTCGAAGAGCCGCCCGCCGATACGACTTTCCTTCTTATTTCGCATCGCCCTGGCCAATTGCTGCCGACCATCAAGTCGCGCTGCCACAACCTGGCCCTGCGTCCGCTCGCTGATAGCGACGTCGCCGAAATCGTCACCGGCAGCATGCCCGGCATCGACGAGGAAACCCTGCAACGCGCCCTCGGCCTTGCCGGCGGCCGTCCCCGCCGCGCCTTCGAAACTCTGGCGCTCTCGCCGGAATCTCCCGTCGGCGCGCTTATCGCCTGGCTGCAAGCGCCCGAAAACCTGCCCGCCGGCACCGCCATCGCGCTGGCCGATGCCATCGGCTCCGATCCCCAAGGGCCGGACATGTCCTTCGCCCGCGAAATCCTCCTCGATTGGCTTTCCGACGAGGCGCGCAATGCCGCAATGCAGCCGGGGGAGAGGTTGCGGCTTGCCTCGGCAACTGACCTATGGGACAAGGCAAATGCGCTTCTGAGCGAAGCCGATAGCGTCAATCTCGACATGAAGCAGACGCTGTCCGTGCTGTTCGACGCCATAAGGAAGCACCGAAACACGACTGCCATCCCCACAGAGTCACAATGACCGCCAAGCCCTTTTACGTCACGACCGCGATTTCCTATCCCAATGGCGCCCCGCATATCGGCCACGCCTATGAGATGATCGCGACCGACGCCATCGCCCGCTGGAAGCGGCTTGAAGGCCGGGAAGTTTACTTCCTCACCGGTACGGACGAACACGGCATCAAGATGGTTCAGACCGCGGCCAAGGAAGGCATTCCTGTCCGCGAACTGGCAGACCGCAATTCGGCCGAGTTCAAGAAACTCGCCGCGGCGCTGAACCTCTCCAACGACGATTTCATCCGCACGACCGAAGAGCGTCACCATAAGGCCTCGCAGGCCATCTGGAAGAAGATGGAAGCGAGCCACAACGGCGACATTTTCCAGTCCACCTACAAGGGCTGGTACTCGGTGCGAGACGAGGCCTATTTCGACGAGAGCGAGCTGACCGAGAAGAACGGCAAGCGCTTTGCCCCCTCGGGCGCCGAAGTCGAATGGGTCGAAGAGCCAACCTATTTCTTCCGCCTGTCCGCCTATCAGGAAAAGTTGCTCGCACTCTACGAAGCCAATCCCGACTTCATCGCTCCCAAGGAGCGCCGCAACGAGATCATCTCCTTCGTAAAGGGCGGCCTGCAGGACCTTTCCGTGTCCCGCACCACCTTCGATTGGGGCATCCCGGTTCCCGGCGCCGAAGGCCACGTGATGTATGTCTGGGTCGACGCCCTGACCAATTACATCACCGGCGTCGGCTATCCCGACGAGCAGAGCGAACTCTTCAAGAAGTTCTGGCCGGCTGACCTTCACGTCATCGGCAAGGACATCATCCGCTTCCATACCGTCTACTGGCCCGCTTTCCTGATGAGCGCCGGCATCGAAGTGCAGCACCGCGTCTTCGCCCACGGCTTCCTCACCGTCGACGGCCAGAAGATGAGCAAGTCGCTCGGTAACGTCATCGACCCGTTCGCTCTGGTCGAAACTTTTGGGCCCGACGCCGTCCGCTACTTCTTCCTCCGCGAAGTCTCCTTCGGCAACGATGGCGACTATTCCAACGAGAAGCTGGTCAACCGCGTCAACGCCGACCTTGCCAACAACCTCGGCAATCTCGCCCAGCGCTCGCTCTCGATGATCAACAAAAACTGCGACGCCAAGGTGCCCGAACTCGGCACCCTGACCGACGCCGACAACGCCATCATCGCCGAAGTCACCGAAGCGCTCGAAGCGGCACAGAAGGCGATGGACGAACAACTCGTCCACGAAGCCGCGGGCGCGCTCATCGCTGCCCTTTCGTCGGCCAACAACTATTTTGCCGGTCAGGAACCTTGGGCGCTGAAGAAGACCGACCCGACCCGCATGGCAACGGTTCTCTACGTCACCGCCGACACGGTTCGCCGCATCGCCATCCCGATGCTCGCTTTCGTTCCAGCCTCGGCTGCGCGCCTTCTCGACCAGTTGGCCGTGCCTGCTGACGAACGGACGCTGTCTGCTGCGCTCAATGCTAACAGTCTGCTAACCAATACCGACCTGCCGGTACCGCAAGGCGTCTTCGCGCGTCTCGAAAAGCCGGCCGAGTAAGCCATGCTGATCGACAGCCACTGCCATCTCGATTTCGAGGCGCTTTCCGCTGATATCGACGGCGTCATGGCCCGCGCCGCCGCCGTCGGCGTCACCGGAATGGTGACGATTTCCACACGTGTGGATAACTTTTCCACATACACAGCACTCGCAGAACGTTTCCCGAACGTCTGGTGCTCGGTCGGCACGCATCCGCACAATGCCGATCAGGAATTGCATATACAAACGGATGATCTTGTCCGGCTAAGTGCCCATCCCCGTTGCATTGCCATCGGCGAAGCCGGCCTCGACTACTTCTACGACAACGCCCCGCGCGAGGCCCAAGCCACCGGCCTCCGCCGCCACATCGCGGCCTCGAGGCAGACGGGTCTTCCACTGGTTATCCACAGCCGCGCCGCCGACGAGGACATGGCTGACATCCTCGAAGAAGAAAGCCGGGCAGGGGCCTTCCCCTTCGTGCTCCACTGTTTCACCGCCGGCCGCGATCTCGCCGAACGCTCCCTGGCGCTGGGCGGCTACATTTCCTTCTCCGGCATCGTCACCTTCAAGAATGCCCAGGAAATCCAAGAGGTTGCCAAGATCGTCCCCGCCGATCGCTACATCGTAGAGACCGACGCGCCGTACCTCGCCCCGATCCCCCACCGCGGCCAGTCGAACGAACCCTCTTTCGTCCGCCACACCGCCGAAAAGGTCGCCGATCTCCGTGGCATTTCGCTCGAGCAACTCGGCGCCGAGACCACCGCAAACTTCGGCCGTCTCTTCTCGAAATCCGGCGTGAAATAATGCCCGCGCCCGACCGGATCATCGCGACCATTTTAGGCTGCGGTTCCTCCGGCGGCGTGCCGCGCATCGGCAATGATTGGGGAATCTGCGATCCGCATAACCCCCGAAACCGCCGCCGCCGTTGCGCGCTTCTCATCGAAGGTTTTCGCAACGGCGAGACCGAACCCACCCGCGTCCTGATCGACACCGGCGTCGACCTCCGCGAACAACTCCTCGATGCCAAGGTCGACCGCGTCGACGCCGTGCTCTACACCCACGAGCACGCCGACCACACCCATGGCATTGATGATCTTAGGGTTTTAGCCCTCCACAACCGCCGCCGCGTCGACGTCTACTTCACCAAAGAGTGCGGCCACCGCCTCAACGAGGCCTTCGGCTATTGCTTCACAACGCCCCCCGGTAGCGCTTATCCGCCGATCCTCAACGCCCACATTATCGAGCCCAGCCAGCTACTTACGGTAGATGGCCCCGGCGGCACGCTGGAAGTCCAATCCTTCCTGCAGAACCACGGCGATATCGACTCCCTCGGCTTCAAGATCGCCCGCACCGCCTACTGCTGCGACCTCTCTGGTTTCCCCGAAAGCGCTGAGCCCTACCTGGCCGATCTCGACCTCTGGATCATCGACGCCCTCCGCCAGACGCCGCATCCAAGCCACCTGAGCTTGCCCGAAACCCTCGACCTCATCGAGCGCCATAAGCCCCGCCAGGCTGTGCTGACCGACATGCACATCGACCTCGACTATGCCCAGACGGATGCCAACACCCCGGCCAACGTGACCCCCGCCTTCGATGGCATGCAGATCGATGTGCTGGCCGGTCGGATTCTGAACCGGTAAAAGGCACCGTCTGGCCTCCTCCACCGGCCCGGCACCTCCCCCTTGACGGGGGAGGATGGGAGGGGGGGGGGAGGGAGCCCGAATGTTCGAGCGTGGGAGCACCCCTCCCCAGCCCTCCCCGTCAAGGGGAGGGTGCGATATCGAGCTCGTGAAAGGATCGGAACGCCTAGACGTCCAGATCCATCACAAACTCAGCATTCTCCTGAATAAACTCAAACCGCGCCTCCGGCTTGGTCCCCATCAGCCGGTCGACCGTCGTCTTGGTCGCCTGATGATCATCCAGCACCTTCACCTGCAGCAAGGTCCGCGTTTTGGGCGACATCGTCGTCTCGCGCAGATGCGCATAGGGCATCTCGCCAAGACCTTTGAAGCGCGTGATATCGGCCTTGCTCTTGCCGGTAAACTCCGTCGCCATCAGCTCGTTCTTGTGCGCGTCGTCGCGCGCATAGAGCGTCTTGCCGCCCTGGCTGATGCGATAGAGCGGAGGCAGGGCGAGGTAGAGGTGCCCGTTCTCGATCAGCCGCGGCATCTCCTGGAAGAAGAAGGTGATCAGCAGCGACGCAATATGCGCCCCGTCCACGTCGGCGTCGGTCATGACGATGATCTTGTCGTAGCGCAGATCATCCTCGGTATAGCGGTCACGCGTACCGCAACCGAGGGCCTGGATGAGGTCAGAAATCAGCTGGCTCGCCGCCATCTTCTCGCGGCTGGCACCCGCCACGTTGAGGATTTTCCCACGCAGCGGCAACACCGCCTGATTGGCGCGATTGCGCGCCTGCTTCGCCGAACCACCTGCCGAGTCACCTTCGACGATGAACAGTTCAGCGCCCTGCGCCGCATTCTGCGTACAGTCGGCCAACTTACCCGGCAGACGCAGCTTTCGCGTCGCGCTGGCGCGGTCGATTTCTTTTTCCTTGCGACGGCGCAGGCGCTCTTCGGCCCGTTCGACTGCCCAGTCGAGCAGCTTCCCCGCCTGCTGCGGCGATGAGCCAAGCCAGTGGTCAAACGCATCGCGCAGCGCATTTTCGACAATGCGCGTCGCTTCCTGCGAAGCCAGCTTGTCTTTGGTCTGGCCGACGAATTCCGGCTCGCGCACGAATACGGAGAGCATGGCGTTGCAATGCCCAAGCACGTCTTCCGCGGTCAGTGTCGCTGCGGCCTTGTTCTTGGTCAGCTCGGCATAGTTCTTGAGCCCGCGCAGCAGCACCAGCCGCAAACCAGCCTCGTGCGTACCGCCATCGGGCGTGGGCACCGTGTTGCAATAGGAGGAAACGCTGCCGTCCTCGATAGTCCAGGCCACAGCCCATTCCACCGAGCCATGGCTGCCGGGTCGCCCGGTCTTGCCGGCAAAGATGTCGTCGACGATCCGCGTCTCGCCCTCGATCCGCGCCGTCATGAAATCCTTGAGGCCGTCCGGATAGTGGAACACCGCCTTGGCCGGCACGTCGTCGCTGGCCAAGCTTTCGTCGCAGCTCCAGCGCAGTTCCACGCCGCCAAAGAGATAGGCCTTGGCGCGCGTCATGCGATAGATGCGGCCCGGCGAGAAATGCGCCGTAGCGCCAAAGATTTCCGGATCGGGGTGGAAACGCGTGGATGTGCCGCGCCGGTTTTGGACCCGGCCGACATTCTCGACGTCCTGAACGACCTTGCCGCGCGAGAAAATGATGCGGTGCAGCTGCTGGTCGCGCGCCACCTCGACGATCATGTCGTCGGAAAGCGCATTGACCACGGAGACGCCGACGCCGTGTAGACCGCCTGACGTCTCATAGGCCTTGGAATCGAACTTGCCGCCGGCATGGAGGATCGTGTGCACGATTTCCAGCGTCGACCGCCCCGGAAATTTCGGATGCTTCTCGACCGGAATGCCACGACCATTATCAGTGATGGTCAGATATCCGTCTGCGCCCAGATGCACTTCGATGCGGGTGGCGTGGCCGGCAATGGCCTCGTCCATGGAGTTGTCGATCACCTCGGCAAAGAGGTGATGATAGGCATTGGAATCCGTACCGCCGATATACATGCCTGGGCGACGCCGAACCGGCTCGAGCCCTTCGAGCACCTCGATATCGGACGCACCATAGCTTTCGGAGGTCGAAGGCGCTGGAGCCTTGGCGACTGGCTTTTCCTTGGCTGGCTTGGGTTCTTGGGGCTGGCGTTCAGCCCCGCCGCCAAAGAGATCGTCTGCTTGCATGCGATCGAGTCCGATAGTTCTGCGAATCAGTTCACTAGATGTTCTAGCATATCGTAGACCGGCGCTGAGGCGCGGTTTGCCTTGGTTTTTCCCCCGAAACCGGGCGAAACGGGCAGGGGTTCATCCTGGGTTCAGGAGCAAAAGCCCACTATGAGCGTTTGGTGGGCAAGCTCGATCGAAGAGGATGGCAGTCATGGTCAACAGGATTTTTGCGGGCGTCATGCTGGCGGCATTGGCACTGGTTCCCGTGCAGGCTTCGGCGCAGGTCAGCTTCGGCTTTCATTTCGGTGACGAGCCGCGCGATTTCTACCCCCAGCTTCCGATTTGCCTGACGGACCATCAGATCCGCGAAGCAATCGCGCGTCGCGGCTACACCAATATCTCGCTCAACGTTGCCAATCAAAAACGCATCCAGGTGCGCGCGACGCAGGATGGGTGGGTCTATCTCATAGACTTCGATTTCTGCGCCGATCGAATCCGTGGCCAGAAAGCTCTCCGCCCGGCCGGCTGAGCGCGCAATCGGTAAAGCCTCGTTTCAACTTGAGGCGGTGTGTTTACTCCTCGTTTGCTTCTTGAAAGCACTTTCTTAAGCGCACGCTGTTAGCGTTCGGGCATACGGTTTTTGTATGGAGTTGCCGTATGCGAACCCGAAATGGGCCCAGTATTGCGTATTTAGTGCCCCATTTCGGTTCATCTGCTGGCGTTGAGCCAAGAGCCGGATTTTTGAGTATTGCGTACCGGCTGGCCCAACTCCACGTCCCGCGTTTTGGGGCGACCCTGCTTGCGAGCCTTGTTTTCTATCTCGCCTGACGCTTGATTTCATGCGCCCGCTGAATTAGGTCTGTTTCGTCATCCAACACGAAGCGGGGAGGGATGCATGGTCTATTTCACTCATCATCGCCAGCATGGCCCCGTTCTCGCCCTGTGGCTCAAGCTGCAGGGCTGACCAGAACGGTTCGGACGACATTTTCGGTCTTTGATCCACTGGTTTGCCCGTCACGGCATTCTGACTCTTGTCAGCGTGCAGATTGATGGACTAGGCGCGCGCCGAGACGCAGCGCCATCCCAGAAAGACCAATACGATGGCAAATCTCAGCCTCCGCAATGCCGGCCTCCGTTCGGGCCATGTGCTTTTCTCCAATCTTTCCCTTTCCTTGTCCGATGGCGACCGCGTCGGCCTCGTCGCCGCCAATGGTCGCGGCAAGTCGACACTGCTGCGCGCCTTCATAGGCGAAGCTGAACTCAGCGAAGGCGAACTTTCCCGCTCGCGCGGCCTGACGATCGGCTATGTGCCGCAAGACGTGCCGGCCGATGCTCTAGCGGTCCCTCTGCGCGATTTCGTTGAACAGGCCCTGCCGCCTTCCGACCGCGAAAGCGAAGGCTGGCGCGCCGACGTAGCGCTCGACGAACTCGGCTTCCCGCTTGATCTCGTGCAAAAGCCCATCGGGCAGCTTAGCGGCGGCTGGCAGCGCCTCGCGCTGATTGCCCGCGGCTGGGTCACCCAGCCCGATCTCCTTTTGCTCGACGAGCCGACCAATCATCTCGATCTCGGCCGTATCCTCGCGCTCGAAAACTGGATGGCGGCCCTCCCGCGGCAAACCATCGTCGTCATGGCCAGCCACGACCGGCAGTTTCTGGACAGCGTCACCAACCGCACGCTCTTCCTGCGCCCCGAGACGTCGCATTTCTTCCCGCTTGCCTATAGCGCCGCCCGCCAAGCCCTCGACGAAGCCGATGAGGCCGCCGAACAGCAGCGCCAGCGCGATTTGAAGGAAGTAGCGCAATTACGAAAACAGGCGGCGAAACTCACCAATATCGGCATCAATTCCGGCAGCGACCTACTCACGGTGAAGTCCAAACAGCTTCGCGAGCGTGCTGAAAAGATCGAAAATCAGGTCGTTTCCGTGCATCGCGAAAAGACCGGCAAGGTCATGCTCGGCAATTCAGGCGCTGAAGCCCGAGTCATGCTCGCCTTCGAGAACACGGCCGTCGCGACGCCCGACGGACGACCGCTCTTCTCCATCGACAAGCTGCACGTATTCCAGGGTGATCGTGTTGTCCTGCTCGGCCGCAATGGCACCGGCAAATCCCAGCTCATGCGCAAAGTGGCAGCGGCGCTGAACGGCGAGGCCATCGACGGTTTGCGCCTCAGCCCGCAGATCGTCCCCGGCTATCTGGATCAGGCCCTCGATTGGCTTCCGCTCAACAAGACGCCGCTCGATTTCATCGTCTCATCCTATAATGAGGGTGACCGCCGCAGCATCGCCTTGCTTGCCGGTGCCGGCTTTGATCCCGACCGCCAGGACAAGCCCATCCGCACGTTGTCTCTGGGCCAACGGGCGCGGCTTGCCCTCCTGGCCCTGCGCCTGCAGCGGCCGAATTTTTACCTGCTCGACGAGCCGACCAACCATCTCGATATTCCTGGCCAGGAACAGCTCGAACTCGACATTGCCGAGCATGGCGCGACATGTCTTCTGGTCTCCCATGACCGCGCCTTCCTACGGGGCGTTGGTACGCGTTTCCTGCAGATCATCGGCAAGCGCCTGCGCGAGGTCGAAGGGCCGGAAGCCTTCTTCGCAGAGATGGCCGAAGCGCCCTAGGGGCGATCCCCGTTCTGCAATCTGCTGCCGGATGCGAGGTGTAAGCGAACGGGCGTCATCACCGCCTGATCCTTGCCCCCGCTCTTGGCCCGGTAAAGCGCCTGATCGGCCAGCGTCATCATGTCGGCCAGGCTTTCCTGGCTATAGCTGAGGTGAAGCCCGACGCTGAGGGTAACCGGATAATTGCTCGGTAGGCCCGCAATGCTCACCTGAGCCAGCGCCGACCGGATCTTGCGGGCAATGCCCTGCAGCTCGGCCCGATCGATGTCATTGTAGTAAAGGGCGAATTCCTCGCCACCGGTGCGCGCGGCGAGAACCGCGTCGCCATGCCGTGCCAATGTGCGTGCCACGGCCACGATCACCGCGTCACCAACCTTGTGCCCAAAAGTATCGTTGACCTTCTTGAAGTCGTCGATATCGGCCACCAGCATGGCGGGCTGGCGCGAATTGGCGAAATCGCGAGCCACGGCCTCGTCTCCGGCCGTCTCGAAACCGCGCCGGTTGAGGAGGCCTGTCAGATAATCCCGGTCAGCCTGGCCCTTGAGGTGGCTGACGACATCAAGGCCGATCGCTACGGAGAACAATGCCGCGACGATGAATGACATCAGCGGCGTGAAAGCCCTGATAGACGTCCAATAGTCCGACGCCGTGAAGCCCCCCGAGCTTTCAATGTGGAGGACGCCTGTCAGGACGAGGGTTGGCCTGAAGACGGCGACGAAAAACGCCAGGCCGACAGCCGCAGCAAAAAGGTTGTCCGCGAGTGTCCTCTCGGGCTGTCGAACAAGGCCGACGAAAGTGACGCTGGTTACGCCCGCGAAAATGGCTGACGTGATGAGAATACGCGCCAGCGTCGAGGGCTCGACGAGCAGGTACCATATGAAGGGCAGGGCGCCTGAAGCTATGATGGCGAGATAGATCACGACAGGCGGCGGCAGGTTCTTGCGCAAAAAGGTGCTGGCACAGGCCAGCGTTATCGTTGCGACATAGAGAACGTTCGCGCCGACATTGATCTCGGCGGGCCAGACCAGAATCTTGAAATCATAGAAGATGAAGCCAAGGCCGAGACAGAGGAATGCCAGGGAGAGCACCGCCAGGTGCTTGTAGGAACGCCAGCGTAGCCAGATCAGGCCAAAACCGAGCGAAAACAGCAGTGCAATGATCGGATTGATGAGTGCAAAGAAGAGCTGGCCATGCACCATCGTCGAGGTTCCAAATATGTCCTGCATCCCGTGGAGAGTCTATTCGTCGTGATGCAATAACAGGTTAACCGTCCGGCACCTTCGAAATTGTCCAAAAAGAAAGGGCCGCCCGAAGGCAGCCCTACTAAATCATGAGTCGCACCGGCTGCGACATTTGTCCCGAAAGCGGCTGTCGCTCTCGGGACATATGCGCATTAGTGGTGATGCTCTTCCGGCACTTCGTTTTCGTCGGCCTGGATGAGCTTGGCCAGCTCGTCGCGCGACATCTTCTTTTCGGTCTGTTCGGCAAGGCTGGCGACGTAGTCGACGACCTTGTTCTCGAACACCGGAGCGCGGAGGCTTGCGAGAGCCTGGGCGTTCTTGCGGTAGTAGTCGTAAACCTGCTGTTCCTGGCCCGGGAAGCGGCGGATTTCAGCAAGCAGGGCCTGCTGGTGCTCGTCGTCGGTCACCTGGACTTCGTTCTGATTGCCGATTTCGGCAACGACGAGACCCAGACGCACGCGGCGCTCGGCGATCCGCTGATACTGTTCCTTGGCTTCGGCTTCGGTCGTGCCTTCGTCTTCGAAGGAGCGGCCATGGCCTTCAACTTCATGCTGAACGCGCTGCCAGATGGTGGCGAATTCGGCTTCGACCAACTGGGCCGGGACGTCGAACTTGTGACCTTCGTCGAGCGCGTCGAGAATCTGGCGCTTGACGTGCTGCTTGCTCATGGATTCGAGCGCAGCTTCCATCTGCTCGCTGACGGTCTTGCGCAGGGCGGCGACGTCTTCGAGGCCGAGGCGCTTGGCGAAATCGTCATCGAGTTCGCCGGCATTCGGGCCGTCGACATGCAGGATGGTAACGTCGAAGGTGGCTTCCTTGCCGGCGAGTTCGGCATTGCCGTAGTCGGCGGGGAAGGTGACCTTGATCGTGCGGGTTTCGTCCTTCTTCTGGCCGACGAGCTGTTCTTCGAAGCCAGGGATGAATTCGCCGGAACCAACGGTCAGGTGAGCGTGGTCGGAAGTGCCGCCCGGGAAGGCAACGCCGTCGATCTTGCCGACGAACGAGAGGCCGAGACGGTCGCCCTGTTCGACAACGGCGCCATCGCCCTTGTCGGTGAAGCCACGGTTCTGGGCGAACACGCGATTCACTTCAGCGTCGATTTCTTCTTCGGTGATTGCCACGACCGGCTTGTTCAGCTTCAGGCCCTTGAGGTCCATAAGCGATACCGGCGGCAGGACTTCGTATTCGACTTCGAATGCGAGATCGGCCTTGCCGTCGAGCACGTCGTTGATGATCGCCTGGTCTTGCGGCAGATCGACCTTGGGCTGGGCGGCGGCGCGTTCCTTTCGGCCATCCAGCGTATCGGACACGGTCGAGTTGATCGCGTCGGTCATCACTTCGGACATGGCCGAGCGGCCATAGACCTTCTTGAGGTGAGCGGTCGGAACCTTGCCCGGACGGAAGCCCTTGATACTGGCCTGGCCCTTGAGTTCTTCAAGCTTGGCGTCGAGGCGCGTATTGAGGTCCGCTGCCGGAATGGTGACGCTGAGCTTGCGCTTCAGGCCTTCGTTAAGGGTCTCAGTTACCTGCATTGGGGTTTATCCCGTATTGGTTCATCTCGTTCGGCCGAGGCCGCTATGGTGCGGGTGAGAGGACTCGAACCTCCACGCCTTGCGGCGCTGGAACCTAAATCCAGTGCGTCTACCAATTCCGCCACACCCGCAAGGGTCCCCGTCGGCCGGGTTGGCGATGCATCTATATGAAGTGTTGAAGTCAGTCAAAGCCTAACGCATGTCTCCCCAGGGTGCGCCCGGCTTCGAAGAAAGCTCCCTCAAATCAGCACCGGCCGAACCGTGCCCACTTCAACTGGCCGTTTTTGCCGGCATGAAGAACACTTGGGCGATGAGGCCGTCTTCGACGACGAAAATCACCGATGTCTCCATTGGCTCCGGTCCGAGGCCATCGATCAGCTCGTGGTCGATGACCTTGTTGCCAACCACCATGCGATTCAGCAGCTTGGCGTGCAGGCCCTCATGCACGAAGCGGTTCGCGGCATAGAACTCGCCCATGGCCGCCTTCCCATCGATGGTCAGGGCCATGTCAGGCAGGCGATAGCAGCGGACGGTCTCGGAAAAGGCCATCAGAAAACGCTCGAGATTCCTCTCGTTGTAGGCCGCAAGCTGCAGTTCGACGCATTCAAGTGGTGTCATTTGGTCAATGTGCTCCTTCGCCGGAAGGCGATAGCAATTCCGGAACGGAAATGACAGGCAGGGCGCCGACCGACGACCTGCCTGCATTCACCTAGCGCTCGCTCCAGCCGATATCGAGTGCAGCATTGCCTTGCCCCACCCAATCCCATGCCGGCCTGACCGTGCGCGGCGTCGCCCGTGGCTTCTCCTGCGCTGGCCTCGCCGGTTCGCGCGCCGGGGGTGCATCATCAACCACAAATACCTCGACGATTCTGTCGAGCTCGCTCGCCTGTCCCTCGGTCTGCTCGATGGCGGCATTGGTCTCTTCGACGAGCGCCGCATTGTGTTGCGTCATCTCGTCCATCTGCCGGACGGCGGTCGCAACTTCGGCAATCGCGCCCGACTGCTCGCGGCTGCCGCTGGCAATGCTGTCCATGAGCCCGCTATTGTCCCGCACATCGCCCAGCATGCTGGCAATGCGTTCCGCCGCCTCGGACAGCAACTTCGATCCGGTCGAAATCTCTGAGGACGAACGCTCGATCAACGCCTTGACGTCCGAGGACGCCTGCGCCGCCGATTGCGCGAGCCGCCGCACTTCCACGGCCACTACGGCAAAGCCCTTGCCGGCATCGCCCGCCCGCGCCGCTTCCACCGAGGCGTTGAGGGCAAGGAGGTTGGTCTGGAAGGCGATATCGTCGATCAGCCCGACAATATTTGAGATTTGCGACGATGACGCCAGGATGCGCCCCATGGCGTCCTGGGCCTGGCTCATGACCGCGCCGCTTTGCTCCGCTGTCGTCGAAACTGCTCGCGCCTTGCCGCTGGCCTCTTCTGCGCGGGCCGCATTTTCTTCCACCGTGTCGGCAAGGTTCTTCATTGCCGCGCTTGTTTCCTGGATTGCCGATGCCTGTCGCGAGGTGCGCTCGGCAAGGTCATTGGCGCCGGTCAGGATTTCCGCCGTTGCCGCACGCAGCGTGCCCGACGAGCGCCGCAGCCGCGCCACGATCTCGGCAAAGCGGTCCACCGTATTGTTGTAGGCCAACCGCACGGCATCCAATTCACCCTTGAACGGGGTCTGAATGCGCGCCCGCAGATCGCCCTCTGCAAGCCTCGCCAATTCGCTGCCCAGCAGGTTCACAGCGCGCTTCCGCTCGGTGACGTCGGTCGCATATTTGACGATCTTGAACACCTTCCCATGGTGATCGAAAATCGGATTGTAGGTCGCCTGGATCCAGACTTCCTTCCCGCCTTTGCCGATGCGCAGATATTCTGCCGCCTGGAATTCGCCGCGCCCCAGCCGGCTCCAGAATTCCTGATAGGCCGAGGTCGACACTTCCGCCGGTGGCACGAAAATCCGGTGATGTTGCCCGCGGATTTCGTCGAGCGCATAGCCCAGCGCCCGACAGAAATTGTCGTTTGCCGTGATCACTTCGCCCTTGGGCGTGAATTCGATGACGGCCTGTGAGCGCGAGATCGCGGCAAGCTGGCCGGCGCTGTCGGCGGCGGCGAGTTTCGCCTTCGTCACGTCGGTTGCGAACTTCACGATCTTCGAGGGCGTCCCATCGCGCCCGAAGACCGGATTGTAGGTCGCCTGTATCCAGACCTCCTTGCCGTCCTTGCCAATGCGACGGTACTCGGCTGCCTGGAATTCCCCCTTGGCCAATTGCTGCCAGAACAGCTTGTAGTCGGGCAGGGCGCTTTCGGCCGGCGCGACGAACATGCGGTGATGCTTTCCGCGAACGTCGTCGAGCGTGTATCCCATCACGTCGAGGAAGTTCTTGTTGGCCGTCCGGATCGTGCCGTCGAGTTCAAATTCGATGACGGCCAAAGCCCGCGAAATTGCGTCGAGTGTAGCTTGGTTCTCTTGCGCCAGAACCCGGCGTTTATTGTTGAAGAGGCGGACGTCCACAGTGATCCCCCAGGGTTAAAGTGGATCGACGCTAGCAACTTCTGATGAGCACCATCTTTCGGCCATCGCCCCTTTTAGTCACCTGCGGAGTACGCGTTTCTCCTGATGCGGGGATTTCGCCACTTTTCTGCTCAAGGGCTGAGCGGAAAAGTTTCATTGATCCAGATCAAGTCGTCCCTCCGAATCTTGCCGGTAATCTTAAGAAAAATCGATCGCCACGGGCTCTTGCCATGGCCCAGGTTTTCGAAGAAAGACAACGTGCGGCACTTGATGATGCCGCAGAGTCCCTGACTTCGTCTGGCCAGCTCCTGTTGCGCGGTTAGCGGATGCAAAAGCATCCGATGGAGAGAGGGACATGGTAGAACGTAGTCCGGGTATCCGGCAGTCCGACGAGTGGGTGCGCGCCGTCGAAGCCAGGCTTGGTGTCGGTTTCTGGTCTTGGGATATCGCCAATGCGCGGCTGCATTGCTCCGCCGGGCTCTATGCCCTGGCCGGCATAAACCCCGCGGGCCTTCACCTTGACCTCGCCTTTCTCGAAACCCTCGTCCATCCCAAGGATCGTCTCCCCGTCGACGATCCTCACGGCTTCGTCACCGACGCCCGCCAGACCGATCGCCAATTCAGGATCATCCGCCCTGACGGCCAGTTGCGATATCTGCGCAGCGAAGCCAGCCGGCTCTTTGATCGCGACGGCAATGCAACCCGCGTCGTCGCAGTGGTTTCCGACATCACGGAACGCCAGGACCTCCGCGAACGCGTCGTCAACAATCGCGCGCTGCTGCAGAATATTTCCCAACTCATTGGCGCCGTCTTCTGGATCGCCGACGAGGAAGGGCGCCTGATCGATCATTTCGGCAGCGATCTTATCGATGTCGATGCAAGGCCCGGCGATGATGTCACCAATTGGCGCTCGAGCCTGCACCCCGACGATCTCGAACGCTTGCCCGACCTGTGGCGTGAAACCGTAGGAAATCGCAGGCCCTACAGCTTTTCGCCGCGCCTGCGCCTCGCCAGCGGCGAATACCAGCAGTTCCATATCGAAGGCCTGCCTTTCTCCTCGGAAATTTCGTCCAACCTGCACTATGGCGGCATCTCGAGCCGTAACCCGCGCATTACCGCTCCGCGCACGCCAAGGGAGGATATTGCCTCCCTGACGCCAGCGCAGGTGCGGGCCTGCCGCGCGCTGCTCGACTGGACTGCCGAGACGCTGGCCCAGAATGCCGGTATTTCCATATCGACGGTCCGTCGCATCGAGAGCGCCGAAATACCCGGCCAGAGCGATAGCCTTCGCCTGGTCCTCTTGGCCTTCAAGGAAGCTGGCCTCACCATCTGGCACGACGAACGCGGCCGCTTCTGCGTCTCCGATCTCGCCTGATCGCGTGCATGTGGTGAGATTTTGGTCAGCTAGGGCGCAAGGAATGTCCGAAAGCTGCCTTTATCTGCATAAAAAATATGCAACACGCTCGAAAAACGATCAGTCATGCTATCGTGACGGCCCGACCGCATCCCGCCCGACCTGGCCAAGTCCATGCAGTAGTTAATGTTTTCCATGCTTTGGCACGCTGGCATGGCCCGTGCATACAGGTTGGCGGTAACGGCCTAAGACGCTCAGTGGAGGCACAGTTGAAAAAAATCGAGGCTATCGTAAAGCCCTTCAAGCTCGACGAAGTCAAAGAGGCACTGCAGGAAGTTGGCTTGCAGGGCATCACCGTGACCGAGGCCAAAGGCTTTGGCCGCCAGAAGGGGCACACGGAGCTCTATCGTGGCGCGGAATATGTCGTGGATTTCCTTCCCAAGGTGAAGGTCGAGGTGGTTTGCCCCGACGAACTCGCCGAAAAGGCAATCGAGGCGATCCGCAATGCCGCGCAAACCGGCCGCATCGGCGATGGCAAGATTTTCGTCTACTCGATCGAACAAGCCATCCGCATCCGTACCGGCGAATTCGGCGACGACGCGCTCTAAGCGTCGCGCCCCATAAATCCAGCAACAAACAGTCCGTTTACAGGGGAAGACCTGATGACTACCGGAGCAGACATTATCCAGCGCATGAAGGACGAGAACATCAAGTATCTCGACGTGCGTTTCACCGACCTGCGCGGCAAGCTGCAGCACGTCACCATGGATGCGTCCGTCGTTGACGCCGACATGTTCGAGGATGGCGTGATGTTCGACGGTTCCTCGATTGCTGGCTGGAAGGCCATCAACGAGTCCGACATGGTGCTCATGCCCGATCCGAACTCGGCCTATATCGACCCGTTCTTCGCTGCCTCGACCCTCGCCATCAACTGCGACATTCTCGAGCCGGCAACCTACCAGCCGTACAACCGTGATCCGCGCTCGATCGCCAAGAAGGCCGAAGGCCTCGTCAAGTCGTCCGGTATCGGCGACACCGTCGTGTTCGGTCCCGAGCCCGAATTCTTCATCTTCGACGACGTGAAGTACTCGACCACCACCTACAAGGTTGGCTTCTCGGTCGATTCTTCCGAACTTCCGACCAACAACGATGCCGACTACGAATCCGGCAACAATGGTCACCACATCGGCATCAAGAAGGGCTACTTCCCGGTTCCCCCGCTTGATAGCGCGCAGGACATGCGCGGCGAAATGCTCGAAGCCATGGGCCAGATGGGCATCATCATCGAGAAGCACCACCACGAAGTGGCTTCCGCCCAGCACGAACTCGGCATGAAGTTTAAGCAGATGATCTCGTCGGCCGACGACGTTCTCATCTACAAATATGCCGTGCAGCAGGTTGCCAATGCCTATGGCAAGACCGCAACCTTCCTGCCCAAGCCCGTCTATGGTGACAACGGCTCGGGCATGCACTGCCACATGTCGATCTGGAAGGACGGCAAGCCGCTCTTCGCTGGCGACCAGTATGCTGGCCTTTCGATGGAATGCCTCTACTACATCGGCGGCGTCATCAAGCATGCCAAGGCGATCAACGCCTTCACCAACCCGACCACCAACTCCTACAAGCGTCTGGTGCCCGGCTTCGAAGCTCCGGTTCTCTTGGCCTACTCGGCCCGTAACCGTTCGGCTTCCTGCCGTATCCCCTTCGGTCAGTCGCCGAAGGCGAAGCGCGTCGAAGTCCGCTTCCCCGATCCGCTGGCAAACCCGTACCTGGCCTACACCGCGCTGCTGATGGCCGGCCTCGACGGCATCAAGAACAAGATCCACCCCGGCGAGCCGATGGACAAGGATCTCTACGAACTGCCCAAGGACGAACTCAAGGAAATCCCGACCGTTTCCGGCTCGCTCCGCGAAGCGCTGGAAAACCTCGACAAGAACCGCGACTTCCTCAAGGTCGGCGGCGTCATGGATGACGATTTCATCGATGCCTACATCGAGCTGAAGATGCAGGAAGTCCTCCGCGTCGAAATGACCCCGCACCCGGTCGAATACGAAATGTACTACTCGGCCTAAGAGCTGCAGTAGCGAAGAGAAAGGGCCCTCCGGGGCCCTTTTTTTGTTACCGGCAGGCAGTTGACCGCGCAGGAGGTTGCCGGCATCCGCAGCAGGGCCCAGGAGACGACGGGGCAGGGGTCCATCACCATCAAGGCCCGCGCCCACGCCGTCAAAGGAACGGTCGCCCACTAGAGGTGGCTGCGCTCTCCCGTTCTGGGGAGGCATCGAGGGGCCCGAAATACCGTACGCCGCAAAAAGTTGAGTACAATCAGGGCCGAACATCGGCTATAGTCGCTCCTGCTCGGGGGTTGTAAGTATCTGTGTCTGACCAGCGCTTTTTCGGTGACGATCTCGCCCAGAGCTTTTGGCTCATGGACAGGGGCGATTGCGCCGGGGCACTGAGCTTCGCCAAATCAGCCTATCTTTCAGCCCAGCAACAGGGAGAGCCCAGCACTCTGGCCCGCTGCATGAGCCAGATGGCGTGGTGCTGCATGCGGCTGGGCGATGTCGAGGCCGGGCTGGAATGCGCCGTCGCCGCCAGACGCCTCTGGAGCAAGCTTGATGACGCAGCCGAATTGGCGCGCATCAAGGCCATCGAAGCCTTCCTGCTGCTCGATATCGGCCTGAGCGACGATGCCTTCGATATGGCCTCGCTGGCGGTCGCTGCCGCCGAAAGCGGCAATGACGCCTCGGCACTGGCATTCGCGCTCAATGCCAAGGGCGTCACCCTGGCGGTTTGCCGGCAGGTTTCCATGGCCGTGCCGCTCCTCGAGCGCAGCACTGCACTGGCGGCAAGCGCCGGCAATGCCGGTCTCCACGCCTTCGGTCTGCTCAACCTCGGCTTTTGCTATGCCAAGCGCGCCGAAGAAGCCGAAGCCGCCCAGGACACGCCCGCCACGACGCTCTGGCTGGACCGCGCCATTCGCATAACCGACGAGGCCATTTCTGCCGCCGAAGCCTGTGGCGATCTCTGGACCCTGCGCGTGGCGCTCGGCAATTGCGCCGAATACAACGCTCTCAACGGCGATGTCGGCGCCGCGATGCAGCATCTGGAGCGCTCGGCGGCTTTGCCCGGCGAAGGCGGGGCCAGCCTTCGCATCCACTATCTCTATACCCTTGCAACAGCCCGGCTGCGCAGCGGCGATCTCACGGGCGCGCTGGAAGCAGCGCAGCAATCCCTTGCCCTCGCCGATGAAACGGGTCAGGTCGACCATCAGCTCAACGCCGCCGCCCAATTGGGGCGGGTCCATGAGGCTCTCGGTCAATTCGAACTGGCATTGGCCTTGCAAAAGCGTTTCCACGCGCTCTATGTGCGCCAGTCCGGCGAAACCACCCAGCGCCTCGCCAAAGCAGCGGAACTGCGCGCGGAAACCAGCCAATTGCGCGCTCGCGCCAGTGCGCTGGCCGCGGAAGCCTTGCTGGACGCGCTGACCGGCATGCCCAATCGGCGCAGTTTCGAGCGCATGGTGGAAGACCTTTCAGGCAGCGACTACGCGCTGGCCATCTTCGATCTCGATCATTTCAAGGCCGTGAACGATCAATATTCCCACCTCGTGGGCGACGACGTCCTGCGCCGCGTCTCCCGCACCCTGGGCGCCCATGTGGCCGATCTGGGCTTTGCGGCCCGTCTCGGCGGCGAGGAATTCGTCGTGATCCTGCCGCGCCATGATACCCAGGACGCGATCGCCATCGTGGAAGACCTGCGCCTCGCGCTCCACGACATCGATTGGAGCGACATCGCCCCGGGCCTTCGCACCACGGCAAGCATTGGCCTGTGCTCGACCGCCGAGGCTCGCCGCCACGACGAAATCATGGTCCGCGCCGACCAGCGGCTCTATGCGGCCAAGCATGGTGGCCGCAATCGCACGGTCTGGGGCGAAGCGGACCATCGCCGGCACGCCGGCTAGAACCCCATCGCTTTTCCGCCCAATTGCCGGTTCCGGCGTTTCTTTGTCCTATTTCTGCTCCAACCTCGCTATGAGATAGACAGAACTGACTCGCAGCGAGGCACTCATGGCCCACACCGATGCCCTTCTCACGCCTCAGGAAATGGCCCAGGCCGATCGCTTCGCCATCGAAGGCGGCGTCAGGTCCTTCCGCCTGATGGAGGCGGCGGGCAAGGCGGTGGCCGAGGCCATCATCGAGCGCTATTACCAGCGCTCCGTCCTCGTGCTCTGTGGCACCGGCAATAATGGCGGCGACGGTTTCATCGTCGCTCGCCTCCTGCAGCAGCGCGGCTGGCCCGTTCAGGTACGCCTCCTCGGCGAACGCGACGCTCTGCGTGGCGATGCGCTCGTGGCCGCCGAGCAATGGACAGGCCGCATCGATGCGCCGAGCGAAAAGGACATCGAGGACGCCGATCTCATCGTCGACGCCATTCTCGGCGCCGGGCTCGATCGCGACATCGAAGGCGAGATCGCCAGCATCATCACCACGGTCAACGGCTCGACGCTCCCCGTTGTCAGCGTCGACGTGCCGAGCGGCATCGATGGCGCCACAGGGGCCGTCCGCGGCGTGGCCATGATCGCCGACATGACCGTCACTTTTTTCCGCCTGAAGCCCGGCCATGTCCTACTGCCCGGTCGTCAGCACTGCGGCGAGGTCGTCCTGGCCGATATCGGAATTCCCGACGCAGTCCTCGACCGCATCAGCCCAAAAGCCTGGCAGAACACGCGCGAACTCTGGTCCATGCCGCAGTCCATGGCCGATGGCCACAAATATGACCGTGGCCACGTGATCGTCGTCTCCGGCAGCGAGCTCGAAACCGGCGGCGCCCGCCTTGCCGCCCACGGCGCGTTCCGCGTCGGGGCAGGGGTCGTTTCCCTCGCAGGCGAAACCGCAGCGTTACGCGTTCACGCCGCCCATGTGACCGCCATCATGCTCAAGCCGGCCGAAAATGCCGGCGAGTTGACCGAACTGCTGGCCGACAAGCGCATGAACGCCGTCGTCCTAGGCCCGGCCGCCAGCATTGGCGAAGCCACGCGCGACAAGGCACTGGCCACCCTGTCGTCCGGCGCAGCAACCGTGCTCGACGCCGACGCCATCACCAGCTTCGCCAGCGAGAGCGGCACCCTCTTTGCCGCCATCAAGGCCAATGCCGACCGCCCCGTCGTGCTCACTCCGCACGAAGGCGAATTCCAGCGCCTTTTCGGCAATGTGCCCGGCGGCAAGCTCGAACGCGCCCGCGCCGCCGCCCAGCATTCCGGCGCGATCATCCTCCTCAAGGGCAGCGATACCGTCGTCGCCGCGCCCGATGGCCGCGCCGCCATCAATGCCAATGCCCCCAACTGGCTCGGGACAGCCGGCTCCGGCGATGTCCTCGCCGGCATCATCGGCGGCCTGCTCGCACAAGGCATGAGCGGCTTCGATGCCGCCTGTGCGGGCGCCTGGCTGCACGCGGAAGCCGCCAACCGCTTTGGCGGCCCCGGCATGATGAGCGAAGACCTGCCGCCGCTGCTGCCGGCAGTCTTGGCGACCCTCTAGGGGCTGCATGACAAGGGCATGCCCTGGCATCCAAGTAGTCCTCGTGGTGAGGTGCGCAGCGAAGCGCAGCCTCGAACCACGAGGGCGTGGCACCTAGGTTTCGCTTACACGAAGCATCTCACCATACGGCGCGGAAAGCTCAATCCCAGCGCACCACGAGCTTTTCCAGCCCATGGAAATGGAACACGTCGTTGTATCTCGGCTGCTCGGCCAGTCGCAGTTTCGGCAGGCGCTGGAACAGCACCGACATGGCCTCCTGCAATTCGATCCGTGCCAGCGGCGCGCCGATGCAGAAGTGGATGCCGGCGCCAAAGCTGACATTGGCTCCATCCGTGCGGAACGGATCGAACCGCCCCGCATCGGCAAACCGCGAGGGATCGCGATTGGCCGCGCCAAGCATCAGCCCGATCACGTCACCCTTCCGTAGTGGAATACCTTCCACCTCAAGGTCCATCAGCGCATAGCGCGTAAAAAGATGCAGCGGCGCGTCAAAGCGCAAACACTCCTCCACCGTCGCCTCGGTCTGCTCCGGCGTCGCAAACAGCGTCTTGGGGTCAAGCCCACTTTCGAGAATGGATTTCACCCCATTGCCGGTCGTATGCACCGTCGCCTCATGCCCCGCATTGAGCAGAAGAATGGCGGTCGACATCACCTCATCGTCACTCAGCTTCTCGCCACCCTGTTCGGCGGTGAGCATGTGCGTGAGCAGATCTTCGCGCGGGGCGCGACGGCGCTCGGCGATGACATCGCGCAGATAGGTCATGAAATCGGCCGACGCCTTGTTGGCATCAAGTTCGGTCTCGTAGGTCACACCGTACATGTACATGGTGACCATGCGGTTGGACCAATTGAGCAATTGCGGCGCAGCCTCGGCCGGCAGCCCGATCATTTCTGCAATGATGATCGCGGGCAGGGGCGCGGCAAAAGCCTTGATCAGGTCGACGCTCTCTTCGCCCTCGAACCCGTCGATGATCTCGTTGGCCAACTGCCGGATCCGCGGCCGCAACTGCTCCACCTGCCGCGACACGAAGGCCCGATTGACCAGCATGCGCAGCCGCGTATGCCCGGGTGGCTCCAGGTTCAGCAGTGAGTATTTCTCGGTCAGGTCGAAATCCGCCACATGCGGCTTCGGCTCCGGCAGCCCGATCTCCTCGCGCGTCGCCACATGCAGGATTTCCCGCCCAAACCTTTTATCGCGTAACAAGGCGCTGACCGATTTGAAATCGGCAAAGCACCAATGCCCATATTCTTCCCAGAAAAACGCCGGATTGCTCGCATGCCGGTCGGCATAGAAGGCATAGGGATTCTGGAAAAACTTGGGATCGCGGGGGGCGGCGCTGGCGCGGCGGTCGTCCGCAACGTCGGTGATCGGCTTGACTTGAATAATGGCGGCCATGGTCGTCCGTGGGGCTTGTACGCCGTCACCTTAGGCCGAGCCCATCGCCATGCAAATGCCTCTGGTGGCTCAACGAAAAAAAGCTCAGAAAATTAGTCGAGCCCAGGAATGGGTACTCGTCGCGTCGCTGTCCAACCACGGAGACCGCACATGAAATTCCTCTGTCTTTTCCATTTCGCCCCCGATGCCTTTGCCGGCGTCACGCCCGAAGAAATGCGCCGCCTCGACGACGCGACCATCGAGCACGACCAGAAACTGCGCGCCGGCGGCCATCTGCTCCTCGCCTCGCCGCTGGCCGACGTTTCCACCGAAGAAGTCATCGACCGCCGCCGCCCCGTGCGCCTGAACGAAACCGACGGCCCCTATGCCGAGGCCAAGGAAGTCGTCGGCGGCGTCGTACTCATCCAAGCCGCTGATATGGCGGAAGCCAAGGCGCTCTTCGCCGACGATCCCATCGCCGCCCATTGCCGCATCCAGATCAGGCCGCTGCATGAAAATGACCGGCATAGCGAAACCGGCGAAGGCAGGCCTGAATTCAGGCCGGGATGAGGGGGCTTCACATTTGGAAGCTCCGCTTCTTGCTCTGAGCCTCTCCTCTCCTCGGTGTCATCCCCGCGAAAGCGGGGATCTCTGTTTCTTCAAACTGGGCGCCACTTTCGCGGGCTGACACCGAGACTGGGCTGAAAACCCTTGGCAAACGACTCGCAATGATGTCTTGAGAGCGCCAAACGCGACGAAGGAAATCCGCACGTGAGCGACATCACCGTTTCCGCAGCGATCGACGCCATCTACGCCTCGATCAAGAACAACAACGAAGATATCGACCTGCACATCGCAGCGCTCAAGGCTGCCATGGCCCGGGAAGGCGCCAAGGAAGCCGTGTTCGAGACCTCGAAGCTGGCCCAGCCCAACCGCTCGGGCCGCAAGCTCATGCAGGCCTATTTCAAGAAAAAGGGCATTGCCGTCTCCTTCGCTTAAAAAGCGAGAAGTGTAGCAAAATCGGAATTCCCAAACGGCACATTCACCTTAGCGCCACTGCATTGGCGACGCTCTATTGAAGCTGGCCCCAATGCCGCCTATTTGTGCCTTTACCGCCCGTTAAGGCGGCATAGCTGCAATCGGCCAGTCGCGCCGATTCGATTTCACCGCGTCCTTCTGCCTTGCCATGTGCGCGTTTGGGGGCAGGGGCGTGGGCAAACCAACCAAGCCTGCCGTCCGCTCGCGACGCCGACGGGGGCCAAGGGGCAAAATATGCGGGATCCGCACGATCTTTACATGAACACGCTCGTTCCCATGGTGGTCGAGCAGTCGAACCGTGGCGAACGCGCTTTCGACATCTACTCGCGTCTGCTGCGCGAGCGCATCATTTTCGTGACCGGTGTAGTCGAGGACAATATGGCCTCGCTCATCGTCGCTCAGCTTCTGTTCCTCGAATCAGAGAACCCGAAGAAGGAAATCGCCCTCTACATCAACTCGCCCGGCGGCGTGGTGACGGCTGGCCTTTCCATCTACGACACCATGCAGTTCATCCGCCCGGCCGTTGCCACCATGGTCATGGGCCAGGCTGCCTCCATGGGTTCGCTGCTTCTCGCCGCTGGCGAAAAGGGCATGCGCACCTCGCTGCCGAACTCGCGCGTCATGGTCCACCAGCCTTCCGGCGGCTTCCAGGGTCAGGTCACTGACATCCTGATTCATGCCAAGGAAGTCGAGGGTTTGAAGCGTCGTCTTAATCAGATTTATGAGAAGCACACCGGCCGCACTTACGAGGAAATCGAGAACGCTCTCGAGCGCGATCGCTTCCTGTCTCCGGAAGAAGCCAAGACCTTCGGTCTGATCGACTCCATCCACGAGAAGCGTGCTGTTCCCGAGGCATCTGCCTGATTTGACGCGCGTTAAGCACATTGCTGATGCGCCGTGGACTGTGATCCCACAGCAATTGCACACAGCCGGAACGGCCTTTAAGGTCGTTTCGGCTTAGACTTTCTTTATGTCTTCCGCGTTACGGTTTCCGATAACGCTGATTTTGGGGACCAAAAGTTCCCGGGAGTGACTGATGTCCAAAGAGACAACGAACGGCGAAACCTCCAAGAACACGCTGTACTGCTCGTTCTGCGGGAAGTCGCAGCATGAGGTTCGCAAGCTTATCGCCGGCCCGACCGTGTTCATCTGCGATGAATGCGTAGAGCTGTGCATGGACATCATCCGCGAAGAGAACAAGACCTCCATGGTCAAGTCCTCCGATGGCGTGCCGACCCCTGCCGACATCTGCAAGGTGCTCGACGATTACGTCATCGGCCAGGGTCGCGCCAAGCGCGTCCTCTCCGTGGCTGTCCACAACCACTACAAGCGCCTGCACCACGCGACCAAGAATCAGGACGTCGAGCTTTCGAAGTCCAATATTCTGCTCATCGGTCCCACCGGTTCCGGCAAAACCCTGCTCGCGCAGACGCTGGCGCGTATTCTCGACGTGCCCTTCACCATGGCTGACGCCACGACCCTGACCGAAGCCGGTTATGTCGGTGAAGACGTCGAAAACATCATCCTGAAGCTGCTCCAGGCCGCCGACTACAATGTCGAAAAGGCCCAGCGCGGCATCGTCTATATCGACGAAGTCGACAAGATTTCTCGCAAGTCGGACAATCCGTCCATAACCCGCGACGTGTCGGGCGAAGGCGTGCAGCAGGCTCTCCTCAAGATCATGGAAGGCACCGTTGCCTCCGTGCCTCCGCAGGGCGGCCGCAAGCATCCGCAGCAGGAATTCCTGCAGGTCGATACGACGAACATCCTCTTCATCTGCGGCGGCGCCTTCGCTGGTCTTGAAAAGATCATCTCGGCTCGCGGCGAAGGTTCGGGCATCGGCTTCTCGGCCACCGTCAAGGATCCGCAAGACCGTCGCGTCGGCGACCTCCTCAAGGATGTCGCTCCGGAAGATCTCGTCCGTTTCGGCCTGATCCCGGAATTCATCGGTCGTCTCCCGGTCCTTGCGACCCTCGAAGACCTCGACATTCCGGCCCTGATCGAAATCCTCACCGCCCCGAAGAACGCCCTCGTGCGTCAGTATCAGCGCCTCTTCCAGATGGAAGAAGTCGAACTGACCTTCCACGAAGACGCCCTCAAGGCGATCGCCGAGAAGGCCATCGAGCGCAAGACTGGCGCCCGCGGCCTCCGCTCGATCATGGAAGCGATCCTCCTCGACACCATGTACGACCTGCCCTCGCTCGAAGGCGTCGAAGAAGTGGTGATCTCGGAAGAAGTGGTGAAGGGCAAGGACGTCCGGCCGCTCTACATCTACTCCGAGCGCAAGAAAGACGAAGAGCCAGCGTCGGCGTAAGCCGGAACTGGATTGAAATCAAAACGCCGGGTCTCGCGACCCGGCGTTTCTGTTTTGGTTGAACGCGATGGCACGTCTTCCCTCGCCCCTTGAGGGAGAGGGACCGGAATTTCTTCGTTCAGAGGAAATTCCAGGGTGAGGGGTATTCTGTCCTCCGCAGAGGAGAGGGTGGGCGAATCTCATACCCTCTTCGGGCACCTTCTCCCGTAGGGGGAGAAGGAAGGCTGCCGTCAGTCCTCCCCAGTCACAAACTCCACCGGCCCCGGCTCCTCACCCATAATCGACCGCCCAAACAAGCTCGCCACCAGATCCACCAGCAGCGTTGCGCTCTTGCCGCCGTGGTCGACGAACGGATTGAGTTCCACGATATCCAGCGACCCCACGACGCCGCTGTCGTGCAGCATCTCCATGATCAGGTGCGCCTCGCGATAGGTTAGCCCGCCCGGCACCAGCGTGCCGCCACCCGGCGCCAAGGCCGGGTCGACCACATCCACGTCAAAACTCACATGCAGATGCCCATTAGCGGCTTTCACGCGGTCTAGTATCGGCTGCATCAACCCGACCACACCCGTCTGGTCGATCTTGCGCATGTCGATCACTTCCACGCCGCGCGCCTGCAGCAGCCGGCGCTCCTCCCGATCGATTGAGCGCGCCCCAAAGATCGTCACATTGCGCGGCTCGATCTTCCCCAGCCAGTCGCCCTTGAAAGTCTTGTCAAACCCCGGCTCGCCACAAAGCAGCGCCAGCGGCATCCCATGGAGATTGCCCGAAGGCGACGTGTCTGGTGTGTTGTAGTCCGCATGTGCATCGACCCAGAGCACATGCACCGGCTTACCCTTTGGCTCATTGAACCGCGACACCGCCGACAGCGACCCCATGGCAATCGAATGGTCCCCGCCCACAAAGATCGGAAAATTTCCGGCCTCCAGAATGTCATAGCCCGCCTGACTAGTCCGCTCCGCCAGCTCCAGCACATCCGCCTTGCGTTCGTCCGGCAATCGCCAACTCGACGGATTGGTGCTGATCTCCGGATGCACTCGCCTCAGATCGCCATGGTCGGCAATCGAATGCCCAAGCTCCACCAGTGCCTCAAGCAGCCCCGCCACCCGCAGCGCCTCCGGTCCCATGCCGCAGCCGCGAACCGAAGCGCCCGAGGCCGTCGCTACGCCCAGAATGTCGATCCGTTTGGGTTTCGTTACCATTGTTTGGTCCTCATTTTGGGGCATGGTTCTTGGCAAAGCATGGCACAGCTTCCTGTCACACCCAATCTATAGGCTGCGACTCGGCGGCTGAATGACCAAAAGCCAGATTCTCCTTTGTATCCAAGGCACACGCCTGTTCCTGCCTTATTAGGCATGCCTCCTGTGCGAAGCGGTGCAATAGGTCACAAAAGCGCAATGATTGACTTGCGGCGAGGGCGTGCGAACCTATTTATTAACCTGAATCGCCCAGCCTTGCAGGATTGGGCAGTCGCAATACGGGCGCGCTACTCCAATTCCTCCCGGCGCGCCCCGGAAAGGAAATATGATGTCGGACGTCAATCCCACCGGCGAAACGAGCCGGGACCGGGTTTACCCGGTTCTTCCCCTGCGCGACATCGTGGTCTTCCCCGGAATGATCGTGCCGCTGTTTGTCGGTCGCGAAAAGTCGGTCAAGGCTCTTGAAGAGGTCATGCGCGACGACAAGCACATTCTTGTCGTGACCCAGAAGAACGCGCAGGACGACGATCCCGCCCCGGATCAGATCTACAGCACCGGGACGATCGCCACTGTGCTTCAGCTTCTGAAACTTCCAGATGGCACCGTGAAGGTCCTCGTGGAAGGTCTCAGCCGCGCGACCATCGACAATTATCTGCAGACGGAAGAATATTTCGAAGCTGAAGCCAGCCCGCTTCCCGAGCCCGAGGAAGACGCGACCGAGCTTGAAGCTCTGGCGCGCTCCGCTCAGAGCGAATTCGAAAACTACGTCAAGCTGAACAAGAAGATCTCGGCAGAGGTCGTGGCTGCGGTCGGTCAGATCGAGAGCCCGTCCAAGCTCGCCGATACCATTGCCAGCCACCTGGTCATCAAGATCCCGGAAAAGGAAGACCTGCTCTCTACGGTCTCCGTGATCGAACGCTTCCAAAAGGTGATAGGCCTGATGGAAGGCGAGATCGGCGTGCTGCAGGTCGAAAAGCGCATCCGCTCGCGCGTCAAGCGCCAGATGGAGAAGACGCAGCGCGAATACTACCTCAACGAGCAGATGAAGGCGATCCAGAAGGAACTCGGTGACGGCGAAGACGGCACCAACGAGATCACCGAACTGGAAGAGCGCATCGCCAAGACCAAGCTTTCGAAGGAAGCTCGGGCCAAGGCCGATGGTGAAGTCAAGAAGCTCAAGGGAATGAGCCCGATGTCGGCTGAGGCCACTGTCGTGCGTAACTACCTTGATACGCTTCTCGGCCTGCCATGGGGCAAGAAGTCCAAGGTCAAGCGCGACCTGCTGCTGGCAGAAAAGGTGCTGGACGAAGACCACTACGGTCTCGAAAAGGTCAAGGAACGCATCCTTGAATACCTGGCCGTGCAGGCTCGCACCGGCACGCTCAAGGGCCCGATCCTCTGCCTCGTCGGCCCTCCGGGCGTCGGCAAGACCTCGCTCGGCAAGTCGATCGCCAAGGCGACCGGCCGCGAATTCGTGCGCATGGCGCTCGGTGGCGTTCGTGACGAAGCCGAAATCCGCGGTCACCGCCGCACCTATATCGGCTCCATGCCCGGCAAGATAATCCAGTCGCTCAAGAAAGTGGGAAAATCCAACCCGCTCTTCCTGCTCGACGAAATCGACAAGATGGGCCAGGATTTTAGGGGCGACCCGTCTTCGGCTCTGCTCGAAGTGCTCGATCCGGAACAGAACAATACGTTCGCCGATCACTATCTGGAGGTCGATTATGACCTCTCGGACGTGATGTTCGTGACCACCTCGAACACGCTGAACATTCCCGGCCCGCTGATGGACCGCATGGAGATCATTCGCCTCTCGGGTTACACCGAAGAGGAGAAGCACGCGATCGCCAAGCAGCACCTGATCCCGGAAGCCGCCAAGGAAAACGGCGTGGCCCACGGCGAATTCGTGCTCGACGACGACATGCTGATGAAGGTTATTCGCGGCTATACCCGCGAAGCCGGCGTCCGCAATCTGAAGCGCGAAATCTCCAAGCTGATGCGCAAGGCGGTTACGGACATCGTCCGCACCAAGACCAAGTCGATCACCATCGACGAAGAGCGTCTGGCCAAATATCTCGGCCCCGCGATCTTTACGCATGGCGAAATCGAAGCCGAGTCGCAGGTTGGCCTGGTTACCGGCCTCGCCTGGACTTCAGTTGGTGGCGAGCTGCTGACCATTGAAGGCGTGATGACGCCGGGCAAGGGCCGCATGACGGTCACCGGCAACATCAAGGAAGTGATGAAGGAATCGCTGACGGCGGCCACGGCCTATGTCCGCTCTCGCTCGATCGACTTCGGCATCAAGCCGCCGATGTTCGACACGCGCGACATTCACGTCCACCTGCCGGAAGGCGCAACGCCCAAGGATGGTCCGTCGGCCGGTATCGGTCTTGCGACTGCCATCGTTTCGGTGATGACCGGCATTCCGGTCCGCAACGACGTTGCCATGACCGGCGAGATCACGCTGCGGGGCAGGGTACTTCCCATCGGCGGCCTCAAGGAAAAGCTCCTTGCAGCCCTCCGCGGCGGCATCAAGACGGTGCTCATCCCTGAGGAAAATGTGAGGGATCTCCAGGAGATCCCGGACATCGTCAAGGAAGGCATGGAGATCGTCCCGGTCTCCCGCATGGACCAGGTCATCGAACGCGCTCTGGTGCGCAAGCCCGAAGCCATCGAATGGAATTTCGATGAAGCCCCGGCTGTCGCCAAGACTGATGCAACCGACGATGCCTCGGCCAGCCTGACGCACTGATCGATCCGACAAAAATGAAAACGGCGGCCTCCGGGCCGCCGTTTTTGTTTGTGGCTTTGGTTTTCCAGTAGCCCTCATCCTGAGGTGCGAAGCGTAGCGTAGCCTCGAAGGGCGAGGGCGTGCCCGGATGCTGCAGTGCCACGCCCTCGTGGTTCGAGGCTTTGCTCCGCAAAGCACCTCACCATGAGGGACTACTGCGTCAATTTCCCCACCAAGCTCAGCCGCATGCCCTCAACCAAATATTTCAGCCCGCGTTCAAACGCCTGCTCGGTATTGATCGAGCCCTCTTTCTCCAGCGATCGGAACGCTTCCGCTAGAATCGGAAATGGCACCAGCTCGGCATCGAGGTCGCCGTCCTGGCCGACCTCTTCCTCCATCCGCTCACGCTCGCCCTGTTCCTCGAGCACATAGCCCACCACATAGCGCGCCATGGAAATCGAAATGTGCAGTGCTTCCTCGGCCGAAAACCCGGCATCGACATAAAACTTCAACTGCAACTCGGCATCGGCAAAGTCCGTCGTCGATGGCCGCGTCCCCGCCGCGATCCGAGCGCCATCCCGCACAGCCAGCAGCGTCTTCCGCATGCTGCGCGAAGTCGCATAGGTGAAATCCACCCAGTCCTCGCCCCGCGAGGGCAGGCGATGCGTGTGATAGCGCGCCAGCATCTCGCTGTTGATGGCATCAAGCAGCGCCGACTTGTTCTTGAAATGCCAGTAGAGCGCCGGCTGCTGCACGCCCAACCGCTCCGCCAGCTTCCGCGTCGTCAGCTTGTCGATGCCCACCTCGTTCAAGAGGGCCATGGCCTCATCGACAATACGGCCACGATCAATCGCCATGCGCAAAACCCTCTTGACTTATCATCGATAAGGGAGCTTATCGGCGATAAATGAACTTATCACCGATAAATTACCTCTGGAGGTCCTTATGAACAAGGCCCTGATCGTCATTCTCGCGACCGTCGCCATAGATGCGATTGGCGCGGGCCTCATTTTTCCCATCCTGCCCGAACTGCTGACCGAGTTGACCGCCGGCGGCGACATCGGCTTCCTCTATGGCGCCATGCTCGCGGTCTACGCCATCATGCAGTTCATCTTCTCGCCCGTGCTCGGCGCCCTCAGCGACCGCTTCGGCCGCCGTCCGGTCTTGCTGCTCTCGCTTGCCGGCACGCTGCTCGACTACCTCGTCATGGCATTGACGCCCTTGGGCTGGGTCCTCGTCGTCGGTCGCGCCATGGCGGGCATCACCAGCGCCAACATGGCGGTCGCGTCAGCTTACATCACCGACATCACCCCGCCCGAACAACGCGCCCAGCGCTTCGGCCTCGTCGGCGCCGTCATGAGCACGGGTTTCATTATTGGCCCCGTCATCGGCGGCGTTATGGGCGCCTGGTGGCTCCGCTCCCCCTTCCTCGTCGCAGCCCTCTTCAACGGCCTCAATCTCGCCGTTGCCCTCTTCGTCCTGCCCGAAAGCCACAAGGCATCGGAGGAAAAATTCGATTTCAAGCAGCTCAACCCGCTCGCTCCCCTGGTCTGGCTCTGGAACTTCAAGCCCCTGCTGCCCATGGTCATCGTCTCGGTCGTCTTCGGCCTCATCGCCGCCGTGCCCGGCACCATCTGGGTTCTCTACGGCGCCGAGCGCTTCGGCTGGGATTCGGTCCATATGGGCATCTCGCTCTCCGTCTTCGGCGTCAGCGGCGCTTTGGCCCAGGCCTTCCTCGTCGGCCCGCTCACCAAGCGCTTCGGCGACCTTGGCACCCTGATGATCGGCGTCGCCTTCGATACGCTTGCCTACACGCTCATGGCCTTCGCCTATCAGAGTTGGATGGGCTACGCCGTCGCCCCGCTCTTCGCCCTCGGCGGCGTCGCCATGCCCGCGCTGCAGTCGCTGCTGACCAGCCGCGTCAGCGACGAACAGCAGGGCCAGTTGCAAGGCGTCCTCGCCAGCCTCATGAGCCTGGCCGGTATCGTCGGCCCGGTCCTGACCACCGCCATCTTCTTCTCCACCAAGAACATCTGGATCGGCACCATCTGGATCGTCGGCGCCGCCCTCTACGTCCTCGCCACGCCGCTCTTCGCCACGGTGCGCCAGCCCAAGCCCGCAATGGCCTGAGCCGGGCAGGGCGCCTCCTGTCGAAACCTGTCAGCACCATCCGTCATAGGGTAGGTGGGGTTGTAACGGCCCCGTGAACGCCCTACCTCCCTTTACCGGCCGGTGAGCCAAACAGGAGAACACCTTGAACAAGGCCCTCGTCGTCATCCTCGCCGCCGTGATGCTCGATGCCATCGGCATCGGCCTGATCTTCCCGATTCTCCCCGCGCTCCTCCGCGATGTCGGGCACACATCCGACATTTCGATTCTGCTCGGCGTCATGCTGGCGCTCTATTCGGCTTGCCAGTTCCTGTTTTCGCCGATTCTCGGCGTGCTCAGCGATCGCTTCGGCCGCCGTCCGGTCCTCCTGGTCTCGCTGGCCGGCGCCGCCATCGACTACCTGATCATGGCCTTCGCCCCGCATCTCTGGATGCTGGTGATCGGCCGCGCCATTGCCGGCGTCACCAGTGCCAATATGGCAGTCGCCACCGCCTACATCACCGACATCACCACTGAAGACGAACGCGCCCAGCGCTTCGGCCTCTTTCACGCCATGTTCGGCGTCGGCTTCATCATCGGCCCCGTCATCGGCGGCATCCTGGGCGATTGGTGGCTCCACGCCCCGTTCCTGGCCGCCGCCATACTAAACGGCGTCAATTTCGCCCTCGCGCTTTTCGTCCTCCCCGAATCGAGGCCCGGCAAGGCCGACGCGCGTTTCACCTGGGAAACCCTCAACCCCTTCAAGCCGCTGGCTTGGGCCTTCAACTTCAAGGCCCTGGTGCCGCTGATGGCCATCTTCCTGATTCTCAATTTCGTCGGCACCGTCTATGGCACCGCCTGGGCCCAGTTCAGCGAAGACCAGTTCGCCTTTTCCGGCCTCACCATCGGCCTTTCGCTCGGCGCCTTCGGCGTTTTTCACGCCCTTGCCCAGGCCTTCCTGACCGGCCCGGCCGTTGCGCGCCTCGGCGAGCGCTGGGCGCTTATCGTCGGTATGGCCTTCGAAACCGGCGCCATGCTCACCTTGGCTTTTGCCGGCCACGGCTGGCTGCTCTTTGCCATGGCGCCGCTCTTCGCCCTGGGCGGCATCGGCATGCCGGCCCTGCAATCCCTCACCACCCAGCAAGTCGATTCTGATCGCCAGGGACAGCTCCAGGGCGTGCTCGCCAGCATTGTCAGCATCGCCTCGGTCTTCGGCCCGCTGCTCTTCAGCGCCATCTACGCGTCGGTGCGCCATGATTGGCCCGGAATGATCTGGATCGTGGCCATTGGCATCTACTGTCTTGCCCTGCCATTGATGATTGGCATCCGAAGCAGCCCCGCTGCGGCAAAAAACCCGGCGGAATGATGGTGAAAAGGCCGGAAAAGCTGATAGTTCGGCCTTGTCGGTCCTCAATTTCCGCGTCATTAACGTTCCCGTACCGTTCGACCTCGCCAAAACGGCGGAAACTCTTGCGCTTCAGCTAGAATCGACCAAGGGTTGCCGCCACCAAGCTTCGCCAGCGAGGGCGGGCATTCACTGTGAGGATACGCAATGAACAAGAACGATCTGGTTGGCGTCGTTGCCGACAAGGCTACGATCACCAAGGCTCAGGCCGCTGAAGCGGTTGACGCAGTGTTCGAAGCAATCACCGCCGCCCTTAAGTCGGGTGACGAAGTTCGTCTCGTTGGCTTCGGCACCTTCGCCGTGTCGCAGCGCAAGGCATCGACTGGCCGCAACCCGGCCACCGGCGCAGAGATCCAGATTCCGGCCTCCAATCAGGCCAAGTTCAAGCCCGGCAAGGGCCTGAAGGACGCGATCAACTAAAAGCACCGCTTTTAGCGCTTCAAACAAACGGTCCCGCGAACACTCGCTGGGGCCGTTTTGTTTTGCGGGGTAAGGGGCCTGGCCTTCGCGCGTGTGCTCCCATCCCTATCCCCTCCGCCGAGGGATTGTTTACGCCGGACTGCTCTGCCCTCTGATTTCCACCCCCGGTGTCATTCCCGCGAAAGCGGGAACCCCTGTTTGAAACGGAGGTCGCCGCTTTCGCGGGGATGACACAGAGAGAGCGAAAGCATCCGCGTGCGTCCAAGGGGAACAGTCTCCCGCCAATGGGAGGCTCTGCACCGAGGCGGAGGCGGGGTTTGCGCGATAGGCACTACGCCACGACCCGGTCTCCGCCCCACACCCCCCACAGCTCGAACCGCCCACCGGCAAATTGCCTGTTGACGGGCAAGGGCAGGGGCCCTAATCAGAGCGCCGTTCCAGACCATTGTGTCGGACGGGCGATTAGCTCAGTTGGTAGAGCGTCTCGTTTACACCGAGAATGTCGGCGGTTCGAGTCCGTCATCGCCCACCATTTTCCGTTTCCCGACCACTTCCGCCTCACGGGGAAAGGTCCAGACGGAAAATCAGAAGCCGCGGGTTCCAATATCCCGCGAAGACTTCAACCATCCGCCATCTCAGCCCTAGATGCTCCGGCCGCTGCCCTTCGAGGGCCCATCAGCTCGCGTGCCTGTTGAAAAAACGCGCCTTGTGGCTTGAAGCATAATAGTTTTCCACAGCCTCGATCGCCTCTGTGAAGTTTTTATGCCGGATGCGGAAAGGGGCGCTTGACTTAAAGAGGGGCGCTGGGTACATCAGCGTCACGTTCAGCGGGCCACACGGTTCGCCGATGCGGGAGTAGCTCAGTTGGTTAGAGCGCCGGCCTGTCACGCCGGAGGTCGCGGGTTCGAGCCCCGTCTCTCGCGCCACCCTTTCTAAAAGGAGTGGCCTGATATGGCGCCCATCGGGCGCCTTTTTTGTTTGCTCTCTTTTTTGTGTGTAACGAACCGGATGCGGCCACCGTATCTGCTGGTAATATGGCCAGTAGGAAGGTGCTCCATGTCGCCACGTTTTCCCGATTTTACGTTTTCGCGTCGCAGTCTGCTCGGCGGATTGGCGGCGGTTTCCGTCCTTGGCTTTGTCGCGCGGCCGGGCGCGATCTTCGCGCAGGAAGAGCCGGTAGTCATTCCCGCACCCGATAGGGATCTTGATGATTCAGGCACATCGGCCGTCGCTGTCTTTGCCGGCGGGTGCTTCTGGGGCGTGCAGGGCGTGTTCCAACGCGTGAAGGGCGTCACCAATGCCGTGTCGGGCTATGCCGGCGGCGCGGCCGATACCGCCACATATGACCAAACGACCCGCGGAGACACCGGCCACGCCGAAACCGTGGAAGTCACCTACGATCCCTCGGTCGTTACCTTCGGCAAGCTGCTGCAGATTTTCTTCTCCGTCGCCCACAATCCGACCCAGCTCAATTTCCAGGGCCCGGACCGCGGCACGCAATATCGCTCGACGATTTTCCCGGTGAATGACCAGCAGGCCGAAGTTGCCAAGGCCTATATTGCCCAGCTCGACGCCGCAAAGCTCTTTCCCGGCCCGATCGTCACTACGCTCGAGCCTTTTGAAGCTTTCTACCCCGCAGAACAGTACCATCAGGATTTCCTGACCCTGAACCCAACCTGGCCCTATATCGTGCGGAATGATCTTCCCAAGATCGCGGCCCTGGCGGCGCTGTTCCCGGATGTCTATCGCACCGAGCCGGTATTGGTCGGAGAACTACCCGCCGCCTGAGCGCGGTGTGCCCCCAATGCAACGGCGGCGCGGTGCCTTGTTTTGGCCCCCCAATGGACGGCTTGTGGCCGGATTGAGCGACGAACGTCACTCTCGGCCGCAGAATTCGGGTGTTGCACATCTGCATCGCCCGGCGGTCGAGGAAGACCAGCATGGGAACGGGCAGATCAGTCTTCCGTTCTCCGCTTATCTGCTGGTTGTAGTGCTAAGGAGAAACGCGATGCGCTCGTCTCACAAGATCGCCCTGGCAACACTTGCCACCGCCCTGATGTCGGGCTCGGCCTTCGCTGCCGATCTGATTACCGTGCCCACGAGCACACCGGCGGCATTGCCCGTCTATGAGGAAGCGGCCGGTTTTGACTGGAACGGTTTCTATGCCGGCGTCTATGGCGGCATCCAGAATAGCTCGGTCGGTGGTATGCAATATGGTGCTGGCGCCATGGCCGGTGTGAATGCCCAGTTCGATTTCTACCTTCTGGGTGCCGAAGTCGCGGTGCAGGGGATTACCGGCGGCAATACCAATACCAGCTACGGCCAGATCCTCGGCCGTGCCGGTCTCGTCGTTTCCGACAATGTCGTGGTCTATGCGGCCGGCGGCTATGGCATCGATCTCGGCGTGCCGGAAGAGGATGACGCCCTGCTTGGTGGCGGTGTCGAACTGGCCGTCACCGACAATGTCTCGGTCCGTGCCCAATACCTCCACGGCTTCCCGCTCAACGGCGGCAACCCCAAGGACCAGTTCACTGTCGGCGCCGCTTTTCACTTCTGAAATAGCGCTGCTTTTCATTTCTGAAATAGCGCCGCTTTTCACTTCTGATTGCGGTTCGATTCGTCGCCCAAAAGCGTCGAATCCTATCGAATCCCTAAAAATGGCCCCGCAATTGTTGCGGGGCCATTTGCATTTCGGGCAACAATGTGGCAGCGTGCCCTTCAACAGCCATATTTGGGCTGGCGTCCGATCACAATTTGGGACGCCGATCCAAGGCTGAATGCGTCAATTTGTATCAAACTGGACCAATTCCGCGGCCTAAAGGCAACACTCGCTCGATTTGGTCATGAAAACTTATCCCCACCGCCCAATATGTGTTGGCGCGGGGTTGCCTCTTTTTCTCCCTTGAGTCATTAGTCCGGTCGACTACGGTTAACTCTATGGGAGTGCAAGATATGTTTGTACGTTCTCTCTCGCTCGGCGTTGCTGCCGCTGCACTCATGGTTGGTGGCGCTCAGGCTGCTGATCTGATCATCCCGACCACCCCGCAGCCGATCTACGAAGCTGCTGGCTTCGATTGGTCCGGCCTCTACGCTGGTGTCCGCGCTGGCGGCCAGTGGACCGGTTCGAACGCTTACGCAAACACCACCGTCAACACCACCTATGGCGTTGTTGGTGCTGCTGTCGGCGTGAACTTCATCCCGGTCGACCCGTTCCTGCTCGGTGCTGAAGTCACCGGTGACTGGACCTGGGCAAACAACACCTCGTCGGGTGAATTCTTCGCCAACCTCCGCGCTGGCGCTGTCGTCACCGACTCCGTGCTCGTCTACGCCCTGGGTGGCGTTGGCGTGAACACCACCGGCAACACCACCGAATCCGTCTACCAGCTCGGTGGCGGCGTCGAAGTTGCTGTGACCGATGCGATCACCGTCCGCGGTGAACTCGTTGGCCAGGGTGACTTCTCGAACGTTGCTGGCGACCAGTTCTTTGAGTCGGCCAAGGCAACCGTTGGCGTCTTCTACCACTTCTAAGACGATATTTTTCGCGGCGGCCTAGGTCGCTGCGGAACAAGTCTTGCAAACCCAGGCGGCGAACCGGTTTCCGGTTCGCCGTTTGTGTTTATTACCAATGGCTTAACGCTGGGCCATTTCGGTGTTGTCGATTGGCTACACTTGTCGAAAAGCGGACACGTTTTGGGCGATGTGATGGCCTAGCCCATTGCGGGGCGCCCGAGGCTCTGTCAGGTTACAGTAAGTTATCACCGTAATCTTCGAGGGCTTAAAATGTCTGTTCGTTCTCTGCTTATTGGCGTGTCGATCGCCGCTCTTGGTACCGCCGCCGCTTCGGCAGCGGACCTGATCATCCCGACCACTCCGCAGCCGATCTACGAAGCTGCCGGTTTTGATTGGGAAGGCCTCTACATCGGTGCTCGCGCCGGTGGTCAGTGGACTGGCACCAATGACTATGCCAACCACACCCTGAGCTCCACCTATGGCGTCATCGGTGCTGCCGTCGGCGTGAACTTCATCCCCGTCGATCCGTTCCTGCTCGGCGTTGAAGTTACCGGCGACTACACCTGGAACAGCGTCAACTCGGGCGGCGAGTTCTTCGCCAACCTGCGCGCTGGTGCTGTCGTGACCGACGCCGCTCTCATCTACGCAATCGGTGGCGTTGGCGTTTCGACCGTCGGTGGCGGTTCGGAAGGCGTGTACCAGCTCGGTGCTGGTGTTGAATTCGCCGTTACCGACGCTGTCACCGTTCGCGGTGAAGTCGTTGGCCAGGGTGACTTCTCGAACACTGCCGGCGATCAGTTCTTCGAAGCTGCCAAGGCAACCGTCGGCGTCTTCTACCACTTCTAAGATTTGGTTGGCGGGCCTGTCTCGCCTCCCTCCAGTCTTGCGAACGGCGAGTCGGTATCGACTCGCCGTTTTCGTTTATTCGGGGCACATTGAGTGCCAATTGCGCTTTGCCACGCGTTTCAAAATTCGCGTTGCGCGCGCCAATATTTACGTCAAACTCACGTCTTCAAAGTCATAAGCTTTCTCAGCCATGCGGCTTAGATATATGATTTTTCAGGTCATATTTTCTTTCCCTTGAAACCATTTAGGGGAAGGTCTAAGCCCTAGCCATCAACTGACGCGGTGGTCGGCTCGCCCCAATTGCTTGCTCGCCTCGCGGATCGCCGGGACCCCTCCGACCGGCTCGAACCTTAGGCTGCCGCATGACTGACTTGCTCAGCAATTACCTGCCAATCCTTTTGTTTATCGGACTTGCTGCCGTCATCGGTGCCGCGCTTCTCGTGGCGCCGTTCATCGTTGCTTTCCGCAAGCCCGATCCCGAAAAGCTGTCCGCTTTCGAAGCTGGCTTCGATGCCTTCGACGACGCGCGCATGAAGGTCGACGTCCGATTCTATCTGGTGTCGATTCTCTTCATCATCTTCGACCTTGAAGTGGCGTTCCTCTTCCCCTGGGCCGTGGCGTTCCACGACATCGGGTGGTTCGGCTTCTGGTCGGTCATGGTCTTCCTCGGCCTGCTGACCGTCGGCTTTATTTATGAATGGCGCAAAGGAGCTCTGGAATGGGATTGAGCCCCTCCAACGCGACGCTGGTGACTCCCCGTCCAACCGGCGCTCTCGACCCGGCAACCGGCAAGCCCTTAGGCGCCGAAGATCCGTTCTTCGTCGGCGTGAACAACGAGCTGGCCGACAAGGGCTTCCTCGTCACCACCGTGTCGCAGCTCATCACCTGGGCCCGTACCGGCTCGCTGATGTGGATGCAGACGGGTCTGGCCTGCTGCGCCGTTGAAATGATGCAGATGTCGATGCCTCGCTACGACATCGAACGTTTCGGCACGGCGCCGCGCGCTTCGCCGCGCCAGTCCGACGTTCTCATCGTCGCCGGCACGCTGACCAACAAGATGGCGCCCGCTCTGCGCAAGGTCTACGACCAGATGCCCGAGCCGCGCTATGTCATCTCCATGGGCTCCTGCGCCAATGGCGGCGGCTACTATCACTATTCCTATTCGGTGGTGCGCGGTTGCGATCGCATCCTGCCCGTGGACGTCTATGTCCCTGGCTGCCCTCCGACCGCCGAGGCGCTTCTTTACGGCATTCTCTTGCTGCAAAAGAAAATTCGCCGCGACGGCACGATCGAGCGATAGGGCCGGGCCATGACTGATATTGTTGAAACCGTCGAGCCCGTCATCGAAGTCCACCCGCTGGTCGCCCTTGGCGAACACATCGTGGCTTCGCTCGGTGACGCCGTCACCGGCCTCGAGCATGCCTTCGGCGATCTCACCATCACCGCTCAGCGCGAATCCATCGTCGACGTCGTCACCTTCCTCCGTGACGACGCGAAGTGCCGCTTCATCTCCTTCGTGGATGTGTGCGGCGCCGACTATCCCTCGCGCGAATTCCGCTTCGACGTGGTCTACCACCTCCTCAGCCCCCACCTGAACCAGCGCGTCCGCGTCAAGGTTGAGGCCGATGAGGCAACGCCCGTTCCGTCCATCACCGGCGTCTTCGCGGGTGCCGACTGGTTCGAGCGCGAGACCTACGATCTCTACGGCGTGCTGTTCTCCGGCCACCCCGACCTGCGCCGCATCCTCACGGACTATGGCTTTGACGGCCACCCGCTGCGCAAGGACTTCCCGCTCACCGGCTTTGTGGAAGTGCGCTACGACGAAGAGCGCCGTCGCGTGGTCTATGAGCCGGTCGCTCTCGCCCAGGAATTCCGCTCGTTCGATTATTTGTCACCCTGGGAAGGTACGGATTACGTGCTGCCCGGTGACGAGAAGGCGAAGAACTGATGTCAGAAGTCGACGTCCGCAATTTCACGATCAACTTCGGCCCGGTTCACCCCTCGGCCCACGGCGTGCTGCGCATGATTCTCGAGCTCGATGGCGAGCTTGTTGAACGTGTCGATCCGCATGTCGGCCTGCTTCACCGCGGCACCGAAAAGCTGATCGAATACAAGACCTACCTGCAGGCGGTTCCTTACTTCGACCGCCTCGACTACGTGGCCCCGATGAACCAGGAGCATGCCTTTGCCCTGGCCGTCGAGCGCATGCTCGGCATCGAAGTACCGCGCCGTGGCCAGCTTATCCGCGTGCTCTATGCCGAAATCGGCCGCTTGCTCGCCCACCTGATGAACGTGACCACCCAGGCCATGGACATCGGCGCGCTGACCCCGCCACTCTGGGGTTTTGAGCAGCGCGAAAAGCTCATGGTTTTCTATGAGCGCGCTTCTGGCGCCCGTATGCACGCTGCCTATTTCCGTCCCGGTGGCGTCCATCAGGACCTGCCGCAGGCGCTGGTCGACGATATCGGCACCTTCTGCGAGGAATTCCCCGCAGCGCTCGCCGACATCGACACGCTCCTCACCGAAAACCGCATCTTCAAGCAGCGCGGCGTCGATATCGGCATCGTCCCGCTCGAAGAGGCATGGGGCAGGGGTTTTTCCGGCGTCATGGTCCGTGCATCCGGCGCCGCCTGGGACCTGCGCAAGGCGCAGCCCTACGACGCCTATGCCGAGATGGATTTCGATATCCCGACCGGCGCCAACGGCGACTGCTACGATCGTTACCTCGTCCGTATGGAAGAAATGCGGCAGGCCAATTCGATCATGAAGCAGTGCGTCGAAAAGCTGAACGCGCCGGAAGGCAAGGGCCCTGTGTCCTCGGTCGATGGCAAGGTCGTTCCGCCCAAGCGCAGTGAGATGAAGCAGTCGATGGAAGCTCTGATCCATCACTTCAAGCTCTACACCGAAGGCTACAAGGTGCCCGCCGGCGAGATTTACGCCGCCGTCGAAGCGCCCAAGGGTGAATTCGGCGTCTATCTGGTGTCCGATGGCACCAACAAGCCCTATCGCTGCCATATCCGTGCTCCGGGCTTTGCCCATCTGAGCGCCATGGACTGGCTCTGCCGCGGCCACATGCTGGCAGACGTCACCGCGATCCTGGGTTCGATTGATATTGTGTTCGGAGAGGTTGATCGCTGATGTCCGTGCGACGCCTTGCAGACGAGTCGGTTCAGCCGGCAAGTTTCGCCTTCAATGATGCCAACGCCGCCTGGGCTGAAAAGCGCATCGCGCTTTATCCCGCCGGCCGTCAGCAGTCTGCCGTTATTCCGCTGCTCATGCGTGCGCAGGATCAGGACGGCTGGGTTTCCCGCGCGACCATCGAAAAGGTCGCCGAGATGCTCGGCATGGCCTATATCCGCGTGCTCGAAGTCGCAACCTTCTACACCCAGTTCCAGCTCCAGCCCGTCGGCACCCGTGCCCACGTTCAAGTCTGCGGCACCACCCCGTGCATGCTGCGCGGGGCAGGGGAGCTGATCGAGGTCTGCAAAAGCAAGATCCACCACGATCCGCACCATCTCAACGAAGATGGCACGCTGTCCTGGGAAGAAGTCGAATGCGCTGGCGCCTGCGTCAACGCTCCGATGGTCACCATCTACCACGACACCTATGAAGACCTGACCGCCGGTCGCCTCGAAGAAATCATCGATGCGTTCCAGGCCGGCAAGGGCGACACCATCAAGCCCGGCACCCAGATCGAGCGCCTGAACGCCGCCGCCGAAGGTGGTCAGACGACCCTCCTCGAAAAGCCGACCGCCAAGCGTGAAAAGTTCGTGCCGCCCCCGCCGCCGGAAGGTTCGGCGCCAGCTACTGCAGGCGCGCCAGCGCCTGCTGCTGCCGCCCCGGCTGCTGCCGCTGCTGCTCCCGCCCCGACCACGGCCGCAAAGCCGAAGGACGTCTCGGAAGAATCCGCTCCCGCCCTCAAGGGTACGCCAAAGGAAGCCAAGGTTTCCGAGGCCAAGGCCGAAAGCGAACGCAAGGCCGCCAATGCTTCGGCAAAGGCAACCGGCAAGCCCGCCAAGGAAATGCGCGAAGACGCTGTCGGTGCCGAATCCAAGGCAGCCAAGGTTGATGGCGGCAAGGCTCCCGGCAAGAAGTCTGCCGATGCCCCTGCCGGCGAAGCCGCTGCGACCTCGGTGAAGAAGTCGACCAAGAAGGTCGTTGCTCCTCCCGCCGAAGGCCTGAGCCCCACTGCCGAGACCGGTGGCCCCACGCCGCTGTTCCAGAAGCAGGAAGGCCCTGCCGACGATCTCAAGCTGATTTCGGGCGTCGGTCCGGTTCTCGAAGGCAAACTCAACGCAGTTGGCATCACCAAGTGGAGCCAGGTTGCGACGATGACGCCGGAACAGATCACGGCTCTGGAATCTAGCCTCAACTTCAAGGGCCGCGTTGCGCGTGACAATTGGCTGCAACAGGCCGAAGTCCTCGCCCGCGGCGGAATTGAGGAATATCGCAAGGTGTTCGGGAAGGATCCCCGCTAATGCTCGCTGATAAAGACCGTATCTTCACCAACCTCTACGGCCAGCACGACTGGCGCCTCGAAGGCGCGCGTGCCCGTGGTTCCTGGGTTGGTACCAAGGAATTTCTCGACCAGGGCCGCGATTGGATCACCAACGAGGTCAAGGGTTCGGGCCTGCGCGGCCGTGGCGGCGCTGGTTTCCCCACTGGTCTCAAGTGGAGCTTCATGCCCAAGGTCAGCGATGGCCGTCCGCATTACCTCCTTGTGAACGCTGACGAATCCGAGCCCGGTACGTGCAAGGACCGCGAGATTCTGCGCCACGATCCGCACCACCTGATCGAAGGCTGCCTGATCGCATCCCGCGCCATGGATGCGCACCTCGCCTTCATCTATGTCCGCGGTGAATTCATCCGCGAACGTCAGCGTCTCGAGGAAGCCGTTCAGGAAGCCTACGACGCCAAGCTGATCGGCAAGGACAATATCCACGGCTGGGATCTGGACATCATCGTCCATCATGGCGCCGGCGCTTACATCTGCGGCGAAGAAACCGCTCTGATGGAATCGCTCGAAGGCAAGAAGGGCCAGCCCCGCCTCAAGCCGCCGTTCCCGGCCGGCATGGGCGTTTATGGCAACCCGACGACCGTGAACAACGTCGAGTCGATCGCCGTCGTTCCGGAAATCCTGCGTCGCTCCGGCGCCTGGTTCTCCTCCATCGGCCGTCCGAACAATGTCGGCACCAAGCTCTTCATGGTCTCCGGCCATGTGAACAAGCCGGCGACCTTCGAAGAAGCCCTGGGCGAGAGCTTCAAGGACATCATCGAAAAGCATTGCGGCGGCATCCGCGGCGGTTGGGACAATCTCCTCGCCGTTATCCCGGGTGGTGCTTCGTGTCCCGTCGTGCGCGGCGAAGACATGATGGACGCCATCATGGACTTCGACGGCATGCGCGAGAAGAAGTCCTCCTTCGGCACCGGCGGCATGATCATCATGGACAAGTCGACCGATATCATCCGGGCCATCTGGCGCATCGCTGCTTTCTTCAAGCACGAGAGCTGCGGCCAGTGCACGCCGTGCCGCGAAGGCACCGGCTGGATGATGCGCGTCATGGAGCGCATGGTCGAAGGCCGCGCCCAGAAGCGCGAAATCGACATGCTGTTCTCGGTGACCAAGCAGATCGAAGGTCACACGATTTGCGCCCTCGGCGACGCAGCAGCTTGGCCGATCCAAGGCCTGATCCGCAACTTCCGCCCCACCATCGAGGCGCGGATCGACCAGTACACTTATTCTTCCACCAGCGACGGCGCGGTTCCGTCGATCGCTGCGGAGTAGGGCAATGGCTTCTATCAAAGTCGACGGCACGCTCGTCGAAGTCCCTGACTACTACACCCTCATGCAGGCAGCAGAAGCAGCCGGCGCGGAAATCCCGCGCTTCTGCTACCACGACCGTCTCTCGGTCGCGGGCAACTGCCGCATGTGTCTCGTCGAAGTGAAGGGCGGTCCCCCGAAGCCGCAAGCTTCGTGCGCCATGGCGGTCAAGGACCTGCGTCCCGGACCGAATGGCGAGCCGCCCGAAATGTTCACCAACACGCCCATGGTCAAAAAGGCCCGTGAAGGCGTGATGGAATTCCTGCTGGTCAATCACCCGCTGGACTGCCCGATCTGCGATCAGGGCGGCGAGTGCGACCTTCAGGACCAGGCCATGGCCTACGGTGTAGATAAGTCGCGCTTCCACGAAAACAAGCGCGCTGTCGAAGACAAGTACATCGGGCCGCTGGTCAAGACCTCGATGAATCGCTGCATTCACTGCACGCGTTGCGTCCGCTTCACCACTGAAGTTGCCGGCATTGCCGAAATGGGTCTGCTTGGTCGCGGCGAAGACGCCGAGATCACCACCTATCTCGAAAAGGCGCTGTCGAGCGAACTCCAGGGCAATGTCATCGACCTCTGCCCGGTTGGCGCTCTGACCTCCAAGCCCTACGCCTTCAACGCCCGTCCGTGGGAACTGAACAAGACCGAATCCATCGACGTGATGGATGCCGTCGGTTCGGCCATCCGCGTAGACAGCCGTGGCCGCGAAGTCATGCGCATCATGCCGCGCGTCAACGAAGCCATCAATGAAGAGTGGATCTCGGACAAGACCCGCTTCATCTGGGATGGCCTCAAGAACCAGCGCCTCGATCGCCCCTACGTCCGCAAGAACGGCAAGCTCCAGGCCACCACCTGGGAAGAAGCCCTCTCGGCTGTCGCCGCGCGCATCAAGAAGGCCGGCAACAAGGTCGGCGCGATCGCTGGCGATCTGGCCGCCGTTGAAGAAATGTACGCCCTCAAGGGCCTGCTCGCCTCGATCGGTTCGGGCATGACCGACGTGCGTCCCGCCATGTCCGGTATCGATCCCTCGATGCCGCGCTCGGCCTACATCTTCAATCCGACCATTGCCGGCATTGAAGAAGCTGACGCCGTGCTGATCATCGGCGCCAATCCGCGCAAGGAAGCCTCGCTGATCAATGCGCGCATCCGCAAGACCTGGCGCGCCAAGAACATCCCCGTGGGCGTGATCGGCGAACGTGCCGACCTCACCTACACCTACGACTATCTCGGCGAAGGCTTTGAAACCCTCGTTGACGTTGCTGCCGGCAAGGGCTCCTTCGGCAAAATCCTCGCCAAGGCCCAGCGTCCGATCATCATCGTCGGCGAAGCCGCTGTCTCGCATGCCAACCTCGGCAAGCAGGTCGGCCGCGATGTCATCGCTATTGCCTCCAAGCTCGCTACCGGTGCCAATGTCGCCGAAGGCTGGAATGGTTTTGCGCTCCTCCACAATGCGGCAAGCCGCGTTGGTGGCATCGACATCGGCTTCGTGCCCCATGACGGCGGCGTGTGCTCGGCTGACCAGATCGCTCTGGCTGGCAAGGGTGAACTCGACGTCCTGTTCCTGCTCGGCGCCGACGAATACGACATGTCCGCCATGGGCAAGGCATTCGTCGTCTATGTCGGCTCGCATGGCGACCAGGGCGCACACCGCGCCGACGTCATCCTGCCGGCCGCGACCTACACCGAGAAGTCGGGCACCTATGTGAACACTGAAGGCCGCGTCCAGCAGACCGCCCGCGCCGTGTTCCCGCCCGGCGACGCCAAGGAAGACTGGGCCATTTTCCGTGCCCTTTCCGGCGCCATCGGCAAGCCGCTTCCGTACAACTCGCTGGCCCAGCTGCGTTCGGCCCTCTACGCCGAATTCCCGCACCTGGCCAATGTCGACGAGATTGCTCCGGGCAAGGTTGCCGATCTCGGCAAGCTCGCCAAGGCCGCTATCAAGACCAAGTCGGCGCCGTTCGGTTCGGCCGTCGCCGATTTCTATCTCAGCAACCCGATTGCACGCGCTTCGGCCGTCATGGGTGAATGCGCCGCGCTGGCTGCCGGTCTCCGGCAGGCCGCGGAGTAGGGGACCACAATGGATTTCGTTACTACGGCCCTCGACTATTTGCTCGGCATCCCCTTCCTCGGTTGGGGCGTGCAGATCGGTTTCATCTACAAGGCACTGGCCTTGCTGGTTGCCCTGCTTGTCTTCACGGCCTTCATTCTTCTCGCCGACCGCAAGATCTGGGCTGCCGTCCAGATGCGCCGCGGTCCCAACGTCGTAGGTCCTTTCGGCCTGCTGCAGTCCTTCGCTGACTTGCTCAAGTTCGTCTTCAAGGAGCCGATCATTCCGGCCGGCGCCGACAAGGCCCTGTTCCTGCTCGCGCCGCTCCTGACGGCCACCCTGGCTCTCGCCGGCTGGGCCGTCGTGCCGGTCGACAATGGCTGGGCCATGGCCAATATCAACATTGGCATCCTGTACCTGCTCGGCATTTCCTCGCTCGGCGTCTATGGCGTGATCATCGGCGGCTGGGCCTCGAACTCGAAGTACCCCTTCTTCGGCTCGCTCCGCGCCGCCGCGCAGATGGTCAGCTACGAAGTCTCGATCGGCCTCGTCATCATCACCGTCCTGCTCTGCGTAGGTTCGCTGAACCTGAATGACATCGTCGTCGCGCAGAAGGAAATGGGCCTTGCCCACATGCTCGGCGTGCCGTGGCTCTCGTTCCTGAACTGGTTCTGGATCCCGCTCTTCCCGATGTTCGTGATTTTCTACATTTCGGCCCTCGCCGAAACCAACCGTCCGCCGTTCGATTTGGCTGAGGGTGAATCCGAACTCGTCGCCGGCTTCATGACCGAATACTCGGCGTCGCCCTACATGCTCTTCATGCTCGGCGAATACATTTCGATCCTTCTGATGTGCGCCATGACCACCGTGCTCTTCATGGGTGGCTGGGCTGCGCCGATCGATCTGCCGCCGTTCACCTGGATCCCGGGCGTCATCTGGTTCTTCATCAAGCTGAGCCTGGTGTTCTTCATGTTCGCGATGGCCAAGTCCATCGTGCCCCGTTACCGCTATGACCAGCTCATGCGGATCGGTTGGAAGCTGTTCCTGCCGCTCTCGCTCGTGATGGTTGTGATTGTTGCCTTCGTCCTCAAGCTCACGGGCTGGGGTTGGCACGGAGGAATCGTCTGATGCGCGCTGCACAAGTCGTCAACACGCTCCTGCTCAAGGAGTTCGTATCGGCCTTCTTCCTGGCCATGCGCTACTTCTTCGCGCCGAAGCCGACCATCAACTATCCCTTCGAAAAGGGTCCGGTGTCTCCGCGCTTCCGCGGTGAGCATGCCCTCCGCCGTTATCCCAATGGCGAAGAGCGTTGCATCGCCTGTAAGCTCTGCGAAGCCATCTGCCCGGCTCAGGCCATCACCATCGAAGCCGGCCCGCGCCAGAACGACGGCACCCGCCGTACCGTGCGCTACGACATCGACATGGTGAAGTGCATCTATTGCGGCTTCTGCCAGGAAGCCTGCCCGGTGGACGCCATCGTCGAAGGCCCGAACTTCGAATTCGCAACTGAAACGCGCGAAGAGCTCTACTTCTCGAAGGAGAAGCTCCTTGCAAACGGCGATCGTTGGGAGCGTGAAATCGCCTCCAACCTTGCAGCCGACGCGCCTTACCGCTGAGAGGGAAGAGGATGACCCTTCCACTATTCTTTTTCTACCTCTTCTCGGCGGTTGCTGTCGTCTCGGCCTTCATGGTCATTTCGGCGCGCAACCCCGTGCATGCGGTGCTGTTTCTCATCCTGACCTTCGTCAATGGTGCAGGTCTCTTCATGCTGGCCGGCGCCGAGTTCCTGGCGCTGATCCTGATCGTCGTCTATGTGGGCGCGGTCGCCGTGCTCTTCCTCTTCGTCGTCATGATGCTCGACATCGACTTCGCCGAAATGCGCCAGGGCATGCTGCAATATGCGCCCATCGGCATTCTGGTCGGGGTGGTCCTGCTGCTCGAGCTGCTGCTCGTTGCCGGCAGCTTCTTCATCTCGCCCGACGTCGCGAGCGGCTCCGGCCTGCCGATCGATGCGGCCATGGACAATACGCGCCAGCTCGGTCTGGTGCTCTACACGCGCTACTTCTTCCTGTTCCAGGGTGCCGGCGCCATTCTGCTGGTCGCCATGATCGGCGCCATCGTGCTGACGCTGCGCCACCGTGCGACGGCAAAGCGCCAGGATCCGATCAAGCAGGTTGCTCGCCAGGCGAGCGAGACGCTGAAGGTCGTCAAGGTCAAGAGCGGTCAGGGGCTATAGGGGTTTATCATGGGCTTGGAAATCGGGCTCGGTCACTACCTGACCGTTGCAGCCATCCTGTTCACGCTCGGCGTGTTCGGCATCTTTCTCAACCGCAAGAACGTCATCGTCATCCTGATGTCGGTGGAATTGATCCTGCTTGCGGTCAATCTGAACTTCGTGGCCTTCAGCGCTCATCTGCAGGATCTGCAGGGTCAGGTCTTCGCGCTGATGATCCTCACCGTGGCTGCTGCTGAAGCCGCTATCGGTCTGGCCATCCTGGTCATTTTCTACCGCAACCGTGGGTCCATCGCGGTTGAAGACGCCAATCTGATGAAGGGCTAAGAGCACCGCTATGATCATTCAGGCGATTGTTTTCCTGCCCCTCGTCGGGGCGCTTATTGCCGGCCTGTTGGGCCGGTCCATCGGCCACCGGCCATCCGAGTTCATCACCACCGGCCTGCTGCTCATCGCAGCGGTGCTGAGCTGGTTCGTGTTCATCCCCGTCGCCTTTGGTGATGGCCTTGTCGGCGCCGTGGGCGATGGTCATACGGCCGTCCTCAAGGTCGAAGTCATGCGCTGGATCCAGGTCGGCGACATGGACCTGCGCTGGACTCTTCGCGTTGATACGCTCACCGCCATCATGCTGGTGGTCGTGAACACGGTTTCGGCCCTCGTTCACCTCTATTCGATCGGCTACATGAGCGACGATCCGCATCGTTCGCGCTTCTTCGCCTATCTCTCGCTCTTCACCTTCGCCATGCTCATGCTGGTGACGGCCGACAACTTCCTGCAGATGTTCTTCGGCTGGGAAGGCGTGGGTCTGGCCTCCTACCTGCTGATCGGCTTCTGGTACACCAAGCCCTCCGCAACCGCCGCCGCCATGAAGGCCTTCATCGTCAACCGCGTCGGTGACTTCGGCTTCGCCCTCGGCATCTTCGGTGCCTTCCTCGTGCTCGGCCACATCGATTTCGACGGCGCCTTCCATGCCGCCGACGAATTCGCGACCACCGGCCTGCCGGTCATCCGGTTCCTCTCGTGGAACCTCGATGCGATGACCGTCATCTGCCTGCTGCTCTTCATGGGCGCCATGGGCAAGTCGGCGCAGTTCCTGCTGCACACCTGGCTTCCGGACGCCATGGAAGGCCCGACCCCGGTGTCGGCGCTCATCCATGCCGCAACCATGGTCACCGCCGGCGTCTTCATGGTCGCCCGCCTGTCGCCGCTGTTCGAGCTTTCGCCTTTCGCCCTCAATGTCGTGATCGTCATCGGCGCCATCACCGCGTTCTTCGCGGCGACCGTCGGCCTCGTTCAGAACGACATCAAGCGCGTCATCGCCTACTCGACCTGTTCGCAGCTCGGCTACATGTTCGTCGCGCTTGGGGCTGGGGCCTATTCGGCCGGTGTGTTCCACCTCTTCACCCACGCCTTCTTCAAGGCTCTGCTGTTCCTCGGCGCCGGCTCGGTCATCCATGCGATGCACCATGAGCAGGATATGCGGAACATGGGTGGCCTCAGGAAGAAGATCCCCATCACCTATGCGATGATGATGATCGGTACCCTTGCTCTCACCGGCGTCGGCATCCCTGGCACCAATTTCGGCTTCGCCGGTTTCTTCTCCAAGGACTCGATCATTGAATCGGCCTATGCGGTCGGCGGCAATATCGGCAGCTTCGCCTTCTGGCTCCTGGTCATCGCGGCTCTGTTCACGAGCTTCTATTCCTGGCGCCTGGTGCACCTGACCTTCCACGGCACGCCGCGCGAAGCCGCTCATGGCCATGACGCTCATGCCCATGATGATCACGCTCACGACGATCACGCCCATGATGACCATGGCCATGGCCACCACGGCTCGGCCTACGACAATGCCCATGAATCGCCCAACGTCATGCTGGTGCCGCTTTATGTGCTGGCTGTCGGCGCGGTCCTTGCCGGTGTCGTTTTCTACGGCATGTTCTTCCACGAGGTCGAACACATCGAGCACTTCTTCGCTGGTTCGATCTTCATCGACCACGAGATCATCGAAGCGGCGCACCATGTGCCGACTTGGGTGAAGTGGAGCGCCACGGTGTCCATGATCATCGGCTTCGTTGCCGCCTGGTACATGTACATCCGTCGTCCGGATATCCCGGGCAAGCTGGCAGCCGCCAATCCCGGCCTCTACCAGTTCCTGCTCAACAAGTGGTACTTCGACGAACTGTACAACACGATCTTCGTGCGCCCCGCGCTCTGGATCGGCCGCGCCATCTGGCATGGGTTCGATGACTGGCTGGTCGACGGCAAGATCGCCGAGGGCCTCGGCCGTCGCGTTCAGAACGTCACCTCCTGGGTTGTGAAACTCCAGTCCGGCTACCTCTATCACTATGCCTTCGCCATGCTGATCGGCATCGCGGCGCTGCTGACCTGGGCCATCGCGGCCGGGGGACTGATCTGATGACCTTCGAGAACTCTATCCTCTCAATCGTGACCTTCCTGCCGCTCCTCGGCGCGGCACTGGTTCTGGTCACGCCAAAGACGGCGCTCAACGCGATCCGTTGGACGGCCTTGGTGACGACCCTCGTCACCCTGGCCCTCTCGCTCTGGATCTGGGCCGCCTTCGATGCCTCCAATCCGGGCTTCCAGTTCGTCGTGAACTATCCCTGGCTGGGTGACAGCATCGGCTATCGCGTCGGCGTCGACGGCATTTCCGTGCTCTTCGTGGTGCTCTCGGCTCTGCTGATGCCGTTCTGTATCCTCGCGAGCTGGGAAGCCATCGACAAGCGCGTCAAGGAATACATGCTGGTCTTCCTCATTCTGGAAGTCCTCATGATCGGCGTGTTTACCACGCTCGATCTCGCCATGTTCTATGTCTTCTTCGAAGGCACTCTGCTGCCGATGTTCCTCATCATCGGTATCTGGGGCGGCAAGCGCCGCATCCAGGCGAGCTACAAGTTCTTCTTCTATACCTTCATCGGCTCCGTCCTGATGCTCCTGGCCATCATGGCCATGTATTGGAACGCCGGCACCACCGACATTTCGCGCCTCTTGACCCACCAGTTCCCGGAAAGCATGCAGATCTGGCTCTGGCTGGCCTTCTTCGCCTCGCTGGCGGTCAAGATGCCGATGTGGCCGTTCCACCGCTGGCTGCCTGAAGCCCACGTGGAAGCCCCGACTGCCGGTTCCGTCATCCTCGCGGCGATCCTCCTGAAGCTTGGCGGCTATGGCTTCCTGCGCTTCAGCCTGCCCATGTTCCCCGATGCTTCGGCCCAGCTCTCGAACTTCGTGTTCGTGCTCTCGGTCGCCGCCATCATCATCACTTCGCTCGTGGCCCTCGTTCAGACCGACATCAAGAAGCTCATTGCTTACTCGTCGGTCGCTCACATGGGCTTCGTCACCATGGGTATCTTCGCGGGCAATGCCCTCGGCATCCAGGGCGCCATGTTCCAGATGATCTCGCATGGTCTGGTTTCCGGCGCGCTCTTCCTTTCGGTCGGCGTCATCTATGACCGCATGCACACCCGCGACATCACCGCCTATGGCGGCCTTGTCGAGCGCATGCCGAAATATGCCTTCGCCTTCATGGTCTTCACCATGGCGAACGTCGGCCTTCCGGGTACCTCGGGCTTCGTCGGTGAATTCCTCACCATGCTCGGTGTCTTCCAGGTCAATACCTGGGTGGCTTTTGGCGCTGCCTTCGGCGTGATCTTCTCGGCCGGCTATGCCCTCTGGCTCTACCGCCGCGTCGTCTTCGGTGCGCTCACCAAGGAAAGCCTCAAGGGCATTCTCGATCTGGATCTGCGCGAGAAGATCATTCTCTACCCGCTGATCATCCTGATCATCGTGTTCGGCTTCTATCCCTCGCCGATCCTCGATACGACGGCCGCCTCGGTCAACAATCTGGTGTCCCACTACGCCACCTCGATTGGCCTCGATCCCGCCGTTTCCCTTGCCGACGCAAGGGCACCCCTCGAATACGCCGCGCCCACGGGCGAGGCTGCGCCGGCCGCAGAACCTGCGGCTGAGCCTGCTGCGCACTAGGAGAGCACCGTGAACTCTGACGTTATTGATTTCGCGAGCGTTGCGCCTGCTTATCCCGAACTGCTGATGGCAGTCGGCGCCCTGGTCCTTGTGATCCTGGGCGTCGCCATCAACAAGGAGAAGTCGGTCCTCATCTCCTGGCTCGCTGTCCTGCTTATGGCCGCCGCTGGCCTGATGATCATCTTGAACCCCGCCGATGGCGTGCTGTTCAACGGTGTCTTCATTGCCGATGCCTTCGGCCGCTACATGAAGCTGTTGGTTCTCGGCGGTGCTGCGCTTTCGCTCATCCTCGCCATGCCCAATTCCGAGGCAAACGGGGTCCACAAGTTCGAATATTCGATCCTCGCCGTCCTCGCGACGCTGGGCATGATGATCATGGTGTCGGCCAACGACCTCATGAGCCTCTATATCGGTCTCGAACTGCAGTCCCTGGCGCTCTACGTCATGGCCGCCATCAAGCGTGACGACAAGCGCGCGTCTGAAGCGGGCCTAAAGTACTTCGTCCTCGGCGCACTCTCCTCGGGCATGCTCCTCTACGGTGCCTCGCTGGTCTATGGCTTCACCGGCCATACCAACCTCACCGAGATCGTCGGCGCCATTGCCATGGAAGGCCGTTCCATCGGCCTCGTCTTCGGCATGGTGTTCCTCCTTGCTGGCGTCGCCTTCAAGATTTCGGCCGTGCCGTTCCACATGTGGACGCCGGACGTTTACGAAGGCGCTCCAACCCCGGTAACGGCCTTCTTCGCCATGGCTCCCAAGGTGGCCGCCATGTCGCTGATGATCCGTCTGGTCATGGATACCTTCCAGCCAATCTCCCACGATTGGCAGCAGGTCGTGATCTTCCTCTCGATCGCCTCCATGGTCCTCGCCGCCTTCGCGGCTATCGGCCAGCGCTCGCTCAAGCGCCTCATCGCCTATTCCTCGATCGGTCACGTCGGCTTCGCTCTCGTCGGCCTCTCCTCGGGCACCCAGGTCGGTGTCGAAGGCGTCGCGATCTACATGGCGATCTACGTCACCATGACCGCCGGCCTCTTCGCCTGCATCCTGTCGTTGCGCACCGAAGACGGCTATGTCGAGAACATCGAAGACCTCGCCGGTGCCGCCCAGACGCGTCCCTTCGTCGCCGCCATCATGGCCATCCTGATGTTCTCGCTGATCGGCATGCCGCCGCTCGCCGGGTTCTTCGCCAAGTGGCACGTCTTCCTCGCCGCCATCGAAGCCAACCTCTATGTCCTCTCGGTCATCGGTGTTCTGGCGTCGGCCGTGAGCGCGTACTACTACCTGCGCGTGGTCAAGACGATGTACTTCGACGAACCGAAGTCGACCTTCATCGCGGTCCCGAATGAGCTCAACATCATTCTCGCGATCAGTGCCTTCCTTGTCGTGACGTACTACTTCAGTGTTGGCAGTGTGCTAACCAATTGGGCACACATAGCCGCGGGAAGCCTGTTCTAGGTGGCCGAGTTTTCACTCGGCCCAAAGGCCCGGTCTGCCGGTTATCGGCTGGCCGGGTTCGATGAAATAGGGTCCACCAACTCAGAAGCGCTCGCGGCCGCCGCCGCGGGCGATCCAGGCGGCATCTGGTTCGCCGCGCTCAAGCAGACCGCCGGCCGCGGTCGCCGTGGCCGCGCTTGGGAAAGCCCCTCGGGCAACCTCGCCGCCAGCCTCCTCATCGTTCCCGATGCAGACGCCAACGTCCTGGCAACACTCGGTTTTGTCGCTGGCGTCGCCATGCAGAAGGCCTTTGCGAAAATCCTGCCGCAGGGCGCCGTCCGCATCGGTATCGATGGCGCCGACGCCATGAACGGCTCCGGCCGCGTTGCGCTCAAATGGCCCAACGACGTCCTCGCCGATGGCGCCAAGGTCGCCGGCATCCTCCTCGAAATGGGCAAGGCCGCCGATGGCAGCCACGCAATCGTCATCGGCATCGGTGTCAATGTTATTGCGGCCCCCACCGGTTTGCCCTATCCCGCTACCAGCCTTAGGGATCTTGGCTACGAGCGCAGTGCTGAAGACGTCTTCGAAGCACTCTCGGAAGCCTGGGTCGAAGCCTTCTCCCTCTGGAACGAGGGCGCTGGAATCTCTGAGATTTTGAACCAGTGGCGCGGTTCGGCCGCGGGCATTGGTGCCCCGGTCGCCGTCTCGCAGGACGGTGTCGTCCGGCGAGGAATTTTTGAAACCATCGACTCGTCCGGTCGACTGGTCATGCGCGACGATGATGGCGCGCGGATCGTGATCACGGCGGGCGATGTGCATTTTGGGGCAACGGCCAGCGCCCGAAGCTGACCACAACATCTGTGCGACGACCAGCGACCAAAGATCGCCAGGCGCCGCGCGCAAAAGGAAAAAGAAAACCCATGGCTAAGAACCAAAGGGATGAACTCGTCTTTGTGCCCCTCGGGGGCGTCGGCGAGATCGGCATGAATATGGGCGCCTATGGCTTTGGCCCCGAAAAATCCCGCAAGTGGATCGTCGTCGATTGCGGCGTCAGCTTCGGTGGTCCGGACCTGCCGGGCATCGAACTCATCATGGCAAACCCCGAATTTCTCGAGGAAAATGCCGATGACGTCCTCGCCTTGATCCTCACCCACAGCCACGAAGACCACTACGGCGCCGTGCTCGATCTCTGGCCCGTCTTCGACAAGCCGGTCTATGCCACCCCCTTCACCGCTGCCATGCTGGCCGCCAAGCGGGCAGGAGACGGCATTGTCGAAAACGTCGACGTCCGCATCATGCGCCCGGGAAAACCGTTCGAGATCGGGCCCTTCAAGCTCGAAGCGATCAACGTCGCCCACTCGATCCCGGAATCGAACAGCATTCTTATTACGACCCCGGTCGGCCGCGTGCTGCACACCGGCGACTGGAAACTCGATCCGACCCCCGTCGTCAGCGCTCCGACCGATGTCGAACGCTTCAAGGCCATCGGCACAGAATCCGACCTGCCGCTGGCGCTGGTCTGCGATTCCACCAATGCCCTCAAGGATGGCGAAAGCCCAAGCGAAGCCGAAATCGGCGCCACTCTCGCTGCCCTCATCGCCGAAGCGCCGCACCGCGTTGCCGTCACGACCTTTGCCTCGAACGTCGGCCGCGTCGTCTCTATCGTCCGCGCCGCGCACCAGGCCGGCCGTCAGGTGGTCCTCTCCGGCCGCTCGCTGCACCGCATCATGGGCATCGCCAAGGAACTCGGCATGCTCGAAGGCCTGCCGACCCTCCACGATCAGGATGCCTACAAGACCATCGCCCGCGACAAGTGCGTGTTGATCTGCACCGGCAGCCAGGGCGAAGCCCGCGCCGCCATCGCCCGCATCGCCCGCGGAGAGCATCCGGTCATCGATCTCAACGCCGGCGATCGCATGATCTTCTCGTCCTGGGCCATTCCGGGCAATGAGCGCGAAGTCATCGACATCCAGAACCTGCTTATCGACAAGGGCATCGAGGTCATCACCCAGAACGATGCGCTCGTTCACGTCACCGGCCACCCGCGCCGCGACGAACTGCGCCGCCTCTATTCCTGGGTCAAGCCGCAGGTGCTCGTTCCCGTGCACGGCGAAGCCACGCACCTTGCTGCCCACGCCAAGCTCGGCCGCGAAGAAGGCATTCCCAATGTCTGCGAAGCGCGCAATGGCGACATGGTCCGGCTCTTCCCCGAGCCCATGGCCTATCCGGCAGAAGTCCGCACCGGCGAACTCTATCTCGACGGCCTCGTGCTCTGCACGCCCGAGGAATCGGGCGTAAAGGGCCGCCGTCGCCTGTCCTTCGGCGGCATGATCATCGTCAGCCTCGCAGTCAACTCCAACGGCCAGGTCGTCTCCGGCCCCGACTATGTCATCGAAGGCCTCCCCGAAACCGAAGACGAGTCGCTGGTTGAGCTGGTGGAAGACACCGTCACCAACACCATCAAGAGCCTGCCGCCCAAGCGCCGCACGGATCCCGACGTGTTCAGCTCGGCGCTCTTCAAGGCCATCCGCAACGAAGTGAATGGTTTCTGGGGCCGCAAGCCCAACGTGAACGTCTTCGTACACAGGGTCTGACGCCATGCAGTGGGGATCGATCGCCGCCGTCTTCTTCGTCGTCTGGTGGCTCTGCTTCGTCGCGGTGCTGCCCATCGGCGCGCGCAGCCATCACGAAACCGGCGAAGCGCTCGTGCCGGGTGCCGACCCCGGCTCGCCGGTCGCCCCGCGCATGGGTCGAAAATTGTTGATCGCCACCGGCCTCGCCATCTTCTTCACGGCCCTGCTGCTCTGGGTGCTCACCAACGAAACGCTGATGGCCTATTGGAATCGCTGAGGTGTTCTGCTGCTCAATTGCAGCGGCCTTGTGAGGTGCTTCAACACCCATCGGCTGTCATCCCGGCGAAGGCCGGGACCCATCTTGAGATCTCGGGATCGGCCCCGGCCTTCGCGGGAGTGTTTGTGTTGGGCGCTTTTCATCCCACCCACCGGGCTGCCCTCGGGCTTGACCCGAGGGCCACGCATCGCAAGCATAAGCGCCGTGGCTCCCGCATCGGCCCTCGGGGCAAGCCCGAGGGCAGCATCGTGGAGACGAAAACTTCGCAGACGAACCGAGCGGCCGAAATGAACACTTCCGGCCTTCGCCGGGGTGACAATCGAGTTTGAGATGTTCAGGCCAAATGAAGAAGGGCGGGCAACAAGACCCTTTTTCATTTTTTCTTCGCCACCCCCACCGCGTGAACATGCACCATGGCCAGCGCCGCGGCGACATCCTCCTCCGTCGCCGCCCCCAGCCATATCGTCGTCCAGCCCTGACGTCCCCAACCATTGTTGATGGCCTCAAACACCTGTGGAGCAAGCTGGCATTTGAATTCCTGCTCGTCCGGCGTGAATTTCAGGTTTGCGCTCAATCCATCGGCCGCAAGCGTCGCAAACGTGCGCGTCACCTTGAACGCCGTGCGGTCGAAATGCGGCCCGCTCGTTGCGCCGGGCAGGGCTAGGGCAATTCGTGTGAAACTTTCAGAGTCAGCCATTACGTCTTGATTCCGAAATAAAAAAGCAGGGCACAAAGGCCCTGCTTTATAAGTTGAATCGACAATACGTTGGTCTTAGGCTCGCTCTACAGCGTGCGGCCAACGCTCCTCCCTTGACGTTGTCGACCGTTGGCGGTTGCACCGCCTTCGTTTTATTGTGACAGGAACCTAACAACACATTTTCTTCCTGTCACGCAGATTCTGCATAGCTTGCATGCTTGAATCGTATGGACGGTTGGGCTCTGAGTGGGCATCAACAAAAGTCTTGAGTCGAAGCACGAATTTCGGAGTTCCCATGCGCCTTTCCCGCTATTTTCTGCCGGTTCTGCGCGACGTTCCCAAGGAAGCCGAGATTGCCTCGCATCGGCTGATGCTGCGCGCCGGCATGATCCGCCAGCAAGCCTCCGGCCTCTATTCCTGGCTGCCGCTGGGCTACAAGGTGCTGATGAAGGTCCAGAAGATCATCGAAGAGGAGCAGAACCGCTCCGGCGCGGTGCAGCTTCTCATGCCCACCATTCAGTCCGCCGATCTCTGGCGCGAATCGGGCCGCTACGATGCCTATGGCAAGGAAATGCTGCGCATCGAAGATCGCCACGAGCGCGAATTCCTCTATGGCCCGACCAATGAGGAAATGATCACCGACATTTTCCGCACCTATGTAAAATCCTACAAGGACCTGCCGCTGAACCTCTACCACATCCAGTGGAAGTTCCGCGACGAGGTGCGCCCCCGCTTCGGCACCATGCGCAGCCGCGAATTCCTGATGAAGGACGCCTATTCCTTCGATCTCGATGAAGCCTCGGCGGTCAAGGCGTTCCAGCGCATGTTCGTGGCTTATCTCCGCACCTTCCGCCGCATGGGCCTCGTCGGCATTCCCATGCGCGCCGATACCGGCCCCATTGGCGGCGATCTCTCCTACGAGTTCCACGTCCTGGCCGACACCGGCGAGAGCGGCGTGTTCCTCGACAAGGATCTGCTCGACAAGCCCGTTCCCCCGGCTGACACCGATTTCCGCGGCGATCTCGATCCGATCTTCAAGGATTGGACCTCGTTGTTCGCCGCCACCGACGAAATGACCGACGAAGCAGCCTTCCGCGCTGCTGTTCCCGCGGACAAGCAGTTGATGGCGCGCGGCATCGAAGTGGGCCACATCTTCTATTTCGGCACCAAATATTCCGCGCCCATGAAGGCTAATGTCACCGGCCCCGATGGCAGGGACATCACCGTGCATATGGGCTCCTATGGCATCGGCCCTACCCGCGTGGTGCCCGCCATCATCGAAGCCATGCACGACGAAAACGGCATCATCTGGCCCGTCTCCGTCGCGCCCTTCGAAGCGGTGCTGATCAATCTCAAGGCCGGTGATGCCGATACCGACGCTGCTTGCGACAAGCTCTATGGCGAACTGACCGCAGCCGGTCTCGACATGCTCTATGACGATCGCGACCAGCCCGCCGGCTCCAAGTTTGCCACGGCCGATCTCGTCGGCATCCCGTACCAGATTATCCTTGGGCCACGCGGCCTTAAATCGGGCGAAGTTGAGATCAAACATCGCAAGACTGGCGAGCGCGAGACGCTGCCGCTCGCCAATGCGGTCGAGCGTCTCAAGGGCCTCATCGAACCGCAGCGGATGAACGACATTTGACTATTAGCGCGCAGCAAGCCCCGGCCGGCCGATCCACTCGGCCGTTCTCCCGGTTTGAGTGGATGATTGCTGGGCGCTATTTGCGCGCAAGGCGGAAGGAGGCGTTCATTTCGGTGATCGCCAGCCTCACCATGGTCGGCGTGGCGATCGGCGTCGCGACGCTGATCGTCGTCATGTCCGTCATGAACGGTTTCAGGGCCGAACTGCTCACCAAGATCCTCGGGCTCAACGGCCACTTCACGGCCTTTCCCATCGAGAGCAAATTTACGGACTACAAGGACGCAGTCGCCACTCTCGAAGAGGTGGAAGGCGTAAAATTCGCCGTCTATTACGTCGAAGGCCAGGTGCTCGCCTCCGGCCGCGGCGGTTCCACTGGCGTCTCCGTACGCGGCATGGATGCCGAAAATCTTGAAAAGCTCGACCTGCTGTTCAATTCGGCAGAGCAGGGCGGTTTTGATAGCTGGGACGAGAACGACGGGGTCGCCATCGGTTACCGATTGGCCCAGACCCTCGGCGTTGGCCTCGGCGATCAGGTCCAGATCATCAATCCCGATAGCGGCGCCATGACGCCCTTCGGCTCGACCCCGCAGATCAAGTCTTATCCGGTCCGCACCATCTTCAATCTGGGCATGGTCGAGTTCGATAGCCTCTTCATGTATATGCCGCTGAAGACGGCCCAGGACTATTTCAAGCTCTACGAAGACCAGCTCAAGCCCGGCCAGCCTCCGCTCGACCCCATGGCATCGGACGAAGAAATCGACGCCGCCTATGAGCGCATCTATCAGGCGTCTGCCGCGGAAATCTTCATCGATAACCCCGACGCGATTCCCCTGATGCGCCAGCGCATTGCCGATCAGCCCGGCCTCCGCCCCTTCATCCTCACCGATTGGCAACAGCGTAACGAGACCTTCTTCTCCGCGCTCCAGGTCGAGCGCGTGGTGATGTTCACCATCCTCTCGATGATCGTCCTCGTCGCCGCCTTCAACATCATTTCGAGCCTCGTTATGCTGGTGAAGGACAAGAGCAAGGACATCGCAGTGCTGCGCACCATGGGCGCCACGCGCGGTGCCATCATGCGCATCTTCTCTATCACCGGCACGACCATCGGCGTCGTCGGCACGTTGAGCGGCCTAGTCCTCGGTCTCATCGTCGCCGCCAATGCCGAAGCCATCCGCTCGGCCATCTCCAATACCCTGGGCGTCGCGCTCTTCCCGCCGGAAGTTTTCTTCCTCTCGGCCCTGCCGAGCAAGACCGACCCCACCGAAGTGACCGTGGTTGTCGTCATGGCCCTGGGCCTGAGCTTCCTCGCCACGCTTTACCCGGCCTGGCGCGCCGCCCAATACGATCCCGTCGAGGCGCTGCGCTATGAGTAATTCCTATCTGCGTCTCTCCGGCGTCCATCGTCACTATGGCGAAGGCGCAACCAAGGTCCGCGTGCTCGACCAGGCCGATCTCGTTGTCGAAAGCGGCGAGCTCGTCGCCCTCGTTGCCCCCTCGGGCGCCGGCAAGTCGACTCTGCTGCATCTCTGCGGCCTCCTCGAAAGCCCGCAGGAAGGCGAGGTCGAAATCGTCGGCAACAAGACCAGCAAATTGAGCGATCGCGGCCGCACCCAATTGCGCCGCAACACGGTGGGCTACGTCTATCAGTTCCACCATCTGCTGCCCGAATTCACCGCGCTCGAAAACGTAACCATGCCGCAACTGATCGCGGGCAAATCGCCCGCCGAGGCCAATGTGCGCGCCATGGAACTCCTCGACATACTCGGCGTCGCCCCTCGCGCCACCCACCGTCCGGCCGAACTTTCAGGCGGCGAACAGCAGCGCGTCGCCATCGCCCGCGCCGCCGCCAACCATCCGCGCGTAATCCTGGCCGACGAGCCCACCGGCAATCTCGATCCCGGCACCAGCGATCTCGTGTTCGCAGCCCTCCAAGGCCTGATCCGTACCGAAGGCGCCGCTGCGCTCATCGCGACCCACAATCACGACCTCGCCAAGCGCGCCGACCGCATCGTCACCATCAAGGACGGCAAGGTCGTTCCGCACAGCCTCTGACACCTCTTCCCTGGGGGGAGAGGTCGCCGCGAAGCGGCGGGTGAGGGGGGCCTTTCTAAGCGCGACCACCCCCATTCCATCGTCATTGCCGGGCTTGTCCCGGCAATCCATCTCACCTCCGCATGGGACCACCGGGAAAAGCCCAATGGTGACGAGGGGTGAGATCAGGAAGTGGCCATGGGAATCTATCCCTCTTATCCCCGCCCCCAAAACCCGCGCTATTCTCCCTCCCATCCAACCTCGCACGGACGGTCTGCAGACGACAGTAGCGAGGGGGCCCGGCGCTGGATCGTCTCCAGCGTACGTTCGGGGCTGGCCGCCTGCGACGAGCGATCAAAGGTCGCCGATAGTTCCCGCCCGAAAAAAGGGCACTCCGGAGCGGTATCCGCTTCATCTATCAAAACACTTCGAGGCGAATGCCGCTCCGGGGTCCGTCCACCGTCATCCCCGGAAGCCCCACGCTGTCCGGCGCTTCCGCACGTCCCGAATCCCGCGTGTGCGTCTCACGTCGCGCCCCCCCTCTTCTAACGAATCCCTAACGCGTTAACCCTGTCCCCGCTTTCCCCGATCAGCCCACTAGACCGGAACAAAGAGAAAACATATAAGAACATTATAGCAACACGGGAGCTAGAGATGATTGATTTCCTCAAGGACTTCGCCGCCTTCGTGACCCTCGGTGCCTTCACCATCGGTTCGCTGACCTGGATGGATCTGCTGACGAATTTGGCCTGATCGCTGTGGATTGGGGGCGGGGTGATTTGACCTCTGGCCCCGACAGGCTAAGACTCCTTGCAGGAGACTAATATGCGCGGCCCCGGCTTCATCCACCTGCACGTTCACTCGGCTTTCTCGCTCCTTGAAGGAGCTGTTCAGCTCGAGTCGATTCTCAAACTCGCCGCCGCCGACGCTCAGCCGGCGCTTGGTCTGGCCGACACGGCCAATCTCTTCGGCGCCCTCGAATTTTCCGAAAAGGCGACGAAGAAGGGCATACAGCCGCTGATCGGCGTCGAACTCGCCATTGACTTCGCCGCTGCCGAGGAGCGTGTCAGCGAACGTGGGCATGTGGCCTGGAACGGCAAGTCCAGCGTCGTCATGATGGCCCAGTCCGAAGAGGGCTTTGCCAACATGTCGCGGCTCGTTTCGCGCGCCTATATGCAGGGCGAAAACGGTCTGGCGCGCGCCAAGCTCGATTGGCTGACGCCCGAATCCCTCTCTGGCATGATTTGTCTCTCCGGTGGCCCGGAAGGCGCCATCGACATGCCCTTCGCCCATGGGCAGGACGCCAACGCCATCCGCCGCCTCGACCGCCTCGCCGACCTCTTCGGCGATCGCCTCTATATCGAATTGCAGCGCCATGGACGTCCGCAGGAAATCAACGTCGAACCGCGCCTGATCGACTATGCCTACCGCAAGGGCATCCCGCTGGTCGCCACCAACGAGCCCTTCTTCAAGTCCGCCAAGGAATACGAAGCGCACGACGCGCTGCTTGCGATTGCTGGCGGCACGGTTCTGGCTCAGACCGAACGCCGAAAGCTCAACGACCAATACTATTTCAAGACCCGCGCGGAGATGATCGAGCTGTTTGCCGATCTCCCCGAAGCGCTCGATTCCACCATCGAGATCGCTCGCCGCGTCGCCTATCGCCCGCGCACCCGCGGCCCCATCCTGCCCAAATTCGCCGCCGGCTCGCACGACACCGAAGAGGCTGTCGTGGCCGCCGAAGCTGCCGCCTTGCGCGAAATTTCGGTTACGGGTCTGGACGCGCGCCTCGCCGCCCACGGCCCTGGCCCCGGCAAGACCGAACAGGAATATCGCGAGCGGCTCGATTTCGAGCTGAACGTCATCGAGAAGATGAAATTCCCCGGCTACTTCCTCATCGTGGCCGACTTTATCCAATGGGCCAAGGCGCAGGGCATTCCGGTGGGGCCGGGGCGTGGCTCCGGTGCCGGCTCGCTCGTGGCTTATGCCACCACCATCACCGACCTCGATCCGCTGCGCTATAATCTCCTGTTCGAACGCTTCCTCAATCCCGAGCGCGTCTCGATGCCCGACTTCGATATCGACTTCTGCCAGGACCGGCGCGAAGAAGTCATCGAATACGTGCAGAAGAAGTACGGCGCCGAACAGGTCGCCCAGATCATCACCTTCGGTTCGCTCCAGGCCCGCGCCGTGCTGCGCGACGTCGGCCGCGTCTTGCAGATGCCCTACGGTCAGGTCGACCGTATCTGTAAGCTGGTGCCGGCCAATCCGGCCGACCCCTGGACCATCGAGCGCACCATGAACGAGGTGCCGCAGTTCAAGCAGATGGCCGAGGAAGACGAAACCGTCGGCCAGCTTGTCGAAATCGCCAAATCGCTCGAAGGCCTCTTCCGCCACGCCTCCACCCACGCCGCCGGCATCGTGATCGGTGACCGCCCGTTGCAAGAGCTGCTGCCGCTCTACCGCGATCCGCGCTCCGAAATGCCGGTCACGCAGTATAATCTCAAATGGGTCGAGCCCGCCGGTCTCGTCAAATTCGACTTCCTCGGCCTCAAAACCCTGACCACCATTCAATACGCCGTGGAGATGGTGCGCCAGCGTGGCATCGCGCTCGATATCGACGCCATCCCCATCGACGATGCGGCCACATACAATCTCTATGCCCGTGGCGATACCTACGGCATCTTCCAGTTCGAAAGTGGCGGCATGCGCCGGGCCCTGATGGACCTCAAGCCCGACCGTATCGAAGACCTCATCGCTATGAACGCGCTCTATCGGCCCGGTCCGATGGACAATATCCCGAGCTTCATTGACCGTAAGCATGGCCGCGAAGAGGTGGAATATCCCCACCCCAAGCTCAGCGAAGTGCTCGACGAGACCTATGGCATCATCGTCTATCAGGAGCAGGTGATGCAGATCGCCCAGCTCCTGTCGGGCTATTCGCTCGGCGAGGCCGACATGCTGCGCCGCGCCATGGGCAAGAAGATCAAGGCGGAGATGGATAATCAGCGGATCCGTTTCCGCGAGGGGTCCGGCCCGCAAGGCGTCAGCGAAGCGCTGGCCGACCAGATTTTCGATCTTCTGGCAAAGTTCGCGAACTACGGCTTCAACAAGAGCCACGCGGCCGCCTATGCCTGGGTGTCCTACCAGACCGCCTATCTCAAGCAGCACTTCCCGCACGAATTCTATGCGGCCTCGATGACGCTCGATATGGCGCAGACCGACAAGCTCTCCGACTTCCGCCGCGAGGCCGGTAAGAAGAAGATCGAAGTCGTCCCGCCCTGCGTCAATGCTTCCGAAGTGGTCTTCTCGGTGAAGAACGACCGCATCCATTACGGACTCTCCGCCGTCAAGGGCGTCGGCCGGGCTGTTGCAGAGCATATTGTGGAAGTCCGCGGCGACAAGCCGTTCAAGGACCTCGGTGACTTCGCTAGGCGTGTCGATCCCAAGGCGATCAACAAGCGCACGCTTGAAACCCTGGTCAATGCCGGCGCCTTCGACGCGCTGGTCGAACGTCGCGAGATTGCCTTCGCCGCCATGGACCAGGTCGTCGGCACTGCCCAGGCCCTGACCACTGAGCGCAACGAAGGCCAGTGGAATATGTTCGCTTCGAGCGAACCCGAGCCGTTCCGCCTGCCATCGGGTGTGCCCGTCTGGAATTCGACCGAGCGCGCCGACCGCGAACTTTCGGCCATTGGCTTCCATCTCTCCGCCCACCCCCTCGATGCCTATTCCGACCTCTTCGAGCGCCTCCGCGTCCAGCGCTGGAGCGATTTCGAGCGTGCCGTGAAAGATGGCGCTTCGGCCGGTCGCATGGCCGGCACCATTTCATCGCGTAACGACAGGCGAACGCGTAAAGGCACGCCGATGATGATCCTGAGCCTCTCGGATCAGAGCGGCACTTTTGAAGTCATCGCCTTTTCCGAACAGATCACCCAGTTCGGCGCCATTCTGCAGCCGGGCAATTCGGTGATCCTCGAAGTCGGCGCCCAAGAGCGCGCGGAAGGCATCAGCCTCATGCTCAACGGCGCCAAACCCATCGAAGGGTTGGCGGAAAGCATAGACCGCCGCCTTACCATCTTTACCGCGAGCGAAAAGGCTCTGGGCCCTGTCAGTGCGCAATTGAAGCGTGGTGGGAATGGCACGGTGAGTTTCGTGGTGATCCGCGACGCCGGCGCCCGAGAATACGAAATCGAACTGCCGGGCAAATATTCCGTCAGTGCCGAAGTCGCCGGCGGCATCAAGGCGCTCGACGGCATTACCGATGTGCGTTTCAATTAGGGCAGGGGCCGGATAAACGCAGAGGAGGTGAGCGCAAAGCTCTTCCTCCTCCGCTCAGGGGCTCTCACCCTGTAGCCCCACGTCTGGGCGCGGGTCCATGAAGACCCAACGAGTAATCCACGGATCGGTTCTCTAACGATCCCGTGAGTGACTTTGGCGGGTTGCGCTGGCGCAAGACTTCGCTTATATCGCCCACGCGTCCGGCGGTTTGGCCGGCGCGATCTCACACACGAAGCAGGCATTCCCGATGGAATGCCATCCGGTGGCGGGCAACCGTCGCAAGGCTTCGTGGAGGCATCAACCGGTAAAGGAATACCAAATGGCTCTGCCAGAATTCTCCATGCGCCAGCTCCTCGAAGCAGGCGTGCACTTCGGCCACCAGAAGCACCGCTGGAACCCGAAGATGGAACGCTTCATTTTCGGCGTTCGCAACGACATCCACATTCTCGACCTGTCGCAGACCGTGCCGGCCCTGAGCCGCGCCCTGCAGCTTGTGTCCGACACCGTTGCCGATGGCGGCCGCGTGCTCTTCGTCGGCACCAAGCGCCAGGCTGCCCCGCTCGTTGCTGAAGCTGCCAAGCAGTCCGCTCAGTACTACGTCAACTCCCGCTGGCTCGGCGGCACGCTGACCAACTGGCAGACGATCTCGAACTCCATCTCGCGTCTGCGCGAACTGGAATCGATGAGCGAAGAAGACCTGAACCTGCGCACCAAGAAAGAGCGCCTGATGATGTCCCGCGAGCAGGAGCGTCTTGAGCGCGACCTCGGCGGCATCAAGGACATGGGCAACGTTCCCTCGCTCCTCTTCGTGATCGACACCAACAAGGAAGCCAACGCGATCAAGGAAGCCCGTCGCCTGGGTATCCCGGTCGTCGCCATCGTCGACACCAATTGCGATCCCGACATGGTCGACTACGCCATCCCGGGCAATGACGACGCCAGCCGCGCTCTCGAGCTCTATGTCTCGCTGGTCTCGCGCGCTGCCCTCGACGGTATCGGCCGCTCTTCGAGCGCTCTCGGCCAGGATCTCGGCGCTTCTTCGGAAGCCCCTAGCGAAGATCTTCCGGGCGAAGGCGCCACTGTCAACTAAGTCCGGTATGTCCGGAATCGTTTGAACGAAACTATGCGGCCCCAGACCGGGGCCGCCGAAAGGTGAACCCATGGAAATCACTGCTGCACTGGTTAAGCAGCTCCGCGACTCGACCGGCGTCGGGATGATGGACTGCAAGAAGGCCCTGGCCGAAACCAATGGCGACATGGAAGCTGCCGTCGATTGGCTGCGCACCCGTGGCCTCGCCAAGGCCGCCAAGAAGGCCGATCGCGTCGCTGCTGAAGGTCTGGTTGGCGTTGCAACCTCCGGCACCAAGGCTGCCGTGGTTGAAGTCAATTCGGAAACCGACTTCGTTGCCCGCAACGAGCAGTTCCAGAACATCGTTGGCTCGATCGCAAAGCTTGCTCTCGACGCTGATGGCGATGTTGCCAAGCTCGGCGAAATGCCGTTCCCCGGCGCTGGTCACTCGGTTCAGGCCGAACTGACCGAAGCCATCGCCAAGATCGGCGAAAACATGAATCTGCGCCGCACGCTGACCGTCTCGGTCTCCGATGGCGTGGTGGAAAGCTACGTGCACAACGCCGTCAAGGCGGGCCTGGGCAAGATCGGCATTCTGGTCGCGCTCGAATCCACCGGCGACAAGGCCGCCCTGTCGGCTCTCGGCAAGCAGCTTGCCATGCACATCGCCGCCACCAACCCGCTGGCGATCGACTCCAGCGAGCTGGATCAGGACGTCGTGGCCCGCGAGCGCGCCATCATCCTCGAGCAGGTGAAGGAATCGGGCAAGCCCGCCGACATCGCCGAGAAGATGGTCGAAGGCCGTCTGCGCAAGTACTATGAGGAAGTCACTCTCCTCGCGCAGACCTTCGTGATCGACGGCGAAACCAAGGTCGCCGACGCCATCAAGAAGTCCGAAAAGGACGTTGGCGCCCCGATCAAGCTGACCAAGTTCGTGCGATATGCGCTCGGCGAAGGCATTGAAAAGGTCGAAACCGACTTCGCAGCCGAAGTCGCCGCGACCGCAGGCGTCAAGGCCTGATGACTTTTGGACGGGCCTTAACGGCCCGTCCATCGCTCTCCAGTGCGGCTGGATCGAGCTTCCAAAAATTTTACATTTACTTCCTGCGTGGCTTAGCCTTCAGCTTGCGGCAGTTTTGCCCTAGTGTCCCGAAGGTCTTGCAGAGTCGCGAGCCCGCAGTCTCACATGAGGTCTTCCGATGGCGTCGAGCTACAAGCGCATTCTGCTCAAGGTTTCGGGCGAGGCGCTGGCGGGAGATAATTCCTTCGGCATCGAGCCGCCCTTTCTCCAGGCTGTCGCCAAGCAGATCGCGGACACGGCGCGCTCCGGTATCCAGGTCGCCATCGTCGTTGGTGGCGGTAATATCTTCCGCGGCATGGCCGGCGCCGCCGATGGCACCGATCGTGTCACGGCCGACCTGATGGGCATGTTGGGCACCATGATCAACGCCCTTGCCCTTTCCAACGCGATTACCCGCCAGGGCGTTAAGTCGAAGCCTTTCAGCGCCGCGACCATGCCGTCTGTCGCCGACACGTTCACGGCGCGCGACGCCAAGCAGGCGCTTGAAGAGGGCTTTGTCGTCGTCCTCGGCGGCGGTACCGGCAACCCGTTCTTCACCACCGATACGGCTGCCACGCTGCGCGCCATCGAGCTTGAATGCGATGTCGTGCTCAAGGGCACCAAGGTCGACGGCGTCTATTCCGACGACCCGAAGAAGAACCCCGAAGCCGTCCGCTACTCCCAGATTGGCTACGATGAAGTCATTACCCGTAATTTGAAGGTGATGGATACGGCTGCATTCGCGCTTGCCCGCGACAGCCACATGCCCATTATTGTATATGCGCTCGACGAGCCCGCTGGCCTTTCCGGCATCCTGGAAGGCAAGGGCCTGTCGACCCGCGTTGGCGACCCGATCTAGGGCAGGGGCGTTTCGCCCATTGCACCTTTCCGGTGCGAGTTTAATAGAGAAGCGCGCCCAAAGCCGGCAGCGCCAAATGACTGGAAGGACCTCGGCCATGGCCTATGATCTCACCGACATCAAGAACCGCATGCAGAAGTCGATTGCTTCGCTCAAGGACGAACTGGTGGGCCTGCGCACCGGCCGCGCCAGCGCCAGCCTGTTGGAGCCTGTGACGGTCGAAGCCTATGGTTCGCGCACGCCGCTCAGCCAGCTCGCCACCGTGACTGTTCCCGAGCCGCGCATGCTCTCGGTTCAGGTATGGGACCGGGGTCTGGCCAATGCCGTGGAAAAGGCGATCCGCGATAGCGGCCTCGGCCTCAATCCGATGGGCGAAGGCCAGGTCATTCGCGTTCCGCTTCCCGAACTCAACGAGCAGCGCCGCAAGGAGCTCGCCAAGGTCGCCCACACCTATGCCGAGCAGGCCCGCGTTGCTGTGCGCCACATTCGTCGCGATGGCATGGACGCCTTGAAAAAGGCGGAGAAGGACGGCGACATGAGCCAGGACGACGCCAAGAAGCAGTCCGATCTCGTGCAGAAGGCGACCGATGATGCCGTCAAGGAGATCGACGTCATCGTGGCGGCCAAGGAACAGGAAATCATGCAGGTCTAAGGACCGGTATGGAACGCCGCCGGGAGGGGCGTTGATGGCAAGCGAGACCGCCGCAAAAATGAGCCCGGACCTCGGTTCGGGCCTCCGTATTCCGGTTCACCTGGGCGTGATCATGGATGGCAATGGCCGTTGGGCCAAGGCCAGGGGCAAGCGTCGTACAGAGGGGCACGTCGAGGGCGTGCACGCCTTGCGCAACCTTGTGCAGTCCTGCATCAAGCACGGCGTCGGCTACCTCACGGTCTTCAGCTTTTCATCCGAGAATTGGGCGCGTCCGCCCGAAGAAGTCTCCTTTATTTTTGGTCTTCTGCGCCGCTTCGTAGCTTCCGACCTGCAGCGGCTCATGCGCAACAATGTTCGCATCCGCATCATTGGCGGCAGGGCAGGGCTCGAACCTTCGCTCGTGCGCCTTATTGAAGATGTGGAAGCCAAGACCGCGGCCAATACCGGTCTCGTTCTCATTGTCGCCTTCAACTATGGCGGGCGAGCGGAAATCACCGATGCCGTCCGGCGCCTGGCAAAGGACGCCGCAGAAGGCCGCATCGATCCCGCCGATATCGACGAGGCTGCAATCTCGCGCGCCCTCTATACGGTGGATGTGCCCGATCCGGACATCATCATCCGCACGAGTGGCGAGCAGCGTCTCTCCAATTTCCTGCTTTGGCAGTCGGCTTATGCCGAACTGGTCTTCGTCCCGGAAAACTGGCCGGATTTCGATGAGGCAAGTTTTATCCGTGTCCTCGAAGCCTATTCGCTGCGCGATCGGCGTTATGGCGGTCTGGGGGCGACCGGGAGTTGATGGAGCCAGGCGCACCTTCTCCCAAACCTCCCGCATCCCAACGTCGCAATTGGGCCGACGTCGGCCCACGTTTTGCATCGGCCATGGTGCTGATCGCCGTTACGGCAACGGCGCTCTATCTAGGCAGCTACTTTTTCTCTGGCGTCGTAGGGGCCGTCTATGCCGGCGCCTATCGCGAATGGGAAACCATGGTTTCCCGCGCGCCTCTGACGGTGCCCGGCATGGCGCTGATCGGGCTGGTTGGCCTTTCCGGCCTCATCTTTCCGTTGCTCGGTATTTGGGGCCTTGTTGGCGCCATAGCGCTTGCTTGCGCTGTCGCCGCATTCATGGGACGCGAGCTATTCTTATGGCGGGCGGTCGGCCTCGTGCTGTTCGGAGTTTTGATTCTCTCGGCGGTGCTGATGCGAGGCGAGGGCGTCGCGGGCATTTGGGCGGGCATTTTCCTTGGCACGGTCGTCTGGATGACTGATTCTGCGGCTTTCTTCACCGGCCGACAGATCGGCGGCGAGAAGCTGGTTCCGAGCATTTCGCCCTCGAAGACCTGGTCAGGCGCTCTGGGCGGTCTTGCCCTCGGGTCCGGAGCCGGCCTGCTCGTCTGGATCGTCCTGACCGATTCGCCTTGGTGGATAGGTCTGTTGATTTCCCTCTCGATCAGCATCCTTGGCCAACTGGGTGATCTCTCCGAAAGCGCCGTAAAGCGGCATTTCCGGATCAAGGACAGTGGCGACATTATCCCCGGTCATGGTGGTTTGATGGATCGGCTTGATAGCCTCACATTCGGCATCATTCTGGTCTTGATCGTCGGCGCACTGCACGGTGGCTTCGGTTCGGTGGCCGAAGGACTACTCTATTGGTGATCACCGCCCAGGCAGTGCGTCTGCCTCACTCCCGGAATGACGATGTTTGATTTTGTGTACTGGCTCCTGTCCTACGTCGTCCCGTTTCTCGCGGTTCTGACGGTCATCGTCTTCGTCCATGAAATGGGCCATTACCTTGTGGCGCGCTGGAATGGCGTTGCTATTCAAGCCTTCTCGATCGGTTTTGGGCGAGAGCTGATCGGCTGGAACGATCGTCACGGCACACGCTGGAAGATTTCGGCGATTCCCTTGGGCGGCTATGTCCGCTTTGCCGGCGACACGAATGCCTCCAGCATGCCGGACCCCGATGCGCCGGAGCTGCGCGATCCTGCGCTGGGGCCGCGGCTTTTCGTGAACAAGTCGGTCTGGCAACGCATCGCCATCGTAGCTGCCGGCCCCCTCGCCAACGTGCTCCTGACCTTCCTCATCCTTTATGCGCTCCTGCTTGGTTATGGCCGCGAAACCGTGCCCGCCGTCATCGGCGAAGTCATCGCTGGATCGGTAGCCGAAGCCGCCGGCTTTGAGCCCGGCGACAAGGTTCTCTCGGTGGACGGCTATGTCGTTCGCGGTTTCGAGGATTTCCAGCGCTATGTCGCCACGAGTCCCGCCCGTGAGGTGGTCGTCGAAATCGAGCGCGGCGCAGCCAAGGACACGCTTCACCTCGTGCCCGAGCCGGTTGTGATTCAGGACCGGTTCGGCAATGACCAGCGCATCGGCCGGATCGGCGTCAGCCGAAATATCGAAGAGGCAGACATTCAGCTCTATCGCCCCGGACCCATCGAGGCGATCGGCATGACGGTTGAAGAAATTCGCTTCATCGTGCAGCGCACGGCCGCTTTCCTGGGCGATTTTTTCGTTGGCCGCGGCGATGTTCAGCAGCTTAGCGGGCCCGTGAAAGTGGCCAAGGTTTCGGGCGAAGTGGCGACACTCGGCGTCATTGCCCTCATCAACCTGATGGCGCTTCTGTCTCTCAACATTGGGATATTCAATCTTTTACCCGTTCCCATGCTCGACGGCGGCCATCTCTTGTACTATCTGATCGAGGCCGTTCGCGGACGACCGCTCAGCATGCGCGTGCAGGAGATGGGATTTCGCTTCGGCTTCGCCCTTGTGCTGGCCTTGATGGTTTTTACCCTGTTCAACGACACGGTTTTCGACCATTTTGGCATCTTGCGCTAACCCTTGGTTAACCTTGGTTCGCAAGGTGTTGCACGAATACAAGCGCGCCAATGAATTGCTAACTGCGTCCGGGCTTACCGCTTGTCCGTGGTTAAAAAAACAGTAAAACACTCCAATGGAGTTAGCTTGGGGGAGCGGCGTATGACGATTCTCCAGGCAGGTCGCAGAAGGCAATAACAATATGATTAACCCCAAGCTGTTGCGTGGCGCTGTCTCGGTGATCGCGATTATGGGTGCGAGCCCAATGGTCGGCGCCGGGATCCCGGTGCTGGGCGTAGTTGCCGCGCAGGCGCAGGAACAGTTGGTCGGTTCGGTCCTTTTCGAAGGCAACCGGCGCTTCTCCGACGCACAGCTCCTGGCGATGGTCGATGTCTCTGCCTCCGGCATCTACACCTCGCAGCGTGTTGCTGCCGACGTCGAAAGCATCCGTCAGGCCTATGATCGCGATGGCTTCCTTGGCGTGACGGTGACGTCGCGTACGGAGCCGACCGCTGATGGTCGTGTTCGCGTGGTCTTCCAGGTCAATGAAGGTGAGCGCGCGGGCATCGCTGCGATCAACTTCACCGGCAACAATGCAATCAGCGGTGGCAACCTCAAGGGTGCCATGCTGACCAAGGAGACCGGCATCCTGAGCTGGCTTCTCCGTGACGACACCTATGACGAGCAGAAGCTGGCGGTCGATCGCGAGCGTCTCCGTCTCTACTACGCAAATCGTGGCTACCCCGATGCTCAGGTGACTTCGGTTGCCGAGTATGATGCTGCGCGCAATGCGTACTTCATCAATTTCACGGTCAATGAAGGCCAGCGCTACCAGTTCGGCAATATCGGTATCGAAACCAGCATCAACGGTCTCAACACCGACGTGCTGCGCTCGACCGTCCAGACCGGCAAGGGCGCGCAGTATTCCGTGTCAAACCTGCAGGAAACCATCGAGGACATGGCCTACGAAGCCACGGCCCAGGGTTATTCCTTCGCGGACGTTCGCGCTCGCCTCGATCGTGACGTAGCGACCGGCACCTTCAACGTGACCTATCTGGTCGACGAAGGCGCACGTATCTATGTCGAGCGCATCAACATCACCGGCAATACCAAGACGCGCGACTTCGTCGTTCGCCGCGAGCTGGCCTTTGGTGAAGGCGATCCGTTCAACCGCTCCATGGTCGTCCGTGGTCGCGATGCGATCCAGAACCTGGGTTTCTTCTCGAAGGTTGAAGTCACGACCGCACCCGGCTCCTCGCCGGACAAGGTGGTTCTGAACATCAACGTCACCGAAACCTCGACCGGTGAATACGGCGCGAGCGCCGGCTACTCGACCAGCGACGGTGTCCTCGGCGAAGTCTCGCTGACAGAGCGCAACTTCCTTGGTCGTGGCCAGTACCTGCGCGCCGCCATCGGTGCATCGCAGTCGGGCCGTACCTTCGACTTCTCCTTCACCGAGCCGCGTTTCATGGGCCTGAAGGTGTCGGCTGGTTTCGACGCCTATCATCGCATTTCGGACGAAACGACCTCGAGCTTCTACGGTTCTCAGTCGACGGGCGGTCAGCTTCGCTTCGGCGTGCCGATCACCAGTGCGCTCAACGCTACGCTGTTTGGTGGCTACGAGCGCAAGACCATTTCCGACGTCAAGGATAACCCGCAGTACAAGTCTGCTCTGGTCAATGACGGCCAGGAATTCAACAAGGCCTTTATTGGCTACACGTTGACCTGGAACGGCCTTGATGACGTCAAGAATCCGACCGAGGGCCTCTACGCAACTTTCACCCAGCAGTATATCGGCTGGGATCATAACCTGCTGAAGACCGAAGCCCGTGGCCGTTACTTCATGCCGCTTCTTGACGATAGTGGTATCGTTGCCAGCGTTCGCGGTCAGGCCGGCATTGTGAACAGTCTCGATGGTGGCTCGGTTCACGCGGTGGAAGCCTTTATGCCAGGCGCCACGATCATACGTGGTTTCGAAGGTCGTGGAGTTGGACCTCGTTTGGCAGCAAACGCATATGGTAACAGCGAATATCTGGGCGCTACCATGTATGCGGCTATTTCTGCGGAAATCGAATTCCCCATTCCGGCACTCCCGGAAAGCTATGGTTTGAGCGGCGCGCTTTGGGCGGATGCTGCTTGGATCGACGGGTTGCCGGGAACGGGAACGGGTACTGTCGATCCGTTGAGCCAAGACGTCCCGCTGCGTACCTCCATCGGTGCCTCGCTTATCTGGGACTCGCCGTTCGGCCCGCTGCGCGGCGACGTTTCGCACGTCCTCAACAAGTCGACGGCAGACCGTACTCAGGTCTTCCAGATCACGCTTCAGACCTTGCTCTAATACGAGCAACGTGAAAGAAGTCATCAAGCCGCGGGGCGGTAGCTCCGCGGCTTTTCTTTTGAAGTGATCTCATGGTCGATACTCGATTTCACCGATTTTCCGGACCGATTGCTGTCGGCGCTCTGCTGGCGGAGCTCGGACATGCCGATCTGGCCGCAGGACTTGCCGACAACGACCGTGTGATTGGCGGCGTCTCAGAACTTGAACTGGCTGGCCCCAGCGATCTCTCGCTTGCAGCGCACATGTCATATGTCGAGGAGCTGCGCCGTACGGCCGCCGGCTTCATCATCGTGCACCCGTCCTTGAAGGACAGCGTGCCGGCAGGCGCTATCGCCATCGTGGCTCCGCGCGCCCACAATCTCTTCACCGAAATTCTGGATCGCCTCTATCCGGGTAGCACCAGGGCAGCCATTGTCGGCGGTCGTGAGGATCTCGATGCGCCGATCTTCGAGCGTGATGTTACCATTGGTTCCAATGTGGTTATCGGCAATGGCGTCGAAATCGGGCGCGGCACGATCATTGGGGCTAATACTGTCATCGGCCCTGGCGTTACCATCGGTCGCAACAGCATCATTGCCCCCAATTGCACCATAGACTGCGCGCATCTGGGCAATGAGGTGGTCCTGCACTCGGGCGTTCGGATTGGTACCGAAGGCTTTGGCTGGCTTGATCATGGCCAGACCAATCGCAAGATTCCGCAACTTGGCCGCGTCATTATTCAGGATCGCGTCGAGATCGGCGCCAACAGCACGGTTGATCGCGGCGCCCTTGGCGACACGGTCATTGGCGACGGCACGAAGATCGATAATCAGGTGCAGATCGGACATAACTGCCGCATCGGTCGCAACTGCCTGATCGCGGCCCAAAGCGGCCTTTCCGGTTCGACCATCGTGGAAGACGGCGTGCTGATGGGCGGCGGCGTGGGCACTTCGGGCCATTTGCGTATCGGCGCAGGTACGACTATTTTCGGCCGGGCAGCAGTGACCAAGGACTGGCCGGCAGGCTCCAAGCTTGGTGGCGCGCCAGCGCAGGAACTGAAGGATTTTTGGCGGGAACTCGCCACATTGCGGAAATTGGCCAAAGGGGACAAGCGGGGATGACGGACACGGTAAGCTCGACGACTGAACTCGATGCCATGAGCATCATGGATATCCTTGCGGCCCTGCCGCATCGCTATCCCATGCTGATGATTGACCGCATCGTCGACATCAAGGGCGATGACTCCGCCGTCGGCATCAAGAACGTTACCTTTAACGAGCCGATCTTCCAGGGTCACTTTCCCAACAACCCGATCTTCCCCGGCGTGCTGATCCTTGAGGGCATGGCACAGACTGCTGGCGCCATCGTCATCAAGTATGACGCGACCGAGAACAGCAACAAAAGCATCGTCATGCTGCTCGGCATCGACAATGCGCGGTTCCGCAAGCCGGCCGGGCCTGGCGACACCATTGAATACCATATCTCCAAGCTGCACCGCCGCCGTACCGTGGGCCGCTACAAGGCCGAGGCCAGGGTGAACGGCAACATCATTGCCGAAGCCGAGCTTACTGCCATGATTGTCGAGGCCACCGAGTGAACGAAATCGTTGTTCATCCGACAGCGATTGTCGCAGCCGGCGCGCAGCTCGGGGCCGGTGTCAAGATTGGCCCTTACTGCATCGTGGGCGAACATGTGGTCCTGCATGATAACGTGGAGCTGATCTCCCACGCGGTTGTCGAAGGCCACACGACCATCGGCGCTGGCACGAGGATTTTCCCCTTTGCCTCCGTCGGTCATCAGCCCCAGGACCTGAAATTCCACGGCGAAGCATCGCGCGTTGAAATCGGCGAACGCTGCACCATTCGCGAATCGGTGACTATCAATCCGGGCACCGAGGGCGGCGGCATGCTGACCAAGATCGGCAATGACTGCCTGCTGATGGCCTGCAGCCATGTCGCGCACGACGCCACGATTGGCAACAATGTCGTTCTGGCCAATTACGTTGGTATCGCCGGCCACGCCGTCATCGGGGATTATGTTCGTTTCGGCGGCCTTTGCGGTGTGCACCAGTTCGTCCGCATCGGCAATCACGCCTTCATCGGCGCCCAGAGCATGATCGATGCCGACGTCATTCCCTACGGCATGGCGCTTGGCAATCGTGCGCGCCTGGCCGGCCTTAACCTCGTGGGTCTGAAGCGTTCCGGTTTCGATCGCGATGCCATTCATTCGCTCCGCGCGGCCTATCGCATGATCTTTTCGAGTGAAGGCACCTTGCGGGAGCGGGTCGACGACGCTGCCGTCATGTTCAAGGACGCGACCCTCGTTCAGGATGTCGTCTCCTTCATCGGCGGTGCCAAGGATCGGCCGCTGTGTCTGCCGCGTCCAGAGGCGGACGAGGAGTAGGTGGCGACCCCGCTGCGGCTTTTCATTCTGGCCGGCGAGCCCTCGGGCGATCGTATCGCTGCTGAACTGGTTCGCCGTCTGAGTGAGCGCGTTCCTGTCGAAGCCAGCGGCGTCGGTGGCGAGGCATTGTCTGCCGTCGGGGTCAGGTCGCTCTTCGATATGAACGAGCTGTCGGTCATGGGATGGGCCGATGTGCTGCCTCGACTGCCCAAGCTCCTCTGGCGCGCACGCCAGGTGGCGCAAAAAATCATCAAGACGCGCCCCGATGTGGCGGTAATGGTGGATTCGCAGGTCTTCTCCGAAATCGTTGCCAAGCAGGTCTACAAGGCCGCTCCCGACATTCCGGTGCTTCTCTGCGTGGCGCCGGCCGCTTGGGCCTGGAAGCCGGAGCGTGCAACGCATCTCAAGCCGCATTTCCGCGAAGTCATGGCGGTCCTGCCCTTCGAGCCGGCCTTCATGCGCAGCGTCTCCGGCCCGGAAACCCACTATATTGGACATCCCGCCGTCAACAGCATGGCGTTCCGCAAGTCCATCCCGGAGCATGGCCCGCTTCTCCTGCTTCCCGGTAGTCGCGACGGGGAGTTGCGGCGTCATTTGCCTTTCATGCGGGTCGTTGCCGAGCGGCTGGCTGCCCATCCCAAGGTCACGGGTTTCATTCTGCCAACGCCACGCCGTCTGGAGGCCAGCCTCAAGCAGAGGGTGGCGGATTGGCCGGTCAAGGTAGACGTCATCTCCGGCGAAGAGCGCAAGGCGTCTGCCATGGCCGGCGCGGTCGCCGCAGTCGCGGTTACCGGCACAGTGACGCTGGAGCTGGCCCTTGCCGGCGTGCCGATGGTGACGACCTATGTTGCCGAAAGGCGGCAGGCGAAGCTGTGGGTCAAATACAAGGTCAAGTTCGCTTCGCTGCCCAATATTTTGCTGGATCAGGCCGTGGTGCCCGAGATCCTTCAGCTTGAGCCGGACGTTGAACAGCTCGTCTCCGCGGCTCGCTCACTTTTGGACAGCGACGACGCGCTGCGGGCGCAGGTTGAGGGCTTCGCAAAGATACGTGGGCTCATGGAAGCGGGCACCGCCGAAGATCCGCGGATCGACCCCGCCGAGCGAATTTTGCGATACAAGACAGCCAAATAGCAATGACCCCGCCAAGGCGGGGTCATTTTCATTTCGATACTGAGATTAGCGGGCGCCGATCTCGGAATAGTCGCGGGCTACCGAGCCATTATAGAGCTGGCGCGGACGCCCGATCTTCTTTTGCGGGTCGCCGATCATTTCCTTCCACTGGCTGATCCAGCCAACGGTGCGGGCCACGGCGAAGAGAACGGTGAACATCGAGGTCGGGAAGCCGATCGCATCCAGGATCACGCCCGAATAGAAGTCGACGTTCGGATAGAGCTTGCGGTCGACGAAATACGGGTCCGACAGCGCGATGCGCTCAAGTTCCTTGGCAACCTGCAGCGTCGGGTTGTTTTCGACGCCGAGCAGATCGAGCACGCGGTTTGCAGTTTCCTGCATGACCTTGGCGCGCGGATCGTAGTTCTTGTAGACGCGGTGACCAAAGCCCATCAGGCGGAACGGGTCGTTCTTGTCCTTGGCGCGCGCGATATATTCGGGAATGCGATCCACGGTGCCGATTTCGCGCAGCATATTGAGTGCCGCTTCGTTGGCGCCGCCATGGGCAGGGCCCCAGAGGCAGGCCACGCCGGCAGCGATACAGGCGAACGGATTGGCATCGGATGAACCCGAGAGACGAACGGTCGAGGTGGACGCGTTCTGCTCGTGATCGGCATGGAGCGTGAAGATCAGGTCCATCGCGCGAGCGATTTCCGGGTTCACCTTGTATTCTTCCGCCGGCACCGAGAAGCACATGTGGAGGAAGTTCGAGGCGTAGTCGAGATCGTTACGCGGGTACACAAAGGGCTGGCCCACCGAGTACTTGTAGGCCATTGCCGCAAGCGTCGGGATCTTCGCGATCATGCGGATCGAGGCGATCTCGCGCTGCTGCGGATCGTTGATGTCGGTCGAGTCGTGGTAGAACGCGGCCATTGCGCCAACGACGCCAGTCATCACAGCCATCGGATGCGCATCGCGACGGAAGCCGCGATAGAAATAGTGCATCTGCTCGTGCACCATGGTGTGCTTGGTCACCAGCTCTTCGAATTCCTTGAACTGCGCCTTGGTCGGCAGGTTGCCGTAGAGCAGCAGGTAGCAGACTTCGAGATAGTTCGATTTTTCGGCGAGCTGTTCGATCGGGTAGCCCCGATAGAGGAGTTCGCCCTTGTCACCATCGATATAGGTGATGGCGCTGTCGCAGGCTGCCGTCGAGGTAAAGCCCGGATCGTAGGTGAACAGTCCAGTCTTGGCGTAGAGCGTGCGGATGTCGACGACATCCGGACCTACCGTTCCGCTCAGGATTGGAAATTCGACGGTCTGGTCTCCGACGACGAGTTTGGCGACTTTTTCGGTCATTGAGCTCTCCTCGTTTTGCCCACGCTCCGAGGGAAGGAAGGTGAAGCGGGGCAGCACCTCCAGCGGTGCCGATTGCTGCCCGCAGAGGTATCAGTTTTTGCCCCGCCGAGGCAACCGATAGGTAAGCAGAGGTTACCCTCTGCGAGCCCGTTTCTTAAGCGATTTGGTCATGCAAACGTGCCATCGATTCTTCGCGGCCGATAAGCACCATGACCTCGAAGATTCCCGGCGAAACCGTGCGCCCCGTAAGGGCTGCGCGCAACGGCTGGGCGAGCTTTCCGAGCTTGAGACCCTTGGCTTCGGCCAGTTCGCGCATGGCCGCATCAATGGCCGGCACTGACCAATCGGCAAGGCCCCCTAACGTTTCGGCAATACCGGCGAGAACCACCTTGGCCTCCGGCGTCAGCAGGGCTGCTGCGGCAGCGTCTGGCGTGATCGGGCGCAGGGCGTAGATGAACTGCGCGAGGTCGATGAGTTCCAGCACGGTCTTGGCGCGCGGCTGCAACTCGGGCAGGGCGGCCAGCACGGTGTTGTGGTTCGCCATCAGGCCCTTTGCATCCTCTTCGCGGCCGACTTCCTTGGCCGTGTCGATCATGACGTTGTAGAGATAGGTCGGATCGGCCTCGCGGATATAGTGGCCGTTGATGTTTTCGAGCTTGACGAAGTCGAAGCGCGCCGCGCCCTTGTTGAGCGCTTCGAGGCTGAACCACTCCACCATCTGCTCGGTCGAGAAGATTTCCTCGTCGCCATGGCTCCAGCCGAGGCGGGCGAGATAGTTGCGCAGCGCTGCCGGCAGATAGCCCATCTGGCGATAGGCTTCGACGCCCAGCGCACCGTGGCGCTTGGAAAGCTTGGCGCCATCCGGGCCATGGATCAGCGGGATATGCGCCATCTCCGGCACGGTCCAGCCCATGGCATTGTAGATGATGATCTGGCGGGCGGCATTGGTCAGGTGGTCGTCGCCGCGGATGATGTGGGTGACGCCCATATCATGATCGTCGACCACCACCGCATGCATATAGGTCGGCGTGCCGTCCGAGCGCAGGATGATGAAGTCGTCGAGGTTCTCGGTCTTGAACACGACCTTGCCCTGCACGTGATCATTGACCACGATCTCGCCCGTCAGCGGCGCCTTGATGCGGATAACAGGCGAAATGCCAGCCGGCGCTTCCTTCGGGTCGCGATCGCGCCAATAGCCGTTATAGCGCGGCGGCTTGCCGGCGGCGCGGGCTTCTTCGCGCATCTGGTCCAGCTCTTCCGGCGAGCAGTAGCAATAATAGGCATGGCCCATCTTCACCAGCTCATGGGCAACCTCGGCGTGACGCGAAGCGCGGGCAAACTGGCTGATCGGCTCGCCTTCCCAGTCGAGGCCAAGCCACTTGAGACCATCGATCAGGGCCACGACGGCAGCTTCGGTCGAACGTTCGCGGTCAGTATCCTCAATGCGCAGCAGCATCTTGCCGCCCTTGTTCTGAGCATAGGCCCAGCTGAACAGGGCCGTACGGGCGCCGCCGATATGCAGGTACCCGGTAGGGGAAGGAGCAAAACGAGTAACAACCTGGGACATGATAACCGGAACGAATTGAGGGAATTTCGGGCCGTGTGTAGCATAGGCGGGCTTGAGCGCAAGGGCAGGGGTGCGCAGTGCAGGGGCAGGGGGCCAGTGGAGGGGAAATTGTGCTGGGCGTGCCGGCCCTCGCACGCCCGCGCCGCTGGCAGACTAAGGCATTTCCATCGCTTGCGTGGCAGTCCATCTGGTCAGCCGTCGTAGGTGCCGCCGAGCAACGACGTCTCTTCGTGCTTCTGCCCTTCAGCCTCATCTTTGGGCTTGTCGTCTACGCGCTGCTGCCCGCCGAACCTGCGGCCTTCCACTTCGTGATCGGTTCGCTCGGCGTTACTCTATGTCTGGTGCTGGCGATGCTGTCGCACTCGCTTGCCGGTCTTCGCGTGGCAATCCAGTTGTCCGCGGCGTGGCTCGGCTTTTGTCTCCTCGCGCTGCACGGCCTGGCCTTCGGCACACCCATGCTGTCGGTTCCCGCTTACGGCACCTATTCGGCCCGCGTGGATGAGGTTCTGTCTGCTGACGCAAACGGTATCCGCGCCATCGTCTCCTCCATCCGCCCACTCGACGAGGCGCGCGAACTGCCGATCCGGCGAGCGCGCGTACTCCTGCCATCCGAGCTAAAGGTCGAAGTCGGCGACAGGATCGAGGCGCAGGTAAGGTTAGCCTCTGTGCCCGGCCCAATTCTGCCCGGCGCCTTCGATGGACAATTCCATGCCTACTTCGCCGGCATCGGTGCCTATGGCAACGCCGTCGGTCCGGTCGAAATCGTGGATCAAGGCGATGATGGCGACATCGCTCGACGTGTACAGGCGCTCCGCAATCATATTGGTGAGCGGATCGACCTCGCGCTTGAGGGCGCCAGCGCTGCGATTGGTCGGGCCATGATGATGGGCGATCAGAGCGCCATCAGCGACGAAACCCGAGATGTCATGGCCGCCTCCGGCCTTGCCCATGTCTACTCGATCTCGGGGCTTCACCTCTCCATCGTTGCCGGTGGCATTTTCTGGCTGTTGCGGCTGGCGCTCGCGTGCTTGCCCATGGCGCTGACCTGGCCCAACAAGCAGATCGCTGCAATAGCCGGCCTCTCCGCCGCCTTCGGCTATCTGCTCCTCGCCGGCGGCATGGACAATGTGCCCGCCTTCCGCTCGACCCTGATGCTGGCCCTGATCTTCGGCGCCGTCCTCGCCGGGCGGCGCGCCCTGACCATGCGCAATGTCGCCATTGCTGCGCTGGTGATCATCATCATCGACCCGGCCAGCGTCTTCCGTGCCAGTTTCCAGCTCTCCTTCGCCGCAGTGGTGGCGCTCATCGGCATTTACGAGCTGCCGCGCCTCTCTCCCCCGGCAACCGGCGGAAGCGTCGAGCGTGCGTTACGCTTCGTTTCGGCAACGGCCTGGACCAGCTTCGTCGCCGGCGCCGCGACACTGCTCTTCTCCGCTTACCACTTCCAGCAAACAGCGCCCCTCGGCGTCCTCGGCAATGTGCTGGCGCTACCTTTTGTCAGCCTCATCATGTGGTTCGGCGTGCTTGCCATTCTGGCCACGCCATTCGGCCTCGACGGCCCATTCCTCAAGCTGATGGGTTGGAACATCGATCGTATGGTGGATGTCGCCGAATTGGTCGCAGCCTGGAGCACCAACCTCACCGGCAATCCAATTCTCGCCGGTTGGACGCTGCTAGCCGGCCTGGCCGCTCTAGCGTGGTTCGCCTTCATCGAAGGCCGCTGGCGTCTCCTGGCTCCGGCCATAGTGCTTCCAGCCATTCTGCTCTTCGGCTTTGCCCCTCGGCCGGACGTGCTCATTGCCGATACGACCCAGGCCGTTGCCGTCCGTGACGGCGCGGGCATGGGCCTCGTCACTGGCCGCACGGGCAGCTTTGCCGTCGACGTCTGGAGCCAGCATTTTCAAACTGAGATCGCCCAGACGCATTCGGGCGCCCATTGCGACAGCCTCGGGTGCATCGTGAGCACCGAAAAATTCAGCATCGCGGTGATCCGCAACGCTGCTGCATTTCCTGAGGACTGTTTCGGTCAGAACCTTATCATTACGCGCATTTCGGCGCCCAAGGGCTGCGGTGCTTCTGGTCAGATCATCACCGCGCAGGACTTGGCGCGCGGCGGTGTCCATTGGCTCCGCTGGGACAAAACAGCCGGGCGGTTCGAAATCCGCCCGGCCATTGAAACGCTCAGCCGGCCGTGGCGAGTTTTGCCACGGTAACGCCGGCGGCCGGCACTTCCATTTCGCCGATAACGTAGCCGCTTTCGTCTGCGGCCGGGCTCAGTGTGGCGGCGCTCGCTGAGTAGTTCACATAGATGCGGTAACCGCCGCGGCTCCGGGCGCGGACGCCGGCCGGCAGGTTGAGGATCGGCAGGTCTGCCTCGGCAATGAGATAGTCCGCAATGCGCTGCATCAGCGCCCGGTCACCGCTCGCGGTGAGATAGAACAGCTTGCCCTGCGAGATCAGCACCGGCACGCCTTCATTGTCTTCCATCACCACTTCGCCGCGCGTCTCGACCTTTTCACGCCACAGCCGCGTCGAGCCGCCGCCCTTCACGGTGACCGAAACATGGGCGGGAATGCTGTCCACCCGTGTGACGCGAGCATCGAGCAGGTTGGGGGACAGATCCGGGCCGAGGCGAGCGGGAATGGAGAAATTCTTCGTCTTCGATCCCGAGCGCGGTCCGATCAGCAGATGACCTTCAAAGCTGGCTACTGCCTCGCGCAGCTCGTCGGTCCAGGCAAAGAGAGCCGGGATAGCGACGATGTCGTATCCGGCAAAGCTCTTGGTCTTGGGCGACAGGATATCGATATCGACGCCGTGCTTGCGGAAGGCAGCGTAGATGTCACGCACATGCGCGCCGTGCTTGAAGCCTTGGGCTTGTGGCTGCACCTCCCAAGCCCACTCGCTGTCATAATCGAAAACGACAGCGACGCGTGCCTTGCCTACGGGACCATCGAGGCTGGTGAGCTTGAGTTCCTCCGCCACCTGGCTTGCTTCGCCATAGGCCGGCGCCGGCTCGCTGTCTGGTCGCAGCAGTCCGGCATGCATCTGCTCCTGCGCGAACGGCGCCTGCCGCCAGCGGAAGTAGGAGACGACTTCGGCGCCATGCGCGAAGGCTTCCCAGGCCCAGAGGCGGGCCATGCCCGGTAGCGGATCGGGATTGAACTTTGCCCAATTCACTGGACCGGGCTGCTGTTCCATGACCCACCAGCGGCCGTGGCCGACGGTGCGATAGAGATCGTGGTGGAAGGCCGCATTGTCCGGATCGCCCTGGCGCATGTATTGGCGCTTCATGTCCTCGGTCTCGTCGCTCACGGCGAGATGGCCAATGGGGTAGGAATCCCAGCTCGCGACATCGAGCGTTTCGGCCAGGTCGTAATGGTCGAACTCGGTATAGCGGCTCATGAAGTTATGGATGACCGGCAGGTCCGGCCGCTTGGCCTTCAGGATATCGTACTGAACCTTGTTGAAGGCGCTGACTTGATCGGACGAATAGCGGCGGAAGTCGAGGTCGTGGATCGGGTTGGGCTCGCAAACCAGGAGGTTCGGCAGCTCGATCTGCTCGAAGCTATTGTATTCCATCGACCAGAAGACATTGCCCCAGGCCTGGTTCAGTGCCTCGATCGACCCGTAACGGGCAGCTAGCCACTTGCGGAAGCCTTCGAGCGCGGCTGGCGAATAGGAATAGGTCGTGCCGTGGCAGCCATATTCATTGTCGGTCTGCCAGCCGCCGAGCGCGGGATGATCGCTGAGCGCATCGGCGAGAATCTGCGTAATGCGCGCGGATTCCTCGCGATAGGGCAGATGCGAGAAGTCGTAATGGCGGCGCGAGCCAAAGCCTTTGCGCTGACCGCGGGCATCGACGGCCAGCATGTCGGGATGCTTGTCGACCATCCAGCGCGGCGGCGTCGCGGTCGGCGTGCCGACGATGACCTTGAGGCCGTGACTGCCCAGCACGTCCATGGCCCGGATCATCCAGTCGAGCTGCAGATCGCCCGGAGTCGGCTCCAGCCGCGACCAGGCGAATTCGCCGATGCGGACATACTTGATGCCGACCTCGGCCATGCGGGCCGCGTCCTTGTCCCACCACTCTTCAGGCCAGTGTTCGGGATAGTAGCAAACGCCGAGGGTGGGACTGATGGACATGTTGTAGTCTCAGAGCTTTATGGGAGTTTCAGGAAGGCCGGGAACGTCGACCTCAATGGCAAAGACGCCACCGGCCACTTTTTCTGCGGCGAGCTGTCCGGCCGTCAGCGTCTTGGCGGCGGTGGTGATGAACAGCGTCTTGAGGTCCTTGCCGCCAAAGGCGGGGCAGGTAACCTGGCTGACGGGAACTTCCACGACACGATCGATCGAGCCGTCGGGCGCATGGCGGACGACGCAGCTACCGCCCCATCGAGCGTTCCAGAGATAGCCTTCGCTATCGACCACGGCGCCGTCGGGCCAGCCGCGGTGGTCCGATACGTCGGCAAACAGTTCCCACTCGCCGACCGGCAGCCCGGTCTCGGGATCGGTCGCGCATTTCAGGATTTTCTTGGTCGGCGTATCGGTGAAATAGGCGATCCGGCCGTCCGGCGAGAAACAGGTCGCATTGGGAATGGCGACGTTCTCGATGATCTTTGTCAGCTCGCCAGCACGATAGTGGTAGACCGAGCCGTCCTTCGGGCCTTCTTCCTTGACCATCGTACCGATCCAGAACGCGCCTGACGGATGAACGCGGCTGTCATTGGTGCGGTTGGTCGGAATTTCACGCTCGATATCGAGCAGCCGGTTCATGCCGCCGACGCGCAGGTCAAACTCGATCAGGCCGTTTTCGCTGGCGATGGCCAGCCGGTCCCGGTCAATGATCGCTGCGGCCGCAACCGTCTCGTTGAAGAGCCAGCTTTCCTCGATTTCGCCATCCGCATTGGCGGCAAACAGCGATTGCTCGTTGATGTCGAACCAGAAGAGCTGCTGGCGCTCGGCATGCCAGATCGGGCCTTCGCCCAATTCGCATTTGCTGTCGATCAGAAGACGCGCCGTATCGGTCATGCCTTTGCTCCCTTGTCATAGGCAGCAACAGCGGTGGCCGCGCGCTCGGCGACTTCGGTGACGCTCATGCCCGGCTTGTAAATGTAGGTGCCAAGGCCGAAGCCGGCGCAGCCGACGGCGAAGAACTCGTCGAAATTGTCGGGATTGGCCCCGCCGACGGCATAGAGCGGGAGGTCAGGCGGGAGCACCGCTTTCATAGCCTTGATGCCCTTGGAACCCAGCACTTCTGCCGGGAAGAATTTCAGCCCGGTCGCGCCAGTGCGGATCGCCGTGAAGGCATCGCTGGGCGAGAACACGCCCGGATAGGATTTGAGGCCGAGCTTCACCGTCTCGGCGATAACGGCTGCATTGGTATCGGGCGAGACAATGAAAGTGCCGCCGGCGGCAGCGACGGCGCGCACGTTTTCCTCGGTCAGAACGGTGCCGGCGCCGATCTCGGCACGGTCGGACAGCGCCTTGACAGCGCGCGAAATGCTTTCGAGCGCATTAGGCGAATTCAGCGGCACTTCGATGAGCGTGATGCCGGCTTCGACGAGAGCCGTGCAGACCGGAACGGCCTCGTCATTGGTGATGCCACGCAGGATGGCGATGATGTGGCGATGGGACATGGCGTGTTTCCTTAGGCGGCGTCGCGGGCGGCCTTGAGGCCGGCCAATACGACAGCAGTAGCATCGACGGGGCGGCCGGCAGCGCCGGCCATTTCCAGCACCTGGCCATAGAGGGCGCAGAGCACATGCGATCCGATCAGTGGAACGGGTTCGTTACCTATCTGGTGGCGATTGGCTGATATTTCGGTGCCGATGAGCAGGCCCGAGAGATAGCCGGCGCACCAGGCTGGCTGGCGGCCCGAGACAAGGGCACTGGCACGGACGCGGAACAATTGGCCGAGAAGGTCGGCGGGATGCTCAAGCCCATCCCTGGCGCCTGCGCCGAATCCTTCGGCGCGCTCAGGCGTATCGAGGTCGCCCCCGAGCGAATGGCGCAGCACCGAATGCGTGGAAAGAATCTCGAACATCTCGCCGGTCATGGCCGTCGTAAAATGCTCGATCTTGGTGCCGTCGAGCAGTGCCCATTTCGAATGCGTGCCGGGCATGCAGACGAGACCGGAATAACCGGGCAGGGTGCTGGCGAGGCCGAGAAGCTGGGTTTCCTCGCCGCGCATGACATTGTCGGCACCCTGCTTCTGGCAGACGCCGGGCAGGATCGACACTTTCAGCTTGTCCGAACCGCTATCGGGGTGAACGGCGCCCTTGAGGAGGCCGCGCAGGTCGGTCGGCGCTTCGAGATAGGGCGCTTCGAGCCAGCCCTGACGGGCGCCGGCCATGCCGCAGACGAGAACGTCGGTGGGGCCGGTGAGGTCGACACCGGAGAGGAGTTCGGCCAGTGCCGCAGGAAATTCTTCGCGGGCGAGCTTGCCCATCCCCTTGGGCGAACTGCGGGAAGCGAGGACGTTTCCTTGCCCATCAATTGTCCAGCCCCTGAGATTGGATGTGCCCCAATCGACAGCAATCCACGCAACAGATTCGCTCAACCCAAAGTCTCCTCGACGAACGCTTTCAGAATGCGGCGCGACCCTAATGGGCTTCGCGTGCTCTGAATAGGGCGTTCCGCTGCACGCGCTACCCGAGCGTCGGGTGATGATCCCCTCCATCGGTAAGATTTTCTGAGCGTTTCGGCACATCTGGGGTCTGTTGCATCCATGCAATCAATTGTATGATTTTTTCGTTTGAAGCCGTTCACACCGGCGTTCGCCGTGATAGAACGGGGTCAACCAAGGCCCCACGGTTCGCTGCGGCGGACGGAAAAGGAATTTGACGATGACGACTGACAATGGCGCCGGTGCCGAAAAGAAGCTGCGCTCGCGTGCATGGTTCGATAATCCCGAAAACCCGGACATGACCGCGCTCTATCTCGAGCGCTACATGAATTTCGGCGTGTCGCGTGAAGAGCTGCAATCCAACAAGCCGATCATCGGCATTGCGCAGACCGGCTCCGACCTCAGTCCCTGCAATCGTCACCATATCGTCCTGGCCGAACGCGTGCGTGAGGGCATTCGTGAAGCCGGCGGCATTGCCATCGAATTCCCGGTCCATCCGATCCAGGAGACCGGCAAGCGCCCGACCGCCGGCCTTGACCGCAACCTTGCCTATCTCGGCCTCGTCGAAGTGCTCTATGGCTACCCGCTTGATGGCGTGGTGCTGACCATCGGCTGCGACAAGACCACTCCGGCCATGCTGATGGGCGCGGCAACCGTGAACATTCCGGCGATTGCTCTCTCGGTCGGCCCGATGCTCAATGGCTGGCACAAGGGCGAACGTACCGGCTCGGGCACGATCGTCTGGAAGGCCCGCCAGATGATGGCGGCCGGCGAAATCGACTATGCGCAGTTTATCGAGCTCGTCGCTTCGTCTGCTCCGTCGACGGGTTTCTGCAACACCATGGGCACAGCGACGACGATGAATTCGCTGGCCGAGTCGCTTGGTATGCAGCTTCCGGGTTCCGCCGCCATTCCGGCGCCCTATCGCGATCGCCAGGAAATGGCCTATCGCACTGGCAAGCGCATCGTCGACATGGTGCACGAAGACCTCAAGCCCTCGGACATTCTCACCAAGGACAACTTTATCAACACCATCGTCGTCAATTCGGCGATCGGTGGCTCGACCAATGCGCCGATCCATATCCAGGCCATTGCGAAGCACATCGGCGTGGAACTGGAACTGCAGGATTTCCAGACCTACGGCCACAAGGTGCCGCTCTTGGTCAACCTGCAGCCGGCCGGTGAATATCTTGGCGAGGACTACTATCACGCGGGCGGCGTGCCGGCGGTGGTCAACGAGTTGATGAGCCAGGGCCTCATTCGCGAGAATGCACCGACCGTCAACGGCAAGACCATTGGCGAGAACTGCCGTAATACGACGATCCAGGACGACAAGGTCATCCGCCACTTCGACAACCCGCTCAAGGTCGATGCCGGCTTCCTCGTGCTGCGTGGCAATCTCTTCGATACCGCCATCATGAAGACCAGCGTGATCTCGACCGAGTTCCGCGAACGCTACCTGAACAACCCGGAACATCCCGGCATGTTCGAAGGCAAGGCGGTGGTTTTCGATGGTCCGGAAGACTACCACCACCGCATCGACGATCCCTCGCTCGACATCGACGAACACACGCTGCTCTTCATGCGCGGCGCCGGCCCGATCGGCTATCCGGGCGCTGCCGAAGTGGTCAACATGCGTCCGCCGGCCTATCTCATCAAGAAGGGCATCTCTTCGCTCGCCTGTATCGGTGACGGCCGCCAGTCGGGCACTTCGGGGTCCCCATCGATCCTCAATGCGTCGCCGGAAGCCGCTGCCGGCGGCAATCTTGCCATCCTCAAGACCGGTGACCGCGTGCGCATCGATCTCAACAAGGGCGAGGCCAACATCCTGATCTCGGCCGAGGAAATCGCGACCCGTCGCGCTGCCCTTGAGGCCGCTGGCGGCTACAAGTTCCCCAAGCACCAGACGCCGTGGCAGGAAATCCAGCGCGGCATCGTCGGCCAGCTCGGCGACGGCGCCATCCTCAAGCCTGCCGAAAAGTATCAGCGCATCGCCCAGACCGAAGGGCTGCCACGCGATAACCACTAAGCTTGAGGTGTAACCACGCTTTGACCAAAGGCCGGGCAGCACCAAGTGCCGCCCGGCCTTTTTGTTGGCGGTGCGGTCCCGGCGCCCTTCGGGCACACGGTGAAAAGCGGCTTTCGCCCAGAGAATTGGTAAAACAGAAGAGGCGAAAGCCGCTTCCCACGATCGGGATTTTTTGCGCACGCCTCGAGCGGCCCTCTTTTGGAGTTTTACGGTCCAGCTTGCCGTCGGAAGCATCCAAAGATGCAACGGGGGCTCACTGCCGCTTGACCGGTGGTCGGCATCCACGCATCCGCCTGAGCGACCTCAAGCAGCCCGTCTTCCCGCCCGGCACTTCGTCGGTACCGCGTGTTGCGGTGGGAACGGGGCGATAGTGGCACGGCGGGCAGGGCCCGGGGATAAGTTTGGCGGTGACCGCGAAAGGCATTGGCCGGCGGGACGTTGGCGGTAGCGGATCGCGGGGAGAGTTTTGGACTTGGGAATATGCCTACGTGCCGAGTTCAACGAGACAGATCACGAACCGGCCGGACGTGATCCTCGAAGGGAACATGACGCCTTTGAAACGTTGCGCTGTCGTCTATTTCAGGCGCGCTGATCCGGTCCATGCGAAAATGGCGGAAGGCCTCGCGCGCCGGGTCCCATGCCACCAAATACCAAAGGGGTGGCAGGATCAGCATGGCCTGCGGCTCAACATTGCGGTGGGTGATCGCCCCTTTCGAGTCGCGATATTGGAAGCGCAGGCGGCGCCGCTGGAGAAAAGCCGCTTCGAACGCCGGCAGCAGCGTAGGGTCCATTGCCCGCAGGTCCGAGATGTCCACTTGCGGCGCAAGTTGCCCGACATGCAAGCAGTCGAGAAATCGGCGCAAGTCGCGCAATTTGTCGGACGGCAGGGCCGCTTCGATCTTGGCAAGCCCGGCATCGGCGAGATCAGAAAATGGCAGGTTTCCCGCCGCGCGCATGGACGCGACGCTGATGAGGAGAGCAAAGACCTCGGCGACCGATAGCCGCGCTGTGGTCTGAACCGACTGCGGGTCAAGCTGCAGACCGCCGCCGCGCCCGGGCTCTGAATGGATCACGAATCCCTCGTCGCGCAGCGCGCCGATATCACGCAATACGGTGCGCCTCGAGGCACCGACCTTTTCTGCCAGGTCCGCGATTGTCGAAGTGCCGTTTCGGCGAAGGCTGCGCACGATGGCGTCTTGTCGGAGACGGGCTTTCATGGGGAGACGGTGTCATTCAATGGCGTCAAATTTTGGCACCATTCACTTTTAGGCAGCGGTCGTAAACAACCAGCACGGTGAATGACCAATGCTCAATATGATCGATTTTCCCGAACCCACCCATATTTCAGTCAATGGCGTGGACCTCGAAGTCTTTGAGGCAGGGCGGGAAAACAAGGGAAACCCCATCGTGCTCTGTCATGGATGGCCGGAGCATGCCTTTGCCTGGCACAGTCAGATGCCGGTCCTTGCCGCCGCGGGCTACCACGTCATCGTTCCGAACCAGCGCGGCTATGGCAACTCGTCTCGCCCAGACGACGTCACTGCCTATGACATTGAACATCTGTCGGGTGATCTCGTCGCGCTTCTGGATCACTTTGGCTACGACGACGCCACCTTTGTCGGCCACGACTGGGGCGCGATGGTTGTCTGGGGCCTGGCCTTGCTTCACCCCAACCGCGTCAACAAAATCATCAATCTGAGCCTGCCGTATCAGGAGCGCGGGGAACAACCCTGGATCGAGTTCCTGGAGCAGATATTTGGCGGCGACCATTATTTCGTGCATTTCAATCGGCAGCCGGGCGTGGCGGATGCCATTCTGGACGAGAATACGTCCCGCTTCCTTCGCAACCTCTACCGGAAAAACGAGCCCCTCAAGGAGCCCGAACCGGGGATGGTCATGATCAATCTCGCCAAGGCAGAAGCGCCGCTCGGCGGGCCGGTGATGAGCGACAGCGAGTTGGCCATTTTTGTCTCCTCCTTCGAAAAGACCGGGTTCACGGCCAGTATCAATTGGTACCGGAACCTCGACCGGAACTGGCACTTGCTGGCGGATGCTGACCCCATCATCCGGCAGCCGGCACTCATGATCTATGGCGCGCGCGACCTGATTCCACCTTCCGCCAGGCTTGCCACCTTCGTTCCGAATGTGGACGTGATCACGCTCGATTGCGGCCACTGGATCCAGCAGGAAAAGCCGGAAGAGACAAATAAGGCCATTCTCGGCTGGTTGGGGCGGCAGAACGCCTCTTAGTCCCCGGAGCACGCAGCGCGAAGCATGCCCTCCGGCCCGGCCGGGGGGCAAAGCTTCGCTATGCAAGACGCCTGTTTGCGCGACCAGACCAATCGCAGACGACCACATTTCGGCCGCTGGACTTGGCCTGCAGAAGCGCCGCATCGGCCCGCTGCATCAGTGTCGCTTTGGGCCGGTTGTCTTCCGTCGTGGCCACGCCGACCGAAACTGTCACGGTTCCCAGTGGCTGCCCTTGGTAGTCGATCGGCGCAGTTTCGATGGCGTGCCTGATGGCTTCCGCCTTCTGCAGCGCCGCGGCGCCGTCGTGTTCGCGAAATATGACGGCGAACTCTTCGCCGCCATAGCGATGCGCTATTCCACCATGCCCGGCGACATTGGTGATGATGGTGGCAACCTGGCTCATGACGAAGTCGCCGGCGTCATGCCCAAATTGATCGTTGAAGCGCTTGAAATGGTCGATGTCGATCATCATCAGGGCTGTGGGATCGTCCCTGTCTTCCTGCATCAGATCCGCCAGATTTTCGTCGAGCGAGCGCCGATTGAGCAGGCCTGTCAGCGGGTCCCTCACAGCGAGATTGGCAAGTCGATCCCGCAGTTGCAGATTGGCAATCGCCAAAGCTAAATTCTCCGCGATCAGCTCGACATATGTTCGGGCATTGTCCAGGGCGGCGCCACCTTCGGCCTCTTCGAAATAGAGGGCTCCGACAGTGTCTCCGCGAGCGGAGAGCGGGACGCAAAGAGCGGAACTCGACTCTTGTTCCCTAAGGTGAAGGCACCGGACGTCGCTATTTGTCGCGTCGCTGAGATGCGCACGGCCTCTTCGAATGCCCCAGCATTCGAGGGCGGGAAACTCCTCGCCCGACAGGGTAGGAGTGCCCCAACTGCTTTTGGCGACCAGCGCCGTCCGACCGGTGTTCATGATGAAGAGATGGCCCGACAGATCTGGAAAGAGCTGCGAAGCAAACAAGGCCACCACGGGCGCCAGCTCTCCTTCCTGGCGGCAGGCCTGGAGCCGATGCATCAATTGAAGGATTTGATCCTTGGTCTGCTGATCCTTGCGGCGCTCGGCATCGAGGCGCTCTCGCTCGAGGCCGTTGTCGCGAAATATCTGGATGGCCTCATTCATGTCGCCAATTTCGTCGCGACGCCCATCCGAGAGAAGCTGAACATCATAGTCTTGCCGGGCGAGGCGCTGCACGACATCGCTCATGCGCAGCAAAGGCCGGGTCACGCGTCGTGTCAGGACGAAATAGAGCACGCAGAGGAACACCAGGGCCGTCAGCGCGAGCATCGACTTGGCGATCGTGCCCCAAAGCTCTGCCTGTGCGCTTGCCTGTTCCACTTCCCCGCGGGTTCGCAGCGCGACGAGATCGACAAAATGGCTAACGCTGTTCAGGAGGCCGAGCTGGGCCTCCTCGTGCTCGGGAGAAAAAAGAGCCGCTTTGGCCTGATTCTCGGCGCCATTGGCGAAGTCTGCGACTGCCTGTTCCTCGATCGCATCCAGAATTTCGGCATTCGCTTCGACCGCTCGAAGCGCCGCCACCTCCTCTTCGGGCAGCCCCTTTTCCCTCAGCACGCGGATGGCGCGTTCCCGTTCCCGCTCTTCCGCAAGAGCCGTCTGAAACGCCTCCAGATAGCGCTGCTCGCCCGTGAAAACGAAAAGCCGAGCGTCTTCAGTGGTTAGCTCGGCTGCCCGGGCCAGCACTTCGACGCCTTCATCGATCTTCCATGCGATATCAAGGGCATCGCGCTCGCGATCCGCGTAATGCGTTGCAATGATGAAGGAGCCGCCTGACAACAAGGTCAGTCCCACAGTCAAGGCATAGGCCCAATTGGTGATCGTGCTGATGCGCATCGCGGTCCTCGGTCCAACTAGACAGCCAAGAGTCAGGCCAAAGGATGCGCGACGGCGCTAAAAATCGGCTTAAATTTTGCTATTTAGTTCGCCTCGCGACATTTAGAAGCAATAGGCTCACTGGCAGACGCGTGCATGCTCGTCGCGGCGGTGGATGCGACGCCCGCCGCGGCACTACTCCCAATTGCGCAACGTAGCCGCATAGAGCGCTTTCGTTCATTCCGGGAAAGCGCTCAGGTGCTCATGCACAATATGCCAGCCGCTCTCTCCCCTGGCGAGAACCGTCGTTCCGCGGCCTTTGCCTTCTACAACTTGGCCCTCGATGGTCGCACGCCAGTGGAAGCGGTAAATGCAACTGGCAGCTTCAGCACTCCTGGCAATCCAGCGAAGGTCTTCGAGCCAATAGGTCTCGTTGGCAAGACGCTGCCAGGTGCGCTCGAAGGCGTCGCGCGTCGCTTCATGGCCCTCGTAAGTGCCGGAGCTGAACCAGAAACTGGCTTTGGGATCGATCAGCGGGATCAGCAGCGCAAAATCGTGTCGATTGATCAGCTCGGCATAAGCCGCCATCACCGCTTCAGGCGTGGCGGCCTCGCTCATCAATATTTCCGCAGGAGACCGACGAGCCGACCCTGAACTTTTACGCGGTCCGGCGGGAAGATACGGGTTTCATAGGCGGGATTGGCGGCTTCGAGGGCGACCGTATTGCCCTTGCGGCGCAAGCGCTTGAGGGTCGCTTCTTCATCATCAACCAACGCGACGATGATCTCGCCCGTGGACGCCGTGTCCTGCTTCTTGATGAGCACGGTATCGCCGTCAAAAATGCCGGCCTCGATCATCGAATCGCCGCGCACTTCGAGCGCATAGTGTTCACCAGCGCCGAGCATTTCCGGGGGAACGGCGATGGTATGGGAATGGCTCTGGATCGCCTCGATCGGCGTACCAGCGGCGATGCGGCCCATGACCGGAATCGAAATCGGGCGGGCATAGTCGTCGGTGCTGCGCGCGGGGGGCGAGGCGACCTTGCCCAGATTGCCTTCGATGACGGCGGGTTCGAAGCGTGCCTTGCGGCCGCCAAGCGATGGGTTCATCGAGTCGGGGAGCTTTACCACTTCCAGCGCGCGGGCTCGGTTGGGCAGGCGGCGGATGAAGCCACGCTCCTCGAGCGCGGTGATCAGCCGGTGAATGCCGGACTTGGAGGCGAGATCGAGCGCGTCCTTCATTTCGTCGAAGGACGGCGGAATGCCGCTTTCCTTCATGCGTTCATGAATGAACATGAGAAGTTCGTGTTGTTTGCGCGTCAGCATTGCCCGGCTACCCCAGAATCGGAACATAGACGGAACGACTATATGTGTTCCACCTATGTTCCGCAAGAGTCTTGGGATTTTGGTGTTTTCGGGCTGCTAGAGGGCTGCGGCGATGTCCTTGGCCAGTTGGGCCAGTTCACTATCGTCTGCGCGACCGGTCGCGTGGGCGCCAAGTGCGACGCCTTCATAGGCGGGAATGATGTGAAAGTGCAGGTGAAAGACGGTCTGGCCGGCCGGGGCTTCGTTGAACTGGGCGAGGCGCAGGCCGTCGGCTTTGGTCACAGCCTGGACGGCCCGCGCGACGCGCTGCACGAGGGGGATTACCGCCGCCAGGGCCGCGGGATCGGCATCGAGAAGGTTACGCGATGCGGCCTTGGGGATGACCAGCGTGTGTCCCTTCGACTGAGGGAAAATGTCCATCATTACCAGGGCTGTATCGTCTTCGTAGACCTTGTGGCAAGGCAGTTCGCCTCTGAGAATTTTGGCGAAGATATTGGTTGGATCGTAGCTCATCTGGCCCCTCGGCTCCTTGCAGTCATTCGGCCGGCGAAAGCGCTTCGTCGCCAGCATTGTTGGCATAGCGGAAGCGGAAGAAGTTGAGAACGGCAAGGCCCGTCAATGTCACCGGAACATATTTTATGCCGCGCGTGATGAGGAACAGCGCGATGTTGACTGCCGTTTCCGCCGACATCGCGCCCTTGCCCATGGCGGAGGTAAAGGATGAGGGCACGATGTGGCGGTAGATGAGATCGTCGGAGCGATAATAGTGGCGGGCGCGCGCGGCGAAGGCGCGCTTGGAGCTGGAATAATCCTTGAGCTCATCTAGGCCCATATCGCCGTGAAACTCGACTTCCGAGCCAAGTGCCCAGACCTCGGGTGGTGTCAGTCGACCCTGACCGATGGCGGTGAACCGCTCGATGAGATTGCGAAAAGTGACGTAATTGGCGTTCCAGCAATCTTCCGTCCTGGCGCCGTGGGAGAGCACGAGGACATCGGCGCGCGCGAGCTTTTCTTCCATCCCCGCATAGTTGCCGGCAGAAAAATCGACGCCTGACTTGGCGACTTCGACAATGGCGCCGCGCTTTTGGAGAGCCTTGACCATGGCGGAGCCAAACGCGCCGCCGGAACCGGTGACGAGAAAGCGCCGGCCTTCGATCTGACAGGTCGTGCCCGCGACGAGGTCGAAGACATTGGTGAAGGAGGAGAAGAAGTTGTGCGGATAAACGTGATGCATCGCGTGGTAATTGTTGTTTACCCAGAGAAGGCCTTGCTGGCCTCCCACGCGGTTCATCGACATGTGGTTGAAATCCAGCCCTTCTTCCCGCAGCGTCAGGCCCAGCATGATCGTCCGCACCACGGCCACGAGGGCAATCGGCGGCCAGGGAAAGATGAGCAGGAACAACAGCGTGCCGACCATTGCGGTGATGTATTCGGGCAGGACGTGGAACCAGATATTGGCCCGGACATAGGCCGGGTTGACCTGCATATCGAGGCCCAGGAACTTGTGGTGGACCCAGTGCCACGAAGAGAATTTCCGGAGCAGGGGACTGGACGAATTTTCCCAGCGGTGCAGCAGCCAGTGAAGCGCGTCAAAAAGCGCCGTCGAAACGATGAAGGCCAGTCCGGCTTGAAGTAAAAAAATGAAAGCGTCCCAAAACATAAAACGGTTTTAGATTCGATCGCCGGGGAGGGAAAGATACTTTGCCGCCGCATGCAGCGATCGCCGCGTCGCGACAAGCGATCGCTAGTCGCGATCAGCGATCGGTGCGTTCGCCACGCCGATAGGGCGAGAAGGTTTCGAGGACTGACTGCTCTCGTTCCACCGTGGGGCGTTCGGCTTCGAGATAGTCGGCTACGGCATCCCGGAGGCCGGGATGAGCGATCCAGTGAGCCGAATGCGTCGTTACCGGCGTATAGCCGCGCGCCAGCTTATGTTCGCCCTGCGCGCCGGCTTCGACAACCCTGAGCCCGTGGGCGATGGCATAGTCGATGGCCTGGTAGTAGCAGACCTCGAAATGGAGGAACGGCACTTCGCGTGTAGCGCCCCAATTGCGGCCATAGAGTCGGTCCTTGCCGATGAAATTGATGGCGCCAGCAATGGGCTCATCGCCCTCATAAGCGAAGACCAGAAGCACGCGGTCGGCCATGTATTGGCCGAGCAGCGAGAAGAACTTCCGGTTGAGATAGGGCTGGCCCCATTTCCGCGAGCCGGTGTCCTCGTAGAAATCGAAGAAGGCATCCCAATGATGCTCTTTGATGTCGCCGCCGCGGAGCCAGCGAATGGTGATGCCATCGGCCAGTGCATCGCGGCGCTCGCGGCGGATGACCTTGCGCTTTCGCGACGAGAGGGTTTCGAGAAAGGCGTCGAAGCTGGGAAAGTCCTCGTTGTGCCAGTGAAACTGGGTGTCCACCCGGCTCAGCCAGTCCGCCGCATTGGCCGTGGCGGCATCTTCGTCGGGGAGGAAGGTGAGATGCACCGAGGAGGCATTGCGCTGGCGCGCCAGCTCTTCGGCGGTCGAGAGCAGCGCGGCGCGAATCTGCAGGCTGTCGGACGGAACCAGCAGCTTGGACGCGGTCACGGGGGTGAAAGGCACGGAACCCTGAAGCTTGGGATAATAGTGCCCGCCGGCGCGCTCCAGCGCCTGGGCCCAGCCGTGGTCGAAGACATATTCACCCATGGAATGGGTTTTGAGGAACAGCGGCAGAAGACCGACAGCGTTGCCTGTCTCGTCCTTCATGAGGATGTGCTGGGGCTGCCAGCCGGTGCGGCCAGTGGCGCAGCCCGATTCTTCGAGCGCCAGGAAAAAGGCATGATCGAGGAAGGGATTGTCGGGCACGCCATTGGTGCCCGGCACAAGGGAGTTCCACTGCTCGGCCGATATAGACGCCGTGGAGGGATGGATGGTTGCTGAAAGCTCTTTAGGAGACACTGTCCGGGTTGAACCCTTCGAACACGATCTGGTCGATGTAGGGGGCCGCAGCCTCCGCTTCAACCTTAGACCGGATCGTCCAGGCGGTCACCGGCTTGCCGAGGGCGCGCCAGAAAGTGATCGCGGGCAAGGTCAGGGCGCTCTTGTCGCAGGAAATGAAGTCGAACTGGGTTTCGTGCCAGTGCAGCAGGTGGCGCATCGTATAGCGCTCATCCTCGGTGATCCCCGGCGGGTAGTCTTCGCCCTCGTAGTCATAGGTGATGATGCCGCGCGGACCGGCAAAACCGTATTCGCGGATGAGGGTGATGAGGCGCGGATCGAAGGATTCGACGGTGGTAGGGCCGGAATATTTGGCAAGCGCTTCGGCGGCGATAGTGGCCAGGCGGCGCGTGGCCTCGAGGCTCGGTTGGTGCTTGAGCTCGACCTGGAGCAGAGCACGGCCGGAAATCTGTTCGAGGAAAGCGTCAAAGGTCTGCGGGCGATCGCCTGCGGCGCTGTCGAGCAGTTTCAGGCTCGTCATCTCGGCGAGGGTAAGGTCGCTAACGAGACCGGTTTCGCCGGTGAGGCGTTCGAGCTTCTCATCGTGGAAGACGACCGCATGGCCGTCGCTGGTGAGCTGCAGATCACATTCGATAGCGAAATTGCTCGCGATAGCGGCCGCAAAGGCGCTGGCGCTGTTTTCGATCACGCCATTAGCGCGGTCGTGCAGGCCACGATGGGCAACTGGGCGGGGAAAGAGCGGTGCGGTCATGACAATCTGCCGTGAAATCGGAGGCGTCCGGTTCGCACGCCTCCGTGACAGTGCAATTACAGATAGGCGTCAGACTTCGACGACAGCGTCGATTTCCACCGCTGCGCCGAAGGGCAGGGAGGTGACGCCGAAAGCGGCGCGGGCATGCTTGCCCTTGTCGCCCAGAATGCCGACCAGCAGGTTCGATGCGCCATTGGCGACGAGATGCTGCTCGGTGAATTCGCTGTCGGAGCAGACGAGAACCGTCAGCTTCAGGATTTTCTTGATGTCCTGCAGCGGAATACCGGCGGAATAGACGATGTGCGAGAGCACGTTGAGGATGGCGAGCTCGGCGGCGTTGCCACCCTGCTGCACATTCATCGTGTCGCCGAGACGACCGCCCACTACGCCGTTCTCGCCGGTCGAAATCTGGCCCGAGACGTAAAGGAGATTGCCGCTGCGGGTAACGGGCACATAGCTCGCGACCGGCGCCTTGGGGGCGGGCAGTTCGTAGCCATATTCGCGGAGCTTTTGGATCGGATCGGTCATCTGGTCTTGCCTTCCAGGTCTTCTGCTTCTTCTTCGGATGCCGGAGCCGAACTGGCTTCGGCCCGGTTGGTGTAGAGTTTGCCGCGGACGACGGCAGTGCGGCCAAAGCGGGTGCGCACACGGTCCATAGCCCGTTCCGCCGCCGCCTTGCGGGCAACCTGCGGCTCGAGCAGGTCCGTCGGATCGGACCCGTCGGCCGCTTCGATGCCCGAAATGCCGATGCCGATCAAGCGGAACGGCGTGCCATCGGCCTCGCGCTGCAGGAGGTTTAGTCCTGCCTCGTAGAGCACATTGGCGAGCTGTGTCGGCATCATCAGGTGTCGGGCGCGCGTGCGCAACTTAAATCCTGCTGTCTTGAGCTTGAGCGTCACCGTGTCGCCGACGATGTTCTTGGATTTGAGGCGCTCGGAAAGGCGTTCGCAGCAGTGGAGCAGTTCGGTGGAGAGCTCTTCGAGTGTCGCGAGATCGGTGTTGAATGTGGTTTCCGAGGAAACCGTCTTCATCTCGCCATCGATGGAAACCCGGCGACTATCCTGTCCGCGGGAAAGGCGCGCCAGGCGCGCGCCCGATTCGCCATAGAGACGCATGAGCTGGATGGGATCAGCGTCCTGCAACTGGCCGATGGTGTGATAGCCGTCCTTCTTCAACGTCTCGGAAAAAACCTTGCCGACGCCGAAGATCAGGCTGATCGGCTTGGGTGCCAGGAAAGACAGGGTTTCCGCGGTGCCGATGACGGCAAATCCGCGCGGCTTGTCGAGGTCGGATGCGACCTTGGCGAGGAACTTGTTGTGGCTGAGGCCGACCGAAATGGTGACGCCCACCTCTTGCTCGACGGTACGGGCGAAGCGAGCCAGGGTCAGGGCAGGGGGCGCCTTGTGGACTTTCTCGGTGCCGGTGAGGTCGAGGAAGGCTTCGTCGATCGAAAGGGGTTCGACGAGCGGCGTCAGCGTATCCATATGGCGGCGGATCTGGCGGCTGACCTCCACGTACTTGGCCATGTTGGGCTTGATGATCACAGCATCGGGGCAGAGTTCGCGCGCCTTATACATGGGCATGGCCGAGCGAACGCCGGATTGGCGGGCGATATAGCAGCAGGTCGAAACGACGCCGCGCACGCCGCCGCCGATGATCAGCGGGCGGTCACGCATGCTCGGGTCATCGCGCTTTTCGACTGAGGCGTAAAAGGCGTCGCAATCGACATGGGCTATGGAGAGGGCAAAAAGCTCGGAATGGCTGCGGATTCTGGGCGAGCCGCATTGCGGACAGCGACGGGGTCCGGCCGCCGCCGTTCCGGAACTGAGGCAGTCGCGGCACAGCCAATCCATCGCGTCGGATCATCCGTTGGGGTTGAGCTTGTACCAGAGGCGCATGAACGATTCCGGGTTCATGCCGGTATTCGCGCAGAGGGCGAGCAGAATCGGTTCGTTTGCGGCAAAATAGTCGACGAGCCCGGTTTGCAGCCGCTTCGTGCCGATTGCGGAACGAAGAGATTGCGGATCGAGCCCGGCATGCTGCATGAAAGCCAGCAGTTCATCGGGATTTTCGGCAAGGTAACCGAGGCAGGCCCCGGCGACCTCTTCGAGGTCCAACGATGACGGTTTCGCGAGCGGCAAGTCTTGGCCTCATTTGAGGTTTTGTAACGGATTGAATGATACCCCATGGCGACGGGGAAGCGAAGGGCCGTGGTGCTGGGACCGGGGAAACTGCCGGTGCCACAGGCACGCAAGTGAGGACCAATGTCCAAGACAGTCATGATCGTGGAAGACAACGAGCTCAACATGAAGCTCTTCAACGATCTGCTCGAATCGCGCGGCTACAGGGTCATTCAGACCCGCAATGGCCTTGAAGCGCTGGATCTGGCGCGGGCGCATATGCCCGACCTGATCCTCATGGATATCCAATTGCCGGAAGTGTCGGGCCTTGTTGTCACCAAATGGCTCAAGGACGACGAGCAGCTCGCCCATATTCCCGTCATCGCCGTCACGGCCTTTGCCATGAAGGGCGACGAGGAGCGGATTTTGCAAGGCGGGTGCGAGGGTTACATTTCGAAACCTATCTCCGTGTCTCACTTTCTGGAAACCATTGCCCAATATATTGGACCTGCCTGACGTCGCTGGAGGCATCAGGCGGTTCGGCGGTGCGTTCCCGGTGGCCGGTGCGGCATCGGGATAAATTGGTTTGCTTGGGGGATATGCGGTGACGGCGCGCGTTCTGATTGTCGACGACATTCCGACGAATGTTCGGCTGCTCGAAGCGCGGCTCACCGCCGAATATTTCGAAGTTCTCACCGCCAATTCCGGGCCGGAAGCACTTGAAATCCTTGAAGGAACCGACGTCGACATCATCCTCCTGGATGTGATGATGCCGGTGATGGACGGTTTTGAGGTTTGCCGCCACCTGAAATCCAACCCGCGCACGCATCACGTGCCGGTGCTGATGATCACGGCGCTCGACCAGCCTTCCGACCGCGTGAAGGGCCTTGAGGCCGGTGCGGACGATTTTCTGACCAAGCCTGTTGACGACATGCAGCTCATGGCGCGCGTCAAAAGTCTGGCGCGGCTGAAGTCCCTGACGGACGAATTGCGGGCTCGCGCCTTGACCGGTCAGCAACTGGCGATCGAAGACGCCATGCGGGCCATGGACACGATCTCGGCACAGGGCGGCAAGGTGTTGATCATCGACACCGACAAGCGCCACGCCGAGCGCGTCCAGGGCTACCTCTCCGAGGAACACAAGGTCGACATCCTGCTTGAGCCGGCTGATGCGGTGTTCCAAGTGTCTGGCGCACAATATGAATTGGCGCTGGTGAGCATGTCGCTCAACGATTTTGACCCGCTGCGGGTGGCTTCGCAAATCCGTACTGTGGACCATTCGCGCCACCTGCCGATCATCCTGATGGCCGACGACGGCGACAAGCCGCGGGTGATGCGCGCGCTTGATCTCGGGGTCAACGATTTCATCAGCCGGCCGATCGAGCGGAACGAGCTTAAGGCTCGGGTGCGTACGCAGGTCCGGCGGCACCGCTATGCAATGGAACTGCGCGAAAGCGTCAACAATTCCATCGCCATGGCGGTGACGGACGACCTTACCGGCCTCTACAATCGTCGCTATTTCGACAGACATCTCAATGTCTTGCTGAGCAAGGCCCAGGAGCAGGAACGCAACCTGGCGGTGATGATCCTTGATATCGACCACTTCAAGTCAGTGAACGATACCTATGGCCACGACGTCGGCGACGTGGTGCTCAAGGAATTTTCCGCGCGGATGAAACGCAATATCCGCGGGGTTGATCTGGCTTGCCGGTTTGGCGGCGAGGAATTCGTGGTGCTGATGCCCGATACCGATGTCAGCAATGCCGAGCTGGTGGCTGAGCGCGTGCGGCAGGCCGTCGGCGAAAAGACCTTTGAAATCAATGGTCAGAAGCTGCTTACGGTGACCGTATCCGTTGGTGTCTCGTTCAACGAGAGCTTGTCCGATACTGCGGAAAGCCTGATCAAGCGGGCCGACTTGGCGCTCTATCGCGCCAAGCGTGAGGGACGTAACCGGGTAATCCTCGACGCGGCTTGATAAAATGCCGCCTGTTAGGGTTATCTGTTATAATTAACAAACGGTTATCGGTCGCTTTTGACTGGATTTCCTTGAGTTTCCTCCGGTCCATTGTAGGGTGGTTTTCAGACGGCGACGGTCGCAAACGACCGATGCCTCCGAGCTCCCTACGGCTTTTCTCAGGTCCGCCGCAACTCCTGAGTCCCGTAGGGCGGTTGGTCCGGATGCGGTGAGAGTGGCCTCTTCGACGTACCGCTCCGGACCAGCCACTCTCACTCCCTGAAATCGCTATGAACATGTTCCTCGATGCTGACAGACTGTTAGCGTCGAGATCAGCGTTTCGCCGATTTGGTTAGTCCAAATGCGAAAAGGCCCCGCACGATGTGCAGGGCCTTTCAAACGCTTAGGATGTCAGATCAGATTACTTGATCTTGGCTTCCTTGAATTCGACGTGCTTGCGAACGACCGGGTCGTACTTCTTGAAGGCCAGCTTTTCGGTCTGGGTACGGGCGTTCTTCTTGGTCACGTAGAAGTAGCCGGTATCGGCAGTCGACACGAGCTTGATCTTGATGGTGGCGGCTTTTGCCATTTTCGTAGTCCTTGTCAAAACGAAAAGGCGCCGCGAGCCAAGGCAGCGCCGGAATTTGGGCGCAACCTACGGATTTGCGGGAAGTTGTCAAGCATATAGAGGGGAAAGGAGACACCGAGATGACCGCACCGACCGAATTGCTGCATCGGCTGCAGATCAAGGCTGGAACCAAGCTCTGGCTGATCAATGTACCACAGGAAATCGCCGAGGAAGTCACCGCCGGTGCCGAGGTGGAGCCGGTGCATGGCGATTCCTACTATGACGGGGTTTTGGCCTGTTTCACCGGGCCGGCGGAGGTGGAGGCCATGGTGCCACGAATCCTGGCTGAGCTGCCGCCGGACGGGCTGCTTTGGGTGGCCTACAAGAAGGGCGAGGCGGGCAAGGAGGCGGGTTTGACCCGGGACATGGGTTGGGAGCCGCTGGAGGCCAAGGGGCTGCGTCCGGTGCGGGCTGTGGCGCTCGATGCGGAGTGGTCGGCGCTGCGGTTCAGGCCGAGGGATAAGGTGAAGGCGAAAGAGGGATCGCAGTTTGCTTGAGCCACCATTGTGGCGCGATCTCTCATTGGCCGTCACTACCGGGCTTGTCCCGGTAGTCCCCGGCGGAGGGGAGGTGGATTGCCGGGACAAGCCCGGTAGTGACGATGGAGGGGATAGGGCAGGTGTCAGAAACAGAAATCCCCGCTTTCGCGGGGATGACGTGGATTGCCGGGGTGCAAGGCGCGCGTTTAGTCCCGCTGGCCCGTGCCGAAGCCATACATGCGGGTAGCCCACTGCAGGCCGACGATCGCGCCCTTGGTAGAGGGCAGAATCGCGAGCGGAAGGACAATGGCCAGGGGAATCATGGTGATCACATAGGTGATCGGCTGGACGTGATAGGTCATATCCATGTGCAGCATCAGGAAGATGATGATGTGGCCGACGATGGTGATGGCGATATAGGGCGGGAAGTCATCGGCACGATGGTGCTTTAGCTCCTCGCCGCAGACGTCGCACTGGTCGACGACTTTCAGATAGGCGCGGAACATCTTGCCCTTGCCGCAATGGGGGCACCTGCAGAGCGTGCCGCGCCACATCGCCTGGGCGACGCTGCGATTTTCGAGAGTTGTGGCGTTCTCGGTCATGGAACTACCTCTTTCTCCGGCCCTTGGGACCGAAGCTCCTAGATGGCCCCTTTCTGAGGCGTCTGCCAGATGGCGGATTGCCGCGGGTGCCTTCGGAAAGAAGCTCGAAACGTAGCGCACCGGCTACGGGAGCTGCTTCGAGGAGACGCACGGTGACGCGGTCGCCGAGCGTAAAAGTTTCGCCGCCACGCTCCCCGATCATCGCCTGGCGCTCTTCGACATAGCGATAGTAGTCCTCGCCGAGGGTGGAGGCCGGAATGAAGCCGTCGGCGCCGGTCTCGAGGAGGCGGATGAAGAGGCCGGAGCGGGTGACGCCGGAAATGCGGCCTTCGAAGCGCGCGCCGATTTTTTGTGCCAGGAACTGGGCCAAGAGGCGATCCGAGGTCTCGCGCTCGGCCACCATGGCACGGCGTTCGGTGGCCGAGATGTGCTGGGCGATGCCCTGAAGCTTCGTCGCTTCCTGTTCGGTCAGACCATCGTCGCCAAGGCCGAGCGCTCGCACCAGCGCGCGGTGCACGATGAGGTCGGCATAGCGGCGGATGGGCGAGGTGAAGTGCGCGTAGCGGTCAAGGTTCAGACCGAAATGGCCATAATTCTCGGCGGAATATTCGGCCTGCGCCTGGCTGCGCAGCACCATTTCGCTGACCTGCTCCACATTGCCGGCCTTGCGGGCCTGACCGAGGATGCCGTTGAAATCGGATGCACGGACGGAATCGGACTTTTTGACCGCGATATCGAGGCTGCCGAGGAAATCGCGCAGGCTTTGCAGCTTTTCCGAACTTGGCTCGTCGTGGACACGATAGAGCAGTTCACTGCGCTTTTGTTCGAGCGTTTCGGCGGCGGCGACGTTGGCGGCGATCATCATCTCTTCGATGAGGCGATGGGCTTCGAGCCGCTCGGGAATGCGGATATCGGCGACCATGCCCTTGTCGTCGAGGATGATTTTTCGCTCCGGCAGATCGAGATCGAGCGGGCCGCGCTTGTCGCGGGCGCCTGCCATGGCGTCATAGGCTGCCCAGAGGGGGCGCAGGATGGGTTCGAGCAGTGGACCGGTCTTGTCGTCGGCATTGCCGTCGATGGCGGCCTGGGCCTGCTGGTAGCTGAGCTTGGCTGCCGAGCGCATCAGGATGCGATGGAAGGTGTGGCTGATCTTGTGGCCGTCGGCATTGAGCACCATGCGCACGGCGAGGGCGGCTCGGGGCTCGCCTTCCTTGAGCGAGCACAGTTCGTTGGAAATGCGCTCGGGGAGCATGGGCACGACGCGGTCTGGGAAATAGACCGAATTGCCGCGGAGATAGGCTTCGCGATCGAGCGATGTGCCGGGGCGGACATAGGCGGCGACGTCGGCGATGGCCACAGTGACCACATGGCCGCCGGCGTTCTTCGGATCATCGTCGGGCGCGGCGTGGACGGCGTCGTCATGGTCCTTGGCGTCGGGCGGGTCGATGGTGACGAGCGGCAGGTCGCGCCAGTCTTCGCGGCCTTTCAACGTCGCTTCCTTGGCCTCTTCGGCTTCGCGGATGACGCTGGTCGGGAATTTGTAGGGAATTTCGAGATTGTGGATCGCGATCATCGACACCGCGCCTTCGGAGGCGGGGTTGCCGATGACGGAGGTGACGCGGGCGCGCGGAATCATCAGGCGGCCGGAAAGCTTTACTTCCACTTCGACGAGATCGCCGTCCTGGGCTTCGCCGAGATCGCCCAGCGGAATGCGCATTTCCTTCTGCTTGCGATCGACCGGGATGAGGCGGGCGCCTTCCTCGTCCATGCGGACGATGCCGATCTGGCCGCGACGGGGCTTGTCCAGCACCTTCATCGGCTTGGCGGTGTAGAAGGGAATTTCTCCGTCGCCGGCATCGATGCGGGCGAGGATGCGATCGCCCGGAGCCGGGACGACGCGGGAATCCTTGCTGACAAGCACTTCGACGCGGGGTTTTTCGCCTTCTTCCGGGTTCCACTGGGCCGGGAAGGCATGGAGCGCGTCGGGATCGGCGTCGGACGGAATATCGAGAACGGTCACATGGGGCAGGGCGGCGGTGCGGCGCAGCGCCTTGCGAGTGCGTGTGATGACGCCTTCGCCTTCAAGCTCGGCCAGCATGGCTTTGAAGGGGCGGCGCATATCGCCGCGAATGCCGAAGACTTTTGCGAGGTCGCGTTTGCCCTTGATGTCGGCGTCTTGCTTGAGGGCCTCCAGTAGTTGTTCGCGCGTGGGCAATTCACCGGCGCGCTGTTGAACGCTGCGCTTGGGGCCCGAGGTATTTTTTGGTTTTGGTTTTTTGGTGGTCATGTTGCCCGATATGTAGGGGATTGGCGACGGTTTGCCAAATTCCGTTCTCTAGCACCGGCTTCCCTTCTCCCCTTGCGGGAGAAGGTGCCCGAAGGGTCACCGAATTCGCGAATTCGGTCGGGATGAGGGGTATTCCTGCATTACCCTCTGTCGCTCCTCTGCGGAGGACAGAATACCCCTCACCCTGATTTTCTGCTGAACGCAGAAAATCTGTCCCTCTCCCGCAAGGGGCGAGGGGAGGTGCGGTGCTTGCCTCAGACGACCAAACCCCCTTGAATAACCACTTCAACCCAAGGCGATTCCATGACGATTCCATTCTTCGACGGACACAATGACACGCTGTTGCGGCTGCTGGATGACCCGCGGCGGAACAAGGTGGACTTGTTCACGAACGGCATGGCCGAGGCGCAGATTGATCTGCCGCGGGCCAGGGAAGCCGGGATGGCGGGCGGGTTCTTCGCGATGTTCCCGCCGCCGCTGAAGACGAATCTCAATGCCGTGGCGGCGAGTCCGACGACGTCTGGCGGACAATTGCCGCCGGAGCTGGATATCGCCGAGGCGCAGCGCTCGACCAATGCCATGGCGGCGCTGATGTTCCGGCTGGAAAATGCCGGGGCGCTGGCCGTATGTCGGACCGAGGCGGAACTGCGGGCGGCGATATCAGCGGGAAAGCTGGCGGCGATTTATCACCATGAGGGTGCCGAGGCGATCGACACCGATTTTTATGCGCTGGAGGTCCTCTATGCGGCGGGGTTCCGCTCGCTGGGGATCACCTGGAGCCGGGCGAATGCCTTTGGGACGGGCGTGCCGTTCAAGCACAATGCCGATCCAGATATCGGGCCGGGGCTGAGCGATGCCGGCAAGGAACTGGTACGCGTGTGCGACCGAATGGGGATCATGATTGATCTCTCGCACCTCAATGCTGCTGGTTTCCGGGATGTGGCTGCGATTTCGACGAAGCCGCTGGTGGCGACGCATTCCAATGTTTTTGCGATCTGTCCTTCGACGCGCAACCTGACGGATTGGCAACTGGCGGCGATCCGCGAGAGCCGGGGTGTCGTTGGGCTCAACTATGCGACGGGGTTTTTGCGGCCCGATGGCAAGATGGAGCCGGACATGGAAATTGAACTGATGGTTCGCCATGTCGATGCGCTGGTGGAGGCGCTGGGTGAGGACGGCGTGGCGCTGGGGAGCGATTTTGACGGGGCGGTGATGCCGGCGCCGATCAAGGATGTCACCGGCGTGCCGAAGCTCCTGCAGGCGCTGCTGGACAAGGGCTATGGCGAAACGCTGGTGCGCAAGATTGCGCTGGAGAATTGGCTGGGGCTGGTGGGGAGGACGATGGGGTAGGGGCGGCTAGCTGCGCTCTTGCCTCTCTCGCTTGCGGGAGAGGGGGACCGCCGATAGGCGGTGGAGAGGGGTGAAGCGGGAGTGGAGGCGGGTGGACCTAATCTGAGTCGGCACGTGTGGCACCCCCCTCCACCACGCGGCGCGTAGTCCCCCTCCCCCGCAGGCGGGGGAGGATGGCAGGCTGGTGTTCGCGTCAGAACGGCGGGTCTTCTTCTGTTACGGTGGCCTTGGCCGCCTTCTTTGCCGGTGCCTTCTTGGCAGCCGGCTTCTTTTCGGCAGTCGCCTTGGCTGCCGGCTTCTTGGCAGCGGCCTTCTTCGCCGGAGCCTTTTTCACCTTGGTGCCGGTGGCTTCGGCGCGGGCGGCGATCCACTGCACGGCCTGTTCGACCGTGACGTCCTCCGGCTTTACGTCCTTGGGGATGGTCGCATTGACCTTGCCTTGATTGACGTATGGGCCATAGCGACCGGCGCGGACGGTGATGGGGCCATTGTCGTGCTCGAACGTCTGGATGGCGGCGATCGTGGTGCCGCCGCCGCGCTTGAAGCCGCCCGCGGCTTTCTGGGCGAGGAGGTCGACGGCGCGGTTTAGGCCGACGGTGAAGACTTCTTCCACGTCCGGCAGGTTGGCATATTTGCCGTCGTGCAGGATGAAGGGGCCATAGCGGCCGAGGCCGGCGGAGACGGGGAGGCCAGATTCGGGGTGGAGGCCGACTTCGCGCGGCAGCGAAAGGAGTTGCAGCGCCTTTTCGAGGGTGAGTGAGCCCGGTTCCCAGCCCTTGGGTAGCGACGAGCGCTTGGGTTCCTTGCCTTCGCCGAGCTGGACATAGGGGCCGAAGCGGCCGGATTTGAGGTGCACTTCCTCGCCCGATTCCGGATCGGTGCCGAGGACGCCGTCACCGGCAGCGGCTTCCGAAGACTGGCCGGAGGCCGCGTCGGAGAGCTGCATGGTGTGCTTGCACTCGGGATAGTTCGAACAGCCGATGAAGGCGCCGAATTTGCCGAGTTTCAGCGATAGCGTGCCGGTGCCACAGGTGGGGCAGCGGCGCGGGTCGGACCCATCTTCCTTGGGTGGGAAGATGCGGCTCGCGAGGAGGTCGTTGAGCGCGTCGAGGACTTCGGAGACGCGGAGATCCTTAATCTCCTCGACATTGCCCGTAAAATCCGTCCAGAACTCGCGTAGCACTTCCTTGTAGTCGAGCTTGCCGTCGGAAATCTCGTCGAGTTTTTCTTCGAGGCCGGCCGTAAAACCGTATTCGACATAGCGGGTGAAGAAGCTTTCGAGGAAGGCGGTGACGATGCGGCCGCGATCTTCGGGGTGCAGCGCCTTGCCCTCGAGGCGGACATAGTCGCGGTCCTTGAGGGTCGAGAGCGTCGCGGCATAGGTGGAAGGACGGCCGATGCCGAGCTCTTCCATCTTCTTGATCAGGCTCGCTTCGGTATAGCGGCTCGGCGGCTGGGTGAAATGCTGCTCGATGTCGACCTTTTCGAGGCTCGGCTTATCGCCGACCTTGAGCGGGGGCAGTTCGCGGCTGTCTTCGTCTTCCGTGTCCTCGTCGCTTTTGGCTTCGACGCCGTAGAGTTTCAAAAAACCCGGGAAGGTGACGACGGAGCCGACGGCGCGCAGGGTTACGGCGCGGCCGGGGACGTTTACGGCGATGTCGACAGTGGTGCGGTCGATCTCGGCGGAGGCCATCTGCGAGGCGACGGTGCGGCGCCAGATGAGGCCGTAGAGTTTCTGCTGGTCGGCATCGAGGTGCAGGTCTTCGGGGCGCTTGAACATGTCCGTGGGACGGATCGCTTCGTGCGCTTCCTGAGCGTTCTTGGCCTTGGATTGATAGACCCTGGCCTTCTCGGGCAGGAATTCGGCGCCGTAATATTTGCCGATCACCGAACGGGCCATGGCAATGCCTTCCGGCGCCATCTGCACGGCGTCGGTACGCATATAGGTGATGAGGCCGTCTTCGTAGAGGCGCTGGGCGATCTGCATGGTGCGGCTGGGCGACAGGCCGAGGCGCGAGGAGGCGTCCTGCTGCAGCGAAGAGGTGGTGAAGGGCGCATAGGGATTGCGCTTGGTCGGCTTCTTTTCGACGTTGGAGACGTTGAACTGGCCGGCTTCGATGAGCTTTTTGAGCGCGACGGCGTCTTCACCGGTCTTGATGTCCAGCTTGTCGGTCTTCTTGCCGTCGACCGAGAACAGGCGGGCGACAAAGCCCTTGCCGTTCTGCGAGAGCGCGGCTTCGACGGACCAATATTCCTCTGCCTTGAACTTTTCGATCTCGGCTTCGCGGTCGGAAACGAGACGCAGGGCCACGGACTGCACGCGGCCGGCCGAGCGGGAGCCCGGCAGCTTGCGCCAGAGGATCGGCGACAGGGTGAAGCCGACGAGATAGTCGAGGGCGCGACGCGCCAGATAGGCGTCGACCAGCGGCATGTCGACATCGCGCGGATTCGCCATGGCCGTGGTGACGGCATCCTTGGTGATAGCGTTGAAGACGACGCGCTGCACGGGCGTGTCTTTTTTCAGCGCCTTCTTTTGGCGGAGCACGTCGAGAATGTGCCAGGAAATGGCCTCGCCTTCGCGATCGGGGTCGGTTGCGAGGATCAGGCCGTCGGCGCCCTTGAGCGCATTGGCAATGTCGGAAACGCGCTTCTTGGAGGCCGTGTCGACCTCCCAGGACATGGCGAAATCTTCATCGGGACGGACCGAACCGTCCTTGGCGGGCAAATCGCGGATATGGCCGAACGAAGCCAGGACTTCATAGTCCTTGCCCAAATACTTGTTGATTGTCTTGGCTTTAGCCGGACTTTCAACGACGACGACCTTCATGGAGTACCCGTTCCGCAACGCTGTAACTGAGAGCGCGCAACATGGTGAACCGAGGGGGCGGTGTCAACGGGGACTGTTTTTGTTCACCCGCCACGCAATGCGACGAGCTGGCCGGAGGACCATTCGATCTGCCCGGCGAGGTCGAGTTCAAGGAGGAGAATCTGCATGGCCTGGGGCGTGATCGTCGTCAGGGCGAGCAGTTCTTCGATGTCGGTGGGCGTTGTGGACAGCGCCGTGAGGAGGCGCGAACGCTCGTCGGCGCCGGGTGGATGATCGGGCAGGGCGTCGATGTCGGGCTGCCATTCGGTTTCGAACAGCATGTTTCGCTGGGGATCGGCTGAACCGATGCTGTCGATAATGTCGGCCGCCGACGTGATGAGCTTGGCGCCCTGCTGGATGAGGGCGTTGCCGCCTTCGGCGCGCGGATCGAGCGGTGAGCCGGGGACGGCGAAAACATCGCGGTTTTGTTCGAGCGCCAGGCGGGCGGTGATGAGGGAGCCGGAGCGTTTGGCGGCTTCGACAACGACGGTGCCGAGCGAGAGACCGGAAACCAGGCGGTTACGCCTTGGAAAATCGCGGGCGCGGGGCTCCCAGCCGAGTGGCATTTCGGTGACGAGGGCGCCGCCATAGCCGAGGATTTCATTGGCGAGGGGAATGTTTTCGTCGGGATAGATGCAATCGAGGCCGCCGGCGAGGACGGCGATGGTGCCGGTGGTAAGGCTGGCGCGGTGGGCGGCGGTGTCGATGCCGCGGGCGAGGCCCGAGACGACGACATAGCCGGCTTCGCCGAGATCGGTCGTGAGCATCCGCGTCATCTTCGCGCCAGCAGCCGAGGCATTGCGGGCGCCGACGATGGCGACTGTGCGGTGCCAGTCGAGATTTTGGCCGCCGGCAATGGTGACGATTGGTGGCGCCGCGGGAATATGGATCAGGTGCGGCGGATAATCGGCTTCGCCCATGGCGACGATACGGGCGCCGAGGCGGTCGAGCGCGGCGATTTCGTCTTCGGCTTCAGTGGTGGAGGTCAGCCGAAACGGACGGCCGGCACCACGCATCAGGGCGGGCAGGGCATCCAGGGAGGCGTCGACGGAGCCGAAGCGATTGACGAGCTGGCGGAAGGTGACGGGGCCGACATTGTCGCTGCGCACGAGACGCAGCCAGGCGATGCGTTGGGCCGGCGTGAGTTTTGGCGTCACGCTGGCCCGCATGGTCAGCTCGCCTTCTTGTCGCCGCCGATCGTCGACTCTGTGCCGTTGAGGAGGCGCGCGATGTTTTCGCGGTGCTGGAAGAAGAGGAGGAGCGCCAGGCCAAGGACGGTCAGGGTGAGGTTGGTGCTGCCAACGACGACATAGGCAAAGATCGGCGCGGTGGCGGCGGCGGTGAGCGCGGCCAGCGACGAGATTTTGCGGGTGTAGGCGATGAGCAGCCAGACCGCGCAAAAGATGAGGCCGACGGGCCAGGCGAGGGAGAGGAGCGAGCCGATCATGACGGCGACGCCCTTGCCGCCCTTGAAACCGAGCCAGACGGGGAAACAGTGGCCGAGGAAGGCGCCGACGGCGGCCAGCATGGCGGCCTCTTCGCCCCAGAAATAGCGCGCGACGAGGACGGGGATGGCGGCCTTGAGGGCGTCGAGGACGAGGGTGGCCGCGGCAACGGGCCGATTGCCTGTGCGGAGCACATTGGTGGCGCCGATATTGCCCGAGCCGATCTTGCGGATATCGCCGAGGCCGGCGGCCTGGGTGAGGATCAGGCCGAAGGGGATGGAGCCGGCGAGATAGCCGAGGACGAGCGCCAGAATGAGCGGCAGGATATCAGTCGGCATGGTTTCTCCCTTATTACCGGAAGGAGTAGCGCTGGGGCGGGGATGGGGCAAGGGGAGGCGACTGATTCCGCCTGGGGAATTTACGGTCCGGGCCTTCCTTCTCCCCTTGAGGGAGAAGGTGCCCGAAGGGTCACCGAATTCGCATTTGCGAATTTCGGTTGGGATGAGGGGTGTTCTTACGGTGTTATCACTCTGCCCGTCTGCGGAGGAGAGAATACCCCTCACCCTGATTTTTCGCTGAACGCGAAAAATCTGTCCCTCTCCCGCAAGGGGCGAGGGGGCTTGGTGCGTGGGGCAGATCAGCCCAGATAGTCCTTCTTGCCGATCGGCACGCCTTTGTGGCGGAGGATGTCGTAGGCCGTCGTCACGTGGAAATAGAAGTTCGGGAGGCCACGGTTGAGGAGATAGGTCTCGCCGCTGAGCTCGGTGTCATTGCCGCCGATCTTGATGGTGACGGTGCGGTCGTCGGAGCCGACGAATTCTTCTGGCGAGAAGGTCGCGAGATAGTCGATGCCCTTCTGGAGGCGCGCCTTGAGGTCGGCGAAGGTGACTTCATCGTCGGCCCAGCTTGGAACAGCTTTTTGGGCGAGGCGCGAGGAGACGCCCTTGGCGCCGTCGGTGGCGATCTGCACCTGGCCGCTGAGCGGGATCATGTCGGGCGCGAGGCGGGTTTCGACCAGGGTTTGCAGGTCGATGTTGTGCTCGGCGGCGAATGCTTCGGCCTTATCGAAAACGGCCAGCAGGTTTTTGAGCATGCGCGAAAAGACCGGCACCGAGGCCGAGTACATGGACAGCGTCATTGGGAACACCATGAAAAGAAGGGCACGGGAAGCTGGGTGCTTCCCGTGCGGCAAGATAGGTGCTTGGCGTGCGCCCCGGAAGGGCTTGTATGCTAGTCCCGATGCAAAAATACCGTCTCGCCGCCGACGATGGTGCGCATCACCTTGCCGGCGAGGCGGGCGCCTTCGAAACTGGTATTGCGCGAGCGGGAACGAAGTTCGTTTTCGTTGACCTGCCAGGGGTAGTCGAGATCGACGAGGATCAGGTCGGCCGGGGCGCCCTTGGCGATGCGGCCGGCTTCGAGGCCGAGGATTTCAGCGGGGCGGCTGGTCATTGCCTTGAGGACAGTCAGCAGCGGCACGTCGTCGGAATGGACGAGACGGAGCGCGGCGGCGAGCAGGGTTTCGAGGCCGATGGCGCCCGTGGAGGCTTCGGCGAAGGGCTGGCGTTTGACTTCGCTATCCTGCGGATCGTGATCGGAATGGATCGTGTCGATGACGCCCGAACGCAGGCCTTCGATGACGGCGCGGCGGTCGTCTTCCGAGCGCAGCGGGGTGCCGAGCTTGAAATAGGTCCGGTAGCGGCCGATGTCGTTTTCGTTGAGGCAGAGATTGTTGATCGAGACGCCAGCGGTAATGCGTGGGTTACGCGATTTGGCCGCCTTGACGATGTCCACCGAGCCTTCGGTGGAGATTTGCGCGGCGTGGTAGCGGACGCCGGTAAGGGCGGCGAGCTGCAGGTCGCGAGAGAGCGGAATGGTTTCCGCTTCGCGGGCAATGCCCTTGAGGCCTAGCACGGTGGCGAAGAGGCCGTCGTTCATCACGCCTTCGCCGGCAAGGCTGTTGTCTACCGTATGGTGGAAGATGGTCATGTCGAAATTGGCGGCATAGGACATGGCCGTGCGCAGGAGCGCGGTCGACTGAATGGAATTGCGGCCATCGGAAAGGCAGACGGCGCCGGCCTCGCGCATGAGGCCGAATTCGGTGAGGTCCTTGCCTGCAAGACCCTTGGTTATGCCGGCGGCGGGGAGGACGTTGACCTTCGAGGTAGCCTTGGCGCGGCGGACGAGGAAATCCACCACGGCACCATCGTCTACTGCCGGCATGGTGTCGGGCATCATCACGAAGGACGTGACACCACCGGCGGCGGCGGCTTCGCCGGCCGAGGCGAGGGTTTCGCGATATTCCCAGCCGGGTTCGCCGGTGAAGACGCGCATGTCGATGAGGCCGGGTGCGAGGACCAGCCCATTGGCGTTGATGACTTCAGCGTCGTCGGGCACGCCGACGGGGCCGCCGAGAGCGAGGTCGGCGATGCGGCCATTTTCGATGAGCACGGCGCCGCGCTGGTCGGTGCCCGAGGCAGGATCGACGATGCGGGCGTTTTCGATGAGCAGGGGTTTTGTCATGCCTGATCTCCCGAGAGCAGCGCGTCGAGGACGGCCATGCGGACAGCGACGCCCATTTCGACCTGGTCGGTGATGACCGAACGAGAACCGTCGGCGATGGCGGGATCGATCTCGACGCCGCGGTTCATGGGGCCGGGATGCATGACGATGGCGTCGGGATTGGCGAAGGCGAGCTTTTCGGCATCGAGGCCGTAGAAGCGGTAATATTCGCGGACCGAGGGGATCATCTTGCCGCTGGCGCGCTCGTGCTGGAGGCGCAGCATCATGACGACGTCGACGCCTTTGAGGCCTTCTTCCATGTCGGTGAAGACTTCCGTCGCGAGGTGTTCGATGCCCGGCGGCAGAAGGTTGCGCGGGGCGATGACGCGGGTGCGGACGTGAAGCGCGCCGAGCAGCAGGAGATTGGAGCGGGCGACGCGCGAATTGGCGATGTCGCCGCAGATGGCGACGGTGAGGCCGGAAATGCGGCCCTTGTGTCGGCGGATGGTCAGCGCGTCGAGGAGGGCCTGCGTTGGGTGCTCGTGGGCGCCGTCGCCCGCATTGATGACTGAGCAGCCGACTTTTTGGGAGAGGAGTTCCACCGCGCCGGCAGCGCCATGGCGAACCACCAGCACGTCGGGGCGCATGGCGTTGAGCGTGGCGGCGGTATCGACAAGGGTCTCGCCCTTGGAGACCGACGAGGTTTTGACCGACATGTTGACCACGAGCGCGCCGAGGCGCTTGCCGGCGATCTCGAAGGAGGACTGGGTCCGGGTGGATGGCTCGAAGAACAGATTGATCTGGGTTTTGCCGGAAAGCGTGGGGAGCGATTTGCGCTCCTGCCTGCTTACCGGGACCATGCGCTCGGCGCGGTCCAATAGGTCGATTATTTCGTGCTGTTTGAGATCAGCAATGGAAATAAGGTGTCGTTGGCGGAACGGGGGGAAGTCGCCGGAGGTGCTGGCGGGCGTGTCGGCCATGCTCGGATCCCTTCAGATTTGCTGCGGTCTATCCGAGGGGGGCGACACGTTCAACCCATGATTGGGTTTTCAACGGATGTTGGGGCGCCGGCCGATGGTCGGCGCTGGGGTTTTTAGGCGGTGATGGTTCTGCGCTGGGTGAGGAGCAGCGCTGCCGCCGCGAGACCGAGGGCGAGTTCGAAGGCGCCGGCGACGAGAAGGCCGGTGGATGGTATGCCGTCGAGGGCCAGCGAGAGGGCGCGGGCGGTGGCGTAGCCGAGGTAGAAGACCGCGGCGGTCCAAAGGGCGAAATTGCGCCACCGAGGCGAGATGATGCCATAGGCGAAGAAAAGGCCGATTGATGTCAGCAGGACGCCGGGGGAGCGGAGTTCGCTGGCGAGGCTCGGGGACAGCGTCGGGTCGATGCCGTAGCTGCCGTAGAAGGCCACCGGCATGCTGAGCATGCCGAGGCCGACGAAAAGCGCGGTGAGCGCTGCAAGGGCGAGATAGGCTTGCGTGAGGCGGATCATCACGCGGCCTTGCGCCAGGCGCCGCGGGCGGCTGCCGCTTTCACATAGTCTGAGAAATCACGCGGGGGACGGCCGAGGGCGCGCTGCACGCCATCGCTGAGGCGTTCGTTGCGGCCGTCGAAAACTTCGGCGCAGAGATTGGTCATGAGATCGGCGATCTCGGGACCGACGGCGGGAAGCAGGGCGGCGTGGAAGGTGGCGCCGTCGATGGGGACATAGCTGACGGGCAGGCCGCTGGCCGCCGCGATCTCGGCGGCGGCGTCGGCAAAAGTAAGAAGGCGGGGGCCGGTGACTTCGTAGGTTTCGCCATTGTGCTTGTCGTCGAGGAGCGCGGCCACGGCGACTTCGGCAATGTCTTCCACATCGATGAAAGGTTCCACGCGCTTGGCGGCGGGCAGGGCGATGACGCCGTCGAGGATGGACGAGTGGAAGAAGCCTTCGTCGAAATTCTGGTTGAACCAGCTGGCGCGGACGATGGTGAAATCGAGGCCGCTTTGGCGGATTCGATCTTCCGAGACTTCGGCGCCGTGTTCACCGCGACCGGAAAGGAGGACGAGCTTTTTGAGGCCGGCGGATTTTGCCGCTTCGGCGAAACGACGGATGTTTTCCTGGGCTTCGGGGGCAGCGAGATCGGGGACGTAGGTGATGTAGGCGCTCTTCATGCCTTCAAGGGCCGGCGCCCAGGTTTCGGGCTTTTCCCAATCGAAGGCCGGCTCGGAGCGGCGCGAGACGCCGCGGTGGGGATGGCCCAAGGCGGCGAGGCGGGCGGCGACGCGGGCGCCGGTCTTGCCGGTGGCGCCGATGACGAGAACGGGGTTTTGGGTTGTCATGATGAAAATCTCCTCTTGATGACAGGGGAGATTTTGGGGCGGTGATTGGGACTATCAATCACGTGAAGTCCGCACTATTTTGCAGATCGTCCAAACCGACGGTGTTGTCATGGATTGCTTTCAGCCGGCCCCACTTTCCGATCCGCTCGGCGAGGTGCTGCATATGTTGCGGCTCACCGGGACACTCTATTGCCGCGCGACCATGACGGCGCCTTGGGGCATGGACATGCCGCGGCTTATCGAGTCGATGATGTTCGTCATCGTCACCGAGGGGCAGGGCGTGGCCGAGGTGGATGGCGAGGACATCGTGCTCAAGGCGGGGAGCATGCTGGTGTTGCCGCATGGGCAGGAATTTCGGCTGTTGAGTGGATCGGGCGTAGCGAGCGTGCCGCTGTTTGACCTGCCCGTGGACAAGATCAGCGAGCGCTATGAGATCATGACGCTGGGGGGCGGTGGCGAACTGGTGCGGGCGATGGCGGGCGTGGTGCAATTTGACCACGTGGCGGGGAAGCGGCTGCTCGATCTCTTGCCGCGGAAAATTCTGATTCAGGCGTGGGACGAGGCGCTGGATGCCTGGGTGCAGAGCACGCTGGGGCTGATTGCGCGCGAGGCGACGTCGCTGCGGCCGGGTGGGGAAACGGTGATGACGCGGCTGGCGGATATTTTGGTGATCCAGGCGATCCGCGAATGGCTCGATACGGCGCCCGAAGCGCGGCAGGGGTGGCTTGCGGCGCTGCGGGATCCGCAGATCGGACGCGCACTGGCGCTGATCCATCGGCGGCCGGAGGTGGATTGGTCGCTGGCGGGATTGGCCAAGGAGGCGGGCATGTCGCGCTCGGGTTTTGCGGCGCGGTTTACAGAGCTCGTGGGGCAGCCGGCCATGACCTATCTCGCTCAGTGGCGGCTGCATCTGGCGCGGCTGAAACTGGTCGATACGGGAGAGCCGGTATCGCGCATTGCGAAAGCCAGCGGTTACCAATCCGAGGCGGCGTTTTCGCGGGCGTTCCGAAAGCTGTTTGGCGAGGCGCCGGTGACGGTGCGCCGCCTAGGGGCGTAGGCGATCGAGCGCACCCTGCAGGATATAGCTGGCGGCGAGTTTGTCGACGACCTCGGCGCGGCGATCACGGCGGAGATCGGCTTCGATCATCATGCGGGTCACGGCCGAGGTAGAGAGGCGCTCATCCCAGAAGGCGATCGGCAGGTCGAGTTTTTGCGCAAGATTGCGGGCAAAGGCGCGGGTCGACTGGACGCGCGGGCCCTCGGTGCCATCCATGTTGAGCGGCAGGCCGAGGATGAGGGCGACGGCATTGTTCTCGGCGACGAGCTCGATGATGCGTTCCGCGTCCTGGGTGAACTTGGTGCGCTTGATGGTTTCGAGCGGGCTCGCCGAATAGCGCATGCCATCCGACACCGCGACGCCGATGGTTTTGGTGCCGAGGTCGAGGCCAAGGATTTTTCCCGTGGCGGGGATGGCGGCCAATTCATCAGACATTTTTCACCCGACTTGACGGAACAAAAAGAAAACAATAGAAGAACAAAGATACGATAGAACACGTAAGTAGTCGTGCGTACATACACGGTTTTCCCAATGGGATATTGTCGTAGTGCGTGAGGTGCACTATTTTAGGGGCGGAGAATGCCAACGATCTATCGTTTCGGCAATGCGAAGTTCACTATGTACGGCAAAGATTACAATCCGCCCCATTTCCATGTCGGCACACCTGACTTTGCCGCAATGATCTCCCTTGAGACGTTCGAAATAATATCAGGGAATTTACCTAGGCAGACATACGAGATGGCCAAGGCCTGGGCGATGGAACATAGCACTGAACTGTGGGCTCTTTGGAATGAACTCAATGGTTAGCAATGACATCGTGGGCACGGGCGTTCCTCTGCCTCGCATCGAGCGTGTTGAGGCGCTCAACGGGCGTTCGCTACGGGTCGCTTGGCAGTCTGGCGAGGTACACGACGTCGACGTGATGCCTGCCTTGCTTAGCCACCGACTGTTTGTCGAATTGCGATCAAATGACGAGTTGTTCGCTACCGCTACCAAGGATGAATATGGCGACGCAGTGGTCTGGTCCGACGGTACTGAATTAGCTGCAACATGGCTGTACGAACTGGCTGAACCTGCAGAGCTGACAAATGACGAGTTCCGATCTGCCATGGAAAGCCTCCACATGAGCTTAGACGGCATGGCGGCGCGTTTGGGCATTGCTCGCCGACTCGTTGCCGACTATCGGAAAAACAGGCCAATTCCTCGGACAGTAGCATTAGCGACGCGCCATTTGATGGAGCGACAGCGACATAGCGGATAGCGATCAAGACACATGAAACTCACCTGGTTCGGAGACGACACGTTTCGCATTCATGCGGCGGGGGCGATTGTGGTCGTGGAGGGTGAAGGGGCTTTGCCGGGGGTGGATCGGGCGGAGCTGGTGAGTGGGGCGGATCTGGTCGTGGCGTTTGCTGGGGCGATGAGCAGTGCAAGCGGGGATTGGAAACCGCGGGCGCCCTTGCGGATGCTGGAGGTGGATGAGGCCATGCGACAGCCGGAGGTCGTTGGGCTGGGACAGGGCGCCTTGGTGGTCGATGCCGATGGAGAGGCGCCGTTGGTGTTGGCGCGGGAGGATTTTTCAGCGACGGGGCGCTGGCTGGGGCAGGCAGTGGTCGTGCTGATCGGCGAGGGGCTGGCGGAGCGCGGTGGCAAGCTGCTGGAGCGTGCTGCGCCGCGGCTGATTGCGCTGGCAGGCAGCGAGTCGGCGGTGGATGCGGCCTTTGATGCGTTGCGGGATCGGCTCGATGGGACGGGGCTGATTGCGCTGGAGCGTGGAATGGCTGTGGAAGTCTGATCCCTCGCATAAGCCATTTTCATTGTCTTTTGGGCCGCTGCATTGCTAATGAAGCGGCAAAGAAGGCCTTATTCGCTGGAGTTTGCCATGTCTGTCGACGCCACCACCGTCAAGCGCATCGGGCGCCTTGCCCGTATTCGTATCGAGGAGGAGGAAGTTGCCGGCTATCAGAACGAACTCAATGCCATTCTCGGCTTTGTCGAACAACTCGGTGAAGTGAATGTCGATGGCGTCGAGCCGATGACATCGGTGACGCCGATGCAGTTGCGCCGCCGTGATGACGTCGTGACCGATGGCGGCTATCCCGAGAGAATCGTTCAGAATGCGCCGCTGACGGAGGACAACTTCTTCATGGTGCCCAAGGTGGTCGAATAAATGGCGATCTCGATCGCCATCGAAACCCCGCTTCAGGACGACGTGCGCGGGCTCGTCGAGCGCCTCAATGACCATTTGCTGCCGCTATCGCCGCTGGAATTCCAGTTCAAGATGACGGTTGAGCAGATGGCCGATAGCGACACGACGCTGTTCGTGGCGCGGGACGAGAACGGCGCCGCGGTGGGCATGGGGGCGCTCAAGGCGCATGGGCCGGAGCTTGGCGAGGTCAAGCGCATGTTCACCGTGCCGGAAGTGCGCGGGCAGCGCGTTGGCCGGCAGTTGCTCGAGCGTATCGTCGAGCTGGCGCGCGAGCGCGGCATGCCGTTCGTGATGCTCGAGACCGGCACCGGCGACGGCATGCTCGAAGCGCATCGGCTCTATGAACGTTACGGATTCGTGGCGCGCGGACCTTTCCTTGACTATCCCGATAGCGAGTGGTCGGCTTTCTTCGAGCTGCGCCTCGATGGGGAGAAAGCCGCATGATCCGTCTTGCCCTTGTTTCCCTGCTCGCTCTGACGGTGCCTGCCTTCGCGCAGGAAGACCTCAAGATCGACCAGACCAAGATCTATGTCAGCGACGCCAAGGCGTGCGGCGTGATCGAGGACAAGGGCATCGACGCTTTCATGGACCTCGACTTCCTGGCCCTGGATTTTTCCAAGGGCATCCAGTCGATGGAGTTTCACTGCAACTTCTTCGACGTCAAAAGCCGGAAAGGCTCGACGCATCTGTTCATTGATGCGATCTGCGAGCTTCCGGGCGAAATTTATCCTGACATCCTGGCCGTGACGCCGTATTCGGAAACCGAGATACAGGTGGCGTCTTCCGCTGACATCATGTGGGCCATGAATTTTGAGCCCGAAGAAGCGGAATCGGCCGACGCCATAGTGCCCACGGGCACCACCATTTATACGCGCTGCGACAATCTGAGCGAGATTACCGTTGACTGAACTGACCAAGCTGAGCCTCGCCGATGCCCGCCAGGGCCTCAAGGACAAGAGCTTTTCCGCTCTGGAGCTGACCGAGGCCTATATCGGTGCCATCGACGCGGCCAATGACAAGCTCAACGCCTATGTGGCGACGACGCCGGACCAGGCGCGCGACATGGCTAGGGCAAGTGACGCGAAACTCGCCAAGGGCGAAGCCGGCTTGCTGGAAGGCATTCCGCTGGGCGTGAAGGACCTGTTCGCGACCAAGGGCGTGCACACCCAGGCGGCGAGCCACATCCTCGACGGTTTTAAGCCCGAATACGAATCGACCGTGACGGCCAATCTCTGGCGCGATGGCGCCGTGATGCTGGGCAAGCTGAACATGGACGAGTTCGCCATGGGGTCTTCCAACGAGACCAGCTATTATGGCTCGGTGATCAACCCGTTCCGCGCCGAAGGCAGCAATGCCAATCTTGTGCCGGGTGGCTCGTCGGGTGGTTCGGCCTCGGCCGTTGCCGCATGGCTCTGCGCTGGCGCGACCGCGACCGATACCGGTGGCTCGATCCGCCAGCCGGCCGCGTTTACCGGTACCGTCGGCATCAAGCCGACTTATGGCCGTTGCTCGCGCTGGGGCACGGTGGCTTTCGCCTCCTCGCTGGATCAGGCCGGGCCGATTGCCCGCACTGTGGAAGACGCGGCGCTGATGCTGCAGTCCATGTCGGGTTTTGACGCCAAGGACTCGACCAGTGTCGATCTGGCTGTGCCTGACTTTGCCGCTGCGGTCGAGCGTGGCGTGAAGGGGCTCACCATTGGCGTACCGCGCGAATATCGCATGGACGGCATGCCGGCCGAGATCGAGGCGCTGTGGAACCAGGGTCTTGAATGGCTCAAGGCCGAAGGCGCGACGGTGAAGGACATTTCGCTGCCGCACACCAAATATGCCCTGCCGGCCTACTATATCGTGGCGCCTGCCGAAGCCTCGTCCAACCTCGCCCGTTATGATGGCGTGAAATATGGCCTGCGCGTTTCGGGCAAGGACATCACGGACCTTTATGAACTCACACGCGCTGCCGGTTTTGGGCGCGAAGTGAAGCGCCGCATCATGATCGGTACCTATGTGCTGTCGGCCGGCTATTTTGATGCCTATTACGTCAAGGCGCAGAAGGTCCGCACGCTGATCAAGAAAGACTTCGAGGACGCTTTCAATGCAGGCGTTGATGCGGTCTTGACCCCGGCGACGCCGTCGGCTGCTTTTGCCATCGGCGACGAGGCTTTGGCGGCTGACCCGGTGGCCATGTATCTCAATGACGTCTTTACCGTGACCGTGAACATGGCGGGCCTGCCGGGCATCGCCGTGCCGGCGGGTAAGGACGGCAAGGGCCTGCCGCTGGGGCTGCAGTTGATCGGCAAGCCGTTCGATGAAGAGACGCTGTTTGCTGCGGCGCGCGTGATCGAAAAGAGCACCGGTACCGACTTTTCGCCCACTCGCTGGTGGTAAGCGACAAGACGTTCGGAGACGGCGGCGCTTGATTGCGCCGCCGTTCCGCACTATTTGCGCCCCATGCACAAGTTTAAACTGGTTGTGACGCGCCCTGTGGCAGCGTCCGGGCCAACAGGAATTTCGCCGATGGCCATTGATATTTTCACCACGCTCGACTGGTCCGAGCCGCCCAAGGACATGAGCAAGCCCCTGCAGGCGCTCTGGTGGCTGAAGAAGGGCGAGCTGCGCGTCGGGCCCGAATGGGAAAAGGCGCACAACATCGTCCAGGCGATGGAAGGGGTGCAGGCTTTCGATTGGGTGCATGCGCTCATGCACTGGATCGAAGCCGATATGGGCAATGCCGACTATTGGTATCGTCGCGCCGGCAAGCGCCGGGCGACGGCAAGCGTCGGCGCCGAATGGGAACATATCGCCGCGGCGCTGAGCGAAGTGACCAAGCACTAGAGTGCGCTACGCGCCAATGCATTGAAGCAGAGCGTATTTGGTGCGTTCTTCCGCGGTGCTGCCCTCGGACTTGATCCGAGGGCCACTTTTGGCACGGTGCGTGGCCTGAATGGCCCTCGGGTCGGGCCCGAGGGCAGCACAGTGGTTGGGTTGGCAATAGGGGCGGTCCTTACCGATTATCCACCTGGCTCCGCACCAGTTCCAAGCCGCGCTTGGTGATGCGGTAGGGTTTGCCGCCCTGGGATTTGATCGCCCTCTTCGCCTTGAGCTTGGAGAAGAGCAGGGGCGTGAAGCCGCCGATCTGCCAGCCTTCGCGGTTGATGAATTCGAATTCGGTGATCTTGCCGCGTTCATCCTTGATGGCGGTTATATAGCCACCCTGCGCGAGTGCATGCAGCACGCGCTGTTCGTCTCGGGAAATATCCATTGATAGTCTGATGCCTGAGCAAGCGTGCCGTTTGGCACGCGAACAAACAAAGCCCGCCGCCGGCATCGCGCTCGGCGGCTGGTCGGTTCATTCTGCCCCGTCGCGATTGGACGGGGTCTTAGGCAATCTCAAACTGACTAGACATGCGGCATTGTTTACCGCTGCGCGGCCGGCGCGTCCAGAATCTGAGAAAGCAGCGGTTGAAATCGGGGCCATGGCGGTGCAAACCAGCAACAGACGCTAGGACTTTGAGGATAGACCGTGACCGCTGCCGCCAAACTGCCCGCCGAATGTGAAAGCAAGGATGACGTGCGGGCCGAAATCGACCGGATCGACCAGGCCCTGCTTACCCTGCTTGCCGAGCGTCACCGCTATGTGACAAGAATGGCCGAGATCAAAACCGATCCGCATGAGGCCTATGATCCCCAGCGCATCGAAGCGATCATTTCCAGAGTTCGCACACGCAGCGGCGACCTTGAATTGGACGAAGACCAGGCCGAACTCTTGTGGCGGACCCTGATCGACTGGAACGTGAACTACGAAAAGGGCATCATCGCCGCGCGTCGCCGGGCGCGATGATATCAGGCGTAACTGAAGCGTAGCGGGAGTTGGGCGTGGCGGTGATCGAAATTCGGAAGGCCGAAATATCCGACGCCCCACGCATGGCCGACATCGCTTTTGCGGCCTGGGACACGGGCATTCGTCCGCTACTCGACGAGCGGCCCGGCCAGCGCGAAAGCGAACGGGCCCGGCTCTCGCAGGCTTCGGCGATGAACTGGCAGAACACGATTGTCGCGACCATCGATGGCATCGTGGTGGGCTGGTGCTGCCGGTCGTCGCGGCGCAGCTACATTCCCTATCTCTTCGTGATGCCCGACATGCAGGGCCATGGCATTGGCGCCAGCCTGCTCAATCGCATGGAAACGATCCTCGAACTGCAGGGCGCCAGCAAGGTGCATCTGGAGACACCGGCCGACAATGTGCGCGCCGTGCGGTTCTATGAGCGGCAAGGCTATCACATCCTGGCGCTGCGCGGAGAGCCGCGGAGCGGGCACGATCCGTTTGCGAGTGTGCATCTTGAAAAACAGTTGCAACCCTTTGCCGGCGAAATCGGAGAGGATTGAAGGGCCCGAAACCGGGCTATTCGGTTGCATCGCCGCGCCAACATAAGTAAGCACTTACTTAGATTTGCCTCGCCTTTCAGGACATCCAATTGACCCTCGTCGACACCCGCACCCCTGACAAGAAGCGCCTGATTTCCGGTTCGACCGGGGATTGGGAAGTGATCATCGGCATGGAAGTGCACGCGCAAGTCACGAGCGAGTCGAAACTGTTTTCCGGCTCTTCGACGGCCTTCGGCAATCCGCCCAATGCCAATGTGAGCTTTGTGGATGCGGCCATGCCCGGCATGCTGCCGACGATCAACGAGGAATGCGTGCGCCAGGCTGTGCGCACCGGCCTCGGGCTGAAGGCCAAGATCAACAAGCGCTCGGTGTTTGACCGGAAGAACTATTTCTATCCGGACTTGCCGCAGGGCTATCAGATTTCCCAGTTCAAGGATCCGATCGTCGGCGAGGGCAAGGTTTTGCTCGATGTCGATGGTGAGCAGATCGAGATCGGCATCGAGCGTCTGCACCTCGAGCAGGACGCCGGCAAGTCGATCCACGATCAGCATCCGAACATGAGCTTTGTCGACCTCAACCGGTCTGGCGTGGCGCTGATGGAAATCGTGTCAAAGCCCGACCTGCGGTCTTCGGAAGAGGCCAAGGCGTATCTCTCTAAGCTGCGCACCATCCTGCGCTATCTCGGCACCTGCGACGGCAATATGGAGCAGGGCTCCATGCGCGCCGACGTGAACGTGTCCGTGCGTCGTCCGGGCGGCGAATTCGGTACGCGTTGCGAAATCAAGAACGTCAACTCGATCCGTTTCGCCGGCCAGGCGATCGAATATGAAGCGCGTCGCCAGATCGACATTCTGGAAGACGGCGGCTCGATCGATCAGGAAACGCGGCTGTTCGATCCCAAGAATGGCGAAACGCGCTCGATGCGCTCCAAGGAAGAAGCGCATGACTATCGCTACTTCCCAGATCCGGACCTGCTGCCGCTCGAGTTCGACGATGCTTTCGTCGCCGAGCTGGGCAAGAACCTGCCGGAACTGCCGGACGAAAAGCAGGCCCGCTTCATTTCCGACTATGGCGTGACTGCCTATGACGCGATGGTGCTGACGCTTGATCGCGAAACGGCCGATTATTTTGAGGCCTGTGTTGCCCATGGCGGCACCAAGCGCGACGGCAAGGCCGTGGCCAATATCCTCAATGCCGACGTCGCGGCCTTTGCGAACAGCCAGGGTCTTGCCGTGTGGGAAACGCATCTGCAGCCGGCGCAGATTGCTGGCCTCGTCGATCTCATCGCCGGCGGCACGATCTCGTCCAAGGGCGGCAAGGATGTGCTGCAGATTCTCATCGCCGAGGAGCCCGAAGGTGATCCGGCCGAGATCGTCGAGCGTCGTGGCCTCAAGCAGGTGACCGATCTCGGCGCGATCGAGAAGATCGTCGACGAAATCATCGCGGCAAATCCGGATCAGGTAGCCAAGGTTCTGGCCAAGCCGACCATGATCGGCTGGTTCGTCGGCCAGGCCATGAAGGCTTCGGGCGGCAAGGCCAATCCGCAGGCGCTGAACGATCTCATGAAGAAGAAGCTCGGCATCGAATAAACCAATCTGGAGGGGGCATGGCGAAAGGCTATTGGGTGGTTCGGGTCGATGTGACCGATCCCGAACAGTTCAAGATTTACCAGGCTTTCGTTGGCCCTTTTCTGGCCGAGCACGATGGGCGCTTTCTCGTACGCGGGGGACGCCATACCATTCCCGAAGGCACTGCGCGACAGCGCACCGTTGTCGTCGAATTTCCGACCTATGAGGCTGCGTTGAAAGCGTATGATTCCGCCGAATATCAGGGCGGCGTTGCGATGCGCGAAAATGCTGCCGTGGTCGATTTCGTGGTCGTGGAAGGCTACGAAGCCTAACTCTCAGAAATAGCTGAGCCCATGCGCGGTTCGTTTCCCGGACCGGGTGGCGGCGACGGCATGGGGTCTTCGTCCGGCTGGTCCGGCGGAGGAAGTTCTTCCGGGCCCGGCGGGTATGGCTCGACGGGCTGGGGCTGCGATGGTTCCGGCTGCGGGATGATTTCGGGGACCGGCCGCGGGTCGATATCGGGTCTTGGTTCTGGCATGGCACACCTCCTTGAGGCCAACGTGGGGCTTCAAGGAGGGTTCCGCGTCAGCCGGCAGACTTGGCTGCGGTCGGGCGCCAGCGCTGCACCAGACGGCCATCCATGAAGATCAGGCCGATGAAGATCACCACGATGCCGGCGATGTGCACGGGCTCGAAGCGCTCGTGAAGGATGAGCACGCCAAGGAGAATCGCCGAGATCGGCGTGATGTAGGTGTTGAGCGAGAGATTGGTGGGGCCGACGCGGGGCAGCAGCCAGTAGACGAGCAGGAAGCTGAAGCTGGTCGAGAAAGTCGCGATGGCAAAGAGCGCGCCCCAGGTTTCGAGCCGGGTGATGATGGGCAGACCCGAAAAGAGCAGCGCTACCGGCAGCGACACCAGGGCGGCGCCGGTGAGCGAACAGGTAGCGACGACGGCTGGTTCGATGGCCTTGAAGCGCCGGGCATAGTTGAGGGTCACCGCGTAGCAGATGGTGGCAAGAAGCGCGGCGAGGAGGCCGATGACCTGGGCGGAGGCGCCGGCACCAAGCGAGGGCAGGGCGAGGATGACGGCGCCGAGGAACCCCACGATGACGCCGACGATCTTGTTCCAGGTCGCCTTTTCGCCGCCCGGCCAGAGCTGCGAGACGATGACGGTGCTCATCGGCGTCAGGCCATTGATGACGCCGACAATGCTGCTGGCGACGGTGTGCTCGGCAAAGGGAAAGAGCGAGAAGGGAATGGCATAGTTGAGAATGCCCAGGACCAGCAATTGCCAATAAATCCTGCCGTCCTTGGGCAGGGTTTTGCGCGTGGCGAAGAAATAGACCCAGCAGATTGCCGCGCCGAGCGTGACGCGACCGGCAGAGACCCAGAGTGGGCTGATCTCGCGAATAAGAATGGCATTGAAAAGGAAGGAGCTGCCCCAGACCGCACCGAGCAGAATGATCAGCAACCAATAGCGTAGCGGCACAGGCGTTCTCCTTTTGTGCTGAGGTTAGCGGGCAAAAGGAGTCGCGTCGAACCGATTTTGACGATGGGGGCCATCAATTGCGTTGATGCGTTCGGTTTGCCTGCGGGCATTAGGCCCTTGTCTGCTGACAGTGTGTGTCAGCGGCCTCTGGTGCCTTGCGAGGACGAGGAGACGCAGCGGCGATGACGCATCTCAAGTATTCCGGACTCGATGCCGACATACAGCGCCAGGCGCTGATCGACATTATCGTCGATGATCCGGTGCTGATGGTGCTGCTGAGGGGCATGGCGGAGCTCGGACTGCCTGACCCGTTGCTCGGCTCGGGGGCGATCTACAATACGGTCTGGAATGTTCTCACAGGTCGCGAGAGGCATCGGGGCATTAAGGATGCCGATGTCGTCTATTTCGACGCGAGCGACCGAAGCTATGAGGCGGAAGATCGGGTCATTCGACGGGCGCGGGCTTATTTTGCCGACAGCCCGATTCCGGTCGAAGTGCGCAATCAGGCGCGGGTGCACCTCTGGTTTCCAGAAAAATTCGGGCTGGCCTATCCGGAACTGAGCTGTAGCGCGGACATGCTGCGCTATTTTGCCACCAGGACACATGCGGTTGCAGCGCGGATAGAGGACGGGAAGATTGTCATCTTTGCGCCCTTCGGGCTCGACGACATGTTCTCGTTTCGGCTGACGCCGAACCCGGCATTGCCCAGCCGGGCTACGCATGAGGGCAAAGGGGCGCGCGCGCTGCAGCTTTGGCCGGAACTGCAGTTCGAACCTTGGCCTGAGGAGATTGTCGATTGACGAACAACCTACTAGAAGGTAGGTAAATTGCATGACCGAGCTTTCCAGCACTGCCGAAGAAATCATTCGCCGCACGCGACCGCTCATTTTGTCGGGCGGATATGACGGATTCAGCTATGCGGATATTTCCAACGTGGTCGGTATCCGCAAGGCCAGCATCCATCACCATTTTCCGACCAAGGCGCAATTGGTTCGGGTTCTGGTGGAGCAGTATCGCCGCGAGGCCGTAGAAGGGCTCCGGCAAATGGATCAGGCCATTGCGGACCCGGCAGAAAGACTGCGGGCCTACACGGGCTATTGGCAGACCTGCATTGCCTCGGGTTCGGAGCCGTTCTGTGTTTGCGCTTTGCTGGCGAGCCAGATGCCGGCCTTGCCCGAAGAAGTGGCGGCAGAGGTACGGGCGCATTTTCGGGCGCTGGCTGTGTGGGTAGCGAGCGTGTTCCGCGAGGGCATCGAGCGGGGAGGCCTGCAGATGGTGCACGCGCCCGAGATCGAAGCGGAAGTTTTTGTGGCCACTGTGCATGGGGCCATGCTTTCGAGCCGCGCCCATGGCGATGCAGCAGTATTCGAAATGATCGTCGGGCCGCTTGTGGAGCGCTTTGTCAGGTAAGGTTTCGGGGGCGCGCGCCGATATTTGGCAGCACTGCCTACCAACTAGTAGATATATGGGCGTGTGGTGCGCCTCTCGATATGAAGGACCAAAAATGTTCGGTATTTCTCCCATTGGTTGGGTTCATACGCTTGGCAGCCTGCCCGCCCTCGCCATGGCTGCCTATATGCTGGTGCGGCATGGGCGCATCGTGCCGCGGTCTATTCCGGGCGCGATCTATTTTGCTTCGATGGTTTTGGGCGGCGCCACGGCGTTTCTGGTGGCCAAGCAGCCGGTAAGCTATGCCATTGGCGGCCTGACGCTCATCTTGATCGCCGTGGGCTATGGCATTCACCACGTGACCTTTTTGGGTCGCCTGCGGCGTTATATCGAAACCATCAGCCTCAGTTTCAGCGTCTTGCTGCTATTGTTGCCGACGACCACGGAAACGCTGACGCGGGTGCCGGATGGGGCGCCGCTGGCATCGAGCGTGAGTTCGCCCATTGTGCTGGGGTCTCATGGCGCGCTGCTGCTGGCCTTTGTCGTCGGGCTGATCGTGCAGATCGTCGTGCTGCGGCGTGAGGGTCGGGCCACGGCTGCCGCCTAAAGCGAGACTTCGCCGCGGGCGAGCATCGCCAGGGCCAGGGGATAGAGCTTGTGCTCTTCGACGAGCACGCGTGCGGTCAGCGTCTCGGGCGTATCGCCAGGGAGGACCGGCACGCGGGCCTGGAGAATGGTGGGACCTTCATCGAGGCCGGGCGTGACGAAGTGCACGGTGCAGCCGTGTTCGGCATCGCCGGCGGCCAGCACGCGGGCATGGGTGTCGAGGCCCTTGTAGAGGGGCAAGAGGGAGGGGTGGATGTTGACCATCCGGCCCTGCCAGCGCAACACGAAATCTTCGCCCAGGATGCGCATGAAGCCGGCGAGGCAGACATAGTCGACCTCCCAGCTCTCAAGGATCTGGGTCATCGTGTCTTCGAACATCTCCCGGCTCGGGAACTTGCTCTGGGCCAGGGAGGCCGTGGCGATGCCATGCTCCTGGGCTGTGAGCAGACCCGGCGCGGCCGCCTTGTTGGAGAGAACGCCGACGATCTCGGCGGGATAGTCGGGAGCCTTGCTGGCTTCAATGAGCGCGGACATGTTGGAGCCGCGGCCGGAAATGAGGACGCCGACCTTTTTGCGGCTCACAGGGCGAGCTTTCCGCGGAAGGTGACGGGTTCGCCGCTACGCGGGGTCAACTGGCCGACAATCGCGGCGGTTTCGCCCGAGGCGGTGAGGCTTTCCACGAGCTTTTCGGCATCTTCCGGCGTGACGGCGACGAGCATGCCGACGCCGCAATTGAAGGTGCGCAGCATTTCGCGCTCGCTCATGCCGCCGACCTTTGAGAGCCAGCCGAAGACGGCAGGCACGGTGACGGCATCGAGATCGACATCGGCCGCGAGGTTGTCGGGCAGGACGCGCGGGATATTGTCGATGAAGCCGCCGCCGGTGATGTGGGCCAGGGCCTTGATGCCAATGCCGGCCTTGAGGGCGGCGAGGAGCGGTTTTACGTAGATGCGGGTGGGTTCGAGGAGGGCTTCGGCGAGGGTCTTGCCGGCTTCGAAGGGGGCATCGGCTGTCCAGGCGAGACCGGAGAGATCGACGATTTTGCGGACAAGCGAATAGCCGTTGGAATGAACGCCCGAAGAGGCGATGGCGACGAGCGTGTCGCCGGCGGCAATATCCTTGCGCGGCAGCAGGGCATCGCGCTCGGCGGCGCCGACGGCGAAGCCGGCGAGGTCATAGTCATTGCCGTGATACATGCCCGGCATTTCGGCGGTTTCCCCGCCGATCAACGCGCAGCCGGCGAGGCGGCAGCCATGGGCAATGCCTTCAACGATGGCGGTACCCTGGGCGACGTCGAGTTTGCCGGTGGCGAAATAATCGAGGAAGAAAAGCGGCTCGGCGCCTTGCACGACGAGGTCGTTGACGCACATGGCGACGAGGTCCTGGCCGATCGTGTCGTGCTTGCCGGTATCGATGGCGATTTTCAGCTTCGTGCCCACGCCGTCATTGGCAGCGACGAGAACCGGATCCTTGAAGCCAGCGGCCTTGAGGTCGAAAAGGCCGCCAAAACCGCCGATTTCGCCATCGGCGCCGGGGCGGCGGGTGGAGCGTACGGCGGGCTTGATCGCCTCGACCAGAGCATTGCCAGCATCGATATCGACACCCGCCTGCTTGTATGACAGGCCGTTTGATGGCAGGTTTTGCGCGTCGGACATGAGCCTAAAGCCATTGCTGGGGATATCGGGAACGCTTTGGCTACCGAGACCCGGTCTGGTTGAACTTAACGGTGCTGGCCGCTAGAGCTTTTCGTGCGATCCTCGAATCGCGCAACGCTCCAGGTCTTTGTTTTTGCGGCGGTTTCGTAAGCCGAAAGTGATAGACGCTTTCTGCTTATTTCGCCTGAAGGCCTGATAGCTTCTTGGATAGTCAGACGCAAGGGCCGCCCGGCACCATGAACCTTAGAAATCAAGTGCTGATCTGGATCGGCTTCTTTGTCTTCCTGATCCTGGCTCTGTGGATCTTCCGCGGCATACTCCTGCCCTTCGTGGTCGGCGCGGCACTGGCCTATCTGCTCAATCCGCTGGTCAACCAATTGCAGCGCTGGCATTTCAACCGTGGCTGGGCCACGGCGGTCGTGCTGCTCAGCGTTGTCGCCATCATTGCCGGCATCTTCGTCATGATCGTTCCGATGGTGGCGCAGCAGGTCGTGGGGCTGGTGCAGCGCCTGCCGGGCTATGCGGCGGATCTCGAGGCCATGGTGCGTAAATGGGCGCCCGAACTCAACGAGTGGCTGGGGCCGGAGCGCGCCGCGCAGGTCGAGCGCACCGTTTCGGATATGCTGGGGCAGATCGTCGGCTTTGCCGGTGTCGTCACCTCGGAAATTCTCGCTTCCGGCATGACGCTGATCAGCGTGATCGGTTTTGCGATTTTTACTCCCGTCGTCGCGTTCTACCTGCTGCTCGATTGGGACAGCATGGTGCGCGGGCTGCATGATCTGTTGCCGCGAAAGCAGCGCCCGGAAATCCTCGGCATTTTGCGAGATATCGACAGCTCCATGGCCGGTGTGATCCGCGGGCAGGGCGGTGTGCTTGTTATCGACGCCGTGTTCTATGCGGGCGCACTATCGCTCGTCGGGCTCAATTATGGCCTCGCCGTGGGGCTGATTGCGGGGCTCTTGAGCTTTATTCCCTATGTCGGGTTCGGTGTCGGCTTCGCCCTTTCCATGGGCATTGCCACGGTTCAGTTCTGGCCCAACTGGTGGATGATTGCCCTCGTCTTCGGCCTTTTCATGGGCTGGCAGTTCGTCGAGGGCAATGTGCTCTATCCCAAGCTGGTCGGTAGCTCGATCAATATCAATCCGGTCTGGCTGATGTTTGCCCTGCTCGCTTTCGGCGCCCTGTTCGGCTTTGTCGGCCTGTTGCTGGCTGTGCCGCTGGCGGCGATCGGCGGGGTGCTCGTGCGCTACGGCATTCGCAAGTATAAGGGTAGCAGCCTCTATCTCGGATCAACCCATGGTGGCCAGGGTGGTAACCCCACTGCGTAACGACCGGCTGCGGCAATTGCCGCTCGAGTTCGAGCATACACCATCTCACGCCGCGGACGATTTTCTGGTGGGGGAAGGCAATGCCTTGGCCCATGGGCGCATTGGCGCCTGGCCGCATTGGCCGGATGCCGTGACGCTGCTCATTGGCCCGCCGGCTTCGGGGAAATCGCATCTGGCGCGCATTTTTGCCGATCGCAGCCATGCGGTGATTGTGACGCCGGAGACGATCACAGCCATTGCCGAAGCTGACGGGCGCGGGCCGCTGTTGGTCGAGGATGTGGACCGGCTGGGCTATGACGAACCGAGCCTCTTTCACCTGCTCAATCAGGCCATGCGCGGCAACCGGACGCTGCTGCTGACGGCGCGCGACGACATTGCCAAGTGGCCGCTCAGGACCGACGACGTGCGCTCGCGCGTGCGGCGCGCCCCGGCCTTCCGGCTCGAGGTCAGCGACGACATAGAACTGTCACAGATGTTCGCCAAACTTTTCGGCGATCGTCAGATCAAGGTCGACCCAAAAATCATCCATTATCTCGTGGCGCGCATGGAACGCAGCCCCGAGGAAGTGGGCGAACTGGCCGACCGCATGGACCGGCTGGCCCTGGCGAGGGGCACGGCCATTACCCGAACGATTGCAGCAGAGGCCCTGGCGCTCCGGGAGGCGGAGCGCGACGGTGGCAGCCAACAGGACTGGGACCCTTTAAGCGATGAATGACATGAGCGAGATCACCGAGGCAGAAGGCGCTGGGCCGGATGTCGAGGCGTTGCGAACCAGCCCGGCGCGGTTCGTCAACCGCGAGGTGAGCTGGCTGCAGTTCAACATGCGCGTATTGGAGGAAGCCGGCAACGAGGCGCATCCGCTGCTCGAACGCCTGCGCTTCGTGTCGATTTCGGCCAATAATCTCGACGAATTCTACATGGTGCGCGTGGCGGGCCTCAAGGGCCAGATACGGGCGGGCCTAACCAAGCAGAGTGCCGATGGGCTGACGCCGGCCGAGCAGCTAGAGGAAATCGCGACGCTGGCCCAGCACCTGCAGCGGGACCAGCAGGATCATTGGGAAACGCTGCGCGAGGAACTGTTCGCGCAGAATGTCGTGATCCACGAATCCAACGATCTCAGTGAAGAGCAGGTGGCGTATCTGCAAAAGCTCTTCCGCGAAGAGATTTTTCCGGTGCTGACCCCGATCGCAGTCGATCCGGCACATCCGTTCCCGTTCATTCCCAATCTTGGGCTGGCGCTGGCCTTTGAACTGAAGCGTCCCGACAGCGACCAGCCACTGACGGCGTTGGTTCGTATTCCGGGCAATCTCGATCGCTTCATCAACCTGCCCAACGAACTGGTTTCGGAGGGGCGCAGCGAAGTCGTGACCATCGACACGCTGGTCAAGCTCTTCTTCCACAAGATGTTTCCGGGTCATGAGGTCGTCGGTTCGGGTGCGTTCCGCATTATCCGCGACAGCGAAATCGAAATCGACGATGAAGCAGCCGATCTCGTGGTCGAATTCGAAAGCGCCCTGCGCCAGCGTCGTCGCGGCCAGGTGATCCGGCTTGAAATCGAGCGATCGATGCCGCGTGCCCTGCAGCGCCAGATCGGCGAGCAGATGGGCATCAGGGATGCCGACGTGTTCGAGGTCAACGGCTTCCTCGGGCTCGCCGATGCGCGCAAGATTTGCGACGTGGAGCGGCCGGACCTGAAATTCCCGCCCTATATCGCGCGCTTCCCCGAGCGTATCCGCGACTATAACGGCGACAATTTTGCTGCCATCCGGGCCAAGGATATTTTGGTCCACCACCCGTTCGAGAGCTTTGACGTCGTTGCGCAATTCCTGATGCAGGCGGCGCGCGACCCCGATGTGGTTGCTATCAAGCAGACGCTTTATCGCACGTCGTCGGACAGTCCGATCGTCAAGGCGCTAGTAATGGCGGCCGAGGCGGGCAAGTCGGTGACTTGCCTCGTCGAACTCAAGGCGCGCTTCGACGAAGAAGCCAATATCCGCTGGGCCCGCGACCTCGAGCGGGCTGGGGCGCAGGTGGTTTTCGGGTTTATCGAGCTGAAGACCCACGCCAAATTGAGCCAGGTGGTGCGGCGCGAAAAGGGCAAGCTCGTCAGCTATTGCCATATCGGCACGGGCAACTATCACCCGATTACGGCCAAGATTTATACCGATCTCAGCTACTTCACGATCGATCCGGCCATCACTCGCGACGTGGCGCGCGTCTTCAATTTCATCACCGGCTACGCGCGGCCAACCGAGCTCGAAACCATCGCGGTTTCACCTGTCAACCTGCGCGAGACGCTGGTGAATAACATCGCCCGCGAAATCGAATTCGCGCGCAGCGGCCAGCCGGCATCGATCCTGTTGAAGATGAATTCGCTGGTCGATCCGCAGGTGATCGATGCGCTTTATGACGCGAGCCAGGCTGGGGTGAAAGTCGATCTCATCGTCCGCGGCATCTGCTGCCTGCGGCCAGGCATTCCCGGCTTCTCGGACAATATCCGGGTTAAGTCGGTGGTCGGACGGTTCCTCGAACACAGTCGCATCTATTGCTTCGGCAATGGCGAATCCATGCCTTCACAGCGGGCGCTGGTCTATATTTCCTCAGCGGACTTGATGGGCCGCAACCTCGACGGCCGCGTCGAGGTGATGGTGCCGATTCTCAACAGAACCGTGCACAAGCAGATTCTTGACAGAACGCTAGTTGCCTATTTGAAGGACAATCAGCAAAGTTGGGAAGTCTTGCCAGATGGCAGTTCCCATCGCTTGCGCGTTGCGGAAGGGGCGGAACCCTTCAATGCGCATGACTATTTCATGACCAATCCTTCGCTGTCCGGACGCGGCAGCGCGGGTATTGGAGACGACGAGGGCTGAGTTTGACACAATTCTGGGGCGTAGACGCGGATCCTACGGCCCAGGGCCGTCTCAAGGGGGCCCAGCCGGTGGCTGTCCTTGATATCGGGTCCAACTCGGTTCGCCTTGTCGTCTACGAGCGCCATGCGCGCTCGCTGACGCCACTCTACAACGAAAAATCGGCCTGCGCGCTCGGCCGGGGCATTGCCCAGAGCGGGCGGCTGGCCGATGCAAATGTCGAAAAGGCACTCGACGCCATCAAGCGTTTCGCGCTGGTGGCGCGGATGATGCGCGTCGGCAAGGTACATGTGCTGGCGACTTCGGCCGTGCGCGATGCGGCCAATCGGGAAGAATTCGTCTCGGCCGTCGAAGCGATCATGGAGGCGCCGGTTCGGGTGCTTTCGGGCGAGGAAGAGGCGCATTTTGCGGCGCTTGGCGTGGTTGCTGGCATTCCGGGATTTGCAGGTGTGGTCGGTGATCTCGGCGGCGGCAGCCTTGAGCTATCGATCATAACCAACGGCCGTGACGCCAACGGGCAGTCGCACGAACTGGGCGTCATTCGCCTGCAGGACGATGCCGATGGGTCGCCCAAGAAGGCTGCGGCCCTAGTGCGCGAAAAGCTCAAGAAGTCGTTGCTGGCGGGCATTGAGCCAGGTGGGCAATTTGCGGCCATCGGCGGCACCTGGCGGTCCCTTGCAAAGCTCCATCTCGAGCTGCGCGACTATCCCTTGCACATGGTGCAGGACTATGTCGTGCCGGCGGCGGAGATGATCGCGGTCTGCGAAGAGATCATTGCGGCCGAGTCGCTGAAGACCTATCCGGGCTCGAACAGCGCCAGCAATTCGCGCCGAGAGCTGGTGCCGTTCGGTGCGGCGGTGCTGGCGGAAGTGCTACGCGCCGGGAAGTTCGAGAGTGTCGTATTCTCGGCGCTGGGGGTCCGCGAAGGCTATCTGCACGGACTGCTGTCGGAAGCCGAGCAGGCGGTCGATCCGCTGATTCAGGGCGCCGAGGAATTGTCGGTGCTGCGGTCGCGCTCTCCGGCTCATGCGTCCGATCTGGTCGAGTTTACCGCGCAGTATTTTGCGGCCACCGGTACTGTCGAAACGGCAGAGGAAAGCCGGCTGCGGCAGGTGGCGTGCCTCCTGGCCGATATCGGCTGGCGCGCGCATCCCGATTATCGCGGGCCGCAGAGCGTCGATTCTGTAGCCTATGGCTCGCTGACGGGCGTCGATCATCCCGGCCGTGCCGTGCTCGCCCATGCCATCGCTGTGCGCTATGACGGGCTCAAGACAAAGTCGGCCAATACGCTGATCCCGCTGGCTTCGCCGGAAATGATTAAGCGCGGGCGGCTGATCGGCACACTGTTCCGCGTGGCCTATCCGATGACCGCGGCCATGCCGGGCATATTGCCGCGCATTCGCTTCCGGCTGGAGGGCGATGTGCTGGTGCTGCAACTGCCGGAAGACTATGCCTTCCTCAATGGCGAACACCTGCGCAACCGGCTGAGCCAGTTCGCCAGTTTTGCAGAGCACGCGGATGCACGGGTTGAGGTGGGCTGAGGGCTACTCAGGATCCGAAACGGCCGTCATCATCGCGGTGACCGCATGGTCTAGGGAATCGAGTTCGGTCGTATAGATGTCCCACAGCGACCTGGCGTCGCTCTTGTGGTAGGTGTGCCTCAGAACGTTGCCAAGGTCCGCAACGTTTCGCCAAGGAACGCCTTGCCCATGGCTGCTTTTAAGGTCGTCCGGAATGTGCCGAGACGCTTCGCTCGCAATCTCCAGATATCGTTCGAATGCGGCGCGAATGTCGGGATCGGCATACATCTGCTCGAACGTCTTTCCGTCGAGCAACCGGCGAATATTGGCAATTGAGTCCCTGATATCAGCCAGCCGATAGATTGTGCGCCGGGTCATCAGAAAATCCGGACCAAGTCCGGCTGGGCTTCCCTGACGAACTTGTCGTCCAAGCTTCGCTTCATGAAGATGTTCGCGGGCAGGCCGATGCTGTCTTCGACGATGTGGCCGATGCCTACAACCTTCAGCATCGAGAACGGCTGATCGTCGTTTACTTCGATCATCAGGTCTATGTCGCTGTCTGGACGATGGTCGCCGCGCGCCCTTGAGCCAAACAGGCTCATATGCGTCACGCCATCCCGCTCTAAATCGGGGCGCAATCGCCTTAGACTGGTCAGCAATTCATCGCGGGCAATATTCGGCATGCAGGAAATATAGCATGCGACCAGCCCTTTGCCACCTGGCTACTCAGCCGCCTCGGCCTGATTGACGGCAAACTCGATGACGCCTTTTCGTGTCGCGGCGAGGCCGATGCGGCCGTGCTTGATGGCAAGGGCCTTTTCGCCGAAGAGTTTGCGGCGCCAGCCCTTGAGGGCGGGAACGTCGGCGTCGTCATCGAGCACAAGGGCGTCGATGTCATCCGACGTCGCCAGGATGCGGGCGGCGACGCCGTGTTGCTCGGCGACCGATTTCAAAAGCACGCGGATGAGGTCGCCCACGGCGCCCTTGGGCGAGGGGCCGCGATAGCGCTCGGGCAGGGTGGGGAGGTCGGCCTTTTGCAGGGCCTCCACGCCCTTGAGGAGCTCGATGATCTCGGCGGCGGCGGAGCTGCGGCCGAAGCCGCGGGGCACGGCGCGCAGCTTGTCGAAAGCGTCGGGGGTGAGGGGGCGCTGCATGGCGAGATCGAACAGGGCATCGTCCTTGAAGACGCGGCTGCGTGGCTGGTCTGATGTCTGCGCCTTGCGCTCGCGCCATTCTGCCAGGACCTTGAGGGCGGCGAGATCGCGCGGGCGGTTGATCTTCATCTTGAGCCGTTCCCAGGCCTCTTCGGGCTGGACGACATAGGTATCGATGCTACGCAGGACCGTGAGTTCGTCTTCGACCCAATCCCAGCGGCGAGTCTGTTCCACCTGCTTGCGCAGTTCGCGGTAGATGTCTCGCAGATAGGTGACATCGGCCAGCGCATAGAGGCGCTGTTTTTCCGACAGGGGGCGGGCCGACCAATCGGTAAAGCGCGAGGACTTGTCGAGCTCGACCTTGCAGATGGCGCGCACGAGGCTGTCATAGGACGCGCTATCTCCAAAGCCGCACACGCTGGCCGCGATCTGCGTATCGAAGATGTTGTGCGGCACGGCGCCGGTCAGTTTGACAAAGATTTCAATATCTTGCCGCGCGGCGTGAAACACCTTGGTGACCGATGGATTGGCCAGAAGCGCAAAGAAGGGCTTGAGATCGAGGTGATCGGCCAGGGGATCGATGAGCACGGCTTCGTCGTCCGTGGCCACCTGAATGAGACAGAGGCGAGGCCAATAGGTGGTTTCGCGCAGGAATTCGGTGTCCACCGTCACGAAATCAAACTGGGCTGCGCGCTCGCAAAATGCCGAGAGCGCCTCTGTGGAAACAATCAGGTCCATATGAATACCGTCTCAAAATAGTCACTATCGTTCCTAGCAGGTGCGGAAGGATTGCTCCACCTCGGATTTCCGCCGCGGCCAGGGAAAGGCCTGACGCTTGACAATCAGGGTGCTCCATGCGCTTTTCCCGCGCGAGAATCCGGCCCTTTTTGCACTTTTTCGGAAAAGAAAATGACGACACATCGCTACCGCACCCACACCTGTGGCGCCCTGACGGCGGACGATGCCGGCAATAATGTGCGCCTTTCCGGTTGGGTCCACCGCATCCGCGACCATGGCGGCCTGCTGTTCATCGACCTTCGCGACAACTACGGCATCACCCAATGCGTGATCGACCCTGATTCCGCCGCTTTCGCCGATGCGGAAAAGGTTCGTTCGGAATGGGTGCTGCGCATCGATGGCGAAGTGAAGCTGCGTGACGCCGCGGCGGTGAACACCAACATCGCCACCGGCGGCATTGAAATCTTCATTCGTGAAATCGAAGTCCTGTCGGTGGCCAAGGAATTGCCGCTGCCGGTTTTCGGCGATGCCGAATATCCGGAAGACATTCGCCTGCGCTACCGCTTCCTCGACCTGCGTCGCGAAAAGCTGCACGCCAATATCCTGAAGCGCACCAAGGTCATTTCGGCCATGCGCGCCGGAATGGGTGACGCCGGCTTTACCGAATTTTCGACGCCGATCCTGACGGCCTCCTCGCCGGAAGGCGCGCGCGACTTCCTCGTGCCGAGCCGTATCCACCCCGGCAAGTTCTTCGCCCTGCCGCAGGCGCCGCAGCAGTACAAGCAGCTTCTTATGGTGGCCGGTTTCGACCGCTATTTCCAGGTTGCGCCGTGCTTCCGCGACGAAGACCCGCGCGCTGACCGTCTGCCGGGCGAATTCTACCAGCTCGACCTCGAAATGAGCTTTGTGACGCAGGAAGACGTGTGGAACACCGTAGAGCCGGTGATCACCAACGTGTTCGAGAAGTTTGCCGACGGCAAGCGCGTCACCAAGGGATGGAAGCGCATTCCCTACTGGGAAGCGATCCGCAAATATGGGTCCGACAAGCCTGATCTTCGCAACCCGATTGAGATGGCGGACACTACCCCATGGTTCCGTGGCTCCGGATTCAAGGTTTTTGCGAATCAAATTGAAGCGGATGACAAAGTTCAAGTTTGGGCGATCCCTGCCAAGAACAAGGTGGGGGCTGAACCAATTGGCCGTGCTTTCTGTGATCGAATGAATGCCTGGGCACAAGGCCAAGGACAGCCTGGACTTGGCTACATCTTCTTCAAGGATGGGCAGGGATCTGGACCCATCGCAAAGAATATTGGGGAAGAACGCACAAATGCGATTAGGGATCAACTAGGCCTTGTTGATGGCGACGCTGTCTTCTTCGTGTGCGGCGTTCCCAGGGCATTCTACAAGTTTGCTGGCGAGGCCAGGAACAAGGTTGGATTTGATCTTGATCTGGTTGACACCGAGCAGTTTTCGTTGTGCTGGGTCGTTGACTTCCCATTCTACGAATGGAACGAAGAGGAAAAGCGAATAGACTTTGCTCACAATCCGTTCTCGATGCCTCAGGGCGGCTTGGAGGCGTTGAACACCGATAGTCCGTTGGAGCTCTTGGCCTATCAGTATGACGCGGTCTGCAACGGCTACGAAATCGCCTCCGGGTCGATTCGTAACCAGGAACCCGAGACCATGGTCAAGGCGTTCGAACTGACCGGCAAGTCGCGCGAGGAAGTCGAAGAGCAGTTCGGCGGCCTCTACCGCGCCTTCCAGTATGGCGCTCCGCCGCATGGTGGCGCTGCCTTCGGTATCGATCGTATCGTGATGCTGCTCTGCGGCGTGCAGAACCTGCGCGAAATCACGGCCTTCCCGATGAATCAGCAGGCCGAAGACCTGCTCATGGGTGCGCCGAGCCCGGCTTCGGCCAAGCAGATGCGTGAGCTCAGCATCCGCCTCAACGTGCAAAGCTGATTTCAGCGCACTGATTTTCTACGAAAGGCAGGCCGCAAGGCCTGCCTTTTTCGTTTCCACCGCAGACTGGTGTGCTGGTTAATGGGTCTTTAACATTGCAGCACTATCAATGGGATACTGCCTTGTAGAAGTGGATATGGTCGGTGAAGGCGAAGTTCTCGCACGTTCTTATGTTGCTGGGCGCCTTGTTGGCCTTCGTCCCCATAGTCTCGGTCGACTATCTGCTGGACGCCTATGCGCGGAACAAGGAAGTGGCCGCGCTGCAGATGCGCGTCGATGCCCTCAGCTCCGAGATCAATTACAACGCGGCTAACGCCGTCGCGGCCCTGCGGCAGGTGGTCGCCGACAGCCCATCGTTCTGCACGCCGACCTTTAGCGGCTTTGCGCAGACGGCGATCGATAACAGCTTCAACGTGAAGCAGATTCTCGTCGAGAACATGGACGGGGTGCAGTATTGCGACGCCTTCGGTCGCAATGTTGCCTATTCGCCGCTGTCCGAATCCCTGCCGGTGCCGGGTCTCACCGAGACGATCACCGTCGTGAAATTCGCCGAGATGGTGATGCCGGCCCTGAAGGTTACGCAGACCCTGGGCGGGGTGCGGCGTATTTCGGCCTTTACCCCACTGATGGCGACGACGCAGGAAGCACTCGACGACAATCTGCCCGATGGGGCGATGCTGGACATTGCCCTGACCAGCGGCCTGCCGGTTCTGTCTCTCGGCACGACGGTCGATTTCGACCGCCAGGCCGCGCGCGGCGACTATCTGGCGGTGCAGAGCTTTGCCGGCGAACTGCCGATCAAGGTTCGCTACCTCTTGCCCTTTGCCCAGGCGCGGGCGGGCTATGCCGATCTCGATGTGCTCTTCACCATTCTGGCATGCCTTCTCAGCGCCGGCCTGCTGCTGCTGACGTTGCGCTATGCACGCCGCTCGCGCACACCGTCCTTCGATCTCGAGCGCGCCATTGGCCGCAACGAAATCAAGCCCTATTACCAGCCGGTCATCAACCTGCGTACAGGTGGCCTGATGGGCTGCGAAGTGCTCTGCCGCTGGGAAAAGCCAAGCGGGGAAATCGTACCGCCTGGCGTCTTCATCGACTATGCCGAAGCCTCGGGCATGGCCATTCCGATGACGCTCTCGCTGATGCAGCAGGTGCGCTACGACCTCAGCGATCTCTCGCAGAAGATTCCGGGCCTAAAAATCTCGATCAATCTTTTCGAGGGCCATTTCCGCGATGTCGGTATCGTCGACGACGTGCAGGCGATCTTTGGCAATTCGCCGATTTCCTACGACCAGCTCGTGTTTGAAATCACCGAGCGGCGGCCGCTGGAAAACTCGCTGGCAGTGAACAGCGTCATCTCGGGCCTCCATGCGCTCGGCTCGCGCATTGCCATGGACGATGCCGGCACGGGCCACTCGAACCTTGCCTATATCGCGACACTCGGCGTCGACGTCATCAAGATCGATCGCATCTTCGTCGACATGATCAAGCCGGGCACGACTCAGGTGCCGGTGCTGGACGGCCTTATCGCCATGGCCAAGGACCTCGATTGCGAAATCGTGGCCGAGGGCGTCGAAACCGAGGCGCAGGCGATCTATCTGCGCTCGCGCGGGGTGGTTCAGGCACAGGGTTATATCTTTGCGCCGGCCCTGAAAGTGGGTGCGTTCAAGGAACTGGCGCTGGCGCTGGCTTCGACCCCCGCGAGCTATACCGACATGCAGGATCCCTCTGAAATCGTTACCGACGCGGCCTGACCGAGAGTCGGGCATTTTGGGGGCGGCGAAGGCCGTATTTCTTGCCTTCAGAGGAGCCCGCGCCCCTTTCCTTCGACGCTGATTGGTGGCAGGTACGACGCCATCTAAGCTGTGCCGGAGGAAAGCGTGTCGACCGATCCCAATGAACAACGCAAGGTTCTGCGCGAAGCGGCCCTCCACTTCCATGAGTTTCCGAAGCCCGGCAAACTGGAAATCCAGCCGCTGAAGCCGCTGGGCAATCAGCGCGACCTGGCGCTGGCCTATTCGCCCGGCGTTGCCGCGCCTTGTGAAGAGATTGCGCAGACCCCCGAGGCTGTGGCGCGCTATACGTCGCGACAGAACCTTGTGGCCGTCATCTCGAACGGTACGGCCGTGCTAGGCCTCGGCAATATCGGCGCGCTGGCCTCCAAGCCGGTGATGGAAGGCAAGGCAGTTCTGTTCAAGAAATTCGCCGGCATCGACGTCTTCGATCTCGAAATCGACGAGATCGACCCCAAGAAATTCATCGATGCCGTGGCGCCGCTCTGGCCGACCTTTGGCGGTATCAATCTTGAAGACATCCGCGCGCCGGACTGCTTTGAGATCGAAGAGACGCTGCGCGAGCGCATGCCGATCCCCGTGTTCCATGACGACCAGCATGGCACTGCCATCATCGTCGGCGCGGCGGTGCTCAACGGCCTCGAACTGACCGGCAAGAAGATCGACGAGGTAAAGATCTGCACCTCGGGGGCGGGGGCCGCGGCCATTGCCTGCCTCAACGTGCTGGTGGCGCTCGGCGCCAAGCACGAAAACATCTGGGTCGCCGACAAGGACGGCCTCGTCACGCACAAGCGCAACGATGTGAATGACAAGTGGCGCGGCCAGTTCCGCCGCCAGAGCGATGCGACGACGCTGGCCGAGGTCATCGAGGGCGCCGACGTGTTCCTCGGCCTCTCGGCTGCCGGCGCGCTGAAGCCGGAAATGCTGGAGAAGATGGCGCCAAAGCCGCTGATCCTGGCGCTGGCCAATCCCAATCCGGAAATCATGCCGGAAGTGGCGAAGGCAGCGCGGCCTGACGCCATGGTCTGCACTGGGCGCTCGGACTATCCCAACCAGGTCAACAACGTCCTCTGCTTCCCCTTCATCTTCCGCGGCGCGCTCGACGTGCATGCGACGACGATCAATGAAGAGATGAAGCTGGCGGCCGTTCGCGCCATCGCCAAGCTTGCGCACGAGCCGGGTCTTGAAGTCTCTGCCTCGGGTGCGCCGGCCGTGTTCGGTCCGGATCACATCATTCCCAATCCGTTCGATCAGCGGCTGATCCTGCGTATTGCGCCGGCCGTCGCGCGGGCGGCGATGGAATCGGGCGTAGCGAAGCGCCCGATTGCCGACTGGGATGCTTACCAGGACCAGCTTAACCGCTTCGTCTTCCGCTCCGGCCTCGTGATGAAGCCGATCATCGATCGCGCCCAGGGCCAGAACAAGCGCATCGCCTTTGCCGATGGTGAAGACGAACGCGTGCTGCGCGCAACCCAGGTGCTGCTCGAAGAGCGGATTGCCCGCCCGATCCTGATCGGCCGTCCGGCCGTGATCGAGGCGCGCATCGAGCGTTTCGGCCTCAGCATCCAGCCGGGTCGCGACTTTGAAATCATCAACCCCGAAGACGATCCGCGCTACCGCGACTATGTCAACCTGTTCCACTCGCTGGTGGGCCGCAATGGCGTGACGCCGGACACGGCCCGCACCATCGTGCGCACCAATACGACGGTGATCGGCGCGCTGGCGGTGAAGCGCGGCGAAGCCGACGGCCTGATCTGTGGTCTTCAGGGTCGCTACATCAAGCATGTCCGTGACATCCGCTCGATCATCGGGCTGCAGGATGGCGTGAGCGATGTCTCGGCGCTCTCCATGCTGATCATGCCGCGCGGCGCCTTCTTCCTTGCCGACACCTATGTGAACCAGAACCCGTCTGCCGACGAACTGGTCAGCATTTCGCTGCAGGCGCGGGATCACCTCAAGCGCTTCAATATCGAGGCGCGCATGGCGCTCCTGAGCTATTCGAACTTCGGTTCGCGCGATGGCGACAGCGCCTTCAAGATGCGCGAGGTCTATGCCAAGCTCAAAGCCGTGGCACCGGACCTGATCGTCGAGGGCGAAATGCAGGGCGACCTGGCGCTGAATGAAGTGCTCCGCGAGCGCTATGTGCCGGAAACTGTGCTCAAGGGCGAAGCCAATCTCCTGATCTTCCCCGATCTCGATGCGGCCAACCTTTCCATGACGCTGCTCAAGGAAATGAACAATGCCCTGGCCGTCGGTCCGATCCTGATGGGTACGCGCGCTCCGGCGCACATCCTTGCCCCGTCCGTGACCAGCCGCGGCATCGTCAATATGGCGGCCATTGCCGCAAATGAAGCCATCGGAGCCGAATGATGATCCGTCACACCGTCGTTTTCTCGCTCAAGCATGCGGCCGGCTCGGAGGCCGAGGCGGCCTTTCTGCGGGATGCTCTCGTGCTGGAACGCATCCCGGGTGTCGAAAAATTCGAGCGCCTGAAGCAGGTCAGCCCCAAGGCCGACTATGCCTATGGCTTCTCGATGGAGTTCGCCGACCAGGCGGCCTATGACGGCTACAATGTGCATCCTGACCACGTCGCCTTTGTGCAGGGACGCTGGGTGCCGGAAGTCGCAAAATTTCAGGAGATCGACTACGTTGCGCTCTGAGGCCGCGTAGGTTAAGACCGCCGCATAAATCCTTATCGCCAAAAGCCGAGGAAGTTCCATGAACCAGATTGCTGTGTTCAGTGGCAGTGCTCACCCCGAGCTGGCTAAGGAGATATGCGCCGATCTCGGCGTGCCGCTGCTCCCGACGCGGGTCAAACGCTTCTCCAATGACTGTATCGAAGTGCAATTGCAGGCCAATTGCCGCGAGCAGGACGTGTTCCTGGTCCAGACGCTGAGCGCGCCGGTTCAGGAACACCTGATGGAATTGCTGTTGATGCTCGACGCGGCGCGTGGGGCTTCGGCAGCGCGCATCACGGCGGTCATTCCGCACTATTCCTACGCGCGATCAGACAAAAAGGATGCGCCGCGTATTTCGATCGGCGGGCGCCTCGTTGCCGATCTTCTCAAGACCGCCGGCGCCGACCGCGTGCTGACCATGACCCTGCACTCGCCGCAGGTGCATGGCTTTTTCAGCGTACCGGTGGATCACCTGCATGCGCTGCACGAACTGGCCATGCATTTCCGCCGCTTCGATCTCAGCAATACGGTCGTCGTTTCGCCGGACCTGGGCAATGCCAAGACGGCGGCGGCCTTTGCGCGGAGCCTCGGTACGCCTGTCGCTGCCGGGGCCAAGGAGCGTATCACCGATACGCAGGTGCGTATCTCGGCCATCATCGGCGAAGTGCGGGGCAAGGATGTCATCATTCTCGACGATGAAATCGCCAGCGGCGGTTCTATCCTCGAACTGCTGAAGCATCTGCGGGCCAATGGTGCGCGCTCGGCGCGTGTCGCCTGCACGCATGGCATCTTCGGTAGCGATGCGGTTGCGCGTCTGGCGGCCGAGCCTGATGTGATCGAGATCGTCTGCACCAATACGCTGCCGAACGCGGCGTTGCAGGCTCACGGCAAGCTGACGGTGCTGTCTGTCGCGCCGGCCTTGGCCGAAGCGATGCGCCGCATCAATAACGGGGAATCGGTCAGCGCGCTTTTCGAGGAAGACAGCCTGCCGGCGCGGGTCGCGGCCGAATAGCTAAAGAGCTAAACCGGACATTAATTCCTCAGACGGCATAGTGGAGGACCCTAGACCGGTCCGTACATGCCCACTCGACTTAAACGCCCACCATTCTGGCGTCCTTTGGCCCTAGCCGTGACACTCCTGGCTTTCCAGGGCTATCTCGGCTATTCGGCCATCAGTGGCCAATTCGGCATTGAGGGTCGCGACGAAATCCACGCCGACATTCAGGTGCTCAAGGATCGTTCTTCGGCCCTGCAGGCTGAAATCGACAGCTTTCGTCACCGCAATTCGCTGATGAACCCGCGTCACCTCGATCCCGATATCGTGACGGAACGGGCAAGGGCGCTGCTCAACATGGCCAATGCCGATGACATCCTCATCATGGTCGATCCGGCAACCGGTAAACCGATTTCCGGTAAATTCCAAGAATTAATCGATGATGAGTTAATCCGGATTATCGAAGCAGATTCAACGCTCTAAGATGCATTATTATGCGTTTCTGGAGCAATTTTATCTGTCAAACGCTTGCGCTATAGTGCGAGAAGTGGCCTGATCGGCCTAGCGGCAAATTCCATTCTATACCGGGAGCCCCACCCATGGCGCGCAAGGCGACGGCCACCAAGGCCAAGACGCAGCCCAATGCCCCCCAGTTCACTGGTGAACAGGACCTCGAAGCTTTCCGCGAAATGCTGCTGATCCGGCGTTTCGAGGAAAAGGCCGGCCAGATGTATGGCATGGGCCTCATCGGCGGCTTCTGCCACCTTTATATCGGCCAGGAAGCTGTCGTCACCGGCATCACCATGGCCTCGGAAAAGGGCAAGGACGCCCAGATCACCGGCTATCGTGATCACGGCCACATGCTGGTCATGGGTCTCGACCCCAAGGGCGTCATGGCCGAATTGACCGGTCGCCAGGGCGGCCTGTCGAAGGGCAAGGGTGGCTCGATGCACATGTTCTCCAACGAGCACCGCTTCTATGGCGGCAATGGCATCGTCGGCGCGCAGGTGTCGCTCGGCACGGGCCTCGCTTTCGCTTCGAAGTACAAGGGCGACGGCTCGGTGAGCCTTGCCTATTTCGGCGACGGCGCTGCCAATCAGGGCCAGGTCTACGAAAGCTTCAACATGGCCAAGCTCTGGAAGCTGCCGGTTGTCTTCGTGATCGAAAACAACAAATACGCCATGGGCACTTCCATTGAGCGCGCTGCTGCGACGACCGATTTCTCCATGCGCGGCGCTTCGTTCGATATTCCGGGCGAGCAGGTCGACGGCATGGACGTGCGCATGGTCTATGATGCCGCCAAGCGCGCTATCGAGCATGCCCGGTCCGGCAATGGCCCCTACATCCTCGAAATGCTGACCTACCGCTATCGCGGCCACTCCATGTCCGACCCGGCGAAATATCGCTCCAAGGACGAAGTGACCAAGTATCGTCAGGAACGCGATCCGATCGAACAGGTCCGTGCGCGTCTGCTCGAAGCTGGCGTCATCACCGAAGACGATCTGAAGAAAATCGAGACCGACATTCGTGCCATCGTCACGGAAGCGGCGGATTTTGCCACCAATGATCCGGAGCCCGATGCTTCGGAGCTGTGGACCGACATCACGATCGAGGCCTGATCTCACGATGAGCATCCTGCTCGGCGTCATCATGCTCTTCGCACTGCTCTCCGCCGTTCTGGCGGCGGGGCAGGCGATCGCCATCAGCCGTTTGGCTGCGGCGAGCGGCCCGAGCTGGCGCGAATGGCTTTTCAGTTGGTGGCGCTTTGAACGCGTCGCCGGCTGGGCAGGCCTCAGCGGCGAAGTGCAGGCTGCCATCTACAAGCGTGCCGTCATCGCATGCCTTTTCTTCGTGATCCTTGGCCTGATCCTTAGTGGCTGGGTCGTCAACCAGCGCCAGGCGCCGGCGCCCGTCGCCGCGTCTGCCCTTATCAATGATTGGCGCGTGCTGCCCGCCGCGCAATTTGCCGAACAATTCGAAATTCGCCGCGTGGCCCCCATGCCCGGCACTACCATTCTGGAGAGCTGATATGCCCCAAATCCTCATGCCCGCCCTGTCGCCAACGATGGAAGAGGGCAAGCTCTCCAAGTGGCTGGTCAAGGTCGGTGATACCGTCAAGTCCGGCGACGTGCTGGCCGAAATCGAAACCGACAAGGCGACGATGGAAGTCGAATCCGTCGACGAAGGCGTGGTTCGTGAAATCCTCGTGGCCGAAGGCACCGAAGGCGTGAAGGTGAATACCCCGATCGCGCTGGTTCTGGCCGAAGGCGAGAGCGCAGGCGCTGCGCCGGTCAAGGAAACCGCTCCCGAGCCGTCCGAGGCTCCGGTCGTTGCGGCAGAAAAGGCCAATGATGCGGCTCCCGCTGCTGCCGTTCCGGCTGCACCGAAGTTTGAAGCCCAGGCTGATCCGGATCTGCCGGAAGGCGTCGAAATGGTGGAACTGACCGTTCGCCAGGCGCTCAACGAAGCCATGGCCGAAGAAATGCGCGCCAATCCCGACATCTTCATCATGGGTGAAGAAGTCGCCGAATATCAGGGCGCCTATAAGGTCACCCAGGGCCTGCTGCAGGAATTCGGTCCGCAGCGCGTTGTCGATACTCCGATCACCGAGCACGGCTTTGCCGGTCTCGCCGTCGGTGCGGCTTTTGCCGGCCTGCGTCCGATCGTTGAATTCATGACCTGGAACTTTGCCATGCAGGCAATCGACCAGATCATCAACTCGGCTGCCAAGCAGCTCTATATGTCCGGCGGCCAGGTCACCGCGCCGATGGTGTTCCGTGGTCCGAACGGCGTTGCCTCGCGCGTTGCCGCTCAGCACAGCCAGGACTATTCGGCATGGTATAGCCACGTTCCGGGTCTGACCGTTATCGCGCCCTATAGCGCGGCCGACGCCAAGGGCCTCCTCAAGGCGGCGATCCGTTCGCCGAACCCGGTTGTCTTCCTCGAAAACGAAATTCTCTATGGTTCGACCGGCCTTGTGCCGAAGGTCGATGATTATGTCCTGCCGATCGGCAAGGCCCGTATTGCCCGCAAGGGTGCCGATGTGACCATCGTCTCCTTCTCCATGGGCATGCGCTATGCGACCCAGGCGACCGAGAAGCTGGTTGCGGCCGGTGTCGACGTTGAACTGATCGATCTGCGCACGCTGCGCCCGATGGACAGCGACACCGTCATCGAGTCGGTCAAGAAGACCGGCCGCCTCGTGACGGTGGAAGAAGGCTGGCCGCAGGGCGGTATCGGCGCTGAACTCGCCGCCCGCGTCATGGAACAGGCTTTCGACTATCTCGATGCGCCCGTGCTGCGCGTGACCGGCAAGGACGTTCCGATGCCCTATGCTGCGAACCTCGAAAAGCTGGCACTGCCCAATGTTGACGAAGTGATCGCGGCTGTGAATGCCGTGACCTATCGCTCGTAAGGAGACCCGGTATGCCTATCGATATCACCATGCCGGCGCTCTCTCCCACGATGGAAGAGGGCAAGCTCGCCAAATGGCACGTCAAGGAAGGCGATAGTGTTTCTTCCGGTGACGTGATCGCCGAAATCGAAACCGATAAGGCCACGATGGAAGTCGAGGCCGTGGACGAGGGCAAGATCGGCAAGATTCTCGTGGCTGAAGGCACCGAGAATGTGAAGGTCAACGCCGTTATTGCCGTGCTGCTGCAGGAAGGCGAAGACGCCAGCGCTGTCAGTGCACCGAAGGCAGAAGCGCCCAAGGCCGCACCGGCTCCTGCTGCTGCTGCGGAAGCTCCGAAGGCCGCAGCACCCGCGCCAGCCGCGCCGAATGCCAATACCGGCTCCAGCGCTCCGGCTGCCGCGACCAAGGCCCCGGCAAAGTCGGAAGGTGGTCGTGTGTTCGCTTCGCCGCTGGCCAAGCGTCTTGCCAAGGACGCAGGCATCGACCTTTCCAGCATCGCCGGCTCGGGCCCGAAGGGCCGCGTCGTCAAGTCAGACGTCGAAGCTGCCAAGTCCGGCAAGGGTGTCAGCAAGCCGGCTGCCGGTGCTCCGGCTGCTGTCGCTGCGCCTGCGGCCGGCATGAGCAAGAACCAGGTCATGGCGCTCTATGAGGAAGGCTCGTACGAAGTCGTCCCGAACGACGGCATGCGCAAGGTCGTGGCGGCACGCCTGACCGAAAGCAAGCAGACCGTTCCGCACTTCTACCTGACGCTCGATTGCAAGATCGATGCGCTGATGGCAGCTCGTGAACAGATCAACGCCGCCGCGCCCAAGGGCAAGGACGGCAAGCCGGGCTACAAGCTCTCGGTCAATGATTTTGTAATGAAGGCCTGGGCCGTTGCGCTGCAGCGCGTGCCGGCCGCCAACGCGACCTGGGCCGGGGACTCGATCCTTTATCACAAGCGTTCGGATGTTGCCGTGGCCGTCTCGGTGCCGGGTGGTCTCTTCACCCCGGTGGTGAAGTCTTGCGACACCAAGACCCTGCGCGAAATCTCGGAAGAGGTGAAGGATCTGGCAACGCGTGCAAAGTCCAAGAAGCTGGCGCCGCATGAATACCAGGGCGGTTCGTCTTCGGTCAGCAACCTCGGCATGTTCGGCATCAAGCACTTTGCCGCCGTGATCAACCCGCCGCATGGCACGATCCTCGCGGTCGGCGCCGGCGAAGAGCGCGTCTATCCCGAGAACGGCCAGATCAAGATCGGCCAGTTCATGACGGTAACGCTCTCCTGCGATCACCGCGCCGTCGATGGTGCGCTGGGTGCGGAACTGCTCGGCGTGTTCAAGGGCCTAATCGAAAACCCGGTGATGATGCTGGCCTAGGGGCAGGGCGCATGAAAACCATCCTCGCCTATGGCGACAGTCTGACCTATGGGGCCAATCCGCAGCCGGGTGGCCCCCGCCATGCCTACGAAGACCGCTGGCCGACCGCGCTGGAGCGCGGCCTGGGCGGCGGGGCTCGCGTCATCGCCGAGGGCCTTGGCGGCCGCACCACCGTCTCCGACGATTGGTACGCCGCTGCTGATCGCAATGGCGGTCGCATACTGCCGACGTTGCTCGAGAGCCATTCGCCGCTCGATCTCGTCATCATCATGCTCGGCACCAATGACCTGAAGCCGGCCATTTGCGGTTCAGCGCTCGAAGCCTCGTTCGGCATGCGGCGCCTGGTGCAGGTCATCCGTGGCCACTATGCCGGCAAGGGCGAGACCGCGCCGCAGATCGTTCTCGTCGCGCCGCCGCTGGTTTGCGACAGCGACAATGCCGACATGATGGGTCATTTCGGTGGCTTCGCTCACGGTCTCGAACAGTCCCGACAGTTTGCCACCCACTACGCCAAGCGGGCGCAGGAGTGGAACACCGGCTTCTTCGACGCAGCGACGGTGGCCGTTGCCTCGCCGCTCGACGGTATTCATCTCGACGCGGCCAATACCCGCGCCATCGGCGAAGGCCTCGTGCCGCTCGTCAAACAAATTCTGGGTCTCTGACCCGCCTATTTTCTGGAGGCCCTCATGGCTGACCAATACGATCTTCTCGTCATCGGCGCCGGTCCCGGCGGTTATGTTGCTGCCATTCGCGGCGCGCAGCTTGGCATGAAGGTGGCCATCGTCGAGCGCGAGCACATGGCCGGCATCTGCTCCAACTGGGGTTGTATCCCGACCAAGGCGCTGCTGCGCTCGGCCGAAATCTATGGCCATATGGGCCATGCAAAGGATTATGGCCTGACGGCGGAAAAATTCGGCTTTGACATCGACGGCATCGTCAAGCGTTCGCGCGCCATTGCGGCGCAGATGAACAATGGCGTGCAGTTCCTGATGAAGAAGAACAAGATCGACATCATCTGGGGCGAGGCGACGATCACCAAACCGGGTGAGATCAAGGTTGCTGCCTCGAAGAAGCCGATCGTGCAGCCGCAGGGCCCCGTGCCGAAGAATGCGCTCGGCGATGGCACCTACAAGGCCAAGAACATCATCATCGCCACCGGTGCGCGTCCGCGCGTACTGCCGGGCATCGAGCCCGATGGCTACAAGATCTGGACCTATTTTGAAGCGCTGAAGCCGGCGGAAATGCCGAAGTCGCTGGTGGTCATGGGTTCGGGTGCCATTGGCATCGAATTCGCCTCCTTCTACCGCTCGCTGGGCGCGGAAGTGACCGTCATCGAATTGCTGCCGCAGATTCTGCCGGTGGAAGATGCCGAGATTTCGGCTCTGGCCCGCAAGCGCTTGGAAAAGCGTGGCATCAAGATTCTGACGGAAGCCAAGGTCGCCAAGGTCGAGAAGACCAAGGACGGCGTTGTGGCTCACGTTGAAACCAAGGATGGCAAGACGCAGCAGATCGCTGGGGACAAGCTGATCTCGGCTGTTGGTGTGCAGTGCAATATCGAAGGCCTGGGCCTCGAAACGGTTGGCGTGAAGACCGAGCGCGGCGCCATCGTCATCGATGCCTATGGCAAGACCAATGTCGATGGCATCTGGGCCATCGGCGACGTCGCCGGCCCGCCGATGCTGGCGCACAAGGCCGAGCATGAAGCCGTTATTACGGTCGAAAAGATCGCCGGTATGAAGGTGCATGGGCTGGAAAAGCTCAAGGTTCCGGGTTGCACCTATTGCGAGCCGCAGGTGGCGAGCGTGGGTCTGACCGAAGCCAAGGCCAAGGAAGCCGGTCGCGAGATCAAGGTCGGCCGTTTCCCGTTCGTGGGCAATGGCAAGGCCATCGCGCTGGGTGAGCCCGATGGCCTTGTTAAGACCATCTTCGATGCGAAAACTGGGGAACTCCTCGGCGCCCACATGATTGGTGCCGAAGTCACCGAGCTCATCCAGGGCTTTGTCGTGGCGATGAATCTCGAAACCACCGAAGAAGAACTCATCCACACCATCTTCCCGCATCCCACGCTAAGCGAAACGATGAAGGAAAGCGTGCTCGACGCCTATGGGCGCGCGCTGAACATCTGATTGCGTCTGGCAAACTCAGGGTGTCACCCCGGCGAAGGCCGGGGCCCATCCTGAGCACTGTGATCGAGGCACCACCTCAGGATGGATCCCGGCCTTCGCCGGGATGACATCGGAGGATGGGGGAAGCAGAAAACCAGAGGAGTTATCCACATGGTGAAGGCAATTCAGATCGGCCTCGGACACTGGGGTTTTAGCTGGTCCAAGGAAGTTATCCCCAAAGTTCCCACTGTTGAGATGGTGGGTTATGTGGATACCAGCCTCGACGCCACGGCCCGCGTTCAGACCGAGCTGGGGATCGACCCAAAACTCTGTTTTTCGAGCCTCGACGAGGCTGCCAAGCATACCGATGCCGTTCTCGCCATATGCACGCTCCGCACCGAGGCGCATTACCCGGTCGTCAAGCGCTGCCTAGAGCTTGGCTACAACGTCATCGTCGAAAAGCCCTTCACCACGACCATTGCCCAGGGCAAGGAACTGGTGGCGCTCGCCAAGGCACAGGGCAAGGTGCTGATGGTGAGCCAGAACTATCGGCACCAGCCGGCGCCGATTGCGGCGGCCAAGCTGATTGCGGAAGGAAAGTTCGGCGCCATGAACATGGTGTCGATCGACTTCCGCCGGCATGGACCGAGCCAGGGCTACCGCTACTGGGACATGCCCGATCCGCTGCTGGCGGACATGTCGATCCACCACTTCGACCTGATGCGCTATGTGCTCAATGACGAACCGGTCCGGCTCTCCTGCCGCACTTGGAATCCGCCGGGTAGCCCGTTCCATTTCCATCCGAGCGGCGCCGCGCTGATCGAATTCTCCAAGGGCACGATGGTGTCTTACCGCGCGAGCTGGATGAATTCGGGTCCGGTGACGCCATGGGCCGGTGAATGGGTGATGGATGCGGCCGAAGGCCAGATCCACTGGACGTCACGCGACCATTTTCGCGACAAGACCGGTCCGGATGTGGTTACGCTTCAGGCGCTCGACGAAAAGCCCAAGCCGGTCAAGCTTGATACTGTCGAATTCCCCGATCGACGCGGCACGCTCAATACCATTGCCGGCGTCATCGAGACCGGCAAGGTGCCGGTCGGCTTCAGTTCGGGCGAAGACAATCTCGGCTCGCTGGCGCTGGTGCAGACCAGCATTCTCTCGGCCTCGCGTGGAGGCGACTGGACCGAGATCTCTGAAGTTTTAGGCTAGCGTCAACGCAAGCCTGCCTATCACTAAGGTCGGGTTGAACCGACGGCTCAAGGGAGCGATATAGGGGCAAGCCCCAGACAGGACTATCATGGTCACGCTCATCGACAATTCGGTTGCAAAACCGCGCCACCCGGAAAAGGCCAATCGGCCCGACAGCATTGTGCTGCGCAAGCCCGACTGGATCCGCGTCAAGGCGCCGGGTTCGCCCGTCTACAAGGAAACCCAGCAGATCGTGCGCGAGAACAATCTCGTCACGGTTTGCGAAGAAGCGGGCTGCCCCAATATCGGCGAGTGCTGGAGCAAGAAGCACGCGACCATGATGATCATGGGCGAGATCTGCACCCGCGCCTGCGCCTTCTGCAATGTGCGCACGGGCATGCCGACTGCGCTCGATCCCAATGAACCGGAAAACGTCGCCCGGGCCGTGGCCAAGCTTGGCCTCGAACACGTCGTCATCACCTCGGTCGATCGTGATGATCTGGCCGATGGCGGCGCCCAGCACTTTGCCGACGTGATCCTTGCCATTCGCGCGGCGACGCCAAAAACCACGATCGAAATCCTGACGCCGGACTTCCTGCGCAAGGAAGGCGCGCTGGAGATCGTCGTGGCGGCCAAGCCCGACGTCTTCAACCACAACCTCGAAACCGTGCCGTCGAAGTACCTGAAAGTTCGTCCCGGCGCCCGTTACTTCCACTCGATCCGGCTTTTGCAGCGGGTGAAGGAAATCGATCCGTCGATCTTCACCAAGTCCGGCATCATGGTCGGCCTCGGCGAAGAGCGGAACGAAGTTCTGCAGCTCATGGACGACCTGCGTTCGGCCGATGTCGACTTCCTGACGATCGGCCAGTATCTGCAGCCGACCAAGAAGCACTATCCTTTGCAGCGCTTCGTGACGCCGGAAGAATTCAAGTCCTACGCCACCGTCGCCAATGCCAAGGGATTTTTGCTGGTTTCCTCAAGCCCGCTGACGCGCTCGTCGCACCATGCCGGCGAGGATTTTGCTCAGCTCAAGGCTGCGCGTCTGGCCAAGCTGGGGCACTGATGAAGCGATTTTTCGAGCGGCACGTGCCGCACCTGCCTCGGCCGATGTTCGAGATCGTGGCGGATCTGGAGCGCTATCCGGAATTCATCGCCAACTGCAAGGCGATGGAGGTTCGTCCCGACCCGGCAGCGCGGGGGCGGGATGTGCGTCTGGCCCGGATGACACTGAGTTTTGGGCCGATCACTCAGGCCTATACGAGCCGGGTTACGGTTGATCCGGAAGCTTTGACCATCACCGCCAAGGCGGTCGACGGCCCCTTTGCCTATCTCGACAGCGTCTGGAGTTTTGAGCCCGAAGGGCAGGGCACGCGCGTGCGTTTCGAGATCGATTTCAAGATCTCAAACCCGCTGATTGCCGCTGTCGCCGAGCCGGCCTTTGCGGCCAAGCAGGACGAAATCATGCAATCCTTCGCCGACGAGGCTGACCAACGCTACGGCGGATAGCGCCTAGTCTTCGTCGCTCGTCAGCACCTGCATTACGAGGTCCAAGGCCGCGTTCACCGTTGCCTTGCGCACCTCGTCGCGGCCGATGTCACCAAAACGGTGCTCGATGACGACGGTGGCAAGATCGGTGGACACGGCGACATAGACGAGGCCAATGGGCTTTTTCTCGCTGCCGCCATCGGGACCGGCAATGCCGGTAGCCGAAACGGCGATGTCGACGCGGGCCGTGTTGCGGGCGCCGTCGGCCATGGCGCGGGCGACCTGGTTGCTCACGGCCCCATAGTCGTGGATCAGGCGCTGCGGCACCTGGATCATGCGGGCCTTGGCGGTGTTGGAATAGGTGATGAAGCCGCCATAGAGCGCTGCCGAGGCGCCGGGGATATCGGTGAGGGCGGCGGCGATGAGCCCGCCGGTACAACTTTCGGCCGTGACGATTGTCTTATTGCTGTCACGCAGCAGGTCGATGATGCGTTTCTCTATGCTGGGCTGAGGGGATTTGGCCATCACTCATCCCTCGGTACTTCGACGCTTGCACTTGCCATGGCCACGATACCTTCCTCCCGCCCGGTAAAGCCGAGCCTCTCACTCGTTGTCGCCTTGATCGCCACGCGATCGGGCTTGATCCCCAGAGTCTGGGAAATCACAGTGCACATCGCTGGAACGTGTTTGGCAATCCTCGGCGCCTCGCAAACGATGGTCACATCGAGATTGACAATGCGTCCGCCGCGTTTTGCGACGAGGTCGCCGGCATGTTTGAGGAAGAGCGTGGAGGCCGCGCCGCGCCATTGCATGTCGCTGGGCGGGAAGTGAACGCCGATATCGCCTTCGCCGATGGAGCCCAGAATGGCGTCCGTGAGGGCATGGAGGGCTACGTCGGCGTCGGAATGGCCCTTGAGTTTGGCCGTGTGCTCGATGCGCACGCCACCGAGCCAGACCGCATCGCCGGGTTCGAAGGGGTGAACGTCAAAGCCGGTGCCGACGCGGGTTTCCATGGCCTTGTCTCCTGAAATATGCCGCTCTGCCCGTCGAAAATCTTCCGGATGCGTGATCTTGAAATTGTTGCGGTCGCCCGCAGTCATGGCGACGCGGAGGCCGGCCCATTCGGCGATCTCTGCATCGTCGGTGAATTCGCGGCGCACGGTTGCGGCGCGCATGTGAGCGGAAAACATCTGGCCGAAACGAAAACCCTGCGGCGTCTGGGCGGCAAAGAGCGTGCGGCGGTCTTCCGTCGTGAGCACTACTTGCCCGTCCGGCGCGCGCTTGATCGTGTCGGTCAGCGGCAGGGTGGGCAAGGCGCCATCATGCGAGGCGAGGGCCGAAATCACGGCGTCGATCTGCTCGACGGTGACGAAAGGCCGCGCTGCGTCCTGGATCAGCACGAGGTCCGGCCGCAGTGCTGCGATGGCCTTGAGGCCTTCGAGTACCGATGCCTGGCGGCTGGCGCCGCCGGGAACCGGATCACGAAGACGCTCGTCCGCAAGGCTCAGCGCCTGATAGCGCTCGGCATGGTCTACGTGGATGACTGGAACAACGGCCGAAATGCCGGGATGGGCAAGGAAAGCGTCGATGGTACGCGCCAGAACCGGGCGGCCGCCGACGCGGCGGTATTGCTTGGGTTCGGCAAAATCCCCTGTTTGCGCGCGCTCGCCTTTTCCGGCGGCAACAATGATGGCGGCTATGAATTTTGGACGCGTAGACATATAGGCAGGGGGAACTCGGACCGTCGTTTGTCTGATTGGTCTAGCCTCCGCCTTGGCATGCGGCAAGAGCAGCGCTGGTTCCCACTTGGCGCGGGGGCCTTAACAGTTGCGCCACGCCTCAAAATGATTATTGTGCGGGCACCTTCTATAAATTGACCATTTCTGGGGCAGTCGTTGTCGGGTAATGCCTTTACATTGAGCATTGGCGGGCATGCTGTCCGCAGCCGCGCCTTCCTTGCCCCCATGGCCGGAATCACCGACCGCCCCTTCCGCGAGATTGCGGAGCGCCATGGGGCCGGAATGGTCGTGTCCGAAATGATTGCCAGCGCCGCGCTCGGGACCGGTCATGTGGACATGGTGCGAAAACTGCGCCGCGCCGGTGACCTGCCGCACATGGTGCAGCTTGCCGGCTGCGAGGCCGGCTGGATGGCCGAGGGCGCCCGGATTGCGGAAGGGGCAGGGGCCGACATCGTCGACATCAATTTCGGTTGCCCCGCCAAGCGCGTGACCAATGGCTATGCCGGCTCGGCACTGATGCGCGTGCCGGACCAGGCGCTTGCGATTGTCGAGGCGGTCGTTGGCGCCACCAATCTGCCGGTCACCGTGAAAATGCGGCTCGGTTGGGATGACGATAGCCTCAATGCGCCGCAGATTGCGCGCATGGCGGTCGATGCAGGCGCGCAGATGATTACGGTGCATGGACGGACGCGGCAGCAGTTCTACAAGGGCACGGCCCGCTGGGCACTGGTGCGCGCGGTCGTCGAGGCGATTCCGGTGCCGGTTGTGGTCAATGGCGATATCGTCGATGCCGAAAGCGCAGAGACGGCGCTGGAGCAGTCCGGCGCTGCTGCTGTGATGCTCGGGCGCGGCGCGCAGGGGCGTCCGTGGCGGGTGGGCCAGATCGGCGCGACCCTTGCCGGCGAAACGCCGCGGGAAGCGCCAAAGGGTGCAGAACTGATCGCGCTGATCCAGGCGCACTACGAAGAGATGCTTGTCGAATACGGCACCGAGGTCGGCTCGCGCGCGGCGCGAAAACATCTCGACTGGTATGCCGAGGCGGCCAATCTCGAACTCGACAAGCCGACCCGCACGGCTCTTCTCAACAATGACCAACCGGCCGAGGTCATCGACCTGATCGGCCGGGTGTTTTCGCCTGAATGGAGAGTGGCTGCATGAGTGCTGCCATATCGGCCCCCGATACACTGCCGTCCCGCTCGGTTTTGCAGGCCCTGCCGCAGCCGATCATCGTTCTCGATGAGCAGCACAAGATCCAGTTCGTGAACTATGCGGCTGAGGCCTTTTTCGGCGCTTCGCTGAGCGTGCTGACGCGACAGAAGCTCGATGATCTCATCGCCTTCGGCTCGCCGATCATTTCGCTGGTCGAGACCGTCGTGCAGCGCCGTGCGCCGATGACGGAGTATCGCGTGCGCATCGGCTCTTCCCGCTTTGGCGACGAGCGCATTGCCGACGTCTTTGCGAGTCCGCTTTCGGATGTCGATGGGCGCGTTGCCCTGTTGATCCAGGAACGCACCATGGCCGACAAGATCGACCGGCAGATGGTGTCGCGCGGCGCGGCGCGTTCCGTGACGGGCCTTGCCGCCATGCTGGCGCATGAGATCAAGAACCCGCTTTCGGGCATTCGTGGCGCGGCGCAATTGCTGGAACAGACGGTTTCGAGCGACGAGGTCCCGCTGGCGCGGCTGATCCGTGAGGAGACGGACCGCATTGTGGGTCTGATCGACCGCGTGGAAGTGTTCGGCGATGAGCGCCCGATGGAGCGCGAGCCGATCAATATCCACGTCGTGCTCGACCGGGTAAAACTGCTGGCGCGCAATGGCGTGGCGCGCGGCATTACCTTCTTCGAAGAATACGATCCCTCGCTGCCGCCGGTCTTCGGCAATCGTGATCAGCTTATTCAGGTCTTCCTGAACCTCGTTAAGAACGCGGCGGAAGCGCTTGAAAGAACACCGAAACCGGAAATTCGGCTGTCGACGGCGTTCCGGCCCGGCATCCGTATCAGCGTGGCTGGGGTGGCCGAGCGTATCTCGCTGCCGCTCGAAATCGTCATCGAGGACAATGGGCCCGGTGTGTCGCCCGATACTCTGCCTTTCCTCTTCGATCCCTTTGTGACCACCAAGACCAATGGCTCCGGGCTGGGCCTCGCGCTTGTCGCAAAAATCGTGGGCGATCACGGCGGGGTAATCGATTGCGATAGCCGCCCCGGGCGGACGCGTTTCCGCATACTGCTGCCGGTCGCCAGCGGCGCCTTCCAACAAAGCTCGTATGAGGTATCGACGAAATGAGCCATGTCGTTTTGCTCGCTGACGACGATGCCGCCATCCGTATGGTGCTCAACCAGGCGTTGACCCGCGCCGGCTATGAAGTGCGCCCGACCGGCAATATTTCGACCATGTGGAACTGGGTGAGCCGCGGCGAGGGTGATGTTCTCATCACCGACGTCGCCATGCCCGACGGCAATGCCTTCGAGGTGATGCCCAAGATCAAGAAGTTGCGTCCCGATCTGCCGATGATCGTGATGTCGGCGCAGAACACGTTCATGACGGCGATCCGCGCGTCCGAAGTCGGCGCCTATGAATATCTGCCAAAGCCGTTCGATATCACCGAAGTGCTTTCCGTGGTTTCGCGTGCATTGGCAGACGCCAAGAAGCCGGCCAGTGCCGAGCGAAAGGTCGAGGAAGCGGGCGATACCATGCCGCTCGTTGGTCGCTCGGCCGCGATGCAGGACATTTATCGCGCCCTAGCGCGCCTGATGCAGACCGACCTTACGGTGATGATCACCGGCGAGAGCGGCACTGGCAAGGAACTGGTGGCGCGGGCGCTCCACGACTTCGGCAAGCGTCGCAATGGGCCGTTCGTCGCCATTAACATGGCCGCTATTCCCCGTGACCTCATCGAAGCAGAGCTTTTCGGTCATGAGAAGGGCGCCTTCACCGGGGCCAATACCCGTTCGTCCGGCCGCTTCGAACAGGCCGAGGGTGGCACGCTGTTCCTTGACGAAATCGGCGACATGCCGATGGACGCCCAGACCCGCCTGTTGCGCGTGTTGCAGGAAGGCGAATACACCATGGTCGGTGGCCGCAACGCCATCAAGACCAATGTCCGCATCGTTGCCGCGACGCACCGCGATCTCAGCCAGATGATCCGGCAGGGGCTATTCCGCGAGGACCTTTACTACCGCCTCAATGTCGTGCCGATCCGCCTGCCGCCGCTGCGCGAGCGCATCGATGATATTTCGGACCTTGTGCAGCATTTTTTGCGTGCTGCAGAGCGTGAAGGCGAGGCGCCCAAGACACTATCGTCCGAAGCGATCCGGCTGATGCAGAACTATTCCTGGCCGGGCAATATCCGTGAGTTGGAAAATCTCGTCCGTCGCCTGTCGGCGCTCTATGCCGACGAAAGCATCTCGGCGGAGATCGTGCAGAACGAACTCAATATCGCCGATCGACCGACCGTAACGGCGGCGACCGGCCCTGTGGATGTTTCGACGGCCGTCGAAAGCCATGTCGGTCAGTTGCTGCGCGAATATGAGCCGAACCTGCCGCCGGCCGGGCTTTACCAGCGCGTCATCGACCGCGTGGAAGCCCCGCTGATCGCCATGGCGCTCAATGCCTGTGGCGGCAACCAGATCAAGGCGGCCGATCTTCTCGGGCTGAACCGCAATACGCTGCGCAAGAAGATCCGCACGCACTCCATCGAGATCGTCAAGCACAGCCGGCGCAACTAGAGCGCTTCCAGGAAAAGTGGGAACCGGTTTTCCGGTTCGGAAGCGCGACTGAAAACTAGCGCCGCATCTGCTCGCGACGGGTGCGGTGTTCGGTCCAGGCCAGCATCAGCCCGGCAGCAATGACGAGAGCGGCGCCGGCATAGACCGAGGGCAGGGGCGTTTCGCCCCAGAAGAGAAAGCCGAAGACAAAGGCCCAGATCAGGGCGCCATATTCTACGGTGCCGAGCACGCTGGCGGGGACGAGCTTGGCGGCCTCGACCAGGATGAACTGGGCTACGCCGCCGATGATGCCCGCGGCGACGATGAACAGCAATTCCTGCCAGCCCATGCCCTGCCAGAACGGGATGCTGACAACACCCATGACGAGAGCATGAATGAGGTTCTGGGCAAAGACCTGCACGAGTGCGCTGTCGGACTTTGAAATGGTCCGCATCAGGATCATGGCGATGGCCCAGCTCAAGGCGGCGAGCAACACCATGATGACGGGCAAGCTCAGGGTAAAGCCGCCGGGATTGGCCGCCACGATAACGCCGAAAAAGCCGATCGACGCCGCGCCGACCCGCGCGAGCGTCAGGCGCTCCTTGAGAAAGATGGCGGCAAGAACCGTGGTGAGCACCGGCGCGAAATAATAGAGCGTCGTCATCTCGGCGAGTTGCAGGTCGCGGCCGGCGCTGTAGTACATCACCCAGGCAGCGAGTGTGAGCAGGCCGCGGCCCAGGATCATTCCGCGATTGGACGACGCCCAGAGTTTTCCGAACAGAAAGCTGCGGCCGATGACCATGCATAGCAAAACAATGATCACGCCGCGCACGAACAGAATCTGGGCGGCCGGCAGCGCATGGATGATGCCTTTGATAAAGGCGTCATGCACGGCGAACAGCGTATAGGCAAGGATGCCCATGGCCATGCCCTTGAGGCTGGCGGTGTCGGTACTGGTTAGGGAGGGCGTGGTCACGGGAGGCTCGCGGGGCGATTTCGGCCCTCTTTGCCCGTGCCCGATGCCATTGTCCAGTGACGAACTTTTGCCCTTGCAGGGGCGCACTGTCACATTTCGGCAACAATTATCTTGAAGGGTCCGGCGAATTGGGTCAGGCTTTGCGGCCTAAAGCAGCAATTGCGTTTAATTTGCGTTACGCAGTGGTGCCTTTGCTGGAACAGAAAGCCGGAGCATACCGAGTATTGCATGACTGAGGCGGTTAGCCGAGACATCGACGCCCCCGCCAAACCCATGGCGAGGACGAGTGTAGGACGTTCGCTGTTCTCCGCCGAGGGGAATGGTCCCTTGCGCGTGCTCGGCTTCCTGGTTGTGTTTGCTTCCGTTCTGCTGTCCTCGGTGTCGTTCCTCATCCTTTCCGGCACGACCAATATCGAGCCTTCGGCCGAAATCTGGACGGTGATCTGGGTCGCGACCGGCATTCTGGTGCTGCTGGTTCTGGCGCTGGTGGTGACCGAGGCGGTGCTGCTCGTTCAGGCGCGCATTCAGCGCGTGCCCGGCTCGGCGCTGCAGATGCGCATGGTGGCGATGTTTGCGCTGGTCGCCGGCATCCCGGCTGTTCTCGTGGCCATCGTTGCGACGATCGCGCTTAACCAGGGCCTCGACCAGTGGTTCTCCGAGCGCACCCGCGCCATGGTGGAAAGCAGCCGGCTTGTGGCGCGCTCCTATATGCTGGAGCACGCTCAGGTGCTGCGCGACGATATCATCTGGGTCGCGACGGAACTTGAGCAATCCCACGCGACCTATATCGACGATCCCTCGCGCTTCGAACGTATTCTTACGGCTCTCGCGGTGACGCGTTCGCTGCCATTCACCGCCCTGATCGATGGCGAGGGGAATATGTTGCAGCGAGCTCAGATCAACGTCGCTGGTGGCTATCCGCGTCTTCCCCAGGGGATCACTGAGGGCGTCGTAGAAGGCATTCCGACGCAAATTTCGCCGGGTAGCACCAACCTCGTCGGTTCGGTCATCAAGCTGCGCGGCTATGACGACGTATTCCTCTTCGTGGCTCGTCCGGTGGATGCGGAAGTACTTCAATATATGCGCCTAACCGACGATAATATCACGGAATATCGTCAGTACGCGTCCAATCGCCTCGTCTTCCAGATCACCTTCACTATCATGTATGTCGGCCTGGTCGTGGTGCTGCTGCTCGCGGCGCTCTGGATCGGTATTGCGCTCGCCAACCGCTTCGTGGACCCGATCCGAAATCTCATGATCGCCTCGCGCCGCGTCAGCGGCGGCGACCTCGATGTGCGGGTGCCGGTACAGGCTGGACGAGGCGACTTCCGCGATCTCTCCAACGGCTTCAACCGCATGACCGAGCAGCTCAAGACGCAGCGCGAAGAGCTGCTCATGGCCAACGAGGTCAACGAGAAGCGTCGTCAGTTTACCGAGGCTGTGGTGGAAGGCGTGTCGGCCGGCATCGTCGGTCTTGATCCCTTTGGCGCCGTGACGCTGGTCAATGCCCGCGCCTGCCAGATGCTGGGAAGAACCGAAGTCGAGATGATGGGCGAGCCCATGGAAGAAATTCTTCCCGAGATCGCCCCGACCATCGATAAGGCTCGTTCCGCCCGCCGGGGGCAGGTGCGCGACCAGATCCAGTTGGGTAATGAAACCAATCGGCGCATCTACCAGATCCAGCTCACCCGCGAAGGCTCTATCACCGAGTCCAAGGGCTATGTGCTGACCTTCGACGACATCACCGATCTCGAATCCGCCCAGCGCACCAGCGCCTGGGCCGACGTGGCGCGCCGCATTGCCCACGAAATCAAGAACCCGCTGACCCCGATCCAGCTTTCGGCTGAGCGCCTGCGCCGCCGTTATGGCGCCAAGCTCGAAGACGACCGCGATGTTTTCGACAAGTGCATCAATACGATCGTGCGCCAGGTGGGCGATATCGGCCGCATGGTCGACGAGTTTTCTGCCTTTGCCCGCATGCCGGAAGCGGCGCCCGAGCGTGCTGACCTGTCCGATACCATCCGCCAAGCCGTTTTTCTCGAGAGTGTACGCTTGCCGGAAGTTGCCATTGCCACAGATTTGCCCGATGAAGCGATCTATGCCTGGTTCGACACGCGGCTGGTGGCGCAGTCTCTTACCAACCTGATCAAGAATGCCGTCGAGGCATTCGAGGGGCTGGACGTAGGCTCGGACTGGCAGCCGGGCATCAAGGTCGAAGCGCATTACGAGGGCAATCATGCCCGCGTGTCGGTTTCCGACAACGGCAAGGGTTGGCCCAAGGAGAACCGGCAGCGGCTGCTTGAGCCCTATATGACGACACGGGAAAAGGGAACCGGACTGGGTCTCGCCATCGTTGCAAGGATCATCGAGCAGCATGGCGGGATCGTGGAACTGGTCGATGCCGAACCCGACGAACAGGGCAGGGTGGGTGCCTGCGTGACCTTCACGCTACCCCTGCGCGCCCCGCAAAAAACAAATGAAAAGGACGATTCGGTCCAGGTCGAGCCCGAATTGCCCCAAGAGGAGGAGTCGCTGGTGCCAGCGATTGTCCAGAAGTAGATGGCTCTAGATATTCTCATCATCGACGACGAAGACGATATCCGCGATCTCATTGCCGGCATCCTCGAGGATGAAGGTTTTGAGACGCGCCAGGCGCATGATGCCGATAGCGGCCTCAATGAAATCGCCCGCCGGCGGCCGAGCCTGGTGTTTCTTGACATCTGGATGCAGGGCTCGCGTCTCGATGGCCTGCAGCTTCTGGACGTATTCCAGAGCCAGCACCCGGATATGCCCGTGGTGATGATCTCGGGCCACGGCAATGTCGAAACCGCCGTCTCGGCTATTCGCCGAGGCGCCTATGACTATATCGAAAAGCCCTTCAAGATCGATCGGCTGCTGCATGTGACGCAGCGGGCCATGGAGGCGACGCGCCTTCGCAACGAAGTGGCCGAACTCAAGGAGCGCTCGGCCTCCAAGAGCGCCGATATGGTCGGCACGTCGCCCTCGCTCCAACAGGTGCGGGGGCTCATCGACAAGTCGGCACCGACCAATTCGCGCATCTTCATTGCTGGCCCTTCGGGTGCCGGCAAGGGTCTTGTGGCGCGCCTGATCCATCAGCGTAGCCCGCGCAATGACGCGCCCTTTGTCGAGATCAACGCCTCGCTCTATGCGCCTGATGAAGTTTCGGTGGTGCTGTTCGGGCGTGAGGGGCGCGACAAGTCCGGCCTCTTGCAGGTAGAAGTCGGTGCGCTGGAACGCGCTCATGGCGGCACGCTCTACCTCTCGGAAGTCACGACGCTTCCGGCCCAGGTGCAGACGGCGCTCTTGCGCACGCTTGTCGAGAATCGCTTCAACCGCGTGGGCGGCGCGCAGGCCGTGCCGATCGACGTGCGCATCATCTCCTCGAGCTCGCAAAATGTTTCGGGCCTGACCGAAACCGGTGAATTCCGCTCGGACCTTTTCCACCGTCTCGCTATCGTGCCGGTGCAATTGGTGCCGCTCAAGGAGCGCCGCGAGGATATCCCGCCGCTGGTCAGCGTCTTCATCGAACAAATCTGCCGCATGCACAATCTGCAGCGCATGGCCATCGGTGACGATGCCATCGCCGTGCTTCAGGCGCAGGATTGGCCAGGCAATGCGCGGCAATTGCGCAATTCCATCGAGCGCCTGCTTATTCTCATGAAGGATCAGCAGCCCGAGGATGGGGTCATTACGGCCAGCATGTTGCCCTCGGATATCGGCGAAGTGTTGCCCACCGTAGGCGACACAGATGCCTCGGCGCACCTGATGAGCCTGCCGCTGCGCGATGCCCGCGAAGTCTTTGAAAGGCAATATCTTTTGGCGCAGATCGAACGGTTCGGTGGCAATATTTCCAAGACGGCGGAATTCGTCGGCATGGAGCGCAGTGCCTTGCACCGGAAGATCAAATCGCTTGGACTTTAGTACAGCCATGAAAATGGCAGTGTGCCATGCATTTGCCGCGGGTAGGCAGCGCAGCCGATTTGTGGCATAGTTGATAATGTATGATAATTCCGGGGAAGGGGACTGGGCGGCAGTCTCCAAAAATCCGGACGCAAGCGATTGCGACAAAACAGCGACAATAAATGCCGCGGCAAGAGGCCTGAATGCCCAGTGAGAAGCAGCAAAATCTGCAAGACTCCTTCCTCAATCATGTTCGCAAGCAGAAGGTGCCGGTCACGATTTTCCTCGTGAATGGCGTCAAGCTGCAGGGCGTGATCACCTGGTTCGACAATTTCTGCCTGCTGCTGCGCCGTGACGCGCAGTCGCAACTGGTCTATAAGCACGCCATCTCGACGATTATGCCGGGCGCGCCGATCCAACTGTTCGATCCCGAGCAGAACAACGACCACGACTGACGGACCATATGGACGATTTTGACGACGAGGATGGCCGCCTCCCGGGCGGCCCCAAGCCCTATATCGACCGGCAGGAACAGCCGACACGAGTGGGGCTCGTCTGTCCCGATGTGCGTGGAAAATCGTCCTATCACAGCCTAGAAGCACGTCAGGCCGAGTTTGAGGGCCTTGCCGAGGCCATTCGGCTCGACGTCATCTTTTCCGACGTCGTAAAAGTCCGCGAAATTCGGCCGGCGACCTATCTGGGCGCCGGTCACGTGGAGGCCCTTGCCGCCAAGGTGAAGGCCGAGAATATCGAACTTTTGCTGGTCGATGCGTCCTTGTCGCCGATCCAGCAGCGAAATCTCGAGCGCGAGACCCATACCAAGGTGCTCGACCGCACCGCGCTGATTCTCGAAATTTTCGGCGAACGCGCCGCAACCCGCGAAGGCGTGTTGCAGGTCGAGCTCGCTCATCTCAATTACCAGAAGGGCCGCCTCGTGCGGTCATGGACCCACCTTGAGCGCCAGCGCGGCAGTGGCGGCACCGGCTTTATGGGTGGTCCGGGTGAAACCCAGATTGAAAGCGATCGCCGGCAGATCACCGACCGTATCGTTCTTCTCGAAGATCGCCTCGACAAGGTGAAGCGGACGCGCGCCCAGCAGCGCCAGCAACGCATCCGTGCGGCCATCCCCGTCGTGGCTCTGGTCGGCTATACCAATGCTGGCAAGTCGACGCTGTTCAACCGGCTGACCGGGGCAGGGGTCTTTGCCGAAGACCTGCTCTTTGCCACGCTCGATACCACTGTGCGGAAGATCGAACTGCCGCACGGCCGTGAGGTCATGCTGAGCGACACCGTGGGTTTCGTCGCTGATCTGCCGCACGACCTCGTCGCGGCATTCCGCGCAACGCTCGAAGAAGTCGTCGATGCCGACATTATCCTGCATGTCCGCGACGTCGCCAATCCCGACCACTCGGCCCAGGCCCAAGACGTTCTGACCGTTCTCGACGAGTTGGGTGTTTCCTCGGAAACAACGCCGATCATCGAAGTCTGGAACAAGATCGACCTGCTGGTAGAGCCCGGCGTGACCCTGGGTGGGGCGGCGCCGGCCGGCAAGGTGCTGGCGAGCATGCCGGTCTCCGCCCATACGGGACAGGGCATCGAGGATCTGCTCAACCTCATCGAGCGTTCGCTCGGCGAGCAGAGCCGGACCTATCACGTGCATGTGCCACATAGCGCTGGTGCCGATATCGGCTGGTTGCACACCAATGCCGAGGTTATTTCGCGCGACGAGCCGACCGAGAGGGGTCAGGACTATGTCGTTCGCGTCGAGCCGCGCCACAAGACGGCATTTCTCGAGAGATTCAACGGCCGGATCGCGCTGTCAGACCTCTGAAGCCTATTTGGCTTTGTCGGCAGCGCGGATTTCGTTCCAGTAGCCATCGAGACGATCGAGCCCGGCATCTTTGGGCTCGATACCGTCTTCGCGGCTGCGGGCCTCGACATAGTGGAAGCGGCGCGTGAACTTGGCATTGGCATCGCGCAGCGCGGCCTCGGCATCGACCCCGGCATGGCGCGCCAGATTGGCGACGGCAAAGAGCAGATCGCCGATCTCCTCGTGAGTGGCCTGGTTGTCACCAGCCGCCTGCGCTTCGGCGACCTCGGCAACTTCCTCTTGCACCTTGGCCATCACCGACGCAAAATCGGGCCAGTCGAAACCGACCTTGGCGGCCTTCTTGGTCAGCTTTTCGGCGCGCGCCAGGGCAGGGAGCACCTGAGGCACATCGTCGAGTACGGACGTGACCGCATCGCCGCGCCGTGCGGCCTTGGCCGCGCGTTCCTGCGTCTTGATCGCTTCCCAATTGACCTGTGCGCCGGCGGCGCTGTCGGCCGAGATATCGCCGAAGACATGCGGATGGCGGCGGATCAGTTTCTCGGTGATGGCATAGACGACGTCGCCGATATCGAAATGGCCGGCTTCCTTGGCCATCTGCGCGTGAAAGACCGGCTGCAACAGCAGATCGCCGAGCTCTTCCTTGAGATCATGAAAATCCTGCCGCTCGATGGCGTCGGCCACCTCATAGGCTTCCTCGATCGTGTAGTGGCGGATCGTCGAAAAGTCCTGTTCGAGATCCCAAGGGCAACCACCATTGGGATCGCGCAGGGCGGCCATGATTTCGATAAGGCGGGAAATATCGCGAGAGGGCTGCATGGGCAATGTCCAGATGGTGATTTTTAGCGGCTATTGGTGCGATCTGGAGCGCTGCAGAGCCCCGGAAGTCCTGCAGTATCCACGGCACAAGTCATCGCCGTTTCAGATTGATTGTCACCATTTTCGGCCCTAGCCAACGTCAAATTGCGTCAACGTGAAAAAACGTGCTTTAGTATCAATAGCATAGAATACGCAGCTAACCAGTCAAGCGGATAGCCCCATAAGGGCTGAGCAGGGACCTAGCCCCATTCCCGGGCTTGTTTGAGCAGATCAGATCATGCGTCTTGCCTGCTGCTCCCAACCGACGGCTCGTCATTGCCCGAGATGGCGCGATGCTCGTCTGCTTTTACGGGAGAGCAATCAGCAATATGTAGGCTAGGAATACCGTCAGATGGACGAAACCTGTCAGCGCCGTGGTTCGCCCGCTTCCGAAGCTTACCATGCTGACCGCCAGCGCGAGCAGCAACAGAACGCTATCGCCAGGCCCGAGGCCCAGCACCAGAGGATGCCCAGTAATCACGCTGGCCGCAGCAACCACGGGAACCGTTAGGCCGATGGTCGCGCAAGCCGAACCCAAGGCAATATTCAGACTGCGCTGGAGTTCGTTGCGCATGGCCGCGCGAATGGCGGCCATCGTCTCGGGCAGGAGAACGAGGGTTGCGATGAAGGCGCCGACGATCGCATCGGTCTGTTGCGAATGGATCGCCTCCAGGCCGGTTTCGAGAACGGCGGCGACGTGCTCGGCAAGGACGACAATGCCGATAAGGCCAATGCCCAGAAGAACGAAGCTGCGGACAAGCCCAGCGGGTTTGGGGTGGCCCTCCGTCTCGATGGCAACAAGATCGTCCACAAAGTCCTCGCGGTGGCGAGAGGTCTGGGCGAAGACGAAGCCGACATATAGCAGCAGGCAGAGACCACTGACAAAAAGCAGTTGGGGCGGGGAGAACGCTCCCGGCGCCGTAGTCAGCGTAAAATTGGGCAAGACGAGCACCAGGATCGAAAGGGCGATGATGACTGCGAGCAGGGCGTTGGTGCCCTCCCGCTTGTGTTCCTGATGGTGATGCCGCAGGCCGCCCAACAGCAGTGCCAGGCCGACGACACCCGCGCAGACGATCATGACGGTGGAGAACACCGACTCCCGTGCAATGGCGGGGTTGGGCGTGCCATGCAGCATGACAGACACGATCACCGAAACCTCGATCGCGGTGACCGCCGTAGTCAGGACCAGTGTGCCAAAGGGCTCGCCAACCTTGTGCGCGATTGCCTCGGCATGGTGCAGCGCGACGAAGACGGTCCAGAACACCAGGCCAAGAATGCCTAGCGATATCGCCACCTCCGCAAATGTCGGCAGATTGGCGATTTGCGCATGTGCAAGATGCAGCACTATGCCGAGCAGGAGTGCGGTAACCGGCAGGAGCACCTCCGGCGTGAAGAGGGGCATGGCTGGTCTGGCAGGAGCACGTGCGGTCATCACGACGCCTCGTAGATTGCTTGCATTGCTGTTTGCATTTTGAGTGCCAGGTCCGAGGAAACATAGCGACCGGTGTCGACCTCGATAGAGACACCAGTCGAGTCGTTGATGCCGATAGCTTTGAGGCGGGTCGGCATATGTTCGATTACGGTTTTCGGCACGGCAGTGACCCCACAGGTTCTGTGCCAGCCAATAGCCGCGATGCCAGTCAGCATCATCACCAGAAGTGGGGATGCAGTCGGACCAGGACTACAGTTCATTGGTGGCCATGAACGTTGCCGGCAAACTCTGTTCGGCGCGCCGGAGATGCCATGTTCAAGGATACCATGCTCGATCCAGCAGGGCCGGTCTCGGCGGCAACGCGGGACCTGTTCTTCGATTCCGTCGGCCTAATGCTGATCGTCGTCATGCCGGTCATCGTTCTCACCGCGCTGGTGGTCTGGCGCTATCGGGCGGGTAATGTCGCTGCGAGATATACGCCGCATTGGGGCGGCTCACGGATCGTCGAACTCGGTCTCTGGTTCATGCCGGTGCTGATCGTCGTCATGCTCTGGTTCGTCGTCTGGAATCGCACGCACGCTCTCGATCCTTACAAACCCCTTGCGTCCGGCCAGCCGCCGCTCGTCGTTCAGGCCGTCGCCCTCGATTGGCAGTGGCTATTCATCTACCCGGACGAGAACATTGCCTCGGTCAATCGTCTTGTCTTTCCGGTCGGCAGGCCGGTGACGATCGAACTGACATCCGACAGCGTGATGAACTCGCTGATGATTCCCGCTCTGGGCGGGCAGATCTATGCCATGGCAGGCATGCAGACCGAGCTGAACCTGATGGCGGACCGCATCGGAGTCTATGACGGGCGTAACACCATGTTCAACGGCGATGGCTTTTCGGCACAGGTCTTCACCGCCGAAGCGGTCGATGTTGCCGCGTTTCAGTCATTCGTGGCAGAGGCGCGCAACGCCGGCGAGGCGCTCGATAGTGCGAGTTTCGAGACCTTGGCGACGCCGACGATAGCTGGCCCCGTTCGACTCTATTCCAGCGTCGAAAACAACCTCTTCCACACCATCATGGCCTCGCATGGCTCCATGCCGCACGTGGCCGCCGACGCTTCAAGCACAATGCATGCGGAGCACAATCCATGAATTCCAGCATGCTTTTCGGCAAGCTCACTTTCGACGCGCTGCCCTTTTACAGCCCCATCGCCGCCGGAGGCGCAGCGGTCATTGTGCTGGGCGGTGCCGGGGTCGTGGGCCTCATCACCTGGCTCAGGGCCTGGCCTTATCTTTGGCGCGAGTGGTTCACCACGACCGATCACAAGAAGATTGGCATGATGTATGTGATCCTGGCCCTGGTTATGCTGCTGCGCGGTTTCGTTGACGCGCTGATGATGCGGGCGCAGCAAGCCATCGCCATGAATGCCGAGGGTTACCTGACGCCGGATCACTTCCAGCAGGTGTTCTCCTCACACGGTACGATCATGATCTTCTTCATGGGCATGCCGTTTCTCTTCGGCATCATGAACTATATCGTGCCCCTGCAATTGGGCGCCCGCGATGTCGCGTTCCCCCTCCTCAATGCCATCGGCCTCTGGCTGACTGCGGCCGGTGCGGCCTTGGTCATGGCCTCGCTCGTCATCGGCGTCTTTTCGACCGGCGGCTGGACCGGCTATCCGCCCTATACCGAGCTGAGCTACAGCCCGACCGTGGGCGTCGACTACTGGATCATGGCGCTGCTTGTCAGCGGTATCGGTACGACGCTGAGCGCCATCAACTTCATCGTCACCATCTACAAGATGCGCGCGCCGGGCATGAAGCTGATGCAGATGCCGCTCTTTTGCTGGACGGCACTGTGCTCCAGCCTGTTGGTCATTTTTGCCATTCCGGGCCTGACCGTCGCTGGTGGCCTACTGGCGCTCGACCGTTACCTCGGCATGCACTTCTTCACCAATGACGGCGGCGGCAACGTCATGAACTATGCAAATATCTTCTGGATATTCGGGCATCCGGAAGTCTACATCCTGATCCTGCCCGCCTTTGGCATCTTCTCGACCGTCATCCCGACCTTCAGCCAGAAAAAGCTCTTCGGTTACAATGTGCTGGTCTACGCAACCATGTGCATCGCCGTCCTGTCCTTCACCGTCTGGCTGCACCACTTCTTCACCATGGGCGCCGATGCCAATGTGAATGCCTTCTTCGGCATCATGACCATGGTGATCGCCGTGCCGACGGGGGTGAAGGTCTATGACTGGATCCTCACCATGTACCGCGGCCGGCTGCGGTTCGATACGCCCATGCTGTGGTCGATCGCCTTCATCGTCACCTTCGTTATCGGCGGCATGACAGGGGTGATCCTGTCGATCCCCCCGCTCGACTATGTGTTCCACAACACACTCTTCCTGATCGCGCATTTTCACAACATGCTGGTCCCGGGCATGCTGTTCGGCCTGTTCGCCGGCTATGCCTATTGGTTTCCCAAGGCGACTGGCTTTCGGCTCGATGAGCGCTGGGGGCGGCGGGCCTTCGTTTTCTGGGTCGTGGGCTTCTATCTCGCCTTCATGCCGCTCTATGTGCTCGGCTTCATGGGCGCTGCCCGACGCATGGCCTATTACGACCAGCCGGAATGGCAGATCTATTTCGTGGTCGCCGCCGTCGGTGCGTTCTCGGTGCTCCTCGGCATCGGTTGCCAGGTGATCCAGCTCGTTGTCAGCATCCGCAATCGCAAAGGGACCATGGACCTTGCCGGCGATCCGTGGGGTGGACAGACCCTTGAATGGTCGACCTCTTCGCCGCCGCCCGAATACAACTTTGCCGTATTGCCGCAGGTCTCGGAACTCGACGCCTTCCAGGTCGCCAAGGAGGCAGGGCGGCCCTATGTCTGGCCGACGCATTACGAGCCCATCGAGGTGCCGCGCAATACCGCGCTTGGCCCCATCTTCGGCGGCCTTGCCTTCGTGCTCGGATTTGCCGTCGTCTGGCACATCTGGTGGCTCGCAGCTTTTGGTATTGCCGGCGTGATCGCAACCATCATTGCCCGCAGCTTTGCAGCAGAAACGACGCGCATCATCAGCTCGGAAGAGATCATGGCCACTGAGCTGCGCTGGCACGCCGATGTCAGAGCCAAACAGGAGGCGAACTCGTGACCACGGAGATGAGACACCATCCCGGCATCAACCTCTCCCATTCCCGGCCGGAGGATGAGCGCCACGCCGAAGTCACTGTCTTCGGCTTCTGGACGTTCCTGATGAACGACGCGATCCTTTTCGCGCTGCTCTTTGCAACCTATGCCACCATGGTGAACCGGACTGCAGGCGGTCCCACAGGCGCAGAGCTTTTCGATATCGGCAATGCCTTTGTCGAGACGCTGGTTCTGCTGTTAAGCAGTTTCAGCTTCGGCATGGGCGCGGTGGCGCTCAAGGAGGGACGCGAGCATCCTCTTAAGCTTTGGCTGGGCGTGACGCTGGTTCTGGGGCTCGGCTTTATCGGCCTTGAGCTGCGCGAGTTCGCCGGGTTGATCGGGCAGGGCGCAACCGCCCAGACAAGCGGCTTCCTCTCGAGCTTTTATGTCCTGCTTTCAATCCATGGACTGCATGTGCTGGTCGGCTGCATCTGGATCGTGGTGATGCTGGCGCAGGTCTCGACTTTCGGCCTTAGCCGTCAGGTGCGCTCGCGTATTCTTCGGCTTGGCCTTTTCTGGCATTTCCTGGATCTGGTGTGGATCGTGATCTTTACAACTGTCTATCTGCCGGCGGTGGCATCATGAGTGGCCCCTGGGAAGGCGAACATCAGGGGCATGCGATCACCCAACCCAGCTCGGACGCGAAAGCGGAAGCGCGCTCCTATCTCTGGGGCCTTGGCCTTGCTGCATTGTTGACGGCACTCGCATTCGGACTTGCAGTCTTCAAGATATTTTCCGGGCCCGCCCTTTTTGCTGCTATCGGCGTTCTGGCGCTGGCCCAGATTGCAGCGCAGTTCCGCTTCTTCCTCCATATCGACCTCTCGCGCCAGAAGCGGGAGGACCTGCAATTGATCCTCTTTACCGGCCTGCTGATCCTCATCATGGTCGGCGGCAGTCTCTGGATCATGGCCAGCCTCGACCAGCGCATGATGGGATGAACTAGCGGAACCAGGACCCCGCGAGATGGCCCAGGACATAGGGGCCGAAGGACCATGCGCCGGTCCAGAGAATGGCGCCGGTGACATTGGCCAGGAAAAAGACCGGCCAGGCCATGTTCATCGAGCCCGCTACAACACCATTGAGCTGGCGCAGGATCACGATGAACCGGGCACCGATGACGATGATCGGCCCGCGCCTGGCATAGAGGCCCTCGATCCAGGCTTGTCGGTCCTCGTTCAGTCCCACCAGTTTTCCAAACCGCGCGATCAGCTTTCGGCCGCCATAGCGGCCAATCAGGTAGCCGGTATTGTCGCCCAATACTGCCGCCACGACGACCACGCCGAAAATCCCCAAAATGGGCAATTGCCCTTCGTAGGCAAGCGCCACCGCGCCCAGCAGTGCCGTTTCGCCGGGCAAGGGCAGGCCAAGGGATTCCAGGTAGATCAGCGCGAAAAGGGCAAGCAGACCATAGGAATGGATATACGGCGCGACCGAATTCGAGGCTTCGCGCAGCAGGTCCATGTCAGCTCCATCTTTGTCCGGAATTGTTCACATTGGCGACGCGGCTTGTGCCGCCGTCAACCGAGCATTCTTTCCGATCACCCGGGCTTTCCATGTGAAAGATCGTTAGCGCCGTAATGGAGGGCTGCAGTGCTTGCTTGATGACGGCAGCCAGGAGACGAACGCCACCCCTAAAAGACGAACCATTTGGCGGTCAGCCAAACCAGGTCCGGCGAGCTCGTCATCACCGCTTCCCCAATAGCGGAGATCACCGGGATGACGAGCATCGGCCTCCATCGCAAAATGCATTTGTCTCCTTTCCGGCGCGCCTGGCCCGCGGTCAGTCGACGTCGCCGAAAACCATCTCGGTGGCCGATTGCGAAAATGCTTGAACCTGCTGGGTCTTCTCGTCGTCCGACACGCCGGTCTGCGCATTGATTGCGGCGCAATACACGGCAATCAGATTGTCCAGGATCAGGTCTTCCGGAATGCCGGCGGTCTTGAGATTGAACACGGCGGTCTGGAGTGCATCAGGCGCATCCAGATCGGTGTCCGCCGGAAGCAGTTCCTGGATCTTGCCCGCGGTCGCCGCGTCATCAATCTTTGCGGGCACGGGGCATTCCAGAGCCCAGGCGGTCGAGCCGAGGACAAGGAGGAGGGCCATACCGACCGGTAGCGATAGCTTTTGCATTCTGGTCTCCGAAGGTTGAGGGGGCGGTTCACGTCTTCGCAGCGGGCGTCGCGGCGGCATTCCAGACCCAGACATAGCGCAGGAACTTCCCGATGAAGATGCCGGTGAAGAGGCCCGAAAGGACGAGGTCGGCAATGCGGAAACCCAACGCGCTCAGGAGCGCCGGGGACGTCGCCCCGATCACGCCAAAGCCGTACTTGATTGCGAAGGTCAGCAGCAGTAGCGGCAGCAAGGTATAGTCTGCCGGGCGGTGCATGACACCGGCAACCCGGTCGGCAACGATGGCGTATCGAGAAACGATTAGCCAGCCGATCACCGAACCCGCTGCATTGCCGACAAGCCAGAGCAGGGACGTATCTGCGGCAATGCCATAGAGGGTGATCAAGTCCGACAAACCCCAGGCGGTGAAGATGACCGGGATGATCGCCATCTTCAGGAGAGTGGTGTCGCCGGGCCTGCGCGCCTTGATGCCTTTCAGGATCAGATAGACGAAAAGAAACCAAACCCAAATTGGGGTCTGCGTCAGAAATTGCTGAAGGATTTCCATGGTGAGCGTGTCGAAAAAGGAGGTTTCGTGAGGGTTCAGGGGCAGTTGTTGGCGACAGTTTTTCCCGCGTCGATACTGGTGAGCCAGTCGACGAAGGCAGCCGCACTATCCTTGGCGGTATAGAGGTGGCCGACATTGAGCAGTAGCTGCATCGTCACAGCCGATCCGGCACCACAAAGCGTCGACATGTAACCGGCCGTGACAGTCTCGGGCACGGTATCGTCAGCGGTGCCCTGGGCGAGGAAAACCGGAAGATGCGCAGGCAGTGGCCCTGCCGAGTTCTCTTCCATCAGGGATTTCCAGGGCTCGATATTGGTGATGCTCGAAACCGAGAGGAAATCCTTCATCAGGTCCTGTCCGTCGAAGTAGCGGGCCGGTAGGTCGAAGATGGATTCGAGGCAATCCTGAGCCAGGCTATCGACGGTCTTCAATGCATCGGCCGTCACCACCTTCTCGATGGGTGCGCCGTAGATCTCTGCCCAGGAATAAAGGGCCATGGCTAGGAGGTTGCGCCCGCCGCCCGTATTGATGTCGTCGTCCATCAGCAGGCCAAGATTGGTTGCTGGAGCTGCCGCTGCGACGCCCACCAGATCAATGTCGGGTGCGTATTGGCCTGCAATCTCGCCGGCAAACAATACGGCCTGCCCGCCTTGCGAATGTCCCCAGAGCGCGGCATGCGGCGATTTTCCACCAATCAGCTCGCGGGCGGCGCGAATGGAATCGAGTACGGCTCGACCTTCGCTTTCGCCGACTAGGAAAGGGTGCGGCCCCGCAGTTCCAAGGCCCGGATAATCGGTTGCTGTCACGACATAGCCCGCGTTGAGCAGGGCTTCGAGCCCCTGCACCTGGCCCGTTCCACCGGCCGCCATGGATGGCGCGCATTTGGAAACGAGGCCGCTCGTCGGATGCGCCCAGGCAACGATGGGCCAGCCGCCCGCAGGCATGTTCCCTGGCGGAACGAAGACCATGCCGGAAACGGCAATCGGTTCACCCTTGAGGCCGGTTGAGCGGTAAAGCACCTGATATTTGCTGCCGCCGAAGACCGAGACGTCGTCCTTGGCATTGCGGATGAGAGATCCAGGTGGTCCGTCCGAAATATCTGCAGCACTCGCTTCGTAGAAGCTCGTTTGGGCCGTGGTCGGGGCCAAGCCAGCCAGAAGGAGCAGACCGGCGCCCACAACCGTGATCAGGCAGGACCAAATGAATTTTGAAGGCATATCGAATTCCCGAATTGGTATGCTGGCCGCCATGCTGCGTCCGAGGAGTATGATCGGCACTTAGCGGCACGAGCCGGTCGCCGGCATCCTCAGAACTGGTGACGCTCCGCTTTATGCGCGCGTGATGAGGGCGCGTGCTACGGTGCCTGCGCCGAGGGTCATGATAACGGCGGGGAGAATGATGCCCGTGTTGAGGTGGAAGAACATCAGCATGCCGATGGCGGCAAACAGGCCGCCGGCTATCATGCGCGCCAGCGCGTGCACGTTGCGCCAGCCAAGCGTGGTGGCTGTCCTGATCCCGTCGGCAATGGCAGCAGCCGCCGGTATCAGCAAGACAAGAAATGCCCAGCGATAGGGCAGGATGTAGCCAAGCTGGTCGGCAAGCAGCGCAGAGCCTATGATCGTAAGCATTACGCCGCCGATAATGGGGACCAGTACGCTACGCCGCCATCTCGCACGTCTTTGTGAGGGCATCTCGCTATCCAGTGAATAGGTTCGACCCACGCCTAGAGGTTGCCGGTGTTGGCGGCATCCTCAGAACTGGTGAACCCTGGTCAGTGGGACAGCGTGGTCAGGAGGGCGCCGATGCGCTCGAAGTCGCGCAGATTAGTGGCGTCAGTCTTGCGTAGCACCGTGCGGATCTGGCTACGGACCGTTTCGAGCGAAACATCGCGTTCGCGGGCAACCGTTTCCGCCGTCTGCCCACCCAGTAGGGCCAGCGCTACGGCGCCTTCTGCAATGCTGAGGCCAAAAAGGTCGCTGAGCAGCGAGGGCCTCGGGGCGCTATGGCGCGAAAGTTCAGTGACCAGAACGAGCACGGGAGCCGTCTCGCCGAACTCGACCTGCCGCGTGGCGAATTGCGGCGGTTGGGGGGACACGAACACGGCTAGCTGGTCGATGTGATCGTCGTCACCACTATCGAGTTCGAGACGCAAGGCGCCGCCGCTGCCGCCATGGGCGGCATTTTCAACCAGGGCGCGAAGCTGTGCCGACTTGTCCCTTGCATTGATCGCCAGTCGAGGAGAGTTGTCCGCATGCGAAGCGGCCTTGATAGCGATCGGCAATCCGCGACCGGACAATGTGCATTCGGCGGTCGAATTGGCGAACAGCACATTGAGGTCTGCATCAACGACCAGTGCGGCGCCCGGGAGGGACTCAAACGCGGCATAGCCGACGCAAGCATCCATTTCCGCCTTGCGTAGCCGTTGCGAAAGCTGGATCGCGCGTTGCAGGTGCGGGAGGAGGGTCGCCAATGTGCGCTTGTCGCGATCGCTGAACTCCACAGAGTCGCGGAAAAAGCCGACGATCGTGTGATCCCTGTCTCCCACGGCACCCAGAAGCATGTGGTTCTGGCCAACCGACCGGGCGAAATCGGCATAAAATTCGGTTTTGCGATAGTGCTCTTCGTCGACGAGGTCAGATACGACCGCAACCGCTGTCGCCCAGTTCCCGTTAGGCTCCACCTTCGAGATGGCGGCCCGGATCGGATCGATGTGGCTGTAGTAATTGGAATACGTGCTTTCGCCCTCCGCCGATACCTCGAAAACATTGGCCCAGAGGCCATTAGGTCGCCTCAGACGCAACGTGCCCGCATCGGCGCCGAAATAGTTGAACAGTTTGTGTCCAACTGCCTTCCAGTCACCGGTATTCGAGCCGGCATCATAGATGTCGCCGATAATCGAAGAAAATTCCATGACCGTTCCCTCGTCACAGTTTTCAACTCGCTATAAAAGTACAATACACAACTGTATGTTATTTAGCGAGTCCAATTTCGCATCCGGGCCATGCACGGCAGTCTTGGCTCAAAATGAAAATGGACCGGCCTGAGGGTGCAGGGCCGGTCCATTTGGCGGAGTTAGGAGGCGCTTTCAGGTCTTGGCTGCCTTGCGCACAGTCCAAGCGAGATAGAAGAGGCTGGCACCGATGCTGATCAGTTGCACGCCGACCAGAAGCGCGAGCAGCCAGGTCGCCGCCGTATCGATGGTCAGCAGCAAGAGGATGGAAAGGGCTACGCCCAGAACACCGCTCAACATCACCCAGATCCAGCCTTCCAGCGGTCGGATGGTCAGCGCCCACATGGTCTTGGAAATCCCCTCGATCATGAAGAACACCACGATGAGCAGGCTGAACGTGACGAGCGACTGGGCCGGATCGCGTAGGATCAGGAACCCGATCAGCAAGGCCAGCACCACTGATACCATCTGCAGGCCAGCAAAGGGCCCCTTGTGCACGAAGATGAAGCCAACCGCCTGTACGAGGCCGCTTATCACCAGCAGCCAGCCAATCGTCAGGACCAGTGCCTCGGAGGAAATGACGGGAAAGAGAATGGCCAGGATACCGGCGACAATCATCACTCCGGCCTGGATCAGGTAACGCAAGGACGACTTGCGGACATTGTTTCGCACCGCCTCCTGATAGAGTTGTGCCGCCGCATCTTCGGAAATGGACATGGGATCTATCCTTGGTCAATGGGCCCGCGCCATTGCGGCGCGGGCATCGGCTGAAACTCAAGCGTCTTCGCGATGGAGGGTAACGAGGATCAGCCCAAGTGCATTGGGGAGGAAGTAGATCATGCCGCCAAGCTGATTGGAGAGCGGCATGGTCTTGGCTTCCCAGGACAGGAAGTAGTCGCCGGCAATGACCATGAAGCCCACGCCCCAGACGAGGACCGCGAAAAGGCAACCCAGCATCATCCAGGCCTTGCCCCGTGCGAAGTCCGCGGTGCTGCTGCCAAGATTGCGGATCATCATGAGAAGACCAACGAGGCCGAAAATTCCCGCCAGGGTTTCGACGGACATGATACCGATCAGCCCGGCCGTAGCGGCCCAGGGCGCGGTAATGGCACGCACCTGCTGGAGCGGATTGCCATAGGTATTGGTCATCTCGATCATCGGCTTGACCGCGTTAACGACCGTGTCGTTGAAGTCGGTGGCGTCGTTGACGAGGCCGAGAAAGCCCCAGAGCGTGGGGAAAAGAGCCATGACGACAAGCGCCAGGCGGCTTACATTTCGCACGGTGATCAGGCCGGCAAGCCCGGTCGTCGTCGCCAATTGTTCGTGAGACATTTCAAACCTCATCCTTGTGAGCAGGGGCGATGCCGACCTTGGGTCAGCTCATGCGCCGGGCGGTGATCTGGGTCGGCTGTTCGCCACGAGCATTGGGATAGTAGGTGCAGCTCAGGCCATTGACGGTGGGCAGGTTGGGCGCGATGACCTTGGCTACGGCGTTACCGATGATCGAACCCGCACCGGATCCCGGGAAAAGACCCGTGCCCTGACAACTCATGCTGTCTGCGGTCCAGGCAACGCCATTGCCGCAGGAGGTGCGGGAGAGATCAACCTCGATGGTGCGGCCGCTGGCAGACCAATTGAGCCGACCGTTACAAGTCACGCCGCCGCCGGTCACCGTGTAGCTGCCGCGCTGTTCGAGGCAGAAGCTCATGCGATAGGGGCCATAAAGGCGCTGGCCGACATTGTAGCAGCCGGTGAAGCGAGCGCCGCCCGGAGCGTCCGGCACGATGATCGTCGCGTTCATATCCTGAGCCACGGCCGGCATCGCGGGTGCGGCGGCGATGGCCAGGATCAGGCTGGCAACTGCAATCTTGAGAAATCTGGAAAGGGACATCTATTGGCTCCGAAGGCAGCCCGCAGCCGCCAGAATTGAATGGGAAGGTGCGCCGGCCGTTTCTCGGGCCGGCGCTGTTGGTCAGGCAGCGCTCGCGGCGTCGGCGGGTACCGAGAGGTCGTTATGCACATCGACTGACCTGGCGGACCGGGCGAGAAGGGCGCGTGCGCGCTCCACCTCGGCGGCATCGCCGTGCACCATGACCAGGAAGCCGTCGGCCTTCACCGCGGTCTCGTAGCGCAGCACACTGTCCTTCGGGATGCCGATGCTGTAGATCGCCGCGCCGATGGCGCTGACGCCGCCGACCACGACGGCGCTTTCAATCGCCGTAACGGCGACGGCACCGAGATAACCGACGATCACGACCGGGCCGATCGCCGGAGCGGTCACGAGCAGGCCGCCGAGCAACGCGCCCCAGAGGCCGCCCCAGACGGCGCCCTGCTTGCCCCAGATCTTGATGCGGTCGCCGGCATTGTAGAAGCCCATCACCTTCTCTTCGGTGTGGTAGCCCTTGCCGACAACGCTCAATGTGCCGGGCGCAAAGCCGGCCGCGGTCAGCGTCTTCACGGCGGCCTCGGCATCGATATGGCTGTCGTAGGTGGCGATAGCTGCGCTGGTATAGGTCGTGGTCATTTCGGTATCCTTGCATGGTGTTGAAGCGCTGGCCGTTGGCCGGGTGCGCCTGTGCGGACCGGCAAAACCGTCCGCCCCGAAGATGGCGGCAGGATTAGTCCCGCCCCAGCCACGCCAGCATCCTCAGAACTGGTGATGAGCCAAAAAAAGCGAGACGCGTGCGGCCGAAACGAAAAAGCCCCACCGACATGGCCGGCAGGGCTTTGATTTTCTTTAGCTATTTTTGATGAGCTAATCGTGCAGTTCATCATCCTTGAGCGCGACAAAAATCAATACGCCCAGGATGGTGATGAAAATCCGGAAGGCCGACTGCACGCCATTCCAGGTCGTCGATTGCCACATGCCGAACCATTCGCCGCCGATGGACATGAACGCCACCTGCCAGACGAGGAAACCGAAACCCAGCCCGCTTATCGCCCAGGCCTTGGAGCGGTTGAAGGTCGCGGCATCGCGCCTGAGGCTTCCCAGCATTTTTCCGGCGCCGATCCAGCACAGAATGGCCGTCAACGTCTCCGCGGTGATGATGAGCAGGTAAAAAGCCTGCCAGAGCATGGGATTGTCGATCGCGCGATAGGTGATGGAGGCGCCTGGAAAGATCGTGTCCATCTTCAGCACATGTTCGACAAAGGCGTAGTTTGTGCCGTAGTCGGTGATGTTTCCGAAGGCGACGAGGCTGGCATAGAACGCCGTCGCCGCGACCATCGCCGTCTTGCCAAGACGAGTGACCAGCATTTTGGAGCTCCTGCTTAGGGGTGAGGTTGTGACCGTCAGCGCGTTGCTTCGCGCTGTGGCTGCTGGAAATAGGGGTGTGAACGCAGGTGCAGCATGACCACTGGATAAGCCATCAGGACTGCACCGATCACCACGCCAAGAACGATGGTGCCAATATCGGCGACACCGGTCGAGAGTGCCGCGGACCACGAGCAGGCGATCGATGGCAGGAAGAGCAAAAGGGCGGTGAAGGCGCCGGGCGAGTAGCGCCCCTTTGCCCGGATCATGGGCAGGAAATGGAAGAACAGCGCATTGATCAGCATGAGCCCCGTATAGCCCAGGGCGATGAGCGGCATGCTCGAGGCAAGCATGGCCTGGGCGATGCCCACGGCAACGACGACCGCATTGGTGACGTAGAAGTCAGGCCACTCGACCGGCAGCTTGATGACGTCGCGCGCCCAGCTTCGCCAGTCGAAGCTGTATTCCTCCATGATATGCAATGAATAGGCTGCCACGGCGAGCCAGGCGGCGGTGGTGAGTGTCATTCTCGTCTCCAGAAATTATCGCGGTACAGCGGATCGGTGTGAAGACGAGCTATTCCCCTGCGTGGAGATGAACATCCTCAGAACTGATGAGGAGCGGTGACCTATTGCGACAACGGTCCTTCGAGAACGCGGCCATAGATCGGCTGGTAGCGTTTGCGGTCCGCTGCGGGCTCCTTGAAGCCGATAGCATAGTAGCCGATCTGATGGAGATAGGTGATCCGCGCGCGTACGACGCTCTCGTCGTCTGAATATCCCATGCCGCGAAAGGCGCGGGTGAGAAGGTCGAGACGCAACCGATCCGTGGTTTCCACTTCGGTCGCCAGAATGCGCGAGGATCGCGCCCAGTCTCGAATGGCCAGGTCAAGCGAGGGCACAAAGGTCTTTTCGTCTACCCATACCCGAACCACCGTCTCGAACAGAACCTGCCCTTCGATGCTCGCCTGCTTCAGTGCCTCGAAGGGCGCGCAATTGCGTTGCCGCCAGATGTCGATCAAACCGGCATGCAGGTCGCTCAGTCCGGCAAAATGGAAATAAAAGCTGCCGCGTGTAACCTTGAGCTGTCGGGCCAGGGCATCGATCTTGACGGCCGAAATGCCGCGTCGTTCAAGGACCTTGCGGGCCGCTTCCAGCCAGGTTTCCCGGCTTAGGGTCTTGCGCTGGGTGGCGCCTTGGCCGCCCGCATTTGCTCCGCTGGAGCCGTCTGTCGTATCCAAGTCGAGTCTGCCTGTATCATGGTCACTACCGGGCCACTTGGCCCGATGACATACAGTACTGTTCTTTATGGTGATTGCAACCTGAACCCAAGATTTTGTGATTAGCGGGGAGGATGAGGGGTTTTGCTTAAGCCAGAGTGTTTTATTAATGGCGTCAAAGTAGACCGCTGATCATTTTGAGTCTACTATCGGGATTGGTAATCATCGAGCGGCCAATTCATGCAAGGTCTGGGCGGAGCCTTGGTCAAGTCTTCGGCGAGATCTTTCTTCGTGACTCGGAGAAAGACCGGACGAAGCACGCTTATCCGGAACAGCTACACGCTTGGGACCGTCTCGTTCTGCACGTTTGCCACCCTGGCCAATGGAGCCGGGCAAGACATTGTCCCGTCGGAAGAGGTTGCTGCCAGCGGCAAGCTCTCGATCGCCAATACGATCGACTATGCGCCGTTTGAATATATCGGGGAGGACGGCAAGCCCACCGGCATCGTCGTCGAACTCGCCGGGGCGGTGGCCGAACTCCTTGGCGTCGAACTCGACCTGCAGCGCACCCCGTTTCCTGCCTTGATGCCGGGCTTGGCCTCCGGCCGCTTCAGCATCGCCTGGGAAACCTTCTCCGTTACGCCTGAACGGCTCGAACAGGTCGATTTTATCGTCTTTCTTCAAGGGGGGCTTGCGGTGTCGACCCGGCCCGATCTGCTGGAGCAGTTTTCCGACGAAGCGGACATTTGCGGCAAGCACGTCGGCGTCTCTGCCGGCAGCGCATCCGATTTCCTGGTCGATCGGCTTGACGCGGAATGCGTCGCGAGGCGGGCGGAGGCGGTGGACAAGTCGATCTTCGGCTCCTCGCAGGACATTGTGCAGGCCGTGCTTTCCGGCAGGATCGATGCGAGGGTCGATGATGCGACCGCTTCAAGCTATTTTGAGCGCGTGAGTGGCGGGCAACTCGTCGTCACGCCGCTTCAGTACGACGTCACCCCGCTCGGCCTGGCCATAGCCAATGATGATGCCGAAACGGCGCAGATGATGCTGTCTGCCCTTGAGAGGCTGTTCGAAAATGGCGTGTATGAGACGGTGCTTGAGAGGCATGGCATGAGTGCCTACGCGGTCGAAGCACCGTACTTCGTCGACAGCCTGGACGACCTGCGTAGCAAATAAGCGGCGGATTTCGCATCGATGGCCGAAACACCGATGTCTGAGGATACTGCCGCTCCCACCGCCTATCGCATCATCCATCGTCCCCGTTACGGCACGCTGATTGCCGCATGCATTGCCGGTTTTCTGGCACTCTCCCTGATCGTGTCGATTGGCGGCAATGCCAATTTCCAGTGGGAAGCGGTCGGCCATTACCTTTTCCACCCGGCAATCCTGCGTGGTCTGGCAATTACGCTGGCCCTCACGGCCGTGGTGCTGCTGATCGCCACCCTATTGGGCACGGCGGTCGCGTTGATGCGTTTGTCCTCAAGCCGGATTCTAGCAACAATTGCGTTGGTCTATGTCTGGATTTTCCGTGGTGTTCCGGCCCTTATCCAACTGATCTTCTGGTTCAATCTCGGCCTTGTCATCCGCGAGATTTCCGTGGTTCTGCCGGGGTTCGGCACCCTGTTCACCCTCAATACCAACGATGTGCTGTCGCCCTATACCGCGGCGGTCATCGCGCTATCGCTCTGCGAGGCGGCCTATATGGCGGAGATCGTTCGTGCCGGCATCCTGTCGGTGCCGGTCGGGCAGGAGGATGCGGCGCGCAGTCTCGGCATGAGCCGGCGGCAGGCATTTTGGCGCATCGTCGCGCCGCAGGCGCTGAGCTTTGTCATTCCGCCCACCGGCAATGCGGCCATCAGCCTGCTGAAGCTGACCTCGCTCGTGACTTATGTGGCGGTCGACGATCTCTTCTATGCCGCACAAAGCATCTATGCCCGCACTTTCGAGACCATTCCTCTGCTGGTCGTCGTCGCATTCTGGTACTTGGCGGTCGTGACTGTCATGTCGATAGGGCAGGGGTTCCTCGAAGCGCATTTTGGCCAGTTCGACAGGCGCTCGAGACGTTCCTGGTCGCTGCCGCTCCGTCAGGCCGGCGCTGGCCTGCGTAACCTTTGGCGTGCCCAATGAGCCACGGTTCCACCCATGCCATGATCTCCGTCAGGGACGTCACGAAAAGTCACGGGCCCGTCCGGGTGCTTGATGGTGTCAGTCTGGACGTGGAAGCCGGCACAGTGACTTGCATCATAGGACGGTCCGGATCCGGCAAAAGTACGCTACTGCGCTGCATCAACCACCTCGATGTTCCTGATGCTGGCCACGTCCTGGTCGATGGACGGTTCCTGGGCTACGACTTGCGCGAGGATAAACTGCATGAAGTCAGTGAAGCCGTCCTCGCCCGTAGGCGCGCCGATCTAGGACTGGTTTTCCAGTCGTTCAATCTTTTTTCTCACCTCACGGTCATGGAAAACCTTATCGTGGCGCCCCGCGTCGTACGTGGTCTCGGCCGGGAAGAGGCCATGTCCGCGGCTCGGGTCCTGCTCGAACGGGTCGGCATGGGCGACAAGGCCGATTATCGGCCGGGGGATATCTCCGGTGGCGAGCAGCAGCGCGTCGCGATTGCCCGCGCGCTCGCCATGAAGCCAAAGGCCCTGCTTTTCGATGAGCCCACTTCCGCGCTCGATCCCCTCCTCGTGGGGGAAGTCCTCAAGGTGATGCGGGATCTGGCTGCCGGAGGCATCACCATGATCGTCGTGACCCATGAGATGGAGTTTGCCCGCGATGTCGCGGATCAACTGGTTTTCCTGGAGGACGGGCGCGTAGTCGAGAAAGGTCCGCCGGCCGATCTCCTCGACAATCCCAAGTCGCACGGCCTGCAAAGGATGCTTTCGCGCGCCTCGTAGCTAGACGGTTCCATTCTCGACGCAGTCGTCCGCTTGCCCCGTCGTCCTGCGGATTTTTCCTCGTGGCGCCAGATCATGGCCAGCAGACTGGCAAGAGGATGGTGTGCAGGGGGCAAAGGTCAGGGGCGTGCGAGACAACCGGCACCCAATTGAGGTGCATCACCACTTCTGAGGACGCGGAAGATTCTGCCCGGGTCTATCTGACCTGCATTCTCCGCCCACCAATGCAGGAAATTTCCATGATCACCCTTATGCGCGGCCCCGCCGTGTTCGCCATTGCTGTTCTTGCCACCGGCACCGCCTCCGCCACCGAGGCGAGCTACAAATGCGACGGCGGCACCGAACTCACCGCAATCTTCTCGCCTGTCGGATCGACCCCTGGACAGGTGGAACTGCTGTTCGCCGGAGAAGACGGCGACCTCGTGCTGCCGCAGGCGATGTCCGCCGATGGAGGGCGCTACGCCGATGCGGACAACGAATTCTGGATCAAGGGCAATTCCGCTACCCTGACGCGCGACGGCAAGAGTGAGACCTGCGAAGTCTCCAAGGGTGCGCAATGATACGGCGTCAAATCCGCAAGATACTGGCCGGGATCATACCCGCGGTGCTGATCCTCACCGCCGCTGCCGGTATGACCCTCGCCATCACGCCGCCCCCGGCTATTGCCCAGTCCTTCAACTGCGCCCACGCAGTGCTGCCCGCCGAGACGGCCATCTGCGGCAATGCCAATCTCAGCAGTCTCGATGAGCAGACGACCGGCATGTATTTTCTCATCGTGGGAAGCGGCGCCCCGGCAACGACCGTCGCGCTGGTCAAGACCCAGCAGGGTAAGTTCTTGGAGACGCGCAATGCCTGTGGCGCCGACATCGACTGTCTCGTCAGCGCCTATACCGACCAGATCATGTTTCTCAAGAACGAGAAGAGCAATCTCGGCCTCTGAGGGGCCCGGACCGCAGCTAGGGACAGGACGATGAGCATTCAGTTTATTCATTCCCGCAGCAACCGGCCGATAGCCATACCCGCGATTGGCCTCGACCTCGTTGTTCATCTGCCGCCAGCCGCAAGCGCTGGCGTCATGTCGATCATCGAAACCATCAACGCGCCGGGCAAGGGGCCGCCGCGACACCGTCATCCGCAGGCAGAGATTTTCCGCGTGCTGGAAGGGCGCTATCTCTATGAGCTCGATGGTCGCCGATTTTACGCTGAGGAAGGCGACGTGGTCGCCATTCCCGGCAATGTCGAGCATGGTTTCGTCAACGTTTCGGACAAGCCGGCACGTCAATACATCATCATAACGCCCGCGCTCGACGCCGCCGCTTTCTTCTCCGGCCTCGCCGGGGTCATGCATGACGGGGTGCCCGACCGCACCGCGCTCAATGCCTTTGGCGTGCAGTGGGAGGTCGATTTTCTTGGCCCACCCGTATCGCTTGCCGATCTGCCGACCGATAGCTGAGCGCGGAGCTTCCCGATGCTGCATCTCATTTACGAGGCCTGGCCGTTCACGCTCGGCCTGATCCCCAAGATGGTGCTGATCGCCTTCATGGTAGTCGCCTCGACAGCCCTTGCCGAGCGGGCCGGGCCCGTCATCGGGGGCCTGATCGCCACGCTGCCGATCTCGTCAGCGCCGGTCTACTACCTCTTGGCACTCGGCCACACGCCGGCTTTCATTGCCGACGCCGCGATCACCAGTTTCAGCGGGTTGGTTGCCGCCGGCATCATGCTAGTGGCCTATATTTTCCTCGCCCAACGAGCGAAAACCTTGGTTTCCGTCATATCGGCCCTCATCATTTGGGCTGTCTCCACGGTGCTTTTGCTGGGCCTCGAAGTGCACCCCACTGTATCCGTCGTCCTCAGCATCATCGTTTTTGCCGGTGGCTCGGCACTGGTCCGTCGTTTCGGCAATGTGCCCCTGTCTTCCGGTCACAGCAAATGGCAGGATTTCGCCATGCGCGGCCTCGCCGTTGCGGCCATGGTTGCCGGCGTCGAAATAGCTGCCGCCTTTGCTGGCCCCGAGACCACCGGTATTTTCGCCTCGGTTCCGGTCACCTTCATCGCCATGATGGTCATCATTCAATCTCGTCACGGCGGTCCGGCATCGGCGGCCGTCATGGCTCACGCTCTGCCCGGCCTTGTGGGCGTCGTCGCCGCGTTCCTCGTCATGCACCTGACCGCGGTCTCACTTGGCAACACCTGGTCCCTGCTTCTGGCTCTCGCGGTTTCAGTTGGCTGGAGCGCCTTTCTTCTCGCATTTCACCTGTTCGGCGATCGCCGTCGACACCGCAGTACATGAATCCGGCATTGTGGAGGGCCTTGCAGGTGACAGTCACCGGAGACATAAACGACCTAACGGCCACGCATTTTCCGGCACGCTTTCGTGAAGCGCCGGTGGTCGTGGGGCGACGAGGCTCTGCCATGGCACTATCAAAAGGCGATCTTCTTGACTTTGCTCCCGGCGCGCCGGGCATCACTCCCCGATGGACGTCCAGCGCCAAGAGTGGCGTCGGTACGGCCCTGTCGCGCAAGTCCCCCGTCTGGTTCACGCTCAGCCACGGAGTTCTCAACGAGGTTTACTACCCTCGTGTCGACAGTGCCTGCACGCGCGACTTCGAGTTGCTGATCGCGGGGCCAGATGGCTACCTCTCGGAAGAAAAGCGCGATTGCGACAGCACGACCTCGCACCACGAAGACGGCGTGCCCGCGTTCAACGTGACCAACACGGCGCGAGACGGTCGTTACCGCATCGAAAAACAGATCATCTCCGATCCCTCGCGCCCCAGCCTTATCCAGCGGATCACCTTCATTCCGCTGGTCGGGGCGCTGGCCGATTATCGCGTCTACGCGCTGCTCGCGCCGCATCTCGTCAATGCCGGCATGGGCAATTCCGCCTGGATCAGCACGCAACGCGACGTCACGCTGCTCTATGCCAGTGGCCGCTCGCGCTACCTGGCGCTCGGCAGTTCGCTCCCCTGGCGCAGCCGTTCCGTGGGCTTTGTCGGACAGTCCGATGGCTTCCAGCAACTGACCAGGACCGGTAGGCTCGACCCGCAATATCAGCGCGCCGACGATGGCAATGTCGCCATCACCGCCGAGATCGGCTTCGGCGATCGGGACACGGTCGATCTTGTGCTCGGTTTCGGCCAATCCGAAACCGAGGCTGGGGCCAATGTGCTCGAAAGTCTACGCAGCGGCTGGGACATCGCGCTGGCCGACTACTGCAAGAATTGGCGCGGCTGGCAATCCGGCCTCAAGGGCCTTGATCTGGCCGAGCCGGGCAAGATCAATGCCTATCGGGTGTCGACCGCCGTTCTCGCCAGCCATCGCGCAGTTGACCGCCCGGGAGCCGTAGTCGCCAGCCTCTCGATCCCCTGGGGTACGAGCAAGGGCGACGACGATATGGGAGGCTACCATCTCGTCTGGCCGCGCGACCTCGTGGAAACCGCGGGGGGATTTCTGGCGGCCGGCGATCACCGCGAGGCCTGGAGCATCCTCGAATATCTGCGCGAGGTGCAATTGGCCTCAGGCCATTGGGCGCAGAATATGTGGCTCGATGGCAGGCCCTATTGGCGCGGCGTTCAGATGGATGAATGCGCCTTTCCGATCCTTCTCACGGACCTGCTGCGGCGCGAGGGTGTTCTCAAGGGCGAGGCCCTGCATCGCTATATGCCTATGGTTCGGGCCGCTGCCGGCTATATCATCGCCAATGGCCCGGCCAGCCGACAGGACCGTTGGGAGGAGGACGGGGGCTACAGCCCCTTCACGCTTGCAGTCGAGATCGCCGCCCTACTCGCAGCGGCCGATCTTCTCGGCGATGAACAGGCCGGGCAGCACCTGCGCGAGACGGCGGATTGCTGGAACGAGCAGATCGAAAACTGGACCTATGTCGGCGATCCCGACCCCAGTCTCGGCGTTGCCGGCTACTATGTCCGCGTGGGGAATGATCTGACTACCGACATTGCCGATGCCGGTTCCGGCGTGACCACTATCCGCAACCAGATTATCGGCAAATCCGAACTGCCGACCCGTAATGTCCTGAGCCCCGATGCACTTGCTCTGGTGCGTTTCGGCCTGCGGGCGGCCGACGATCCGCGCATCCTTGATACTGTCAGGATGATCGACGCCACCCTCAAGGTCGACCTGCCGCAAGGCCCGCTCTGGTATCGCTATACGGGTGACGGCTATGGCGAACATATCGATGGCTCCGCCTTCAATGGCACGGGGCAGGGACGTGCATGGCCACTGCTCGCAGGCGAACGCGCCCACTACGAGCTTTGCGCCGGTCGTCCAGAGGAGGCCGAGCGGTTGCTGAAGACGCTCGAAGCGTCGGCGAGCGTCGAAGGCCTGCTGCCCGAGCAAAGCTGGGACGCGCCCGACATTCCCGCTCGCGAATTGTTCCTCGGTCGCGCCTCGGGTAGCGCCATGCCGCTCGTCTGGGCCCATGCCGAACACATCAAGCTCCTGCGCTCGCTCGCCGATGGCACCGTTTTCGACAAGCCACCCCAGACGCATGCGCGCTACATTGCCAACAAATCCCCGTCACACTTGCGCATCTGGCGGCTCAACAACGCCATCACGCGCCTGCCACCAGGCAAGACGCTGCGGCTCGAACTGGCCGAGGCCGCCCTCGTCCACTGGGGGCTCGACGACTGGCAGGCGGTAACTGACACGAAGACGCGCGCGAGTGGCCTCGGAACCCATGTGGTCGATCTCGACCTATCCGCGCTGGAGCCGGGCAGGGCGGTGGTCTTCACGTTCTTCTGGCTCGATGGCAAGCGCTGGGATGCGTCCGAGTTCAGGGTTCAAGTCGTCGGCGAATAGGCGTCAAACAGGAGTAGTCATATGCAATTGGGAATGATCGGTCTGGGTCGCATGGGAGCCAACATGGTCCGACGCCTCATGCAGGCGGGCCACCAGTGCGTCGTGAGCGACCTCAACCCGCAAAGCGTTTCAGCTCTGGTTACCGAAGGCGCCATCGGCGCCGCCGACATTGCTGACCTGCTGAGCAAGCTCGAAAAGCCCCGCGCCGTCTGGCTGATGCTCCCGGCCGCGATCACCGGCAAGGTCGCTCGCCAGATCGCCAGCCAGATGGAACCGGGTGATATTCTCATTGATGGTGGCAATTCCAACTATCGCGATGCGGTAGATCTTGCCGCCGAATTTGCCTCCAAGGGTATTTCCTATGTGGATGTCGGCACCAGCGGTGGCGTCTGGGGGCTGCAGCGCGGCTACAGCCTGATGGTCGGGGGCCCCTTCGAGGCTGTGAAGACTATGGACCCGATCCTCGCCTCGCTCGCCCCTGGCCATGACGGCTCCGGCGGCACACCGGGCACGACTGACACGGCCAGCCAGGGCTATCTCCACTGCGGCCCGCCCGGGGCCGGGCATTTCGTTAAAATGGTCCACAACGGCATCGAATACGGCATCATGGCCGCCTATGCCGAGGGCCTGAACATTCTCAAGGCCGCCGATGCCGGCAACGAGAAGCGCGCCGCCGACGCCGAGACTGCGCCCCTCCATAATCCCGAATACTATCGGTTCGATATCGATCTCGCCGCCGTCACCGAAGTCTGGCGCCATGGTAGCGTCATCGGTTCTTGGCTGCTCGACCTCACCGCTCAAACCTTGAAGGATGACGCAACGCTGTCGCGCTTCGGTGGCAAGGTCTCGGACTCCGGCGAAGGGCGCTGGACATTGCAGGCTGCCATCGAAACCGGCGTTCCTGCGCCAGTCCTCTCCTCCGCGCTCTTCAACCGTTTCGCCTCGCGCGACAACGACGAATTCGCCAATAAGCTCCTCTCGGCGATGCGCTATTCCTTCGGTGGGCACGAAGAAAAATGAGCACAACCAGACCCGTGGACGACCGCTCCGACGCGCTCGTGGTATTTGGCGCGACGGGCGATCTCGCACACAAGATGATCCTGCCATCGCTGTACCAGATGGTGCGTCGTGGCCATCTCAGCGAACCCATAGTCGGTGTTGCCTTCGACGATTGGGACACCGACAAACTGGCCGAGCGCGCCCGAGACGGCATCACCAGGCAATTTGGTGGTGTCGATGAGGCAGTCTTTGCCCGCTTCAAGTCGCAACTGCGCTATGTCAGCGGCGACTACAAGAATGCAGAGACCTTCGACAAGCTACGCGAAGCGCTCGGTGGTGCCACGCACCCGCTCTACTATCTTGCCATCCCGCCCTCGCTCTTCGGCATAGTTATCGACGCGCTTAAGGCCGCTGGCATCGCCAAGAAATCCCGGTTGATGGTCGAAAAGCCCTTTGGGCATGACCTTGCGACGGCAAAGGCGCTCAACGCCGTGCTGCATCGTGCCTTCCCCGAAGATGCGGTTTTCCGCATCGACCATTTCCTCGGCAAGGAGGCGGTGCAGAACCTGCTTTATTTCCGCTTCGCCAATGCTTTCCTCGAGCCGGTCTGGAACCGCACCTATGTCGAAAGCGTGCAGATCACCATGGCCGAGGATTTTGGAATTGCCGGCCGTGGCAAGTTCTACGACGAGGTCGGCTGCATTCGCGACGTGATACAGAACCATCTGGTCAATGTCCTGCTGCTGCTCGCCATGGAGCCGCCGATCACCAGTGCCTCAGACGACCTCAGCGACGAAAAGGTCCAGATTCTCAAGGCAATGCGGCCGCTGACCGAAGCCGATGTGGTCCGTGGCCAGTTCGACGGTTATCGCGATGAGCCCGGCGTCGCCCCGGATTCCAAGGCCGAGACCTTCGCCGCCGTCCGCCTCTTCGTCGATAACTGGCGCTGGAAGGGCGTGCCCTTCTACATCCGCGCTGGCAAGCAATTGCCGGTTCGCGCCACCGAAGTCGTGGTGCGGTTCCGCAAGCCGCCCGTCGCACTTTTTGATGACGTCGAGGACGCCGATGCCAACTATGTCCGTTTCCGCGTCGGCCCGCAGGTGATGATCGGCATAGGCGCGCGCCGTAAGGCGCCGGGCAGCGACATGATCGGCGAACCCGTCGAACTCGACGCGGTGGACGACACCACCGACGATATGATGCCCTATGAGCGCCTGATCGGCGACGCCATGGACGGCAAGCGCCAGCTTTTCACCCGGCAGGACGCGTCCGAACTCGCCTGGCGCGTGGTCAACCCCGTCCTTGCCCGTAAATCCGAGCCGGCGCCCTATGCTCCCGGCAGCTGGGGACCACTGGCCGCGATGCAGGGCTTTGAGCCGCCCCGCGGCTGGGTCGATCCCGGCAAGGAGGGAGTGATCATCCATGGAAAATAAAGAACCAATCGTCCTCGCCATCGATATCGGCGGCTCACACGTCAAGATCCTGTCGAGCGCCGGCGGTCAAGAACGCAAAGCCGTTTCCGGCCCCACGATGAACGCGGCGTCGATGGCCGACATCGTCGAAAAGCTGGCCGATGGCATCGCTTTCGACGTTATCGCCATGGGCTATCCCGGCCCGGTCGTCCACGACAAGATTCTCAGCGATCCGCACAATCTCGCGCCCGGCTGGGTCGGTTTCGACTTTGCCAAACGCTTCGGCAAGCCAGTACGGATCGTCAACGACGCGCTGATGCAGGCCATCGGCAGTTATGAAGGCGGTCGAATGCTTTTCCTCGGCCTCGGCACAGGGCTTGGGGCCGCCATGATCGTCGAAAACGTCGCCCAGCCCATGGAACTCGCGCATCTGCCTTATCGCAAGGGAAGCACTTACGAAGACTATCTTGGGGAAGCCAGCCGCGAAAAACGTGGCCATGACAAATGGCAAAAGCACGTCTTCGACGCCGTGGAACAGCTCACCGCGGCTCTGGAGCCGGACTATGTGGTCATCGGCGGTGGCAATGTCGCCAGGCTCGACAAACTGCCGCCAAAAGCCCGACGCGGCGACAATACCAACGCCTTCAAGGGCGGCTTCGCCCTGTGGTTGGACAAGACGCTCGTCGTCTAGGGCGATGTCAAATGGCAGGCGTGGCCATCGACTGCGTTCGACCCCTTTGTTCGAGGAGCTCTGTGTACCGGAATCACGGAGAGGGGGACTTCGGCACGCCATGCGACAGGAGTTGGTAGAGGCAACTAAAAATGGCCAAGGTAGCCAGATATCATGATTGACTGGAAAAGGTTGGTCAGGGGGGGGCGGCACGAAGCAGGGTAGGGGCGGGAGAGGCCCCCACGATGGTTTCGCTAGGTGGCCAAATTAGATGAGAGGAAGGGATTGTCCTTGCCACGCTTCTTCCTCCAGTCCTGAGGTCCTTTTCGTGTTCGTCGGGACTGTCTTGCCTTACGCTTACGCTCGAGCTCACGTCGCGTCATCTGGACGTTGGCACTTCTTCGCCCCGTCGTGGACGAGTGCGAGCGTAGCGTCATCTTCGTCTGGGGCAAGGATGTCGCGAGAGGGCTGCAGCACCAGAATATGCGCCAGTTGAGACGCCCAATTCGCTACATCCAGTTTTCGCATAATATATATTATGGAACTTTTATATGTGCGAAAGCGCACTAACCGGGGCTTTGGGCTGCCATGATACAAGCTGCCGGGCTCGCGTGGATAAGTTTGTGGGCCGATCCCTCGGCATTCCACGATTTTTCGTTGCGCGTGTTGAAATCCGCGCGTCTCATCCGTCGTGAAGGCATATTCCACTTGGAGGACCTTCGGAATGGAACGGCATTATGGTTGGGTCATCGTCGCCGCCGGCGCGGTGATTACCTGTCTGGCAATGGGCGCCATGTTCGCCCTGCCTGTCTATCTTCAGCCCATTGCGGACGAAACCGGTTGGACCAGAGCCGGCATCTCTGGCGCAATGACGGTCGGTTTCATCGTCATGGGTGTGGCGGGTTTTATCTGGGGCACGTTGACGGACCGCATTGGCGCTCGTCCGGTTATCCTGGTCGCGGCCGTGCTACTTGGTCTCGGCCTTTTCATTGCCAGCCGTGCGACTGATCTATTGATGTTCCAGATTGCCTATGGCGGTCTTATCGGCGCATCCGGTGGCGCCTTCTTTGCCCCGCTGATCGCCACGACGCTCGGCTGGTTCGACAAGCACCGCAGCCTTGCGGTTTCGCTGGTCTCGCTCGGCGGCGGTATCGCGCCGATGACGATTACCCCGCTGGCCACGGTCTTGATCGCGAATTATGGCTGGCGCAATGCCATGATGATGACGGCGATTGCGGCAGCCGTGCTCATCATTCCCGCCGCATTCCTGATCCGCCGCGCACCCGCGGTTATGGCCGAGGCGCCGTCACCGGGCAGCGACGTGGCGCCTGCCGAGCCGACGCCCACCAATATGGGCGCGATTTTCCGCACGCCGCAGTTCTTCATTCTCGCCGGTGTTTTCTTCCTCTGCTGTGCGGCCCATTCGGGCCCGATCTTCCACACGGTGAGTTATGCCATGCTCTGCGGCGCCTCGGCGTTGGCGGCGGCCAGCATCTACAGCGTCGAAGGTTTTGCCGGACTGTTTGGCCGCGTCATCTTTGGCGTTTTGGCTGACAGGATCGGCGTCAAGCGTGTCATCGTCATTGGCCTCGCACTGCAAGCCATTGGTATTTATAGTTATATTTATGTCAGCGAGCTGCCGCATTTCTACATGCTGGCTGTGGTGCTCGGCCTCGTCTATGGCGGTGTGATGCCGCTCTATTCGGTGCTGGCGCGCGACTATTTTGGGCCTAATGTCATGGGTACCGTGCTCGGTGGTATCACCATGACCTCCTCCATCGGCATGGCTTTTGGGCCGGTCGGCGGCGGTTGGCTCTTCGATACTTTCGGTGACTATCACTGGCTTTATGTCGCGTCGGCCGGTGTTGGCCTTGCCGCTGCCGCTCTGGCGCTGGCATTCCCGCCCAAGACCGTCAAGGAAACGCCGGCAGACGCGCTGCCGGCGTAGAGAACGATCAGGCGGGGCTGGCGACAGTCGCCCCGCCGTCCTCATCATCATCCTTGTTATTGGCATAAGCCGCCGACAGCTCCCGATAGTAGCGGGAGTTGAAGGCCAGGATGGTGACGAGGAGCCCGAGGAACCCGGCGACGGTGAAGACCAGGGCAATTCCGCGAGCGGGACCGGTGCCGAACCAGGAGCCGATGGTTTGGGCCCCTGCCCCATCCGTCATGAATGGGATCACCACGAACTGCGTCAGCGGCCCGACGAGGAAAGCGGTCAGTGGCGAGGCGGCTTGCTCGACCGATTGGGCAAAGCCGAAGACGCGGCCCTGGCGTTCGAGCGGCACCACTTTCTGCAGTGTCGTGTGTTCCGCGGCTTCGGCATAGGGGCCGAGCAGCATCCAGACGAAACAGCCGGCCGCCAGCAGCCAGATGGACGATTGCAGCGTGAACACGCAGCACACCGCCCAGGTGATGACATTGACCATCAGCAGCGTCCGCAGCGGATTTTTGCCCAGGCCGGTCTTGGCAATGATAATGCCGCTCGCGATGAAGGCGGTTGAGAGAACGCCGAACAGCAGCCCCCAGACTTCGACGGAGACGAGAGACAATCCATAGGCATCGAGCAGCGCCATGAAGATGCCGCCGAGGAAATTGTTGAACGTCGCGAAGAAGATAAGCGCGAAGAGACCCGGAACGGCGGCGATGACGGCTATGGTGCCGGCAATGTCGACGCGCTTGGGTTCGGCCGGCACCTCGGGGTCGACAGGCGCCCTGCCCTCGTCGATGGTCACGAAGGCCAGATGCGCGAAGGCAAGAGCAGTCGCCGCCAGCGCCAGCACCATCACGCCCAGCATGCCGGTGAACGCGACGAGGAAGCCGGAAATGACCGAGGTGGTGAGAAAGCCGATGCCGCCCACCATGCCCACAAGGCCATTGGCCTTGTCCCGGCTGTCCTCGGGAATGAGGATGGTGACGAGCGTCGGCAGCGCGATGGCGCGGATATTGCCGGCAATCACGCCCAGCATGACCACCAGGATAAACAGCCAGAGATAAGGCCCATAGGGGTTGCGGAACGCGCCTTCGGGTTCGAGGAGCACCATGGCGAGGCCCACGACATAGCAAAGCCCGGAGACCACGCTGGAGCCCAGCATGGCGAGCTTTTTCGAATTGTGGTCGACGATCGAGCCGAACCAGATGCCGAAGGCGGCTGTAAAGACGAGATAGATGCCGGCGATCATGCCGGTCGCGAAAACCGACTGGGTTTCGATGAAAACCCAGAAGGTTACGGCAAACCAGACGGTGAAATTCGTGACATTGGCCACGAGATTGTTCACCAGCAGACGATGAAAGGGACGCATTGCTTAGTCCTCTGAATTTCAGGTCATTTCAGCCGGGCGGAGCACTTTCCCCTCTCCCGGCCATGGCGGCAAGTCAAATGGCGTAGCCCTGCACTGAGACAGGATGTGTCAGCGACGTTCGGCGCCCCGCAATTTCGACAGGCCAAGGAAAAAGGGCCCCGGCATTGCCGGAGCCCTGTTGGGAGGAGACTCTTTGCGCCGTCAGCTCAGCGGCTGATCACCTTCGAGCACGGCGAGCCGTGCTTAACTTGCAGATACGCGCCTTAGGGCGTGTTGGCGTTCACCAGCGACTTCTGGCGCTCCTCGCGCTTTGGTGCCGTGTAGTTGAAGGTTACGACGTGCTTGCCGGCCGAGAGAGCCGCGTCCTGTCCCGCCCTGATGGCCTGGCCATCGAGGGTAGCGTCGCGATAGGTGGAGGCGAGGCGCAGAACGCCGCGGCTTGCCGCCGGCACTTCGATTTCGTAGCGCACGGCTTCACCGGTAATGGTCCATTCGGCGCGGATTTTGCCGGCCGGGCTGTGGTGGTCGGCCTTGACCGGGGACAGTTCGGGCAGGATCAGCGGTTCGAAGACAACCGTCTTGAATCCGGGATCCTTCTCGTCCGGGCGGAAACCTGCAACCCCCTCCAAGAGCCACTGGCAAACGGCGCCATAGGCATAGTGGTTGTAGGAGTTCATCTGCGGGTTGTAGATCGAGCCATCGGCCTGGATCGCATCCCAGCGTTCCCAGATCGTGGTGGCGCCCATCTTCACCTGATAAAGCCAGCCCGGGACTTCTTCCTGCAGGAAGACTTCGCTGGCGAGGCCCCATTCACCGATCTTGATCAGCGCCGGCAGCAGCGCCGGGGTGCCGATAAAGCCGGTGCCGATACGCCCTTCGGCGCGAGCGATGGTGTTCTTGAAGTAGCCCTTGGCGGCTTCGTACTTGTCCGCCGGGATCAGGTCATGAACGATGGCCAGCGCATAGGAGGTCTGGTCGTCATAGGCCAGACGACCGGACACGGTGATGAATTCGCCCTGGAAAGCGGTCTTCACGTCGGCTGCGATCTTGGCAAGGCGCTGTGCGGTGACCGCATCGCCGACAATGCCGGCAATCTCGGCCACCTGCTTGGCGGCGATGTAGAGGTAGATGGTCGCGGCAGCATCGTCGCCGATAGTCGGCAGCGGCTTGGCGCTCGGCCCCTTGGGCTGCAGCCAATCGCCGAACGAGAAGCCACGAGCCCCCCATTCGCGCGGCGGCGAAACGATCGGGCCGTCGCTGATCGACCAGACGAAATCGACCCACTTGACCATGCTGGGCAGCACTTCCTTGAGGAAGTCCTTGTCGCCGTAGTGCAGATAAACCTGCCACGGCACCTGATAGATGGCATCGCCCCAGCCGGTCGAGCCGTAGAAACCCGGATAGTGTTCCGGCTGCATGCGGGTCGGATCGGGGCAAACGTGTGGGACAGCGCCATCTTCGCGCTGGTCGACCATCAGGTCGCGGACCCACTTGTGGAAGAAGCCCTGCACTTCACCCAAATAAGCGGCGGCGCCGGCAAAGACCTGCGCGTCGCCGGTCCAGCCCAGCCGTTCGTCACGCTGCGGGCAGTCCGTCGGCACTTCGATGAAATTGCCGCGCTGACTCCAGAGCGTGTTGAGGAAAAGGCGGTTCACCAGCTCATTGCCGGTTGTGAAGGTCGCCTTCTGTTCGGTCACCGAGCTGATCGGGATCGACTTGATGTCGACGAGCTTGGCATCGCCTTCGATGGCAACGCGGGCGTAACGAAAACCCTGGAAGGTGAAGTGCGGACGGTAGTTCTCGGTCCCCTGCCCGTTCAGCACATAGGTGATCGTCGCTTCCGCGGTGCGGTAGTTGACGTTGTAAAAATTGCCGTCCTTGTCGAGGACTTCGGCATGCTCGACGGTCACCTTGGCACCGGCAGAACCGGCAACCGAGATGGCGACATAGCCGCCGACGTTCTGGGCGAAGTCGAAAATCGTGCGGCCTTCGGCATCGGTCCAGGTCTTGATGGCGGTGAGCGGGTCAAGCTCGCGCACTGGCGTCGTTTCATGGGCGACGAGGCGGGCATGGTCGAAATCGATCGCGGCAGTTGCGCCCGAAACGGACGGGGTGATGCGCGCGTCAAAAGTTTCGCCAAAATAGATGCCCGACTTGCGGATCGGCAGTTCGCCGCTTTCCCAGGAGGCGTCGGTCACCAGGGTCGGCTCGGCGTCCCCTGCCCTGCCGCGAAGTTCAACCAGAGCCGCAATTTCGCTGCCCCAGGTATTGTAGATCGGGAACTTGCCCCACATGAGCTGCGAGCGCAGCCAGCCATCGCCCAACCAGATCTCGATGCGGTTTTCGCCGGCAACGAGCAGCGGGCCGACATCATAGGTCTGGTAGCTGAGGCGCGCGTCATAGGCAGTCCAGCCCGGCGTCAGCACATCGTCGCCGACGCGCTTGTCATTGATGAAGGCGATGTAGAGGCCGAGGGCCGTGATGTCGAGGATTTCGGCGCCGGAGACGGCGTCGAGGTTGAAGGTCTTCGCGACGAAAGTCGCTGGGGTACCGACACCCTTGTCAGCGAGCGGACGAACCATCTTTGCGGTCCATGCACGCGTGAAAGATCGAGAGCTGGAAGCCAGCTCTGCCGCGGTTTCGTTCAACACGGGGGTAGTCTCCTCAGGCCGCTTGGTGCGGCTGTAAACTGTTCTACGTGTAGCGTTCTACATTTTTGCGATCTTCGCAATAGGCCTTTTTTAGATTAGGTGCGAAGACTGAGGCGGAGGACGTCATGACCAAGAAGAGCCCAGCGAGAACGCCGCGCATCACCATCCGGGAAGTTGCCAGCGATGCCGGGGTGTCGGTGGCGGCGGTTTCCAAAGTGCTGCGAGACGCTTACGGCGTCAGCGACGCGCTGCGCGCCAAGGTCCAGGCGTCCATGGACAAGCTCAATTATCGTCCCCTCGCCTCGGCCCGTGGCCTTCGTGGCCGCACTTATACGCTCGGCCTCGTCTTTCCCGACCTGCGCAACCCGTTCTTTGCCGATATCTTCGTCGGCGTGAACGCCGCGCTGGAGCGGACGCAATATCAAGCCATGCAAGGGGTTAGCGTATCCGCCTCCTCGCTGGTCGAAGCCATGATCGACCGGCAGATGGACGGCCTGGTGCTCATCGGCCCCAATGAAACGAATGAGCGGCTGAACGACATTGCCGACCGCATTCCGCTGGTGGCCATCGGCCACCACGATCTCAAGGAAGCGCGTTTTGACACGGTCAATAATGACGATCAACTGGGTGCTCGCCTCGCCGTTCGCCACCTCTGCCAGAATGGTCACAAGAAGGTGGCCATGCTCAGCCTCGCAGCGCCCGTATCGACCGTCATAAACCAGCGCGAGCTCGGCTATCGGTTGGAAATGACCGAACAGGGGCTTGGCGCCGCAATCAACATTGTGCGCGCCCCGCAGGTTCTGCGCGACGTGCAGCTAACCGTGCGGCGGCTGCTGGAAAGTCGTGACCGCCCGGATGCCATTTTCTGCTGGACCGACCTCATGGCATTCGAAGCCATCAGCGTGGCGACTGAACTCGAGCTTTCTATTCCGCAAGACATTGCCATTGTCGGCTATGACAACACGGTTTTCTGCGAATTCGCGCAAAACCGCCTTACCAGCATAGACCAGTCCGGCGAAGTGCTAGGTTTGCAAGCAACGCGCCTGTTGATCGAGCGTATTGATGGCCGTTCTCAATCCGAACACTTCGTCGTAACCCCGCGCGTCGTCGCTCGCGCCAGCTCCGCCAAGGTTGGCTAAGCCTCGCGTTAACCCCAAAACCGGCCAAGACCGTTGACACGCAAGGGGTTTGCGCTATGGTCCGCGCCGCAAGGTTTGCCGGATTGCCTGTTTTTTCTATTGCGTCTTCTCTGCCCGGCAACGGGCCCGCGCAGGAAAACAAGTATTCGACGCTCCATTCGACATTGGGTCTAGGGCCACAGCCCCAAAGCACGGGCCTTGCACATATTTTCCGCGGTGCGCCGTACCGGACATTTCGGTTCGCTCAGCCACCCGGATGACCCACGAGTGGAATCTCTGACGTTGACCGACGATTTTTCTGGCCTTGGCCTTTCGAGCAAAGTTACCGACGCGGTTGCCGCAGCCGGCTATACGCGTCCGACTGAAATTCAGTCGCAGGCGATTCCGCACCTTCTGCAGAAGAAGGACCTGATCGGCATTGCTCAGACCGGCACCGGCAAGACGGCATCCTTCGTGCTGCCCATGCTCACGCTGCTCGAGGCCGGACGCGCCCGCGCCCGCATGCCCCGCACGCTCATTCTCGAACCGACGCGCGAACTCGCGGCGCAGGTTTCCGAAAATTTCGAAAAGTACGGCAAGAACCACCGCCTCTCGATGGCCCTGATCATCGGCGGCGTCTCCTTCGAAGACCAGAACAAGAAGCTCGATCGCGGCGTGGACGTCCTGATCGCGACGCCCGGCCGCCTGCTCGATCAATTCGATCGCGGCAAGATTCTGCTTACGGGTGTCGAAATCCTCGTCATCGACGAAGCCGACCGCATGCTCGACATGGGCTTTATCGACGACATCGAGAAGATTTGCTCTCGCCTGCCGCCGCGCCGCCAGACCATGCTGTTCTCGGCCACCATGGATCCGCAGATCGAGCGCTTGACCAAGCGCTTCCTCAAGGATCCGGTGCATGTGCAGGTTTCGCGCACGGCGTCCACTGCCGACACCATCGACCAGAAGCTGGTCAAGGTTTCGGGACGTCCGGACCAGAAGCGCGCCATGCTGCGCGCCCGGATCAATGCTGCCGAAGGCCTGACCAACGCTATCATCTTCTGTAATCGCAAGCGCGATGTGGCGACCCTCGCCCGCTCCTTGCAGCGCCACGGCTACAGTGCCGGCTCGCTCCATGGCGACATGGACCAGAAGAGCCGCATGGAAACTCTGGACGCCTTCAAGTCGGGCAACCTGACGCTGCTCGTCGCCAGCGACGTGGCCGCGCGCGGTCTCGATATTCCGGCCGTGAGCCATGTGTTCAATTTCGACGTGCCGGTTCACGCCGAGGACTACGTGCACCGTATCGGCCGCACCGGTCGGGCGGGACGTTTGGGCACGGCCTATACTCTGGTGGGCCCCGGCGACGAGAAACATCTCGATGCCATTCTGAAACTGATCCAGAAGCCGATCGAATGGCTCGATGTGGCTCCGGTCGCATCAAGCCAGAACGACGAAGAGGAAGCTCCGGCTGCAAGGCCTGCCCGCACCTCCCGACGCAAGGCTCCGGCGCGCGCGAGCGAGCCGCAACCGGCCGAGGCGGCCCCTGAAAAGGCTCCGGCCCGCAACGCCCGTCGCCGGCCAAAGGACACTCCGGCGCCAATCTCGGACATCGTGCCCGATTCGCCGTTCGGCGACGCTGGACCAATTCCGGCTTTCCTGCTGCGTTCGACCCGTACGGCCGAACAGGAATCTGAGTAAAATACTGCCAGTTTTCGAAAATTTGCTAGTCGACACGTTGTGTTGCCTGCCGTTATGACTTGTAGATGACTTTAAGGTAAAGATTCAGGGCCGGTGGTCGGCGTAACGGGGCGCGGGGAAGTCTGTGTCGGATCACGAATTCAAGCGAGCGCTGGGCTATGCGAATTCAGCGCTCGATCTTCTCAAGAAGAGCAGTATCCCGCCCTACCCGCAGTTCTATGAACTGCTTTACACCTATGCGACCGGTGTAAATCCCACATTGAATCACCGGATCAACGCCATCTTTGCGTCCGGCGAGTCCCCTTCGGCGAGCCTTGCCGAAACGCTCTACAATGAATTTCTGAAGTCTGACGTCAACGATCGCATGTCGACCGTGTCCGAGCGCATGCAGGTGCGCATCGAGGCGGTCCATCTGGCCATCGATCACGCGATGACGACGGCCAATGCCTATTCGGGCTCGTTGCAGGCGGCCCAGGGCGATCTTGAGCGGGATATTGAACCGGAAGACCTGAAAACGCTGGCAGCGCGCTTGTTGACCGAAACGCGCCGCATGCAGGATACCAACCGCATGCTCGAGCAGAAGCTTGAGGCCTCGCGCGATGACATTGCGGCCTTGCAGCGCGATCTCGATGATGTTCGTCGCGAGTCATTGCTCGATCCGCTGACCAAGATTGCCAACCGCAAGAGTTTTGATGAAGGCCTGCGCTCCGCCATTGCCGAAGCGCGGCAGACCGGCAACCCGCTCTGCCTCATCCTGATGGATATCGACCACTTCAAGACTTTTAACGACACCTATGGCCATCAGACCGGCGATCAGGTGCTGCGGCTCGTGGCGATGACCATCAAGTCCAATATCAAGGGGCGAGACCTGGCCGCTCGCTATGGCGGCGAAGAGTTTGTCGCCATCCTGCCCAATACCGACCTCAAGGGCGCAACCATCGTTGCAGAGAATGTGCGCCAGGCCATCCACGGCAAGGAACTGCTGAAGCGTTCCACCAATGAAAAGCTCGGCCGCATCACGGCTTCGTTCGGCATCGCGGCCTTTCATGCCTCGGACACGGCTGGCTCGCTGATCGAACGCGCGGACCGGTGCCTCTATGCGGCCAAGCATGCCGGCCGCAATCGCGTGCTGACCGAAGAGAGCCTCGCCGAGATCAACGAGTCGCGAGGCGGCGTCACCGCCGCCTGATCCTTCAAGCAGTCGGAACCAGTTCGACGCCGAGCGAAGCCAGCATGTCCCAATAATCCGGATAGGTCTTGCTCGTGCAGGCCGGATCGAGAATGGTCACGCCGCCCACGCGCAGCGCTGCCAACGCAAAGCTCATGGCAATGCGATGATCATGATAGGTCTCGATGCGCGAGGTGACATTGCGCTGCGCCGCTTCGAGCAGAGCGGGATCGGATGCAACGAGCAGGTCGTCCCCCTCTTCCTTCGCCAAACCGGGACGAATGCGGTTGAGCTCGTTGGCGACGGCCCGAATGCGGTCGGTTTCCTTGACGCGCAGATTGGCAATGCCAACGAAGCGGACCGGCTGATTGTTGAAGGCGGCGACCACAGCCATGGTCGGCACGGCATCCTGCATCTGCGAGCCGTCGATAATCGCTGGCATATTCGGGAACTGCGCGATAACGACCTGTGCGGCTGCGTCCGGTTGCGTGAAGGCATCTGCCGCCACGCCAAGATCGATCTTGCCGCCCGTCAGTGCCTCGATGCCCCAGAGATAGGTGGCGGCGGAGGCGTCGGGCTCGATATGGAAATCCGTCGCGACATAGCCGGTCGGCTCAACCTGCCACGTGCCTGGCGAAGTCTCTTCGACCTTCGCGCCGAACGAGCGCATGGCAGCCAGCGTCAGGTCGACATAGCCGCGGGCGCCAATGTCCTTGCCAGCCAGTGCCACTTCAATGGGCCCGTCACCAAACGGCGCGGCCATCAGCAGCGCTGAAGCATATTGGCTCGAGAGCGAAGCGTCGATCTCCACCCTGCCCTTGCCGAAACGGCCAGTGCCACGAATGGTCACCGGCGGGCAACCGGTCGGGGCTTCCGCATCGATGCCCAGCGACTGCAGAGCATCCACCAATGGTTTGATCGGCCGAAGGCGCATGTCCTCGTCGCCATCGACGACCACAGTGCCATCAATAGTCGCGACTGCGGCGGTCAGAAAGCGCGTGGCGGTGCCGGCATTGCCAAGAAAGAGCGGGGCTTCAGGCGCCGTCAACTTGCCGCTGCTGATTACCAAAAAACTTGTCGCATCAGGCTCTTCGACCGTAACGCCCATCTGGCGCAGAGCCTGCGCCATCAGCACCGTGTCCTTGCTCTTGAGCGCGCCGGTCAGGCGGCTCGTGCCCTTGGCCAGGGCCGCGAGCAGCAGAGCGCGATTGGTAATGGACTTGCTGCCGGGAGGCGAAACGCGACCCGAAAGCGGACGACCAGGAGGGACGATTGTGTAGGCAGGCGGGAGCGTTTTCGGCATGATGCCGGATCAATGCACCAGCGGAAATATATTCGCAACCGGATAGCTATCCGCTATCGCACAAATCCCGTCATCCGCTTCCGGCGATATTTCAGTAGACCTCATGGTGAGGTGCGGAGCAACGCGAAGCCTCGAACCACGAGGGCGTGGCACATGGTAGCATCCTGCTACGACCTCGTCCTTCGACAGGCTCAGGATGAGGTCTACTACTGATGCCTAGAGCTACGCAGGAGCGCCGTTAAACCGCCGCCGCCCGCGCGTCCGCAATCGCCTTCAGGTCCGCAGCCTTGAGCGTGACGCTCTCGCCGCAGCCGCAGGCGCCGGTCTGGTTCGGGTTCTTGAAGGTGAAGCCCGAGGACATCTTGGTCTGCTCAAAATCCATGACCGTGCCAAGCAGATACATGGTTGCCTTGGGATCGACCCAGACATCAACGCCGCGATCGGTGACGTGGTCGTCGCCCTTCAGCGGCTCGCTGACATAGTCCATCGTATAGGCGACGCCAGCACAGCCGGCATTCTTGATCCCGACGCGCAGGCCGATGACCGGCTTATCGGAATCTTCCATGATTTCCTTGATGCGCTCGGCTGCCGCATCGGACAGCGACATGATCTTGAAGGCCATGGATGCTCTGCCTCTATCGTTACTTTGCGATATATAGAACTAAACGCGTGGAATTACCACCAGTTCAACGCAACTTGCGCTTCTTCGCTCATACGGCTCGCATCCCAGGGCGGATCGAAGACCATGTTGACCTTCACGTCCTGGATGCCTTCGACGCCGCGGGCGGCGTTTTCGACCCAGGCCGGCATTTCGCCGGCAACCGGGCAGCCTGGCGCGGTCAGCGTCATATCGATGGTCAGGTTGCGGTCATCGTCGAGATCGACCTTGTAGATCAGCCCGAGCTCATAGATATCGACCGGGATTTCCGGGTCATAGACGGTCTTCAGCGCACCGATGAGATCGGTGGTGATGCGCTCGACTTCACCGTCGCCCAGGTTTTCGGGCATGGTCGGCTGGATGCGGACATCGATCTGTTCGTCGGCTGTTGGTGTGGTGTCTTCGCTCATCATAGGTCTCTCAGGCGAAAAATTTACGGGCGCGCTCAATGCCATCCACGAGCGCGTCAACATCGTCCTTGCCGTTATATAGGGCGAGGGATGCCCGGCAGGTAGAGGTGACGCCAAATCGCTTCAGCAGCGGCTGCGCGCAATGGGTGCCGGCACGGACTGCGATGCCGTAGCGGTCAAGAATGGTGGCAACATCGTGGGCATGGGCGCCCGCGATCTCGAAGGAGAAGATGCCGCCCTTACCAGGCGCCGTGCCGATCAGCCGCAACGAATTGATGCGGCTGAGTTTTTCGTGGGCATAAGCGGCAACGTCGTGCTCATGCGCGGCGATCTCGTCGCGGCCAAGCGTTTCCATATAGGTCAGCGCCGCGCCTAGGCCGATGGCCTGGACGATGGGCGGCGTGCCGGCCTCGAAACGATGCGGCGGCTCGTTGTAGGTGACGTTGTCGAGGGTGACCGTGTCGATCATCTCGCCGCCGCCTTGGTAGGGCTGCATTTCGGCGAGGAGATCGTACTTGCCATAGAGCACGCCAATGCCGGTCGGGCCGTAGAGCTTGTGGCCGGTCATGATGTAGAAATCGGCGTCGAGATCGCGCACATCGACCTTGGTATGGACTGCGCCCTGCGAGCCATCGACCAGCACCGGGATGCCGCGAGCATGAGCGATTTCAATCACTTGCTTGATTGGCGTCACTGTGCCGAGTACGTTCGACATATGCGTAACGGCGACGATACGCGTCTTGTCCGACAGCGCGGCCGCGAAGGCGTCCAGGCTGAAGCTGCCGTCGTCGAGGACGTCGACCCACTTGATGACGGCGCCCTTACGCTCCCGGTGAAAATGCCAGGGCACGATGTTGGAGTGGTGCTCCATGATCGTGGTGACGATCTCGTCCCCTGCCCCGATGCGCGGACCGGCAAAGGATTGCGCAACGAGATTGATCGCTTCGGTGGCCGAGCGGGTGAAGATGATTTCTTCGATCCGGCCAGCATTGAGGAAGCGCCGCACGCTTTCGCGGCCGGCCTCATAGGCGTCGGTGGCGCGATTGGCGAGCGTGTGCAAGCCACGGTGAACATTGGCGTATTCGTGCCGGAAGGCATGGTCCATCCGGTCGAGCACCTGTACCGGCTTCTGGGCCGAGGCGCCGCTGTCGAGATAGACCAGGCGATGGCCGTGGATCACTTCCGACAGGATCGGAAAGTCGGCACGCACTTTTTCGAGGTCGAGGGTCATCTTGTTGGTCCTAGTGAACCTGCGATGTTTCAGTCGTCACCCTCCCCCTTGCGGGGAGGGATCAAGGGTGGGGGTATGGCAGCCACTATTTTGTGGCTCTCGCACCCCCTCCCAACCTCCCCCGTCAAGGGGGAGGTGCCGCGCAGTGATGGTGACACCATCGGGCGCCACCTGCGGCTTCAGTTACCCAGCAGCCAGCCGTCGACGATACCCTGAAGAGCTTCGTTCAGCGCTTCATCTTCAATCGGATCAATGAGTTCGGCAATGAAACCGCGGACCAAAATGGTTTCCGCCTCGGCCTTGGGAATACCGCGGCTGAGGAGATAGAACAGGCTGTCCTCATCCAGCTTGCCGCAGGTCGAACCATGGCCGCAGACGACGTCGTCGGCATAGATTTCGAGTTCGGGCTTCGAGAGGATTTCCGCTTCGTCCGACAGCATCAGGCCTTGATGCATGAACTTTGCGTCGGTCTTCTGCGCGTCGCGGGCGACGATCAGCTTGCCCTGCACCACGGATTTAGAGCGACCGCGGGTGATGGACTTGAACAGCGGCTGGGAGGAAGTGTACGGCACGGCGTGCTGCGTTTCCATCGTGATATCAGAGTGTTGGCCGTCTGACACGAGGTTGAGACCGGTCACGTCGGCATGTGCGCCCTCGCCTTCCATTTTGGGGAAGAGGTGCGTGCGGGCAAGGCCGGCACCGGCGTGGATCACCAGCGTGCGGAGCTGTGCGCCGTCGGCGAGATGATATTCGTTGGTCGCGAAATGCGAGGTGGCGCGGCCACTTAGATCGATGGTGACGTGCGTCACGACGGCATTCTTGCCGAGCGCGAGGTAGGTCGCGTGATTGCCCACGTGAGCGGCGTCGGAGCCCGAGAAGGTTTCGAGGACGACGACGGAGGAGTCGTCAGCAACGAAAATCTTGGTGGCGTCGGCGACATGGCCGGCTTCGCCTTCGATGCGGTGGTCGATCTGGACGACCTGCTCGATAGCGCCCTTCAGGTCGAGACTAAGCGTCTCTGTTGCTAGCGCATTGCTAACACTGACAATCACGTCATCGCGGTTTGTGAGAACGCCACCGTGGGTCTTGCCCACCTTGACGCCTTCCGGCGCCGTAGCGGCGTTCAGAACGGCGCCATTGACGATCGACAGGGCGTAGGCGCCCGGAACGCGCAGAGCGGTCCCGGAGGCCTCGTTGGCGGCCTGTGCCAGCGGCGGGATGGCCCGCAGCAGGGTTTTCAGGTCGGTATAGTGATAGGCCTCGACGCGACGGGTCGGCAGGCCGGCCACGGTGACGCGTTCGGCGGCCTGGTCGGCGCCGGCAGCCTTGAGCTGGGCGATCAGCGATTCCTCGGCAGCGCCGAGGCGGACAGGAAAGGTCTGGCGCATGGTTGGTTACGCCGCCTGGCCGTCATAGTCGGCATAGCCCTTGGCTTCGAGCTGAAGCGCCAGGTCCTTGTCGCCGCTTTCGACAATCCGGCCATCCGAGAACACATGCACGACGTCGGGCACGATGTGGTTCAGCAGGCGCTGGTAGTGGGTGATGACCAGCATGGAGCGCTTGCCATCGCGGAGCGCATTCACGCCCTTGGACACGACCTGCAGCGCGTCGATGTCGAGACCGGAATCGGTTTCGTCGAGCACGGCCAGCGAGGGCTTGAGGAGCGCCATCTGCATGATCTCGGCGCGCTTCTTTTCGCCGCCGGAGAAACCGACATTGAGCGGGCGCTTGAGCATGTCGCTATCGACGTTGAGCTGGGCACCGGCTTCCTTGACGGCGCGCATGAATTCCGGCGTCGTCAACTCGCCTTCGCCGCGGGCCTTGCGCTGGGCATTGATGGCGGCCTTGAGGAAGGTCATGGTCGCAACGCCCGGGATTTCGATCGGGTACTGGAAGGCCAGGAACAGGCCGGCAGCAGCGCGTTCATGTGGTTCCATCTCGAGGATGTTCTCGCCGTTGAGCAGGATTTCGCCCTCGGTGACCTCATAGTCTTCCTTGCCGGCGAGCACATAGCTCAGCGTCGACTTGCCAGAGCCATTGCGGCCCATGATGGCATGGACTTCGCCCTGCGGGATGACGAGGTTCACACCCTTGAGGATTTCGCGTTCCTCGATGCGGGCGTGCAGGTTGCGGATTTCAAGAACGGGAGTGGTCATTTTCTTCTCCAATTGCGGAAGGGATAGCTGGCAGCGCCTCAGGCGCCCGGCTCGCCATCCCAATAATCAAGGTTGTTCTGGCCTTCGCGGCCATTGTGGCGCAGGCGACGGGTAGCCGAAGAGCGGCTCGAGACCTGGAACTTCCCCGAGTCAGGGTATTCGCAGACTTCGGTATCGGCATTGTTGGCCACGCCCAGATATTTCAGCGTCACCGATCCGGTATTGAGGATCTGGTGCGCCGTTTCCGGGCCGCCGGTCGGCGCGCCAAGTACATCGCCCGCCTTGAACGAATAGCGCTCGGTGCCGAAGCGATAAGTCCCCTCGCCTTCCAGCACGATGAAGAGCTCTTCTTCGACGTGATGGTTGTGGAAGGGGCAGCTCGATTTGCCGGGCGGCACTTCGTTGTAGCTGATGCCGAGTGCGCGCAGACCCAGGAGCTTGCCGAACGAGGTGTCGGCAGACTTGTAAAGCGTGCCCTGCTCCCAGGCGTCGAGCGCCAGGGAGGCAAGGGTAACAACCGGACTGCGCGTTTCCATCGTCATGTTAGCCGACTGATCCTTCGAGGCTGATGGAAATCAGCTTCTGGGTTTCGACCATGAATTCCATCGGCAGGTGCTGGAGCACGTCGCGGACGAAACCATTGACGATCAGGGCCACAGCCTCTTCCTCGTTGAGGCCGCGCTGCAGGCAATAGAACATCTGGTCGTCGGAAATCTTCGAAGTCGTCGCTTCGTGCTCGAAGACGGCGGTGCCGTTGCGGCTCTCGATATAGGGAACCGTGTGGGCGCCGCACTTGTCGCCGATGAGCAGCGAGTCGCACTGGGTGAAGTTGCGGGCGTTCTTGGCCTTGGCATGCGCCGAGACCTGGCCGCGATAGGTATTGTCCGAAAAGCAGGCAGCGATGCCCTTGGAAATGATGCGGCTGGATGTGTTCTTGCCCAGGTGGATCATCTTGGTGCCGCTATCGACCTGCTGATAGCCATTCGAAATGGCGATCGAGTAGAATTCGCCGCGCGAACCGTCGCCGCGCAGAATGCAGCTCGGATACTTCCAGGTGATGGCCGAACCGGTTTCGACCTGGGTCCAGGAAATGTGCGAATTGACGCCGCGGCAGTCGCCACGCTTGGTGACGAAATTGTAGATGCCGCCCTTGCCGTCCTTGTCGCCCGGATACCAGTTCTGGACGGTGGAGTACTTGATTTCGGCATTATCGAGGGCAACGAGCTCAACGACGGCAGCGTGAAGCTGGTTTTCGTCGCGCGAGGGTGCGGTGCAGCCTTCGAGGTAGGAGACGTAGCTGTCATCGTCGGCGATGATCAGCGTGCGCTCGAACTGGCCGGTCTTCTTCTCGTTGATGCGGAAATAGGTCGACAGTTCCATCGGGCAGCGAACGCCCTTGGGGATGTAGACGAAGGACCCATCGGTGAAGACAGCCGAATTCAGCGTCGCATAGTAGTTGTCCGAAACCGGAACCACTGAGCCCAAATACTGCTTCACCAGCTCGGGGTGCTCGCGCACGGCTTCCGAGATCGAGCAGAAGATGATGCCGACCTTGGCCAGCTCTTCGCGGAACGTGGTGACGACCGACACGGAGTCGAACACGGCGTCGACGGCCACATTGGCGCCGAAGGGCGTGCCGACGGATTCAGCGGCGCCTTCGACACCGGCGAGGATGGCCTGTTCCTTCAGCGGAATGCCGAGCTTGGCATAGGTCTTGAGGAGTTCCGGATCGACTTCATCGAGGCTCTTGGGGCCCTTGAAGGACTTGGGAGCCGCGTAGAAGCTGATCTCCTGCAGGTCGATCTTGGGATAGTGGAGCTTGGCCCAGGTTGGCTCTTCAAGGGTCTGGAAGCGGCGAAACGCGTCGAGACGCCATTCCAGCATCCATTCCGGCTCGTCCTTCTTGGCGGAGATAAAGCGGACCGTTTCTTCGGTGAGGCCGGGCGGCAGCACGTCGGACTCGATGTCGGTCTCGAAGCCGTATTTGTATTTGTCGACGTCGAGCGCCAAAACCTGCTCAACCGTTTCCCGGTCGATTTCTTCCTTGAGCGTCGGAATATCGTAGTCCGCCATCAGGCTCTCCTTTTCGTCCCTCGGCGGTTCAAGGCCGCCGCGAACATTTTTATTCCCAGCAGCCTAAGCCGCTTGTCCCGTCCGCTTGTGGCGGGCAAGGATCGTTTCAAAACCGGCCAGGAACGCCTCGGCATCTTCTGCCTTGGAGTTCCAGCCAAAACTCACGCGCAAAGCGCAATCGGCAAGGTCGCGCTCGACGCCCATGGCGAGAAGCACATGGCTGGCGCCAACTTTCCCCGATGAACAGGCCGAGCCGGCCGAAACCGAGAGGCCAGCCAGATCGAGCGCCATCATTGCCGTGGCATTTCTTACGCCCGGCACGGCGAAATTGACCACATTGCCGACGCGTTCGACGCTGTCGCCAAAAATCACAACATCGGGCGCAATGGCCCGAAGTCCATCTTCCACGCGCTTCGTGAGCGCCCGGACGGATTCCATATTCATACGTTCCGCAGCGGCCGCAGCACCGAAGGCACTGATGAGCGGCGCCGATTCCGTGCCGCCACGACGGCCCTGCTCCTGCCCGCCACCGGGAATGAGCCGCACTGTATCGGCATGGCCTTTTACCAACAGCGCACCAATACCGGCCGGTGCACCGATCTTGTGGCCGCTGATAGCCACCATATCGGCAGCCGAGGCGGCAAAATCCAGATCGACCTTGCCCAAGGCCTGGACCGCATCGATGACCAGGGTATGGCGCGTCGGGCCGACGAGAACGGAAATCGGGCCGATCGGCTGAACCACGCCGGTCTCGTTGTTCACCCAGTGAACGGCAACGAGCAGCGTGACGCCTTCATCATCCGCGCGCTGCAAAGCGGCGCGAAGTTGATCCAGATCAATACGGCCATCGGGCTGAAGTGGAATTGTCCAGACCGGCAGGCCCGTGGCGTCGGCCGCCTTGGCGACCGCAGCATGCTCCCCCGCACTGATCGCCACGGCGCCTGCCGAGAAGGTGCGCGCGCCGCCGACAACGGCCTGGGTCAGGGCTTCGGTGGCCGAACCGGTAAAGACGACCTGACGGGTCTCGGCGCCGGCAAGGCGCGCGACCTGTTGGCGGCCGGTCTCGATGAGATCGCGCAGCTTGCGGCCATGGGCGTGAACAGAGGACGGATTGCCGGTCAAATCGAGCGCAGCATAGAGCGCCGCGCGCGCTTCTGGTCGAAGCGGAGCGGTGGCATTGTGATCGAGATAGATGCTCTCTTTCGCCATCTGCCTTCTTTGGGGCTCTCGTGCCCGACATACCTTCCATGCTGGGATCGGGACGCTGGAACATCCCGCAAACCAAACACTTCTTGAAATTTGCCGCCCAACTTCATTACAAGGGGCGCTCAACATGGCCGCTTGCGGCCAAAAACCGAATTTCGAACCATTCTAAACTGGTTTTTTCGACCCATGTTTTAGGGAGGCTCCCGCGCTTAGTCAAGCCGCGCGGAAAGCAAACCTGAATAGTCGGATCAACTTAGTGACAGAGCCGAAAAAGGCCGGAAAAGACACCATGCCTGAAGTTATCTTCAATGGCCCCGAGGGCCGCCTCGAAGGCCGCTACCAGCCGGGCAAGGAACCGAACGCGCCGATCGCCATCGTGCTGCATCCGCATCCGCAGTTCGGCGGGACGATGAACAACCAGATCGTCTACAACCTCTTCTATATGTTCGCCGAGCGCGGTTTCTCGGTGCTGCGCTTCAATTCGCGCGGCGTCGGCCGCTCGCAGGGCGTATTCGACCACGGCATTGGCGAACTCTCGGACGCTGCCGCAGCGCTCGACTGGTTGCAGATCATCAACCGCGAATCTCGCGGCTGCTGGATTGCCGGCTTCTCCTTCGGCGCCTGGATCGGCATGCAACTGCTGATGCGCCGCCCGGAAGTGGAAGGCTTCATCTCGGTTTCCCCGCCGGAAAACCTCTACGACTTCTCGTTCCTGGCCCCCTGCCCGTCTTCGGGCCTGATCATCCATGGCGACAAGGACCGCGTGGCACCGCCCACTTCGGTGCAGAAGCTCGTGGACAAGCTCAAGACCCAGAAGGGTATCACCATCGACCAGCAGATCGTCGAGGGTGCCAACCACTTCTACGAAGGCAAGATCGACGAACTGACGACCCGGTGTGCCGAATATCTCGACCGCCGCCGTCAGGAGATCGCGGACGGCGGCGGGCGTTGATTTAGAGCGCAATCATTGCGGTCACACCCACTGGATTGTCATCCCCGCGAAAGCGGGGACCTCCGTTTTCTACCGCCGGCCTTTCAACAGGGGTTCCCGCTTTTGCGGGAATGACATTGTGGGAGGGGCAGCATCTGGATCGCACCAAAATGACCAAGTACAAATCCGACTTCCTGCGCGTCCTCGATGAGCGCGGCTTCATCCATCAGATTTCCGATCCCGAGGGCCTCGATACGCTCGCGGCGACATCCAAGATCACCGGCTATGTCGGCTATGACGCGACGGCGACGTCGATCCATATCGGCAATCTGATCACCGTCACCATGCTCTACTGGCTGCAGGAAACCGGGCACCAGGCGATCAGCCTGATGGGCGGCGGCACCTCCATGGTGGGCGATCCTTCGTTCCGCGACGATCAGCGCAAGCTTCTCACGGTCGAGCAGATCGAAACCAATATCGCCAGCATCAAGCGCGTCTACGGCAATATTCTCAACTATGAAGGCTCGAACCCGGCCATCATGGTGAACAATGCCGATTGGCTCCTGAAGCTCAATTACATCGAATTCCTGCGCGATGTAGGCCGCCACTTCTCGGTCAACCGCATGCTGTCGTTCGATTCGGTAAAGCTGCGCCTCGACCGCGAGCAGTCGCTGAGCTTCCTCGAATTCAACTACATGATCATGCAGGGCTATGACTTTACCGAGCTCAACCGGCGCTATGGCACCGTGTTGCAGATGGGTGGGTCGGACCAGTGGGGCAACATCATCAATGGTGTCGACCTCAGCCATCGCATGGGCGGGCCGCAGCTTTACGCGCTGACGACGCCGCTGTTGACCAAGTCCTCCGGCGAAAAGATGGGCAAGTCCGCTTCCGGCGCCGTGTGGCTCAATGGCGACCTCTTCTCGCCCTATGATTTCTGGCAATATTTCCGGAATACCGAAGACGCCGACGTGGTGAAATTCCTCAAGATTTTCACCCGCCTGCCGATTTCGGAGATTGAGCGCATCGGTGCGCTCGGTGGCAATGAGATCAACGAGGCCAAGAAGATTTTGGCCACGGAAGTGACCGCCATCGTCCATGGCCGTGACGCGGCCATTCAGGCGGCGGCAACGGCCTTGGCGACGTTCGAATCCGGCGCCATCGATCTGTCGCTGCCGACGGCTGAAGTGACGCATGCCGAACTCAATTCCGGCATCGGCATTCTCAACGCTCTGGTAACGGCCGGTCTTGCTGCCTCGAACGGCGAAGCGCGTCGACATATCGCTTCGGGGGCCGTGAAGGTCAACGATGCGAGCGTAGAGGACGACAAGCTGAGCCTTGGCGACAAGGCGCTGCTGCCGGAAGGCGTCATCAAGCTTTCAGTCGGCAAGAAGCGCCACGCGCTGATCAAGCCGATCTGACAGCTCGCTAGCCCCTCCCCTCCATCGTCACCACCGGGCTTGTCCCGGTGGTCCCCAGCGGAGGCGAGATGGATTGCCGGGACAAGCCCGGCAATGACGACGAAGGATGGGTTTGATTTTTAGGCGTCGCACGTCGGTGCGGCGCCTTTTTCATTCCTGCGGCAATTCCCGCGCCCGGAATTCGAACAGCTCGCGGAACGCGCCGGGGACCAGCAGGGACAGCGGGTTGATCTGGAACTGCGGATTGTCCAGCGGCCCACGCACCGCAAAGGTGACGCCGACGAGGCCCTCGCCGTCGCGGCCGCCCAGGAGCGGGCCGAGGAGCGGGATTTGCTGGAAGGCGTTGTTGAGGCCGAAGAGCGGTACATAGGTGCCGGTCAGGTCGTATTGGCGGCTATTGGTGTAGATGAAGCCGCGCATGGTGCCGCCGACCGTGCTGCCCGAGAGCACGCCGCGGGTGACTTCGACGCGATCGCTGCGGCGGATGAAATCGGCTTCGGCGGCGTCGAAATCGAGGCGATTGCTGCGGGCGATGGCGGCACGGGAATCGGAGTGATTGCCCAGGATTTGCGCCACATTGGCTTCATCGACGATGGCGAAATTGCGCATGAGCAGGCGCCCGCCTTCGGCGTCCGCTTCTCGGTCGGTGGTGAGCACGAGGCTGCCGCTGCCGCCGGCAAGCTGGGAATAGACGCCGAGGAAGCGCAACACCGTGCCGGCATCGTTGAAGGCGACGCTGAGCGTGCGGCCATTGGGCGCCGGATTGGTAGTGACGGAGAGTCCATTACCCTCGCCGAATTGAGCCGAGACCGTCGCGCGGCGGAGATCGGAGCCACGCAGGCTGAGGTTGAGATCGACGTTGAAGGCCGTGGTCGCATAGAAGCCGATGGCGCGGTCGAGCTGGACGTCGAGATTGATGGCCTGGTCGATCTGCGTGGTCTGCACGCCGCCACTGCCCTCGCCGAGGCTGAAGAAGCGGCTGAGGAGCGGTTTCAGGTCGAGTTGCGCGCCGCGGATTTGTACATCGAACCCGCCACCATTTGGTTTGAGGGTAAGCTGCGCGCTGTCGCCGGAACTGAGGGCGACCTTGTCGAACTCAGCGAGCACCAGACCGTCAGTCGCGTGATAGTCGATCTTGCCCGATAGCTGCACCGCGCCAAAGCCGAGGCTGATATCGGTGAGATGGGTCACCTCGCCATCCATCTTCACGGTGGCGGTGAGGCTGCCCGGCGTGCCGGCGGCCTTGGTGATGCCAAGGTCCTTGATGGTGAGGCCGGCATCGACGAGATCGACGGACATCTTCATCGTGCCGTCTGCTGCCGGCTCGGCCACGAACCGCACTTTGCCCGACAGGAATTCCGAGGCGTCGAAACCGAGCTTGGCGAGATCGGCCACCTCGACGGTCGAACCAAGCTGGAAAACCGGCGCGGTGGTCGGCGTGCCGGTGACCGCGAGATCGGCCGCCATGCCGTCGATTTCGGCCGTGCCGCCAAGCTGGTAGCTGTCCTGCGTTGCCGAAAAGGTCAGTTGGCCATTGCCGATCGTGCGGTCCTGTATCGGCTCGCTGCTGGCGAAATTGGTGACGGTCCCATTGGCCGCATAGTCGATATCCATCTCTTTGCCCGTCTCCTCGGCGGGCAGACCGATGGTGGCGACGAGGCCGAGATCGATATTGCCGGTAATGGCGGCGAGGTCGACCGGAAGCTCGATCTGGTCCAGCGCCTCGGGCTGTAACTGTTCGGCCAGCGAGAGCAGAGCCGGGATCGGCGCACCGAGGCTGCCGGACACTTCGAAAATGCTCTCCTCGGGATTGGAGGTTTCGAAGATCATGGCGGGACGCCTGACGGCGATCGTGCCTTCATCGGTGTCGATATTGCCGCCATCGGCGGAAATCGTCGTCTTGGTGCCGGTCACCTGCAGGCGCGTCAGGCCATCGAGAGCAATCGGGTCCATGGCTTCGGTTGCGCGGATAACCACGTCGTCGCCGACGATGTTGATATCCATCGCGTCCTTGGGCATGGCCTTGGCCGAGCCATCGACCGAAAGCGTGCCGACGGGAAAATCGAATTCCAGCCGCCCCTCGACCACGTGACCGCCGGTGACATTGGCGACGAACCAGTCGCGGCTCTCGCCCCCCATGAAATAGGGCCAGATGCGCTTGACGTCGTCGGCCGTGACGCCCTTGCCGGCGACGGTCATGTCTATGCCGAGGCCGGTCTGCAGCATGTCCATGCGACCCGTGGTCTCGATGATGGCGTCGCCCTTCTTGGCAACGAACCGGTCGATGCCGACTGCGCCGTAAAGCGGTGCCGACCAGCCGGAAAAATCCATTGTGTCGAAGGGCTGTTCGGGCGCCGCCATGTCATTGGGGTGCAGTGCCACGTCGGTGGCGCGCACCGACATGCCTATGGTCGGGCCATATTTCTGGTCGAGGCCCATGGCAAAAATGCCTGAAATGCGCCCCTTGCTCTGGCCAATCTGGATGGCGGAATCGGCGAGCCGGAACTGCCCGAGATCGGGATTCCAGTCGATTTCCATGATCGAGCTGACCACCGGGAAATAATCTGTGCCGATGCGCAGGTCGATGCCGGTCAGGTCTACGCGAAAGGTGCCGTCGACGAGTTTGCCGCCGGCCGGATCGAAACCGATATCGATGGAAAGCGCACCAGTGCCACGCATCGCGGCCATGCTCGTCGCATCGTCGATAAAGGGCAGCATGGCGGCAAAATCGATATTGGTCGCATCGACCTTGAGCCGTGACGTTCCATCGTCCTCGACCACGCGATCGATCGTGCCGGTGACGGTTCGTCCGCCGATCCTTGCGGAAAATTCGCCCGTCGTCTGCCGTCCATCGGCGGATGGCCCGACTTCCAGAGCGACATCGTCGAACCGGCGATAGAGGCCGTAGACGGAATCGGTCATGTCGATGGTCGCGTCGCGGACCACGAGCTTTGAAAAGCGGCCCTGCTGGGTCATCTCGACGAAATCGTCGATGCCGACTTCCATGGCTTCAAGATTGTAGACTAGCCAGTCGTTGTCCGAGCGCAGCTTGGTGCCGTCAGCGCCCAGGTTCAGCCCTTCGGCGCCGATGCCCACGGGGGAATAGGCCTGTTCGCCTTCGAGCACGCGCAGCGTCGGCACGCCGCCCTCGGGATCTTCGACGATCTCCATGCGCGCAAGGCGCGGGCCGTGCAGGTCCTGCACCAGTTGGAGGTGCGGCCCCACCACGGTGATCGAGGCGCCGGGTTGGCCCATGAGCGCGCGCAGGGGCGAAAAGCCGACTTCCAGCGCCTCCATGGCGATACGCGAACCCGAAAGCGTGTCGGTGAGCACAACGGGCGAAAACCGCACGACCGGCCAGACACCATTCTCGACGGCGATAGCCAGATCGCCCATTTCGAGCTTTGACGTGGCCGGCAGCATGGATTGCACGAAGCCGCGGGTCGCATCCCCCGAAAATGGCAGGCGGATCGGGGTTATCAGCAGAACGAGATAGAGAACCAGCAGCAGGCAGGCCAGAACGCCGAGGAGCCAGCCGAGAATGCGCCGTTTCCGGCGCCGTGGTGCAACGGGAGGACGAGGCGGCGATGTTGGCGCGGGCTGATCTGCCGAAATTGTCACTCGCTCACGTCTATCCAGATCAGGGTCACCCAAAGGTGCATGGAGATGCAAAAGAAGACGGCCTGCCCATCGCAGTTTTTCGGCTCGTCCAGAAATCTACCTCAACACATCTTAAGCAGTGCTAATTCGTTGCAGAATCATCCGCCAGCCGGGCTGCAATGCCCAATGATACCGGCTGGATTGTGGCGCTGACACCCTCTAATGCTTTGCTTCCAAAGGCGAGTCGATCATGACGCATTTGAAACCGGGCGATCCCGCTCCAGACTTCACCCTGCCCCGTGACGATGGCAGCAGCTTCACCCTGTCTGCCCAGCGCGGCAAACGGGTGGTGATCTACTTCTATCCGGAAGACGATTCCGGCGGCTGCACCGACGAAAACATCGAATTCTCAGACCTTTCGCCGGAATTTGCGGCGCGTGGCGCCGTGCTCGTCGGCATCTCGCCCGACGAAATCCCGAGCCACCAGAAATTCCGCGCCAAATATGGGCTAAAGGTGCCGTTGGCTGCCGATCCAGGTCATCTGGCGATCGAAGGTTTTGGGCTCTGGCAGATGAAGAAGCTCTATGGCCGCGAATTCATGGGCCTGATCCGCACCAGCTTCATCATCGGCGCCGATGGCAAGGTCGAACGCATCATCCGGGCCACGCGCATCAAGGGCCATGCCGCCAAAATGCTTGCCGCGCTTGAGGAATTGGGCCCCGCCGCCTGAAGTCTCTGGCATCCTTCGGGTTTTCTTAACCATGCGCGCTCATAGTCTACTTACCATAGGTGTTCGTAGCGTGAGGAAAGCAAGGTGGTCACCACGGCCGGGTTCGCAGACCGCAAACGCCAGGGCAAGCCGCCAATGCGGGGCGTTCATCCCGGCATTTTCTATGGCATGTTCGCCCTGCTTTTTGCCGGCAATGTCTTTGCCGGTACCGCCCTCTATCTCTCGCCCGACATTGCCCGGCTGCTCAATGGCCGCACCGATGAAGTGATCGGCGCCTATGAGGACCGGATTGCGCAGATGCGGGTCGAGATCGACCGCCTGCATTCGCGCAGCTTTGCCCAGGCGGGCGACATCAACCTGCAATTGCAGGAGCTTTCCCAGCAGCAGGAAGTGCTGCTGGAGCAGCACCAGCTCGTAAAGGTGCTGGTGGAGAAAGCCGATTCCCTGGGGATAGCCGCTGCCGACCTGCCAAGCACTGACATGGCCGAGACTCTGCCTCTCGCCAGCATGACCGGCAATCCCGATGTCGACGCCACGGCTCTCAGCCTCGAACGCATGATGGGCGAGACGCAGATGGCCATGCACGGCATCGCCGCCGTCGCCTCGACCCGCGCCGACGAAATCGCCACGGAAATGCGCCAATTGGGCATTCCCTTCGCCCTGCCCGACCCCGAAGCCGACGCCATGGGCGGCCCGCTGCTGCCGGCGACGGACGAACTCAACGGCACGCCGATGCTCGACGACGCCAATGCCGTCATGTCGGCACTGCTGCGCTACAAGGCGGCGCGCGAAAGTCTTGATACCGCGCCGGTGCACATGCCGATTTCAGGCAATTTCCGGCAGAGCTCAAACTTCGGCAATCGCAAGGACCCGTTTACCGGGGGCCGCGCCTTTCATTCGGGAATGGACTTTGCTGCGCCGAGCGGCACGACCGTCATGAGTGCGGCGGCCGGCGTCGTGACCTATGTGGGCACGAAGTCGGGCTATGGCATGGTGGTGGAAGTGACGCACGACAATGGTCTCGTCACCCGCTACGCACATTTGAGCGGCTATCTTACTCGCGAAGGTCAGGCGGTGAATACCGGCACGCCGATCGCCAAGGTGGGCTCCACGGGGCGCTCGACTGGGCCGCACCTGCACTTTGAAATCCGCAAGGCGGATGAGGCGATCAACCCCAAGGCGTTTTTGGATGCGGGGAAGCGGCTCGTGGCTGTGATCGGGTAGTTTGCAGGTTGCCAAGCCAACCCACCGGGCTGCCCTCGGGCTCGACCCGAGGGTCGCTATCCGCGCGTATCAAAAGCTGACGCGGCTCACCGACTGGCCCTCGGGTCGAGCCCGAGGGCAGCACAGTTATTTTGGCGGTATTGAGGCTTCCAACGACGCTTACGCCTCGCCCGCCACGTCCGTGGCCACGCCGACGCGTTGCGCCAGGGCTGCTTCCATGAACTCGTCGAGATCGCCATCGAGCACGACGGAAGGCTGGCCGCTTTCCACGCCGGTCCGGAGGTCCTTCACCATCTGATATGGCTGCAGGACGTAGGAACGGATCTGGTGGCCCCAGCCGATATCGGTCTTGTTGGCCGCCTGGGCGTTTGCCGCTTCTTCGCGCTTCTGCAATTCCATCTCGTAGAGACGGGATTTCAGCATGGCCATGGCCGTGGCGCGGTTCTTGTGCTGGCTGCGCTCCTGCTGGCACGCCACGATGATGCCCGAGGGCACGTGGGTGATGCGGATGGCCGAGTCTGTGGTGTTCACGTGCTGGCCGCCAGCGCCCGAGGCTCGATAGGTGTCGACCTTGAGGTCGGCTTCGCGGATCTCGATCTCGATGGAATCATCGACCACCGGATAGACCCAGCAGCTCGAAAAGCTGGTGTGGCGACGCGCGGCCGAGTCATAGGGGCTGATGCGGACGAGACGATGCACGCCGCTTTCGGTCTTGAGCCACCCATAGGCATTGTGGCCCTTGATCTGGATGGTCGCGGACTTGATGCCGGCTTCTTCGCCGTCGTGCATTTCCAGCACGTCGACCTTGAACTTCCGGCGTTCGGCCCAGCGGGTGTACATGCGCAGGAGCATGTTGGCCCAATCCTGGCTCTCGGTGCCGCCGGCGCCGGAGTGGATTTCGACATAGCAGTCATTGGAATCGACTTCGCCGGAGAGCAGCGTTTCGATCTGCTGGCGGCGGGCCGCCTGCTTGAGTTCGAGCAATGCGTTTTCGGCATCGCGCACGATATCGGCATCGCCCTCGGCTTCGCCGAGTTCGATCAGTTCGATATTGTCGGAAATGCCGGATTCAAACTCGCGCACGGCCTTCACCGCCACATCAAGTTCGTCGCGCTCGCGCATGGTTACGCGGGCCTTTTCCGGATCGTTCCAGAATTCGGGAGATTCAGTTTGCGCCGTTAGCGCATCGAGACGGAGTTGTGCAGTATCCCAGTCAAAGATGCCTCCTCAGCAGGGTAAGCACCTGCTCGATTTCGGCAACGGCCTTTTCAATTTCCGCGCGCATCAAAAGTTCCTTTTCGAAAGTGCGCCCCGTTTAGCGGAGCGACGCCCGGGGATCAACCTTTGCGTCAGCGGCGGCCGAGCTTGGCAAAGCGCCGAATAGCCGCCTCGCGCTTCAGCCGCGAGATTTTGGTGAGAAAGAACACGCCATTGACCTGGTCGATCTCGTGCTGGGCCACGCGGCCAGCAAAGCCGGAAAGGGCGAGTTCCTGCCCCTGCCCCGCCTCACCGTCAAAGGCGATCACGGCCGAGTGGCCGCGCAGGACCTCCACCTCGATGCCGGGCATGGAAACCGAGCCTTCCGGCCCAAGCTCCTGCGGTCCATCGGTGGAAAGCACGCGTGGATTGTAGAGCACGCGATAGTCGCGCGTTGTGGGATCGCCCAGGCTGACCACGGCAACGGGCGCCACAATGCCGATATGGACGGCGGCAAGCCCATAGGCTCGCGCCTCTTCGGCGGCAGCCCGCAGGCGCCGGCCGACATCGAGCAGATCGGCGTCCACCGGGTGGGCGGAAGCGGCCTCGTTGAGCCGCAAATCGGGATAGAAAATGAAGGGGTCGACTTTGGTCAAATCAGCATCCTCGGGGCGCCCATCTTGCATGTTGCGGCCTTGGCTGGTAGGTCCAATCCCGGCTGGTCTCGTAGCTCAGCAGGATAGAGCACAGGATTCCTAATCCTGGGGTCGTGGGTTCGAATCCCGCCGAGATCACCACTGCCGCCGGCCCCGGTTGCGCCCGCGATTCTCCCCTTCGCCGCCAGTCTCCCAGCGATCTCAAGCGCTTGCTACGCGTAACAGGACGTTAACCAAAACCCCTCACGCTCGCTTCTGGTTACGCTTGAACGGAGAGCACCATGCAGGACGAAATCCAGCGACGCGCCTATCATCTGTGGGAGGCCGATGGTCGCCCCGAAGGTATGGACCAGACCTATTGGTTCAAAGCCGTGTCCGAAATCGCGGCAGACGCCGCCAAGACCATCAAGCCGCCGCGCAAACGCGCCGCACCGCGCGCCAAGAAGGTCGCGGCTTGAGCCTGATTGGGTTGTCGGGACGGAAATAGCAGCAGGAGTGGTCCGCCGCCGCTCCTGCTTTTCTTTTACCAGACGCGCGGCCAGTAGACGTCGTCGGCATAATCGGCCGGAATGGGCGAAAGACGGCCGATGGCCTGGGCGGCATATTCGATCTGCAGGGCAAGGTGGCGGATATTGTCAGGAACCGGAGTGCCGGTGACGAATTCGCGAACGCGCCATTCTTCGATCTTGAGCGACTTCAGGCGGCGGCGCGCTTCGTACTGCACGTCTTCGACCTCGACGGCACGCTGTGGCATGGCCCTTTCAGGCAATGCTTCCGTCCACTCCCGTGACCCACTGATGACTGCGAACCGCACGATACGCCTGCCTTCCCGCTCCCCAAACGCCGGGAGCATGGTTCAATATGTCATCATTCCGTTACATAACCGGTAACGACCAGTACTTGAGCGGCATGGCAGCCATGCTAGTTTGAGGAATGTCTATTCTCTATCTCATGGCCGCCAAGGCAGAATTCGGCCCGCACCTGGCCGCCCGCATCCAGCCCGTCATGATCGGCATTGGTCCGGTCGAGGCGGCAGTTTCAACCACCAGAGCTCTCCTCGAACGGCGCGACAATCTGCCCAAGCTGGTCGTCTGCCTGGGTTCGGCGGGTTCAAACCGGCTGGAGCAGCTTGGCATCTACCAGGCAATTTCCGCGTCTTACCGCGATATGGATGCTTCGGCCCTGGGCTTTCCGAAAGGCGTCACGCCCCTGACGGACCTGCCGCCAACGCTTGGCCTTGTGCCGCCTGTTGCCGGCCTCGTGCCCGCGACGCTCTCCACCGGCGGCAATGTCGTGACCGGCAAGGCCTATGACGCCATTGCCGAAGACATGGTCGACATGGAGACCTTTGCCGTGAAGCGCGCCTGCCAGGGTTTTGGCGTGCCGCTGCTCGGCCTGCGCGGCATTTCCGATGGTGCCGAAACGGTCAGCCGCATCGAGGACTGGACGCAATACCTGCACATCATCGACGAGCGGCTTGCCGCGGCCGTGGATATTATCGAAGCGGCCTATGCTTCGGGCGAAATCGACCTCACGCCTTAGGCGTGTTCTTGCGGTCGCGGCGCTTGCGCTGCCACGTGGTCCATTTGCGGCTGCCGCGCACGATAGCCAGGTTAACCGGGCTTTGCAGGAAGATGAGATCGAGGGCCAGCAGCAAAAGGCCCAGCGGCAGCATCCAGATACCGAGGACCGGCAGGAAGCTGAAAATCCCGCCGAGCACCAGCAGAATGCCGAGCGGGATGCGGATCCAGCGTGCTTCCGGCCGGCGCAGGCGTGCCAGCCAGCCGCCGGCAGTGCGCGGAATCCTGCGCTCGAGCTTGTCGAACAGTCGATTGAGACGTTGGGCGTGCTTGCTCGTCATGTCGAAACCATCCGGCTCCCTAGCTCTCGGCCCCGGGTCGCGGGGTCGAAGTCATTGATTGTGTACGGAACTTGTGTCCGGCCAATGGCGTTGCGCCCATAATCAGGGAGTAACCCATGCATCTTGAAGATTTGTTCACGAACCGCCGCCGTCAACACGATCCGCTTGACGCCCTTGCCGCCCAGATCGGCGAATTGCGCCGCCAGACGAGGCATATCAGCCGCACTTTGTCGCACAATGCCGGCGACGTAGCGGGCGATCTCGGCGATACCCTTTCCGATTGGGGCCATGACGCGGCCCGTCAGGGCGCCTGGCTCGCCGGCGTTGCCAGCCGCAAGGCGGTCCAGGGTGCTCGCGCGGTGCAGCGCGATCCCGTGCCGGTCATTGCGGTCCTCGGAACGGCCGTTCTGCTGGCCAGTCTCATCGCTCGTCGGCGCTAGCAATCTCTTAACCCTCCTTCTGAGGTCTTCCTTAAGGCTGTCGGCGCATTTTCGGACCAAGCCGCAACTCGGCAACACTCCGGAGATGCACCTTGGCCCCCTTTGCTCGCCTCGCCATCAAAATCTCGGCCCTTGCCGTCGTCGCCACCAGCCTCGCCGGCTGCAGCTTTCTCGGCATCAATTTCGGCATGGCCCAGATGAGCGACAAGGAATGCATGATGCGGGCCATGTATTTCGAATCCAACCGGTCGAGCCCCGACGGCATGCTTGCCGTCGGCACCGTGGTGATGAATCGCCTTTATGACTCGCGTTATCCCAAGAGCGTCTGCGGCGTCGTCGGCCAGAAGAACCAGTTCGCCCAGGGCGTTCTCACCAAGCCGATGACCGATAGCGGCGCTGTGCTGGCTTCGCAGGTCGCCGATCAGGTTCTGCGCGGCGCGCGTCATCCGGGTGTCCAGAATGCCCAGCATTTCCATACGGCAGGCCTGCGCTTCCCCTACGACAACATGTTTTACGTGCTCGAAGCCGGCGGCAACGAATTCTACGAGAAGCGAACCCGCTAGAAGTCGCCGCCGATATCGAAATCGCTACCCCAATCGCCGCCACCATCATCGATGCCGGGATCCTGCGGTTCGGCTGGCACTTCCGGTTCCGCCGCTTGAGCGTCGCCGGTAAAGAGACCCGCCAACGCACTGCCGAGCAGTAGCCCGCCGGTTACGCCAAGCGCGGTCTGTGCTGCGCCGGCAAGGAACCCGCCGCCGCCGGCCGATCGGCGCCGGTCATACTGGTCGGCGTCATCGGGACCCTGGCCCCACGGGCTGCGCTGCGGAGCGCGGGGCGGTGTCGGACGGTCATTGCCGAAGATGCCACCGAGAAAGCCGCCCTGCCCCTGCCGGGCCTCCAGCGCTTCGATGCGCTCCTGAGCCTCGCGCAAGGCGGCTTCCTGCACGATGATCGTCTGTGCCATGTAATAGGCCGCAGCCGGATTTTCGGAGAGACGCTGGCGGATGAGCCGCTCGGCGTCGACATCGCGCGGATCGCTGTTGCGCTCCACATTGTGCAGCCGTTCGAACAGATCGTCGATGGCGCGTTCGTCTTCGGGTCTGATCATGATGGTCTCCCTCGTCTGTGATTGGACATGGGAAGACTTTGCCCGCGATGCAATGGCGCAAGGCGGCGGTCACATGGATTTCACTGGAGCTCGGGTTCGTCCGGTTTCCAGCCGGTCGCCTGGCTCTGCCGCAGCACGAAGCCGATCACTGCCGCCACGGCCTCATAGAGCTCGACCGGGATGGTATCGTCCACCTCGACATGACTCAGCGCCTCCGCCAGCACCGGATTGGCCTCGATGACGATGTCGTTTTCCGTGGCAATGGCCAGGATCTGCTCGGCAATCAGCCCCCTGCCCTTGGCCACGATACGCGGCGCCTGGTCGCTTTCCTTCTCGTATTGCAGCGCTACGGCCAGCGGCGTCACTTTCGGCTCGTCCGTCATCGCTTCGCATCCACAAAGTGACCGGCGGCAGCCGGAGCATGCGTTTCTCCCGGGGCGCCGACGCGAACGACGAGCGCGCCGGGTTTGAGGCCGACGGATTCAAGGCTGGTGCGCAGCTCCTCGATATTGTCAGAAAACGCCTTGGCGGTTTCGTCGCGATCGGCCCAGAGCATAATGCCGGTCGTCTGTCCGCGCAGCGACACCTGCGCGCCGACCTCGCCCAGATCGGGCAAATTGACCGCAAAGCGCACCTGCCAGCCACGATCCTCGGGTCGATTGGCGTCGCCCCCGCCATCGTGATGGATTTGCAATTGCAGCACGGCCTGCTGCTGGCCGAGGGCAATGGGCAGGTCCATGTTCCATTGGCTCTCGCCGCCCCTCTGGGCCTCTGGCAGCGACGCATGCTGATGGAGACGCACCCGCGACAGCGCGCCTTCGGTACGCTCCAGCAGCAAGCGCCCGAGGTCTTCTGCCTCGTCGGGCAAATCGAGCAGTGGCACCTCGGGCAGTTTTGCGCGCGGCAGGACGTGCCGCAGCGGCGGCGGAATCTGTGAAATCTGAGCAATCTGCGGCTGGTTGCCGAGCCATTGGGCAAGGCCCTGTCGCATGGCAAGCAGCCCCGACTTTGTGTCGGCGCCTGCGGCCGCCGGAGATCCCTGCGCCAGCATCGCCTCCTGGAAAATGCCGGAACTGCGCAGCGCAGATTTGAGCGCGCCAGCATCGATCTTGCCGTCTCGTGTGGTCAACTGGTTGTCGAGGATCTGCCGCGCGGCCTTCAGCACCGGTTCCGGTAGGCCCGCCCGTCCGATGGCTGCAGCGAGCATGCCGGTAAGCGCGCCGATACTGCCCTGGCCCGGCAAGGCCTGTTGCACCATTTGCGCCAGCGCTGCCGCCTGGGGACCCGGCAATGCACCCTGCGCAGGCACGGTACCGGGCGGCGAGCCTGTCGGGTTCGCACCGAGCCCCGCCATGCCATAAGGCGCCGCGCCCGGCCGCTGCAATGCGGGCCCGGATGGCGCAACGGCAGCGCCCGGCGGAGCAATGATCGGGCCACCGGCCTGCGCCGACGGTGCCGGCGCGGCAGTTGACGCGGCCACGGGCGCTGCAATGCCGGCAGCCAGCCCCGTTGCTCCCGCCCGCGGCGCTGCAGCGCCGGGCGTTGCGCCGGCCACCCCCGCGGGCGGGCCATAGGTGAGCGGCCCCTGCGGCATGGCAGGGCG
>NZ_JQGC01000001.1 GCF_000743575.1 Devosia riboflavina | reverse complement strand
GGCCTTCTACAACCAACTGTTGCACTTCGAACGAGAATCCACCTTCCCGCTTTCGCGGGAATGACACCGCGTGTGACGTGCGCTCGCCTCGCAAGTTCAGAATTTTCGCGTAACACCCGAAGCCCACGCCCGCCCCAACCCCGTTCACAAATCCCTCACTCATGTCTTTTTGACATGCACTTCTCCCCTGACTCAGCCTATTCATTCAGAACAAAGGATGAACAAATGGCCGCACTCACCCTCACGCGAAAACTCGCCATTCTGGCCGATGCGGCCAAATACGACGCGTCCTGCGCTTCGAGCGGTTCGGAAAAGCGCGACAGCAGCAAAACGGGTGGCATCGGCTCCACCGAGGGCGGCGGCATCTGCCATTCCTATGCGCCAGATGGCCGCTGCATCTCCCTCCTCAAACTGCTGCTGACCAATTTCTGCGTCTACGATTGCGCCTATTGCATCAATCGCTCGTCTTCCAATGTCGAGCGCGCGCGCTTCTCGGTCGACGAGGTCGTCCGGCTGACGCTCGACTTCTACAAGCGCAATTACATCGAAGGCCTTTTTCTCTCCTCCGGCATTATCCGCAGTCCCGACTACACGATGGAGCAGATGGTCCGCGTCGCCCGCACCCTGCGCGAAACCCATCTTTTTGCCGGCTATATCCATCTCAAGGTGATCCCCAATGCCGCGCCCGAGCTTCTCGCCGAAGCCGGCCGATGGGCGGATCGACTCTCGACCAATATCGAACTGCCGACCGATACCGCCCTCGAACTGTTCGCCCCGGAAAAGCGTCCCGCCGAAATCCGCACCGCCATGGCCCGGCTTCGCGGCAAACTCGATGAAACCACCGAGGACAAAAAACCGACCAAGGCCAAGCCGGAAAAATTCGCCCCCGCCGGTCAATCCACCCAGATGATCATCGGCGCCGACAAGGCCGACGATGCCGCCATCCTCACCCGTGCCGCCGGGCTCTATTCCGGTTACCGGCTGAAACGCGTCTATTATTCCGCCTTCTCGCCCATTCCCGACGCCTCCTCGCGGCTGCCGCTCGCCCCGCCGCCGCTCATGCGCGAGCATCGCCTTTACCAGGCCGATTGGCTCATTCGCTTCTATGGTTTTGATGTCCCCGAAATCGTCGCGGGCGGGGAGGGCGGTCATCTCGATCTCGCCGTCGATCCTAAACTCGCCTGGGCCCTGAAACACCGCGCCAGTTTCCCCATCGACGTCAATCGTGCCGACCGCGAATTGCTGCTGCGCGTCCCCGGCCTTGGCGTCAGCGGTGTCGATCGCGTCCTCTCCTCGCGCCGCCACCATCGCCTGACCCTTGCCGACATGGCACGCCTCACCGCTTCCATCGACAAGGTGCGCCCCTTTATCGCTGCCGCCGATTGGACGCCGGGCGGCCTCACCGACGACCTGCGCCTCCGGCAGAAGCTGGCGCCGCCGCCAAAGCAGTTGGAACTCTTCTGATGCTCTCGGTCCGGCTCGAACGGCTCAACGATCTCGATGAGTGGCGCGGCAAGGCACGTCGCCTGCTCGTTGCCGGCATGAAGCCCTCGCAAGTCGTCTGGCGGGTCGGCTTGGAAGAGAGCGGGCTTTTCGAAGCGGGCGACGACATGCTGCCCGATACCGATGGCCCGATCGGCTCCGTGCCGCGCCAATTCATCGACCTAGCCGGCGATGTGATCCAGCATTCCGACCCGCAGCGTTTCGCCGTTCTCTACCGTCTGCTCTGGCGACTGCAGGACGATAAGCACATTCTCGCCAATGCTGCCGATAGTGATAACAGTCTGCTAACGCGAATGGCCTCGGGGGTACATCGCGATGCACATAAAATGAAGGCTTTCGTGCGCTTCCGCACCGTTGAGCACGAGGGCGACGAACGCTACATCGCCTGGTTCGAGCCCGAGCATTTCACCCTCGAAGCCACCGTTCCCTTCTTCACAAGACGCTTTGCCGGCATGCATTGGGGCATCATCACGCCCTATGCTAGTGCCTTCTGGGACAAGGAGAATTTGCGCTTTGGTCCGGGCGGCAACAAAAAAGATATCCCCGCCGAGGGTGCAGTGGAGGATGATTGGCGCACCTACTACGGTGCGATCTTCAATCCGGCTCGGCTGAAAGTCGCGATGATGAAATCGGAAATGCCGGTCAAATACTGGCGCAACCTCCCCGAAGCCGATCGCATTGCTCCCTTGATCCGCAATGCAAGGCAAATGGAAGAGGAGATGATCGCCCGCGCCACCACCCAGCCCCCGGCCCGCCATATGCGCCAGAAAGCGCGCGAGGTTGATGAAAAAGTCCAACAAATTCAATCACTTGCGAACGCTGCCGACGCAATCGATAGCTGTCGCCGCTGCCCGCTCTACGAGCAGGCGACCCAGGCCGTCTTCGGTGAGGGTCCGAAAGAGGCCCAGATCATGTTCGTCGGCGAACAGCCCGGCGATCAGGAGGACCTGCAAGGCCGGCCCTTCGTCGGTCCAGCGGGCCAAGTCTTTGACGAGGCTATCAAAAATGCCGGCATCGACCGCCGTCGCCTCTATGTCACCAATGCGGTAAAGCACTTCAAATTCATCCCGCGCGGCAAAAGACGCATTCACCAGAAACCCAATGCCGGCGAAATCCAGGCCTGCCGCTTCTGGCTCAATCTCGAACGCGAATTCGTCAAGCCCAGGATCGTCGTCGCCCTCGGCGCCACGGCCGCGCAAAGCCTTGTCGGAAAAGCGGTTTCCATCTCCAGCATGCGCGGAAAACCGATCGATCTGGAGGATGGTTCGGTGCTCTACATCACCAACCACCCCTCCTATCTCCTCCGTATTCCCGACCCCGAAACCAAGGCCCGCGAGCGCGAAAAGTTCGAAGCCGACCTCGCGCTTATCCACGCTCATATTCAACGTCTGGAAAAATCATAACCGGCCAGTCGCAACTCTTGACAGACCGGGTCCCCCGACCTTAGTAAGGCGCCATCGACGCAGGTCGAGCCCCTTGGGGCGGAGTAGCTCAGTTGGTTAGAGCAACGGAATCATAATCCGTGTGTCCCCAGTTCGAATCTGGGCTTCGCTACCATCACAATCCAGGAAATTGCTGCTCTTTGCCTGCACGTCGTAGTGCGGGACCTGATGTGTGCCTCTTGGCGCCTGCACGCGATTCGTCGGCACCGAGGGCACCGGCCAGTTTCGGTTTGAGCTTTTGCGGCATTTGCCTGCGACTAGCGCGTAACCGCACTTATACCAAGCGCCGTCAGCCGCTTGGCGCTTTCATGCAAACACTTGCGGGTCGTTTCGATGAACTGCAGCTCCATGCGCGACAACGAGCGATGGCGTGAGAAGACTGCAGCGAAGGTGATCGATACGGAGGGCTTGAACGGCCGGATCACTATCCCCTCGGCGGGCCGGCCCAGATAGGGCATGGGATCAAGTACTCCAATCCCGGCGCCTGCTTCGACCAAGGAAAGTGCCACGAAGGCATTGTTGGTCTCGAGAGCGACCAACTGGTCCTTCTTGGACTTGGCCAGTTCGCTGCGGAAATGATAGCCGGGCGGGCTATGGGTAGAAAGCGCGATCAGCGTCTCGCCTTCGAAATGCGAAGCCGTGATCTCGTCATGCTCGGCCAATGGATGTCCGGCGGGCAAGAAGCAGCAAAACTCGGTTTCGAGTAGCGGTTCCACCCCCACGCTTGGGTCCTGGATGGGCGTGGCGATAAAGCCCAGATTGACACTTTCCTCCTTGACCGCAGTGATGACCTCGGTCGTCGCCACGCTTTGCAGCAAGATATGGGAGAAGGGCCGCTGCGTACGAAACTGGCATATGGCTTCGGGAATGCCTGCCATGGCGAGCACGGGAATAGCGGCGATGTCCAGACGTCCGCCTTGCGCGTCCTTGAGATGCTCGGCCTTGGTATTGAGCAGGCTGATTTGCCCGAACAGGCGATCAACCTCGGGCAGGAGATCGATCGCCTCGGGTGTGGCGCGGATCCGCCCAGCGGCGCGGACGAAGAGCGTCAGGCCCAGTTGCCCCTCCAGCTCGCGCAAGGCGTGGCTGATGGCCGGTTGACTGACCCGCATCAGCCGCGCAGTCTCGGTCAGGTTTGACGTCTTCATCAGGAGGCGGAACATCTCCAGATGCCGGAAATTGAGGCGCAGTGACATAGGCGAGCGGGCGACCTTCCAGGGCGAGTTCATGGCTGGTCATCCATTGTCGTTCAATGCCACAATCATGTCACCTGCCCAGGCGTCAGGGCGCCCGACGCCGATTGGCGGAACGGATCAATACCGCCGTGGCAATCACCAGCGCGCCGATCGAGAGCAGAGTGGTCACTGTGCCAAGCGCATAAATGGTGGGCGAAACTGACAGACTCATAAAGGCAAAGAGCTCGAGCGGTAGCGTATTTTCCGATCCGGCCACCACGGCGGTACGCGCGAACTCGTCATAGGAGAGCATGAAGCTCAGTAGGGCGACGGCGAACAGGCCGGGCGCCACTACCGGAATCGTGACATGGCGCAGGACTTGCCAACGATTGGCGCCTAGATCGCGCGCCGCTTCCTCAAGCGAGCGGTCGAAATGGCTGAACACGGCGAGCATTATGAGGACGCCGAAGGGCAAGGTCCAAGTAAGCTGCGCGCCCAGTGCCGATCCCCACCAGGTCATCTGGATGCCAAGCATCGAACAGATGATGCCGATGCCGATTGAAACCAGGCTTGAGGGAACGACCAGGGAACCGATGGTGAGATAGAACAAGGTCGCCGAGCCGGTGAAGCGGCGGCGGAATGCAAGGCCTGCGGCCAGCGACACGATCGTCGTGATGGCCGAGGCGACGAGCGCCAATATGACCGAGCGGCCAATGGCCGGTCGGAAATCGGATAGTGAACGCGGATCGATCAGATCGTGAAACCAGTGCAGCGAGGGATCGCGCAAGGGGAAGTTGAGCCCGCCTTGCGGCCCCTGGAAAGCGAGAATGAAGATGGCAAGGAAGGGCGCGTAGAGAAAGATCGAGAACACGACGAAAACCGCGTTCCGGCCTTTCGCCGCCATGGTGACGCGTGCAGCAGCCATTTCAGAGCTCCCGCCTGATATTGACGAAGCGCAGGATGACAGCGATGCAGACCAGCACGATGGCCAGCAGCGCGACCGCATTGGCGCAGGCTATGGGAAATTGCAGCAGGCTCGATTGGTTGGTTATGGCGACCGAGACCGTGCCGAGCTGCCCGCCACCGAGCAGGCGAACGGTTGCTACATCGCCGACCACCAAGGTCAGCACGAAGATGCTGCCGATGGCGATGCCCGGCATGGAAAGCGGCAATACCACATGGCGCAGTACCTGCCAGCCATTGGCGCCGGCATCACGCGCCGCTTCGATCAGTGAGCGGTCGATGCGATTCATGGTGTTGAAGATCGGCGCCATCATGATCCCGGTCATGGCGTGGACATAGGCGAGGATCACGGCGAATTCGGAATAAAGCAGAAAGTTCAGCGGCTCTTCGATCAGCCCGAGCGATATAAGCGAGGAGTTGACGAGGCCATTGCGACCTAAGACTGGCACCCAGGCCACCGTGCGAATAACGGCCGAAGTGAAAAAGGGAATGGTCAGGATCATGAACTTGATCGTGACTGTCGCCGGCTTGTTGAGATCGAAGGTCAGGTGATAGGCCAGCGTGAAGCCTATAATTGCCGTAATAAGCCAGGTGATACCGGCGATGCGCAGTGTATTGATATAGAGATTGAGCGTGCTGGGACGGAACAGGTCGCGGTAATGGTCGAGGACGAAACCGGGCTCCATGGTGAAGCCCGAGAATCGCCAGAAGCTCACCAGCACGATCAGGGCCACTGGCAGAACGAGGAACATCAGCAGGATCGCCCAGAGGGGCGAGACCTGCAGCAGGGTCCTGATGTCTAGGCGACCTCGAGTGTGAGGTCGCCAGGTTTTGGTGCTGGGCAAAGCTGTATCCGTCATGTTCAGGTGGCCAGAAACTCGTTCCAGCGTGCAATCTGGTATTGGTTTTCGTCCATGATGGAGTTCCAAACGGCAGGATTGGAGAGGCGCTCGTAGTAGGAGCCGCCGGTGCGCAGGCCGCCAGTCTTTTCGATCACATTGCCATTGGCATCCAAGATATCCTCGGACGCGGGCTTGCCTTCGATGAAATAGTCCCACTGGGCTGGGGTAATGACCTTGCGAACGGTGTTCGGTGCAGCGCTGTAGTAGCCGCGTAGAGTGAAAGAGGCGCCGACCTTGCCGGCCTCGTGGTACCAGTTGAGATACTCATAGATGGCATCCTTCAGGAGACCATCGGCCTTGGCATTGATGTAGAGCGCCACGGCCCAGCAGCGGTAGCCTTCCGGCAGGTTCTGGAACACACAGGGTACACCCTGGGCGCGGACGCTGGCCACGGCTGGGGCCCACATAGACTGGATAACGGTCTCGCCACCCACCATCAGGTTCACCGATTCCTCATAGGCGCTCCAGAAGGCGCGGAAATGGCCCTCGCGCTTGAGGCGGATGAGGTTTTCGATCGTGGCGTCGATCTCTTCCTTGGTCATGTTGCCTTTATTGGCATAGGTGACCAAGCCTGCCGCTTCCAAAGCGATGGCAGCATCGACCATGCCGACGGAAGGGATGGCGCAAATTGCGGCGCGCCCCTTGTATTCGGGCGAGAGCAGATCTGCCCAGGAATTGATTTCGCGCCCGACGAGGTCGGGGCGGATGCCTAGCGTGTCGGCATTATGCAATGCCGGTGCACCCGTAAGCCATTCGGTTTCTTCCGCGACCATCTTTGAGTCGATGCCGGGACCATCCGCATTGATGACGTTGAACGGATTGGCGCCCTGTCCGTATTTGGCCTCCGGGGTCGCCCGGCCCGAAGTGAAGATGGGCGAAACGTCGCCCCACCAGTTGAGGCGCTTCTTCTCGATGGGCTGGAAGGATTTGGCCGGCCAGAAGAGGGGCAGGTCGGCGGTGCCGTCGCTCAGAACGTCCCAGGTGTCGGTTTGGCTGATGCCGCGAGCGACCACTGAAGAGGGGTCGAGTGCCGTCACCTGCACCCGGAAGGGCAGATCGGCATTGGCGGCGTCTTCGAGCGCCTTGTTGGTGTCGCCGGATGAACCCATCTGGCGGATCACGATATCCTTGATGTTTTGCGCCCAGATGGTGGGAAAGCCGGTGATAACGCCCGAGCCGACCGCGGCGCCGGCGACGGCGGCTGCACCCTTGAGGACCGTGCGGCGCGTCAGGCCCGCTTTGCCGGAATTAGAAGTGTCGTTTGCCATTTTATGCGTTCTCTCCTGATTTACGCGGCCTTTGGCTGCGCTTGTTTTTCGGCGTAGATTCTCGTGTCGGCCACGGTCCAGTAGAGGGAAATTATCTCGCTCACCGTCAGGCGCGTGCCACGTTCGGCGCGCTCGGGGATCACGACGGAAAAGTCCTGGCCGTCCATAGTCTTGAGCGTGACGCGGATCAGCGCGCCGAGGTGCTCGATGGTTACGACCCGCGCAGTAATGCTGTTGTCGTCCGCACTCCGGCGGGCAAAGCTGATGGCGTCGCAGCGTACCGCAAGGGCGACCGGCGTGCCGGTGCCAAACTTGGTCTGGGTATGCAAAATCTCGCCCGAGGGAAGAACCGTGTTGCCCGGTTGGCCCGTCGTGCCACGGAAGATCGCGTGGCCGCCGATAAAATCGGCGACGAAGGGTGTGGCGGGTCGTTCGAAAACGTCGAGCGGCGTGCCGGTCTGCCGAATGTGACCGTCTTCCATCACCACGACGCGGTCAGAAAGAGCCAAGGCCTCTTCCTGGCTATGGGTGACGTGGATGAAGGTGAGGCCCAGCTCGAGCTGCATACGCTTGAGTTCGGAGCGCATCTGGATGCGCAGGATCGGGTCGAGCGCGGAGAGCGGTTCGTCGAGCAGCAATACCTGTGGCCGAGCGTTGAGCGCGCGTGCGAGCGCGGCGCGCTGTGCCTGGCCGCCGGATAGCTGGCGGGGATAGCGGCTCTCCCAGCCGCCGAGACCGACCAAGGAAAGGAGGCGGCGGGATTCTTCGATGCGTTCAACCTTGGGCACGCCACGCAGCATTGGGGCAAAGCCCACATTGTCCAGCACCGTCAGGTGCGGAAAGAGCGCGTAGCTTTGGAACATCATAGCCGTGCCACGTTCGGAAGGGGGCAAGTCGTTCACGCGACGCCCCCCAACCACGATGTCGCCCCTGTCGGCCAGTTCGTGTCCAGCAATCATGCGCAGGGTCGAGGTCTTTCCGCAGCCAGACGGGCCGAGCAAGCAGCAATATTCGCCTGCCGCTACCGAAAGGCTGACGCCGTCGACCGCCAGTGTGCGGTCGTAATATTTGGTCACATTGATGAGCTCGACGGCACCACCACTCATTATTCCACCCCTTCCGCACGCCCTTTGGGCGGCGGATTCAATCCCCGGTTTCACTTATTCGGATGAACATCGCGGGCACTCGGCCACGCCGTCGGCTTCAAGTACTGCCGACGTCCCTCAGCTCTTCTGCTGTATATTTTTATGTCGGATCGGCCATCGTCCAATATAATCGCGTTATGGCCCTATACCTCCGCCTTATGAGGCATTCAGGCTTGGCCAGAGGCCGGCCCAAGGATGGGCGTGCTCATAGGCACGGGCAATTGTCAGCAAACGCCCCTCGCCCCCGAAAGGTGCAATCAACTGAAAACCAATTGGAATTCCGGCATGAGAGCGCGGGCCAGGTAAGCTGACGGCAGGGATGCCGGTGACATTGGCAAAGCCGGTAAATACGCGCTGATAGGGTGGCGCGATCTCATTTGCGGGTCGTGGCATGGCGCCCGCAACTGGCGTCAGTAATAGGTCGAAATCTTCGAAGAAGTCAGTCAACTGCTCGAAAACCGAGCGATAGGCGTTGAGGGCGGCAAGATAGTCACGGGAGGAGAAGGCACGGCCATCGGCCACCATGGAGGGGTAGATGGCGCCTACCTCATTTTCCCAATTCTCCCGGCCATCCATGATGGCGGCAACGCCGGTCATGGTGATGGTACGCCAATGTCGGTCGAACAGACCGAAGTCGAAAGGCGCCGTGCCCGCTTCGACCCTATGCCCCATGGCACGGAGCTGGTCGGCGGCCAGATTGACCGAGGCTGTGATCTCCGGCTCGACCGGGTAGTTGCCGAACTGACTTACATGAAGAATACGCAGCGGCCGCGCCGGTTCTTCGACTAAAGCCGTGTGGCGGAAGGCCATGGAAGCGCGATCATGAACGTCGGGTTCGGACAGCGCCTGCAACAGGGCGGCAGCATCGTCCACCGTACGGGAGATCGGGCTCAAAACCTCAAGATCGTTGAGGACGGCAGGCAGGCCGAAACGGCGAGGAATCCGGCCTGTCGACGGTTTGAAGCCAACGAGCCCGCAGTAGGAAGCAGGCCAGCGGATCGAACCACCCCCATCGGTTCCAAGACCGAATGGGGCGACGCCAGAAGCGACGGCCGCCGCGCCACCACCGGTTGAGGCACCGGTGGTCAGGGCCGGATTCCAGGGGTTCCTCGTGGTGCCGAAGGCTGGGGTATCGACATTGCCGCGCCCCAGAGTGAACTCCGATACTGTGGTCTTGCCGAGCAAGACCAAGCCCTGCCGCCGTAGCCTGTCGACCGCCAGCTCGTCGCGTTCAGGCACGAAGTCAAGGAAGAGCTTGCTGCCCCAGGCACAGGGCAGGCCGGCCACGGGGATATTGTCCTTGATCGCGATGGGAACGCCATCAAGCTCGGACAGGGGGCGCCCCTCGGCCCAGCGCCTGTCGCTGGCCCCCGCCATGGCTCGCGCGCCTTCGTCGTCGCGTAGCGCCATGACATTGAGGGCGGCATCGATCGTGTCCGTCCGTGCCAGAATGGCTTCAAGCACCATGCTGGGTTGCAGTGAGCCATCGGCAAAGCGGCGGGCTAGCGTGGTGGCCGGCAATTGCCAGAGCGGAGAATCGGTTTCGGCGCCCATGGGGTGGGTCATCGGCTGGTCCTTTCGGGGAAATGGCGGCGGCCTCGGGCACGCGACGCGTGTGAGGCTGGCATGATGACCCAAATTTGGTCAACGGCCTCCCTGCATTAACTTGCGAAGCACTGTATCGTTATGGTGGCATTAGGACTATTTATTGGACATGCCTGTCAGGCAGAATTCTATACTATGGGTACATTTTGTTGCATCTGCCGAAAATCGGAGTCGATCGCCAGAATTGGCGCGCGGCGGGAGGGTTTTTGTCGGATCGATATGGCCCGAGGAGCGCCGCACCATGCCGGTGCATGTATTAAGCTATGACACGGCCCACCCGGGCGATACGAGACATCTGGAAGCTGCTCTGGGGCGTTTTGCGCCTGAATCCGTGCGGCGGCTGGCGCTGTTGGTCAAGACCGAGGGCAATGCCAGCGTCAACGACTTTTCGCGCGAATATGGCATGCTGAGTGCGCGTCAGGCCATCACCCGCTTTGGCGGTTCGAACCTTGCCGAAGGCGCCACCATGCTGTTCTCGACTGGGTGCGAAGGGGTAATAAGTCCCTTCGGCTACGCCTTTATCGACGTCGATGACGGCACGACGACGCCGTCGGGCGGCGAGAAAGGGCTTGTCTTCGGCGGTGCCTGCAGCCGCAAGGTGGCGGCCGAGGAAATCGGCACCCTCGCCCATGCCCTGCTGGTGGCCGATACCGTTCGACAGGGTATGAAGGACCTAGCCATCGGCCCTGACGATGTGCAGCTCATAATTGTCAAGACGCCGCTTCTGGGCGAAAGTCGCGCCGATCCTGCGGCTGCTCGCATCACCTCGGCCTTTTCCAAAGCGGTCGGCGCTCTCGGCGCTGCGCTGGCGCTGGGGGAGATTGCTCCTGAGCACGTGGTGCCCGAAGCATTCGACCGCGATCATAGCCTTTTCGGTCGGCGCGCAATGGTGTTTTCGAGCTCCGAAGGCGGCAATGTGGAAGTGCTGATTTTCGCCAACCGCGCCGGTGCTGCGAGCGACTGGATCATTCATACCGGCGGCTTTTCTGATCTCCTCGATGCCAGCGGCATCCGGCGGACACTGGAGGAAGCCGGTTGCCGGCTCGATGCCGATGGTACGCTGGCCGATGCGGACACATTGGGCGCGGCCTTCATCAAGGCGGGTATCGCTTCCAATGGGCGGGTTCGGCAATACCGCACCACCATCAGGACCAGTGATCTGGATATGGACAAGCATGTCCGTGCCAGCATGAGCGGTCTTGCAGGCTCCATATTGGGGACCTGCCGCATGTTCATTTCTGCCAATACCGTACACCAAGCCCCGGAAGGGGCGGGCCTTTGCGCTTTCATCGTGCGAAAGGCCGGCGCATGAGTGGTCGGATTTTCGAAAGCCTTCCCGTCCTGCGCGAGGCTGAGCTGCGGAGCTTGGTTTCCGTGAAAGAGGCCATTGCCGTCGTGCGGCAGGCCTATCGCGACTACGGCAATGAACGGCTGGTATTGTCGCAGCCAGAATCCATGAGCCTCAAGGCCGAGCAAACTTCGTTTAAGCTCAAGGGCGGGCGGTCGCCGAGCCATGGTACGGCCGGGTTTCGCCTGGTCGCACAGGGTGGTGGAGATATGCTCAGCCACTGCATAGTGCTCGACGCTGCGACAGGTGCGCCCAGAGGTCTTGTCGATGAGACATGGCTGCATCGGCTGCGGACGGCGGCAACGGCAGCGGTGGCAGCGGAATGGCTTGCCGCGCCTGGGGCGAAGCGTCTCTCCATTGTCGGTGCCGGTCGAATTGCCGACGAATTGCCTGCTGCCTTTCGCGAGATTTTCGCCCTTGAGGACATCCGTGTCGCGGCACGTCGTCTGGAAAGCGCTCGGGCCTATGCGGAGCGGCATGGTGTGACGGCCGTCGAGAGCGTTGAGACGGCAATGGATGGCGCCGATATCGTTGTCGTCATAACCGCTGCCAATGCTCCGGTCATCGAGGGCGTGCAGATCGCTCCGGGTGCGACAGTGCTCGGACTGGGCGGTGGCGCGGAGATCGGTGCAAGTGCCCTCGATATTTGCGATCGTTTCGTGGTCGATGATTTTGAGTTCGCCGCCGTTCTCGGCTCCGTGGCCGGCTGGATTGCCGGGGGACGCCCGCGCTTGGCGGTGCATCAGCGGCTCTCGGCTGACATCGGCGAAATCGCCATCGGAACGCAGCAGGGCCGCACCACGCCGGATGAGCGCGTGCTGGCCATTATTCAAGGCATGGCTTCCTGTGACGTCGCGCTGGCGTCCTTCGCTCTTGAGCGCGCGGGCGAGGAGCACCGTTGACATGCCCATCCACGCATCTGCGGCGGTCTCCTGGGAGACCGCCTATGCCGAAGCTCTTTTTGCCGATATCGGACGGGACAGCGCCGACGCGGCGGGTGTAAGCCGCCCGGCCTATTCAGATATTGAAAGCCGGACCATCGCCTATCTGGCGCGGTGCGCCGAGGCCGAGGGGTTGGTCACCGAATATGATCCCGGCCGCAACCTGATCATCAGCCTGCCAGAACACCGCAATGCCGATCGTTACGTGTTACTCGGCTCGCATGTCGACAGCGTGCCGCAGGGGGGCAATTTCGACGGTCTGTCCGGTGTGATCGCGGGACTGATTTGCCTGGTGCGGGCGCGACGCCAAAACGTCGTCCCGGCTGTGCCGGTCAAGGTAATTGCCTTGCGCGGTGAAGAAAGCTCATGGTTCGGCCCTTGTTATGCCGGTTCCAAGGCTCTCTTGGGACAGCTTGAGGCCGGGGAAGCGGCGGCGCGCCACAGGGGTGATGGCCGGACGTTGCTCGAGCACATGGCCTCCGTGGGCGTGGATACGGCAAAGGTGGCGCGGCGCGAGCCGCTCATCGACCCCAGGCGCATTCTGACCTATCTCGAGCTCCATATCGAACAGGGACCGCTGCTGGTTGAAAGCGGCCTGCCTGCAGCGGTCGTCACAGGCATACGCGGCAATTTCCGCCACCGACGCATAGCGTGCATCGGCGAGGCCGGACATTCGGGGGCTGTACCTCGCGCCTTCCGGCACGATCCGGTACTGGCCATGGCAAGTCTTCTTAACGATCTCGACCGGCACTGGATCGACGTGCTCGATCATGGTGGCGATCTCGCGGTGACGGTGGGAACGGTTGCGACCGATCCTGAGGTGAGTGTCCTGTCGCGCATTCCCGACCGGGTGGAATTCAGCCTCGATGTCCGCAGTCAGGATGTGGGCGTGCTTGACGACACCCGCGATTGGCTCGAGCAGGCATTAAGCGATGTCGGACGGTCGAGGCAGGTGGTATTCGAGCTCGATAGGGAACTTTCGACTGCGCCAGCCCTCTGTGCCCCAGAAGTGGTCGCGGGGCTTAGTGCAGCACAATTGCGTGCCGGGCAGGCTGTTTTCACCATGGCGTCTGGCGGCGGGCATGATGCGGCGGTTTTCGCTAATGCTGGTATCCCCACCGGCATGGTCTTCGTGCGCAATGTTGGAGGCTCGCACAATCCCAACGAGCAGATGGACGTGGCCGATCTCATCGCCGGCACGGACATCCTTTGCGGCTATATCGGAGTTCCGGCATGACGCGCCTTTCGCTCGCCCGGCCAGACGACTGGCATCTGCATCTGCGCGATGGCGCCATGATGGGGGCGGTTCTGCCGCATTCCGCTGCGGTCTTCGGACGTGGGCTCATCATGCCCAATCTGGTGCCGCCTGTCGTGACTGCGGCCGATGCCGCGGCCTATCGCGATCGTATCCTGGCAGAGCTTGGTCCGGGCGCGCGCTTCACGCCCTTGATGACGCTCTACCTGACGGAAGCGACCGATCTTGCCGATGTCGCAGTGGCGGCGGCAAGCGGATTGGTCAAGGCGGTCAAGCTCTACCCGGCTGGCGCGACCACCAATTCTCATGCCGGCGTGCGCGATTTCGACCGGATCGCCCCGGTGCTCGAGCGCATGGCCGAATTGGACCTGCCGCTCTGCGTTCATGGCGAGGTTACCGACCCTGCGGTAGACATATTCGACCGCGAAGCTGTGTTTATCGAACGCATTCTTGAGCCGTTGCGCCGTCGCCATGAAGGGCTGCGTGTGGTGATGGAACACGTTACCACCAGCGACGGCGTGGCCTATGTGCGTCATGGCGGGCCGAGGATCGCGGCAACGATCACTGCACATCACCTCATCATAAACCGCAACCACATCCTGGCCGGTGGCATAAGGCCCCATTACTACTGCCTGCCAGTTGCCAAGCGTGAGACGCACCGAAGAGCGCTGGTGGATGCTGCGACCTCGGGCGAGGCTTCATTCTTTTTGGGCACGGACAGTGCGCCTCATGCAGATGGCGCCAAAATCAGCGCCTGTGGCTGTGCGGGGTGCTTTACCGCGCCCAATGCCATTGAATGCGTCGCAGCGGTTTTTGAGGCGGAAGGTCGGCTCGATGCGTTGGAAGCCTTTATCTCGCTCAATGGCGCAGCATTTTACGGTATGGCTGCCAATCCAGATCGGATCGAACTTGAGCGGGTCGAGATCGCACAACCTTTGCCGGGGCCGGTTATGGTGGGCGGCGATGCTGTCAGCGTGTTCGATCCGGGATTTGCGCTGCATTGGCGTATTGTAAACAAGGGAGTGGACCTATGATGTTCACTGCAGCAGTCGCTCAAATCGACAAGGCCGGGCGCGGTGCGCATGCCTATCACCAGTTTGCGGTGAATGCCCGCGAGCAGGCTCTGGTCGATGGCGACAGGGCTGTTGCCTGGGTGCTGGTGGCTTATCTCGCTGAGGCTTTTGCCGGGCGCAATTACGAGGAACCCTTGCTCGAGGAGGAGTCGAGCGTGGTCTATGAGTGGCTCGAGACTTGGGCCCGACAGCTAGACGCCACCGCGATTGCGACGTTTTCAGAGACGGCCAATGCTATGGCGCGCGATATTGCAACGGTGCAGGCATCAAACGCAAACGTGCGGTTTCGCTGATCTCTTGTCCAGGTAGGGGCCATAGTGAATGGCCGATCGCGTCGCAATCCAGCGACCGGCCATAGTCCAAGGCAAGATAGTTTTCGCACTCCCATCCGGGAGCAAGAGCGTTGCTATTTTTCGACCGCTCCTTGCTGAATCGGAAGTACTTTATTTGCCGAGATAAGATACTTTGTCGGCCAGCCTTGGCAGGAGGGCCCCAAGCTCCGTATGCCTTGAGGCCGACCGACAGTATCCTTTGCTGGCGCTGCCATAGCGTCACACCCTACGATGTTGAGATTGCGATGACCCTCTATTCCGATTACCTCGCTGAAATCGAAAGCAGAAAAGAGCAGGGTCTCGCGCCCAAGCCGATCGATGCCGGTGGCCTTACCGGGGAGATCATCGCAATCATCCGCGATGCCGCCAATCCGCAGCGCGCCGATGCCCTGAAATTCTTCATCTACAACACGCTGCCCGGCACCACGAGCGCCGCGACGGTCAAGGCTGCCTTCCTCAAGGAAATCATTCTCGGCGAAGTTGCGGTGGCCGAAATCACCCCGGCCTTCGCCCTCGAACTGCTCTCGCATATGAAGGGCGGCCCCTCGGTCGAAGTGCTGCTTGATGTGGCCCTCGGCAATGACGCCGCGATTGCCAAGGCAGCCGGCGATGTTCTGAAAACCCAGGTTTTCCTCTACGACGCCGACATGTTCCGCCTGCGCGATGCCTATAAGGCCGGCAATGAAGTCGCCAAGGACGTGCTCGAAAGCTATGCCAAGGCCGAGTTCTTCACCAAGCTTCCGGACGTCGAAGACGAGATCAAGGTCGTCACCTTCGTCGCCGCCGAAGGCGATATTTCCACTGACCTTCTTTCCCCCGGCAATCAGGCCCACTCGCGCGCCGATCGGGAACTGCACGGCCAGTGCATGATCACCCCTGCTGCCCAGCAGGAAATCGTCGCCCTGCAGAAGCAGCACCCCGACAAGCGCGTCATGATGATCGCCGAAAAGGGCACGATGGGCGTCGGCTCCTCGCGCATGTCCGGCGTCAACAACGTCGCCCTGTGGACCGGCAAGCCGGCTAGCCCCTATGTGCCCTTCGTCAATGTCGCCCCGATCGTTGCCGGCACCAACGGCATTTCCCCGATTTTCGCCACCACGGTCGACGTGACCGGCGGCATCGGCCTCAATCTCAAGAACTGGGTCAAGAAGCTCGGTGAGGACGGCAAGCCGATCCTCAACAACGAAGGCAACCCGATCCTCGAGCAGAAGTACTCGGTCGAAACCGGCACAGTCCTCACCATCGATGCCAAGACGAAGAAGCTGCGCGACGAAGCCGGCAATGAGCTCGTCGACATTGCCTCTGCCTTCACCCCGCAGAAGACCGAATTCATGAAGGCCGGCTCGTCCTACGCCATCGTCTTCGGCAAGAAGCTGCAGACCTTTGCGGCTCAGACCCTCGGCGTCGTGGCTCCGCAGGTCTTTGCCCCGAACAAGGAAATCACCGTCGAAGGCCAGGGCCTGACCGCGGTCGAAAAGATTTTTAACCGCAACGCCGTCGGCGTCACCCCGGGCAAGATTTTGCACGCCGGCTCTGACGTCCGCGTCAAGGTCAACATCGTCGGTTCGCAGGATACGACAGGGCTGATGACCGCCCAGGAACTCGAGGCCATGGCGGCCACCGTCATCTCGCCGCTCGTGGACGGCGCCTATCAGTCCGGCTGTCACACGGCATCGGTCTGGGACAAGAAGGCCCAGGCCAACATTCCAAAGCTCATGGCCTTCATGAACAACTTTGGTGTCATCACCGCCCGTGACCCGCTCCACAAGTATCACTCGATGACCGACGTGATCCACAAGGTGCTCAACGACATCACGGTGGACGATTGGGACATCATCATCGGTGGCGACTCGCACACCCGCATGTCCAAGGGCGTGGCTTTCGGCGCCGATAGCGGCACCGTGGCGCTGGCCCTTGCCACCGGCGAGGCCACCATGCCGATCCCGCAGTCGGTCAAGGTGACCTTCAAGGGCAAGATGCAGCCCCACATGGATTTTCGCGATGTGGTGCATGCGACGCAAGCGCAGATGCTGCAGCAGCATGGCGACAACGTCTTCCAGGGCCGCATCATCGAAGTCCACATCGGCACCCTGCTCGCCGACCAGGCTTTTACCTTCACCGACTGGACCGCCGAGATGAAGGCCAAGGCGTCGATCTGTATCTCGGAAGACGAGACGCTGATCGAAAGCCTCGAAATCGCCAAGTCGCGCATGCAGATCATGATCGACAAGGGCATGGACAATGCCGCCCAGACCCTGAAGGGCCTGATCGCCAAGGCTGATCGTCGCATCGCTGAAATCCGCTCGGGCGAAAAGCCGGCCCTCTCGCCGGATGCCACTGCAAAGTATTTCGCTGAAGTCGTGGTCGATCTCGACCTGATCGATGAACCGATGATCGCCGACCCCGACGTCAACAATTCCGACGTCTCGCGTCGCTACACCCACGACACCATCCGCCCCGTGTCTTATTACGGCGGCACCAAGAAGGTGGACCTGGGCTTTGTCGGCTCGTGCATGGTGCACAAGGGCGACATGAAGATCGTCGCCCAGATGCTGAAGAACCTCGAAAAGGAAACCGGCAAGGTCGAATTCAAGGCGCCGCTCGTCGTCGCCGCCCCGACCTACAACATCATCGACGAGCTCAAGGAAGAAGGCGACTGGGAGATCCTCCAGAAGTATTCCGGCTTCGAGTTCAATGATTTGCAGCCCAAGACCGCCAACCGCACGGAATACGAGAACATCCTTTATCTCGAACGCCCGGGCTGTAACCTCTGCATGGGCAACCAGGAAAAGGCCGAAAAGGGCGACACGGTTCTCGCCACCTCGACCCGCCTGTTCCAGGGCCGCGTGGTTGAAGATACCGCCGAAAAGAAGGGCGAATCCCTCCTCGCCTCGACCCCGGTGGTTGTACTCTCCGCCATTCTCGGCCGTACGCCGAGTGCCGACGAATACAAGGCGGCAGTGGAGGGCATCGACCTGACCAAATTCGCCCCGCCGACCTCGTCCAACCCGATGGACTCCAAGTCGGTCCATTTCTAGGACGCGGCTTTTTATGAACCTTGCCGGCCCGAGCATCCTGATGCTTGGGCCGGAAACTGGCCCATCCCGCCGGCCCCCCCGAACGCTCCCAACATTTCCAGGCATTGCACAGGCGCTCGGCTACTGCCGGGGCCAAACGACTTCCTCGTGTGACGTCGTTCGAAGAAAGACGACAATCCGTAGAGAATTGTCTAGCTACCCTGAAAGGCTCAGGCATCCGATTTTGAACTCAGAACGAGCGTCGGGGCGATATCGGCCCGATCAATCATGGAGTGCAAAATGCTGGACCAGATCAAAGGGCTTCACCATGTGACGTCCATGGCCAAAGATGCCCACAACAACAATCAGTTCTTCACCAAGAAGCTGGGGCTGCGCCGGGTAAAGCAGACCGTCAATTTCGACGAGCCGAGTGTCTACCACCTCTACTACGGCGACGAGAAAGGGACGCCGGGTAGCGTGATGACCTATTTCCCCTTCCCCAATATTGCTCGGGGGCAGTTCGGGACGGGCGAGGTGGGAACCACGGCCTTCTCGGTGCCGGAAAACACCTTGGACCTCTGGTCGGAGCACCTGACCAAGAATGGCGTCTCTGGGTTATCGCGCGGAGCCACCTTCGGCCAGAAACGCCTCGATTTCACCGGCCCCGAGGGCGACAGTTTCTCCCTGGTCGAAACCAGGGATGACGTGCGCGCGCCTTGGACCACCGAAACGGTGAGCTATGCCTTTGCCATCCGCGGCTTCCATTCCGCTTCGCTGAGGCTGCGCGATGCCGGCGCCACCGAAGAACTGCTCAAGTTCATGGGATATGAAGAGGTCGACAAGCACGGGGGCATCAGCCGTCTGGGATTGGCGAATGGCAATGGCGCCGATTTCATCGACATCGAAACGCTCCCCGATGTGGGCTTCGGTCGCCTCGGTGCCGGATCGGTGCATCACATCGCTTTCGCCGTGGAGAACCGGGCCAAGCAGCTCGAGGTTCGCAAGGCGCTGATGGATACCGGCTACCAGGTCACCCCGGTCATCGACCGCGATTATTTCTGGGCGATCTATTTCCGCACACCTGGTGGCGTGTTGTTCGAAATAGCGACCAATGAACCGGGCTTTGATCGCGACGAAGACACCAAGCATCTCGGCGAGGCGCTGAAACTGCCCATTCAGCACGAGCACCTTCGGCCCTATCTCGAGCAGCATCTGCAGCCGCTCGAAAGCGCCTGAGCGACGAAGGGAAAGGGACTTCCAAGGAGCGGGCTATGAAACCCTTCGAGTTGCAAAGTTTTGAGCAGAGGGTCGTTTTCGGGGAAGATCACCTTTCGACCCTCTTGCCCCTTGCTCAGGACTTCGGCATGACCCGGGCCATGGTCCTGACCACGCCGGGGCGGACCATGGGTGCCACAGCAATCGCTGCGGCACTGGGCGAGAGGCATTTTGCGACCTTCACCGGCGCTGTGGTGCACACGCCGGTGGAGGTCACCGACCGCGCGCTGAATGTTCTTGGCGATGCCAATGGGTTCATCAGCCTGGGGGGCGGGTCTGCGGTTGGGCTGGGCAAAGCCCTGGCGCTGCGAACAGGCCTCCCGCATATCGCCATTCCGACGACATATTCCGGTTCCGAAATCTCACCGATCCTTGGGCAGACCCGGGACGGCAAGAAGACAACCATTCGGGACAAACGCGTCGTTCCGCAAGCCGTTGTCTATGATGTCTCGTTGACTCTGTCCCTGCCGCTCGATTTGACAGTGTCGAGCGGGTTCAACGCCATGGCCCACGCCTTCGAAGCGCTCTACGCACCCGACAGGTCCCCGGAAACTGATCGCTTTGCTGTGGAAGCGATAGCGGGATTTGCCCAGGCTTTGCCCATATTGGTCGACGCGCCGCGGGATTGGGACGCCAGAGCGATGGTGCTGTATGCCGCCTATCTTTCGGGGCGGGTTCTCGCTGCGCGAACGATGGGGCTGCATCACAAGCTGGCCCATGTCCTCGGTGGACTATACGATCTGCCGCATGCCCCCATGCATGCGGCGCTGCTCCCGCATGTCATCAGATTCAACGAGGCCGCCGCAAGAGAACAGCTCAGACCGGCGGCCGATGCTCTTGGTCACGAAAGTGCTGCGGAAGGGTTGGAGGCACTGGCCCTTAAGCTCAATGCACCAAGACACCTTGCCGCTCTGGGCATGCCGCTCGATGGAGCCGGCGTGGCAGCGGAACTGGTCATGCAAAATCCGGCGCTGAATCCGCGTGCCTATGGCGCCTCTGACATCGAGAAACTGTTGGCGGCGGCTCTCGGCTCCTGAACCGAAGCAGACAGTGCAAAACCTGAATATTCGAGCAATGAGCGAGTGGGCGATGCCGCCGGTCGCCGGCAGATGCGACTTGCCGAAACATCTAAGGAAGTCAGATATTTGTTCGTCGATGCCCTAGGCAATGGGTTTGCTTTCAAGTGCCCAACAGGCTGTCACAAGGCGTGTTGCGCGGCTTTAGCAAACGGTGTAGGAACCGCGCCAGTTGGGGTGTCGCCAAGTGGTAAGGCACCGGTTTTTGGTACCGGCATTCCTAGGTTCGAATCCTAGCACCCCAGCCAGCAATCCCATAAATTGTGGCGATCCTACAAAAGCGCGTCCTTGAGGCTGCGGGCGAGCTCCGGGTTGCCGGAGAGCTTGAGCTCGTTTTCGACATGCTCGAGGTGATGCACCATTGCGTGCTGCGCCTTTTGCAGGTCGCCGTTCTTGAGATGCATCAGCAGTTCTTCGTGCTCGTCCGGTCCGCAATTGTATTTGTCGGAATCGCGGAAGGCCGCGGTGATGAGGGACGTGCGGCTGACGAGGTCGCGCATCATGCCCCAGAGAAAATCGGCTCCCGCCATTTCGGCCAGCATGAGGTGAAAGCCGCCGGAGAGCTTTATGATCTCGCGCTGGTCATTGGTGGCATTGGCCACGCGTTCCTTGGCCACATGCGCGAACAGATCCAGCAGCTTCTCGGCATCGAGGTGGCCAATCAGTCGCGCCAGCACCCGCTGCTCCACTTCGCGCCGGATATGGAAGATATCGCGGGCTTCTTCCGCGCTGGGCTCGGCGACGATGGCGCCTTTGTTGGCTTCGGTCTTGACGAGGCCGTCGCGCTCAAGGGCCGTCAGCACCTGCCGGATACGAGCGCGGCTTACCCCGAAAATTTCCGCAAGCTCAGCCTCTTTGAGACGCATGCCCGGGCGCAGGCGGCGCTCGGCGATGGAGAGCCAGATGCGTTCGGCGATTTCATCGACGGTTGTAGGTGCCATTTGTGCGGACCGGACAGCGTTGCCTTGTGACTTCATAACTCATTTTTCCATCTGGTCCACATAAATCAGAAGCGTTATTGTCGACAATAATGTCGACTTAAATTGACGTGCAGGCGCTTGTGACTGAAGGTATGGCGATGGAATTCGATTTGACTGCGCTCGGGCCGATGGACCGCTATCGTCTGCTCACCAATTTTGTGGGTCCGCGACCCATAGCCTTGGTCACGACGCGCTCCGCGGCCGGGCACAGCAATGGCGCGCCGATGAGCTTCTTCAATGTCTTTTCCCATGACCCGGCCATTGTGGCGCTCGGCATCCAGCCGCGGCTCAGCGGGGAGGAAAAAGACACCGTCGCCAATATCCGGCGCACCAATGAGTTCACGGTGAACATGGTCGATATGCCGCTGGCGCAGACCATGTTGATCTGCGGGCTGCCAGTTGAGGCCGACACGGATGAATTGGCCCTGGCCGAGGCCGAGACTGCTCCCGGCGCACAGGTCGATTGCGTTTATTTGCCCGCCAGTCCCTGCGCCATGGAATGCCGCGTCGAGCGCATCATCGAGTATCCGCGCCGCGTCATCGTCCTGGGCGAGGTGGTCCATATGCATATTCGGCCCGATTGCCTCGACGAGCAGCAGCGCTACGTGAACCCCGAGGTCTATCACCCGATCGCTCGGCTCCATGCCGACAACTACATCGTCTCCGATCAGCAGTTTGTGCTGAAGGCCCCCAAACTGGCCGACCTCAAGAAGTAGATGCCAAAGCCATGCAAATCCTGCTGATCAATCCCAATTCTACCGCCTCGATGACCGCACAGGCCCTACGTACGGCCCAACGTGTGGCTTCGCCTGGCACGGTGATCGACGCGCGCACCGGCAAGAACACTCCGGTCAGCATTGAAGGGTTTTCCGACGAAGCTCTGTCCGTTCCCGCCATGCTGGCCGATATTCGCGCGGCAGAGGAGGCCGGCGCCGAGGCCACGGTCATCGCCTGTTTCGACGATCCGGGACTCGATGCTGCTCGTGAATTTGCCGCCGGTCCCGTGCTTGGCATCTGTCAGGCCGCCGTGCAGGCCGCCATGGTGGTAGCAAAGCGCTTTTCCATCATTACCACATTGCCGCGCTCCGTGCCCGCTATCGAAGATTTGGTGCTGCGCTATGGCGCCAGCCAGCATTGCCGCCGCGTCCGCTGTATCGACCTGCCGGTACTGACGCTCGAATCCGAGCCCGAGCGCGCCTTCGATCTGCTGCTCGCCGAAATCGCAAGGGCGCGTGATGAAGACCGCGCCGAAGCTGTGGTTCTGGGCTGCGCCGGCATGTCGGAAATGACCGATGCACTGACTGCTGCCACGGGCGTTGTCGTTATCGATGGCATCGTCGTCGCCATCAAGGCGGCCGAAGCGCTGGTCGGGGCGGGGCTGCGCACCTCCAAAGCCAATTCCTACGCCTTTCCCCGCCAAAAGGACTGATGCCTCTCGCGAGATGGGCCTCGTCAACGCGATTGCCGAGAGCTTTGAGGCAATTTTGTCTGTTATAGTGTCAGCATAATTGTCGACAATAGAATTGACAAAGGCATTTTCGACCGTAAGGATGACGGTCACGCGGTCGGGAGAGGGCCGCTGGAGGATGGAGGAAAAGATGGGTTTTGCCGGGAGCGCCATGGCGTCCCGAATTGACGGAATGACCGGTGGGGCCGGTCAGTGCCTGGTCCTGTGCCCGGCTCCGGTCTCAATGCTCTCTTTGCCAAACGGGAAATAGCCAATGCTGGTCTTCATCATCAAAAAGCTAGCCAATGCTCTACTGGTGATGCTGACCGTGGCCTTTCTGGCCTTCCTGATTTTCCGTCTGGCGGGCGATCCCGTGGATATGATGTCCACCGAGCAGACAACCCAGGCCGATAAGGAACTGCTGCGCGAAAAGCTCGGCCTCAACGACAATTTCTTCGTCCAATATACCCGCTTCGTCGCCAATGCGGCCCAGGGTAATTTCGGCATCTCCTACCGCAATGGGCGGGAAGTCCTGGGCCTCATCGCCGAGCGTTTCCCCGCCACCATGGAGCTGGTGATCGTCGCCACCATCCTCTCGCTCCTGATCGGCCTGCCTCTTGGCGTGCTGACGGCAATAAAACGGGGCGCCTGGTATTCCGAGGTCCTGCAATTCGGTTCGATTATCGGGGTGTCGCTACCGAGCTTCGTGGTCGGCATCCTGCTTATTCTGGTGTTTTCCGTCTCGCTTGGCCTGCTGCCCGCCTTCGGGCGTGGCGACGTCGTCGAACTTGGGTGGTGGTCGACCGGCTTTCTCACCCGCACCGGCCTCCTGGCGCTGATCCTGCCCTCGATTTCGCTCTCGCTCTATCAGGTGACCCTGGTGATGCGGCTCGTGCGCGCCGAAATGCTCGAGGTCATGCGCTCCGACTTCGTCAAGTTCGCCAGGGCCCGCGGCATTCCACGCTTCCGCATCTATTTCCGCCACGCCCTGCGCAATTGCCTCATGCCTGTCGTGACCCTTACGGCCATGAATATCGGCACCTTGATCGCCTTCGCCCTCATCACCGAAACCGTCTTCCAGTGGCCGGGCATGGGCATGTTGTTCATCCAGGCCGTGACCTTCGTCGATATCCCGGTCATGGCGGCCTATCTCTGCATTGTCTCCTTCATCTTCGTTTTCCTCAACACCATGGTCGACATCCTCTACGCGGTGATCGATCCCCGCTTGCGCGGCGCCCAGTAGGGGAGGCGAACCATGTCGATCCAGTCAACGCCCCAACGTCCCTCGCTTATCGAGCGCGTCCGTCGCAGCGATCTCTGGTGGTCATTTTCTCACTCGGTTCCGGCGCGCTTTGCCGCCGTGCTGCTGACCGTGCTCGTGCTCTCTGCCTTCCTCGCCCCGCTTATTGCACCGCAAAATCCCTATGATGCGATGCAGCTCGACATGTGGAAGTCCGAACTGCCGCCGATCTGGGTCGAGGGCAGCGAATGGCCCTATATCCTGGGCACCGATACCCAGGCGCGCGACATGCTCTCGGTCATGCTCTACGGCACGCGCACGTCGCTGCTGATCGGCTTGGCTGCCGTATCCTTCTCGCTGCTGATCGGTCTCAGCTTCGGCCTCATCGCCGGCTATTTCGGCGGCGTGGTCGATAACCTTCTTATGCGTATCGGCGACGTGGTCCTCTCCATCCCGACCATCCTCATCGCCATTCTCGTCTCAGCGATCGTTCGCCAGATGCTGCCGCCGGACCTGCGCGAAATTGGTGCATCGGCGGTTCTAGTGCTGGCTATTACGCTATCGGGCTGGGTGCAATATGCCCGCACGGTACGCGCCCAGACCATTGTCGAGCGCGGCAAGGAATATGTCATGGCCGCGCGACTGCTGCGCGTGCCGCCCCGCCGCGTCATGGTCAAGCATATCCTGCCCAATACGCTGACACCGGTTTTCGTCGCCGCGACGCTCAGCTTCGGCATGGCCATTCTCACCGAGGCGACGCTGTCTTTCCTCGGCATCGGCATGCCGCCGGGCCAGCCGTCCCTCGGCACGCTGATCCGTATCGGCAATCAATATCTGTTCTCGGGCATGTGGTGGATCGTCATCTTCCCCGTCATGCAGCTCTGCCTGCTGGTCATTTCGGTGAACCTCTTGGGCGATTGGCTGCGCGATGCCCTCAATCCCAAGCTGCGATAGTCGAGGGTAAGAAATGCACGACCTGCACCTCAAAAATGTCCGCCCCCTCGGCGAGGCCAACTGCGACATTCTCATCAAGAATGGCGTTATCGTCGAAATCGGCAAGGTTGCCGACCAGCCCGGCATGCCGGTGGAAGATGGCGGCAATGCCATCGTCTGGCCGGGCCTCATCGATGCCCATACCCATCTCGACAAGACCACCTGGGGCATGGGCTGGCACGAAAACAACCGCGAAGCCGTGCTGCGCAGCCGCATCGACTTCGAGCGCGAAAATCGCATCGCCCTCGGCATGGACCCGCATATCCAGTCCATGCGCCACGCCATCGGCCTTGCCGCCAATGGCGCAAGCCATATCCGCAGCCATGTCGATATCGACACCACACATGGGCTGAGCCTGGTTGAAGGTGTCGAGCGCACCCGCGAAGCCCTCAAGGGCATTATTGACATCGAATTGGTCGCCTTCCCGCAGTCCGGCGTCATGGGTCGTCCCGGTACTGTTGAGCTGCTCGATGCGGCCCTTGCCAATGGTTGCGAAGTTCTGGGCGGCATCGATCCCTGCGGTATCGATCGCGACCCCAAGGGCCAGCTCGGCGTGCTCTTTGATCTCGCACTCAAGCATGGCGTCGATGTCGACATTCATCTCCATGAAGTGGGCGATCTCGGCGCCTTCACCATGGAGCTGATTTTCGAGCGCGTCCGCGCCAATGGCATGCAGGGCCGTTTCGGCATCAGCCACGCCTTTGCGCTGGGCATGAGCGACACTGTCCGCGCCGGCAAGCTCATCGACGAAATCGCCGAACTCGACATCGCCATTCTCACCACTGGCGCGCCCTCGGCCACTGTTCCCTCGGTCAAGCGCCTGCGCGAGGCCGGGGTGCGCACCGGTGCCGGTTGCGATGGCATCCGCGACACATGGGGCCCCTGGGGTCAGCCCGATATGATGGACCGCGCCCGCATCATCGGCATGAAGACTGCCGTGCGCTCAGACATCGACCTCAGGCACATGCTGGAACTCGTTTCCCAGGGCGGCGCCGATGTCATGCGGCTCGAAAACTATGGCGTGAAGGTGGGCGCCAAGGCCGATTTCACCCTGCTGGTTGGCGAAACCGTCGCCCATTCCGTTGTCGAGATCGCCCCGCGGCCCATGGTCGTCAAGGGCGGCCGCGTCATTGCCCGCAACGGCACCTGCATCGTGGACATGCCATGAGCGCATTGGAATCCCTCAAGCTCGGCGCAAGGCCAGAGGGGCGCACGCTCCTCACCGCCGCCTGGGTTCTCGCCCATGAGGAGAACGGCCCCGTCCTCCTCAAAAATGGCGAAGTCGTCATCGAGGGCAACAGCGTCATCTTCACCGGCCATGGTTTTGCCGGCGAAGTCGCCCGTCGCGTTGATTTCGGCCGCGCCCTGATTTCGCCGGGCCTCATCGATCTCGACGCCCTTTCCGATCTCGACACCACCATCCTCGGCATCGACCATTTTCCCGGCTGGAAAAAGGGTCGCGTCCTGCCGCTGACCTATGTCGAAAAAGGGCCGTACGAAATGTATACGCCCGAGGAACTGGCCTTCCAGAAGCGCTTCGCCTTCGGCCAATTGCTCCTCAATGGCATCACCACCGCTGCCCCCATCGCCTCGCTCTTCTATCGCGAATGGGCCGAAACCGTCGCCGAGTTCGATGCCGCGGCCGATGCCGCCGGCGAACTCGGTCTCCGCGTTTATCTCAGCCCCGCTTACCGCGCCGGCGGCATGGTCCTCCACGCCCCGGGCGACATGCGTCCGCATTTCGATGAGCAACGCGGCCTTGATGGTCTCGCTGATGCCGTCTCCTATATCGAGCGCCAGTCGGGCCGCCACGAAGGCCTGATCCAGGGCCTTCTCGCCCCCGACCGTGTCGAAACCTGCACCACGGCGCTGCTCCGCGCTACCTTTGCCGAGGCCGAAGCGCTCGATTGCAAGGTTCGTCTCCATATGGCCCAGGGCACGATGGAGATGGATGTCGTCAAATCCCTGCACGGCACCACCGGCCCCGTCTGGTTGGCGCGCGAAGGCCTCCTCAGCAATCGCCTTATCGCCCCCCATGCCACCGTTGCCACCGACGAAGACCTTGCGCTTTACGCCGAACATGGCGTTTCCATCGTCCATTGTCCGCTGGTGTCAGGCAGGGGCGGGGGCACGCTCAGATCCTTCTCACGCGTCCGCGACATGGGCATCACCATTGCGCTGGGCACCGACACGACGCCGCCCGACATGATCATGAACATGCTGGTCGGCCTCATCGCCTGCCGCATCAATGACGGCGCGCCCGAACGCATCCTCTGCCGCGATCTCTTCGAGGCCGCGACCCTCGGCGGCGCCAAGGCTCTTGGCCGCGCCGACATCGGCCGCCTCGCCCCCGGCAGCAAGGCCGACATCGCGGTCTTCCGTCTCGATGACGTGCACATGGCCCCCTCCATCGACCCGATCACCACTTTGGTGACCGGCGGCTCCGGCAAGGTGACGCAAGCCGTCTTTGTCGATGGCCGCCTCTCCATGCGCAACGGCGAAGTCGCCGGCATCGACATGGCCGCAGCGCGTGATCAGGCCCAGGCCCAGTTCGATCGCCTCATCGCCCAATATCCGGCCCGTTCCTATGGGCATCCGCCGGTTTCGGAAATTTTCCCGCCCAGCTATCCCGAACGGGAGCAACCGCATGGCTGACGACAAGCGACCCTGCCTCGAGGTCAAAAACCTCGTCGTCGAATTTCCCAATCGCCACGGCACGCTGACCGCGCTCAACGATGTGTCGCTCAGCATCGCGCCGGGTGAAATCCTCGGCGTCGTCGGCGAATCCGGGGCCGGCAAGTCCATGACGGGCCTTGCCATCCTCGGCCTCCTCGAACGCCCCGGCCGTGTTGCGTCGGGCGATATCCTCCTCGAAGGCCGCTCCATAACCGGCCTCAGCGACAATGAAATGGAAAAAGTCCGCGGCCGCGAGATCGGCGCGATTTTCCAGGACCCGCTGACCTCGCTCAATCCGCTCTTCACGGTGGGTAGCCAACTCGGCGAAACCATCCGCCAGCACCTGCCCAATACGTCCAAGGCTCAGGCCCGCACCCGCGCCATTGAGCTCCTGCGCGAAGTGGGCATTCCCGGCCCCGATGAGCGCGTCGATCACTATCCTCACCAGTTTTCCGGCGGCATGCGCCAGCGCGTCGTCATTGCTCTGGCTCTCGCTGCGCGGCCAAAACTCATCATCGCCGATGAGCCGACCACCGCCCTCGACGTGTCGATCCAGGCCCAGATTACCGGCCTCCTGCGCCGCCTCTGCAAGGAAAACGGCACGGCGGTCATGCTGGTGACCCACGACATGGGCGTTATCGCCGAAACCGCCGACCGGGTCGCCGTCATGTATGCCGGCCGTCTGATCGAGATTGGCCCGGTGGAACAGGTGCTTAAGCACCCATCGCACCCCTATACCCGCGGCCTCATGGCCTCCATTCCGGCCCTCGGTGCCCGCGTCGAAAAGCTCAACCAGATCGATGGCGCCATGCCGCGCCTCAATGCCATTCCGCCCGGCTGCGCCTTCAATCCGCGCTGCCGCGAGGCGGGCCCGCGCTGCCGCCAGGACCTGCCGGCATTGGCGCCGACGCCCGCCGGTATGGCTGCCTGCTGGCTTCACAATGGAGGCGTCGCATGACCCGCTCCGCTATTTCTGCGCTCGACGTCGTCCATCTCGACAAGACCTTCGACGTCTCGGCCTCCTTCCTCAATCGCCTGCTCTACGGCCGCAAGCGCCAGATGCTGCATGCCGTCAACGATGTCAGCTTTTCCGTCCCCCTGGGCGGCTGCGTCAGCCTCGTGGGCGAATCCGGTTGCGGCAAATCCACCGTCGCCCGCCTCGTCACCGGCCTCTACGATCCAACCGCTGGCGAAATTCGTTTCGCGCCCGGCAAGTCAGGCGCACCGCTTTCGGCGCAGATGATTTTTCAGGATCCCTATGCTTCGCTCAACCCGCGTTGGCGAGTGAAGAACATTATCGCTGAGCCGCTGCGGGAGTTAAAACTGCGCAATTCCGAGGTCGAGATCGCCGAGCGCGTCGCTGAACTCCTCGGTATTGTCGGCCTCAACATCGCCGATGGCGAAAAATTCCCGCATGAATTCTCCGGCGGCCAGCGCCAGCGCATTTCCATCGCCCGCGCTCTCGCGTCCGAGCCCGAATTCCTCGTCTGCGACGAGCCGACCTCGGCGCTCGACGTCTCGGTTCAGGCGCAGATTCTCAACCTGATGCGCCGCCTTCAGGATGAGCTGGGCCTGACCTATCTCTTCATTAGCCATGACCTCAGCGTCGTGCGCCACATGTCCGATCGCATCGCGGTCATGTATCTCGGCCGCATTGTCGAGGAAGCGGAGACGGAAGTCCTCTTCGCAGATCCCAAGCACCCCTACACGCGCCTGCTGCTTGAAACCATTCCCGATGTGAACGAGCCGCATCGCGACCGCGAAGTGGTGGCCGGCGAAGTGCCCAGCCCTCTTGCGCCGCCGCCCGGCTGCACCTTCCACACACGCTGCCCCCTGGCCCAGGCCCAATGCAAGGCCGGACGCCCGGAGCTGCGAGACAAACCCGATGGCAGTCGCGTCGCCTGCCACTTCGCCTGAGGAGGGAAAGCTCAGGCCGGGACGAACCCGTTCCGGGGCCCAACACCCCCGGAACACCGAGAATAACGACATAACAGGAGAGAACGGATGTCTGTCGTAAAAACTATGCTGGCCGCCCTGGCGGTTTCGCTCTCGATGGGGGCGATGGCAGCGCAGGCCGAAACGGTCAAGTGGGGCTCGCGAGCCGATATCTACTCGCTCGATCCCAACTCGATCCCCTCGACCTCGAACCTCGCCTTCCTCAACCACATCTATGAAGGCCTCGTGCGCTACGACAAGACCTTCCAGATCGAGCCGGCTCTGGCCACCTCGTGGGAACTGGTCGACGGAAAATTCTGGCGCTTCAAGCTGCGCGAGGGCGTAAAATTCCACGACGGCGCTGACTTCACCGCCGATGACGTGGTCGCCTCCTTCCAGCGCGCTGCCGATCCGGCCTCGCCGCTCAAGGGCAATATGCCGCTCTATCAGGGCATCAGGAAGATCGACGATTTTACCGTCGAAGTCGATGTCAGCACCACTTCGTCGCTGTTCCTCAACGACATCACCAATATTTTCGTCTTCGACGCCGGCTGGCTCAAGGACAACAATACCGAAAAGCCGTCTGACTTTGCCCAGGGCATCGAAGGCTATGCCACGAGCCACACCAATGGCACCGGCCCCTTCATGCTCGAAAGCCGCGCGCCCGACAGCAAGACCGTGCTCATCGTCAACGATGGTTGGTGGGACGAGAAGCACCACAATGTCGATCGTCTCGAATTCATCCCGATCACTTCGGCGGCCACCCGCATCGCGGCGTTGCTCTCCGATGAAGTCGATCTGATCGACAGCGCCCCGATCCAGGATCTCGATCGTCTCAAGGCCGACCCGACCAAGACGGTGATCAGCCTCACCGAACTGCGCACGGTCTTCGTCGCCTTCAACCGCAACGAAACGCTGCTCGATGGTCGCCCGAACCCGTTCAACGACATCCGCGTCCGTCAGGCTTTCGAAGCCGCCATCGACCGCGACCTGATCAACCAGCGTATCATGCGCGGCCTTGCTCGCCCGTCCGGTTCGATGATCGCTCCCGATATCGCGGGCTATTCGGCAGCCCTTGATACCTATGAGCCGGCCGATCCGGCCAAGGCGCAGGCTCTCCTCAAGGAAGCCGGTCAGGAAGGCGCTGCCTTCACCTATACCTGCATGAACGACGAGAGCATCAACGAGGAAGACTTCTGCCAGGGCATTGCCAATATGCTGACCCGCGCAGGCTTTGCTCCCACCATCGATATGGGCCCGCGCGCCGTGCAGTCGCCCAAGCGTTCCAAGGGTGAAGTCGAAGTCTTCAACATTAGCTGGGCCAATGAACCGACGCTGGACGCCTTCTCGCTGCTCTCCCAGGTGCTCGCCACCCGCGATGGCGCCTATGGCGTATCCAACTATGGTGGCTGGTCGGTGCCAGCGCTCGACGATCTCGTCAAAGAGGCTGCTGCCGCGACCGATCCCGCCGAACGTCTGGCTCTTGAAGAGCAGGCCCTGCGCATCGCCAAGGATGAACTGCTCATGATCCCGCTGCATCAGCAGCCCATCGCCTGGGCTACCGGCAGTCGTATCGAAACCATTGACGTGCGCGCCGACAACAAGGCCCGCCACTGGTTCACGGTGGTCGGCGAGTAGCCAAAAATCCCCGGCGCCCTACAGGGCGCCGGTTCTTTCTTGTCGACGGGGAAAAGACTATGGCCGGCCTCAACGATCTCACGCTGGGCGCCCGACCGGGTGGCAAAACCTTGCTGACCGCCGAATGGCTTGTTGCCCATGAGGGCGGTACGCACGTCCTCATTCGCAATGGCGAACTGGTCTTCGAAGGCAACCGCATTCTCTATGCCGGCCGCCGCTTTGAAGGCGAAGTGGCCAATCGCATCGATCTCGGCGCAGCCCTGATCAGCCCGGGTTTCATCGACCTCGATGCCTTGTCCGATCTCGATACCTATACCCTTGTCACCGACAATCAGCCCGGCTGGCCGCGCGGTCGCGTCTGGCCCGAAAGCTACGTTGCCCGTGGCCCCTATGAAATGTATTCGCCCGAGGAACTGGCCTTCCAGAAGAGGTTCGCCTTCGCGACGCTTCTTCTCAACGGCATCACCACGGCGCTGCCCATCGCCTCGCTCTATTATCGCGAATGGGCCGAAACCGCCGAAGAGTTCGATGCAGCAGCCGAAGCCGCGGCCGCCCTTGGCCTTCGCGTCTTTCTCGGTCCTGCCTATCGCTCCGGCGGCGCCGTCGTCGACAATACCGGCATCTTTCATATGCGTTTCGACGAGGGCAGGGGGCTTGCTGGCCTCGATACGGCTCTCGGTTTTATCCGCCGTCATCACCGTACCCATGGTGGCCTCATCAACGGCCTTCTTGCTCCGGACCGAGTGGAAACCTGCACGCAAACGCTGCTTGAACGCACCATGGACGCCGCCCGCGAGCTCGATTGCCCCGTCCGCATCCATATGGCGCAGGGCAAGTTCGAGCTCGATATGATGGATCGTCTCCATGACGCGACCGGTCCGCAATGGCTTGCTCGCCTTGGCCTCCTCAACGACCACCTGATCGCCCCGCACGGCACCTACGCTACCGAGCGCGATGTCGCCCTTTACGCCGAGCACGGCGTCAGCCTCGCTCATTCGCCACTTGTCTCCGCCCGTATGGGTAGTGTCCTCAAATCCTTCGCCAGTTTTCGCGCTGCCGGCGTCAATATAGGCATGGCCACCGATACCGCCCCCGCGGATATGTGGATGAACATGCTGGTCGGCCTCATCGCCTGCCGCATCGCCGAACATTCAAACGCCGCCAGCTCGGCCGACTTTTTCAATGCCGCCACGCTCGGTGGCGCCAGGGCCCTTCGCCGCAACGATCTCGGCCGCCTCTCCGCCGGCTCGCTGGCCGATATCGCCATCTTCCGCCTGGACGATGCTTATATGACGCCCTCGGTCGACCCCATCACTACCCTGCTCATGGGTGGCAATGGCAAGGTGACCGAAGCCGTTTTCGTCGATGGCCGCCTTTCCATGCGTCATGGCAAGGTGCACGATTTCGACCTTGTCGCCGCACGAGAGCAAGCGCAGCGCCAGTTCGAAGGCCTCATCGCCAAGTATCCCGATCGGAGCTGGAAGCATCCGCCCGTGGAAGAGATCTTCCGCCCCAGCTTTCCGCTGCGCTGACCTTAAAGACCAGGAGCAAACCATGGCAGGTACTGTCTTCATCAACGGCACCGTGGTCCCGGTCGATGCCGATAGGCGGATTATAGAAGACGGCGCCGTCCGCGTGGTCGGCGACCGCATCACCGCTGTCGGTCCGAAGTCCGAAGTCACCATCGAGCCAGATGATCGCGTGGTCGATTGCCGCGGCAAGCTTATCATTCCGGGGCTCATCGACGCCCATGGCCATGCCGGCCACTGCCTCATCCGCAGCATTGGCGTCGACACTAACCCGCTTTGGATGAAGATCGTCACCCCGGTCTACTACCACTATGTCACGCGCGAATTCTGGTATGCCGATGGCCTGGTCTCCGGCCTCGAACGTCTTACCTCCGGCGTCACCACGTCGGTGAGCATCATCACGTCCATGCCGCGCAGCGACGATCCGCAATTCGCGATCAACCACGCTCGTGCCTATAGCGAGATCGGCCTTCGCGAAATCATCTGCACCGGCCCGGCCGGTCTGCCGTGGCCACGCACAGTTACCCGTTGGGAAACCGGCGAACCCGTTCGCCGCAGCGTCTCCTTTGACGAGATGATGGAAGGTACTGAGGCCACCATTCAAGCCCTCAATGGCAGCGCCAATGGCCGCATCCAGGTCTATGTGACCCCTTTCACCATCGTGCCCTCGCTCGACCCCTCAAACATGTCGACGCCCGACCAGGCGGTTTCCCTGACCCAGGCCGATCGCGACCAGGCCCGCGCTGTGCGCGAACTGGCGCGCAAGCATGGCGTCCGCATTCATTCCGACGCCTTTGCCGGTCATATTCGCCTCGCCTTCCAAGACAAGGAAAATGCCCTTCTTGGACCTGATATCCACCTCCAGCATTGCTGGGGCATTTCCCATGAGGAAATCGACATCCTCGCCGAAACCGGCACCCACGTCACCCATGCCCCGCCGGGCCGCTCCACCCCGGTCATCGAAATGCTCGCCCGCGGCGTCAATGTCGCTGTCACGTCGGACGGCACTGCGCCTAGTCGCTATTTCGACATGCTGCAGATCGCGCGCTCCTTCCAATCGACCCAGCACGTGCTGCGCAATCACGATCGCTACTATTTCCCGCCGGGCAAGGTGCTCGAAATGATCACCATCGACGCTGCCCGGGCCTTGGGCATGGAAAAGGAAATCGGCTCGCTCGAAGTCGGCAAGAAGGCCGATATCGTCGTCATCGACATGAACCAGCCGCACCTGACCCCCAATTGGCTCCCGGTCCACCGTCTCATTCATCAGGCAGTCGGCTCCGATGTCGAGACGGTTATGGTCGATGGTGACTTCGTTCTGCTCGACCGCAAGCCGGTCAATGTCGACATGTCTGCGGCCCTCGCCGAGGGCAATCGGGAGGCGCAGGCCCTGGTCAAGCGCGCCGGTCTTGAGCAGCATCTGCGTGATCCCGGCTGGGGCCAATTCTATCGTAGTTTTGAGACGCGCGTTGAATTGCCGGATCTGCCGATCTGAAACGTCCGCAAGAACGAAAGCCGACCACTCTTCACGAGCGGTCGGCTTCTTGTTGCTGGCCCCGTTTCAGCGCTTCAGGCTTGCGAAAAAGCTCGTGACTTCTTCGGCCCAGACCTGCGGCACTTCCATGGCTGCGAAGTGCCCACCACTGTCGAGTTCAGTCCAGCGGGCGATGGTATTGCCCTCTTCGGCAAAGCGGCGGATGGCGACTTCATCGCGGGCGAAGACAGCGACGCCGGTGGGAACGCCCGAATTGGGCTTTGGCGACCATGCTTCCGGATCATGCGCGTTTTCGTAGTAGAGCCGGATCGAGGAGGCCGCGGTTCCTGTGAACCAATAGACCAGCACATTGGTCAGGAACTTGTCCTTGGCCACGGCATCCGGACTGTCACCGAAGCCGGCGAACATGTCGCCCAGCCAGGCGATGAGGCCGGCCGGAGAGTCCGAAATCCCATAGGCCACGGCTTGCGGACGGCTCGATTGCAGGGCATTGAAGCCAAAACGTTCGGCCATGAACTGCTGCAGACGCTGCAGACGCGCGGTTTCGGCCTCGGTGAAGCTAGCGAATTCGGCAGGCTCGATCGGGCCCATCGGAATGAAGCCCATGGTAGCGGCGTTGACATGCACACCGATGACGCGATCCGGTGCTGCACGGGCAATGGTGGGAGCAATCACCGCGCCGGCATCGCCGCCCTGCACGCCGAAGCGCTGATAGCCAAGGCGAGACATCAGTTCGAGCAGCGCCGCGGCAATGCGGTTGTCATTCCAGCCGGCCTCGCGGGTCGGACCGGAAAAGCCAAAACCCGGGAGCGAAGGGATGACGAGATCGAAACCGGCACTGCTGAGCGGCGCGATGGCGTCGAGGAATTCGACGAATGAACCCGGCCAGCCATGCAGCAGGAGGAGCGGCGTGCCATTGGGCGTTGCGGTCTTGACGTGCAGGAAATGGATGGTTTGGCCGTCGATTTCAGTGATGAACTGGGGGTGCTGGTTGATCGCGGCTTCCTGCGCGCGCCAGTCATAGCCATTGCGGAGACGCTGGATCGCGCTGGTGACGAAGTCGGCGGTCGGGCCGGCAGCCCAGCCGGCGCCGAGGGCCTCGCTAGCGAGAATGGTATTGGCCAGGCGCTGATTGAGATCGGCCAACTGGGCTTCCGAGATGGCGATCTTGAAGGGGCGGATGTCGGTCATTTGCTGCGTCCTTGCTGGGGTGAAAGTGCATCCTTTCTAGCCAGCGGGCCGGTCGCGGGATTGAAGATTTCCGACAACTTATCGCGGGGCGATCTGACCGGGCGTTTGGCCCATGATCGCCTTGACAGAGCGGATCATGTGCGGCTGGTCGGCATAGCCGAGCGCGAAGGCGACATCGGCGGCCGGGCGCCCCTGTTGCAACAGGGTGAGTGCCTTTTGCGCCCGCTCGATCTGGGTAAAGGTCTTGTAGGTAAGGCCGGTGGTTTTCAGGAAATGCCGCTGCATGGTTCGCTCCGACATGGCCATGGGATGACCGGAAACGAGGGAGGCGACCAAGCTATTGTCCTCGACAATGCCGTTGCTGAGCAGCTTTGCAACAAACCGGTCGACATTGTCGAAGGTGGGGATTTCGATGATATCGCCGCCGAGCGAGAAGCGGTCGCGGCCGACATTGGAGAGCACGACGCCTTCGTCGAGCATCTTTTCGCCCGGCATCAGCGACATGAAGCTACTTGGCTTGAAGGCGATCGACAGGATCTCGTCGCCTTCTGCGAAGTGATGTGTGACCGCCGATGTCGTGAGACCGGTCCGCAGCACGGTTGTACCAGCCGCAGATTTGAGGATCACGAAATCCCAGCAGCCATCCGGCTGCATGAGCATGCTGCCGCTGGTGTTGAAAGTGGTGTGTGTCACCGCTTCCACCACCGGCGACGACCAGCCATCGAGTTTTGCGACAGTGTGCATGCCCGTCCGCCCGAGTTACGCCCCGGCAATCTGACCGGGTTTGGGAATTTGCGCAATCATCAGGCGGAACGGGCTGGCAAAGCTAGGCGGTCATGGCGCCGTCGATGGTGAGACCCGTGCCGTTGATAAAGCCGGCATCGGGACCGGCGAGATAGGCAACGAGAGCTGCGGGTTCGGAGGCGTCAGCCATGCGACCGGCCGGCACCATGCTGATGATGTAATCTTCCCGTCCTGCGGTCATGTCGGTCCGCGTGGGGCCGGGCTGAATGGCATTGACCGTGATGCCTCTGGGCGCGAATTCATGGGCCAGCGAGCGGGTCATTGCCGTGACGGCGGATTTGGACATGCCATAGACCGTCGATCCCGGCACTCTGGCGCTGACGGCGGTGTTGCTCGATACATTGATGACGCGTCCGCCAGCCTGCATGTGCCTCGCGGCTTCCTGCATGGCAAAGAATGGCGCACGGACATTGACGGCAATTGTCCGATCGAAATCGCTCGCGGTAAAATCGTCGATCAACGCATGGGCGATAATGCCGGCATTGTTGACGAGGATGTCGACGCCGCCAAGTTTTTCGGCTGCGGTGCGGATGGCGGCCTGGAGACTCGTCACGTCCGCGCTGTCCGCCTGTAGCGCGAAAGCCTTACCGCCTCCGGCGACTACCTCATCGATAAGCGCTTGTGCCGCGTCCGGGCTCGAAGTGTAGGTGAAGGCGACATGCGCGCCTTGCTCGGCGAGTTTTCGCACGATGGCAGCGCCGATGCCGCGCGAACCGCCGGTAACAACGGCGCGTTTGTCGAGGAGGGGGAGATATGCCGACATGCTGGATTCCTTTCGTCAGGCATGGATAGTCATTTTCTGGACTGATTAGTCCAAAATTAGGTGCGATAATTGGCGTTGAGGCTGGGAGCGGTTAGCGCATGGCTTTGAGCGCCTCTATGGTGAAATCAGCCACCCTGGCGAGTTCATCGTGGCTGGCGCCGGCCTGGGCCCGCACGGTGAGGCCTTGCAAGGTGGCATAGAGGAAACTGGCAGCTACCGCATTATCGACCCTGGCTGCAATTTCTCCCGCATCTTTTGCCGCGCCGACCAGTTGGGCCAGCATGTCTTCGACACTGGTAGCGGTATTGCGCGCCAGTTGCGTCACTTCCGGATTGTTGCGGCCGAAGGCTGTCGTGGCATTGATGCCCATGCAGCCGCGAGCGTTCTCCTCGTCGCTGCGGCGGGTGAAAATGGCGAGAAAGCCATGCAGCACCTTGAGGGGCGAAGGATTGTCCCCGAGGTGGTCGAAGAAGTTCTTGTTGTCGAGCTTGTGGTAGCAGCGCAGGCTTTCAAGAAAGAGCGCCTGCTTGTCGCCAAAGGTGTCGTACATGGACTGCCGGCCGATATTCATACCCTTGAGCAGGTCGTCGGTCGAAGCGCCTTCATAGCCCTTGGTCCAGAACACCTGCAGTGCTCCGGCAAGGGCGGCATCGCGATCGAATTCCTTGGGTCTGGCCATGGCGGGGAAATAGTCATTCTGGATCGTGGAGTCAAGAATGGCCTTCTCTATTATGTTGCAATGCCATTGATCGCGGGCAGGGGTTTTGGAATCTCGCTCTCACCCAACAGGGTCCGCAGCTCGATTTCGAGATCGCGGCAAATCTGCGAGATCGGCACGTCATTGGCATTGCCTTCAAATGGGTTGGACGTGCTCTCGCCGACCTGATCGAGCGACATGTACATCCAGCCGATCAGCGTGCTGAAAGGCACGGCTAGCCAGATGCCGATGCCCATTTCGGAAAAGAGCGCCACGACGCCGAAGGGCAGAAAGGTGCAGAAGCACCAGACCAGCATGGCGCTGACGATGGCATATTGGCGGGGATAGGGATTGTTCTTGATGCGGTCGCAGCGTGCCTGCTGGTCATGGCAATCGCGCAGTAGTTTTGTCAGCTCGACATAGATCTGCGGTGGCAGGCTTCCGGCCCTGAACAAGGCATTGAAGGCTTCGGCCTGGCGCGACAACAGGTCGATCTCTGGCCGCGTGCCGTCCGAGACTTTAGCCGCTTCGGGCGCGAGCCGCGCCAGCTCGGCGTTCAAGTTCGTCGTGTCTTCGAGGATATGATAGCGGCGGCGATATTCGATATTGGCGCGCCGGCTCATCGATTCCCAAGGCATTGGCCGGCGCAGGCCGAACCGCAGGGCGGTGAGCCAGGCGATGTGGCGATGGATGAGGATTTTCGCCACCTGCGGCTCACAGAAACCGCGACAGAACCCGGCCAGCATGCGGCTGGTCGCGGCAATCTGGGCAAAGGCCTGCAAGCCTTCGGCGCTGCGGCCAAGAACTTGCGAATTCTTGAAACCGGCGACGAGGGAGACGGTGGTACCCAGCATCACGACGACCTGCCAGGGTAAAGCAAAACCCTGTATCGGCGGCAAGAGGAACAGGGCTATGGCCAGGAGGCTGAGCAGGACCATGTAGACCACGCTGCGGCGCGACCACATGGCGAATTCGACGACGCGATACGACCGGCCCACATGCATGCGGCCTCTCCCTTTGGGTGGTGATACGGCGAAGACGAGACAGGCTATGCCTGTGTGACATCGCTGGCGAGGCGCGGGGCGAAAATTTTCGCGCCCATGTCACACCGGCTCACAGCCATCTCGTCTTTGCAGCAGAACCATCGGTCGGCTTATCGGCCGACGCTCGCTCGCAAGGATAGGAACATGAAAATCGTCGTTATCGGCGGCACCGGCCTCATCGGGTCCAAGGTCGTCCGGCTGCTTTCGGAGCGAGGCCACGAAGTCATCGCAGCCTCACCCAAATCCGGCGTCAATACCATGACTGGGGAAGGTCTGGACGCTGCCCTGCTTGGTGCCGAGGTTGTGCTTGATCTCGCCAATTCCCCGTCGTTCGAGGACAAGGCGGCGCTCGATTTCTTCGTGACCGCGGGCACAAATCTTCTCGCCGCGGAAGCCCGCGCCGGCGTCCGCCACCATGTGGCGCTGTCGGTCGTTGGCACCGAGGGCCTGCAGGAGAGCGGCTATTTTCGCGGCAAGCTGGCGCAGGAGCGGCTGATCAAGGCCTCTCCCACGCTGTACACGATCGTTCACGCCACCCAGTTTCTCGAATTCCTCGGCAGCATCGCCAATTCCGTCGGCGCTGACGCTGCAATCCCGCTCAGTACGGCGCTGATCCAGCCCATCGCCTCCGATGATGTCGCCGCCTTTGTCGCCGAGGCGGCGCTGGCGCAGCCGATCAACGGCACGATTGAAATCGCTGGGCCGGAAAAATTCCGGCTAGCGGACCTTGTTGCCCGCTATCTCGGCGACATCGAAGACAACCGGAAAGTCCAACCCGATCCGGAAGCAAAGTATTTTGGCGCCCGGCTCGATGAAGCCTCGCTTCTACCCCGCGGCGCCGCGCGCCTTGGCGCCGTGACCTATGCCAACTGGCTCAAGACTAGCCGTCCCACTCGCTAAATCAGGAAACCACCATGCACCCACGTATCGAAAATCATTTCGCGCTTGCGCCCGCAGCCATCAAGGCCATGATGACGCTCGAAACGGCCATTGCCGCCAGCGGGCTCGACAATACGCTGATCGGACTGATCAAGCTGCGCGCTTCGCAGATCAATGGCTGCGCCTATTGTATCCACATGCATGTCGAACATCTGCGTCAGGCAGGGGAGACCGAAATGCGTCTGCACTTGCTGAGCGCCTGGCGTGAAGCCCCGGTCTACTCCGAGCGGGAGCGCGCCGTGCTCGCCTGGACCGAAGCCCTGACGCTGCTGCCGCAAAATGGCGCTGCCGACGAAGACTATGCGCCAATCGCCACCCAGTTCTCTCCCGAGGAACAGGTGAACCTGACCCTCGCCATTGGCGCCATCAATGCCTGGAACCGGCTGCAGGTCGGTTTCCGCATCCGTCCGGTTGTCAGCGAGGGACAACATGCCGCCTGAGGCGGCCAATGATTTCGAGGTGCACCGGTCCCGACTGGTGCGCCTTGCCTATCGCATGCTGGGCAGCCGGGCCGCGGCGGAAGACGTAGTGCAGGATGCCTGGTTGCGCTGGTCGCAGGTCGACAAGGCGACAGTGCGCGAAGCCGGGGCTTTCCTATCGCGCATCGTCACGCGCCTCTGCCTCGATGAAATGAAGTCGGCCCGCGCCCGACGCGAGCATTATGTCGGCTCATGGCTGCCCGAGCCCATGCTTGAGCCCGAAGAACCCGAGGTCGATGCCGACGAATTGACGATGACGCTGATGCTGGCGCTCGAGCGCCTGTCGCCGCTCGAAAGGGCAGCCTTCCTGCTCCATGAAGTGTTCGGTCAGCCGCTCAACGAGATCGCCGCAACGCTCGGCCGGGATGCGACCTCGGTTCGCCAATTGGCCTCCCGGGCCCGCAAGCACGTGCAGGAGGCGCGTCCGCGCTATCCCGTCGACCGCGCTGAGGGCGACCGTCTTGCCCAGGCCTTTTTTGTCGCTGCGCACAATGGTGACATGACCACGCTTGAAACGCTCCTTGCCCAAGGCGTCGTCATGCATTCCGATGGCGGCGGCAAGGTCTTTGCCTTCATCAATCCCATCGAGGGCCGCGAACGCGTCCTGCGTCTCTATGAGGGAATGTTCCGCAAATATGGAGCGGGCTGGACCGAGATGGTCGAGCCGGTCTGGATCGACGGACTGCCCGGCTTTATCAGTCGGGAACACGGCTCCTTGTTGCAGACGACTGCGCTCCATATCGAGGATGGCAGGATCCTCGGCATCTATATCACGCGCAATCCGGACAAACTGACATCGGTTCGGGATCGCCTGCGCGAAAACTGAGCGACACGGGTTTGACGCGGCAAACCTGACTTTCTCCGATCCATCTGCACAAAAACTGCTGGCGACGATGTCAGGTTTGCACCCATGCGCAATCCTGATCGCCCATTGCTCCGTCCCGCCATTCAGCTTCCCAGCCGCATCATCAATGATAGCTGGTGGCTCGTGGCCGACCTCCCCATCCCATGCACCAGGGGGCAGGGGAGATCGGGTTGCGCCTTTCTCGTCATCGAAGGAGGCAAGCACGATGCAAGAGACCGATCAGTTTCACCCCGCGCCCAAGACGCTCGCGCTGGCCATGGCGGCCGGCTTCACGACACTCTTTCTGGTGGCGGTCAGTGACCTCCTGCTGTTCGATGCGGAGCCGGGTATCAACCTGTTCCTGGCGACGCTGGTCATTGCTTTCGCGATCACTGCCTTTGCGTGGCGAAGGGGGCGCATTCGAGAGGGCGCTCTTGGCTTCGTAACCGCGGCGGTCCTTGCTCTGCCTTTGGTCGAGCTACCATCGCTACTCGGCCTTTTGCTTGCCGGCCTCGGCCTTGGTCTGTCGGCGCTGATCGCCATCAGATTGCTGCCCGGTCGGCTCGAGCAGATGCCTCAAACGGTCATGCGATTTCTTCTGCCCGCCCCCATCACTCTGGCGCGTGATGCGGTGGCAATCAGGATCACGGCCCAGCCCCAGCTTTGGCAAAAAATCTTGCTTGGGCTCTTGGCCTGGATCGTGCCTCTCGGGCTCGGGCTGGTTTTCGTCGTCCTTTTTGCCGCCGCCAACCCTTTGGTCGAAGCCTTGCTCGCGGGGCTACGTGCGGATCGGGCATTTGACCTCCTCAATCCGATACGCGTGGTGTTCTGGCTCGTCATGGCGGCGGGTATCTGGGCCCTTCTCAGGCCAAGATTGCTGCGCCGGAAAAAGGCGCGCCTGGGAACACCGCTCTTTGCGCCGCGCGAGACGACCTGGCTCGGCCATGCGGCGATCCTGCGGTCGCTCGTGATCTTCAATGCGCTCTTTGCCGTCGAGACCGTGCTCGATCTCGCCTTTCTCTGGGGCGGCATGGAATTGCCCAATGGCATGAGCCACGCCGAATATGCCCATCGCGGCGCCTATCCACTCATCGTCACGGCATTGCTGGCTGCGGCATTCGTGCTGGTCGCCATGCGTCGGGACGGACCAGGCCAACGCAACGCGCTCATTCGGGGCCTCGTCTATGCCTTTATCGGCCAGAATATTCTGCTCTGTCTTTCGGCCATGCTGCGGCTCGAACTCTATGTCGAAGTCTATTCGCTGACCGGGTTGCGGCTAGCGGCCGGCATCTGGATGGGCCTTGTTGCCGTCGGGCTTGTGCTCATCCTGTTGCGCATCTGGTGGAAGCGCTCCAATGCCTGGCTCGTCGCCTGTAACCTCGTCTCTTTGCTCGTCGTACTTTACGGCACGGCTTTGATGGACGTTTCCGCCCTCATTACTCGCTTCAACGTCGCCCATAGCCTCGAAGTCACCGGCGAGGGCCTGGCACTCGACCTCAGCTATGTTAGCGAACTAGGCCCATCCGCCATTCCGGCGCTCGACACATTTATCTCCGCGCTAAAGCCAAATCTGCCGACCTGGCTTGCCGCAACTCATCTGCGCGAAAACCTTCATTATGAGTTTGGTTTCCGGAGGACCGACTGGCGAAGCTGGTCCTGGCGCCAGCAGCGGCTGGCCGACTATCTCGCGTCACGCCCGGTTGCCTATGACCCGCAGACGCTGCAAAACAATGCCTCGGGATCAAGGTAGCGGTTTGATGAGCAACAGAATTCTCGTCGTCGACGACGAGCCGCATATTCGCGATGTCATCACTTTCGCATTGGAACGAGCGGGCATGGCCGTTTCCATCGCCCGCGATGGCTCGGAAGCCCTCATTGCCTGGCGGCGCACCTCACCGGATCTGATCGTGCTCGATATCGGCATGCCTGAACTGGATGGGTTGGACGTGTGTCGGCAAATCCGCAAGACGTCCGATGTGCCAATCCTGTTCCTCTCCGCGCGTGACGAGGAAGTCGACCGGATCATCGGGCTCGAGATTGGTGGTGACGATTATGTCAGCAAACCTTTCAGCCCAAGGGAGCTGGTCGCGCGCGTCAAGACGATCCTCAAGCGCACTTCCGGCCCATCGACACAAGCATCAGACCAGATGGTTCGCGGGCCTTTAAGGCTTGATCGCTCCGCGCATAGCGTCATCTGGAAGGGGACGCCTATTGTCCTCACGGCTCTGGAATTTGAAGTGCTTTCCGCCTTGCTGGGCCGCCCCGAAATGGTGTTTTCGCGCGAGCAATTGATGACAACCGCCTATGGCGGGGACATCCATGTGTCCGAGCGCACGATCGACAGCCATATCCGCAACCTGCGCGCCAAATTCGCCGCTGCAGGTTGCGGCGCTGCGGTGACTACCGTGCATGGTGTCGGGTTCAAACTTGGTTCTATGGAGCCCGACCAGTGACCGAGGCGCCAAGAATTCCCACCAAATGGCGGCCTTCGATGGCCCTTGTGGTCTATTCCGTCCTGCTGGTGGTTCTAGGCCTGCCATCCGGGCTCATCGTCCTCGTGCGCACGCTCGGTGGGCGAGGCCTGTCGGCGCTCGAAACCGGTGTGCTGGTCGCTTCGCTGATCGTTACCCTTGTCATCGCCTATGTGCTCACCCGTGCGGTCACCAAGCCTATTGCGGCATTGGTTGGTCGGACGCGCGAGATCAGCCAAGGCGGGCGAGACGCCATCCGTCCGCTCGATGCCTATGGCACCGCGGAACTGGCGACGCTGTCGCAAGGGTTTCTCGATCTCGCATCGCGCCTCATGGACCGTACGGAATATATGCGGTCCTTCGCCGCCCATGTTTCGCACGAGCTGAAATCGCCGCTAACGGCCATCAGGGGTTCGGCTGAACTCATGCGTGACGACGGCGCCGGCATGACCGGTGCCGAGCGCCAGCGCTTCCTCGATCACATCATTGCCGATGCAGACCGCTTGACGCGCCACGTGGCCCGGCTGCGCGAACTGGCCCAGGCCGAAATGCCCCTCGCTCGCGGTGAAACCACCCTCGACGCCGTCCTGCCGGATTTGCGATCGCATTTTTCGACCCTGCGGGTGACGGCGTCCGGCGAGGATGTGGTGCTGGGACTTCCCAAGGAAGCCTTGGGCATCGTTCTGACGCATCTGGCCGAAAATTCAGCCGAGCATGGTGCGAAGCATCTGGAGATTGCCGCTCGCCGGGAAGAGGAGCGTGTTACCCTGACTGTCGCCGATGATGGCGAAGGCATATCGGAGGGCAATCGGGACCGTATTTTCCAGCCCTTCTTCACGACCCGACGCGAAAGTGGCGGCACCGGTATGGGCCTCGACATCGTCCGCGCCATGCTTGAGGCGCACGATGCTGGGATAGAGCTCGTGCCCTCGAACAAGGGGGCCACGTTCCGGCTCGGCCTGCCCAATCGCTAGCAGTTCAGACGGCTCGAACCTCGGCTAACCGCTTGACCGCATAGTCGTCCTTCCAGCACACAGCGGCTTCCCATGCGGCAGAGGCTTGGGCGGCACTATCCTGAGCAACACCCTGGAGCCCGGCAGCATTGTGGGGCAGCACCAGATCGAGGTCGGGGACGTCGACATGAGCCTCGTCCCAATCGATGAGGGCCACGCGGTCGGCATTCATGCGGATGTTTCCGGGGTTGTTCGGATTGCCGTGCACCGCACACGTCTCGCGCCCCTCAAGTCGCTTCCAGGCTGCCCGACATCGAATGACGGCCTCGGATGGCATGGCCGCAAGGTCTATCCGCGTCCCCTTGTCCGCATGGAGGAGATCGGTAGAGGATTTCCATCCCGGTCGTTGCGGCCAGCCGGCTGTCAGCCGATGCAGCTCACGCAGCGTGTTTGCCACACGGCGCCAGTCACTTGCGGTCTGCGGTGGCCCGCCCTCCATATAGTTCATCACTACCAGGCCTCCCACGAACAGCCTGTTGTCCATGGTTGGGATTGGTGCCGGAACAGTCAGCCCATTGCGGTCGAGATATTGGAGAAGTTCGGCTTCCCAGGCGAGGTCGGCGTCGCTCCTATTGCCGAGACGAGCGACTGCAAGGCGTCCATCGATTAGTACGCTCCAGACATCATTGGAACTACCGCCGGCCAATGGTTCGACGCGCGTCACATCCTTCCCCCAATATGCGAGCGCTTCCCATCCCATCGGCATTGTCCTCAATTTGGCCGGCTGCTGCCCGAGCACGGCGGGCGCCAAGCTCCATATCAGTAAGTGCACCGCCCGCCCGAGAGATCGAAAACCGAGGCGGTGGTAAAACTGTTCTCCTTGGAAACCAGCCAGGCCACCATGGATGCGGCCTCGTCGACTTCAAGGAAACGGCCCCTTGGGATGCGAGTCAGCATATATTGGATGAATTCATCCGTCAGGGTGTCGAGAATGCGGGTCTTGGCCGTGGCCGGAGTGACGGCATTGACCGCGATGTCGTAGCCGGCCAACTCCTTGCCGAGCGATTTGGTCAGGCCGATCACGCCAGCCTTCGCGGCCGAATAGGCTGAGAGATTGGGGTTTCCTTCCTTGCCGGCCACCGAGGAGATATTGACGATGCGCCCGTAATTGCGAGCCTTCATCGCGGGGACGACCGCCTTGTTGACATAGAACGTGCCGTTAAGATTGATCTCGACGACGCGCCGCCATTCGTTGGGATCATACTGATCAAGGCTTGCATTGTTGCCCGCGACCCCCGCCGAATTGACGAGGATCGATACCCCGCCAATCTCCGCCTCGACCCGCGCATGTGCTTCGACCAACCCGGCGAGGTCGGTTATATCAACTACCTGGCTTGATGCGCCCATGCCCAACGCGCCAACCGCCTTTGCCAGCGCCTCCTCGTCTCGGTCCCAAAGGCTGACCTTGGCGCCGGAATCGAGGATGCGCTTAGCCATGGCAAAACCCAGCCCCTGTGCGCCGCCGGTGATGACGGCCACCTGGCCGCTGAGGTCGATCTGATTCATAAGCTCTCTCCTGAAACGCCGAACCCCGCTTGGGTTCTTGGAGCGGACTAGTGCGCGAGGTCGTTGCCCGGCGCTGCAAAGTTAGCGGCAAGCACAGGAGAAAAGCCAGAGCCAACAGCGGGATATTCGGGAAATGGGCAGGGCAACGGCGCGATGGCTTCCGCCCGCCTCCGGGGAGCTATTCCAGCGGTCGCGCGAATTTTTATGCGGGCATGGAAGAAATCCCATCTTCCATCCGTATACATGACGTGCAAAACAGCACGTCATGTATTTTTGAAGAATTCTTTCGGTAAATTGCCGAACTGATTTCATAAAGTGCGTTCGGTGCAGTGTTTATAACAGCTTTGTGGTGCGGTTGTGACTATTGCGCTGCGGTTTGTGCAATTGCGCTCCTGATAAAATTGGGCTTTCGTATGCTCCAAGCCTTCCAAACATCTATTTCGAGAAGGCGTATATTCAGGAACGGAGAGAACGCTAATGCACACTTCACTGACTCGCATTGCCGTGGCGCTTGTCGCTTCGACCATGCTCGCCGGTGTGGCCAATGCCGAGACCATCCGCTGGGCCCGCTCATCGGATGCGCTCACGCTGGACCCGCATTCGCAGAACCAGGGCAATACGCACACGCTGGCCCACCACATCTATGAGACGCTGGTCGGCCGCGACAATGCCGGCATCCTGACGCCACGCCTCGCCACCGAATGGGCACTTAAGGAAGGCGACGACACCGTCTGGGTGTTCAAGCTGCGCGAAGGCGTCAAATTCCACAACGGCGCCGACTTCACCGCCGAGGACGTGGTCTACTCCATCACCCGCGCCAAGAGCGAATTCTCGAACATGAAGCAGCTGCATTCCGTGGTGGAAGGCGTGACTGCGGTCGACGACTATACCGTCGAGTTCCAGATGGCCGGCCCCTCGCTCATCTACCCGAACAACCTCACCAACACTTTCATCATGGACAAGACCTGGGCCGACGAGAACGATCTCGCCGTCGTCCAGGATTTCGCCAGCGGCGCCACCAACCATGCCGTGCTCAACACCAATGGCACCGGCCCCTATACGCTGGTGTCGCGTGAAGTCGACGTAAAGACCGTCCTCGCGTCCAACCCGGAATGGTGGGGCGAAGCCCCGGCCGTGACCGGCGTCGAGTACCTGACCATTGCCGATGCGCAGACCCGCATCTCGGCTCTACTCTCGGGTGAAGTCGACATCGTGCAGGACGTGCCGCCGCAGGATATCGAGCGTCTCTCCTCGACCGAAGGCTTCAAGGTCGAAACGGGCCCCGAAAACCGCTTCATCTATTTCGGCTACAAGTTCGGCGATGCGCCGCTGAAGTCGTCCAACATCACCGATAGCAACCCGTTCAACAATCCGCTGGTGCGCGAGGCCATGGAACTGGTGCTCGATCGCGACGCCATCCAGAAGGTGGTGATGCGCGGCCAGTCGATCCCGACCGGTATCCCGAACCCGCCATTCGTGGCTGGCTGGACCGAAGAACTCGACGCCTATCCCGCGCCGAACGTGGAACGTGCCAAGGAACTGATGGCCGAAGCCGGCTATGCCGATGGTTTCACCGTCACCCTCGACACGCCGAACAATCGTTACGTCAACGACGAAGCGATCTCGACCGCCTATGTCGGCATGCTCGGCCAGATCGGCATCCAGGTGACCCTGGCCTCGCGTCCGGTCGCCGAACACTCGCCGATCATCCTCGCCAACGAGTCCGACTTCTACCTGCTCGGTTGGGGCGTTCCGACCTTCGACAGCGCCTATGTGTTCAACGACCTCGTGCACACCAAGACCGAAACACACGGCACCTACAATGTCGGCCTCTATACCAATCCCGAGCTCGACGAGAAAATCATCTCGCTCGGCACCGAGAGCGACCAGGCCAAGCGTGACGCGAGTGTCGCTGACATCTGGGCCACCGTTAAGGCCGACCGCGTCCTGCTGCCGGTGCACAACCAGGTGCTGGCCTATGCGATGCGTTCCGGCGTGACGCTGCCGGTTCAGCCGGAAAACCAGCCGAACATGACCACGGTCACCTTCGAGTAAAGCGCTGAAATCCCGGGCCGCCGCGTGGAGTTTTTATGCTCTAGCGGCGGTCCGCCTTTTAAGGGGCGCCCATGCTTGCCTTTATCGCCCGACGGCTCATGCAGTCCGTCATCGTCATGCTTGTCGTGGCGTTTATTGCCTTCCTCGTCTTCCGCTATGTCGGTGACCCGCTGGCGAACCTGCTCAGCCAGGACGCGACCATGGCCGACTACGAAGAGGCGCGCGAACGCCTCGGGCTCAACCAGCCCTTCTACGTCCAGTTCTACCACTTCGTGGTCAACGCCCTGCAGGGCCAGTTCGGCGTGTCCTATCGCCTGCAGCAGCCTGTCAGCCAGTTGATCCTCGAACGCCTGCCGGCAACCATCGAGCTTGCCGTCGCCTCCTCGATCATTGCGCTCGTCTTCGGCGTCTTCCTCGGCGTCTATACCGCACTCAAGCAGCGCGCCTTTTCGACCGGCGTCATCATGACCCTGTCGCTGATCGGCGTATCGCTGCCCACCTTCCTCATCGGCATCGGGCTCATCTATGTCTTTGCCGTCGAGTTGAAGTGGCTGCCGTCCTTCGGGCGCGGCGAGGTCATCCAGATCGGCTGGTGGCGCACGGGTCTGCTCACCCAGTCGGGCCTGCGCTCACTGATCCTGCCGGCGATCACGCTGTCGCTCTTCCAGTTGACGCTGATCATGCGCCTCGTGCGCGCGGAAATGATGGAAGTGCTCCGCACCGACTATATCCGCTTCGCCAGGGCCCGTGGCCTCAGCTCGCGCGCCATCAATTTCGGCCATGCGCTGAAAAACACCATGGTGCCGGTGATCACCATTACCGGCCTGCAGCTGGGCTCGGTCATCGCCTTCGCCATCATCACCGAGACGGTGTTCCAGTGGCCGGGCGTCGGTTCGCTCTTCGTCAATTCGGTGGCTGCGGTCGATGTGCCCGTCATGGCCGCCTACCTCGTCTTCGTCGCGCTGGTTTTTGTCATCATCAACCTCATCGTCGACATCCTCTATTTCATCGTCGATCCGCGCCTGCGCGACGGCGCCAAATCCGGGAGGTAGCATCGTGACCGATCTGCCCCAGTCCCCTCCAAAAACCTCGCGCTGGAAAACCTTCCTTCGCTCGGACATCGTCTGGTCCTATCGCCGTTCGCCGGTCACGGTGGTCGCTTCCATCGTGGCGTTCCTCCTGATCTTCATGGCGGTCTTCGCGCCGCTTTTGGCGCCCTACAATCCGTTCAATCCGGCAACCCTCAATCTCATGGACGGCTTCACGCCGCCCAATTCCAGTTCCATGGGCGGGCGCTACTTCACCCTCGGGACCGACAGCCAGGGCCGCGACGTGCTCTCGACGATCATGTATGGCTCGCGCGTCTCGCTCTTCGTTGGCGCCATGGCGACGCTCTTCGCCATGGTCATGGGTGTCGGCCTCGGCCTCGTCGCCGGCTATGTCGGCGGCCTCTGGGACGCCGTCATCATGCGCGTCGCCGACGTGCAGCTCTCGTTCCCCGCCATCCTCATTGCCCTCCTCATCTTCGGCGTTGCCCGCGGCATCATTCCGCCCAACCAGCAGGAAGGCGCGGCCATCTGGGTGCTCATCATCGCCATCGGCCTTGCCAATTGGGCGCAGTTCGCCCGCACAGTGCGCGGTGCAACCATGGTCGAGCGGCAGAAGGATTATGTGGCGGCGGCGCGCATTTTGGGTGTCAATCCGTTCATCATCCTCCTTCGCCATGTCCTTCCCAATGTCGTCGGTCCGGTGCTGGTCATCGGCACCATTGGCCTTGCGCTCGCCATCATCGAGGAAGCAACGCTCTCCTATCTCGGCGTCGGCGTACCCCCGACCCAGCCGTCATTGGGAACGCTGATCCGTATCGGCCAGCAGTTCCTGTTCTCCGGAGAGTGGTGGATCCTGCTCTTCCCCGCCATCACGCTGGTGCTCTTGGCGCTCTCGGTCAACCTTCTGGGTGACTGGCTGCGCGACGCCCTCAATCCGAAGTTGCGCTGATGACCACACCTGTTCTGTCCATTAGAGATCTCGTCGTCGATTTTCCGTTCCACGACGAAGTTTTTCGCGCGGTGAATGGTGTCTCTTTCGACATCATGCCCGGCGAAGTCGTCGGCGTCGTTGGGGAATCGGGCGCCGGTAAGTCGATGACGGGGTCAGCCGTCATCGGCCTCATCGAGCGGCCCGGCCGCATATCGAGCGGCGAAATCCGCCTCAAGGGCGAGCGCATCGACAATCTAAGCGAACCCGAAAAAGCAAAACTGCGCGGCAAGCGTATCGGCATGGTGTTCCAGGACCCGCTGACGAGCCTCAATCCGCTCTACACGGTTGGCCGACAGCTCGTCGAAACCATCCGGGCCCACCTGCCGCTCAACGAAGCGGAAGCGAGACAGAAGGCCATCGACCTCCTCACCGAGGCGGGCATTCCCAAGGCCGCCGAGCGCATCGACTCCTATCCGCACCAGTTCTCGGGCGGCATGCGGCAGCGCGTGGTCATTGCACTCGCCATCGCCGCCGAGCCCGAACTGATCATCGCCGACGAACCGACCTCGGCACTCGACGTCTCGGTGCAGGCCCAGATCATCAAGGTGCTGAAAAAGCTCTGCACCAATCATGGCGCCGCCGTCATGCTCATCACCCACGACATGGGTGTCATCGCCCAGACGGCCGATCGGCTCGTGGTGATGCATCACGGCAAGGTGGTCGAGACCGGCACCGTGGGCGACATCATCCGCCGTCCACGCGAGCCCTATACGGTCAAACTCATCGACTCGATCCCGACCATCGAGCGCAAGGAAGGCCAGATCGCCGCGGCGACACCGGCCAATGACGACAGCGCCTATGTGCAGGTGAAAAACCTCGTTCGCGATTTCGAACTCGGCCGCGGCAGTTTTACCAAGCTCATCCCAGGCAAGGTCGAAATGTTCCGGGCGGTCAGCGATGTCAGCTTCTCGATCCCAAAGGGCCAGACTTTTGGGCTCGTGGGCGAAAGCGGTTCGGGCAAATCGACCTGCGCGAAAATGATTGTGGGCCTCGTGCGTCCGTCCTCGGGCCATATTACGGTCGATGGCCACGACATCTGGGCCGGTGGCGCCGGACATAAGGAGCGCCGCAAGCGTGTGCAGATGATCTTTCAAGATCCCTATGCCAGCCTCAATCCGCGCTGGCGGGTGAAAGATATCATCGCCGAACCCATGCGCACGCTTGGCCTTGCCCGCAACAAGACCGAAGTCGAGCACCGCGTAGCCGAACTCCTCAACAAGGTCCGTCTCGATCCCTCCGTCATGCGCAAATTCCCGCATGAATTCTCCGGCGGCCAGCGTCAGCGCATCGCCATCGCCCGGGCCCTTTCGAGCCAGCCCGAGTTCATCGTCTGCGACGAGCCGACCTCGGCCCTCGACGTGTCAGTGCAGGCGCAGGTGCTGGACCTGATGAGCGAATTGCAGTCCGAATTCGGGCTGACCTATCTCCTCATCAGCCACAACCTCGCCGTCGTGCGCCAGATGTCGACCTCCGTCGGCGTCTTGCACAATGGCGTGCTCGTGGAACGTGGACCAACCGACGCGATCTTCGACAGTCCGCAGGCCGACTATACGAGAATGCTTCTGGACGCCGTTCCAGACATCTCAAAAGTCGCCTGAGCGAGGCGTGCAAAAGATGAAGTCCCTCGAAGCACAGCGACGCAGGCACATCATCAATTGCACGATCGCCGTTCTGGTGCGGAACGGCGTCGTTGGCACCTCGCTCTCGCAGGTGGCGTCCGAGGCGAAAGTCGCCAAGGGCATCATCTGCTACTATTTCGGCAGCAAGGACGGCCTTTTCGACGCTGTCCTTGCAAGCGTGCGAGAGCGCATGGTGGACGCCGTCGTCGAAGATGCCGAAACTCTCGACGACGAATGGCAGCGCGTCGCCGCCTTCGTCACCGGCCACCTGCGCTATGTCCGAAAGCACCGCGCCGAAGTGCTGGCCCTGCGCCATCTCGCATCCACGCGGGCCGGGGGCTCGGAAGTCTCCGACCACCTCGCCATCTGGCGCGAACAGAAGGACTGGCTCGTCGGCACCCTGACGGCCGGGCAGGACCGCGGCGCCTTCAAGCCTTTCGATGCCGGCGTCGTCGCCACGGCCATATCAGGCGCCCTCGAAAGCGGCCTCCTTCAATGGGCCCATGACGCGACGATCGATCTCGATCTCTATGCGGGCCAGCTCCTCGACCTCTTCGAGCCCGGCGTCCGCGAACCCGCGCCCGAAGCCCAATTGGTTTCGGCGTAAGTTTTTCTCTTCCACGATGGAAGAGCCCAGCGGTTTTGTCCGTATATAGCGCATGGTCCCGCCAAAGCCCCGCAAATCCGAGGTCATGAACGAGCTTCCGGCTCTGCGCCGCTATGCGCTGAGCCTGACGCGGCATCCGACCGATGCCGAGGATCTCGTGCATGACGCGCTGGTGCGGGCGATGGAACGCAGCGTCACCTACAATCCCGCGGGCAACCTCCGCGGTTGGCTGATGTCCATCCTCCACAACCTGCACATCGACCGCGTCCGCTCCGGCAAGAGTTCGGCAGCCCGCGACCGCGATTTTGCCGCCCAGACCGCCGAAACCCTGCCGCCCAACCAGCTCGATAGCGTGAGGCTCAATCAGGTGCGCCGCGCCTTCGATACGCTGCCCGACGAGCAGCGCGAGGCCATGCATCTGGTGACCATCGAAGGCCTCAGCTACGAGGAGGCCGCCGCAGTGCTCGGTGTCCCCGCCGGCACGGTGATGTCGCGCATTTCGCGCGGAAGAGAGGCCCTGCGGCGCTGGGAAAGCGGCCCGGCCCTGAGACTGATCAAAGGAGGCGAATGATGCGGAACATTGAAACCGTAGACCCCCTGGAACTTGCGGCCTATGTCGACGACCAGCTCGACGTCTCGCGCCGTATCGAAATCGAGCACTGGCTCTCCCAGAACCCCGATGTGGCGGCCCAGGTCATGACGGACCTGCGCATGCGCGATGAACTGCGCCTGGCCCTTGCCGGCGACGAAGTCCCGCCCATGCCGGCGACCAGCGAAATGGCCCGTCGCCTCGAAGGTCGCCTCCACCGCGGCCAGTTCTTCCGTCGCCTGCGTCCCCTTGCGGCCGCGTCCTTCCTCCTCAGCGCGGGCTGGATCGCTCATGCGCAGCTTGGCGGCACCGTGCCGGCCCAGGCCTCCAGCGCCGTGCCGGAATATGTCACCGCCGCCGTCGAAGCCCACCACATCACGACCCTCCGCGCCGGCATGCATTCGCAGCCGCGCGTTACCGATTATGACCCGGCCGAACTCCTCGCCGAGACGGCCATCCGCATGCCAAAGCTGCCGGCCGGCTGGTCGGTGACCGATGTGCAGGTCTATCCCTCCCATTTCGGCCCCAGTGTCGAGCTTGCCGTCAATGCCGGCGAACTCGGTGCCGTCTCGCTCTTTGCGGCGCGGCCGGGCCAGTTCATCGTGGAGCGTCCCTCCACGCGCCATGTCGACGATACGACCACGGCCTATTGGCAGTTCGGCGACATTGCCTATGCGCTCGTTGCGAGCGCTCCGCCCGGCGAGGTGTCCCGCGCCGCCGGCTCCCTTTTCGATTCCTTATACTGACGGAGACTGACGATGGCTTTGCAGCCACAAACGCGCTGGAGCAATCCGGCATCCACCATGTCCGGTGCCGCCTTTGACGAGGGCCTGCGCAAGCACATGCTGCGCGTCTACAATTATATGGGCCTTGGTCTCGTCATTACCGGCCTCGTCGCCTTCTTCGTCGGCTCGACCCCGGCGCTCTATGTGCCGATCTTCGGCTCGCCGCTCAAATGGGTGGTGATGTTCGCCCCGCTCGCCTTCGTGATGTTTTTTTCGTTCAAGGTCAATTCGATCTCGGCCGGCGCCGCACAGACCATGTTCTGGGCTTTTTGCGCCGTCATGGGCCTCTCCATGGCCTCGATCTTCCTGGTGTTCACCGGCGCCAGCATCGCCCGCACCTTCTTCATCTCGGCCGCCATGTTCGGCGCGATGAGCCTTTACGGCTATACGACCAAGACCGACCTGACCAAGTTCGGCTCGTTCCTGATCATGGGCCTCGTCGGCGTCGTCATCGCCTCGATCGTCAACATCTTCCTCGGCTCGAGCATGCTGCAGTTCATCGTTTCGGTGGTCGGCATCCTCGTTTTCCTCGGCCTCACCGCCTGGGATACCCAGTCCATCAAAGAGCAGTTTGCCGAAAACAACGGCGCTGAAGCCAACCAGAAGCTCGCCGTCATGGGCGCGCTGTCGCTCTACCTGAGCTTCATCAACATCTTCCAGCTTCTCCTCAGCCTCACCGGCCAGACGGAAGAATAGGCGCTTCCAGGCACCCGAAATAAAAGGCCGGCGAGATCGCTCTCGCCGGCCTTTCCTTTTGCAGTCAGCCGATCAGGCCTTCCAGTATTTCTTGAGCGTCGTCGACGTGTGCATGTTGTCGTAGAGGAAGCTCCAGAAGTCCTTGCGCTCTTCCGGCGCGACAGTCTTCCACACCTCGTGTACGGCCATGTCGCCGCCGTAATAGGCGTAGACGAACGGTGCCCTGAGGTTGTGGCTGAGGAAGGCGAGCCGCGAGCGCACTGTCACCGGGTCCTGCAGCGCCTTGTCGGCCATGATCGGCACGATCTCATCAAGGCTCATCCCTTGCGCGTGCATCATCCAGGCCGCATTGCAGCGCATGGCGCTCCGCAGACGCTGCAGCGCCACGCCCAGTTCGTCCTCGGGCCCATTGACCCAATCGAGGAAGAACATGCCATTGTCGGCAATGCCTTCGAAAAGCGCGCTGCTCGCCGAACTCGTTACCACCTGCGCCCCGTCAAGCGGCATCTTGCCCTCGAGGACATAGCGCTCGCGCAGGTTCATGTGCACCAGATGCCCCGGGAACACTTCGTGCGTCGCCAGATGCTTCAGCGAAAACCGAGTGTACGGGAAATCGAGGTTCAGCAGCACTTTTCGCGTTGGGTAGTCGCAATAGGCCGAGAAGGGCACGGCCGTGACACCTGCAGGCTCCATCCATTCATGCGAGAAGGGATACATGCTTGCCGTCACGCGTTCTCGACCCTCCAGGATCAGCGCCTTCAGTTCAGCCAGAACGGCTTCCCTCGGCACGCGCGCCTGTGCTTCCCAGCGGTTGAAATCCTCGCTGAGGCTGCCGCCCGCATAGCCAAGCTCATCGAGCTTTTCGCGGATAGTCTGGCGATAGCCTTCCAGCTCACTGTCCGGCACGAGCTGCGTCTCAACCCGGATCTGCCGGGCCACGCGGTCAGCAAAGCTGATCGGCTTTTCCTCAAACGTCGTCACCAGCGCCAGGAGCGAGTCGATCATCTCGGCGACATAGCCACCACGCAACTGCGTTTCCGCCTCGCCGGCATTCCGCACCGCCAGCGCTTCGAGCTTTTCCCGAGCCTCGGCATAGTCGCGCAGCTTGATCGGCTCGACTTCGGCCATGGCGACTGGGATCAGGCCTTCCTTGTCCAAAAAGCCGTCGCTGCGCGGCGTGCTGCGATAGAGCGCGTCGATGCCGGCCGTCAGGCCCGCCAGTTCATTGCCAATCAGCATGGCCAAAACTCCTATTGGTGGCCGGCAACCGGCTTGGGATAGTAGGGGGCTTCCATCAGCGCCACATCCTCGTCGCTGAGCTTCACCTCAAGCGCAGCGACGGCATCATCGAACTGATGGAGCTTGGAAATGCCGACGATAGGCGCGGTGATCCCCGGCCTTGTGGCGACCCAGGCATAGGCGATCTGGGCCGGCGGCCGGCCATGGCGCTCGGCCACGGTGCGCACGGCAGCAACAACGGCATCGTCCTGTTCACGCGACCGATCATAAAGCGCCGAGGCGGTCTTGTCGGTCTGCGAACGCGTCGTATCGGCGTCGGTGCGGGCCGCCAGACGCCCGCGGGCGAGGGGGCTCCAGGGGATGACGCCAATACCTTCCGAGCGGCAGAGCGGCAGCATTTCGCGCTCTTCCTCGCGATAGATCAGGTTGTAGTGCGGCTGCATGGACACAAAGGGCGCCCAGCCATTGGCGCGCTGCATGCCGAGCGCCTTCATGAACTGCCAGGCGTGCATGGAGGAGGCGCCGAGATAGCGCACCTTGCCGGCGCGAACGACGTCATTGAGTGCATCCAGCGTCTCTTCGAGCGGGGTGCCATAGTCGAAGCGATGCAGCTGGTAGAGGTCGATATAGTCGGTACCCAACCGCTTCAGGCTGCCGTCCACGGCCTCAAAGATGTGCTTGCGCGACAGGCCCCGATCGTTGGGGTCGCCGCTCATCGGATTGTAGAGCTTTGTCGCCAGCACAAGGTTCTGCCGCTTCCGCGCGGACAGCACCTTGCCGACCACCTCTTCGCTTGCACCGGCCGAATACATGTCCGCCAGATCGAAGAAGTTGATCCCGTGGTCCACGGCCTTGTCGATGATCGGCCGCGAGGCCGCTTCATCCAGCACCCATGGGGCCCAGGTTGGCGAGCCGAAGGTCATGCAGCCGAGCGCCAGCTGCGACACTTTCAGGCCCGTCCGGCCCAGGTTGGTATATTCCATTAGTACACCTCAAGACGCAGAAAACGACCGGCAAACGGCGATAGCCCAGCGCAAAAGCCGGTAAAATTCGCCTGATTTCATGCATTTGTGCACATTCGTGCAGCGAAATCAAACGGTGTGCAAAAAAATTGCAGACCCTATTGCGGTGTCGGGAACTCGTGGTTACGGTCAGTGTATCAACGTGGTAGAACACATGTTCACGATAGACGCGTCCAGCATCGACAAGTCGCTTCCCGTCCCGGTCGGGACGCAATTGCATGGGCTCTTGAGCTACGTGCTGGCCTTCAGCGACATGCCCTATGGCACCAAGCTGCAATCGGTCCGGCAGCTCGCGAGCGAGCTCGGCATCGCCCCGATGACCGTCAGTCAGGTTTATCAGCAACTCCGCGATGAAGGCCTGATCGAGATGCGCGCGGGCCTTGGTGCCTTCACGGCGCGCGACCCGTTGGCGCTCGCCGCCTCAGGGCAGCCGATCAATGCCCTCCGTGCCGATATCGAGGCCATCCTCTCCAAGGCCGAGGCGCTTGGCGTCTCGTCCATGGCGCTGGTGTCGATGATCAATGCCGGCGCGCAGATGCGCCGCCCGGCCACCGGGCTCAACATCGTCTTTGTCTGCATCTTCGAAGGTCCGGGCCGCGACTATGTCGAGGAAATCCGCCCCGCGCTTGCCAGCAATGACCAGATCGAACTCGTCACGCTCGACAGCATCCGCGCCGATGGTCCGCAGCGCCGGGCCTGTGCCGCCGCCGATATCGTGCTGACCTTCAGCCACAGGGAAGCGGAAGTGCGCTCCCTCGTCGAAGGCGGCGAAGTGCTCGGTCTGCGCTTCATCCCTTCGCAGCGCACGCGGCAGAACCTTGCGGGCCTCGACTCCCGCGCCCGCGTCGCCGCCATCACTCACTTCAAGGAATATATCGCGATCATGCGCCCCAGCGTGCGCGAGTTCGCGCCGCACATTTCCGACATCCGCGTCACCTGGTCCTCCGCGCCCGATCTGGCGGAGGTGATCGAGGGGTCGGACGCCGTCGTCTACGCTTCCGGCGCTGATCACGTGGCCCAGCTCGTGCGGCCCGGCGTGCAGTGTTTCGAATATCGCCACGCGCCCGATACCGGCGCTCTCGACACCATTCTGGCTCCGCGGCTCGCCGATCTCAGGCGCGCCAAGGGTGGTCAGCTAGCGGGCCGACTATCCGCTTAATTAGTCACAGCAAGGGAACAGGGAATGAAGAAATTTTTGTTGACGACCAGCGCCTTGATAGCGCTGAGCCTCATGCCGGTGCAGACCGTTTTCGCACAGGACAGCAACGCGCTCATCGTGGGGATGGACGTGGATGCCGGTACGCTCGATCCGCGCCTGATGCGCGATACGACAGCCTCGCGCACCGCTGACCTGATCTATTCTGGTCTCGTTCACATCACCCCGAGCCTCGAACCGGTGCCGGACCTGGCCGAAAGCTGGGAAACGCCCGATCCGCAGACCTTCATCTTCAAGCTCCGCCCGGACCTGAAGTTCTCGGATGGCAGCCCGCTGACCGCCGATGACGTCGTCTATACCTATACGACGCTGGTCAATCCCGACTTCAACGCCCCGAGCCGCGCACTCTATGCGCCGATCTCGGCCGTCGAAGCCGTCGGTCCGCAGACCGTGAAGTTCACGCTCTCTGCGCCCTATGCACCGCTCCTCACCTATCTCGATATCGGCATCGTGCCGAAGGCCCTCGTCGAAGGCGGCACCGATATCGCGCTCAACCCGGTCGGCGCCGGCCCGATGAAGCTCGTCTCGTGGAACCGCGGCAGCGAGATCGTGCTCGCAGCCAACGAAAACTACTGGCGCGGCAAGCCGACGATCGAGAACGTCACCCTCAAGATCATCGGCGACAACTCGGCCCGTTCGCAGGCTTTCGAAGCTGGCGATCTCGACGTCATCCAGTCTCCTCTGGCCCCGCAGGATATCGAACGCCTCAAGGCCGATGACCGCTTCGGCAATGTCATCACCGCCGGTCTCGGCGTGAACTACCTCAACTTCAACGTCAACGATCCGCTGCTGTCTGATCCCAAGATGCGCCAGGCCTTCGCCAAGCTCGTCGATCAGGCAACCATCGTGAACGACATCTACCAGGGCGTCGATCAGGAAGCACACTCGATCATCCTGCCATCGTCCTGGGCCTTCTCGGATGCCATCGCGCAGCCGACCTTCGACATCGAAGCGGCCATTGCCCAGTTCAACGAACTCGGCTGGACCGACAGCAATGCCGACGGCGTACTCGACAAGGACGGTAAGGACCTCGAAGTGGTTCTCTCGACCCACAGCGAAGACACCAACCGCGTCCAGAGCGTCGAGTTCCTGCAGGCTCTGTTTGAAGCCGCCGGCGTCAAGGCAACCGCCCAGATCAGCGACTGGCCGTCCTTCTCGACCAACTACGTGCAGCAGGGCAAGCACCAGATCGCGCTCCTCGGCTGGCTCAACATCGTCGATCCCGATCGCCTGATGTTCGCCCAGCTGTCCACGGGTGGCCCGACCAACTGGGGTGGCTATTCCAACCCTGAAGTCGACGCGCTCCTCCAGGAGGGCCGTTCGACCCTCGACCAGGCTGGCCGCGCCGCTGCCTATCAGAAGGCCGCAACCATCCTGGCCGAAGAGCTGCCCTACTACATCATCTCGGCTCAGGGCTATCAGCTGTTCTACGCCAAGGACCTGCCGGTCGAAGTGCAGGCCACGCCGCGCGGCAATCTCCGCGGCCTGATCGGCTTCACCGACTGATCGTGACTATCCCGGCCGGCGCTTCGGTGCCGGCCGGCCTTGTGGCCCCACTCCAAGGACATCGCCATGGCCTTCTCCCAGCGCCTCAGCGCCGACTATTACGCATCCGTACATCGCGACATTCGTGCGCGCATGGCCGAAGACGGCGTCGACGTGCTGCTGCTCGATTCCAATGACGACGTCATCTACACGACCGGCTTTTCCCACTACACCACCGAGCGTCCCGTCGTTTTCGCGCTGACGCAAACCGATGCCTACCTGCTGATCCCCGAGCTTGAGCGCCACCATGCGCTCGACCAGAAGACCGCAGCCGAACTCGTCGTCTATTTCGAATTCCCCGGCCGCGACCGGCCCTTTGCCGTGCTCGCCCGCACTGTCGGCGACATCAAGGGCACCGTCGCGCATTCACCGGGCATCTCTCTCGCCCGCGTCGGCCAGATCGAAGCGGCCTTCCCCAATGCCAAGGTACGCGCCTCCGGCATCGTGGGCAAAATGCGCCTCACCAAGCGCCCTGAAGAACTGGTGCTGCAGCGCGAAGCCGCGCGCATTTCCGACTCCATGGTTGCCGCCGGCGTCGCCGTCATCGACGAGGCGCTCCGCACCGGCAAAACCATGCCGACCGAAATCGAGATCGAGGCCCACATCATCCGTCATGCGCTCGATACAATGTATCGCGAGCACGAGGACATCATGCTCGTCCAGGGCATTGCCGGTGGGCTTGTCTATTCCGGCCTGCGTTCCGCTTTCCCTCACGGAATGCCGACCGGCCACCGCCCGCAACGCGGAGAAAGCATGATTCTTTCTCTCGGCTGCCGGGTGGGTGGGCGCGCCGCCGAAAGCGAGCGCACCTTCATTCTGGGCGAGCCGAGCAAGGAGCAGGAACGCTTCTACAATCTGGCCCAGCAGGCCCAGGCCATCGGCACGATGGGCCTGATTGCCGGCGCCACCTGTTCCTCCGCCGACGACCGAGCTCTCGGCTTCATCCGCGAGCAGGGCGTCAGCGAATTCTGCCTCCATCGCGTCGGCCACGGCATGGGCGTCATGTTCCACGAGCCGCCGTGGGTGGAAGGGGGCGACGACACTCTGCTTCTCCCCAACATGGTCTGCTCCTCCGAACCCGCTCTCTACGTGCCCGGCCTCGGCGGCTTCCGCCTTGCCGACACGGTTCTCGTCACCGGACAGGGGCCCGATAGCCTCACCAAGTACCCCCGCAAGCTCGATGAGGTGATCCTTGGCTGAGCGTAATCCAGTCCCGCAGAGGCAAAGCCAATGGTAGCCTATGTCATCCGCAGGCTCCTGCTGCTCATCCCCATGGCCATCGGCATGGTGGTGGTCACCTTCGGCCTCTTGCTCATTATCCCAGGCGATCCGGCCGCCGTCCTCCTCGGTCAGGACGCGACGCCAGAAGCGATCGAAACCCTGCGCAATACGCTGGGCCTGAATGACCCCTGGTACATCCGCCTCTGGGACTACTTCGCCTCGCTGCTGCAGGGCGATATGGGCCGCTCGATCTTCCAGAACCAGCCGGTCTCCGAGATCATCCTCGGCCGCCTCGGTGCGACCATCGAACTCGCCGTCGTCGCCCTGATCCTTGCGACCCTCATCGGCCTGACGCTCGGCGTCCTCGCGGCGATCCGCCAGGGTACGTGGGTGGATACGGTCACCATGCTCTTTGCCCAGCTTGGCGTCTCCATGCCGGTCTATTGGCTCGGCCTCCTTTTGATGCTGCTCTTTGCCGTGCAGCTCGGCTGGCTCCCCGCCATCGGCCGCGGCGTGCCGCTGCCCGAAGCTTTCCTTGCCGCCATCACCGGCCGTCCGCAGGTTCTCTGGGATTCGATCGGCCACATCGCCCTGCCGGCGCTGGCCCTCGCGGCAAACTCGGCGGCCATCATCTCGCGCCTCGTTCGTGTCTCCATGCTCGAAGTGCTGCGTGAAGACTTTGTCCGCACCGCCTATGCCAAGGGCCTGCGCAAGGGGCGCGTCGTCATCCGCCACGCCCTCCGAAACGCACTCCTGCCGGTACTCAGCGTCATCGGCCTCCGCTTCGGTGCCCTCCTTGGTGGCGCCGTGCTCACCGAATCCATCTTCGCCTGGCCCGGCCTCGGACAGCTCACCATCGCCGCGATTTCGCAGCGTGACCTGCCGCTGATCCAGGGCATCGTGCTCACCTTCGCCATCGTCTTCGCGCTCGTGAACCTGGTGGTGGATCTTCTCTACGCAGCGGTCGACCCGCGTATTCGGTTGGGTTGATGATCATGCGTTTGCCTAAAGCCTTCACCAATGTGTCGCTCGTCGTCGGCGCGCTGATCTCGCTGACCATCATCCTCCTCGCCATTTTCGCGCCCTATGTCGCGACCCATGGCATCGAGCAGATGGACATGCGCAACCGCTTCGATGGCCCGACCATGGAGCACATCCTCGGCACCGACAATTTCGGTCGTGACCTCTGGTCCCGCCTCGTCTTCGGCGCCCGCATCTCGCTCACCATCGCCGTCATCGCAGTGACGGTCTCGGCTGCCATCGGCACCGTGGTCGGTCTCGTCGCCGGCTATTTCGGCGGCTGGGTCGATCAGGTCCTGATGCGGATCACCGATATCTTCCTCGGCTTCCCGGCCATCGTCCTGGCCCTCGCCATTGTCGCGGTTCTCGGCCCGGGCATCATGAACGTGTCGCTCGCGATCATTGTCGTCGCCTGGACCGAATATGCCCGCGTCGTGCGCTCGACGACCCTGGTGCTGCGCGAACAGAACTATGTGCAGGCGGCCAAAGCCATCGGCGCCAGCCCTGCCCGCATCATCTTCCGGGAAATCCTGCCCAACGCTTTGGGCCCGATCATCGTGCTGGCCTCGCTTGGCCTCGGCACGGCGATCATCTCGGAATCGGCCCTGAGCTTCCTCGGCTTCGGTCTGCCGCCACCGGCCCCGACCTGGGGATGGACCCTTGCCTATGGCACCCGCTTCATGCGCGACGCGCCGTGGCTCTCCATCGTCTCGGGCGCGACCATCATGGTGACGGTGCTCGGCTTCAATCTACTCGGCGATGGTCTGCGCGATGTGCTCGACCCCCGCCAGCTCTCTCGCGGCGGCGGCAAGTCCGCCAAGGCAAAGTAACTAAAGGAATATTCGAATGGTCAAATCCATCAACCAGCTTCGTCCCAAGTTCACGACGCATGCCGATGGCAGCGATGCAGTGCTGTTCATCCATGAGCTGGTCGGCGAAGAGGATGGTCCCACCATCGGCATTTCCGCCTCCATCCACGGCAACGAGAACACCGGCTCCCAGGCCATTCTCGATCTCTATCGCGCGCTAAAGGACCAGCCCCTCAAGGGCCGCATCCTCTTGCTGCCGGTCGCCAATCCCTATGCCTTCGCCGTCAACGAGCGCTTTGCTACCATCGACAAGGTCGATCTCAATCGCCAGTTTCCGGGCAATCCCAAGGGCACCTATTCCCAGCAGCTCGCCCACGCGATGACCAATGAGTTCCTCAATGTCATCGACGTGCATATCGACCTGCATTCGGGCACCGATCGCCCGACCGTCGACTACGTCTACATCTGGAACGACGAGCGCCTGTCGCGCGCCTTCGGCTCAAAACTCCTCTACCGTCCGGTCGAGAACAAGCAGGGCACCGTCTTCGGCGGCACCACCAAGTCGGTGACCATCGACACCCGCAATATCCCGGTGGCCGTGATCGAGCTCGGCGGCGGCATTGTCGACCAGACCCCCTATGTGAAGCAGACGGTCGACGGCGTGCTCAATATGCTGAAAACCATCGGCGCCATTCCGGGCGATCCGTGGACCAATCCCAAGCAGATCGTCGTCAACGAACTGGCCGGCATCCGCCCGACCCAGGGCGGCTGGCTCGAACCGCTGGCTCCGGCCAATGGCGAAGTCATCAAGGGCGGCCAGCTCCTTGGTCGCGTCGTCAGCCCCTACACGTTCGAAGTGCTCGAAGAGATCCCGACGCCCTTCGCCAATGGCGTGATGATCATGCAGCACCTCACCCGCAATCTCGTCCACAGCGGCGACTACGGTTTCATGGTCGGTAACCTCGAAGGCTCCACCGACTAAGACGCGCGAAAGCGACCCCAAACATGCCGGGCGTGCCCCACTAGCCCGGCATTGGAGACGACGGCAATGAGCGAAATGAACACAGCAACCCATGTCCCGGTTCTGGAAGTCTCCGGTCTCGATATCGAGATCAGAGGCGTGAATGGCGCTTTTGCCGTCGTCTCCGACATGAATTTCTCGGTCAGGGCAGGGGAGACCCTCTGCATCGTCGGGGAAAGCGGCTGCGGCAAATCCATGACCGCCCTGTCCCTCCTGCGGCTCCTGCCCGATGCTGCCACCATTGCCGGTGGCAAGGTGCTGATCGAGGGCCAGGATTTCCTCGCCATGGATCAGCGGCAGGTCGAAGATTTCCGCGGTGAGAAGATCGCCATGATTTTTCAGGAGCCGCTCACCGCGCTCAATCCGGTGCTGCGCATCGGCGAACAGATCGCCGAATCCGTCCGCCAGCACCGCAAGTGCAGCCGCCGCGAGGCCGATGCCCGCGCCGTCGACGTGTTGCGTCTCGTGCAGATGCCCGATCCCGAGCGCCGCGCCAGCCAGTTCCCGCATGAGCTTTCCGGCGGTATGCGCCAGCGCGCCATGATCGCTTTGGCGCTCGCCTGCGACCCCAAGATCATCATCGCCGACGAGCCGACCACGGCGCTCGACGTGACCATTCAGGCGCAGATCCTCGGCTTGATTTCCGACCTGCAGAAGCGCCTCGGCACCGCGCAGATCCTCATCACCCACGATCTCGGCGTCGTCTCGGAAGTCGCCGACCGCGTCATCGTCATGTATGCGGGCCGCAAGGTCGAGGAAGCGAGCATTTTCGACCTCTTCGATCGCCCGTTTCATCCCTACACGATCGGGCTGATGGGCGCGGTTCCGGGTGCTGGCGCCTCAAGCGAAGCCGGCGATCGTCTCGCCGATATTCCGGGCACCGTTCCTCCGCTCTGGAACCTGCCCAAGGGCTGCGCCTTTGCCCCGCGTTGCCCGGGCGCCTCGGCTCGGTGCCTCGAAGAGCGCCCGCCATTTGAAGAAAAACGCCCCGGACACTGGGCCGCCTGCTGGGAGCACGACGATGCAGCCTGATCGCACCCCCTTGCTCTCGGTCGAGAACCTCGAAGTCCACTTCCCCATCCGTGCCGGCGTGCTCCAGCGGCAGGTCGGCGCGGTCAAGGCCGTCGATGGCGTCAGCTTTTCGCTCAATCGCGGCGAAACCCTGAGCCTTGTGGGCGAGAGCGGCTGCGGCAAGTCGACCACCGGCCTGGCCCTCATGGGCCTCGTCAAGCCGACCGGTGGCCGCGTGCAGTTCGACGGCCAGGAAATCCGCGGCTTCAATCGCGCGGCGCTGAAAAGCTATCGCCGACGCATGCAGATTGTCTTCCAGGATCCCTTCTCGTCCCTCAATCCCCGCCAGCGCGTGAAGGACATTATTCGCGCCCCGCTCGACATCCATAAGGTCGGCACCCCGGCCGAGCGCGAGACGCGCGTTGCAGAACTCATGGAACGCGTCGGCCTCCGTCCCGATCAGGCCGACAATTTCGCCCACCAATTCTCGGGCGGCCAGCGCCAGCGTATCGGCATTGCCCGCGCCCTGGCGCTTAACCCCGACGTCATCGTCTGCGACGAGCCGGTTTCAGCGCTCGACGTGTCGGTGCAGGCGCAGATCCTCAATCTCCTCAGCGACCTGCAGCGCGATCTCGGCGTTTCCTACCTGTCGATTTCGCACGATCTTGGCGTGGTCGAATTCATCTCGCACCGCGTCGCCGTCATGTATCTGGGCAAGATCGTCGAGATCGCCCCCAAGACGCGTATCTTTGCCGAGCCGGGCCATCCCTATACCGAACTGCTGATGCGCTCGGCGCCCTCCCGCGACCCGCGCAAGCGCCACAGTTTTAGCGCCACCAATGACGACATCCCGAGCGCAACGAAGAAGCCGAGTGGCTGCCCGTTCCACACGCGCTGCCCCCTCGTCACCGCCGTCTGCAAGACCACCGAACCCGCCCTGACCGCCCGCGAAGGTGGCCAGATGGTCGCCTGCCACAACCGCTGAGTTGCTTTCATGACCACGTCCTATCTTTTCACCGGCGGCAATGTTCTCGACGCCGAAGCCGGCATCCTGCGGCAGGGTCTCGACGTGCTGGTCACCAACCAGCGCATCGCCGCCATCGGCACCGGCCTTGCGCGGCCCGAAGGCGTGGAAGTGATCGACCTCGCCGGCAAGACCATCATGCCCGGCCTCGTCGATTGCCACGTCCATGTCGTCGCCGAAACCCTCGACCTTTGGGCCAATATGATCGCCCCTGCTTCCCTCGCCGCCCTGCGCTCCGCGCGGGTTATGGAAGAAGCCCTACAGCGCGGTTTCACCACGCTGCGCGATCTCGGCGGTGCCGATTACGGCCTCGTCCGTGCGGTTAACGAGGGCCTTATCGCCGGCCCCCGCCTCATCATCTGCGGCAAGGGCCTCACCACCACCGGCGGCCATGCCGACCTGCGCCAGCGCACCGATGATCGTCCGGGCCTTTTCTCCGATCGCTTGGGCTCCATGGGCCTCATCGTCGATGGCGTCGACAATGTCCGCGCCGCCTGCCGCACCATGATCAAGGAAGGCGCCAACTTCATCAAGGTCATGGCCAATGGCGGCGTCTCCTCGCCCAATGACCCGATCCACTCCATCCAGTATTCGCGCGACGAAATCAGCGCCATGGTCGAAGAGGCCGAAAACGCCGGCCTCTATGTCGCCGCCCACGTCTATACCGACAAGTCTATCGCTCGCTGCGTCGAACTCGGCGTGCACTCGCTCGAACACTGCAACCTGATCGAACCCGACACCGCCAGAAAGGCGGCTGAGAAGGGCTGCATCGCCGTCCCCACCCTCGTCGCCTATGATGCGCTCGCCCTCGAAGGCGAAGCGCTCGGTCTCGGCGCAGCCGAATTCGCCAAGATCGACGTCGTCCGCAGCGGTGGACTGCGCTCCCTCGAAATCATGCGCGATGCGGGCCTGCCCATGGCCTTTGGCTCCGACCTCCTCGGGCAACTGCGAAAATACCATGGCATGGAATTCGAACTCCTCGCCAGGGTCCTCACACCACAAGAAATCATCCGCTCCGCCACCGTCATCGGCGCCAAGCTCTGCCGCCTCGAGGGACAGGTGGGTGTCGTCGCCGAAGGCGCCTTTGCCGATCTCCTCGTGGTCGACGGCGACCCGCTTTCGGACATCTCCCTCTTACAGGACGACGGCGCCAACATGCCCATCATCATGGCCAGTGGCCGTATCGTGAAGAACGCGCTGAACTAGTCCAAGTTCGTGCACTCGGCTATCTGAGTGAGTGGGTACTACCCACTCACATCGGAGCCCCCAGACATGCCGCGTTTCTCGGCCAATATTTCGATGCTCTACCCCGAGCTGCCCTTCCTCGACCGCTTCGCGGCAGCAGCATCAGATGGCTTCAAGGCTGTCGAATATGTCGGCGCCTACGACCAGCCCACAGCCGTTCTGGTGGACCTCCTGCAAGAACACGGCCTCACTCAGGCCCTTTTCAACCTGCCCGCCGGAAACTGGGCCGCCGGCGAGCGCGGCATCGCCTGCCATCCAGATCGCGTCGCAGAATTCCGCGAAAGCGTCGACAAGGCCATCGAGTATGCCAAGGCGAATGGCTGCACCCAGGTCAATTGCCTCGCCGGCATCGCCCCGGCTGGCGTCGCCCGCGCTGAACTCGAAAGCGTGCTCGCCGAGAATCTCCGCTACGCCGCCCCACGCCTCGCCGCGGAAGGCATCATGCTCCTACTAGAGCCAATCAACACCCGCGACATGCCGGGCTTCCTGATCAACTCCACCGATGATTACGAGCGCATCGCCGCCGCAGTCGGCCACGAGAACCTCTATCTGCAATACGATTTCTACCACATGCAGATCGTTCAGGGCGACCTGATCCCAACGTTCCAGCGCCTCCAGTCCCGCATCGGCCATGTCCAGATCGCCGATCATCCCGGCCGCCACGAGCCGGGTACGGGCGAGATCAATTATGCCAATATCTTCAAGGTCCTGGACGAAGCCGGTTACTCCGGCTGGGTCGGCGCGGAATATCGGCCCAAGGCTGGCACGAGCGCAGGGTTGGGTTGGTTCGAGACATGGCGCAGTGCAGCGCGGTAGTCGGCCTCGACCATTTCACGGCACATTTCCCGGGCGCTGATCTCGGGAACCCAACCCAGCTTTTCCCGCGCTTTGGTGGGATCGCCGAGCAGGGCGTCGGCCTCGGTCGGGCGAAAATATTGCGGGTCGATGCGCAGGATCACGTCTCCCTCTGAAACTTGGGACGCCCTGTCGCCTGCCACATGCGCGACTATCCCAATCTCGCTTGTCCCGGAACCGGAAAATTCCAGCGTGATGCCGAGGTCGGAAGCCGCCCAGCGAATGAATTCGCGGACGGAATATTGCTTGCCGGTGGCAATCACGAAATCCTCTGGAACCGCCTGCTGCAGCATCAGCCATTGCATGCGGACATAGTCCCTCGCATGGCCCCAGTCACGCAGCGCGTCGATGTTTCCCATATGGAGGCAGCGCTCCAATCCCAGCGCGATATTGCAGAGGCCACGCGTAATTTTGCGCGTCGCAAAAGTCTCGCCGCGACGCGGGCTTTCGTGATTGAAGAGAATGCCATTGCAGGCATAGATGCCATAGGCCTCGCGATAGTTGATCGTGGTGCAGTGGGCGAAAAGCTTGGCCACGGCATAAGGCGAGCGCGGGTAAAATGGCGTCGTTTCCCGCTGCGGCGTCTCCTGGGCGAGACCATAAAGCTCCGAGGTGGACGCCTGATAAAAGCGGGTCTTGTTCTCGAGCCCAAGCAGGCGGATTGCTTCCAGCAGCCGCAAGGTGCCGAGGCCGTCGACATCGGCGGTATATTCGGGCGCGTCGAACGACACCTTCACGTCCGATTGCGCCCCAAGATTGTAGATCTCGTCGGGCGCAATATCCCGGACCAATCGCGTCAGGCCCGAGCCATCCGTAAGGTCGCCATAGTGCAGGGTGACGCCGGATGAGGAGGTTTCCGCGTCGACGAGATGACCAATGCGTTGGTCGTTCGGGAGCGAGGCTCGACGCTGTATTCCGTGGACCCGATATCCCTTTTCCAGCAAAAATTCGGCGAGATAGGAACCGTCTTGTCCGGTAATGCCAGTGATCAGAGCAACCTTGCCCGAATTCATACTGCCCCCACAGTTTATGAAATACGGTATTAGTCCGGTCTATTCTGCCGCTTGCGCCGCCGTATCTGTAGCGCCTTGCGGGCGGCCGATGCTGACATAGTTTAGGCCCGCCGTCTCGACTTCCTTGCGGCGATAGACATTGCGCAGGTCGATGAACACGTTCCCGGCCATTGCCTGTTCAATCCGCTTGAGGTCGAGCGAGCGGAAGGCGTTCCATTCGGTGATCAGAACCAGCGCGTCGGCTCCGGATGCAGCGTCGTAGACGTCCGCGGCATAGTCCACGCCGCTCAGAAACGTCTTGGCCGCTTCCATGCCTTCGGGGTCATAGGCGCGGATCCTGACCCCGGCATCCTGTAGCGATTGGATGATGGCGATCGAAGGGGCGTCGCGCATGTCGTCGGTATTGGGTTTGAAAGTCAGGCCCAGGATGCCGATGGTTTTACCGCGCACATTGCCGCCCATGGCCGATATGACCTTGCGGCCCATGGCGCGCTTGCGGCGGTCGTTGACTTCGATGGTGGTTTCGACGAGCCGCAGGGGCGTCTCGAAATCCTGGCCGGTCTTGACGAGGGCCAGCGTGTCCTTGGGGAAGCAGGAGCCGCCATAGCCGGGGCCGGCATTGAGGAATTTGCCGCCGATTCGGTTGTCCATGCCGATGCCGCGGGCGACGTCCTGAACATTGGCGCCGGTGCGTTCGCAGAGATCGGCGATCTCGTTGATGAAGGTGATCTTCATGGCGAGAAAGGCATTGCCGGCATATTTGATCAGCTCGGCGGTGCGGCGTCCGGTGAACATGAGCGGCGCCTGATTGAGATAGAGCGGGCGATAGACGTCGGTCATCACCTCGCGGGCGCGGTCGTCCTCGAGGCCGACGACAATGCGGTCGGGCCGCTTGAAATCCTCGATGGCCGAGCCTTCGCGCAGGAATTCAGGATTGGTCACGACCACCACGTCTGCGGCCGGATTGGTTTCGCGGATGATGCGTTCCACCTCGTCGCCGGTGCCGACCGGCGCCGTGGATTTTGTGACGATGACCGTAAAGCCTTTGACGGCCCGGGCGATATCGGCGGCGGCGGCGTAGACATAGGAGAGGTCGGCATGGCCATCGCCGCGGCGGGACGGCGTGCCCACGGCAATGAACACGACGTCGGAATTGGCAACGGCGGGGGCAAGATCGGTGGTAAAAGTCAGGCGGCCGGCTCGGGCATTGTCGGCGACGAGCACCTCGAGACCGGGCTCGAAAATCGGAATTCTGCCGGCCTTGAGGGCTTCGATCTTTTGTTCATTGAGATCGACGCAGGTGACGTCATGGCCGAAATCGGCAAAACAGGCGCCGCTGACGAGGCCGACATAGCCACTGCCTATCATGGTGATGCGCATAGCGATGCTCCCCGACCTGCTGCGTTTTATACATAATGCTGAGACGAAGGAACCCAACCCGACTCTCCAGCCACATGGTGTTTCCTTGGGGAAAGCGCTTATGCGCTGCGCGTGACCTTTGCGTGAAGCCCGAGGGGATCAGGCGAGCTTCTGGTCGATGCCGGTCTTCATGTTCCGGGAGAAGGCGTCCCGCATGTCGTCAGGCGAGAGTGGGCGAGCAAAAAAATAGCCTTGGAGATAGGTGCAGCCCATGGATGTCAGCTTGCGGCGCTGGTCCTGGTTTTCGACCCCTTCCGCCGTAACGGACATGCCCAGAGCACGCGCCGTTTCGACGATCAGGCGAACGATATGGCCCACAACCGGATCGGTACCGACGAGCTGAGAATAGGATTTGTCGATCTTGAGTTTGTCTACGGCATAGCTGCGCAGATAGCTGATCGATGCATAGCCCGTGCCGAAATCATCGAGCGCTATGCTGACGCCCGCCTGTCGGAGTGTAGCGAGGATTTCCTGGGTCTGGGTGGAGTTTTGCAGCAAGACGCCTTCGGTAATTTCCACTTCCAGCCGGTCCGGCGCCAGGCCTGTTTCGACGAGGATTGCCAGGATGCGCTCGGCAAGCCGGGCATTGTGGAACTGGACCGGCGAGACGTTCACGGCGATCCGGGGCAGGTCGGACGACACGGCGAAGCGGCATGCCTCGCGCAGAACCCATTCGCCCAGTTGATCGATGATGTCGCACTCTTCGGCGAGGGCGATGAAATGGTCGGGGGAGAGCAGGCCCCGCGTAGGATGCATCCAGCGGATCAGCGCTTCGGCCCCCGCGATCTTGCTGCTGAGGCTGCCATGGATGGGCTGGTAGAGGAGATGCAGGCCTTCTCCGGTCAGAAGAGCATTGCGCAACTCGATTTCGAGCGTGCGCCGCTCGCGCTTTTCGCGGTCCATGTCGGGGCTGTAGAGCGCGAAGCCGTCGCGTCCGGCCAGTTTTGCGGCATAGAGAGCAACGTCGGCGCGGCGCAGGATCTCCTCCGGTGTCACCTCGTCTCCCTTTTCGAGGGCGGCGCCCAGGCTCAGCGTCACATTGATCCGCTCGCTGCCGATGGTCAGGGGTGTCCGAGTATATTGGACCAGCCGCTGGCAGATCCAGCGCGCCTGGCCCTCGCTCAGAATCCCAGGATGGATGATGGCGAATTCGTCGCCGCCGAGGCGGGCGACGGTCGCCTCTTCGGGCATCTCGATCATCAGGCGTTTGGCGACTTCGCGGAGCAATTGATCGCCCGCGGCATGCCCCCATGAATCATTGATCTCCTTGAAGCGGTCGATGTCCACCGAGATCAGCAACACCTTGGTTTCAGCCAGGAATTCATAGTCCTTCGCCTGCCTGAGGCGCGTTTCGAAGAGGGCGCGATTGGCGAGGCCCGTCAGGGGATCGTGCAGGGCGAAATAGGTGGCGTGGGCACGGCTCGCCTCCATGGTGAGCGAGGTTCGCCGCAGCCAGACCAGCAGGGCGGCCATGGCGACGCCCACCATTGCCAGCATGGTGATCAGGGCCGGCGCCGCCTCGCCCAGCAGGGCCTGTGCCGGCTTGGCCGGCGTCCAGGCGAGATAGGTCAGCGTAGCGCCTTCCCAATTGAGTATCGGAAGCCAGCCGACGCTGCTGGGATGGGCGACGCGCCTGATATTGGCTATGCCGAACTGCTTGCCGATATCGTGCAACATGGTCTGGTCGATCAGCTTGATCGAGATGAGCAGGTGATCGTCGATGGCCTCGTCGTCGCTGAGGGACGTCATGGGGCGAATGCTGACAAAGCCTTGGCCGCTATCAGCAAATCCCACCGTTCTCAGCGCCAGGATGCCCGCGGCATCGTTGGAGCGCAGGCTGGGGTCGTCGAAGGCGGCCCTGGCGATCCGCAGGCGCAGGCGGTCGATGATCGGTTGCAGGACGAAGGAATCGGCGAGGGTAAATATCTTGCCGGCATAGTGGCCATCGACCGAGGCACGGAGGACCTTGCCATCGGGCGCCAGGATATAGGCGCGGTCGTGTCCGAGTGCCGTCGTCAGGCGGCGGTCGAGCTCTTCCGTTTCGGAAGCAACTTCTTCAAGCGTAACGGTGGTTGCGGCCTGGTCGGCGGCGAGGCGGGCGCGGGCCTCAAATAGAGCAACTTCAATGGTTTGCCTTTGCTCGCCAAGGGCGCGGTCATCGATACGCCCCATGGCCCAGGAGACCGAAACGACGGCGACGACAGCGAGGCAGATCGCCAGAACCACAGCGGCCCAGACGATTTGTGCAGAAACGGAATGGCCCTCAGGAGAAGGCGAAAGCGTCATGGTGCTGCCTCTGATTCATTCAGATATGCACCAGCGAAGTGACGAATTGGTTTATCCGACCCCGCCATTTCTGCGTGGTCGCGGGAGACCTTTGTTAAATACGGTGAAAATTTCCCTTATGTGGCAAAGACTAAGGCGTAAGGTTCGAGATGATGGCGAGGAGATCTTTGTCGGCCCGGACATGACGGCGGAGGCTTTCGAAGAAGGAGCGGAGGAGGTAGCCGGTGGCGTCGGCGGACTGGAGGGGATGGTGCGCGGCGAGGGCGAGAAGGGTTTCGCGGACTTCGATCACGGCGTCGTCGTCATAGTCGTGTTCCTCGCGGAGGCGACGGGCGAGCTGGCGCAGTTCGGGGCGAGATGAGGCCGCGAGGAGGGGGAGCAGGATGGTTTCTTCTTCGCGATGCGTGAGGGCCAAAAGATCAACGATTTCAATCGTAAGCTGACCGCATTGGCTGGCGGAGACATTGTTGGGCAAGCTGTCTGCGACCGCTTCGAGCTGGTCGCAGAGGCCGAGCAGATCGGCGTAGCGGCGGTTCAATGTTTCAATCGGCGCGCTCATGATGGTGCCCTTGCGAAATTTTGGGAGACGCTAGCCGATTGTTTCGGCCGTGCTTTGCTCGGGATCAAAGCGTGGGGATTGAGAGCGGGTTCGGACGTCTATTGGTTAGCAGACTGGTAACGTTGAGCGTCGCATCGGCGGCTGATTGGTGAAAGAAGAAGGCCGTTTTAGTTTTGCCGATGCATTTGGTTGGGCATGCCTTGGCGAAGGCGGGCTCTGGCCTTAGGAAGCGGGCCATGACCATTCCCTCCTTCTTCTCCCGCCTCGTGCCCCATCTTGTCGCCGTCAGTCCGGTTGAGCGCCTGCGCGCGGCCGTGGGGGCGTGTCTTGGCATTCTGGTGGTCGGAATTATCGGGCGGCTGGCTTTGCCGGCCGCGGCGGCGCCGCTGCTGATTGCGCCGCTGGGAGCTTCGGCGGTTTTGCTCTTTGCGGTGCCGGCAAGTCCCCTGGCACAGCCCTGGTCGATCATCGGGGGCAATGGGATTGCGGCGGTGGTGGGGGTCGTGGCGGCCATGCTGGTGCCGGACCAGAGCGTGGCGGCAGCGCTGGCGCTGGGGGTGAGCATCGGCTTGCTGCTGACCTTCAAATGCCTGCATCCGCCGAGCGGGGCGGTGGCGCTGACGGCGGTGCTGGGCGGACCGGCCATTCATGATCTGGGATTTTTCTACGTGCTCTGGCCGGTGCTGGCGGGATCGTTCGCGCTGCTCGTGGCGGCAGTCGGCTATAACAAGCTGACGGGGAAGGTCTATCCGCACCGGGCGCAGGTGCATGTGCCTGTCGCTTCGGCGGGACGCTCGGGCGGGCTGGGGGTGACGATCGATGATCTCACCACGGCCATTCGCGAGCGCGATGAGGTGGTGCCGGTCGATCCCGATGATCTCGAAGAGGTGTTGCAGCGGGCCGAAGTGCTGGCGTTCAACCGGCGTTCGGGCGGAGTGGTCGCTTCGGCGGTGATGTCGCAGAAGGTGGCCAGCGTCATGCCGGGCACATCGCTGCGGATCGCGCTCAGATTGCTGCGCGCCAATGGCGTCAAGGCGCTGCCGGTGGTGGATGCGGAGCGGCGCGTGGTGGGGATCGTCACGCAGACCGATCTTTTGGACAAGGCGGATTGGGGGCCCTCGGCGACGGGGTCCGGGCTGGGCTGGCGGCTGCGGTCCATCGGTAATTCGGACCGGCCGCTGCGCGGCAAGGTGCGGGACGTGATGACGAGCGACGTACGCTCTGTTCCAGTGACGACGCCGATCGCGCGGGTGGTGCAGGTGATGGCCGAGACCGGCCACCATCATGTGCCGGTGGTCGATGCGGCCGGCACGCTGGCCGGCATGGTGACGCAATCGGACGTGGTGGCGGCGCTGTTCCATGTCAATCAGGCAGAGCTTGCCCGAACGGCCTAAAGCGCGTCGCGATCCTTCAGGTTCGCTTCCTGCGCTTTAGGTCTCTGGTTTTGCGCATGTCTCCCGAAACCGGTACCCACTTTCGGGAGACATGCGCTAGGATTTTGGCTCTGCGACACTGCGTGCCTTGCTTCTTGAACGTGCAAGGCGTAGCAGCAATCCCATATCGGGGAGACGTCATGCCCAATCGCATGCGCCAGATCGGACGAGAAGTGGGCGCCGCCATTGCGGTTCTGGCGCTTTATATGCTCGTGCTGCTGGCGCCGCTGCACCAGGGGGCGGGGCTGCAGCGCGAACTGGCGCGGCTCGGATTTGAATCCAGCGTTTCCTGGTCGGTCTGTACGTCGGTGGCCAATCCCGGGCGCGGCGACAGCGACACGCCGACGGCGGCGAAATGCCCTCTGACCGGTGTCGGTAAATCCCAGTTCGTGGCCGTGCTGCCGCCGCTGGCGCAGCCGCCGCTGCTGCGCAATGCCGATCCCGTTCACTTCGAAGCCAATGCTCAAGCGGGCCCAGCAAGGCCGATGGAGCATCCGGGGCAGCCGCGCGGCCCGCCTCAAACCGCCTGATCCACGGTTTTTCGCTTTTCCGGCTGCCTTGCGGCCACTTCCTGTTTCCTTCGAGGATCACATGACGCTTCGTCGTTCCGCCATTGCCATGGCCTTTCTTGCTGCCTTTTCGCCCGCCCTGCCGGTCTTTGCCCATGAGGGCCATAGCCATGATGCTACGGAAACCGCCGAGCATGCTGGGGCTGCTGTAAAACTTGGCGCGCTTGAAATCAGCGGTGCATTCACCCGCGCCACGCTGCCCAATGCTCCTGTGGGCGGTGGCTTCTTCACCATTACCAATACCGGCACGGAAGCCGATCGGCTGGTTTCGGTCACGACCGATATCGCCAGGGAAGCCCAGATTCATGAAATGGCCATGGAAGGCGATGTCATGAAGATGCGGCAGCTCAAGGACGGGCTCGAAATCCCGGCCGGCGAAACTGTCGCCCTGGAGCCCGGTGGCTTCCACCTGATGTTCATGGGCCTCAATGGCACGATCAAGGAAGGCGATGTCGTTCCCGTCACGCTGACCTTCGAAAAGGCCGGCACGGTGGTCGTGGATCTGGTGGCGGGCGCGGCTTCCGCCGATGCGCCGGCCGGTTGCGAACATGGGGACAAGGCGAGCCATGAGTAATCTCGGGCTCCTGCGTGCCGTTCTCTGGACGCTGGTTGCGGTGGCCGGGCTCGGCGCTGTCGGGCTCTATACCTATTCGGCGACGCGCCCTAGCCTCACGCAGAACCTTGGCGATGGCGACTATCAGTTGACGACGGCGAGTGGGGAAGCGTTCGACCGGCAGAGTTTTGCCGGCGCGCCCTCCATGCTGTTCTTCGGCTTTACCCATTGCCCGGAAGTGTGCCCGACCTCGCTCGCTGAAATGACCTCGTGGTACGAGGCGCTGGGCGAGGAGGCCAAGGACCTCAAGGCCTATTTCGTGACGATCGATCCGGAGCGAGATACGGCCGATATCATCGGCGATTATGTCGCCTGGACGGGGCATGTCACCGGGGTGACCGGCACGCCGGAAGAGATCGAGAAGGCGGCAAAGGCCTGGGCGATCTACTACCAGAAGGTGCCGCTCGAAGACGGCGACTATACGATGGACCATACGGCTTCGATTTTCCTGCTCAACAGGGAAGGAAATTTCGAGGGCACCATCGCCTATCGCGAGGATAGCGCGACGGCTTTGGCCAAGCTGCGGAAGTTGCTGGCGGAGGGGTAGGTCACTTGGGTTGGGGGTGGGGGGCATCGCTCCCCAGCCTCCCTCCATGAAAGGGTGGAGTGTGGGTTTTGGGAGCTTTCCATCCCATCCACCGGGCTGCCCTCGGGCTTGACCCGAGGGCCAACCATTACAAGCATAAGCGCCGTGGCTCCCGCACCGGCCCTCGGGTCAAGCCCGAGGGAGGCCCGGTGTTTTTGGAAGCTTCAGCGCCCCAAATGCGTCCCAAGCGAACACTCCCCAGCATGGGGGCTATCGCGTACGGCTCCGCATCCTGCCGCGTCATCCCCCTCCCCAGCCCTCCCCGCAAGGGGGAGGGTGCTGGGCCGGTGGCTTCAGCAATATCCAGCCACATACTCGATATCGCACCTCCCCCTTGACGGGGGAGGATGGGAGGGGGTGCCGATACGCTCGGGGGGAGGTGGAGGGACGGCGAAGGGCGGGATCCATCTTGAGATCTCGGGATGGGCCCAGGCTCAAGGCCGGGGTGACAGCCGGTGGGTGGGAATGGCTCGCTTCCGTTTATGGCGAGATCGCTTCCGCCTTTTCCTCCAGCCCGGCCCTGGCAAGGCCGTCGACATATTTTTCCAGCAAATCCGGGTGCATGAAGCGCAGGCTGTCGCGGATGGTGGCGAGGTCTATACCGGGGCGGGCGGCACGGAATTTTTCGAGGGCGGCGGTAGCCGCGGTCAGGTCGCCCAAAGCCCCATAATAGCTCGCGAGATCGCGAAACGGCCAATTGAGGTTCGGGCGCTCGGCGAGGGCCCGGCTGGCAAAATCCACAGCCTCCTCTGGGCGACCGGCTGCGAAATGGGCGAGGGCCGTGCCCAGCAGCATGTTGAAGGCGAAGGGGTCCATGGGGCTGAGGCGCAGCGAGGCCTGGAACGCCTTGATCGCCTCGTCGGGCTGGCCGAGATAGACAAGGCCGAAGGCTTTTCTGAGCCAGGCCCAGGCGTGGTTGGGGTCGAGCACCAGGGCACGCTCGGCAAGGTCTTTAGCGCGGGCGACATCGCCGCCGGTCTGCATGATGGCGGAGGCGAGAGCCGCCATGGCGGTGGGATTGCCGATGGCGGTTTCCGAGGCACGGTCGATGGCCTTTTGGGCCTCGGCGCGCTCGCCCGGAATGTCGTCGGTCCAATTGTAGGCGATCTGCTGGCCATGGGCCCAACCGACAAGGGCGGCGGCGAGGCCGTAATTGGGTTCGAGTGCCAGTGCCTGCTGCAAAAGCACGATGGCTTCGCGATTGGCGGAGGGCTGGTGGGCCCAGAGCTGGGGCATGGCGCGCATGACGAGATCGTAGGCGGCGAGCGTATCGGGGCGCTTTGAGAGGGCGCGTTCGATTTCGGCCTGGCGGATGGAGGGCTGGATGGCGCTGGCGACGAGAGCGGCCATGGTGTCCTGTAGATCGAAGAGGTCCTCTACGGTGCCATTGACCTTGTCGGACCAGATGTGGTTGCCGCTTTCGGTTTCGACCAATTGGGCTGTTATCCGCACCTTGTGGCCGACGCGGCGCACGCTGCCTTCCACGGCATAGCGCACGCCCAATTCGCGGCCGACCTGGCGCACGTCGAGCGAGCGGCCCTTGTAGGAAAAGGCGGAATTGCGGGCGATGACGAAGAAATCGCGAATGCGCGCCAGGGTGGCGGTGATTTCTTCGACCACGGCATCGGCGAAATAGGCCTGGTCGGCCTCGCCCGAAAGATTGTCGAAGGGGAGGACCACGACCGAAGGGCGGCTCGACGGAGCGACGATGGGTTGCTCGTCCTTCTTGGGCAGGGCTTTTGCCGCGCCGCTCGGGTGCCAGACATAGAGATGCACGGTGCGCGGGATGTTTTTGAGGATCGTCGGGCCGATATCGGTGAAGGCAAGATCGGTTTCTGCGCCGAGATAGGCGTGCATCCATTTGGTGACGGCCATGCCGCCGGGCGGGGAAACGCCTTGGACGCGCACGGCGAGATTGACGCCATTGCCGAAGAGATCGTCGCCATGCACCAGCACATCGGCCATGACGATGCCGGCGCGCACCTGCAGGATCTCCCCGCCCGGCGCCTTGATCTGGCGCTGGTGCAATTCGCGCTGGGCGTCGGCAACCCAATCGAGCGCGGTGAGGGCGCTGCTGAACTCGGCGAGGAAGCCATCGCCCATGGTCTTGAAGATGGTGCCGCCGCGTTCGGCAATGTCCTTGGTGAAGTGGCCATAGGTCTGGCGGACGAGGCGTACCGTCTTGGGCTCATCGTGCTGGACGAGCCGGGAGAAGCCGACGACATCGACCGAGACTATGGGAACCAGACGACGCTCGGACTTCACCATGAACGTGTGCTTTCGCAAGGGCGATCAAATCTAGCATTTCCCGGCGCTCTGCACGAGATGAAGCGATTGCCCAAAGTGGTTTTTTGGCGCTCTACTTGAAATGGGCAAGTATAGGGGCGGGCGGCGTCATGGGAGCCTATATTCTGGTCATAGACCAGGGCACGACGTCGAGCCGCGCCGTGATTTTCGATGCCGCGCAGAATATCGTGGGCATGGGGCGCATGGATTTTACCCAGCACCAGCCCGCGCCCGGCATGCTGGAGCATGTGCCCGAGGAAATCTGGGCCACGTGTCTCTGGGCCAGCAAGACGGCGCTGCGCAAGGCGGGGATTAGCGCAACTGATCTCGCCGGGATCAGCATTACCAATCAGCGCGAGACGACGGTGGTCTGGGATCGCAAGACCGGCAAGGCGATCCACAATGCGATCGTGTGGCGCGATATCAGGGCGACAGAGACGTGCCAGCGCCTGCTCGAGAAGCGGCCGGAGGCGGGCAAATTGGTGCGGCGCCGGTCGGGGTTGATGCTGGCGCCGTATTTTTCGGCGCCCAAGGTCAAATGGATCCTCGACCATGTGAAGGGTGCGCGGCAGCGGGCGCGGCGGGGCGAATTGGCCTTTGGGACGGTGGATAGCTGGCTGATCTGGCGGCTGACCGGGGGCAGGGTGCATGCGACCGATGCCACCAATGCCAGCCGGACGCTGTTTTATGATCTCAAATCCGGCGACTGGCATGAGGACCTCGTCGATCTCTTCGATGTGCCGCACTCCATGCTGCCGCGCGTGCTCGATAGCGCCGATGATTTCGGGCTGACCGATCCCGATGTGCTCGGGGCGGCGGTGCCCATCCATGGCGTCGTGGGGGACCAGCAGGCGGCACTGATCGGGCAGGGATGTTTTGCGCCCGGCATGGCGAAATCGACCTATGGGACGAGCTGCTTTGCCCTCCTCAATACCGGGAGCACATGCGTCAAATCCAGCCACCGGCTGCTGACGACGGTGGCCTATCGGCTTGGGGGCAAGACCACTTATGCGCTCGAGGGGGTGATCTTCACCATTGGCGGGGCGCTGCAATGGCTGCGCGATGATCTGGGGATTATTCGGGATTGGCCGGAGGCAGATGCCCTGGCGGCGGCTTCCGATCCTGATGAAGCGGTTTATCTCGTGCCGGCGTTTTCGGGGCTCGGGGCGCCGTGGTGGGACAATGAGGCGCGCGGGGCGCTGGTGGGGCTGACGCGCAATAGTCGCCGGGCGGAGCTGGTGCGGGCGGCGCTGGAGGCGGTGGGGTATCAATCGCGCGACATGTTCGAGGCGATGCGGCGCGATCTCAAGCTGGAGCAGGCCATGGTGCTGCGCGTCGATGGCGGCATGGTGGCTTCGGATTGGACCATGCAGTTCCTGGCCGATATTCTGGACCTGCCGGTCGATTGCACGCGGGTGCCGGAGGTGACGGCGCTGGGGGCGGCGTGGCTGACGGCGTGGAAGACCGGGCTCTGGCCCGAGGCAGACCGGTTCGGGGCGCGGCGGGATTTTCACCAGGAGTTTTTGCCGCGCATGGCGCCGGTCATGCGCAAGGCCAAGCTCAAGGGGTGGCGCCAGGCGCTGGGCAAGACGCTGACGGGGGCGGTGGCGTTCGAGAAGGCGCGGCGGCCGTTCGGCTGATTTTTACTGGCTTTGGGCGCTGCGGAGCGAGGCGCGGGCAGCATCGAGCCCGGAGACGGCATCGCCATAGCCGGTGGCGGCGACGGCTGCGAAGATGCGCTCGGCTTCGCGGAAACGGCGCAGGTGATAGTAGCTCCAGGCGCGCAGGGTCAGGAGATCGTTGCGCTCGGCCGCGTATTGGGCGCGGGCGTCGAGCATGGCGAGGGCGAGCTGATATTTGCCGATATTATAGGCGCTGGTGGCCTTTAGGGTGAGGATGGCGGTTTGCAATTCGACCACGCGCTTGTCCGAAAGGGGGGCGGCAGCGGCGGCGACGGCGGCTTCATCGGGAAGGCCGAGGCGGACAAAGGCGAGGGCGCGGCCATAGGCGGCGTCGCTGCGGGTCGCCTGATTGGCCGAGTCGAGGGCCCGACCAAAATGATCAACCGCCTGGGCGGGGCGGTTGAGATCCATCAGACACCAGGCATGGGTGAGAGCGCCGCCGGGGGAGAGGGAGTTTGGCGGCCGGAAGGTCTGGCATCCGCCGCCGCTGCCGCCACCACCACCTCCTCCGCCGGAGGGGGCTTCGGCTTGCTTGACTTGCCTTGGGGCTTCTTGCTGGGCCACACGCACGGTCTGGACCTGGGTGAGGTGGGCCGGGCGCGGTTTTGGCAGCGGGACGACGGAAGGGGGTGCGGTCAGCGAAGTCAGGTTGCCGAACTGGGCGATGCGAACGGAGCGGCCGCCCCAGGTGCGGCGGATTTCCTCGACGCGGGCGGCGTCGCCAAGAGCGTTGGCGGAGACCATGAGGCCATAGGCGGCGGGTTCGAGATCGGCCTGCCAGCCGAGGGCGGTCTGAAACCATTCGAGCGCGGTCTGGGGCTGGTTGAAGGCATAGGCGTACCAACCAAGTTCCTGGGCAAGGCCCGCGTCGCGGGTGGCGATCGTGGTTTCGACAATGCGGCCCAGAATGGTTTCGGAAATGGCGAGGCGGGGTTCGCGGGCGAGGGTTGCTGCGGCGGCGTCGCGATAGACTTTGGCGATGTCTTCGTTGTCATCGCGATATTCGGCGAGGGCCGCTTCGGCGGCAGCGGGATCGTTCAATTGCACGAGGGCGACGCCGAGGCCCTGGGCGGAGGCGGCGGAGGGGTCGGTGGCGTTGGCGGCTTCGAAGAAGCGGCGGGCTTCGCTCGGGCGGTTGCGGTCCAGTTCGAAATAGCCGAGGAGGCGCAGGTCTTCGGCATTCTTGTCGGCCATGGCGGATTTGGCGAGGAGGTCGACATCATCACTTGCCGGGGTGGCGCCGTCCTCTTCGAGCGCGGCAGCGACGGCGCGGCGGGCGAGATCGAGGCGGAGGGTCGTGAATTCGCCGTCCTTTTCGAGCGCGAGGAGCGGCGTCAGGGCGGCGCGGTCGAGAAGGTCGGTGGCCTTTTGCATGGTGGCGAAGCGCTCGGGCGCATCGGTGCAATTGGTGAGGATATAGGAATAGGCGTCGGTGCCGCGCTGGGTGGCATCAGTCTTGATGAAAGCTTCGGCGAGCCGCCAGAGATTGTCGACGCTGGCGCAGGTCAGGAGCTGCGGCGCATTGGCAGCAATGGAGATGACTTCGTCATATTGACCGGCGTCGGACGCGGCGCGGAGGCGCGTGCCGGCTTCGCCGCGCGCGATGGTTTCGGTGAGATCGGCGGTGGGCACGAAGCTGGGATCGGCGGCTTTCTTTTCGGCGATGGCGGCGCGGGCGCCGGCATAGTCGCCGGCGGTGACGAGATCCCAGATGCGCACGATGGACTGGTCGGGCACGAAATCGGTGGTCAGGGGATCGGCGGGCGGCTGCCAATTGGGATAGAGGGCGCGGAGGCGCTCGATTTCGCGTTGCAGGCGGACGGTGTCGCCCTGCTGGGCGAAATAGCGCAGGGCGGTTTCGTCGGGGCCGGAAGCGGAGGGCTGGGCGGGCGCCTGGGCGGTGAGGATGGGATCGGGGAGCGTGGTGCCGATCTCGGTCTGAACCGGCATTTCGGTCGCGAAGGGAGGCGGCGCGGGGACGGTGGAGGGCGCGGGTCCGGTTTCCGATACGGTCATGGGGTCGACGCCGAAGGGGGCGACGGACTGAGCCATGGCGGGCAGGGAGATGCCGATGAGGCAGAGGGTGAGGGCGAGGCGCTTCATGATTGCGCCCCAAGGCCAAGGCAGTTTGGGCGCTGGCGGCGCAGGTTGTCGAGCATCAGCAATTGCAGGGTCGCGGCGTAGTAGCTGGTGGTTTGCAGGGTGCGCAGCTCCTCGGGTACGGGCTGGCCGGTGGCGACGCATTCCATGGCAGCCTGAATGAGACGATAGCCCGGTTCTTCAATGGGCTCTATGGCATTGCCGGTCGCGAGATCGATCTTGAAGAGGCCGGCCGAAGAGGCCTTGGCGCGGAAGGGTTCGAGAAAAGCGGGATCGAGCCCGGCGCGCATCAGATAGAGCGGAATGCGGATGCCGTTATACCCGAACTCTGCGGGAAAATCGGGGGCTGGGCCGATGGCGCCGCCGGCCATGACGACCCAGTCGCCGGGAATGCCGGCGGGTGTCGTGGAGGCGCGACGGAGGAGTTCGAGACCGGTTTCGGCTACGGCATTCCAGTCGATGACGGGATCGAGGCTGTCGAAACGCGGCAGGGTTTCGAAAATCCAGTAGGAGGGATTGAGGATGGGCTGACCGGCGGTCGCGTCATTGCCGGCAAAGCCCTCCGTGCCGGGAAGAATGGCCGGCAGGCCATCGGCGGGGACGAGGAGATTGCGGCCCATGGTCCCGACCATGGCGGCGGCCTCGGTGAAGAAGGCGGTTTCGCCCCAGAGGTCACTGGCGAGCAGCAGGCCATAGGCGATGAGCATATCGCCGTCAGTGGCATTGTTCGTGTCGGTGACGTGCGGGTCGGCATCCGGCTCCCAGCGCCAGGCGGCAAGGCCATCGTCGCGGATCATGAGCTCGGTTTTGGTGAAATTGAGGATGCGGTCGAAACTGGGCCGGTCTTCCGCCAGTGCGGCAAGGACGAGACCATAGCCCTGGCTTTCGCTATGGCTGATATTGCCATTGCCGGTGTCGATGACCCGGCCTTCGGGGCTGACATAGGCATCGAGATAGCTCTGCCATTCCTCCGGCGTGATGGCGGGCGCGGCAAAGGCGGGAACCGTCATGAGGCCTCCAAGGAGGAGCGTTGCCAGGCGCTTCATGGCGAGGGTCTCCCGATCTTGGTCAGGACGCGAGAGGTGATCAGCATCAGGAGCACGGCACCGACCACGATGGCGAGGGCGAAGTACAAGATGTTGCCCGAGAACCAGTTGGCGGCGACGCGGCGCAGGTTGAAGGGGGAGGCGGGTTCCGGCGTGACGATGGACACCGCATTGGCGGGAACGACAGCGATGTCGTCTTCGCCCGGCGCCAGGGCGCTGACGCGGCCGGCAATGCTGCGCCATTTTGGGGTATCGATCAGTCTCTCGGTGCCGGCGTGAAGGGCCGGAGCGGTGGTGGAGGTCAGGACCGTCCATATGCCGCCCTCGGGCTGGCGGACCTGCGAGACGACGAGCGCTTCGGCGGCCGGGGCATAGGGCAGGTCGGGGGCGGGGACGAGCCTGAGATCGGCGAGGTCGAGTCCCACGGTCTCCTGGAGCCAGTTGGAAATGCCGGAAAGCGGGCCCTCGGGGCGGCTATTGCCGAACTGGTCGAGCAGGGTATCGTCGCTGCCCTGGACCGAAGAGGCGGTGCCGATGCCGGTACGGCCGAGATTGAGCGGCGACAGAGCCGTGGTGGGCATGACGAGGATGGCATTGGCCTCGGGGGCCAGATTGTCCTGCGGCACGATATCGAAGGTGATGACCCGGCCCGATGCCGTGGCGATACGGGCGGCGAACATCATGGCCGCGACCAGCGAATCCTGGTCCTGGCCGAGGGCCAGGGGCACGGCTTCATCATCGGCATAGGGCCAGGCCGAGCCGGTAAGCACCTGAAGATCGGGCACGGCAGTGGCGCGGGCGTAATCGGGCAGGCGCAGATAGCTGTTGCTGGAGAGAACGAAGCGGGCGGGCGCGGCGCCGGTCCAGCCGGGATTGCAGACCGCGTCGGACCGGGTCAGAAGGTTGACGGCCAGCGTTGCCTCATTGCGGCCGGGGCGCAGATTGGTCATGGGGATACGGATGCGCGTATCCTTGAGCGTGCCGCCATCGGTGCGCAGCAGGGGCGTTGCGGAAGCGATCTCGCCATTGGTGTAGATGTCGATCTCGCTGCCGGGCAGCACGTCGCTCGAATAGGCCGCATCGAGCACAAGTTCCAGTTCGCCATAGCGATAGGCGTAGAAATCGGGCGGCAGTTCGAACTGTAATTGGGTGGTAAAGCGCCGGCCGTTGAATTCGAGCCGGTCGATGCCGAGGCTGGCAAGGGTCGCCGTGGCGCCGCCTTGCAAGAGGGGCAGGGGATTTGGCAGGTCGAAGCGCGGCCGCTCGGGCGAGACGGGAGCGGCCGTGAGCAGGGCGTCGCCGGCGCGCACAATGGTGTCCCAGGTGGGGCCCGAAACCACGAGCGTATCGGCGCCGGAGGGCATGGGCAGCATGGCGGCGAGCGGGCCGGCGCTGGCTTGGGCTTGCGCGGCCTCAAAGGCAGGCGGCAGTTCTGCTGCGGGCATGATGGCGACATCAAGGACGCCGGGCAGGCGTTCCTCGGCGGGGGCCTCGGCGAGGATCACGCTGAGTTTTGGCGTGCGCAAAGCGAGGCCGATCTGCTGGACCAGATGCAGGGCCGCTGCCTGCGCCGCGGGGTCGGCCATGTCGGGCGCGATGAGACGCAGTGTGGTATTGCCGGTTTCATCGACGCCGACGGCGCCGATATCGGTCAGTTGCGTGATACGCTCTAGGTTTTCGCCCTCGAAGACGAGTTGGGCACTGTTGCCGGCTATTTCGGTCCAGAGCTGATAGGTCGATTCCACCGTGCAGTCGGTGCGGTGGCGCTGGGTGGCGCGGAATTCGACGATATTGGCGCCGGGGCGGAGGACGCCCGCGGGAACAGCGATGCTGACGGGGGTAGCGCCGGACGAGGAGGCGATGGGGGTTGCCGCGATCTCGGTCTGGTTGATGCGGACGCGCAGGCTTGAAATTTCGGGCGCGACGACGAGGGCATTGAGGAGCGAGAAATTAAGGGTGGCGGGGGCAGCGGCCTGGGCGTCGGTGAGATAGACGACGACGCCCTGCTGGGCCTCTTCGCCCACAAGGCGCAGACTGGCGCCGGGCACGAGAAAGCGCGAAAAGGCCGATGGCGCGACCTCTTCAACCGGCGCCGGAACGGTTTCGCCCGGCTCTGCCGGCGCCGGGGCGACGACGCGGTTGCTTTCGGGCGACATGTCGAAGGGGGCGGGCTGGGCCAGGACGGGGCCGAGCGTTGTGAGGAGCGCGACCGAGGCGAGAAGGGTGTGCCGCTTCATTTGCCGAGCACCCTTCCCGAACCGAAACGGAGCAGATAGCCGAGGCCGCGGCCGGTCTGGTAGAGGGCTATGCCGAGGAAGCGGATGGTGCCGCGGATGATGCCGATATTAACCTGACGGGCGCTCTGACGCGCCTGCCAGTTGCCCGAATTGGCATAGATGAGGTCGGCGATCAGACGATAGTGCTGACCGCGCTCGGGCATGTAGCGGCAGCCGAAGATGACGCCCTTGTTCTCCTGGGTGACGGAGCGGATGAAGACGGGCATTTCATCGATGCCGATATTGTCGGCGAGCGGGGTGAAGCGGACGGTGGTGGGCATGCCGCGGCCGAGGCCGGCGGCGCCATTGGGCATGCGCACGGCGACGCCGCCGCTCGAGACATTGACGAAGCCGGCCTTGACCCAATTGCCATCGGCGCCGCGCACTTCGCAGCGCCGTTCGACGGCGACCCGGCGGCTGCCCCAGCCCTCGCGGCGCTCGGAGACGACGCCGAGGGCGCAGCCGGCGAGGATGAGATTAAAAATGTTCCAGCCGCCGACGACCATGGTCACCTCGGCCTGATAGGGCTCGGCGCCGATCTTGTAGATGGTCATGGCGACGGCGAGGATGAGGAGCAGGAAGATAAGGTAAAAGGGGCGGGCGAGTTCGGAGAGGCGCGCGGTTTCGACGCTCTCGTCCTTGGCGGTGACCTTGAAGCTCGGTTTGTAGGGATTTCTCGCGACTGAAAAGAGCGCGCCCAAGAGGTGCACCGACTGGATATATTCGTAGAGTTCGGAAATCCACGGCCAGCGCCAGCGCCCGAAGAGCGAGTTCTGCATGACGAGATTCACTACCACATAGGTGAGGGTATAGGCGGCGAATTCGCCGGCCGAGGCGGTAAAGATTTGCAGGTCGAGGAAGAGATAAAAGAAGGGCGCAAAGAGAAAGATCATGCGCGGCAGCGGGAAGAGCCAGAACAGCGTCGAGGAAAGATAGCAGAGGCGCTGGGGGAGGCTGAGGCCGGACTTGAACAGCGGGAAGCTGAACAAGAGGATCTGCATCATGCCCTGGGCCCATCGGGTGCGCTGGCCGATGAAGCTGGCAAAGGTGACCGGCTGGAGGCCGGCAACGAGAGGCTTGTCGATATAGATCGAGTTCCAGCCGCGGCTATGGAGCTCGATGGCGGTTTCGCAATCCTCGGTGATGCTCTTGCCGGAAAAGCCATTATTGGTGGCAAGGGCCTCGCGGCGGAGGAGGGCGGCGGAGCCGCAGAAGAAAGCGGCGTTCCAGCGATCGAGCCCGCGCTGGATGATGCCGTAGAACATCTCGTTTTCCGACGGCATGACTTCGAAGGTTCTGAGGTTCCGTTCGAGCGGGTCTGGATTGAGGAAGAAGTGCGGCGTCTGGACGAGGAAGAGCTGATTGTCGCGGGCGAAGTGGGGAACCGTTTCCTGGAGGAAATCGCGGGCCGGGGCGTGGTCGGCATCGAAGACGGCGACGAATTCGCCCGTTGAATTGGCAAGGCCATTGTTGAGATTGCCGGCCTTGGCGTGCTCGTTGCGGGCGCGGGTGAGGTAGCGGCAGCCGAGTTCTTCGCAGAGCTGCTGGAGCTGTTCGTGCCGCTCCTGGGCCGATGCGGCCTGTTCGGGATCGGGGTGGTTGCGCTTGGCTTCGGTCGAGCCGTCGTCGAGCAGCCAGACGGTGAAGCGATCCTCGGGATAATCCATGTCGCGGGCGGCGGCGAGCGTGCCGGCGAGGAGCTCATAATCCTCGTTATAGCTGGGGATGAAGACATCCACCGTGGGCACCGGCTCGTCCTTGTTGAGGCGGATCGAGACGTGGCTGGGCATGGGCCGCACGACCACGAAGAGGCTGAGGAAGAGCATGAGAATGCAGTACATCTCAGCGAGATACAGGATCAGGCCGGGGATGAAGTCCATCCATTGTTCGATCGGCGGCAGGGTGCTGGTGGTGCGCCAGAAGGCATAGCGCAGCACGATGATGGTGCCGAAGGTGAGGAGCAGGAGGCGCCAATTGCCGTCGAGCCGCAGAATCTTGATGACCAGCATGGCGCCGAGCAGGATGGCGCCCATAACCAGATGTGCCTGGAGGCTCACGGGCACGGTGACAAGGAGCAGCACGATCGCCGAGATGGCGATCCAGATGACGACGGTGAGCGCCTTGTTCATCCTGGGCTCCTCTGGGCGTCAGTTTCCGCTCGCGCTCGGCGAGGGAACGATGACGGACGTGGTGGGCGGGCGCGGCACGATGGGTCCGGACTGGCCGCCGGTGCCGGTTGGGCCGGGGACGATGGGCGCGCCGGGGGGCGGTACGGGCATGGTGGTGACGGCGGGCGTTGCGACCGGGGCTGGGCGCGGCTGAGTGGCTGCGGGGCGGGGCGCGGGCTGGCTCGTGGGGATGACTTCGGCAAAGCCGGCGGCGCCGATGGGCTTTATCGGGGCTGCGATCCGGCCGATGGCGGCGGGGGCCTTTAGGGCGGGGAAGGCCTCTATGTTGAGGCGTAGATTATACATGGTGCTCAGCAGCGCCTCTTCAGAGACGCCGCGGCGGCAGAGCTGCAGGCGGATGATGATGGCGCCGCGATCCACAGCGCCGGAGGGTTTCAGGGCCGGCTCGATGCGCTGCCAGGCATAGAGGCAGCTATCGCCGTTGGGCGGCTTGGCGATGGCATAGCCGAAGGGGCCATAGGCGTTCTGCACATAATAGGGCGAGACGGCCATGCCCGAATTGGGCCAGGCGGCGAGCGCCTCCTCGGTCAGGTTGACCTGGGTGAAGGGAATGTCCTTGAGCGCCGCGTCGCTGCCATCGCCGCCTTTCCCAGTGAAGCGGATGATGCTGATCTTGTTTTCGCCGACGCTGCGCGCTTCCGTTGCGAGGGAAATGTCCTGGCGGATGGCATTGGGGAAACGCGTTTCGACCACGGTGACGATGGCCGGGCCGCCGGGCGGGGGCAGGATGAAGGAGGAGGAGGCGCGGACGATCTGGGCTTCGGAAGCCGGCATGTCGCTGGTGGTAGAACAGGCGGCAAGGAGGCACGCCGAAAGGCCGGCAAGCATGCCGTTTCGCAGCAGGTGGCCGGCTGCGCGCCAAAGTTTTCTCGTGTCCCGCATATGAGGTCAAACCCGATTCTAGCCCAGAAACGCTAGCAACGGCCCTCCGCCTGCTGATTAGCGATCACCAAGCTAGGCAATACAGGGTTAACGAAAACCTAATTTCATACCTTGTTAATTCACCAAGTCCGGTAACATTTTCAGTCAAATGTCCGAAGGGTGAATTAATGGTGCATATCCGCAGTGTTTCACTGCGGAACATCTTTTGGCCACAATTATTGACTTGCCGACGCCGCGACTATTCGGACGTCGTGTCCTTGCCATAGTAGTTCTGGCCAAGAACGATGCGCTCGCGGCCGGTCGAGACGCGGTGCTCGTTGGTATCGCGCAGCGAATAGACGCAGCCGCAATATTCCTGCTGGTAGAATTCTTCGCGCTTGGAAATCTCGATCATGCGGGCCGAACCGCCGCCCTTGCGCCAGTTGTAGTCCCAATAGGAGAGGCCCTCATAGGGCGCGACGGCGCGTTTGCCGCTCTCATTGATCTGAGCCATGTTTTTCCAGCGCGAAATGCCGAGCGAACTCGTCATCACCGGAAAACCGTGCTCATGGGCGTAGAGCGCGGTGCGCTCGAAACGCATGTCGAAGCACATGGTGCAGCGGATGCCGCGCTCGGGCTCGTGCTCCATGCCTTTGGCACGGGCGAACCAGTTGTCGCGGTCATAGTCCGCGTCGATGAACGGCACGTTGTTCTTCTCGGCAAAGCGCACATTCTCGTCCTTGCGCAGGAGATATTCGCGCTTGGGGTGAATGTTGGGATTATAGAAGAAGATCGTATATTCGACGCCCGAGGCCAGCATTGCCTCCATCACCTCGCCCGAACAGGGGGCGCAGCAGGAATGGAGCAGCACTTTTTTCTCGCCGGTGGGGGGCGTCAGGACGGGACGTTCAAATTCTTCGCTCATGGGCGGGTGCATAGCAAAAGCTGGGTGGGATTTCCAGTTTTTATGGCCGGGGATGTGCGCGCCAGCATCATCACAACCACCGTGCTGCCCTCGGGCTTGACCCGAGGGCCATTTGCCACACCCAAGTTGGGGGGCTCCCAAAGTGACCCTCGGGTCAAGCCCGAGGGCAGCGCGGTGGGTGGGGTAGGATGAGCGCCAACTAGTTAATCGGCTCCGGCACAATCGTCGCCACGATCGACGCATCCAGCGCCTCATAATCCGCCAGCCCGATGGTGGCATAAAGTTCTGCGCGGGTCTGCATTTCGGGGACCATGGCTTTGGTCGAGCCATCGGCGGCAAGGGTGGCGTAGAGCTTTTCCTGGGCCTTGTTGGCGACGCGCAGGGACGACACCGGCCAGATGACCATGCGGTAGCCCATGTCTTCGAACTCGGAGGCGGTAAAGAAGGGAGTCTTGCCGAATTCAGTCATGTTGGCGAGGAGCGGTACGCCGGGCATTCGGGAAGCGAATTCGCGGAACATTTCGGCGGTGTTCAGCGCTTCGGGGAAAATCGCGTCGGCGCCGGCTTCCATATACATCTTGGCGCGGGCGACAGCGCCATCGATGCCTTCGCTGGCGGCGGCATCGGTGCGGGCGATGATGTAGAGGTTTCTGCGGGCCTTGGCGGCGGCGTTGACCTTGGCGGCCATGTCGTGGGCCGTTGCCAGTTTCTTGTCGTTGAGATGGCCGCACTTCTTGGGGAGGAGCTGGTCTTCGAGATGCACGGCGCCAGCGCCGGCTTCTTCGAAGGCGCGGACCATGTGCATGACATTGAGCGCTTCGCCATAGCCGGTATCGCCATCGACCAGCACGGGAAGGCCGGAGGCGCGGGCCACCTGTTTGATGAAGAATGACACTTCATCGACGGTGATGATGCCCAGATCGGGCAGGCCCATGGAGGCGGTCATGGCGGCGCCCGAGAGATATAGGGCTTCGAAGCCGGCGGCTCTGGCCTGGAGCGAGGCCATGCCATTGTGCGCGCCGGGCAGGCGCAGAATGCCGCCGCGCTCGATCAGCGCGCGGAAACGCAGGCCTGCGGGTTCGGTCGGAAGGTCCGAGGAGAGGAGATAGGGCATGGCTGTTTTCCTGGATTAGCGCTGATCGATCGGCACGAAAGCCAGATCGTCGGGGCCGGTATAATTGGCCGAAGGGCGGATGATCTTGTTGTCTTGGCGCTGCTCGATGACATGGGCCGACCAGCCCGAGGTGCGCGCGATGACGAAGAGGGGGGTGAACATGGCGGTGGGCACGCCCATCATGTGGTAGGAGACGGCGCTGAACCAATCGAGATTGGGGAACATCTTTTTGGCATCCATCATGGTGCATTCGATGCGCTCTGCGATGTCGTACATCTTGGTCGAGCCGGCTTCTTTCGACAGCTCTTCGGATACGGTCTTGATGACCTCGTTGCGCGGGTCGGAGACCGTATAGACGGGGTGGCCGAAGCCGATGATGACTTCCTTGTTTTCGACGCGCTGGCGAATGTCGGCCTCGGCTTCGTCGGGATTGGCATAGCGCTTCTGGATGTCGAAGGCGACTTCATTGGCGCCGCCATGTTTGGGGCCGCGCAGGGCGCCGATGGCGCCGGCAAGGGCGGAATAGATGTCCGAGCCCGTGCCGGCGATGACGCGGGCGGTGAAAGTGGAAGCGTTGAATTCGTGCTCGGCGTAGAGGATCAGCGAGACATGCATGGCCTTGACGTGGCTCGGGCTCGGGGCCTTGCCGTGCAGCAGGTGGAGGAAGTGGCCGCCGACGGAGTCATCGTCGGTTTCGACCTCGATGCGGCGGCCGTTCTGGGAGAAATGATACCAGTAGAGCAGCATGGAGCCCTGGCTGGCGATCAGGCGGTCGGCAATGTCGCGGGCGCCGGCGTGGTTGTGGTCGTGCGCTTCGGGGAGAATGCAGCCGAGGGCCGAGACGCCTGAGCGCAGCACATCCATGGGGTGGGTGGCAGCGGGGAGGAGTTCGAGCGACTGGCGGACGGCGGCGGGGAGGCCACGCAGGGATTTCAGTTTGGCCTTGTAGGCGGCGAGTTCCGGGTGGGTGGGCAGGGTGCCGTGGACGAGGAGATGGGCGACTTCCTCGAATTCACAATTGCGCGCCAGGTCCAGGATATCGTAGCCGCGATAGTGCAGGTCATTGCCGCTGCGACCGACGGTGCAGAGCGCCGTATTGCCGGCGACGACGCCCGACAGGGCCACGGATTTCTTGGGCTTGAATTCGGCCATGCAGAGCTCTCCCGGCGCTTTTCTGTCAACAGATTTTTGTGTTTTTATTCCTTTGTGTCGGACTTTGCCCCAAATGGCATCAATGTGTCGACAGAAAAGTGGAGATGGCGGGGTGCTGGATTGTTCTGCCTTGGGCGCGAAACCCTGGGGGTGGCGACTGGAGGATTTGGGGGCACGCCTTCGTCCTTCGAGGCTACGCTGGCGCTTCGCACCTCACCATGAGGACTACTGGGACAGTCCACGGAACAATGGATTGCGGCAATTGGGAGTTTTGCCGAGTTGCGATTTTCCCCGAGCCCTCATCCTGAGGTGCGGAGCGCAGCGTAGCCTCGAAGGACGAGGGCGGCTTGCCGTGGTGCCTTGGCGGGCATCCGGGCACACCCTCGTGGTTCGAGGCTTTGCTTTGCAAAGCGCCTCACCATGAGGGTTACTGAGGGGTATTGGGGTTGCTGGGGGCCATCAGCGCTACTGGGCTATGAGGGGCCTGAGCTATGAAGATACTGGGCTATGAAGATACTGGGCTATGACGGGTACTGGTGCGAGCGCTAGAAAACAAAAGGGCGCCTTGTTGCGCCCTTTTGTATTCGATGGATCAAAAAATCAGAAATTCCAGTCTTCGTCTTCGGTCGCAATCGCCTTGCCGATGACGTAGCTTGAGCCTGAGCCCGAGAAGAAGTCGTGGTTTTCGTCGGCGTTGGGCGACAATGCCGAAAGGATGGCCGCGTTCACCTTGCAGGCTTCGGGCGGGAAGAGGGCTTCGTAGCCGAGGTTCATCAGCGCCTTGTTGGCGTTGTAGTGAAGGAATTTTTTGACGTCTTCGGCGAGGCCCACGCCGTCATAGAGGTCTTCGGTGTAGCGCGCTTCGTTGTCGTAAAGTTCGAGCAGGAAGTCGAAGGCAAAGTCTTTGATTTCCTGCTTGCGGGCCTCGGTCAGGCGCTCCAGCTCGCGCTGGAACTTGTAGCCGATATAGTAGCCGTGCACGGCCTCGTCCTTGATGATGAGGCGGATGAGGTCGGCGGTATTGGTCAGCTTGGCGCGGCTCGACCAGTACATGGGCAGGTAAAAGCCGGAATAGAACAGGAAGCTTTCGAGGAAGACGGAGGCGACCTTCTTTTTCAAGGGGTCGGCGCCGTCATACTGTTCCATGATCAGCCGGGCTTTTTGCTGCAGGAACTCGTTTTCTTCCGACCAGCGATAGGCGTCGTCAACGTCCGGCGTCAGGCACAGGGTCGAAAAGATCGACGAATAGGAACGGGCATGCACCGCTTCCATGAAGGAGATGTTCGAGAGAACGGCTTCTTCATGCGGGGTCTGTGCGTCATTCATCAGGCGAACGGCGCCCACGCCATTCTGGATCGTGTCGAGCAGGGTGAGACCGGTGAAGACGCGGATGGTCAGCTTCTGTTCGCTCGGCGTCAGCGTTGCCCAGGACGGGATATCGTTGCTGAGCGGCACCTTTTCAGGCAGCCAGAAGTTGGAGGTCAGCCGGTTCCACACTTCCAGATCTTTTTCGTCCTGAATGCGGTTCCAGTTGATCGCACGAATGCGGCTCAAGGGCTTTACGTGAACGTTCATGTTTGGCTTGCCCTTGGTCACAGCGCGCAGGAGACGCAGCCCTGCACTTCAGTGCCCTCAAGGGCCATCTGACGCAGGCGGATGTAATAGATGGTCTTGATGCCCTTCTTCCAGGCGTAGATCTGCGCCTTGTTGATATCGCGGGTGGTCGCGGTATCGCGGAAGAACAGGGTCAGCGACAGGCCCTGATCGACGTGCTGGGTGGCCGCCGCATAGGTGTCGATGATCTTTTCGGGACCGATCTCGTAGGCATCCTGGTAATAGTCCAGGTTGTCATTGGTCATGAAGGCAGCCGGATAATAGACGCGGCCGATCTTGCCTTCCTTGCGGATCTCGATCTTGGACACGATCGGGTGGATCGAGGAGGTCGAGTGATTGATGTAGGAGATCGAGCCGGTCGGCGGCACGGCCTGCAGGTTCTGGTTATACATGCCATGGGCCATGACCAGATCTTTCAGCTCCAGCCAGTCTTCGCGGGTCGGAATGTGGATGCCGGCTGTGTCGAAGAGGCCCTGGACCTTCTCGGTCGCTGGCTTCCATTCCTGCTGGATGTATTTGTCGAAATATTCGCCATTGGCATATTTCGACTTTTCAAAGCCCTTGAAGGTCTGGCCACGCTCGGTGGCGATCAGGTTCGAGGCACGGATGGCGTGATAGGTCACCGTGTAGAAATACATATTGGTGAAATCGACGCCTTCTTCCGAGCCGTAGAAGATGCGTTCGCGGGCGAGATAACCATGAAGGTTCATGGCGCCGAGGCCGATGGCATGGCTGTCGTCATTACCCTTGGCGATCGAGGGCACGGACGAGATATTGCTCATGTCCGACACGGCGGTCAGGGCGCGGATCGAGGTCTCGATGGTCTTGCCGAAGTCGCTGGAATCCATGGCGGCGGCGATATTGAGCGAACCGAGATTGCAGGAAATATCCTTGCCCATCTTGGTGTAGGAGAGGTCTTCGCTGAACTCGCTGGCTTCGCTGACCTGCAGGATTTCCGAGCAGAGGTTCGACATGGTGATGCGGCCGTCGATCGGGTTGGCCTTGTTCACCGTGTCTTCGAACATGATGTAGGGGTAGCCGGACTCGAACTGGATCTCGGCGATCACCTGGAAGAATTCGCGGGCCTTGATCTTGCGCTTGCGGATACGGCCGTCGGCGACCATTTCGCGGTACTTTTCGGTGACCGAGATTTCGCTGAACGGCACGCCATAGACGTTCTGCACGTCATAGGGCGAGAACAGGTACATGTCCTCGTTGTTCTTGGCCAATTCGAAGGTGATGTCGGGGATCACGACGCCGAGGGAGAGCGTCTTGATGCGGATCTTTTCGTCGGCATTTTCGCGCTTGGTATCGAGGAAGCGCATGATGTCGGGGTGGTGGGCATTGAGGTAGACCGCACCTGCGCCCTGGCGCGCGCCGAGCTGGTTGGCATAGGAGAAGGAGTCTTCCAAAAGCTTCATCACCGGGATGACGCCGGAGGACTGGTTCTCGATATGCTTGATGGGCGCGCCCATTTCGCGAAGATTGGTGAGGCTGAGGGCCACGCCGCCGCCGCGCTTGGAAAGCTGCAGGGCGGAGTTAATCGAGCGGCCGATCGATTCCATATTGTCTTCGATGCGCAGCAGGAAGCACGAGACGAGCTCGCCGCGCTGGGCCTTGCCGGCATTGAGGAAGGTCGGGGTCGCGGGCTGGAAGCGGCCGGCCATGATTTCGTCGACGAGATCGCGGGCAAGCTGTTCATTGCCGCGGGCGAGGGTCATCGCCACCATGCAGACGCGGTCTTCGTAGCGCTCGAGATAGCGCTTACCGTCGAAGGTTTTCAGCGTGTAGCTGGTGTAATATTTGAACGCGCCCAAAAAGGTTGGGAAGCGGAACTTCTTGTCATAGGCGTGATCGTAGAGATCCCTAACGAAGTTGAAGGAATATTGGTCGAGCACGTTCTGCTCGTAATAGCCTTCGACGGTCAGATATTCGAGTTTTTCCCGCAGGTTATGGAAGAAGACCGTGTTCTGATTGACGTGTTGCAGGAAATACTGGTGCGCAGCCTGCTTGTCCTTGTCGAACTGAATCTTGCCGGCCTCATCGTAGAGGTTCAGCATCGCGTTGAGCGCGTGATAGTCCAGGCTCTGGTCCTGGACCTGACCCTTGGAGGCCGGGCGATCTTCCGTGCGGTCTAGTGTGAGCGTGTCCAAAACCGTTCGAGTCCTTGCTTGACGTTTTCTACGTCCTCTTCCGTGCCGAGAAGCTCGAAACGGTAGAGGAGAGGCACGGCGCATTTCTGGCTGACGATCTTGCCCGCCTCGCCATAAGCTGCGCCAAAATTGGTGTTCCCGGCCGCAATCACGCCTCGAATGAGGCTGCGATTGGCTGGATTGTTCAAAAAGTGAATGACCGGCTTGGGTACGGTACCCTTGCCATTGGCGCCGCCATAAGTGGGAACCACCAGAACATAGGGTTCGTCCACCTGTGGTGGCTCGCTGCCGGCATCGACCGGCAGCCTTACGCTTGCAAGCCCAAGTTTCGCGACGAAACGATGGGTGTTTTCCGAGGTGCTGGAATAATAGACGATCTGGCCCATGCCTGCACCTCGTTCCTGTCGCGCGGCGCACCGCGCGACTTCGCTCCTCAGGCGAGGCTGCCGATCATGTCGGGACGGAAACCGGCCCAGTGCTGATCGCCGGCAACGACGACCGGAACCTGACGGTAGCCCATTTCTTCGACGCGCGCATAGGCGTCAGCGTCTTCGGAAATGTCGACCACCGTGTAATCAATGCCCTTTCGGTCAAGCGCGCGCGTGGTTGCGGTGCACTGGACGCAGGCAGGCTTGGAATAGACGGTGATAGTCATCGGATCCTCACGAGGGATGGTTCTAAAAACGGGGTTCAACGCTTTAAAACTACTAGAAACGCGCGCCGGTCTGTCGCCAGATATAACGGTTTCGACCGGCCTTGGGCTCCATCCCACTCTTTCGAATCGAACAAGCCCTGAACGCTATATGTAGTATGCGGCACCAATCCTTACTGCAAGGTATATGGTTTGTGTCAGTCCTGTCATCAATGGCTTGACAGGGCAATTGTGATCAAAAAATGCCGGAATTTAGCGTTTTTTAAGCCTGTCAGATTCGCGGGTCGCAGCGCACGCCCCCCAGTGTCAAAAATCGTTCAAATTTTGCTCTTGTGGAAAATGCTGGGGATGCTCCCCACGGTCAAAAGGGATTCGTCGTGGAGATATAGGGACATAGGCGGGGGAGAGGTTTTGTCCCCGTCAAACACACTTTGTTAACTGCCGCAAAGTGCCTCTTCGCAACCATGCTTTTTGCAAACCATTCCTACTTGCAACTTTTCCGGCGATCGATACATTGAGTGAAAATGCAAATCATTCGCAACAAGGATCGCTTTATGCTCTTCGGTACACGACGCCAGGCCCTTGGGACGCTGCTTGCTGTGGGTCTGTCGGTCGCGCTTCCCGCCCTGCCGGCCTTCGCCCAGGACAAGTTCAAGGCTGTCACCAGTTTTACCGTCATTGCCGATATCGCGCAGAATGTTGCCGGTGACGCCGCGGTGGTTGAATCCATCACCAAGGCGGGCGCCGAGATTCACAATTACCAGCCGACCCCGGGCGATATTCAGCGCGCGCAGGGTGCCGATCTTGTGCTTTATAATGGGCTCAATCTCGAACTGTGGTTCGAGCGCTTCTTTGCCAATCTGCATGATGTGCCCAGCGTCGTCGTGTCCGACGGTATCGAACCCATGGGCATTGCCGAGGGGCCCTATCAGGGCAAGCCCAATCCGCATGCCTGGATGTCGCCCAGCATTGCCATGATCTATGTCGACAATATCCGCGATGCCTTCGTGGAACACGATCCGGCCAATGCCGAGACCTATAAGGCCAATGCCGAGGCCTATAAGGCGAAAATCTCCGCGATGATCGAGCCGATCCAGGCCGAGCTCGCGTCCGTGCCCGAGGAGAAGCGTTGGCTCGTTACCTCGGAAGGCGCGTTTTCATACCTCGCGCGCGATTTCGGTTTGAAGGAGCTTTACCTGTGGCCGATCAATGCCGACCAGCAGGGCACGCCGCAGCAGGTGCGAAAGGTGATCGACGCCATGCGTGAGCATTCCATCGGCGTCATCTTCTCGGAAAGCACCATTTCCCCGGCACCGGCCGAACAGGTCGCCCGCGAGACCGGCGCCAAATATGGCGGCGTGCTCTATGTCGACTCCTTGACCGAAGCCGATGGTCCGGTGCCAACCTATATCGATCTTCTTCGCGTCACCTCCGAAACCATTGCCAAAGGCCTTACGGAATGAATGCCCCACTTCGCCATGCCGAGGTTGAGACCGGCACTGGCATCGCCGTGTCAGGCGCGACCGTCACCTATCGCAACGGCCTCACCGCCATTCGCGATGCGAGCTTTGCCATTCCCACTGGCACCATTGCGGCGCTGGTGGGCGTCAATGGCTCGGGCAAGTCGACCCTCTTCAAGGCCATCATGGGTTTCGTGCGGCTCGCCCGCGGCGACATCACCGTGCTCGGCATGCCGGTGGCGCAGGCGCTGCGAAAAAACCTCGTCGCCTATGTGCCGCAGGCCGAAGAGGTCGACTGGAATTTTCCGGTGCTGGTCGAAGATGTCGTGATGATGGGCCGCTATGGCCATATGGGCATGCTGCGCATTCCCAAGAAGGCGGATCATGACGCCGTGGAAGCCGCCCTTCGCCGCGTCAACATGAGCGAATTCCGCAAGCGCCAAATTGGTGAGCTTTCGGGCGGGCAGAAGAAGCGCGTCTTTCTCGCCCGCGCACTGGCGCAGGATGGGCGCGTTATTCTCCTCGACGAGCCCTTTACCGGCGTCGATGTGAAGACCGAGGACCAGATCATCACCCTTCTTCGCGAGCTGCGTGACGAGGGCAGGGTGATGCTGGTGTCCACGCACAATCTCGGCTCCGTCCCCGAATTCTGCGATCGCACCATTCTCATCAAGGGCACGGTGCTGGCCTATGGTCCGACCGAGGAAACTTTTACGCAGGAAAACCTCGAAAAGGCTTTTGGCGGGGTGCTCAGGCATTTCGTGATCAATCATGCGCCCAATGGCGGTGCGGATTCTGGCGTCCGCGTCTTTACCGATGACGAGCGTCCACTGCTCTTCGAGGGCGGCAAAGCGCGGCGGCATTCGCCCGACGAGAGCAAAGAGGAGCAGCCATAAATGGAGCTGCTGCTCGAACCCTTTTCCTATGGCTATATGACCAATGCCATGTGGGTCTCGGCCCTGGTTGGCGGGGTCTGTGCCTTTCTCTCCTGTTATTTGATGCTCAAGGGCTGGTCACTGATCGGCGATGCGCTGAGCCACTCCATCGTGCCCGGCGTGGCCGGCGCCTATATGCTGGGCCTGCCTTTTGCGGTGGGGGCGTTCTTTTCGGGCGGGCTGGCTGCGGCGGCCATGCTGTTTCTCAATCAGCGCACCAAGCTCAAGGAAGACGCAATCATCGGCCTCATCTTCTCGGCCTTTTTCGGGTTGGGGCTCTTCATGGTCTCGGTCTCGCCGGTCTCGGTGAATATCCAGACCATTGTGCTCGGCAATATCCTCGCCATCACGCCGGAAGATACGCTGCAGCTTGCCATTATCGGCTTCGTCTCGTTGGCGATACTCCTCGCCAAGTGGAAAGACCTGATGGTCACCTTCTTTGATGAGAACCATGCGCGGTCCATCGGGTTGAAGCCGACGGTTCTGCGGGCCGTGTTTTTCGTGCTGCTCTCGGCTTCGACGGTTGCGGCCATGCAGACGGTGGGGGCTTTCCTCGTCATCTGCCTCGTCGTCACCCCCGGCGCCACCGCCTATCTCCTCACCGACCGCTTCCCGCGTCTGCTTGTCATCGCCGTTGCCATCGGCACCGTGACAAGTTTCGTGGGCGCCTATGCCAGCTATTTTCTCGATGGCGCCACGGGCGGCATCATCGTGGTGTCGCAGACGGCGATCTTCCTGCTCGCCTTCTTCTTTGCGCCCAAGCATGGACTCCTTGCGGCCCGTCGTCGTGCCGCCGAAGCTCTGGAGGCCGGCCAATGAATTTTTGGGACTTTCTCATCCTCCCCTTCCAGTTCGAGTTCATGAACAATGCGCTCATCATCTCGGCGCTGGTCGCCGTGCCGATGGCGTTGCTGTCGTGCTTCCTGGTGCTGAAGGGCTGGTCGCTGATGGGCGACGCGATTTCCCATGCCGTGTTTCCCGGCGTGGTGATCGCTTACATTCTCGGTATTCCGCTCGCCATCGGCGCCTTTGTTGCCGGCATGTTTTCGGCCGTCGCCACGGGCTTTCTCAAGGACAATAGCCGTATCAAGCAGGATACGGTGATGGGCGTGGTCTTCTCCGGCATGTTCGGGTTGGGGCTGGTGCTCTATGTCAAAATCCAGTCGGACGTGCATCTCGACCACATCCTCTTCGGCGACATGCTCGGCGTCAGCATGGTCGATATCGTCCAGGCGCTGGTGATTGCGCTGGTGGTCGCTGGCATCATTGGCATCAAGTGGAAGGATTTTCTGCTGCATGCCTTCGATCCCGGACAGGCGCGGGCCGTGGGGCTGCGGGTCGGTCTGCTGCATTATGGGCTCTTGGCGATGATTTCGCTGACCATTGTGGGTGCGCTACAGGCGGTGGGGATTATTCTCTCGATTGCCATGTTGATTGCGCCGGGAGCGATCGCCTTTCTGCTGACCAAGCGGTTTTCGACCATGCTGGTGCTGGCGACGGTGATTGCGCTCGTGGGGTCGCTATTGGGCGTCTATCTGTCCTTCTTCATGGATAGTGCGCCGGCGCCGACGATCGTGCTGTTGCTGACGGTGGTTTTTGTCTGCGCGTTTATCTATTCGACGGGCAAAGCGGCGCGGGTGGAAAGTCAGGAGATGGCTTAGCCATTCGCTCCCAGTCCGCCGGTCACCCCACCCTCATTCCCTCCCCATCAAGGGGAGGGAGGCGCAAGCCACAGTCGTCACGGTTCCTTCGTCTCCCTCCCCCTTGTGGGGAGGGAACAAGGGTGGGGGTGAGATGCGTCAACGAGATCTAGTCTATCGCCTCGATGCCCGCTTGCCGCATTCGCTCCACGCCGTCCTTCATGGCTTGCAGTTTTTCAGGCGGATGCCCCACCCATTCCGCCACTTCACCGACAATCCGCAGCGGCTGCCGGCTGCGGTAGGATTTGGTCGGATTGCCCGGAAATTTCTTGTCGGTGAGGTTGGGGTCATCGAAAAATTCCCCGGTCGGCTCGACGATGTAGATGCGTTGGTGGGCTTCGCCTTCGGCCAGTTCGGCGCCCCAGATGGCGACGTCCAGCGTGGCGGCGAAGTAAATCCATGAGGCTGGCTTGCGCCGGCCGAAATTGGAATTGTAGCCGGGCGACAGCAGGTCGCCGGTTTTGAGGTCGGCGCGGGTGCCGTGGTAATAGGTCATCCAAAACTCCCTTGGCTCGGTGGGAGTGCGGTTATAGTGGAGCCGGCCGGGCTTGAAGCAAGCCCCTTGTGCTCCATATCTAAGAAGTGCGGGGCAGACTTGTTCGCGGCGACTAGTCGCCGTGGAACCTGCATTTTCCGTGATCGGCTAAAATGTCGATGACCTTGCAGGTCTCGACGCGGCCATGCGAGCAGCCTTCCACCATTCGTTCCAGTTCATGCTGCAAAGCCGTCAGGCTTGCGATCTTTTGCTTCACATCGGCCAGGTGCCGGCTGGCGATGGCGTCGGCGTCTTCGCAGGAGACGGTCGGCTGATCCTGCAATGAGAGCAGCGTGCGGATTTCATCGATTTCGAAACCGAGCTCGCGCGAGTGGCGGATGAAGGTCAGGCGTTCGAGGTCCGTGTGGTCATAGCTGCGCCGATTGCCCTCGGTGCGGGGCGGAGAAGGGAGGAGGCCGATCTGCTCGTAATAGCGGATGGTGGGTACTTTTACCCCGCTTGCCTGCGACACATTGCCGATGGTGATGCCCTGCTGCATTTTGCGCTTGCTCCTCTAGTCACTAGAGGATGTACGCCGGTCCCAGATAAAATCAAGGAGCCGAAAGATGAGCGCCGAGGAAACCAGCACACGCTTCCGTGTCGAAGGCATGGATTGCGCCGGCTGTGCCAGCAAGATCGACACCGCCGTGCGGCGTCTGCCTGGTGTTGAGGATGTTTCCGTCTCGGTTGTGGCCGGCACCATGACTGTTGGCCATAAGGGTGCTGATCTCGCGCAGGTACAGAAAAAGGTGACTGATCTCGGCTACCGCATCGCCCCGCTGGCCGGCGCCGCGCCAAAGCCTGCGAACAAACCGCACGATCACAATCACGATCATGGGGATCATGACCACGACCATGATGATGATCGTGGTCATGATCACGCGGACAAAAAGCCCGACGCGCTTGAGGGCATGCATGGGCATGACCATGGCAGCGAAGACGGGCCTTGGTGGAAGACCGCCAAGGCGCAATTGACCATTTTCTGCGGTATCGCTGTTGCCTCCGCCTTTGCGCTCGAGCGCTTCTTTCCCCAGTGGCACAATGAACTTTTCATTCTCGCCATGCTGGTTGGACTGCTGCCGATTTTCCGCCGTGCGCGGATGGGGATGATGAATGGCAGCCCCTTTTCCATCGAAACGCTGATGACGGTGGCGGCGGTTGGCGCCGTGTTCATCGATGCGGCGGAGGAAGCGGCCATCGTTGTGCTGCTCTTCCTTGTCGGCGAGTTGCTCGAGGGCATTGCCACGGGGAGGGCTCGCGCCAGCATCAAGGCACTGGCCAATCTCGTGCCGCGCAAGGCGCAGCGGGAGGTCGAGGGCAGGATCAGCGAAGTCGATGCGGCGGAGCTGGCTCTTGGCGATGTGGTTCTGGTGCGGCCCGGCGACCGTATTCCGGCTGATGGCCTGGTGCTGTCGGGCGAAGGCGCGGTGGATGAAGCGCCGGTGACGGGCGAATCCGTGCCGCGGCACAAGGGGCCGGACGATCAGGTTTTTGCCGGTACGGTCAATCAGGACGGGGCGCTGCGTATTCGTGTGACTGCTGCGGCAGCGGACAATACCATTGCCCGCATTGTCTCGCTGGTTGAAGAGGCGCAGGAATCCAAGGCGCCGACCGAGCGGTTCATTGATCGCTTTTCCAAATATTACACGCCTGGCGTGCTGCTGGTTGGTGCCCTTGTCGCCATTCTGCCGCCGCTTCTCACCGGGGCTTCGTGGGATGAGTGGGTCTATAAGGGGCTAGCTATCCTTCTCATCGGCTGCCCCTGTGCGCTTGTTATTTCCACGCCGGCGGCCATTGCCGCGGCGCTTTCGGCCGGTGCCCGGCAGGGTCTGCTCATGAAGGGCGGCGTGGTGCTGGAGCAGTTGGGCAAGATCAATATGGTTGCGCTCGACAAGACCGGTACGCTGACCGAAGGTCGTCCGCAGGTGACCGACGTCATCGCGGTGGGCCGTTCGGAGGCCGAAATGCTGCGTCTTGCGGCGAGTCTCGAAGTCGGGTCCAGCCATCCCCTGGCCACCGCCATTCTGGCCAAGGCGAAGGCGGCTGGTGTCGAGCCGGTTGCGGCCGGCAATGCCGGCGCGCTGGGCGGCAAGGGCGTGGTCGGTACGCTCGATGGGGTCGAGCTTTTCCTTGGCTCGCCCAAGGCGGCGGCTGTTCGTGTGCCGCTCAGCGAGGACTTTTCGATCCGCATCGGGGCGCTCAATGACGAGGGCAAGACGGTTTCGGTCTTGCTGGCGGGCAATGAAGTGGCGGGCCTTATCGCCATGCGCGACGAGCCGCGGGACGATGCACGGACTGGCCTTGCAGCGCTCAAGGCCCTTGGTGCCGATGTGGTCATGCTTACGGGTGACAATGTCCGTACCGCCAAGGCGATCGGGGCTGATCTCGGCATCGCCGTGAATGCCGAATTGCTGCCGGAGGACAAGCAGCGCATCGTCCTGGGCCTCAAGGCGGAGGGGAAGCTGGTCGCCAAGGTCGGTGATGGCATCAATGATGCGCCGGCGCTTGCGGCTGCCGATATCGGCATCGCCATGGGCGGTGGCACCGATGTGGCGCTGGAGACGGCCGATGCGGCGGTGCTGCACGGGCGGGTGATGGACGTCGCCAACCTGATCCGCATCTCGCGGGCGGCGATGTCGAACATCTGGCAGAACATCACCATCGCGCTTGGCTTGAAGGCGGTGTTTTTGGTGACGACGATCATTGGCGTCACCGGATTGTGGCCGGCGATTCTGGCGGATACCGGGGCGACGCTGCTGGTGACGGCCAATGCGCTGCGGTTGTTGGCGTGGAAGGGGCAGCGATAACGCCCGCATACCCCCACCCTTAATCCCTCCCCACAAGGGGGAGGGAGACGATGGAGCTGGGAGATCGAGGCAAGCGCCTCCCTCCCCCTTGTGGGGAGGGAATGAGGGTGGGGGTTAGCCTGCCTTGTAGCGCACCTTCCCTTCGCCGGCTGGGGCTTCGACGATGGCAAAACCGTTCGGGCCTAGTGTGAGCGCCTTGCCTTCGAGATTGGCATTGTGGCTGACGGGTTCGAGTGTGGTGCCGGTCTTGCTGACCGTTACCACGCGCTCTTCGGCCGAGAGGTTGAAGATGCAGATCAGGTCCTTGTTGCCGGCGGAGCGGCGGAAGGCGAGGACGGGTTCGTCGGTCTTGAAGAACGCGATGGAGCCCGTCAGCAGGGTCGGGTGCGATTTGCGCCAGGCGATGAATTTGCGGAAGAAATTCAGCGTCGATTCCGGATCGGCATTTTGCGCATCGACGCTGAGCGCCAGATGCGCTGCCTTTACGGGCAGCCAGGGCGTGGCGGTCGAAAAGCCGCCATGGGCAAGGTCATGTTGCCACGGCATCGGCGTGCGGCAGCCGTCGCGGCCCTTGTCTTCCGGCCAGAAGCGAATGCCGCGTGGGTCGGTCAGTTCCTCATAGAGAATATCGGCTTCGGGCAGGCCTAGTTCTTCGCCCTGATAGAGGCCGACCGAACCTTTTATGGTCATGACCAGGGCTGCGGCCTGGCGCGACAGATCGGCCGGCGAGGCGCTGAATTTGGCCCAGCGGGTCATGGGGCGGATGACGTCGTGGTTGGAAAAGCTCCAGCAGGGCCAGCCGGTTTCGTCTTCCGAGAAGAAGCGCGCGACCTTCGAGCGGAAGTGGTCGGCGCTGAATTTGGGCCCGAGGAAATCGAATGAATAGCACATGTGCAGCAGATCCTTGCCGGACGTGTACTGCTTCATGAGCTCCAGGCCGCGCTCGTCGTCGCCGACTTCGCCGACGGTGGTGGCGCCGGGATAGGCGTCCATCATCTTGCGCACGCGCTTGAGCCAGCCGACATTTTCGGGCTGGCTTTTGGAATATTTGTGGCTCTGCATGTCGTAGGGGTTCACCGCCGGCTTGCCTTTGAGGGACTTCAGCGGCGGGTTCGAGCGCAGTTGCGCATCGTGGAATAGTAATTGACCGTGTCGAGGCGGAAGCCATCGAGACCGCGATCGAGCCAGAAGCGCATGACTTCGAGGACGGCTTCCTGCACGGCCGGATTGTGGAAATTGAGGTCCGGCTGCGAGGTCAGGAAGTTGTGGAGGTAATATTGTTTTCGCGATGTGTGCCATTCCCAGGCCGAACCGCCGAAGACGGAGAGCCAGTTGTTCGGCGGGGAGCCATCGGGCTTGGCATCGGCCCAGACATACCAGTCCGATTTGGCGTTATCGCGGGAGAAACAGGATTCGCGGAACCAGGGGTGCTGATCCGAGGTGTGGCTGACGACCTGATCCATGATGACTTTTAGGCCCAGCGCATGGGCCCGCTCCATCAACTGGTCGAAATCCTGCAGGGAGCCGAAGAGTGGATCGACCTGCATATATTCGGAGACGTCATAGCCCATATCGGCCTGGGGCGACTGGGTTATGGGCGAGAGCCAGATGCAGTCGACGCCGAGGCTGGCTATGTGGTCGAGCCGGTCGATAATGCCGGGCAGGTCGCCGACGCCATCGCCATTGCTGTCCTGAAACGAACGCGGATAGACCTGATAGATCACTCCGCCGCGCCACCACTCGGTCATCGCCTTGCTCCTCGCTGGCCAAAGGGCCAAATCAGTTTGAAGCTATCGGGTTCTGGTGAAACTGTTAATCGGGGTCGCGTGCAGTTTGGTGCAAAGCGGGCATGCCTGGAGGGCCTATGAGTGTGATTACCACGGGTTTGCTGATCGATCATGACGAGGTGCTGAGCGATCTCGTCGATCTCTTCGAGAGCGAATGGGCCGATTGGTACAATCCGCGCGGTGCTTCGGCACGGGCGGACCTGTCAGAGCGGCTGGAGCGCAATCGGCTGCCGCTGGGGATTGTGGCTTTTGTCGACGGCAAGCTCGCCGGGACCTGCGCGCTGACGACGAGTTCGGGCGGATTGGTGACGGAGCGGTCGCCATGGATCGGCGGCTTGCTGGTCGAACCGAACCTGCGGCGGCAGGGCGTGGGACGGACGCTGGTCGAGCGGGCAAAGGTTGAGGCGCGGCGGCTTGGCTTTGCACGGCTCCATGCGCTGACGGCGGAAGCGCGCGAATTGTTCGATCATGCCGGCTGGCGGCTGGCAGAGAATGTCGAGGTGGGCGGCAAAGTGCACGGGATTTACGTGACGGCGCTCTAGGGTAAGTGGGCTGTCGAAACGAGGCGCTCTTGTTCGTCGTTGTGACAACAAGAGGAGATTGTCATGGCCTATGTTTTGCGTGCTGCCGATCGGCCGGTTTCACCCAGCCGCACCATTCGTTTCGAAGGCGGCGGCTATGGGACGCCGATTTCGTTCTTTTCGGTCGACAATGAGCCGGGGCAGGGCCCGGGGCTGCATATCCATCCCTATCCCGAGACATGGATCGTCAAGCGCGGGCGGGCGCTGGTGGTGGCGGGGGACGAGACGTTTGAGCTCGGCGCGGGCGATATCGCCATCGCGCCGGCCAATGTGCCGCACAAGTTCACCAATATGGGACCCGATCGCCTAGAGATCGTCTGCATCCATGCGGCGGGGGAGATGGTGCAGGAGGATTTGGAGTAGGTGATGCTCGGGCGTCTGAGCAACCCCTCACCCTAGCCCTCTCCCCAAAGGGGCGAGGGGACGATGGGGTGAATAGCGGTGCAAGAACCGACACAGATATTGCGGCTCCTGCGTACCCTCGCCCCTTTGGGGAGAGGGTCAGGGTGAGGGGATTTTCAGCCTAAACCACCGCCGAGATCAGCGGCTCACCGGCAAAATGCCGTTCGAGATTGGCTACCAGCAGTGCGCCCATGGCGTCGCGGGTCTGGTTGGTGGCGCTGCCCTGGTGGGGAGAGAGGACGACATTGTCGAGGCCGAACAGGGCTTCGGGGACCTGCGGTTCCTTTTCGAAGACGTCGAGCGCGGCGCCGCCGAGACCGCCATTCTGCAGCAGTTCGACCATGGCGGGCTCGTCGATCAGCGTGCCGCGGGCGACGTTGACCAGCATGCCCTGGGGACCGAGCGCTTCCAGAACCTGGCGCGAGACGATGCCTTCGGTGCCCTTGCCGCCGGGGGCGATGATGACGAGCCAATCGCTGTCGCGGGCCATGTCTTCGAGATTGTTATAGTAGATATAGGGCACGGAGGGCTGCTGATGGCGGCCGTAATAGACGACGCGCATCTTCATGGCCTGGGCGCGGGTGGCGATTTCCTTGCCGATGCGGCCGAGGCCGAGAATGCCGACGGTCTTGCCAGTCAATTCGGAAAAGAGACCGAAATTATTGCCGGGCCACTTGCCGGTGCGCACGAACTGGTCGCCCTGCGGAATGCGGCGGGCGAGGGAAATCATCAGGCCAATGGTGATTTCCGCGACGGCGTCGTTGAGAACGTCGGGCGTATTGGTGACGCGGATGTTTTTCGCCTTGGCCGTTGCCGTATCGATATTGTCGTAACCGACACCGAAGCTGGCGATGATTTCGAGATTGGGGAGTTTTTCCATCAACGGTTTCTGGACGCCGGAGCCGGCATGGGCGCGGATGCGGGCGCCATTGGCGGCAAGCCAGGCGTCCTTATCGGCAATCTCGTGCAGCTTGTGGACGGTATAGCGCTCGGCCAGGGCCTTTTCGCAGGAGGCCAGAAGCGGGCCGGTCTGCAGAATCTCGATGGTCATGGGAATTTCCTCTCTCGGACCAAGACTAGCGGCTGAGGCCCAGGAGGCAAGGCAGGATGAGCACAAATCGTCCCGCGCGAATGAGAGCATTTTGTGCGGGCTTTGCGCAAGGCTGACCTGCACTAAAAAGCGGCAAGCGGCGGCTTTGATCGTCTGGACGGCAGCGGCCAATTGTGTAGCAATGGTTTGGCGATGGGAAAGCCGTATCAAACCTGCGAAGAGTAATGGGCGAAAACACGCCGTTTGACGAAATGTACAATGCGGATGGAAGCGTCCGCGAACCTTACCGCGCTCTCAGCGAATGGCTGGGGGAACAGCCCGAAAAAGGGCTGGCGCTGATGCAGGTCGACGCGGAGGCGATCTTCCGAAAGCTCGGCATCACCTTTGCCGTCTATGGTTCGGAAGAGGGCACCGAGAAGGTCATTCCCTTCGATGTCATTCCCCGCATCATTGCCGCCAATGAGTGGCGCAAGCTGTCGCGGGGCATCGAGCAGCGGGTCAAGGCGCTCAATGCCTTTCTCTATGACATCTATCACCGCCAGGAGATTTTGAAGGCAGGGCGGATTCCGGAAAAGCTCATTCTCAACAATGCGGCCTTCTGCCCGCAGATGATGGGGCTGGAGCCGGCGCGGGGCGTTTATGCGCACATTATCGGCGTCGATATCGTGCGCGTCGGGCCGGACGAATTCTATGTGCTGGAGGATAACCTCCGCACGCCTTCGGGTGTCTCCTATATGCTGGAGGACCGCGAGGCGATGATGATGCTGGCGCCGGACCTGTTCCAGCGCTCTAAGGTGGCGCCGGTCGAGACTTATCCGGAAAACCTCAGGCGGACGCTTGAAAGCGTGGCGCCGGCGGGGGCTGGGCGCAATCCGGTGATCGCGGTGTTGACGCCGGGCATTTATAATTCGGCCTATTTCGAACACTCGTTCCTTGCCGACCAGATGGGCGCGCAGCTTTGCGAGGGGCAGGATCTCTTCGTTGATGGCGGTAAGGTCTATATGCGGACCACGACCGGGCCGGAGCGGGTCGACGTCATCTATCGCCGTATCGACGATGATTACCTCGATCCCTTGACGTTCAGGCCGGATTCCATGCTGGGCGTGCCGGGTATTTTCGATGCGTATCGGGCGGGGAACGTCACGCTGGTCAATGCACCGGGGACGGGTATTGCCGACGACAAGGCTGTTTACACCTATGTGCCTGAAATCATCGAATTCTATCTCGGCGAAAAGGCGCTCTTGAACAACGTGCCGACCTATAATTGCACCGATGTGGACCAGCGGGCATGGGTTCTCGAAAACATCGGTGATCTCGTGGTCAAGGAAGTCCATGGTTCGGGCGGCTATGGCATGATGGTTGGGCCGACCTCGACCAAGGCGCAGCACGAGGAATTCAAGAAGAAGATCATCGCGCGGCCGGACAATTACATCGTGCAACCGACTTTGGCGCTCTCGACCTGTCCCACGCATATCAACAACGATGTCGCGCCGCGGCACGTCGATTTGCGGCCCTATGTGCTGGTGGGGGACGAGGTGCGGATTACGCCCGGCGGGCTGACGCGCGTGGCGTTGAAGAAGGGTTCTTTGGTCGTGAACTCGTCGCAGGGCGGCGGGACCAAGGATACCTGGGTGCTGGAAGACTAGTCATGAGAATGCTGGGACGTACCGCACAAAACCTTTTCTGGCTTTCACGCTATGTGGAGCGCGCCGAGAACATGGCGCGCCTCTTGGAAGTCGGCTACCGCATGTCGCTCACCAGCCGCCGCGAAGGCGGGGCGAGCGAGCATCTCGTTTCCATGCTGAAGGCAGCGGAAATGGACGAGGCCTTTGCCGAAAGGCATGAGGTCGCCGATGTCGACACCGTGGCTCATTTCATGATGTTCGATCCGGCCAATCCCTCGTCGGTCTATTCGTGCCTCTTGGCCGCGCGCACCAATGCGCGTTCGGTGCGCACCGCGATCACCACGGATATGTGGGAGAGCATGAACGGGGCCTGGCTCGAATTCTCGCAGATCAAACCGCGCGACGTGCGCGGGGCGAAGCTGCTGGGCCTGCTGCAATGGGTGCGGCAGCGCAGCCATGAATTTCGTGGGGCGCTGCTGGGCACCATTTTGCGCGACGATGGGTTTGCGTTTTTGCAGGCGGGCAATTTCGTCGAGCGGGCCGACAATACGGCGCGGATTCTCGACATGAAATACTATGTGCTGCTGCCGCGCTCGAGCCTTGTCGGCGGCGAGATCGATATCCAGCAATGGACGCTGATCCTACGGGCGGCCTCGGCGCATCGGTCTTATGGGCATGTCTATCATGACCGCTACAAGGCCCATAACATTGCCGACTTCCTGATCCTTCGGACGGAAATGCCGCGCTCGCTGGTCTATTGCGCGCATTTCGTGCGGGACAATCTCAATCTCCTCGCCAGGCTCTATGGGCGGCGGGAGGCGTGTCACGAGGCGATGGATGATCTGCTCAAACTTGTCGAGGGCACGAACATGGATCAGATCTTTGCCCATGGCCTCCACGAATTTCTCAACGATTTCATCGACGGCAACAACCGGGTGACCGACACCTTGTCGGCCAGCTACAATTTCTACTGAGCCTTCTCCATGCGGATTGCCATTGACCATCGACTGAGCGTGACGGTGCCGCAGGGCACGGTGCAGGCTGTCTTTCACCTGCTGCTCACCCCGCCGAGCGGGCCGACGCAGACGGTCGAAAGCTGGAGCGTCGAGGGCACGGGTATCGGCAATGCCGGACGCTTCACCGATGGCTTCGGCAATGCGGCGCATCTGGTCAATCAGTTGCGGCCGGAGGGCGAAATCACCATCCATGTGCGCGGCGAGGTGACGACGCGCGACACCCATGGCGTGCTGGGGCGTCCGGCAGGCGAGCCGGTGCCGGCGCTTTATCGGCGGCTGACGGAACTGACCAAGGCGCCGGAGGCGCTTTATGAGCCGTTTCGCGACAGCAGGGACAACCGGCTAAGCATTTGCCATGCCCTGATGGCGCGGGTTGGCGACGTGCTTGGACTGCCCGAAGAGCCGGAAGCGCCAAAGCAGATGCAGGCCGATGGCGGCCAGGCACAGGTGCAGGAGGCGGGCGAAGTGGCCGAGCGGCCGGCAGCGGCGGACTATGCGCATCTCTTCATCGGCGCGGCGCGGGCGCTCGATATTCCGGCGCGTTATGTGGTGGGCTATCGGCTTGTCGATGGCGAGGATGGACTCCATGCCTGGGCGGAGGCCTTTGACGAGGGCCTCGGTTGGATCGGGTTCGACCCCCACATGCAGATCTGTCCGACAGACCGCTATGTGCGCCTTGCCATTGGGCTCGACGCGGAGGCGGCGCCGACCCTGCGCACAGTGCCGGTTGCCGAGGTGGTGCAGGTGGCCAAGGTTGCGGCCGCCTGACTTTGACCGGACGCTGGGGCAGCTGAAATAAGATGCACGCCTGGCTGCGGTGCGATAAGCCGGAGCCTGTTGCTGTCAATCGGCCGGTCATCGGCGCGCGTCGAAGTTTTCAATGGCCAAATTGCAAAAATTGCCGCCGCTCAATGCGCTCGTCGTTTTCGAGGCGGCGTCGCGTCTGGGCAGTTTTTCGCGGGCGGGGCTGGAACTGGGGCTGACGCAGAGCGCGGTCAGCCGGCAGATCGGCAAGCTCGAGGCCTTTATCGGTTCAAAACTTTTCACCCGCGCGGTGCATGGGGTGCATCTGACCCAGGTGGGCGAGGCCTATGCCGCCGATATTTCGCGCGTGCTCGGCGAAGTGGCGGCGGTGACCGAGGGGATACGCAGTTGGGTTGGGCCGCGGCAGGTTACCATCGCCTGCTCTCGCGGCATTGCCGATCAGTGGTTCATGCCGCTGCTCAAGCGGATGCAGCTCGAAATTCCGGGGCTGGAACTGCGGTTGAAGGTGACCGACGACATCGTGCATCTGCGGCTCGATGAATTCGATCTCGCGGTTTTTTACCGCAGCGAGCGTCCAGCCGGGGTCAATTTGATCGTGCTTGGCCGCGAAGAAATCGTGCCGGTCGCCGCGCCCGGTTCGCCGCTTCTGCTGGATGTGCCCGACCCGGTGATCATCGGCATCGAGGACACAATGCGCGAATGGCAGGATTGGCCGCAATGGTGGCGCAGCGCCGGGCTGACGCCGCCGGAGGGACAGCGCCGTTGGCTCCTGGGCGACTACGGGCTCTGTGTAGCGGCGGCGATGCAGGGCGGGGGCTATGTCCTGGGCTGGACCTGGCTGATCCGCGAGCAGTTGGCCGCGGGCACGCTGGTCCCCATGCATGAGCATATGATGCAGTCCGAGGGGCGCTTTTATCTGATGCGTCCGGCCGACCGGCATCAGCGCCGCATCGTGCGCGAAGTCAGCGATTGGCTGATCGCGCATAATGTGGGCGGCGACAGCTAGGCTATTGATTGGCCTCGGAAGCCGCGCCGGCCTTGCGGCGCTGATGGCGGCTATGGACATAGCCGACGACGGTGAAGATCAGCCAGGCGACCTGGGTCAGGAAGGAACCGAGATTGAAGTTCCAGAGCAGCGAATAGATGAGGGCAAGGCCGCCGAGGATATTGAGCGCGGCATAGCGACCATCGTCGATGGTGAGCACGCGCATCTGGATCAGGGCATAGCCTGCCAGATAGGCCACTGCACCGATCAGCCCTATGGCAGTCGCAAGCTCCATCTCAAATGCTCCCAAGTGCGCCGAGAGGGCGCCGCATTGCCTATAATGAAACCGGGCTGGCGTGCCGCTTTCTAGCAGCGACGCCCCTCCCAATAAGCGCCATCTATCCTCAGTATCGACCAAGCCATGCACGCCGGATTTTGATAGGGGTATGATTTTAAATCATGCCAAATGCCATCATTTGCCCACTAGTATTCCGGCCATAGGGGACCGCCTCCGCTGCCCTTGCGGATGCGCGGCAAGAAACAAGCAAGGTAGGAATATGCCGCAGAACAAGTCGTCATTCGACCTGAGCCGCCGCCAGTTCATCGCTGGTGCAGCAGGGCTCGGTCTCACAACTCTCGCCAGCGGCCTGATCGTGCCGTCCGCATTCGCGCAGGAAGCAACGCCCAAGCGCGGCGGCGTCTTGAAGCTCGGCATCGGCGGCGGTTCCACCACCGACAATTTCGACATTCGCGTTTTGCGGGACTGGGTGCCGGTCAACCAGGCTTACATGACCTTCAACGGCCTTGTCGAAATCGACAAGGACAACATGGTCCAGCCCGAGCTGTTCGAAAGCTGGGAACCCTCGGTCGACGCCAAGGAATGGACTTTCAAGATCCGCCAGGGCGTCACCTTCCACAATGGCAAGACGCTGACTGCCGAAGACATCCTCTATTCGCTGAACCTGCACCGCGGCGAGGCGTCCACTTCCGCAGCGCGTTCCACGGCCGGCCAGTTTGCCGACGTGGTCAAGGTCTCGGACAGCGAGATCAAGATCGTGCTCGATAGCGGCAATGCCGATCTGCCGTATATTCTCTCCGACTATCACTTCCTCATCGTGCCGGAAGGCTTTGAGGACTGGACCAAGCCGATCGGCACTGGTCCGTTCGTGCTCGAAAGCTACGAGCCGGGCGTGCGTGCACGCTTCATCCGCAACGAAAGCTACTGGAAGCCGGATACGGCCTGGGTCGATGCTGTCGAAGTCATCGTCATCAATGACATTGCGGCGCGCACCAATGCGATGATGAGCGGCCAGGTGCATGCCATCAACCAGCTCGACTTTAAGACGGTCGATCTTCTGAAGCGCAATCCTAACCTTGAGGTGGTGCAGTCGGCCGGTGGCCAGCACTTCACCTTCCTGATGGATTGCACCCAAGGCGTTTATGCCGACAACAATGTCCGCATGGCCATCAAGTACGCCATCGATCGCGAACAGCTTCTGACGACGGCCCTGCGCGGTTACGGCAAGCTCGGCAACGATCACCCGATCCCGGTGACCGATCCGTTCTATGCCGCCGACCTGCCGCAGCGCGCCTATGATCCGGAAAAGTCCAAGTTCTATTTGAAGGAAGCCGGTCTCGACTCGCTCAATATCGAGCTGTCGGCTTCGGATGCTGCCTTCTCGGGCGCTGTCGACGCCGCCGCGATCTTCCAGGGCACGGCCGCTGCCTCGGGCATCACGCTCTCGATCAAGCGCGAACCGAGCGATGGCTACTGGTCCAATGTCTGGATGAAGGCGCCGTTCTCGATGGGCTATTGGGGTGGCCGCCCGACCGCGGACCAGATGCTCACCATCGCCTATTCCTCCACCTCGGCGCAAAACGACACGCATTGGAAGAACGAGGCGTTCGACGCCAAGCTCATCGAAGCGCGTGCGCTGCTCGACAATGCCAAGCGCAAGGAAATCTACGCTGAACTGCAGCAGATGATTTCTGACGATGGTGGTGCGATGATCCCGATGTTCGGCGACTATCTCGACGCTGTGTCTACCAAGCTCGGCGGTGTGACCACCCATCCGATGTTCAACTTCATGGGCGCACGCCTGGCCGAAAAGGTCTGGCTGGAAGCATAATGATCCAACTCATCCTTAAGCGTGTTGCGCTTGGGATCCTGACGCTCCTGCTGGTGTCCGCGTTGATTTTCGCGGGCACCCAGCTTCTGCCGGGCGACGTCGCCTCGGCAATTCTCGGACAGAATGCAACGCCGGAATCGCTGGCGGCACTCCGACAGGATCTCGGCCTCGATCTTCCCGCCTGGCAGCGTTACTTCTCCTGGCTCCATGGTTTCGTGACCGGCGATCTCGGCATGTCGCTGGCCAATCGCCAGCCTGTTGCAGACCTCCTCTGGCCGCGTTTCGGCAATACCATGGCGCTCGCCGCCTATGCCGCGATCGTCTCCGTGCCGATCGCCGTGCTGCTTGGTCTTGCCGCGGCCGTGCGCCGGGGTGGTGTCTTCGATCGCGGCATCAATATCGTGGCGCTCGCCTTCGTGTCCTTGCCCGAATATTTCCTCGGTCTCCTGCTCATTCTCTTCCTCTCGGTGCAGTTCAACCTGCTGCCAAGTCTTGCCGATACCTATTCGGGCATGAGCTTTGGCGATTGGCTGCGGGCGACGACCCTGCCGGCTTTGACGCTGGTGCTCGTCACCGTGGCGCAGATGATGCGCATGACGCGCACGGCCGTGCTTTCGGTCATGGATCAGGCCTATGTGGAAACGGCGTTTTTGAAGGGTCTGCGGACCAAGCGCGTCGTCTTGCGCCATGCGCTGCCCAATGCGGCGGCGCCCATCGTCAATGTGGTGGCGTTCAACATCGCGTACCTGATTACCGGCGTCGTCCTGGTGGAAGCCATCTTCAATTATAACGGGCTCGGGCGCTTCATGGTCGATGCCGTCGCCAAGCGCGACCTGCCGCTGGTGCAGGCTGCCGCCATGGTTTTCGGGGCGGCCTACGTTATCCTCAATTCCATCGCCGATATCGCCGCCATCGCCCTCAATCCGCGTCTGAGGCACCCACGATGAGAGCCAAGCTCAAGGCAATTCCCATTTCCGCCTGGCTGGGCCTCTCCATCGTGACGCTCAACCTCCTGGTCTTCGTCTTCGGGCCGATGCTGGCGCCCTATGGCATGAACGAGATCGTCGGCGCGCCCTTCGATCCGCCTTCAGGGCAGTTCTGGTTCGGGCTCGATCAGAATGGCCGCGACATGTTTTCGCGCCTCTTGGCCGGGGCGCAGATGTCGATCGGCGTGTCGCTGGCGGCCTCGCTGATTTCGTTCTCGATCGGCATTCCATTGGGGTTCGTTGCGGCGCTGTTTGGCGGCTGGGTCGATACGGTTCTCTCGCGCGTGGTCGATACCGTCATGTGCATTCCGGTACTGATTTCGGCACTGGTAGTGCTGCAGGCTCTTGGCTCGTCGGTGCCGGTGCTGATCTTCACCATTGCGCTGCTCGACAGCACCCGCGTGTTCCGTCTGGCCCGTGTCGTTGCCCAGGGTATTTCCGTCCTCGAATATGCCGAAACGGCGCGGTTGCGGGGCGAAAGCCTGGGCTGGTTGATCACGCGCGAAATCCTGCCCAATGCGCTGCCGCCGCTGATCGCGGAATTCGGCATGCGTTTCTGCTTCACCTTCCTCTTCGTCGCCGGCCTTTCCTTCCTTGGCCTCGGCATCCAGCCGCCCTTCGCGGATTGGGGTGGCATGGTGAAGGACAACCAACAGGCGATCTTGTACGGCCTCTACGCGCCGCTCTTCCCGGCAGCCGCGATTGCGCTTCTTACGATCGGGGTCAATCTCGTGGTCGACTGGCTGCTCAATTCCGGCAACGCAACCCAGGGAGTCGATCGATGAGCAACGTCCTCACTATTCGCGGCCTGAAGGTCGCGGCACCCAATGGCAACCTGTTGGTCGACGGGATCGATCTCGACCTCGCGCCCGGCGAAGTGCTGGGGCTGATCGGTGAATCCGGCGCCGGCAAGTCGACCATCGGGCTTGCCGCCATGGGCTATGGCCGTGGTGGCTGCCGTATTGTCGGCGGCACCATTGAGATCGGCGGTACCTCGCTGATGGAAGGCAATCGCGCCACCCGCGAAAAGATGCGCGGCGCCCGCATTGCCTATGTGGCGCAATCGGCTGCGGCCGCGTTCAATCCGGCCATCCGTATCGGCGAGCAGATCGTCGAAGGCGCGCTCTATCATGGCAAGATGAACCGGCAGGAGGCGGAAGCCTGGAAGCTGGAGCTGCTGAAGACCTTGCAGCTACCGAACCCGGAGACTTTCGGCGAGCGCTATCCGCATCAGGTTTCCGGTGGCCAGTTGCAGCGCGCCATGGTCGCCATGGCCATGTCCTGCCGGCCCGATATCATCGTGCTTGACGAGCCCACCACGGCGCTCGACGTGACGACGCAGATCGAAGTGTTGGCGCTGCTGCGTAGCCTGATCCAGCGCTACAATACTTCGGCCCTCTACATCACACATGACCTTGCGGTCGTGGCTCAGATCGCTAATCGCATCATGGTGCTGCGGCACGGCAAAATGGTGGAAGAGGGGACGGCCGAGCAGGTGCTTGAGACACCGCGCCAGGACTATACGCGCATGCTCGTTGCCGAGCGACAGGGCAATCTGGTTGGTGAGACTGCGAACCGTCAGCTTGGCGATGTCCTGCTCGATGTCAGCGGCGTGCACGCCTATTACGGCAAGACGCCGGTGCTCGACGATATCTCGTGCAACCTGCGTCGCGGCGAAACGCTGGCAGTGGTCGGTGAGTCCGGTTCGGGCAAGTCGACGCTGGCTCGCGCTATTGCAGGTCTTCTGCCGACTTCGGCGGGCATGATCAGCTTTGATGGGCGCCGGCTCGACCGCTCGTACAAGAGCCGGAGCCGCGAGGAATTGCGGCGCATCCAGCTCGTCTATCAGTTGCCCGACGTAGCGCTCAATCCACGCCAGACGGTTGGCGAGATCATCGGGCGGCCGATGAAATTCTACTTCGGCATGCATGACGTGCCCAAGCAGAAAGAAGTTTCCCGCCTCCTCGATCTCATCGGCCTGCCACAGGATTTTGCCTCGCGCCTGCCGGGCGCCCTGTCGGGCGGCCAGAAACAGCGCGTCTGCATCGCCCGCGCGCTTGCCGCTAAGCCTGACCTGATCATCTGCGACGAGGTCACGTCGGCGCTCGATCCGCTGGTGGCCGAAGACATCCTGAAACTGCTCAAAAGCCTGCAGCAGGAACTGGGTCTGTCCTACCTCTTCATCACCCATGATCTCGGCGTCGTTCGGCGCCTCGCCGACCGCACGCTTGTCATGCAGCGCGGCAAGATCGTCGAGCAGGGACCGACGGCGGAAATCTTCCAGCCGCCATTCCACCCCTATACCGAAGAGCTGGTGACGTCGGTGCCGGAGCTGCGCCGCGACTGGCTCGATACCGTGCTGGCCAAGCGCCAGCAGGCGACCGCCTAGAACTGGACTTTTTCCATGACCATTCGCATCACCGAACATATCTGGATTCCCATGAGCGACGGCACGCGGCTCGGGGCGCGGCTGTTCCTGCCCGCGGACGATGCCAAAGTGCCGGCTGTGCTCGAATATATTCCCTATCGCAAGCGCGACGGCACCCGTGGTCGCGACGAGCCCATGCACGGCTTCTTCGCTGAGAACGGCTATGCCGCGATCCGCGTCGACATGCGCGGCACGGGCGAGAGCGACGGCCACATGGCTGACGAATATCTCAAGCAAGAGCAGGATGACGCGCTCGAAGTCATCGCGTGGATTGCGGCCCAGCCTTGGTGCGACGGCAATGTCGGCATGATGGGCAAGAGCTGGGGCGGGTTCAACGGCCTGCAGGTTGCCGCCCGCCGTCCGCCGGCGCTGAAAGCCATTATCACGGCCTATTCGACCGACAATCGCTATACCGACGACATCCACTATATGGGCGGCTTGCTGCTCAACGATAATCTGTGGTGGGGCACGATCATGCTGGCCTATCAGTCGAGGCCGCTCGACCCCGAGATCGTCGGCGAAGGCTGGCGCGAGGCCTGGCTGAAGCGCGTGGAAAACCTGCCGTTCTTCCCCGCGCTCTGGCTCGAACACCAGCGCTATGACAGCTACTGGAAGCATGGTTCGGTCTGCGAGGACTTTTCGGATATCGAAGTCCCCGTGCTCGCCATTGGCGGCTGGGTGGACAGCTATACCAATGCCGTGCCGCGTCTCCTCGAAGGGCTCAAGACTCCGCGCAAGGCAATCATTGGCCCCTGGGGCCATATCTATCCGCAGGACGGTGTTCCAGGTCCGGCCATCGGCTTTCTTCAGGAAGCCGTGCGCTGGTGGGATCATTGGCTCAAGGGCAAAGATACTGGCGTCATGAACGAGCCGGATCTTCGCGCCTATATCAATGACAGTGTCGCCCCCACCGGCACCCGCACCGATTCACCCGGTCGCTGGGTCGGCGAGGCGAACTGGCCGTCTGCGTCCATTGCCCACAAACTCTTCCAGCTCGGCGGTGACCATGGCCTTCATCCCGGCAGTGCTCCTGCCGGCATGCTGACCATTTGCTCACCGCAGAGCCACGGCAAAGCCGGCGGCGAATGGATGGGCACCGGCTGCGTCGGCGAACATCCGACGGATCAGCGTCTCGATGACGGCAGCGCTCTCGTCTTTGACTCCCTTGTGCAGACAGAGAGCTTTGACGTCCTCGGCGCGCCGGTGCTGAAACTCCGTCTGGCTTCGGACAAGCCAGTGGCGCAGGTCTCGGTGCGTCTCTCGGACGTGCGGCCCGATGGCACGGTGACCCGTGTCAGCTACCAGGTGCTGAACCTGACGCATCGCGATAGCCATGAGCAGCCGGAAGCATTAGTGCCCGGCCAGTTCTACGACGTGGTGGTCAAACTCAACGACTGCGGCCATCGCTTTGCCGCCGGCCACGCCATCCGCGTCGCCATTGGCACCTCGTACTGGCCGATGGTTTGGCCATCGCCGGAACTGGCGACCCTGACCATCGATACGGCGAACTGCTCGCTGTCTCTGCCGGTGCGCAAGGCCGATGCTGCAGAAGTGCAGTTGCCGCCGCCCGCACACGGCCCTGCGACGCCGATCACCCAGCTCGATCCGGGCACCGTGCGCCGCTGGTCGAGCCAGGATCATGTGGTCGGGACAACGACCTATGTCACCGAAGGCATTGGCGGTCTCTTCGGCGAAGGTATTTTGCGCTTTGACGATATCGGCACTGAATTGAGCCACAGCCTCAAGCGCGAACTGACCATTGCCGACAATGATCCGACTTCGGCCGAATATGTTCTTACCCAGAGCTATGAGATGGGCCGCGAGGGCTGGCGCATTCGCATCGATACGGTCACGAAGATGCGCTCCGACCGGGACACGTTCTACCTGACCGGCGAGTTGTCGGTGGAAGAGAACGGGCTGTTGCGGGCCGAGCGGAACTGGGACCAGTCCTTCCCGCGCGACCTGATGTAGAGAGTGACTATCGGCCTCGCCTGTTTTGGCGAGGCCGAGACTAGACCGCCCTGGACTATTCGGCCGCAACTGGCTGCGGATCGATCCTGAGTGTCAGGCGGGTCAGCACGAAGGCGATGGCGGCGCAGGCGGCGATGCCGATAACCATGGGCTGGGCCGTGCCGTCGAAGAAGCTCCCGACAACACCCATGACCACGGCTGCCGTGACGAGCTGGAGCGTGCCCATCAGTGCCGAGGCGGTGCCGGCGATTTCGCCGTGACCATCAAGCGCAAGCACGGCGGTGGTGGGGATGACGAGGCCCAGGAAGCCGTAGCCGACAAAGAGCAGGGTCGCGAGCACGGGCAACTGGTTGAAGCCGGCGAGGTAGACGACGACCAGAGCCAGCATGGTGACGACATAGCCGGTCACAGCCGTGCGCACGATGGCATTGAGGCCATAGCGGCGGGTGAGGACGCCGGTGAGCTGGGAGACGCCGATGAAAGACACGGCATTGATGGAGAACATGACGCTATAGAGCGTGGGGTTGAGCCCATAGTGTTCGATGAGCACGAAGGAGGAATTGGCGAGATAGGCCATGAAGCTCGACATGCCGAAGGCGCCGATCATGGAAAGGCCGATAAAATTCCAGTCGCGCAGCAATAGGCCATAGCCGCGCAGGGCCGAGCCGACGCTGCTATCGAGCCGCAAATGCTTGGGGCGGGTTTCCTTGAGAGTGAAACCGACAAGCAGGAGGCCGAGCACGCCGATGCCGGCGATGACCCAGAAAATATCGCGCCAGCCGCCGAATTCGACGATCAGGCTGCCGGCGAGCGGGGCCAGAATCGGGGAAACCGAAAAAACCAGCATGAGCAGGCTCTGCAATTGGGCGGCATCGGCACCGGTATAGCCGTCGCGCACGATGGCGCGGGGCAAGGCCATGGCGGCGCAGGCGCCGACGCCCTGGAGGAAGCGGGCGGCAACCAGCCACTCGATGGAGGGCGCAAAGGCGCAGCCGACGGCGCCGATGGCGAAGAGCGCCATGCCGAAATAGAGCGGCGGCTTGCGGCCGACCATGTCGCTGATGGGGCCGTAAAAGAGCTGGCAGACCGCAATGGCGGCCATGAAGGCCATGAGGCTCATCTGGACGCCGGCGGTGTCGGCGCCGAGATCGGCGCCAATGGCGGGCAGAGCCGGCAGATACATATCGATGGCGAAGGGGCCGATGGCCGATAGCAGGCCGAGCACCAGCGCAGCGCGCAGGATGGTGGGGTTCATTTGGCAATACCTCTCCGACCCGCGTCAAGGGCGGGCGGTCAGCGTGTTTTCGAGCAAGATTCAGGGCGGCAGGGAGGTGCCGCGACACCTTGATTTGGACACAAGTGTAAAGCTTGGTCAAGCGGGCGTGTCAAAAAATTTGGACACTGTTGTCTAATTTTACTGGATGGGCTATGGTTTCTGCATGTCCACGATCGACTTCGCCCCGCCGCCCTTTGTACCGCAGGCTACTGGAAAGCTGCGTGCCATTCTCGACGCGGCCAAGCGTGCGGTGGTGCGCGATGGGCTCAATGCCATCAGCATCGACGCCATCGCGGCCGATGCGGGCGTTTCCCGCCAGACGGTCTACAACCATCTGGGCGACAAGGAACAATTGGTCATCGCTGTTATCCGCGACGTGACGGCGCGCTCCAGTGCCTCATTGATGGCGGCGGTGGCGACGTTTCCGGATCGGCCGGATGATGTCGAGGCGGCGCTGACCGAATTTGCGGTGCGGCTCTTGGATCCGTGCATGTGCGACATTGATGGCCGCGCGCTGCGTTGGCTGCTCGAACGCGAATCGGGGCGGTATCCGGAATTGCTGCAGACCTGGCAGGCCTATGGGCCGGGGCAGGACTGGCCGATCATTGCGGGCTGCTTTGCCCGTCTCGCGGCCAATGGCTATCTTGAACTCGACGATGCCAGTGTGGCGGCCCGGCATTTTGTGGCGCTGATTTCGGCGGATCTGCCGACGGCCCAGGGGCCTTGCGTGCGTCCGTCGCGGGAGGCGGTGCAGAAGGCCGCCGCGACTGGGGTTCGCACCTTTTTGCGGGCATTTGCTTCAAGGCAGAGATAGGCACTGGTGACGTGCACGTTTGAAAAAGCCGCCCTTTGAGGGGCGGCTTTGTTTTGTCAGCGCTTGGGCTTGGGCTGGAGCAGTGCCAGGACCAGCGTGAGCCCGGCCAATAGGGCCGTGACCATGAGGTTGGCAACCGCCGAATAGGTGTCGACGATATAGCCGCCGACCAGAGCGCCGGTCATGATGGCGACCTGGAAGGAGACCACCATCAGGCTGCCGGAGCTTTCCAGCGCATCGGTGGCCGAGCGCGAAAGGTTAGCTTGGAGGGCGACGGGCGCCATGCCGAAGGCAAAACCCCAGAGCGCTGCGAAGGTGAAGGCGGCGGCGATCTGATTGCCCCAAAGGACGAGGGCGAGCGCGGCCAGGGCCATGATGCCGCCGGTGGTGGCGAGGGCGCGGCTGGCGTCGATATCGGCCAGTTTGCCGCCGGCAACCGTGCCCAGCACCGCGGCGGCGCCGAAGCCGGCGAGCACGAGGGCGATCATGCCGGTTTCAAGGCCGGTCACCTGTTCGAGGAAGGGGCGCACATAGACCGAACCGGTCATGTGGCCGGCCATGAGCAGGATAATGGCGAGCATGCCGAGCTGCACGCCGCGGCGTTTTAGCAGGCGAACCATGTCTCCCATGCTGTTGCCGGCCGAGGCAGGCATGCTGGGGAGGCCGATAAGCTGCAGGACGAGGGCGAGGCCAGAGAGGGCGGCGGTGAGACCCATGGCGCTGCGCCAGCCGAGCCAATCGCCGATCAGGGCGCCCATGGAGGGGGCGGCGATGGTGGCGAGGGAAACGCCAAGGCTGACCATGGCGGTGCCGCGGCCGATGGCGCCGGTGCCGACGAGCCGGGCGACAACGGCGACGGAGAGGGCCCAGAAGGCGCTGAGCGCAATACCGAGGCCGGCGCGGCCGATCAGCAGTACCCAGAAATCGGTAGCAAAAGTGGCGAGCAGGTTGGAGGCGATGGCAAGGGCGCTGAGCCCGACCAGCACCGCCTTGCGGTTGATCCGGCCGATGAGGACATTGCTGAAGAGGGCGGCGAGGGCGCCGACCATGGCGGTGACCGTGACCACCTGGCCAGCAGTTCCTTCGCTGATGCCGAGGTCGCGGGCCATGGGGGTGAGAAGGCCGGCGGGGAGGAATTCGGCCGAGACCAGCGCAAAACTGGTGGCGAGCATGCCGAGCATGGCGAGCCAGGTCTTGGCGCTCCAGCCGGTCGAGACGGATGTGTCGGCGGCGAGGCCCGCTGAAATCGAAGTGTCAGTCATGAAGAGGTCTCCAAATCGGGAGACGTTCATAGACAGGATCGAAAAGACGATATGTGTCCTAAAATCCGAATTCCATATCAGTTCGTCCGGAAGCGCTGCGGCGGACCGCGCCGGGAGAGGCGCTGGTGACGCGCTTGAAGGCGCGGGCGAAACTGGCTTCGGATTCATAGCCCAGTTTTGAGGCCACTTCGGCGACAGGCATGCCGTTTTGCGCCAGCCATTCCTGCGCCAATTGCATGCGGAGGCGCGTCAAATAGCGGGCGGCGCCTTCGCCGAGGATGGCACTAAAACGCTCGGCGAAAATGGAGCGCGATTGGCCGGCGGTGCCGGCAAGAGTTTCCAGCGTCCAATTGGCGCCGGGTGCGCGATGCATGGCGACCAAAGCGCGGCCGATATGGGGATCGCGGATGGCGGCGAGCCAGCCGGTGGCGGAGGTGTCGTGGCTTTTCACCCAGCAGCGGATAAGCCTTGCGGTGAGCAGGTCGGCCATGCGCGAGAGAATGGTGGCGCTGCCCATGCGGGGTTGGCTCGCTTCAATGGCCATGGCTTCGAGCAGCGGATTGACCATGGGGTCGTGGGTCGCGACATCGCAGCCGCGGATGATCGACGGCATGAGGCTGATCAGCGGATGCAGCGCATAGGCGCCGAGCGCCATGGAGCCGCAGAAGATCATGCTGATGTCACCATCGCCCTCTTGCACCACCTCGCAGACATTGCCGCCGTGGCCGGTGACCTGGCAGGCCGACAGGGAATTTTCGGTGACGTTGGGGGAGCTCGCGAGACGATGCTCGACGCCCTGTGGAAGCAGGATGAGGTCGCCCGCGCCGAGTTCCTGCCAGCCCTCGGCCTCCGTATGCACCCAGCAGGGGCCCTTGCTGACGAAATGGAACCGCAGCAGGGGTTGCTTGGGGAAGCTGATGCTCCAGGGATGGCGCAGTTCGCAGCGGCCATAATTGACGCCGCTCAAGCGAAAATCCTGCAGGACTTCGCTCAGCGCATCGGAGGTGACGGACGAATTGTAATTCATGCGAGAAATTTACAGTCAATTCGTCCGGCAGGCAAGCCGCGGAACTACTCCGCGGCTTCAGCCTTTGCTGCGCGCAGGGAGAGCAGGCGACGCGCATTGCCGCCCGCGACCAGGCGCTGCTCGGCCTCGTTGAGCCCGGCTTCGGCGAGGCTCGTGGCAAGACTTTCGGCTTGCAGGGCCGGCAGGATCGGCCAGTCGGTGCCGGCCAGCACGCGGTCGGCACCGAAAAAGCCGGTGAGGGTACGGACGATGGCGGGATCGGCGCCCATAGTGTCGAAGTAGATGTTCGGGCGCGGCTGCTTCTGGCGTTCCGTGCGACCATAAATGCCGCCGCGTGCCGCCTGGACGATGCCGCCGAGGCCGAGGGTGGCGAAGATCAGGTGCAGGTCCGGCAGGTCATCGAGGATGCTGGACTGGATGATGGAGAGGAAAGCGACGCCATTCATCAGGCCGCGGCCGAGCGAATTGCCCAGCATGCCAGCGCCTGCGATCAGCACCTCGGAATTGGGATGGGCGACCGGATGGACGAATACCGGGACGCGATGACGGGCGGCGACTTCAAGGGTTGGCCGGGCCGAAGGATCGGCGAGGAATTTCCCATTGCGCGAGGAGTCGATGACGAGGCCGGAAAGGCCGAGTTCCACGATAGCGCGTTCGGCTTCTTCGGCGCCTTCTTCACCCGCAAAAACATCGGTGACGGCGAAGGCTGCCAGTGAGGGTTCGGCTGCTACGAGACGCGCCAGCCAGTCATTGGCTTCGCGGAGGCCGGCAAAATCCACCGGGCCCTCGGCGCCAAAAAGGCTTTCCACGGTGGCGGTGACGACGGCGAGCGAAACGCCGGCGGATTTGAACTCATCGACCAGCGCCGCGGGCGTGGTGATCTTGCGGTAGATTTCCGGCGAGAATCCGCCGGCAGGTTTTGCGAATTTGCCACCGGGGCCCCAAGCAGGTGGCCAGAGATGGGTGTGGATGTCGACGATATCGAGGGGAGTGCTCATTCTGCTGCAACCTTGCGGGCTTCGCGCTCTGCAATGCCGGCCTTGACCAGCGGCACGACATCGCGGCCATAGGTGACCGTGTCTGCCGTGGGGTAGAAGCCGCGGACGAGGAAATTGGAAATGCCGGCGTCGTAATAGTCGAGCATGGCTTCGGCGACCTGTTCGGGCGTGCCGACCAAGGCGGTGGAATTGCCGCCGGCGCCGCTCGCTTCCGCCACTTCGGTCCAGAGCCGCTTGTCGAGCACTTTTCCGCGCTTGGCGGCCTCGCGCAGGCGCACCGAGCCGACATTGCTTGGGAGTTTTTCGCCATTGCCGCCGGCCTGCCGGGCGACGCCTGCCTTCACCTTTTCGAGGATATCGGCAGCATTGGACCAAGCCTCATCCTCGGTTTCGGCGACGATGGTGCGGAAGGCGAGGGTGAAGCGGATTTCCGATGGGTCGCGGCCATTGGCGGCGGCGGCGGCGCGGACCTTGGCGATGGTTTCGCGGGTGCCGTCGAGCGGCTCTCCCCAGAGCGCATAGATATCGGCATGTTTTCCGGCGACAGCAATCGCCGCATCCGAGGAGCCGCCGAAGGAAATGGGAATGCACGGCTTCTGGAACGGCTTTACCTGGCTGAAGGCGCCCTTGAACTTGTAGAAGCGCCCTTCGTGGTCGAAAGGGGCGTCGCTTTCCCAGACCTTCTTGAGCACTTCGATATATTCGTCGGTGCGGGCGTAGCGGGTATCGTGGTCTTCGAAATCGCCGTCGCGGGCCTGGTCGGCATCGGAGCCACCGGTGATGATGTGGACCCAGACGCGGCCTTCGGAAAACTGGTCGAGCGTCGCCAATTGCCGTGCGCCAAGCGTCGGCGCCATCAGACCGGGGCGGTGGGCAAGGAGGGCGCCAATGCGTTCGGTCTTGCCGAAGACATAGGCGGCGATCTGGTTATTGTCCGGCCACTGGGCGAACTGTCCGATCAGCAGGCGATCAATGCCCGCTGCCTCGGCTGCCTGTACGTGGTTGCGAATATAGGTCTTGTCGATGACGGGACCCGTCGTGGGGACGATGTCGGACCCCTCGCGATTGGAGGTGTGACCGATGAATTCCGCTGCCATCCAAAACTCCTGGAGACTGGCTCAGCCGCTGATGAGGCCGAAGGCGATGCCGAGTGAGAAGAGGAACGCCACGCTCGCTGCCGCGAGCACGAGCCACTCGACCGCGCGCCGATGAAAGGCCGAGCGGGCGCTGGTGAGAATTCGGAGATTACCGGTCTCGATGGCTGTCATGGGGATCACCTCGGTTTGAGAGATGAAACCCTAGTCAATTTATAGACATTGTCGATTGCGTTTTCAGCACCGATTCTGCAGCCTCTTTTCGACAATGATGGAGGATAGAGAAAATCCTTCGCCTTTGCCCGAGGGCAGCCGTCACTCGGTGAACGCGCCGAAGCTGTTGTCCCAGGAATTGCGGACATAGGTGCCGACGGCCAGAAGTTCTTCCGGGGTCAGGCGCTTGCCGAAGGCGGGCATATCGGCGCTGCCATTGGTGATCTGGCGGATGACGAATTCGGCATTGGCGAGGCGCTGGTTGCCCGAGAGCTTTGGGCCGACGAAGCCGCCGCCTTTGGCGCCATGGCATTCCTGGCAGCGGCGGATATAGATCGGCTCGCCAAGGGCAATGGTTTCGGCAAGCGATGTCGGGGTGGACGGGGCCGTGTCCTCGGCAAAGCCCGGCAGGGCCGGGGCGAGAAGAGTGGCAAGCACCAGGGCCAGGCGCTGATATGTCTTCATGTTCTCTCGTCCAAATATGAAATGGGCGGCCAAATGGCCGCCCACCTTGTCAGATCTTATTGGCTTATTCCTGCAGGTCGAGGACCACGAGACGCGCGCCACCGGCATTGTTGTTGGTGGTGAGGGCCACATGCTTGCCATCGGGCGACACGGCAGCGCCGAAGAACTGGGCGGAGACGGTGTCGTTCGGGAGAGCCAGGATGCCGTCTTCGCTCACTGATGTATCGAGCTTGCCGGCGCTATCGAGCACGACGGCAGACGGGATGCCGCCGAAATAGCCGACATGCAGGGTGCGGTCATTGGGCAGGCCAACGAGGAGACGGCCGCGTTCTTCGGCGGACTTCAGGCCAGTCAAGCCTTCGGACTGCACGACGGCAGAGCCATTGCTGCCCCAGGTGGTGTCGAGTTCCTTGCCCTTGACGCGGAAGGAAACGAGATCGGGCGCCTCGGTGGTCTTGAAGCCCAGGGTCGAGGGCGTGGCTTCGGCGGTGGCACCGCCATAACCGGTCGTCACCCAGCTACCGTCGGAAAGCTGCACCGCGGCATAGCCTTCGGCAAAGCCGCCATCGGCCACCAGCGGATTGAAGATGGCAATGCCGGGGGTGGCGGCGAGGCCAACGGCTTCCGCCGAGGACTGCGGAGAGACAAAGCCGCCAAAATTTTCGTCGAGCGAGCCATCGGGATTGAGATGGATCAGGATGATGTGGTTGCGCAGCGCTTCACCGAGATTGGTGTAGCCGGCACTCATGATCGAGCCATCGGCGCCGAGGGTGACGCGGCGGCCGCCTTCGTTAAAGGTCTGGGCCGACTGATAGGTGAAGGGCTTGCCGCCATTGAAGGAGGCATCGACCGAACCGTCGGCAGCGAGGAGGCGAACCACATAGCGGTCGGCATCGGTGCGGCCCGAGCCTTCGGCGGCCGAACCGTGGCCGGCGACGATGAGCTTTTCTTCGCCGCTCGAATTGTCGACCTTGAGGTCCCAGGCCGTATCCTGGGGCGGGTTCTCGACGCCGGGGAAGGCGTCGTTATTGGCATTGGGCCAGCCGAAGACGACCTCGAGGGCGCCGGTCTCGCCGCCCCAGGCATCGCCGGTCACCTGCTTGCCGGTGGCGTCGAAGCGCACGAGATAGATCGAGATGCCGCCGTCTTCTTCATTGGCATTGATGGCGGCAACCACGTCGCCATTGGCGAGCGGGGCGACGGCAAGGGACTGTTCGATCGTGCCGCCGGGCAGGTCGACTTCGGCGAAACCGTCTTCGCCAAAGGCCGTATCGGGCGTGCCATCGGCATTGAAGCGGCCGACGATCACGTGCGAAGCCGGATCGGTTTCGGCGCTGGGATTGCCCACATGGCCCGAGACATAGATCTTGCCGTCGACGCCATAGGCGAGGCCGCGGAAGTCATTGGCCTTGTCGGTGGTGAAGTCGACCGAAGAGGTGATATCCTGCGCCATGGCGGTGCTGGCCATCAGCGCGGTGCCAAGGATGATGAGGCTACGGGTAAGCATTGAAGTCCTCCAATTAAGCCGGGAAGGCGATCTGATACATCCGGGCCTGTGTTTTCTCCGGCGGGCCAATGCCCGACGGCCGAAATCTGTTCTTCCGGCTACATGCCGGGTACGACGACGAGCACGCCAAGCTGGTTGGCGGCCTGGCGCAGGTCGCGCGCGAGATCCGTCAGGGCGCGGGCCGCTTCCTCTCCCGCGGCGCGTTCCGGGCTGCCGGAAGCGGGGGCGAGGAACCGCGCATAGGGCGCGTCCATGGCGCCCAGAGCCTTGGAGGCGCGGGCAAAGCCTGCCTCGATCTTGGCGGCGAGGTCGGCATTGGTTGCCTTGACCAGGGCGTCGAGCCCACTCTCGAAATAGACCGCCTGTGCCCCGGCAAAGGAGGCTGCATTGTCGACTTCGGACGTGTCGCTGAAGGGAGAGGCTTGAAAGTTCTTATTGGCCGGGAAGAGCGCGGCACCGATGCGGCGGAGCGGGATTTCGTAGCCGATCAGCACCGTCATACCGTTAAAGGCCCGGCCAAGCGCATTGCGCTGGTCCATGCTTTCGACCGAGGCGCGATAATTGTTGCCGACATCGGGCGCCCACGCCGCGACGAGGGCGCCGGTATCATTGACGAAGAGCCGGGTCACCGAAGCGAGGTATTCGCCGCGGCGCGTGCCCTCGTCTCCAGCAAAGGCCGATGCCGGCAGGGCGCCATCGGCGCCCCAGAGCAGGTATTCGGCGACATGGAGGCCCGTCGTGATATTGACCGTCGGTTCGACGGTGTTGAGCCGGGCAATGGCGCGGAAATTGAGCGATTGCGCCGTGTCCGCGAGGATAGCGTCGATGACGGCTGGGTTGACCGGCCAGCCATTGAGGCGCGGCAGCGGGCCGCCGGGGGCGTCGGCCGAGATGGCGGGAATATCCACCGGGCCGGCATAGAACTGATAGGCTTCTGTCTTGAGATAGGCTTCGCGCGCTGCAAGCCAGGCGGCGCGGGCGGCGGAGAGCGTCTCGTCGGTCGGGGAAGCCTGCAGGGCCGCCACGGCGTCATTGAGCGCCTGGGCTGCTGCATTGGTGGCGGCATAGGTGTCATGGACCAAGGCTGCATAGGCTGACACCTGGCTCTTGGCATCATAGGCAAAGGCCGTGGGGTCATTGGTCGAGAGGCGGAATTCGGTGATCGTGCCGAGCACGGCGCCGCCGCCTTCGCCCGGACCACCTTCGCCTGATGCTTCCGCCTGGGCGACGAGCATGCGCGGCCGGGTCGGCTGCAAGGCGGGAGCCTGCTGGATTTCGGATTCCAGGCCGGGATTTTGCCGCGCAATTGCAGGGGTATTCGCGCCTGCGCCGCCTACGAGCAAGGCTGTGCCCAGACCCATCCAAATCCGCGTGCGACGCTCCACGACAAACCCTCCAGGCCCTGTTTTTGGCGGCTTGCGGACCGCTGAGCCAAGGGGTAGATAAACTGACAGTTAGTGTCAACTATGTAACTGACACTGAGTGTCAACTTTTGTCTGCGGGGGACAGTTGCATGATCCTGTGTATCGGCGATGTGCTCGATCGCGACGCTCTGGCGGACCTGCGCGAGACGGTTGCCGCAGGCGTTTTCGTCGATGGCGTGCTGAGCTCGGGCTGGGCCTCGCGGCTGGTCAAAAACAATGAGCAGCTCGGGGCCGGGCCGGCGCTTGCCGCGGCGCAGGACAAGGTCATCGCGGCGCTGAAGGCCAATCCGGTCTTTGCCGGTGCCGTGCTGCCGCGCCGTTTCGCGCCGCCGCTTTTTGCCCGCTACGAACCAGGCATGGAATTCGGCACCCATATGGACAATCCGCTGATGGGGCCGGACCACATGCGCGCCGATATTTCGGTGACGATTTTCCTCGTCGAGCCCGACAGCTATGACGGGGGCGAACTGGTGATGGAAACGACGGGCGGGGAAGCCGCCTATAAGCTCGCCGCCGGTTCTGCTGTGGTCTATCCGACGACGGTCCTGCATCGCGTGGAGCCGGTGACGCGCGGTCGCCGCGAAGTGGCTGTCACCTGGGCGCAAAGCCTGGTACGGCGCGCCGATGAACGGGAAATCCTCTTTGACCTCGATCGCGTCGCCCGCTCGATTTTCGAGCGTGACGGCAAGAGCGAGGAATTCGAACTGATCAACAAAAGCAGCGCCAATCTCAAGCGCCTGTGGGTGGAATCGTAAGGGACCAATCGCATGACCAGGACTTTTCTCGCGACGCTCGCATTGACGCTGACCTTGGCTGCACCAGCCTTGGCGCAGGACAATGGGCTGACGGTCTATACCTCGCAGCACCAGGCCCTGACGCAGGAATGGGCCGATGCCTTTACCGCCAAGACCGGTATTCCCGTGGCGATCCGCAAGGGCACCGACGTGCTGATGGCCAATCAGATCGTGCAGGAAGGGCTCAATTCTCCCGCCGATATTTTCCTCACCGAGAATTCGCCGGCCATGATGATGGTGCAGGATGCCGACCTCTTCCTGCCGGTGGCGCCGGAAACCCTCGCCAATACGCCCGAGCAGTTTCGGCCACAGAGCGGCATGTGGACCGGCATTGCCGCGCGCACGACCATGCTGGTCTATAATACCGAGATGATCAGCGAGGATGAGCTGCCCGTTTCCATGCTCGATCTTGCCAAGCCCGAATGGCAGGGCCGCTGGGGCGCGGCACCGGCCGGTGCCGATTTCCAGGCCATCGTTTCGGCACTGCTGGAATTGCGGGGGACCGAGGAGACGGCAAACTGGCTCGTCGGGCTCAAGCAGAATGCGCTGCCCTATCGCGGCAATTTCGAAGCCATGCGCGGCGCCAATGTGGGCGAAGTCGCAGCGGCGCTGATCTACAATTACTACTATTTTGGCGACCAGGCCGGCACCGGGGAAAGCTCGGACAAGCTCAAGGTGCACTATTTCGCCAACAAGGATCCCGGCGCCTTCGTCTCGGTTTCGGGTGGTGGCGTGCTGAAGGCTTCGGACAATCCGGAAGCCGCGCAGCAGTTCCTTGCCTTTGTCACTGGGCCCGAGGGTCAGGCGATCCTCCGCGATGGGCATAGCTATGAATATGCCATTGCCAGCGGCATCGAGCCCAATCCGGCGCTGCCCCCGCTTTCGAGCATCGATAGCCCCGATGTCGATCCTTCCCTCCTTAATGCGCAGGAAGTGGTGCAGTTGATGACCGCGGCCGGGGTGATCTGACCGCCCATGCACCAGGCATTGCCGAGTAAGGGCCGCGTCGGCGCGCCAATGCGCCTTTATCGGCATCGCCGTCGCGGGGCGTCGCCTTTTGTGTTTGCCGCCGCGATAGCCGTTGCGGTGCTGTCCTTGCTGCCGGTTGGCTTCGTTCTGGTCGTTTTGGTCCAATCCGGTTGGGATACGGCAAGCGCGCTGCTCTTTCGTCCGCGCATCGGCGAATTGCTCATCAATACGATGCTGCTTGAAGTGCTTGCCGTGCCGCTCAGCATCTTGTTGGCGCTGGCCCTGGCATGGCTCACGGAGCGCAGCGATTTGAAGTGGCGGGCGCTTTGGCGCTGGCTGGCTGTGGCGCCTTTGGCCATTCCCGCCTTTGTTCAGGCCTATGCCTGGGATAGTGCCATTCCGGTGCTGCGCGGCCTCTGGCCGGCCGTGCTTGTCTCCGTCCTTGCCTATTTTCCGCTGGTTTACCTGCCCGTCATCGCGCAATTGCGCCGGCTCGATCCGGCCATGGAGGACGTCGCGGCAACGCTCGGCACCAAGCCGCCTGCGATCTTTGTGCATGTCGTCCTGCCACAACTGCGCCTGGCCATTTCGGGCGGCGCGCTGCTGATCGCGCTGCATCTCCTCTCCGAATACGGACTCTATGTGCTGATCCGCTATGACACGCTGACCGTCGCCATCGTCAGCCAGTTTCAGGCGGTCTATGACGGTCCGGCGGCCAATCTGATGGGGATCGTGCTGGTGTTTTTGGCCGTGCTTTTCCTCGCCGGTGAGGCCTGGCTGCGGGGCGAGCGGCGCTATGCACGAGTCGGTGGTGGCGCGGCGCGGCAGGTTGCTCTCGTCAAACTGGGTGCCTGGTGGCCCCTGTTCATGGCGCTGCCCGCGCTGGTTGCGGCGCTTGCGATAGGTCTTCCCGTCGTGACGCTGCTGCGCTGGCTGCTTATCGGCGGCATTGAGGCCTGGCATCTGCCCCAGCTTGCCGTCGCGACCTGGCAGACGGCAGGCTATGCCCTGGCCGGCGCGGTGACCGTTTGCGTCATGGCCTTGCCCATTGCCTGGCTCGCCGCCCGAGCGCCCGGTCCCTTGCAGAAAACGCTCGAAAATATTCATTTCCAGGTGGGCGCGCTTCCCGGCGTCATCGTCGCCCTGGCGCTGGTTGCCGTGACGGTGCGGGTGGCGCTGCCGCTCTATCAGACCGTCGCGACACTGCTCCTCGCCTATGTCCTTCTCTACCTGCCGCGCGCCATCGTTTCGGTGCGCGCGAGTCTCGCGCAGGTGCCCATCGAACTCGAGCGGGCGGCAACGGCGCTCGGCCGACCGCCGCTCGCGGCCGTTGTCGGCGTCACGCTGCGCCTCGCCTTTCCCGGCATCGCCGCGGGTATGGCGCTGGTTGCAATGGGCATCACCACCGAACTTACCGCAACCCTTATGCTGAGTCCCATCGGCACCGAAACGCTGGCGACACAGTTCTGGGCCCGCACCGGCGAATTCGACCATGTCGGAGCGGCGCCCTTTGCCCTTGCCATGGTGGTTCTCTCCTTGCCGCTCTGCATCATCCTCCATAGCCAGGCCACCGGAGCCCGTTTGTCTTGACCGTTCTTCGTATCGCCAATCTGGGCAAGACCTACGGGACCGCGACGGCGCTGGCTGGTGTCAGCCTCGATGTTGCCATGGGCTCCCGCACCGTGATCGTCGGTCCCTCGGGCTCGGGCAAGACTACATTGCTGCGCCTGATCGCCGGCTTTGAGGCGCCGGATACGGGCCGGATAGAGCTGAACGGCGAACTGCTCGCCGATGCGGAGGCCGGCGTGCCCGCCTATCGGCGCAATATCGGCCTCGTCATGCAGGAAGGTGCGCTCTTTCCGCATCTGAGCGTGCTCGACAATATCTGTTTCGGCATTCGCTCCGAGGCCGATGCCAATAAGCGCGCACTGGCGCTTATGGACATGACCGAGCTCGATCGCGGCATGGCGCAGCGCCAGCCGCATCAACTCTCGGGCGGCCAGCAGCAGCGTGTGGCCCTGGCCCGGGCGCTGGCGCGGCAGCCTCGCCTCATGCTGCTCGACGAACCGTTTTCGGCGCTCGATGCCGGGCTGCGCGAACAGATGCGCGACGCGACCGCAAACATCCTGGCGCAGGCCGGTGTCGCCACGGTGCTTGTGACGCATGATCGCGACGAGGCCATGGGCTTTGCCGATCAATTGGTGATTTTGCGCGATGGCAGGCTGGTCCAGGCCGGCAGTCCCAAATCCCTCTATCGTCGGCCTGTCGATGCAACTACCGCGGCCTTCCTTGGTGCGGCGATCATCCTGCCCGCAGATTTCTCCGTCCGGACAGCCGAATGTGCCTTGGGCGCACTCCTCGTTCCTGAGACCGATGCCGCAGAGGGCGCCGGAAAAGTGCTCATCCGCCCCGAGCAGTTGAATATCGTGGCAGCACCGGAAGGCGAGTGGCACGTCGTGTCTGCGCTTGACCGCGGCAACAAGAGCGCCGTGACCATCGAGCGGGTTTATCGCGGTGATCGGGTGGTGATCAGCTTCGACGACGTCTCCGTGCATGGTCTGGAGGTCGGGCAAGCGGTGCAGGTCGAGATCGCGGGGACCGTGCGCCCCCTAAAAGGCTGAAGCGGCCTCTGTGCCCTGCTTTGCCTGCAGCATGCGATCAAAGGCATTGCGCACGGCCAGCGACAGGTTGAAGAAAACCAGGCTGACCGGATCGGTCTTTTCCTGTGTGCCGTGCTCATGGGGCGGAAAGCCCAGGCCATCGAGGCTCAGGACAATGCCACGATCGAAATAAGCGCGCGCCTCGAAATCGAGGCGTCCCGTGGTCAGGGTGTTGCCATTTTCGATTTCGATCAGGATGTCGCCTTGGCGCGACCTGCCGGGCGAATAAAGATCGGGCCGTGTAAAGAGATGGGCATGGGCCTCATAGAGGCTGGACCCCACCTCGACATCGGGGAAATTGGCAAGATTGCCGTTCTGGCCGAGATTGTAGTGGTCGACCAGCATGGCGGCCAGTCGGGCGGCGACGAGCAGTTCGAGCCCGGCGTGATGAATGCCGCTGATCACGGCGGCGTGGCTGAGGCCATCGCTGCAGAAAAGACGATGGCCGCCGCGCCCCGGCACTTCCTTGAGCGGCTCGGGGGCGACGCCTCTGGCGAGCAATAGCGAAAACTCGCGCGGTGACAAAGCCGAAGCGAGGGCAACATCGCGTGTCGTGAAGAGGCCGGGGGGTGGGGTTGTGGGGCGAGCCAAGGTGGGAGCCTGATATGATCGAAAGCTTGTAGCGCAGATGCCGGCGGTGCAAAACCCCGCGGTTGTATCTTGCGCTGGTTGCTAACTGCCTGGCCGATCCTCTACGCGTCAGAGAAAATCTATTTCATGCTTATCTGCTTTTGCAGCCACTCGCAAAAGCCGCGCGGGGCAGGGCGATTGTCGTCTTCCCGAATGAGCGCAAAATACCAGTCCGGCCCCTTGAGGACGGTGTCGAGCGGCGCCACCAATTGACCGCTCTTGATGAGCGGATGGAATAGCGTGGGCGATAGCAGAGCGACGCCGAGTTCTGCCACGGCCGCATTGGCGATCAGCTCGAAGATCGAATAGTCGACACCGGCAAAGCGCAGATTGGCGGGCATGTTGAGGCCCGCGCGCGCGAACCACTTGCCCCAATCGGGATGGGGCAGGAGATCGAAGCCGGTGAGATCTTCCGGCGTGGCTAGACGGCGCGCGCCCAGAAGTGCGGGTGCGATCATCGGCGTCACATCCACCGGCATGAGCGGAAATTCTTCAAGACCGTCCCACCCGCCGCGACCGGTGCGGATGGCGACGTCGAAGGCGGCGGGATCTCGGAGGTCCGAGGAGATGTCGAGTTCGATGGCGGCATCGCCGGGCGCCTCGAAATCCGACAGTCGCGGTGCCAGCCAGCGACCGGCAAAAGTGGGCGGCACGGTCACCCGCAGTGGCGCGGCCGCTACCTGAAACTCGCCAATGGCCTCGGTGATCCCTTCGAGCGCCTGGCGAATCCGGCTTGCCAGCGTTGCGGCCCCGGGCGTCGGCACCACGCGCCGGCCGACACGGGTAAAGAGTTGCTGGCCCAGCTCTGTTTCAAGTGTCCGGATGCGCAGACTGACGGCCGCTGGGGTCAGTGCCAACCGGTCGGCCGCGGCGGCGAAGCTGCCCGCACTGACGCACACTTCGAAAATGCGCAGCGATTCAAGCGACGGCCGAATGATAAGTTCTCCTTGTCATATGGACAAAGAATGCGCGTTTTGCCGCGCCATTGCGCCGGTGCACACTCGCTCCTGTCAGAACGATAGGAGCTCCGCAATGACATCGCAATCGACCAATCCGGTTTTGACGGCCGGCCTCATCGATGTCTTTGCCGAAACCTCATTGAGCGGCAATCCGCTGGCGGTAGTGGAGGATGCCGACGATCTCTCCGAGGCGCAGATGCGCAGCATAGCCCGTGAATTCAATCAGGCCGAAACCACCTTCATTATGAAAAGCGATCGGGCCGACTTCAAGCTGCGTTCGTTTACTGCCGCGGGCGCGGAAGTGGCCGGCGCTGGCCACAATGCCTTGGGCGCCTGGCTGTGGCTGGCCGAGAGTGGACGGCTCGGGCAACTCCACGGTACGCATCGGTTTCGCCAGGAAATTGGCAACGAAGTGCTTGGCGTCGAGCTGCGCGCGGCCGACGGCCGGATTTTCGGCCATATGAGCCAGTCGGCCCTGACACTGGGGCCATTGCTCGACGATGTCGTGCCGCTGGCGGCGGCCCTGGGGCTGTCTCCCGATGATCTCGACGACAATCTGGCGCCGCGGGTTGCCGACACAGGTGTTTCCCACCTGCTGGTATGCCTTCGCGATGCATCGACGGTGGATCGGGCAGAGCCTTCGGCCAAGGTGCTTCTCAAGGTATTGGCCGGGGCTTCTGCCGAAGGCTGCTACGTTTATGCGCTCGACCCCGAGAGGCCGGGCCACGCCTATGCGCGGTTTTTCAATCCCACTGTCGGCCTCTGGGAAGACGCGGCAACCGGTACTGCCGCCGGTCCGCTGGCTGCCTATCTCGCCAGTCGAGGCCTGATCGCCGATAGCCTCGTGGTCGAGCAAGGGACGCGCATGGGGCGGCGCAGCATCATCCATGTCCATTCCGGTCTGGTGCCGGAAATTTCGGGCGCCGGCGTCGTGGTCATGCGGGGCATCATCTCGCTCTAGCCTCGCCTCGCCACACGGCTTCACTCGTGACTTCGCATCCAACCTCGAACGACCACCGGTCGGGCGCCAGCCCGCTCGTCTCAACAAAGGACCTTGTCATGACCCTTAATCGCCGCAGCTTCAACACGGCCATGCTCTCGTTTGCGGCCGCACTCGCCACGCCATCCGCCTTCGCACAAACCAGGGAGAACGAAGACATGCTCGCCATCACCCCGTTCAAGATCGACATTTCCGATGCCGACCTGGCCGATCTCAAGGAACGCCTTGGCCGCGCCCGGTTCCCCGCCGTAATCACCGAAGACTGGTCGCGCGGCCAGCCCCTGAGCCTCGTCAAGGAGCTGACGGACCAATGGCTCAATGCCTATGACTGGCGGCAGCATGAACAGGACCTCAATCGCTATCCCCAGTTCATCACCGAAATCGACGGCCAGCCCATCCATTTCGTGCATGTCAAATCGCCGGAACCTGATGCCCTGCCGCTGATCCTTACGCATGGCTGGCCGGGCAGTTTTGTCGAATATCTCGGTCTCGTCGGGCCCTTGACTGATCCCAAGGCCCACGGGCTCGATGGCTCCATCGCCTTCGACGTCGTCATCCCCTCACTACCGGGATTTGGGTTTTCGAGTCCCCTTGCCGCAACCGGATGGGACAGCGCCCGCACCGCCAAGGCATGGGACACGCTGATGAAGGGGCTGGGCTATAAGCGTTATGGTGCCCATGGCGGCGATGCCGGGGCATTGGTGGGGCGCGAGCTTGGCATTCTGGCGCCCGAGGGCCTGGTTGGCACCCATTTGCTGCAGATTTTCGCCTTCCCGTCCGGTCAGCCCGATGAAATGGAAAAGCTTTCGCCCTTTGAAATGGAAGGCATGGCCAACCTTGCCAATTTCGAGAAATATGGCGGTTACCAGGCTATTCAATCCAAACGTCCAGGCACGCTCGCCTATGGGCTTGTCGACTCGCCGGTCGGCCAGCTCGCATGGAATGCCGAACTCTGGTTCGGTTTTGAAGGCGGCGGCGCGGCGCATGTCGACCGCGACCTCTACCTCACCACCAATTCCATCTATTGGTTCACCGCCACCAGCGGATCGGCCGCCAATGTCTACTACGAAGATACCCAGACGGGCAGCGGCTATCGGGAAGTTCCCAACCCCACGCCCACCGGGGTAGCCGTTTTCCCCGAAGATTTCCGATCTGTCCGCAGCTTTGCGGAGCGCTCGAACAATATCGTCCACTGGACCGAGATGCCGAGCGGCGGACACTTTGCAGCATCGGAAAGCCCGGAGCTGCTCGTCGAAGACATTCGCAAATTCTTTGCCGGCCTCGGGGGCTGAAGCGGGGCCATTCAGCATAGCTGGTTGGTGGCACTCAAAACGCCGTCCCTCGAACCGGTGTGGGCTAAGCCGTAGTTTCGGCCGCCATCAATGACCAGCGCCGACGAACGAGCTCGGCGCCGCGTTCTGCCACCATCATCGTCGGGGCGTTGATGTTTCCTGCGGTGATGTTGGGGAAGACCGATGCGTCGATGACGCGCAGGCCTTCAATGCCATGGACGCGCAGTAGCGGGTCTACAACGCTGTCGCTCGCGTCGGGGCCCATCCTTGCCGTGCCGCATAAGTGATAGATCGACCCGCTATTGGCGCGGAAATAGTCCAGTAGCTCACCGTCGCTTTGCGCCTCCGCCGAGGGCGGCATTTCGGTTTCGGTGATGGCCTTGAGCGCCGGCGCGGTCATGATGCGCCGCACCAGATGGCTGGCCTGCAGCACTTCTTGCTCGTCGCGCGCAGTGCTCAGGTAATTGGGGCTGATGCGCGGGGCGGTCGCTGGGTCGGGAGAGGCGATGGCGACACGGCCGCGGCTGGTGGGTCGGCAGGAATTGAAGGCGAGCAGGAAACCGGAATAGGGCTCGGGCTTGAGGCCCGCCCTGGGGTCGGATGGGATGCGATAGGATAATGGGTTGAAGTAGAGCTGGATATTGGGGCGCGCTTCGTCTGGCGACCCGCGCAGGAAAGCCCCCGCCTGGTTGACGCTCAACGCCAGTGGTCCCTTGCGGGTGAGCCCATAGCGTAGCGCCTGACGGACCTGCCCAAACAGCGTGCCGAGGTCGTCGTTGAGGGTGGGGACCAACGAACGATAATAGAAACTGGCGCAGAGATGATCCTGCAGATTACGACCAACGGCTGGCAGATGGTGGCGCGTTTCGACGCCGACTGCCTGCAGGTCCGCCCCGTCGCCAATGCCCGAGAGCTGCAACAGGGCCGGCGTTCCGACAGCGCCGGCAGCGAGGATGACTTCGCGGCGCGCGATGAAACTTTCCGCCCCCGCCTCGGTTCGCGCCACGATTCCGGTGGCGTGGCGCTGGTCATCGAGCACGATGCGCTGGGCATGGGCATTGCGCAGCACACGCAGATTGGGGCGGCGGAGCGCGGGACGCAGATAGGCCATCGAGGACGACGAGCGGACGCCGTTGCGGGTGTTGATGTCGTATATGCCCGCGCCTTCGATATCTTCGCCGTTGAAATCGGGGTTGAGCGGCAGTTGCAGCTCGGCGCAGGCTTCGAGGAACTTGGCCGTCACCGCATGGGCCTGGTTGCGCATGGGCGTGACGTGGATGGGGCCGGTGGCGCCGTGGTAGGGGCCGTCCCCCGCGGGATGGGTTTCGAGCCGCCTGAAATAGGGGAGCACATCCTCATAGCCCCAGCCCGGATTGCCGGCATCAGCCCAGTCGTCGAAATCTGCGGCAGCGCCGCGCACGAAGATCATGGCATTGATCGAGCCCGAGCCGCCCTGCACCTTGCCGCGCGGCGCGTAGATGCGCCGGCCATCGAGCGCTGCTTCAGGCTCGGTCCAGTACATCCAGTTGACCTTGGGATCGTAGTAGGATCGGGCATAACCCACCGGCACGCGGAACCAGGGCGAGGAATCGTTGCCGCCGGCTTCGAGCAGCAGCACGCTGACATTGGGGTCTTCGCTAAGCCGTGCTGCCACGATACAGCCGGCCGAGCCGGCGCCCACGACGATGTAGTCGTATGCGGTCATATCAGCCTCGGGCCGGAGCAAAGGCTTTGACGTCGGCGGGGGCGGCGTCCATCTGCAGGTGGAGGCGCCGGCCGGTATAGGGCGAATGGGCTTCAACCACCGCCATGTCGAGTTCGACGCCCAGGCCTGGCTCGCGCGACGGAATGAGATAGCCGTCCTCGACCACCAGCTTGTGCTGGAGGATTTCGGCATAAAAGCCCGAGAAATCGACGATGGCCTCATGGATGAGGAAATTCGGGGTGGCTGCAGCAAGCTGCATGGAGGCGGCGGCGCCAATCGGGCCGTTATAGAGGTGCGGCGCGATCTGCGCATATTTGGCCTCGGCCATCCCGGCGATCTTCTTTGCCTCCAGCAGGCCGCCGACGCGGGCCACGTTCATCTGCAGGATCGACGCAGCGCCGGTTTCCAGTACGCGCTGGAACTCGTATTTTGTGGTCAGCCGCTCGCCGGTGGCGATGGGGATCGAAGTCGCGCGGGCGACTTCGGCCATGGCCGCCTCCTGCCCGGGCGGCACGGGTTCCTCGAACCACAGGGGATCGAATTTCTCTAGCCGTTTGGCGAGGCGAATGGCCGAGGCCGGCACCATCTGGCCATGCGTGCCGAATAGCAGGTCGGCGCGGCCACCGACGGCATCGCGCACCTTGGCGCAGAATGTCTCGCAGCGCTCCATGACGCCGATGGACAGGTGATGGCCCGAATAGGCGGTGTAGGGGCCAGCCGGGTCGAACTTGACCCCGGTAAAGCCCATGCCGACCATTTTGGCGGCGCATTGGGCCGCCAGATCGGGGTCGTTGTAGTCGTATTCGCCAGCGGCATTCTTTGGGTAGAGATAGGTGTAGGCGCGTAGCCGCTCATGCACCATGCCGCCGAGCAAAGCGTGCACCGGCCGGCCGGCGGCCTTGCCGATAATGTCCCAGCAGGCGATCTCAAGGCCAGAGACGATGCCCATCATCGTCGGATCGGGCCGCTGGGTGAAGCCGCTCGAATAGGCGGCGCGCCAGAAGCGCTCGATATCGTGCGGATCGTGGCCCAAGAGGTAGCGCTCGAAGACATCCTCGATCAGCGGCACGAGCGCCGTGGGATGAAAGGCAGTGGCATAGATTTCGCCCGTGCCGACGATGCCATCCTTGGTCGTCAGGCGCACGAAGATCCAGTACATGCCGCCGATATGGGGCGGCGGCACGGCGACGACATGGACGGAGAGCTCGGCGATCTGCATCACAAAAATCCTAGTGCTTGAGAACCACGAGGCGGGTCTGGGTGAATTCGAGCATGCCGTGCTTGCCGTCGTCGCCGCCCAGGCCCGAGCGCTTCCAGCCGGCGTGAAAGCCCTGATAGGGATCGGCCGGGAAGCGGTTGACGTAGAGTTCGCCCGCTTCAATGGCGTCGGCAAAGGCCATGACCATGCGGTGGTCATTGGTGAACAGCACCGAGCTCAGCCCGAATTGGTGATCATTGGCCAAAGCCAGCGCCTCGTCAGCGGTATCGAAAGGCAGGACGGCGAGGACCGGGCCGAACACTTCGTCAGCGACGATTTCCATGTCCTGTCGGCAGTTGGACAGCAGGGTCGCGGGGTAGAAATAGCCGTCACCCGTCGGGAGTACGCCGCCTGCTTCGAGCTTCGCGCCCTGAGCTAGCGCGCGTTCGACCATGGCGTGCGTGTTGGCCTGCGCAGTCCTGGTGGCGAGCGGACCCATGCGATCGGCATCTTCCCCCCGATCGCCGAAGGTGCGCGCGGCAAAGCCGGTGCGCAGCCGCTCGATCAGCGCGTCATGGATCGAGCGATGCACATAGACGCGCTCGGGCGCGGTGCAGAGCTGGCCGCAATGGGTGGTCTTGGCCGCCAGCAATTGCGCCCCAACGACATCGATGTCGGCGTCGGCCGCGATGATCACCGGGGTCTTGCCGCCAAGTTCGAGCGACGGCTTGGCGATATTGGCCTTGCAATAATCGAGCACCACGCGTCCGGCGGTGAGGCTGCCGGTCAGGGTGATCATCCCCACCGCCGTATGGGTGCAGGCAGCGCGGGCCACGTCATGAGACATGGTCAGGATATTGACGACGCCCGGCGGCAGGTCGGCGGCCAGTGCCGCTTCGGCCAGCACCAGAGCGGAGGTCGGCGTCGAGTTGCTGGGGCGTACCACGACCGTGTTGCCGGCAATCAGCGCCGGGGCGATTTTGCGCACCAGCGTGTAGATTGGGTAGTTGAACGGAATGAGGCAGGCGACGACGCCGATCGGCTCGCGCTTGAGCAGCAGCGTTTCGTCCGGATTGTCGCTGGGAATCACCTCGCCTTCGATGCGCCGGGCCCATTCGGCGTGATAGCGCATCAGTTCGGCGCCGTAGATGGCCTCCCCGCGGGCATCGGCCAGGCTCTTGCCCGACTCGGCGGCCAATGCTGCACCGATGGCATCGGCCCGGGCTTCGATCGCGTCGGCGAACCGGCGCAGCGCGTCGCCGCGGGCGATCGAAGGCAGCTTGCGCCACGCAGGCTGGGCTCCCGCGGCCGCGTCCACCGCGGCGACGGCGTCGGCCTCGCTGGCCGACGGCACACTGGCAAACACGGTCCCGGTCGCGGGATTGCGTACCTCGATGAAATCCGCGGAGGGCCGGAACGCGCCATCAATGAAGTTGCGATAATCCATGCGGTCCTCAGAAGGTGCCGCGGCCGGGAGCCGCGTCTAGAAGGGTCTTCGTGTAGGGATGTTGGGGCGCGCCGAGCACCTGGGCGGCGGTGCCGCGCTCAACGATCTCGCCCTTCTGCATCACCACGATTTCATCGCTGATCTGGGCTGCTACGCGCAGGTCGTGGGTGATGAAAACGATGGCGAGGTTGAGCCGCTGCTGCAGGTCGCGCAGGAGGTCGAGCACCTGCGCCTGTACCGACACATCGAGCGCCGAGACGCTCTCGTCGGCAATCAGCACATCGGGCTGCATCGCAAGTGCCCTGGCGACGCCAACGCGCTGGCGCTGGCCACCGGAAAAGGCTCCCGGCTTGCGCCAATAGGCGCTCTTTTGCAGCCCAACCATCTCGAGCAGGTTTTCGGTGCGGCTGCGCGCTTCGCTGGCGCTGGCGCCAGCCAGCCTTGCCCCGCGGGCGATCATGGGCCCGATGCGGCGGCGCGGGTTGAGCGAGCCGAACGGGTCCTGGAAGATCATCTGGATAGAGCGGCGCTTGCTGCGCAAGTCCGAGGACGAGAGGCCCAGGATGTCGGTGCCCGCGACTTCGACCCGCCCGCCCTTGGCCTCGATCAGCCTGATCATGGCCTTGGCGAGTGTGGATTTGCCGCAGCCGGATTCCCCGACGATGGAGACGACGCGCCCCGGCGGCAGCGACAGCTCGATATCCTTGAGCACCGACACGCTGCCATAGGCGTGGTGAAGGTGCTGGACGGTAAGCACCGGGGCCGCGTCGGCCGGCACGGGTCGATCATGCGGCGTCAGGCTGGGCACTGCAGCGATCAGCGCCTTGGTGTAATCGTGGCGCGGCGCAGTCAAAACCTGTTTGGCATCGCCGATCTCGACGATCTCGCCATGTCGCATCACCGCGACGCGGTCGGCAATATCGGCGACGACACCGAAATCATGAGTGATGAAGACAATGCCGTGGCCATGCAGATCGCGTAGTTCGCCGACCAGCTTGAGGACCTGCGCCTGCGTCGTCACGTCGAGCGCCGTAGTCGGCTCATCGGCGATCAGCACGCTCGGATTCATCGCCAGCGCCATGGCGATCACCACACGCTGGCATTGTCCGCCCGAGAGCTGGTGCGGATAGGACTTGAGGATGCGGTCGGGATTGGGCAGGCGCATGGATTCGACCAGGGCGCGGGCACGACGGGCGCGCTCTGCAGCGTCGAAATCCGAGTGCAGTTCGAACACTTCCTCGATCTGTGCGGCCACGGTCAGCGCCGGATTGAGCGAGGCCATAGGCTCCTGGAATATCATGGCGATGTCACGCCCGCGAATGGCGCGGAACTGGCTCTCGCGGAGCGGCACCAGGTCGGTTTCGCCGAGCAGGACCTGGCCTCCGGTGACGGCAAGGCCCTCGGGTGCCGCGCCCATCAGGGCGCTCGACAGTACCGACTTGCCCGAGCCGGATTCGCCGACGATGCAGAGGATTTCCCCGGCATGCAGGTCAAAGCCGGCATTATGCACGGCATAGGGGCGGTCGGCGCCCTTGGGCAGGCTCACGCTCAGGTTGCGGACACTCAGGATTGGCTTGCTCATGTGCGGCGTCCTTGGGCATCGGAGACTTCGCGCAGGCCATCGGCCAGGAGGCTCAGCCCCAGCATCAGCGACGAAATGGCGATGCAGGGAAAGATCACCAGATGGGGAAAGGCGATGGCCATGGCTCGCCCTTCATTGACCATCGTGCCCCAATCGGGCGTCGGCGGCGGTAGACCGAGGCCGAGAAAGCCCAGCGTGCCGATGGTAATGGCCGTGTAGCCGAGCCGCAGGCAGAAATCGACGGCGAGCGGCCCGGTGGCATTGGGCAGTACATCGAAGACCATGATGCGCCACGCCCGCTCGCCCTGCGTCACGGCTGCCGCCACATAGTCGCGGCTGGCGACGTCCATGGTGATGCCGCGCACGATGCGGAAGATGGCAGGCGCACTGCCAAAGGTCACCGCCAGTACGATGTTGAACGGCGAGGAGCCGATTACGACGATGATGACGATATAGAGCACCAGGACGGGAAAGCTCAGCACGACATTGGCGAAGTAGGACAGGACGGCATCCACGCGGCCTCGCCAGTAGCCGGCGATCAGGCCCAGCGTCACGCCGACGAGGTAGGCGGTGAGTGTGGCGAGAGTGGCGAACACCACGACGGTGCGGGCGCCATAGATGAGCCGCGAAAGGATGTCGCGGCCAAGCATGTCGGTGCCCAGCACGAATATGCCACCGGCCGGATTGGCCGCGCCCGGCTGCATCAGCGGGGCGATGGTCTTAATCGGGTCATAGGGCGCCAGCAGCGGCGCGAAGATGGCGACGAACAGCCAGCCGAAGCTGAGCACGGCGCCGATGACGACCACCGGATTGGTGATGTAGGGCAAAATGGCCTTGCGCATTGGCTAGCTCCTGCCCATGGCGGCATCGACCAGCGATACGCGCGGATTGAGCCAGCTATAGGCCAGGTCCGACAGGATCTGCGTCGTGACCACCACAAGCACGCTGATCATGGCGCAGGCCTCCACCAGATAGATGTCGCTGTTGAGGGCGGCGTCGTAGAGCAGCGTGCCAAAGCCCTTATAGGCATAGAAAACTTCGACCACGATCACGCCCGACAGTAGCCAGGGAAACTGCAGCATGATGACGGTCACCGGCGTGATCAGAGCGTTGCGCAGGGCATGGCGCAGCACGATACGCGCCGGGCTCGCCCCTTTGAGGCGTGCCGTCCGCACATAGTGGGTGCCCATGACATCGACCATCGAGGCCCGAGTCACGCGCGCCAGGTAACCGGTGGAATAGAGCGCCAGCACCAGCACCGGCAGGATGATTTCTGCCAGCGAGAAACCCGACAGCATGGTGCTCGCGCCGGGCAGCCACTTGAGCCAGAAAACGAAGACCGCGGACAAGAACACCGCCGAAGCGAAATCGGGAATGGAGGTGGTCAGGATGGAGACCAGCGACACCAGCCGATCGAGCAGCGAGCCCGGCTTCATGCCAGCCAGCACGCCGGCGATGAGGCCAACCGGCACGATGACCAGCAGCGCCCCGCCGGCCAGGATGCCCGATGCGGCCAACCGACCGGGGATGAGGCTCGCGATCTCGGTGCGATAATAGGTGGAGGTGCCCCAGTCGCCGGTCACGAAGGCGCCCAGCCAGCGCAGATAGCGCAGCACGACGGGGTCATTGTAGCCATTGGCGGCAAGCCACGCCGTCCGCTGATCGGCGGTCGAGAACTGGCCGAGCACCTTGACGGCCACGTCGGCGACGTTGACTTCGAGGGCGAGGAAAACCAGGACCGACACCGTCAGCATGGTCGCAATGGCCCCGCCGAACTTGCGGATAATGAACAGGGTAACGGCCACGCGCCACCTCCTTGCGAAACGGATGGCGGGCCGCCCGGAGGCAGCCCGCAGCGGGATCAGGCCTGAGCGAGCCAGACACCATCCATGCGGAAGTAGTCAGCCGGGTGCAGTTCGAAGCCGCGCACGGTCTGGGCTGCTGCCGTAAAGCGGCTCGGCCAATAGGCCTGCACCATCACGGCGGCGTCGCGCAGGATCGTCTCGACCTCACGCATGGCTTCTGGACGCTTGGATGGGTCCACCACAGCCATGGCCTTGTCGAGTGCCGCATCGAATTCGGGGCTCGCGAAGTGGCTTTCGTTCCAGGCGCCACCCGTGCGATAGGCCAGATCGAGCGTCATCGAGCCAAGCGGACGATGGGCCCAGAAGGTCAACCCAAATGGCACCTTGTCCCACACCGGCCAGTACTGTGAAGCGGGCAGCACATTGAGGGCGAGCCGGATGCCGGCCTCGGCCAGGTTCTGCTGCAGTACCTGTGCGGTATCCTGCTCCCACTTGCCCTGGGTATTGCCCAGCGTGATCTCGAGGTCGATGCCGTCGGCATAGCCGGCTTCTGCCAGCAGCGCCTTGGCCTTGGCGACGTCGCGCGGAATGGCCTCGAGCGGGAAGTAATCCGCCTGGCTCGGCGAAACATGGAAGTTGGCGGCCAGATCGCCCTCGCCGCGATAGGCGATATCGAGCATCTGCTGGTTGTCGGCGGCCAGCAACACGGCCTGGCGCACGCGGATGTCGTCGAACGGCTTCTGGTCGACCTGCATGCGCATGACGAGCGTGTTGGCCGCGCGACCGGAAAGCACCTGCACATTGGGCAGCGATTTCATCAGGTCATATTCGGCGATGGTCGTGCGGTAGAGGATGTCCACCTGTCCGCTGGCGAGGGCAGCGAGGTGGGTGGTGATGTCGGCGCCGAGATCGATATAGTGGATCTCGTCGAGATGGGCCGGGGTGCCCCAGTAATCGGCACGCTTCTTGAAGGTTGCCTGCCGACCGACTTCATAGGTTACGAGGCTGTAGGGGCCGGTGCCGATCGGATTGGCCGGCCAGTTGGCCCCGTCGGCCTCGAAATTGCGATGCAGGATCGGGCAGGTATAGGAATAGAGCTGCTCGGGCAGCGAGGATACCGCGCGCGACAGGGTGATGCGGAAGCTGTGATCGCCGGTCTTTTCCACATTCGAGATGGCGGCGAAGGCCGTCTTGTTGGACGACTGGCTTTCCGGGGCGATCCAGCGCTGGATGTTGAAGATCACGTCTTCAGGCGTCAGCGCATCGCCATTGGACCAGACCGCACGCTCGTCAAGTTCGAAGTCCCAGGTCTTGAGGTCGCTCGACGGCGTCCAGCTCTTGGCTAGATAGGGATGGGTGACGTTGTTGGCATCGACATAGGTGAGGAATTCGAGGCTGTTGCGGAAGAGGTTCGACGCCTCGATCCAGCTCGTCAGCATCGGATCAGTCAATTCCTGGATCTGGCAGGCAAAGCGCAGGGTACCGCCATCCACAGGGGTTTCGTCCTGCGCCAGCGCAGGCTCTCCCATGCCGAGGAATGCGCCCGCCGAAGCCATGGACACGCCTAGCCAGGCCGTGGCGCGCAGGAAGCCGCGGCGGTCGATGGTTCCCGAGCGAACCTGTGCGCACAGATCGGCAACATCCCGGTGCAGGGGTGCGCCGCTATTGGTTTTCAGTTCGGTCATGCTTGTTCTCCTCCATGACGGTTGATAGGTCCGAGTTGGATCGGACCACGCGCAGGACGGGCTTTTCGCCGTCGTTTCCATTGCGATTTCTGAAGCGGCTGATGAGCCAGGAGCGGAAGGCCGAGATCAGCGGATCGCCCAATCCCTCCGCATCGATCTTGAGGTAGTAGCCGAAGCCCTCGTAGTGCTCGGCGGCGACCGGGACGACGAGACGCCCGCCCACGATATCGTCGTGGAACAGCACAGGATCGACCAGGGCGAGCCCCTGTCCGGAGAGTGCGTATTGCACCGCCAGGCTGGCACTGTCGAAGGTGAGGCCGCGCGCCACCGAGACTTCGCCGAATCCGTTCTGGCGCATGAAGCCCTGCCAGGTGTGGTAGGGCTCGGTGTCGACGATCTTGACGTGGACGATCTCGTTTTCCGCCACCAGGCGCCGCAAGTCCAAGCTGCCGCTGCTCACCAGGTCCGGGTGGCAGAGGATCGTAGGCCGCTCCTCCCAGAGCAGGTCGGTAATCCACTCGTCCACCGACGGACGATCATAAACCACGGCAATATCGAACTCCTTGTCCGGCCCGCCATAAGGGGTCGAGACATCGAGCACGACATCGGGAAAGCTGCGCCGGAAATCGGTCAGCAGGGGAATGGTGAGCTTCATGGCAAAGCTGGGCGGCAGGTTGATGCGCAGGCGTCGCTGACGCTGGCCATCGGGGGCGCTGACGGCGTCGATCGCTTGCTCGATCCGGTCGAAGCCGCGCGCCACGCCCGCCAGCAGCGTCTGTCCGTCTTCGGTCAACGCGATCGACTTGTGTCCGCGTTCGAAGAGCTTGCGACCGAGGCCGTCCTCCAGCGAAATGACATGGCGGGAAAGCGCGCTCTGGGCGATGTTGAGGGCAGCGGCCGCCGCCGTGAAGCTGCCGAAGTGGGCGACGGCCTCGAAGGCCCGCAAGGCGTTGAGAGGGAGGCGGCGGCGATCCATGGCTGGATCCTTCCTGGGCTGGGGGGAACGCGCCTCCATGATTACGCCGAAAGCCCCCCGAACAGCACGTATTTGCTCTCCAGATATTCATCGAGCCCTTCGCTGGCGCCCTCGCGCCCCAGGCCCGATTGCTTGATGCCGCCAAAGGGCGCGACCTCGGTGGAAATGACCCCTTCATTGATGCCCACCATGCCCGCCTCGAGCGCGGCTGCCACCCGCCAGGCGCGAGCCAGATCGCGGGTGAAGAAATAGGCCGAGAGCCCGGTTTCGGTGGCATTGGCCAGGGCAATGGCTTCGGCTTCGCCCTCGAAGCGGAAGAGTCCGGCGACCGGGCCGAAGGTTTCTTCGCTGGCCAGGGCCATGTCGCTCGTCATGCCGGTGAGCACGGTCGGTGCATAGAACAGCCCGCCGCGCGCATGAGCCTTGCCACCCGTCAGCACGGTGGCGCCCTTGGCGGTGGCATCTGCAACATGCCGCTCGACCTTGTCGAGCGCCGGCTGGTTGATCAGTGGTCCCTGCGCGGCGCCGTCTTCTTCGCCGGGCGCGACTTTTAGGGCGGCGACGGCCTCGGCCAGCGCCGCAGCATAGCGATCGTAAATGCCATCCTCGACGAGGATACGGTTGGCGCAGACGCAGGTCTGGCCGGTATTGCGGAATTTCGACGCGATGGTGCCCCGCACCGCCACTTCGATATCGGCATCGTCGAAGACGATCAGCGGCGCGTTGCCGCCCAGTTCGAGGCTAAGCCGCTTGACCGTATCGGCCGCCTGCCGCATCAGCAGTTTGCCGGTGTTGGTCGAGCCGGTGAAGCTCAGCTTGCGCACGAGGGGGCTCGCCATCCAGACGCCGACCACGTCGGCGGGCGATCGTGTGGTGACGACGCTGACGACGCCGGCGGGGACACCCGCCGCTTCGCCCAGTCGCGCCAGTGCCAGTGCCGATAGCGGCGTATCCTCGGCGGGTTTGATGACGATGGTGCAGCCAGCGGCCAAAGCCGGGCCAATTTTGCGGGTGATCATGGCCAGTGGAAAGTTCCACGGCGTCACGGCCGCGACCACACCCACCGGCTCTTTCATGACAACGATGCGCGCATCGGCGCGATGACTGGGCACGACGCCACCGTGGGCCCGGCGGCCTTCGTCGGCGAACCAGGTGAGAAATCCGGCAGCATAGGCAACCTCGCCCTTGGCCTCTGAGAGGGGCTTGCCCTGCTCGGCGGTCAGCAGGCGCGCCAGCTCATCCTGATTGGCCAGCATCAGCTCGGCCCATTTGCGCAATACGGTCGAGCGCTGGGCCGCGGTGGTTTGGCGCCAGCTCTGGAATGCGGTCGCCGCTGCCTTGAGCGCGGCCTGCGCCTCGGCTGGGCCGCAATCGGGCACGGCGGCGATTTCGCTTCCACTGGCGGGGTTGAGCACGGCGAAGCGCTTGCCGCTCGTCGCGTCCGCCCAGTTGCCGCCGATCAGCGCCTGCCGTTCTACCAGTTGCATGTTCAGGCAACCTTTGGCGTGAAGAACGGATTGCCAATGGTGGCAAGTCCTGCCCGCAATTCGTCGCGGCTGGGCCACTGCTTGATCAACGAGCGCTTGGCGGCCATGTAGGTCGCCGCCTTGTTGTTGGCATAGACCTCTTCGGCGCTGTCGGCGGCCGGATTGACCCAGACGGCGGCGATGGCAAGCCAGTCATCCTCCGCCTCCGGCGGCAGGGTGCCGTCCAGCAATGCGCCAGTGATGCCCGCCGCCACACCAGCCTGGGCCGGCCCCCAGGTCATCGTCTCGTGCGTGCCCGGCTGCAACACCGCCTTGGCGATGAACAGGGTCACCGGCTTGGCCGGCAGGTTGGGCTTGAGGATGGTCTGGAATGGCAGGTGACCAGGACCGGGGCTGGCCGCGGCAGTCGCGACGGCGCCGGAAATGGGGCCGCTCTTGGGGCCGATATAGAGATTGATATGGGCAGCGTTCGGGCCGGAGCCTTCAAAGCCTTCACCGATGAACAGCATGGTTGTCTCCGGGAATAGGGATCAGGAAATAGCAGCGAGGGCAGGCGCCGGGGCGGGTGCCGGGCCGCGGGCGCGACGGATGGGGTTATAGTCGTTGATCACGTCGCGCGGCCGGTACGGCTCTTCGAGAAAGGCTCGCTCTTCGGCCGACAATTCGAACGTGAGGGCGGCAATGGCCACCATGAGTTGTTCGGGGCTTTCCGCACCGACCAATGGCACAGAGCTGTTGCCCGAGCCTATCACCCAGGCTTGCGCGACCTGGCTGGGCGGCACGCCGCGCTGGCGGGCGACCTGGTTGACGCGCGCGGCGATCTCCTGGTCGATGGCGTCGCCAAACCAGTCGAGATAGGGGTCAAACGCCGCCCTGCCGGGGGTGCCGCCACCGGCGAGGTAACCGCGCGCCAGCGGCGAGAAGGTGGTGACCGCAATGCCCTCATCCTGGCAATAGGGCATCATTTCGCGCTCTTCCTCGCGGTAGAGCAGCGAATACTGGCACTGCATGTTGACGAAACGGGTCCAGCCCTTCTGCTCGGCGACATGGTTCATCTTGGCGAATTGCCAAGCATACATCGTGGACGCGCCGATATAGCGGGCCTTGCCGGAAACCACGATGTCATGCAGGGCCCGCATGGTTTCCTCGATCGGGGTTTCCGGATCGAAGGCATGGATGACGTAGAGGTCGACATAGTCAGTGCCCATCTGGGCCAGCGAGCGGTCGATGGAGGCCATCAGGTGTTTTCGCGATAGGCCGCGATCATTGGCATCGTCGCTCATCGGGTAGAAGGCCTTGGTGGCCAGCACCAGCTTTTCGCGCTCGGTCATCGACAGCAGGGTGCGACCGACCACCCGCTCGTTGAGCCCGGTCGAGTACCAATCCGCCATATCGAAAAAGTTGATGCCGGCATCGAGCGCGGCCTTGAGGATGGGTACCGAGCGGTCCTCGTCCAGCACCCAGCCCTTCCATTTGGAAGAGCCGATGCCCATGGTCCCGAGGCAAAGCGATGACGTCTTCAGGCCAGTCTGGCCAAAGCGAGGGTAGTGCACGGCGATGTCCTAGTAAGTCTCCCTTGCCTCAACCATGCGCGTCGCGCCCACCGATTGGCAAATAGACTTATTCGATGGTGCTATGCCGAAATGCGATAGCAAACTGCGAGCAACCGGAGCTTTCAGAAGATCGGCGTTGCCCGGATGATGTAAAGATATAAAGATATCTTTATGTGCTATTGACTCCGTGTGGCAGGTGCGGGAAAGTGAGGCTGCCTAGGTTCCCCTGTCGTTGCCTGCAACGCACGGGGGCTAAGAGGGAAGTCGGTGCCCCGTCTCGTTCGGGAAAGCCGGCGCTGCCCCCGCAACTGTAAGCGGCGAGCTGATGTCCACCATGTCACTGGGGTAGCCCCCGGGAAGACGGACGGAGGCGATGATCCGTGAGCCAGGAGACCTGCCTTAGGCGAAATAACGTCCACGGGCGGGGTGTCCTGGTGTGCCGTAGCATGGGCTGCTTTGCGGCCTGGCTTGCTATGCGTTCACTGAACCCATGCCTCCAACACATTGGGGCACACATGTCTCAGAGTAAAATTCCAGTCGGCATCCTTGGCATGCCATCCGCCGGTTTCGGGTGCACTTCGTGCCTCGGCGAGGACCGCGCGCTGTCCAGACGCACCGCCGTCAAGACCGCCGCCTGAAACACCAAGAACGACAACAGAGCGCCAAACCAAAATGACCAAAGGCCTGAAATTCGCAATCAAGAGCGTTGCCTTCGACGAGGACTACAAGCCCTCTGAAAATACGCGGATCACGACCAACTTTGCCAATCTGGCGAGGGGAGAGAGCCGCCAGGAAAACCTGCGCAACGCCTTGAGAATGATCGACAATCGTTTCAACGCCTTGGCGCATTGGGATAACCCCAAGGGCGACCGCTACTCGGTCGAGCTCGATATCATTTCCGTCGAGCTGAACTTTGGTGCCGAAGGCAATGGCGATGCCTTTCCGTTGATTGAAATCCTAAAGACCAACATCGTCGACAGGAAGACGAACGACCGCATCGAAGGCATTGTCGGGAACAATTTCTCGTCTTATGTGCGTGACTACGACTTCAGTGTGGTGCTGCCCGAACATAATAAAAACCAGGCCAAATTCAGCATTCCGGAGAGCTTCGGTGACCTGCATGGAAAGCTGTTCAAGGCTTTCCTGACGTCGGATGCCTACAAGGCGAACTTCAGCAAGCTGCCTGTTATTTGCATCAGCGCGTCGAGCAGCAAGACGTATCAGCGGACTGAAAATCAGCACCCCGTCATGGGCATCGAATACAAGCAGGACGATTTTTCATCGACCGATCAGTATTTTGCGAAAATGGGGATGCAGGTTCGCTACTTCATGCCGCCAAACAGCGTGGCCCCACTGGCCTTTTACTTCATTGGCGACCTGCTGGGCGACTACACCAATCTCGAGTTGATCAGCACCATCAGTACGATGGAGACGTTCCAGAAAATCTACCGGCCGGAAATCTACAATGCCAATTCGGCGGCAGGGGCGATTTACCAGCCGGATCTGAAGCACCAGGATTATTCGCTCACTCGCGTCGTCTATGACCGGGAAGAACGAAGCCGGTTGGCCGTCGAGCAGGGCAAGTTCGCCGAGGAACACTTCATCAAGCCCTACAAGTCCGTGCTTGATCAGTGGTCCGCCAATTACGCCGCCTAAGACAACCACGACGACAAGGTCGCCTATCATGAAAAGACTTTTGCCAACCTCCACTGCCGGCAGCCTGCCGAAGCCGTCCTGGCTTGCTCAGCCCGAAAAACTCTGGTCGCCCTGGAAATTGCAGGGCGAGGAATTGATCGAGGGCAAGCAGGATGCCCTGCGCGTGACCCTCGCCGATCAACGGCAGGCAGGTATTGATATCGTCAGCGACGGCGAACAGACGCGCCAGCATTTCGTCACCACGTTCATCGAGCACCTCGACGGCGTCGATTTCGAGAAGCGCGAGACCGTCAGAATTCGCGATCGCTACGATGCGAGCGTGCCCACTGTCGTTGGCGCCGTCTCGCGCCCCAAATCGGTTTTCGTGGAGGACGCCAAGTTCCTGCGTCAGCAGACCAGCCAGCCCATCAAATGGGCCCTGCCAGGACCGATGACCATGATCGATACGCTCTATGACGCACACTACAAGAGCCGCGAGAAACTGGCCTGGGAATTTGCCAAGATCGTCAACGAAGAAGCCAGGGAACTGGAAGCGGCGGGTGTCGATATTATCCAGTTCGACGAGCCGGCATTCAACGTCTTCTTCGACGAGGTGAACGACTGGGGCGTTGCCACCCTCGAAAGGGCGATCGAAGGTCTCAAGTGCGAGACGGCGGTCCATATTTGCTATGGCTATGGCATCAAGGCCAATACCGATTGGAAAAAGACGCTCGGGGACGAGTGGCGGCAGTATGAACGGACTTTCCCCAAGCTCCAAAAGTCCAATATCGATCTGATTTCGCTCGAGTGCCACAACTCGCACGTTCCGATGGATCTCATCGAGCTCATCCGCGGCAAGAAGGTCATGGTCGGGGCCATTGACGTGGCGTCCAACACCATCGAGACGCCGGAAGAAGTCGCCGATACGCTGCGAAAGGCCCTGAAGTTTGTCGATGCGGACAAACTCTATCCCAGCACCAATTGCGGCATGGCCCCGCTGTCCCGCGCGGTGGCGACGGGCAAGCTGAATGCCTTGAGCGCAGGCGCTGAAATCCTCCGCAAGGAACTCTCGGCCTAGCGCCTTCGGGCTCCATCCAGTCGACCGTGCCGGCTTCTTCGGCATGGTCGGACCGGCCCAATACGAACAGGGCGCGCGCCGTGCGCCTCGTTTTTTGTTCATCTCAGCGCACCAGAGAGACCAACATGAACATGGTGGATCACCGTTTCGACATTGTGGACCAAGCCACGTATCGCAACGGCATGTCGCGCCTCGGCACCTCAGTCAGTGTCGTCACCACCCTGTCTGGCGGCAAGCGCTTCGGCTTCACGGCTTCGGCCGTCTGCAGCGTCAGCGATACGCCCGCAACACTGCTCGTCTGCATCAATCGCGGGAGTTCGTCTTTTCCGGCTTTTGAGGGCTCGCGCTATTTCTGCGTCAACACGCTGATGCCGGGTCAGGAAGAGATATCGGACGTCTTTGGTGGCAGGATGCCGAGCAGCGACCGGTTTGCACATGGCGAATGGGGCGACGGACTTACGGGTGTCCCCGTGCTGGCGAATGCTTCGGTGAGTTTTGAATGCGAGCTGACCAATGCCGTCGACGAAGCAACTCACCGCGTCCTTTTCGGACGCGTGATCGACATTCGAGAGAACGAGGAGCGGGCAACACTGCTCTATTGCATGCGCCGTTATCTCCGCGGCTAGACCTCCAGAGTTTTCATATGTTTGCCCCGGAACCAGTCACTGGCCGTCCGCTCCCCGCGTCAATCGAAATCCTGCCCAGACAGATCCCGGCAAATGATCAACTCGCGATATTGCTGCCTGCGGGAACGCGGGTCTACCTCGCTGACATCGGTGGCCCCAACTCCGAAGCCGAAATGCTTCAGGCGGCACGGCGTCTCAAGGATATCGGCTGCGTTCCCGTGCCGCATCTGGCGGCACGGCGGATCGCAGGCCAAGAGGCCCTGGAGAGACGCTTAGGACAACTTGCCGAGCATGCCGGTGTCGATGATGTCCTCGTGGTTGGCGGCGGCATCGCTACGCCCATGGGCCCCTATGCCAGTGCCATGGATATCCTGGATAGCGGCATTTGCGATCGGTTCGGTATCAAGGACATAGCCGTCGCAGGTCATCCCGAAGGCAGTCCAGATTTTACCGAAACATTTGCAATCGATGCCCTTCGGCAGAAGCAGGATTTTGCCGACCGAAGTGGTGCGCGCTTGCGTATCGTCACCCAATTCGGCTTTGACCCCATGCGTGCCGTGACATGGGCGGAGACCCTTGCAAAGATTGGTATCGATGCTCCAGTGCATATCGGCGTCGCGGGCCCAGCAACCGTCTCGACACTGCTCAAATATGCAAGGCTTTGCGGTGTGGGAAACTCACTCTCGATGTTCAAGAGAAGCGGGGGCAGTCTTTTGTCGCTCACGACCGGCTATGTGCCGGAAGCCTTTGTCACGACAATCGAGGAACAATTGCCCATTTCGGCACGACCGGTCATCGTGCAGATGCACGTATTTCCATTCGGCGGGCTCGAAGGGGCAGCGAGCTGGCTGCGCCAACGGGGATCATGGTAGTTCCGAAAATGGTAGTCGGGTCTCTAGGAGCGGCAAAACGCTCGCCAACGAATTCCAATCGCGGATGGTGACAATGAGCATTGCCCCATTCCTTTATTCTGCAACCTCTCTCTGATTGATCCGGCACAGCACAATGTCACTCGCTAAACGCCTGAAGCGCTTCGGTCTCGATTACTACCTGTTTCTGCTCGTCGGTACCGTGGTGCTGGCTACGCTCTTGCCTGCATCCGGTATCGGGGCGGAGATCGTCGATCAGGTCGCCTATTTCGCCGTCGCCTTTCTGTTCTTCCTCTACGGCGCCAAGCTCAATACCAGTGCCATCGTGGCGGGGATCACCAATTGGCGGCTGCAAGGACTGGTCTTCGGTTTTACCTACCTGCTGTTTCCGCTCTGCGGCCTCATACTGGCGGCCGCACTGTCGCCGTGGATTGAGGACGAGCTGGCGATCGGTATCGTCTATCTTTCCGTCCTGCCGTCTACCGTGCAGTCGTCCATCGCCTTTACCTCGATAGCGCGTGGCAATGTTCCTGCCGCCGTCTGCGCCGCATCGACGTCCAATATTCTCGGTGTTTTCCTCACCCCGGCTCTGGTTGCCCTCCTTCTCCACTCCTCGGGCGAAGGGATATCGCTTCAATCCATCATGGATATCGGGCTGCAGATCCTGGCGCCCTTCATTCTTGGCCAGTTGCTTCGGCCGCTCGTCGGCGGCTTTATCAGCCGGCACACGCTCCTGACGCAGGTGGTCGATCGCGGCTCCATTCTCATCATCGTCTACTCGGCCTTCAGCGCCGGCGTGATCGCCGGTATCTGGGAGGAAGTAGGCCTCGGCAGCCTTACGATCATCATCGTGGCCGATATCCTGCTTCTTGCCTTTGTCATGGTGAGTACATGGTTGGCAGGACGCGCCGCCGGGCTTGACCCCGCTGATCGGTTGACGCTGCTGTTCTGCGGCTCAAAGAAGAGCCTCGCCAGTGGTCTGCCCATGGCCAATATCCTGTTCGCGGGGCAGGCCGTCAGCATGATCATTCTGCCCCTGATGCTCTTCCATCAGATTCAGCTTTTTGTCTGCGCTGTTATCGCGCAACGCGCGGGTCATCTGGCTGACGAAAGAGTACAACAGGCGGCTACGGCGTAGCGGACGCCCCCAACAGATGTTTTACCGTATCCTTTCCCCGCTCGTCGCGTCGAAGAGAAAGGCGCGCGCTGGATCGAAGCCGGTTTCAAGAGCCGTACCGCGCACGACATTCCTGCCCTCGCGCATTTCGAGCGTCAGGGGGTGGGAGCTACCCGAGCCCACATAGGCGTAGGACGCGCCGCCCAGATGCTCGACGAGATCGACCATGACGCTCAGGCGTACCGGCAGGTTGGGACCAAAATGCTCGGGCCGAATGCCGAGCAGAAGGTCTCGGCCCGGCTGTGGGCCTGAGCCCAGCGACAGCGAAACTTCCGCATTGCCGTGATCGGTCAGTCGGATCACCCCGTTTTCGTCCTGCCGGGCGCGCATAAAATTCATGCGCGGAGAGCCGATAAAGCCGGCGACGAAAAGATTGGCAGGATCATCGTAGAGGGCAAGGGGCGTCCCTGCCTGTTCGACGCGGCCGGCGCGCAGCACCACGATCTTGTCGGCCAGCGTCATGGCTTCGACCTGGTCGTGGGTGACATAGATCATGGTCGCCGCCAGTTCGGTATGCAGCCGGGCAATTTCGAGCCGCATCTGTACGCGCAGTTCCGCGTCGAGATTGCTCAGCGGCTCGTCGAAAAGAAAGACGTCCGGCTGACGGACGATGGCCCGGCCGATGGCCACGCGCTGGCGCTGGCCGCCGGAAAGCTGCTTGGGCTTACGGTCGAGCAATTCGGTCAGGTGCAGCGCGCTGGCCGCTTCTGCAACCTTGCGCTCGACTTCAGCGCGAGGCATGCCGTTCATCCTGAGGCCGAAGCCGATATTGTCGCGCACGCTCATATGCGGGTAGAGCGCATAGGACTGAAAGACCATGGCGACGCCCCGCTCTGACGGGTCGAGTTTCGTCACATCGCGCCCGCCAATGGTGATGGTGCCGTCGCTGACGCTTTCGAGCCCGGCAATCATGCGCAACAGGGTCGACTTGCCACAGCCGGAAGGGCCGACAAAGACGACGAATTCGCCGTTCCCAATCTCGAGGTCGACGCCGTGGATGATATGGGTCTCGCCGAAAGACTTGCGGACTTTGGAAAGCGACAGGCTCGCCACGGAAAACTCCTTCAGCCCTTGATGCCGGCCCCGGCCAGACCCTGCACGTAATAACGCTGCAGGGGCAAAAGCAGGGCGATGGGGATCAAAGCGGTGATGACCGAAACCGCAAAAAGCTGGTTCCAGATGGTTTGATATTGTTGCTGGAAGGCGGCCATGCCGACCTGGATGACCTTGAACTGCTGGCTGGGCATGGCCAGCAGCGGCCAGAGAAAGGCCTCCCACTGGAAGATGAACAGCAAAAGCGCCGCGCTGATGCAGGTGGGAAGCGACAGCGGCACATAGATGCGCAGCAGAATGTCGATCCAGCTCACCCCATCGAGCCGGGCCGCCTCGGCATAGTCCTTCGGCACCTGGCTGAAGAACTGATAGAAGAGGAAGACGGCAAGCCCATTGGCGACGCTGGGCACGATCAGGGCCGCGATATTGTCGAGCCACCCCAATTGCTGGGTGACCGTATAGAGCGGCAGGGCGATGGCCTCAAAGGGCAGCATGAAGCTGATGATGATGGCCGAGAGGATGAACTTCTTGCCCTTGAAGTCGAACATGGCAAAGGCAAATCCCGCCGCGCCGTTGACGATCAGCCCCGCCGCCATGGTCACCAGGGCCACCAGCATGGTGTTGGCGATGATGAGCCCGAAGCCGCGCTCGAAAATGCCGCCATAGGCTTCGAGGGTGAAGGGCGCCGGCAAAAGCGCCTTGGGCGTGAACGGAAAAATATCCGCAAAGATCGCGCTATTGGGGCGCAGCGACGACACGATCGCCCACCACAAGGGCAGCACGAAGATGAAGGCGATGATGAGATAGGCGAGATGCTTGAGCCCAAGGCTCAGAGCCTTGCCTGGCCGGTCACTGCGAGCGGTCATTGGCGTGCCTCCCGGCCCGAAAGCAGCTTGAACTGCGCTGCAACGATGATGAGCAGAATGGCGACCACGACGACGATGATGGCCATGGCCCGGCCCATATCGCCGAAGATGAAGCCCGATTTATAGGCCTCGTACATCAGCACATTGGTGCTATCGGCCGGACCGCCCTGGGTCAGCATGAAGATCGGCGCAAAGAGCAGGAAATTGATCGAGACATCGGCGACCAGCACGAAAAGCAGGGTGGGCCGCAAGAGCGGAATGGTGATGAAGATCAGGCGCTGCCAGGGCTTGACGCCATCGAGGCGCGCGGCGTCGTAGATTTCGGGCGAGATGGTCTGCAGCCCGCCGATGATGAAGATCATCCAGTAGGAAATGCCCTTCCAGGTGGCGATGGCGATGATCGAATAGAGCGCGAGGCTTTCCGAGGTCAGCCAGGGTTGGGCAGGCACGCCGGCAATGCCGATCAGCCCGTTCACGAGACCGTCCTGGGTGAGCATGATGCGCCAGATGATCACGGCCGTGGGCAGGGAGACGCCAATGGGGATGAGAAAGAGCACACGGTAAAGCGTGACGCCCCGGAACTGCTGGACATAGAGCAGGGCCAGGCCCAGCGCGAGGGCGATCTGGATGGGGTTGATCAGCAGGTTGAACCAGAAGGTCACCTGCATGGATTTCCAGAAGGTGCGGTCCGAAAGCAGCGAGAGGTAATTGTCGAAGCCGACAAAGACCTGCTGCCCGCGCACTATGTTGAAGAAGCTGTCGCTGACCGCCAGGGCCACCGGATAAAGGCGGAAAACGACAAGCCCGATCAGCGCCGGAGCCAGAAGGGCTGCAATCAGCAAAACCGGAGTGCGCGATCGGAACATTGTCGTTTCCCTCGGGCGCCCGCGGGAGGTCGGGCGCCCTTTGACGTTTACTGCGCGACGCGAGACGCGGCGGACTCGAATTTTTGTACGGCGCTGGCCAGGGCATCGGCAACCGGCACGCCATTGGCGATGTCGACAAAGGCCGTGCGGAAGGCATCCTGCAACTGGCCATAGGCAGCCGTTACTGGGCGGGCCTTGGCCGTGTTCAGCGAGTCATAGACCCCGAGACGGAAGACGTTTTGCGGGAAGGCATCGTATTCCGGCGCGGTGCTGATGGTGTCGAGCAGGGGCTTATAGGTGGGCAATTGCTGGAGGCTGTCGAACCAGACCTTGGTGCCGGCATCGCTGGTGGTCAGGTAGCTGGCAAAATCCATGGCCTCGGCCTGATTGGCGGAGGCGGCATTGACCCCGACATACCAGGAGCCGGTGGGCGTCACCACCGAACCACCCTCGAAATAGGGATAAGGCGCTACGCTGAAGTCGATATCGGTGGCCGAAAGGATGGGCAGGTTCCAGGTGCCGCCGGCGAACATGGCAAGCTGGCCATTGCCGAAGAGCGAAGCGGCCTCGCCATAGCCGAGGCTTTTGGGGCTCACCGCCCAGGCATTGTAAAGGTTGCCCCAATAGGTGGCGCCCTTGGTCCAGGCTTCGCTGTCGAGATAGCCCTTGGCTGTATAGCCATCCGGGCCGATGACGGGGCTGCCGAGAGATTCGCCGAAGGGCTGGAGCTGATAGAGTTCGCCGAACTGCTCGACCGTAAAGCCGTAGGTCGTGGTGCGGCCATTGTCGGTCACGGTCAGCTTGCGGGCCGCGTCGGCCACCTGTTCCCAGGTCCAGCGTTCGCTTGAAGCGAGCGTGTCGATATCGGCCTGCGTCGCAGTTTCGCCCTTGGTCAGCCCGGCCGGCGGGGTAATGCCGGCGGCCTCGAAGAGCGCATTGTTGACATAGAGCACCTGCGCCGAATTGTTGATCGGCAGGGCATATTGGGTGCCCTCATACTGGCCAGCCTCGATGGCGGCGGGCACCAGCGCACTGGTGTCGATCCCCGCATCGATGGGCGAGAGGAAGCCGCGGGACGCGTAGCTCGCAAGGAGCGGCGCATCGACATAAACGAGGTCGATGCCGGCATCGGCCGAACGCAGGCGCAGTTCGGCGACCTGGAAGAATTGGGCGAAGGGATAGGGCTGGAGATTGATGGCAATGCCGGGGTGGTCGGCCTTATAGGCATCGACCACGGCCTGCATGGCCGCGGTGTCGCCACCCTCGATGACGATCATGTTGAGCGTCTTGTCCTGGGCCAGCGCGGTGCCGGCGAGAAGGCTGGCAGCTAGGCCGGCGATGGCAAACGTGATGGTCTTCATCCTGGGCACCCTTTACTTGGTTGAGGAAATTCGGCCGGCCGCCCAGCTCAGGGCCTGGGTAACCAGCGCGGCAAAGCGTTGCGGATCGGCCTTCATGGCGACGGTGACATTCTTGACCCTCTGGTCATGGGCGGGATCCTGCGGCCGCAGGTCGATCAGGGTCTGGCCATAGCCGCCATCGGCACCCACCAGAACCTCGCCGGGATAGGCGGTGAGCTCGAAGATGGAAGGATCGATGAGATAGGCCACGGCGCAGGGGTCGTGCATCGGAGCACCCGGCTTGTCGGCCCCGGCGAAGCTGTAATAGGTGCCGCAGTAGAAATCCATGATATCAGCCACCGGATTGCTGCCGGCGCGGGCCGCGCGGATCTGGGCGACATCCTCGCGGCGCATCAGCGTCTGATGGGTCACATTGAGGCCGAACATCACCAATTTTACGCCAGACCGGAACACCATGCGCGCCGCTTCGGCATCGGCCCAGATATTGAATTCCGCCGCCGCAGTGACATTGCCTTCGCCCGCCGAGCCGCCCATGAAGATGACCTGCTTGATCTTTTGCGCGAGGCCCGGCCGCAGAGCCAGGGCCAGTGCGATATTGGTCATCGGTCCGACAACCACGAGGGTTATTTCGCCGGGAGCCGCCTCGACCCGCTCGATGATGGCGTCGACGGCATGTTGCGGCTGCGCCTTGCTGCGCGCAGGGGGCAGCTCTTCGCCCGCGCTGTCGAGGCCGCTCGGCCCATGAAACTCGGCGGGAAAGGCATAGCGATGCAGCAACGGCAATTCGGCCCCGGCATAGACCGGAACATCGAGCCCAAAGGCGTCGACGATGCGCAGGGCATTGTTGGTCGTATGGTGGAGCGGCGCATTCCCGCAGACGGCGGTTATGGCTTCGAGCTGGATCGAGGGATGCCACGCGGCCAGGAGGATGGCCGCCATGTCGTCATGGCCGGGATCGCAGTCGATGATGATACGGTGCATGTCACTCAAAACGGCAGACTCTTTCATAACGCAGTTTTGCTGAGGCATTTTTAGCCGCTCCGATTACAACGTATTGGCTAGGTATTGCCTTGGAAAGTTCTGCCAACGCTAGGGCAGATGACAGAAGGGCGACAGCAGACTATTTTGCGTTTCGATTGACTTTTCCTGAGGCAAATCGTGCTGCACCTGCTCAACGCCATGCGCGCCTTCGAGGTCGCGGCCCGTCTCGGCAGCATCCGGCGCGCCGCCGAGGAGCTGCGCGTCTCGGACGGGGCCGTCAGCCGCCACATCAAGAACCTCGAGGACGAGCTTGGCGTGCCGCTTTTCGAGCGCGGCAACCGCTCCCTCAAACTGACCCCGGCGGCCGCGACCTTTGCCGCGACGCTCACCGAGGCCCTGGCTTCGATCAACCGGGGCACCGAACATTTGAGGGCCCTCCACGACCAGTCCACCATCATGCTGACCGCGCCCGACACCTTTCTCCTGCGCTGGCTCGTGCCGCGCCTGCAGAGCCTTGAAAAGGCGTTGGGCGGCGTGTCCGTCCGCATCACCACCTGGACGCGCGAAATCAATCCGGCCGATCGATCTATCGATATTTATGTGGGCGTCGGCAAACCGCTCGACATTCCGGGCATGATCGTCAGCCCGGTCGCTCCCGAAACCTTCGGGCCGGTGATCAGCCCCATGATCGTGCGGGGCCGGACGATGGATGCGGCAGCCATCTGGCAAATGCCGCGGCTCGACATTCGCTGGCCTCCGGACATGTGGACCAACTGGGCCCGCGAAGCCGGCATTGTCCTGCCGCAGCGCGAAAGCGTCTGGTATGATAGCCTTTCCTTCAGCGTACAGGCAGCCGAAGCCGGCCAGGGCGTCGCCATCGGCCCGGGTCCCGCCATTTGGGACGCGCTGGAGCAGAACCGGCTGATTGCCCCGCTCGGCATGGTGATGCGTTCCGGCTACTGGTTTCTCGCTTGGAGAGAAGATCGCCCGAACCGCATGATGCAAACGGTGCGACGATGGTTCGAGACAGAAATGGCGCGAGGGCTGAAGTTTGAAACTGATGGCGGTAGTCAGCCATCCCATGCACGGCCATAGGGTATAGGTTGGCTCGGGCCATCTGGGCTGAGGTGCCTTAGAGGCTCCTGGCAGGCCACACTTCAACCAGCAAAAATAGTTCCCCGTTTCACTTTGTGTGCCTAACATCGCGGTATGAGTGAGAACCGCCTAAAGGTCTATCGCGACAAGCGTGACTTCGCGCGTACGGCAGAGCCGTTCGGGACGGATGGCGCGGATTCCTTTCGCTTCGTGGTCCACAAACATCATGCCACCGCCGATCACTATGATCTCCGCCTCGAACTGGGCGGCGTCCTCAAGAGTTGGGCCGTGCCCAAAGGTCCTTCGCTTAATCCGGCGGACAAGCGGCTCGCAGTGGCTACCGAGGACCATCCTGTGGACTATCTGGATTTCGAAGGCGTCATCCCGGCCGGAGAGTATGGCGGCGGGCCGATGATCGTTTGGGATACCGGCACCTGGGCGCCAATGGGAGACCCAGCGGCCGATATCGCCAAGGGTGCCTTCAAGTTCCGGCTGGCCGGCGAAAAGCTCAACGGCGGCTGGATGCTGACCCAGCTCAAGAACCGATCCGAGGACAAGGGGAAGGTCAACTGGCTGCTGTTCAAGGAACACGACCAGGCTATGGATATTGCGAACGATATCCTTCAGACCCGCCCGGAAAGCGTCAAGACCGGCCGGCGTATCGAGGAGCTGCTGGCGCCGGCGACTCCCCCGCCGCGCAAGCGCCGCGCGTCGTTGAAGCCGGACAAGCTCAAGGGTGCCGTGGCGTCGGCCATGCCGGCCAAGTCATCTCTCCAGCTCGCAACCGCCGCCGCCGCGCTGCCTGCGGACAGCAAGACCATCACCTGGTTGCACGAGATTAAGTTCGACGGCTATCGCACCTTGGCGCGCCTCGATAACAAGACGGCCCGTTTCATCACCCGGGGTGGCCTTGATTGGACGCGCCGCTATGGCGATCTGCCTGATGTATTCGCGACCCTGCCGTGCCGGCAGGCGGTGATCGATGGCGAAATCGTGGTGCTCGATGCGCAGGGCGTCAGCAGTTTTGGGCGCTTGCAGGAGGAGCTTTCGGAAGGGCGGCCACGCAACCTGCTATTCTTCGCTTTCGACCTTCTGTACCTCGATGGGTGGGACCTGCGCGGGGTCGCGCTGCGCGACAGGAAGGCGCTGCTCAAGGCCCTTATTGCGGATGCGCCATCGGCAATTCAGTTCAGCGATCATGTGGAAGGGCAGGGCGATGCCCTCTTCGATCAGGCCATCGATCGTGGCCTTGAGGGGCTCGTTTCCAAGCGCGTGGACAGCATCTATAGCGGCAGCCGGTCGGGCACCTGGCTCAAGATCAAGGCGCCGAAAACCGGCTATTTCGTCATCGCCGGATATACGGCATCGCCCGAAGCCGGCGGCATCGGCGCCATCGCCGTTGCCGAATGGGTGGGGGACGATCTCATCTATCGCGGCAAGGTCGGCACCGGCTTTGATGCCGCCGATATGGCAAGTCTCCTCGAACGTCTCGAGGCTCTCGAAGGTGGCGATCGGCTGGCCGGCTTTCCGAGGGAAGTCATCGCAGTCAAACCCCAACTAACGGCCCGCGTTCGCTATGCTGCCATCACCAGCGACGGCATGTTGCGCCATGCTGTTTTCAGGGGATTGCGCGAAGCGAGCCTTTCGGGCGGCAGCCAGCGACCGCGCAAAAGGCTGGTGACCGACGCCGACCTCGCCAGCATCTGGGTCACCAATCCAACCCGTCGGCTCTTCGGCTCCAACGGTCCCACCAAGCTCGACATCGCCGTCTATTACGCAAGCGTCGGCGATTTCATGCTGCCGCACCTCCTCAGCCGGCCCGTGTCACTGTTCCGTTGCCCTACCGGCAAGTCAGCGGACTGCTTCTTCCAGCGCCACCCCTTTACCGGCATGCCCGAGAGCATCGCCAGGATCGAGACTGCCAATTCCGAGGGCGAGAAGAAAACCTTCATCGCCGTCACCGACACCAAGGCCTATCTGGCGCTGGCCCAGTTCGGGGCCGTCGAGTTCCACTCCTGGGGCACTCATATCGACCATCTCGACAAGCCCGATCGCATCATCTTCGATCTCGACCCTGGCGAGGGGGTCGCGTGGCGCGATGTCGTCAATGCCGCGGTGCATCTGCGCGACGAACTGCAGGAAATGGGACTCGTGCCCTTCGTCAAAACCTCCGGTGGCAAGGGCGTCCATATCGTCGTGCCGACATCGCGAAAACTCGACTGGAAAGCCTCGCATGCCACCAGTGGCCGCATCGCCGAGAAGCTCGCTGCCACCGGCCCCGACACCTTCGTCACCGTGATGGGCGCAGAGAACCGCAAGCGCCGGATCTTCATCGACTATTTTCGGAATGCGCGCAGCGCGACGGCGGTCGCTGCCTACTCGCTTCGGGCGCGCACCCATTTGCCCGCATCGACGCCAATAGAGTGGCGGGACCTTGAGTCTATCGACTCTCCTCAGGACCTCAATTACTCTACCCTTCCGAGATTATTAACGATGTCCGGCGACCCGTGGGCAGCCATTAACGAGTCATCGCGAGACCTCCCGGCATAGTTATTGGTGATTGTGTTTGAGTAGGAGGCGACCATGGCTCCACGGGCCAGTTGGAAGGGACATCTGCGGCTGAGCCTGGTGTCATGTGCGGTCAAGATGTATCCCGCGACCAGCACGTCGGAGCGCATCAGCTTCAACCAGCTCCACAAGGACACGCACAACCGGATCAACATGAAGCCGGTCGATCCCGAGCTGGGGCTCGTCGAGCGCGCGGACCTGGTGAAGGGCTACGAATATGAGCCCAAGCAATATGTGATCATCGACGACGCCGATCTTGAGGCCGTGCGTATCGAATCCAGCCACACGCTCAATATCGAAGCCTTCGTCGATGAGGACGAGATCGACGTCCTCTATCAGGATGCGCCCTATTACCTGGCGCCCGATGGCGCCATGGCCGAGGAAACCTTCGTCGTTTTGCGCGAGGCCATGCGGCGTAGCGGCAAGGTGGCCATTGCCAGGCTTGTCCTCTCGAGCCGCGAGCGCATCGTGACCATCGGCGCGCGCGAAAACGGCATGTTCATCACCACCCTGCGCAATCCCAACGAAGTGCGCGGCACGACCGAATATTTCGACAATATTCCCGTCGGCAATCCGGACGCGGAAATGCTCGACCTTGCTGAAAAGCTGATCGAGCAGAAGGTGACGACCTTCGATCCCAAGGCCTATGAGGATCGCTACGAGATTGCCCTGATGGGGATGATCAAGGAAAAGCTCAAGGGTCACAAGCCGATCGTGGCTTCCGCACCGGACCGCGGCAATGTCATCAATCTGATGGACGCGCTCAAGGCCAGCCTTGGCGAAGCCAAGCCTGCCGCCAAGAGCCGAGCCAAGGCACCGGCCGCTCCGGTCAAGGAAAGTGCCACCAAGGTGTCGCTCAAGGAAGCCCTCGATGCCAGCAAGACGGCCAAGCCGAAGGCGGCTCCGCGAAAGAAGGCGTAGTCCGGCATGGAGTTCAGCGGGGCCAGTATTGGCGTCGTCGGGGCGCTCAGGGCCTTCCCGCTGAGGTCGGCGGCGCGGCGGATATCGCAAGGCGGCGGACGCCTCCATCGTGGACTACCGCGCGGCACCACCATGGCCATATTTTGCCGCTCGTTGCTTTCCCGTCTTGATGCTGCAGCGATCGAAAGCCGTGTCGAGCAGGCCCGCGCCGATGTGGGCAGCGTGCGCAGCGAAAATGGCCTGATGCGCCTGATGGGTCTGCTCCCCAAGCCGGCCGCCGGGGGCATGCCGCGCCAATCGCTTCTCGATCAGTCGGGCCTTGGCGCCAAAACTCTCGACCTGCTCGTTCTCTTCGACGCCTTCGAACACGACACCGAGCCCTTTTCCTTTCGCGACCTGATCCTTGCCAAGAAATATGCCGGACTGGAAAAGTCCGGCGCCGCCTGGCACGACATCGCCAAATCCCTGCACGGCGTGGGGCCCGTCGGCTCCCTGACAGCGCTGACGCTGCAGGCGAGCGGCGACAGGATCGTTGCGGAAGACGCATTTTCCTTGGCCGAACTCGATGGGCAGCGCCTGCTGGCGCTCGACGAGCAGGCAGATACCGCTGAAGACTATTTTACCCATGCCGAGACGGCCGAGCAGGCCGGCCTCTTCGCCGAGGCGGCGGTACTCTACGGACATTGTGCCGCGGTCGACCCGAGCGACGCGACAGCCCCCTTCAATCAGGGCAATTGTCTGCGCGAGGCGGGCGACCTCGATGCCGCGCAGCTTGCCTATGCCGCAAGCCTCAAACGCGATCCGGCTTTCGTCGAATCCTGGTTCAACTGCGCTGACGTCCTGCGTCAGCTTGGGCGCCTTGAGGCCGCGCGCGCGCATTTGCAACGCGCCATCACCATCGATCCGCTTTATGCCGATGCCGTCTACAATCTGGCGGCCCTCGACTATGAGATGGGTAATCTCGAAGAGGCAGTTGCCGGCTGGCGTCGCTATCTTGAACTCGATGAAAGCTCGGATTGGGCCCGCCGGGCCCGTGCCGGCATTACCCTTGTGTCCCAGGCGACCCGGAGCCAGGCTGGATGACCACGCAGTTTCTGTTCGACGGGCCCGAGGACGCCCGCGTCACTCTATTGCTCGCGCATGGCGCCGGCGCCCCGATGGACTCCGCCTCGATGAATGCGACCACAAAGGTCTTGGCCGCAGAGGGTTTTCGCGTGGCGCGCTTTGAGTTCGGCTATATGGCGAGCCGCAGAACGTCGGCGGGGAAGAAGCCCCCGCCCAAGGCGGAAACCGTCATGCCGGAATACCTTGCCGCTGTGGATGATCTTGGCCCAACCAATGGCCCGCTGATCATAGGCGGCAAATCCATGGGCGGGCGCGTTGCCAGCATGGTGGCGGATGCGCTGTTCGACGCCAACCGCATCGCGGGCCTCTTGTGCCTCGGCTATCCGTTTCATCCGCCCGGCCGGCCTCAACAATTGCGCACTGCCCATCTCATCGGCCTTAAGACGCCTGCACTGATCTGTCAGGGCACCCGCGACGAGTTTGGCGATCGATACGAAGTGGGAGAATTCGGCCTCTCCGATGAGATCGAGCTGTTCTGGCTTGAAGATGGCGACCACGATCTGAAACCGCGCAAGGCGATCTCAGGCTTCACCACTGCCGGCCACCTCCAAAGCGTGGCCGAGCATGTTTCGACCTGGGTACAGCGCATCGCGCCGTGAAGATTGCGACCTTCAATATCAACGGCATCAACAGGCGCCTGCCCAACCTGATGGCGTGGCTTGCCGACGCCGCACCCGACATTGTTTGCCTGCAGGAGTTCAAGGCCGCGGACCGGCAATTTCCGGCGACTGCCCTTGCCGATGCGGGGTATCACGCAGTCTGGAAAGGTGAGCCGGGCTGGAACGGCGTTGCGATCCTCACCCGGGGCAATCCTCCAGTATTGACCCGCGACAGCCTGCCCGGTGCTCCCGACGACCATCAGGCCCGCTATATCGAGGCGGCCTGCAACGGCGTCATCATCGGCTGCCTCTATGCGCCGAACGGCAATCCCAGACCCGGTCCGAAATTCGACTATAAGCTCGCCTGGACGCAACGATTGATCGACCACGCCCAGGAGCTTTGGTCGAGCGATTTGCCCGTCGTCCTGGCGGGTGATTTCAACATCGTCCCCGAACCACGGGACATCTACGAGACCACATCCTACAAGGACAACGCGCTCGTTCAGCCCGAGAGCCGCGCGCTGTTCCAGCAATTGCTGGCGCAAGGCTGGACGGACGCGATCCGCCGAAAATATCCCGACGCGACGATCTACACGTTTTGGGATTACATGCGGAACCGCTGGCAGCGGGACGCCGGGCTGCGCCTGGACCATTTTCTTCTGAGCCGCTCCCTGGTCCCCAAACTCAAGCGGGCGGGGGTCGACAAAGAAGTGCGCGGGGAAGAAGGCGCCAGCGATCATGCACCGGTCTGGATCGTAATCTAGCCCGGTGACCCTGCTCATCTGAAATCGTAGAGACGGGGCCATGGCTGCAAGGCCAATCACCGCGGCCAGTGAGCAGAGCGCGGGAATGAAGAAAACATTTGGCAGGCCGAATGCGGCTACGCCGAGCCCGCCGGCCACGCCACCTAGCGCCATGCTCAATGCCGAAGCGGACATGAAGATAGCGGAGGCGGTCGCGACCGCACTCGGCAGAAGCCGCTGGGCAATGATGATGCCAAGGACCATGAAGAATCCCCAGACGCCGCCCATCAAGATCTGGCCGACGAACATGCCCACGACATCGCCCCAGAGCGCAAAGCACAGGTTCGCGCCAAGACCGAGCGCAGCGCCGATGCACATAAGCCAGAGAATGCCGATGCGGCGGCCGAGTACGACGCTGAACGGCATGATGATCAGCTCGATCAGGGGTTGAATGCCAATGACCGCACCGCGCAGGGCCGGATCGATGCCCAGTTGCTCTTCCATGTAGATCAGGAGGAAGCCGTATTTGATGGCTTCCCCGGCGTAAACAAGGACGAAAAGCCCGGTAAAGGCGAGGAGCGGGAGCATTTCCCTGAGCGTGGGGGCGCTGACAGCGACTCGCGGTTCGGCGCCATCGACACGCACCTGGCCCCGATCGCGGAGGCGGCCCAGCACCAGGATCTGGGTCAGAAAGCAGATCGCGGTGAGCCAGATCATCGGGCGCAGGCCATAGGTGGCCGCGACCCAGGCGCCGATCACCGGGCCGATGATCCAGCCGGCCGTATTGGCCATGCGGATGATGGCGACGACGCTGTCGTTCTTTTCTGCCGGGTTGGCGCTCTGCTCATCGTGAATGGCGGCGAAGAGTTGGGAAAAGGTAGCGCTGGAAAAGGCCAGCATGACGGCGCCCACCACGAAGGGCACCCAGACCTCGGTGGCGAGAGCCATAGTCGCCCAACCAACGAAGCCAGCCAGCGCACAGAGTCGGAAGAGATTGAGTCGATTGCCGGTGCGGTCCGAGTGCCGGCCGATCAGGTATCCGACGAGGGGACCGGCAAGGCTGGTCAGATAATAAAGCCCCGCCAGCGGCAGCGGCGCGCCCAACTCGCGCACCAGGAACAGCACGATCTGCGGTGCGGCGGCCGACGCGCCGACACCGGCAAGAAACAGGGCAATGGTCGAGCCCCGATAGAGCGGCGAAGCCAGAACCTGGGTAAGCGCCGGTGTCGTTCGGCCCATTGTCATGTCCGCCATTCTGCCCTCCACAGAAAACGTTTACTGTATTGCATATTGGGCTGTTTTCGTGTCGTCAATATCAGTCATGAGGAAGAAGCAATCTGCCGGTGGGCCCGGCATTCGCGAGGTTGCCAAGGCGGCCGGCGTGTCGGTGGCGACGGCGTCACGCGTTATGGCCAAGGCGGACTATCCTGTTGCCGCCGAGACGCGGCAGCGCGTACTCGACGCGGCGCGGGAGCTGAACTTCGTCCCCAACGCCCTGGCACGCGGATTGGTGCGGTCGAAGACGGATACGATCGGGGTCATCGTGCCGGGGATCATCAATCCCTACTACGCCGCGATGGTGGAGGCGATCGACCGGGAAGCGCGCAGCCATGGCCTTACCACCCTCCTCGCGCTGACGGATGGCAGTGAAGCGCGGCGAGAGGAGATTATCGACGAGTTGGTCAGCCGACGGGTAGACGGCCTCATCGTCTGTGCCGGGGCCGACGATCATCGCCCTGGGCGTGGTCCCGAAGCCTTGAGCGTGCCTGTCGTTCTAATCGGAGAGCAGCCCAACCTCGGCTTTCCCATTGTACTAACTGACAACCAAAAGGCCGGGTTCGAGGCGACGCAATATCTTTGGTCACTGGGCCATCGCCACTTCGTTTACCTGACCAGCCTGGCATCGTGGCATGACTTTCATCAGCGCGGCCAGGGCATGATGGCTTTCCTCAAGGGCGTCCACGAAAAGGCCGAGGCAGAAATCTGCGATGGGCTGTTTGGTGAGGCGGATGCCTATCAACGTGTCGCGGCGATGTGCGCAGCCGGGTTGTCGGCCACTGCTATTCTCGCCTCGACCGACCGCCACGCCCTGGGCGCACTGGCCGCTCTCGCCGATGCGGGGATCAAGGTTCCAAGCCAGGTATCGGTGATGGGTTTTGACGACTACATCACCAGCGGCTTCATTCGTCCGGCACTGACCACGATGCAGATGCCCGCAGCGGATATGGGCCGCCAAGCGGTGAAGGCGTTGGTAGGTCATCTCGACGCGCCGGCGCAAATCGAAACTATTCAGCTTCACGCCGTGCTCATCGAACGTTCATCCACGAGCATCGCACAAAATCGTGGACCGGCCTAAGCCCTCCCGGAGCCTGTCGGCCTTGGGCAAACATTTCCGATGGACAGACAGCCGAAATGGGGGCGCTCTGCGGAAGGCTTCTAAGTTCCGCAAGCGGCTCGATACGGAGTCATCTCGGGATTGGCCACTATGTGACGAATCAACTTAGTCCCTGCGAAAGGGCGGACTCACACATCCGCCCTTCCTCTATCCGCTAGATACGAGCGCCGCCGGTGGCGTCGAACACCTGGCCGGTGGCCCAACGGGCCTCGTTGGAAGCGACGAGCGCGATGACGTCAGCGACGTCATCCGGCTTGCCGACCCGCGAGAAGACCGACATCGCTTCGGCCCCGGCGCGCGCTTCGCTACCTGAGAGCCATTCGGCGTTCATGTCCGTTTCCGTCACGCCCGGCATGACTGTGTTGACGGTAATGCCGCGACGACCGAATTCGGGCGCCAGTGCCAGGGTCAGCGTCTCGAGCGCGCCCTTCGAGGCAGCATAAAGTGGATGGGTCGGTGCGGCGATGCGGGTAAAGCCGGTTGAGACGTTGATAATGCGGCCATTGTCGCGAATGTGGCTCGCGACGGCCTGAATCAGGAAGAACGGCGCCTTGAAGTTGATGGCCATCAACTCATCATAGGCGGCCTCGCTGGTGTCGGCGAGCGGGATCGCCGGGGCGATACCGGCATTGTTGACGAGAATATCGAGGGCCGGTTCACCGATCTCAACCTTGGCTGCTTGGCTGAACTGTTCCCAGATGCTGTCGGCGGCCGCCTTGCCGGTACGCAGATCGCCATGGACGGCGACGGCCTTGGAGCCAAGCGCTTCGATCTCAGCGATCGTCGCTTCGGCAGCAGCGGCGTTATTGCCATAGTGGACGCCGATCAAGGCGGCGCCTTCCCGAGCGAAGGCCAGGGCGGCAGCACGGCCGATCCCCCGTGAACTGCCGGTGATAAGAGCCACCTTGTTTGAAAGTCGGGCAGACATTGTTCGCTCCTTGCGAATTTATAATGGTCGCTATATAAATACGCGAAACCAGCACCGTCAATCTTTTTATAGCGATCGATATATAAATGAGCGAGTCAATGTCGAAGCGCGGCCGGCCGAGGCTGCTGGACAAGGAAGCGGGCCTTGAAGTCGCGGCGCGCCTGTTCTGGGAACATGGCTATGAGGGCACCTCTATCGCTGATCTGACCAAGGCCATGGGCATCACCCCGCCATCGCTCTATGCCGCTTTCGGATCGAAGGAGCAGCTCTACCAGCAGGCGCTCGAATACAATGCCGAGCGCGAAAACAAGCATCGGCTCGACCTTCTCAACAGCGATGTCCCGGCCTATGAGGCGCTGTCTTTCTACCTCCACGATGTGGCGCGCGAGTTCACCAATCCGGCCAAGCCACGCGGTTGCATGGTCTCCAACGCCGTGCTGCAGCACGCCAAGGAAAACGACGGGATCGCCGAGTCGGTCGCCGCGCGCCGCACGGCAACGACCAGGATCATCAAGACCCGCCTCGACCGGGCGATCAGCGACGGCGAATTGCCCGACGGCACCGACACCTGGGCCCTGGCGCATTTCTATGTGGCAGTGGTGCAGGGCATGTCGGCGCAGGCCTGTGACGGGCTCTGTGCAGCAACACTTATGCAACTTGCCGACTTAGCTCTGACAGCCTGGCCAGGTCGCAAGCCAAACTGAACGGCGTTGCTGAGGCGCAGATGCCACTTAGATTGCATCCGACACCTCTGCTTTGGCTTGGTCCATCCGAGCCATCTCGGAAATAGGGGCAACGTCACCTTCGCCGAAGCGGACGTCACGTGTTCCTATGTCGCGTCGGGCGTATTGATTTCGAGACGACGAGCAAACAGGGCGGAGCTCAAGGCGATGATCGCTGAGGCGAGCATCACCATCAGTAGGCCAGACCGGGCATTCTCTTCCGTCAAAACGGCACCTGCGATCGCGGCCATAATGGAAGCCCCTGCGACGGTGATTGCGCCGGCGAGACCGGCGGCGCTTCCTGTCTGCGTTGCACGAACCGAAATTGCCGCAGCATTGGCGCTGGGCTGCGTAAGTCCGTTCGATACTCCGACGAAAAGGCACGGCCCGAACAATGCCACCACATGATTGACGCCGGCAAAGTAGAGGACGATGCCGAACAAGAGACCCGCGCAAGCTACAATCCTTCCTGCAATCAGCAGGGTAGCCTGCGGGAGATTTCCGGCGAGTCGCCCGGCCAGAAAACTGCCAAGCATGAAGCCGCCGGTGATCGAGCCCATGTAGAGACCCAGAACTGCTGGCGATAGATCGAAGGCCGAAGCGGCCAGCGGGGCGCCAGCCAGGAAGGCATAGAAGGCGCCGACCGAGAAGGCCATGCACAGGCAATAGGCCATAAAGCGTTTTGAACTGAGCAGTTCGGGATAGGCCTTATATTGCTCCAGCATCGTTTGGGATCGCGACGTGTTCGTTTCGCGCAGGTCGGTCCAACACAATGCCAGGACCGCGATTCCAAGAAGGGCCAAAACGTAGAAGCTGGCCCTCCATCCAAATGCCTGGTCAAGCAGCCCGCCTGCCGTGGGGCCGAGCATAGGTGCAATAGCCCACGCCATGGCCAAGTAGCCGAACCGGCCTGCCGACTGATCTCTATCGGTCGTGTCACGGATCACCGCGAGCGACACCGCGTAGGTTGGCGCGATCACAGCCTGTACCATCCGGCAGGCTAGGAAAGTCCAGGTATCAGACGCTACGGCACACCCGAGTGTCGCAACGATAAATATCGCCAGGGCCCAGAGGATGACAGGCCGGCGACCAAAACGGTCCGAGAGCGGGCCCAGAACCAGTTGAAGGCATGCCGACACAATTGCATAGGCCGCCAGCGAGAGTCCGATGAGCCCATAATCTACGCCAAATTCGGCTGCCATTCGCGGGAGAGATGGAAGGAAGAAGTTGATCGGCAGGATGGCCAGTGCCGACAGAAGAACCAACGTGGACAGGCGAGGAGAAGCCGATGAACCTGGCATGATCAAAGCCAATTGCTTGTGTGGGAAACGGGGCAACAAAAAGGCCCCTGTGAGGGGCCGATTTATCCGCGCATGGGTGCTTTCGCCGGGCAGCTATGCTGCCGTGTCCATGCGCGCGCCTACTACGACCATGCCGTTTTGGATCATCATGCGCCGATTGTTACGGCGCGGAGGAATGTGCGTCAACTCGACCTCGCCGCCGAAACGCGAAGGGCCGGCGTGCGATTGCTCTGGATTAAGTTCTCACGGTCACGCCGACAGGCGCAGATGCGGGTGCGCTCGTCCGGGGAACAGGAGGCGAGAATCTGCCAGGCCCTCGCGCAGGAAGGTAAAGATTCGCTCGGGGAGGGGATAGGCATGGGTGATCTGCAACTGTTGGCGCACCGTGCCGCGGAAATCGGCGAGCAGCAGCACGGCGCTGCGCCGGCCGATCTTGCAGCCGACGGAGAGCACCCCGCCTTCGGCCAGGCTCATGGTCACGGAGGGTTTTCCAACCTTGCCCTTGACCCGCTCTGGCACCACTAGCGCAGGTGCCGGCGGCGCAAAACCCCGCAGTTGAACACGTGGTCACTTCGCATATTCGGAGGATCAGGGTTTTAGGCGCTCCTGCACCAGCGCCATGTGCCGGTCGAGAATGCTGACGAGGTCGAGCGAGGGATCGGTGAAGTGGATCAGCGCCGAACCGCGGCGGAACAGCAGGAGGGCCTGCGCCTCGGCCGCGACATCCGTATCGGCGCGCAGTTCGCCGCGCGCGACCGCTGCGCTCAGGCTCTCCGCCAGCCGCGCAAAGGTTGCCCGATTATAGTGCGCCATGACTTTTGCGAGCTCGCTATCGAACATAGCGCCGAGAAACAGCGCATAGAGCGCACGGGTCCGATAGCTGTCGAGCCCCTCGTCCGAGAGCGACCGCCTCCAGCGTACGCGCATCGATTCGATTCCCGACTCGATCCCAGGGTCGACAATCGCGGCCAGCGATTCGTGGGTGATGTGCTCGACGACGCGAACGAGCAGGGCCTCTTTGGTCTCGAAATAGTGGCCAGGCAGGCTGCGGCTATAGCCGGCCTCGTGGCCAACCTCGGCGAGGGTAAAGCCATTGGCGCCCTTTTCGGCAATCAGCTTGACGGCGGCGGCAAGCAGCCGGCTTTCAGATTCCTGCCGTCGCTCTTCCTGCGTGCGGCGCACGTTTTTCCCCTGATGCGTATTGCCTTCAACCCTTGTTCCTATGGACATTTTGGGGACCGGACAAGCCCCTTGCTGGTTAACCAGCAAAAACTTGCTTGACAACCAGCAAGTAAATTTCGCACCCTGAATGCACATGCTCGATGTTGAAGGGCAGGGAGGAAAGTGAATTGGTAAGAAAGATTGACGACGTCTGCGGCGCGCTCGGCGGCCGCGAAACGATGGGAGTCCGCTGATGGCCTCCGTGGCAGCTACCGCACCTGCACTGTCGCGGCCCGACCGCGCCGGCCTTGCCTGGGCCCTTTTCGAGGGCGGGCGCGTCCCCTATGTCATGATGCTGGGCGTGGTCTTCATGCCCTATTTTGCCAAGACCGTCGTCGGCGACGCGGTCGGCGGGCAGGCGGAAGTCGCCAATTTCGCCAAATATGCGGGTTTTGCCGCCGCGTGTACCGCGCCATTTCTGGGGGCGCTGCTCGATCAGCGTGGACGCCGCAAACCTTGGATCGTCGCTTTCATGGCGATCCTGGTCACCGTCGTCGCTGCGCTCTGGTTCGCCCAGCCGGGTGGCGTCGGGCTTCCTGTCACGGTGGTCGTCACCTTGCTCGTGCTCGGCAAGCTTTTCTACACCTATACCGAGATGCTTCATAATTCGCTTCTTGCCTCTGCGGCATCAGGCCGATCCATGGCGCAGCTATCGGGGTTATCGATCACCATCGGCTCGCTGAGCGGTTTTCTCTTTCTCATTTTCGTTCTCATCGCGCTGGTATTGCCGACACAGGGCACGAACATGTCGTCGGCGACCCCGCTTTACGGTCTCGACATTGCCAGCTTCCAGCATTTGCGCATCGTGCCGGTGCTCGCCGCGCTCCTGCTGCTCGTCGCTTGCGTGCCACTGCTCCTTTATGCACGCGATTACCCTTCGACGAACAAGAGTTGGGGAGCGTCCTTTAGTGGTGCCTTTGCTTATCTTGGTGGCCTGTCGCGCCATTTGAGGGCACAGCCCAATGCCGCCAAGTTTCTCCTGGCGCGTATGATCTATGCCGATGGCATTGCCGCCATTTCGATCTTTACTGGTGTTCTGGCGGGCGGGGTGATGGGCTGGAGCGCGACAGAGCTGCTGCTGCTTGGCATCGGCCAGCTTGCCGCCGCGGCGACCGGCGCCTTTTTCCTGGCACGGTTGGACATGCGTGTCGGCTCGAAGCGGACCCTGCAAATCATGCTCAGCGGCATGATCCTGGCGCTCCTCGTCATTGTCGGCACGTCGCCGGACAAGATCTTCTTCGTGCCGCTGGCGAATAGTCCCCTCGCCTGGGGTGGGCCGGTGTTCCAGCGCGTCACCGATGTGATCTTCTTGGCGCTGCTCCTCACCATGACGGGCCTGACTTCGGGCACGACCGCCTCGAGCCGTGCACTGCTTGCCTCGCTTAGCCCCGCCAGTGAAGCCGGCGCCTATTTTGGCCTTTATGCCATGGCGGGCACCGTCACGGCCTGGCTCGCGCCCATGGCTATCGGCTGGGCCACCCAGGCGACCAATTCACAACAAGCCGGCTTCGTCCCGGTAATTGCCTTGCTGGCCATCGGGCTGGCGCTGCTGTCGACGGTAAAGCCGTCGACGACCGTTAGGAAAGACCAAGAGTGATGACTATCGAGCGACTGCTGCCCGAGCAGAAGACCACGACCAAAGCCGCGGAGCGGGCTTTTAGCGACATCATCCCGATCGTTGAACCCAAGCCCAAGCCGCGCACCGTCGGGCTCACCGAAATCCGTTCGCCGGCCTATTCGCAGCACCAGTTGACCGGCATTGTCGAAGGGCTCGGCGACTTTGTGGATAGCGTCAAATGGACTTGCGGCACCCAGCGCCTGCTTGGGCGCGACAAGGTGAAGGAGATCAATGCCTATCTCCATGCCCATCAGATCGAAGTGTCGACCGGCGGGTTGATCGAGACGGTGCTGCCTCTGGGTGAAGCCGCAGTGCACCGCTATCTCGAACAGTCCAAGGAGCTTGGCTTCGATATTGTCGAACTCTCCTCGACCCTGGTCTCCCTCTCGGTTCAGGACAAGGCCAACTTGGTCAAGGCCGTGAATGCGCTGGGCATGAAGGCCAAGCCCGAGATCACGGGGTGGCCGCCGGGCGACCGTGGCAAGATCAGTTCCGAGAAGATGATCCGCGAGGCCGAGGCGATGGTGGAGGCGGGCGCCTGGACCATCATGATCGAGGAAGACGGACTTTTTTCGAGCGGCAATACCGCCAATGACGAGGGTAGCTGGAACCGGGATGCGGTTTGGCGCATCGCCTCGCGCATTCCCGAACAGATGCTCTATTGGGAAGCAAGCTCGGTGACCATCATCCGCTGGCTGCTCAACAGTTTCGGTCCGGACGTCAATATTTTCGCAGGCGCCGACGACCTAGGCTATATCGCGGCCTTCCGCTCGGGCACCTTTGCCATGAATATCTCCTCCTTCAACGGCTAGGCCGCCGGACTATCGCCGCCGTTCATGTCAGGCCCCCAGTTCAGCAATTGGACTGGGGGCCTTTTTGCGTGTCCAAAGACATTAAGGTTTGGGCAGAATTTACTTAGCCATTGCACTAAGTTTTGTGTCATGATACTTAGCCTTATGGATCAGTATTTACTCGATACACTCTTTCAGGCCCTTGCCGACCCGACTCGCCGGGCGGTCATTGGCCGGTTAGGAAAAGGTGCGGCGAGCGTGGGGGATCTGGCGGCGCCGTTCGATATGGCGCTGCCTTCGTTCATGAAGCACGTGCATGTGCTCGAGGCGGCCGGATTGATCCATACGCGCAAGGAGGGGCGGGTGCGCTATTGCGAGATCGATGAGGCGCGGTTGGCTGCCGTTGGCTCGTGGCTCGAAGAACAGCGCGCCATCTGGGAAAGCCGGACCGATCGGCTCGAGCGGTTTGTTGTCGAAAAGCAGAAGGAGCAGGAAAGATGAATTTTCGCCCCGAGACGGATCTCGAAATCACCCGCCTTATCAAGGCGCCGCGCAATGTCGTCTGGCAGGCCTGGACCAATCCGGAGCAGTTTGCGCAATGGTGGATTCCGGCGCCGGCTCTCTGCCGCGTCGTTGAGATGGATGTGCGGCCGGGTGGCGCGCTGCCGACGGAAATGAGCGAGGACGGCGGCGCCTTCGGGCCGCATATGGATGCCTGCTATCTTGCCGTCGAGGAAGGCCGGAAAATCGTCCTGACCAATGCGCTGAGCGGTGGCTGGCGTCCGGCAGCGAGCCCCTTCATGACTGCAATCATCACGCTTGACGATCACGATCAGGGCACTGCCTATCGGGCCCAGGTCCTCCACAAGGACGCGGAAACGCGCGCCTGGCACGAGGAAATGGGCTTCTTTGACGGCTGGGGTACCGTCGCCGCGCAATTGGCGGCGCTGGTCGAGCGTCAGTAGACGGGCCGGTAGGTGCCGGGTTCAAAGAACTGCATTTCTTCGCCACCACCAGGCTTGCGAACGAAAGCCCGAATGCAGCCATTCCAGCGCTCGACGCGGGTCGCGTCGACGCCGCGCTGGCGCAGATGCATCAGGTCAAAATTATCGCGGTCTTCCGCCGACATTTTGCCGCCGATCGAAAAACCGAACTCTACAATGCCGCTCTCGAATGCGCCGTCGCAGAAGGGCGCAGCCATGGTGCTTCCGGTCAGTAGGGCGACAAAACCGAGTGCGGTAACGAAGGGGCGGATCATCTCAAATCTCCTGAGTCAGAAGTTGTTTGAACGTCAATTGTGGCGCTGCTGCGCCGATCGGCGCTCCTGCCAGCGAATAATAACGACGACGGCCGGGATGGCAAAGCTGAGCATGAGCAGTCGGATAACGTGGTGGGCGGCGATGAAGGCCGTGTCATAGCCCAGGGCAATGCCGAGTGCGCCCATGCCTTCGAGGGCGCCGGGCGAAAGGCCGAGCCAGATCTGGCCGAAAGGCATATCGACCAGTTGTGCGACGCCCAGCGTCATCAGGGTGACGATGCCGACGGTCATGGCAGTGGCGATCAGCCCGCCCTTGGCAGCCGCCATGAATTCCTGCCGCGTGATGCCGACGAAGCGGGCGCCGATCATGGCGCCGGTCAGGATGAAGGTGAGGATGACGAGCGGCGTGGGCATGGCTTCGGAATAGAGCCCGCCGAGCTTGGCGGCGGTGGCGGCTGCCATGGCGCCGAGCACCATGCCGGCGGGAATTCTGAGCCGCTCGAAAATCCAGCCGACGGTGACGCAGCCGAGTGCCAGGAGGATCAGTTGCAGCGGGGAGAGGAAGGCGCTGGCTGTCGCCACCTCGAAATGATCGATGGGCAGAAAGGTCGCTCCGATCGGTACGGCGATGGTCAGCATCAGGATGCGTATGACCTGGATAATGACGATCTGCCGGGAATTGCCGACCCCGGTTGCGGCTATGCCCATGACGAAGGAGAGGTGACCGGGAAAGGAGCTGAGATAGGCCGTGCCGGCGTCGAGTCCGAAAACCCGGCTCAGCATCCAGCCTGTGGTCGCGACGATGATGACCAGTTCGACGGCGAGGGCAGCAAGGCTGATCGGCCAACTGGCGATCAGCGAAAGACTGTCCGGCGCTACGCTGGCGCCCATCGACATGCCGATGAGAACGAAAACCACTGTACGCAGCCAATCGGGCAAGACGACCGGCACGCCGGCCATGGCGGCCACAGTGACGGCGAGGGCGCCACCCATCAGCCAGCCGGCCGGAAGTCCGAGCAGGCTCGCGATGCCGCCACCGGTGGCGGAAATCGCCAGCGTCAAAAGCAGGACGAGAAAATTCTTCGGCTGGGGCAGGGGCATAGCGGGAGGCTGGCAGGCGGGAAGGGTCCTATCGGCCTACAGGTTCCGCGCCGCTTTGTCACCCGCCTCGACGTCCCCGGCGTTCACATCAGCGGGCCGCGGAGCGGTGGAGCTCTCCGAAGGTCTTCCAGATGATTTTGAGGTCCAGCCAGAGCGAAAAATGCTGCACATAGGCAAAGTCGTGCCCGATGCGTCGCAAGGCCTTGATCTGGTCCGTGGTCGGGCCGCGCAGGCCCTGGCACTGGGCCCAGCCGGTCAGGCCGGGCCGCATGGACTGACGAAAGGCGTAATGCGGCACCAGTTCTTCATAGTCCATGCCCGCTGCCTGCATGCCAGGCACATGCGGTCGCGGCCCAATCAGGGACATGTCGCCGCGCAGCACATTGATCAACTGCGGCAGTTCGTCGAGGCTCGTGCGGCGGAGGAAGGCGCCAATGCGGGTGACGCGATTGTCATTGGCGGTAGCCTGGCTGATGCCCGCCGCATCGCAGCGATCGGCATACATGGAGCGGAATTTGAGCAGCGCGAAAAGCCTGCCGTCGCGGCCGAGGCGCCATTGTCGGAAAAAGGCCGGCCCCCTGTCGGTCTGCCTGATGCGGATGGCAATGAGCAAGAAGAGCGGCGAGAGCAGGAGAAGGCCGACTGCCGCGCATAAAATATCGGTAGCGCGTTTGACCGCCAGCGAGATCGACCGGGTCCGGGTCGCTGCCGGGCCGATGAGACGGCCCTGTCGCCAGTGCACGGCGAGGCCGCTCTGCGGACGGGTCAAGGCCCTCGGTATGTAGGTGGTTCCGGGAAAGTCACGGCCGCTCGCGTTGCGAGAAAAATGCGCTGCCGTCGAACCGCTGGTCTTGCGATCAACCCGATTGAACGTCCGCTTCATTGAAGCCGCCCAGTGCTCTTGGTTCGTTTAACGTTTCATTAACCATAATCAACAGGAAGCGAGCGTGGTGTCCAGCGTCGAACACTCGTTATGCGCATGGATTTGACGGACCGCGGCACTCGAATGGCGATTGCCAAAAATAGATAAATGTAATTCTATTTTGCGAAGGCTTGGGAGGTTGTTCTGATCATTCCGCGCGCCGAGGCCGAGGCCTTTCTTGGTGTATTGGTGCGCCATGCCCGGCTGATCGCTTTCATCACTTTGGTCGCGATACTGGGCGCTCTTTTTGCAACGAGTGTCTTGCGGCCGATCTATACCGCAACGGCGCTGCTCGTCGTCGAACCGACCTCCGGCAACCTGCTCGTGTCGGGCAGTGGGCCGCTGGCGGAGACACCCAATAGTGGCGCCATAGATGGCATGGTCGAGATCATGCGGTCCGATCCGGTGATGCTGCGGGCCATGGAACTGGCCTCTCCCTTCGAACTGGCCGATTTTTCGTCGGGCTTTGACCTGCAGCCGATGTTTCTGGGCTTTTTCCGCATCGCTGCCGAACCCCTGGCGGAGGGAGAGGCGGGGCGGCCGCAGGTGCTCGGGCTCATGCGCAATTCCGTTTCGATCAATCGCCGTGGCCTGACTCCTGTCATCGCCATCCGCGCCAATGCGACCTCGCCGGAATTTGCCGCCCGTCTCGCCAATGCCGTGGGCGAGGCTCATATTGCGCTCGAGGTCGCGGCCAAATCCGAAAACCTGAGGAAGGCGCGCGATCTGATCGAGGGGCAGGTCGACGCCGCGCGCGGTCAAGTGCTGGCGCTGAGCGAGGCGCTGGGGAGCCTAAAGGGGGCAAGCGCCACGGCGCCGAGCGGGATATCGGTGGATTTTCAGTCGCAAATCGCCGCGACCGGACAAAGTCTCGAACTGGCGCGAAACCAGTATCAGCGGCTCCTGCAGCGATCGACCGAGCTTGCGGAGCAGGCGGAGCTGCAATTGCCCGATGGGCGCCTTGTGGCGCCAGCCTCGCCGCCATCCGATGCCGGTTTTCCGGACATGAAGACGACGCTGATCGTCGCGGCCCTTCTGGGGCTCGTGGTTGCCCTGGCACTGGCCTTCACCTTCGATGGCCTCGCGAGCGGGGTGCGCAGTGCGGACGAACTGGCCGAGGCCATCGGCGTGCCCGCGGCCGTCGCCATGCCGCGGCTCCATGCGAGCCGCTTCGATGGCACCAGCCATGCCGATCACGTCATCACCGCACCGCTCTCGCCCTTTTCGGAAGGCATGCGCACGCTGCAGGTCAATTTGCAGCGGAGCCTGGTATCGGGAACGGGCGGGCAGGTGGTCTTCGTGCTTTCGGCGGGTGACGGGGAGGGCAAGACGACGACTGCGCTGGGTCTGGCGCGTGCTTTCGATGCGGCGGGGCGCAGCGTCCTGCTGCTCGATGCCGATGTGCGCTCGGCGGCACTGCATCGGCATGTCGATGTCCCGCTCGCGGGCGGCTTTGAACAGGTTCTGGCCGGCGATGTCGACATTCGCCAGCTCGCGAGCATGGTGCGCAAGGACCCGCTCTCAAAACTCTCGGTGCTGGTCAATTCCGACCGTAGCGTGGTTCCCGCGGAAGTGCTTTTTGGCGGCCCGACCTTTGCCAATGTGCTGAGGGGCGTGCGGGCCAGCTATGATATTACCATTGTCGACATGCCTTCGCTCCATTGGTCGGCGGAAGCGGCCTATATCCTGCCCCATGCCGATGCCGTGGTGCTCGTGGCGAGCTGGGGCAAGACCGAGCGCGCCAAGCTGCGCGAGGCGCTGGTGGCCATCAGGCAGGCCCATCCCGTGCCGGTGCCGCTGGTGCCGGTTTTGGCTCTGCAGCCCAATGTCATCCGCTGGCCGACACCGCGCTACGAACCGGGCTATTCGTCGCGTTAGCCTGCCGGTCTGCCATAATAGCTGAAATACCACTCGACGAAGGCGGCGACGCCGATCTCGACATTCGTCTGCGGTGCAAAGCCGGTCAGGGCCTTCAGCAAGGCCGGTGCGGCATGGGTTTGCTCGACATCGCCCTGCTGCATGGGCAGCAGGTTTCGGAGCGCCTTCTTGCCCAGCGCCATTTCGACGGTGTCGATGAAGGGCAGGAGGCCGACAGGCTGCCCGCCCCCGATATTGACGCTGCGCCATGGGGCGACCGGGGAGAGAGAATCCGCGCTGCCCGGCACATCTACGGCCTGGCCTTTGACCGGTGGCAGCGGGATCAGCCGGGTGAGCGCTTCGACGAGATCGTCGATATAGGTAAAGTCGCGCTGCATATGGCCTTCGCCATAGACTTCAATTGGCTCGTCGCGCCCGATGGCCGAGACGAATTTGAACAGCGCCATATCGGGCCGACCCCAGGGGCCATAGACGGTAAAGAAGCGGAAACAGGTGGTCGGCAGGCCGTAGAGATGGGCATAGGCATGGCTCATCGCCTCCCCGGCCTTCTTGGTCGCGGCATAGAGAGAGATAGGGAAATCGGTGCGGTCGGTTTCCTTGAAAGGCACGGTTTCGTTGCCGCCATAGACCGAGGAGGTCGAGGCGAGGAGCAGGTGCCTGGTGCCGGTCCCGCGCAGCACTTCGAGCAGGTTGAAGGTGCCGGTGAGATTGGCGTCGTGATAGGTCCGGGGCGCCTCGATGCTGTAGCGCACCCCCGCCTGGGCGGCGAGATGAATGACGACGTCGGGCGCAAATTCTGCAACTGCCGTTTCGAGGGCAGCGTGATCTTCGAGCAGCGCCTCGGTGAAGGAAAAGCTGTTCGACGGTGTCAGCAGCGCGAGGCGGGCCCGCTTGAGCGAGACGTCGTAATAGGCGGTCATGCCATCATAGCCATGGACGCGATGACCGTCTTCGAGCAGGCGCCGGGCCAGGTGATAGCCGATAAATCCGGCTGAGCCGGTTATGAAGATCTTCATTCTATCCCCGCGCGTACTTGCCATCCGATAGCGCAAAACTCCTGAAAATGCCGTTATTTATCTGCCCTGGCTGCTTTCGCCGGCCGATTTGTCCCCGCCCTTTGGGCCGCGCCTAGACTTGAGGCTCCTTTGTCATCGGAGCCGATCATGGCCGACATATTCTCTTCGCATAATATCGACGTGGCGGCACCCGCCGCCGGCGCCTTTGCCATCACGCCCAGCGATGGCACCATTTTCGACCAGCCGACGCGCGCGCTTTATGTCGGCGCCGCAGGCACCATAGAGGCCGAAATGCTCTGGGGCGGCACCGTCACCTTCGAGGGCGTGCCTGGCGGCTTCATGCTGCCGGTCCGCGTGCGCCGCGTGCTGAGCGGCACAACCGCCGGCTTCATCGTCGGGCTTTACTGATGAGCGGCACTGCGGGGCCTGCGCTCGGGCTTGGCTATTTCCCCGGTTCCATGCCGGCGGACGCGGGCGGGGCATGGCTCGATGCCGATTTTGCCCACGGCCGCTTTCGCTTCGCCGGCAGGGCGCTGGCCAATGAAAGCCAATTTCGCCTGGCGGTGGGCGGAACTGCGCCGGCCAGTGGCCATTTGATCATCGGGCCCTATGTCGTAGAGACGGCGCCGGAGCTTTTGTCCGACGGCAATTTTGCCGGCGGCAGCGCCGGGGATTGGACCAGCGTCGGCAGTTCGGTCGCCGTCGCGTCCGGTGCCCTGCGCGTGACGGGCAGCGGCGGCAATGGTTCGGGCGCCTATCGCACCATTGCCAGCTTGGTCCACGCCTCCGGCCGGGCCTATCGCCTCATGGGCGATGTGTGGCGCGAGACATCGTCCAATGTGACGCTGGGTTTTGGCGCTGGTGGCGGTGGCACGGCAAACTATGCGCAGACGGCCAATCTGACCGTCACGACGCCGAGCCAGGCAGCCCTCTATTGCGGCGGGTTCAACCCCACAACGGCGTCGATTGCGCTGCGTAACCTGACCAATCCTTCAACGGGCATCTATTGGGCGGACAATTTCTCCCTGCGCGAGGCCTTGCCCTGCGCCGGGTTCCGGGCAGGGGCCTTGTGCGGGTTGGTCGAGGCGACGACGCCTGCCAGCGGCGGAACCGGTGGCGTGGTGTTCCAGGCCGATGACAATGCCGAGTTCAATGCCAACTGGTTCGAGCGCAATTTCATCCGCCTCATCTGGGATGCAAGCCAGCACCTGCGTTTCGTCGTGTCCTTCGGCGGCAGCGGCACGCAGGTCGAACAGGTCAATCTCGATCTCGGCGTCGTCGCGGCGGGTACCGCCTTTGCGGTCGGATTTACGGCCAAGGATGGCGAGTATCGCGCGGCCCTTATGGGCCAGCCGGTGCAACAGGCGCTTTCGGGGACTTTCCCCGGACTGGCAGCGCTGCGGCTCGGTCGCGGGCGCTCAAGCGTTTCCGGCCTCTGGAGTGGCAGCATCGAACGGGTGCGGTTTTTCTCCGAACCCATGAGCGAAGAGCAGTTTGCCGGGCTCGTGGCCGGTTCGGGCGTCGTCGCCTGGGGCGATAGCCTGACGGCGAGCGCGGGCGCGACCGGCGGCAGCACCGGCAGCGCCACCTATCCGGCCGTGGCGCAGACCCTCTTTTCGCCGCGCCGGGCCGTCGTGCGGCAGGGCGTCGGCGGGCAGACTTCGACGCAGATCGCGGCGCGGATGAACGCCGTGCCCATTCTCGTCACCGTGGCGGGGGGCGCCATTCCGGCCTCTGGCCCGGTGGCCGTGACCGACAAGTCGGTCAATGTGCTGACCGGTTCGGGCGGCTTTACGGGGAGCCTGAAGGGTTGGCTTGCCGGGGTCGAGGGCACGATGTCGACGGATGGCGCGGGTAATTGGAGTTTTGTCCGCAGCATCGCGGGCGCGAGCGTGCCGGTGTCCGTAGACACACGCTTCATCTGCGCCTGGGGACAATATCTGCGCGGACATACGGCGTGGTTATGGCTGGGGCGCAATGGCGCACAGGCCGGGCGCAGTGTGCCCGGCGATATCGCCGCGGCGGTCGCCTCGCTTGGCCACAATCGCTATCTCGTCGGCGGCATCCTGCCGAGCACTGCCGATAGTGGCGCCGGCCTGGCGCAATTGACCACGCTCAACGGACAATTGGCCGCCGCCTATGGCGATCGCTTCGTGAACCTGTTGGCGATCCTTACCGCTGCTGCCAATGGCTCCGGTGAGGACAGCAGCGATGTGGCGGCCGGTTTCGTGCCGCGTTCGCTGCGCTCTGATCATCTGCATCTCAACGATGCCGGCTATGCCCTCGTGGCGCAGGCATTTTATGCGGCGCATATGGCAAAGGGGTTTTAGCACCGGACCCACGCATCCGGAGGAAGCGGGCGGGATTGCCGACATGGATAGCCCAATCGGGAATGTCCGAAAAGGCAACTCCGCCCGCTCCCAGCACGGCGCCAGTGCCCAGCGTCACGCCCGGACCGACAATGGCCCGGGACCCGACCCAGGCATCGGCCCCTATCGCTATGGGCCGCGCCACGATCGGAAAATCCGGCGCATCGACATCGTGGTCGCCGGCGATGAGATGGGCATATTGGGAGATGATGGCATTGCGTCCCAGATGGATCGGGGCCTGGCAATAGATCACCGTCTGCCAACCGATAACCGCGCCGTCCTCAAGCGTGAGAAAAGGCGGATACCAGATTTTGGCGCTGGCATAGACGCGCACGCCGCGCCCCACTCTGGCGCCGAAAAGGCGCAGAATGGTGCAGCGCCAGCCATGTAGAGGTGGCGGCGTCCAGGCGGCGAAAAGGGTCCAGCAGATGGTCCACAAAGCGCGGTACAGTCGGTGGGCCAACGAAAAGTGCTGATCGGCGAGGCGGGTCATCTCGGTGCTTCCGCCAGAATGCGCGCATAGTGGTCGAGCATCGAACGGGCAATATCGGGCCAGAAGAACGGCCGGGCCGCCTGCCGCGCGCGAGCCGAGCGCATGGTCTTTTCATCCGCGCCCATGGCTTCCACCCGGGCGAGAAGGACGGAAAAGTCCGAAAAATCCGGCTCCATGCGCAGCGCCACGTCGTCGGCAAAAAGCTGCGGCAGATGGCAAGCCTCGGTCAGGATGGGAATGCAGCCATGGCTTAGGGCTTCCAGCGCTGCCATGGGCAGGCCTTCGCTCAGCGAAGGGAGAATAAAAAAGCTGGCCGCCGAAAAGGCTCGCGCCTTGGCCTCGCCGCTCAGCGCGCCGACAAAGCGGACACGCCTTTTGTTTTTGCAGCGGGCGGCAACTTCCGCTTCGTAGGCTGGGTCGCCCCAGCCGGCTATGGTCAGCACCATATGTTTTGCGTGCCGCTCCCAGGTGTCGATCAGGAGAAGAACCTGCTTCTTCTCATGCAATCGACCGAGATAGAGCGCGCCGTCGCGCTTTAGCGGCTCGGTCGCTGGGGCCGGTTCGACGCCATTGGGCACGGTAAAGACGCGGCCTGCGAGCGCGGGCATATAGTCGAGCGCCGTCGCGGCCTCGTGCTCGGAGAGTGCATGGAGGTGGGCGCGGGCGAGCATGGGCCGCTCGAACAGGGTCGCATGCGGGCGCTTGAGCCAGGGTTTTCGCGCCAATATCCAGGGGTCGAGCATGCCGCGGGGCGATACGATCACCCTTGTCTCTTTCGAAGCGAAACGACCATGGATGGAGCCGGCCGACCAGATGCCATGGATGTGGAGAATGTCGGGCTTCAGCCGCGCCATCTCGGCCTGCATGGCGAGGGAAAAGCCATAGCGGCTGCGGCCGAGAGGATGGGTCAATAGCGGCAGCTTGCCCCAGACCTGTTTTTCATCCGCAAAACCATTTTCGTGCCCGCCCGCCACGATCACTTCGGCGCCGAGGCCCGCCATGGCGCGCGCGAGGCCGGAGACCGAATGATAGAGCCCGCCGGCGGAGCGGCCGAGGCGGGTCGAATAGTGGACGATCCTCATGGCCGGACCTCGCGCCCGGCAGCGCGACGGCTCCTGTTCGTCGTGAGCCAAAGCGACAGCACGACGCAGTAGCCAAGAGTTTCCAGCGCGACGAAGAGGATCGGCGAGGTTTGCGCCAAGGCGAGAGCCAGCCCTGCAAGGCCCAGAACACAGGTATTGCTCAGACCCGCGAGGGCAAGGCCGTGACGGTTTTGGAGCTGGAAGTCGTAGACGGCGGTTGAGGAGAGTTTTTCGAGGCTTTGCCAGGCAATGAGCGCGAGAACGAGGGCATGAGGCACACCCAGCATCGGCGCCGCCAGGGCGACCAGAATGCCTGATACCAGCGTGACGACTGCCTGGCCGGTGAGGCTGAGGCCTATGCTCGGCCGGTGCCGCGCCAGCTCGACCCGCCTGAGATAGGTGACGAGCAGGCCGGCGGCGTTGAAAGCCTGCTTGGCATAGATGATCAGCGCCGGCAGGGGGCCGGAAAAACTTGCGCCAAGCACGAAGAGCACGGCGCGGCCATAGAGCTGGCCGATCCCCTGCGCCCCCATGATGGTGACGATCTCGAAGAGGGCCGGACCAAACTTCGCCTGTGTCGATTTTTGGGCAGGGCCCGCGAGGATCACATGCGCCATTGCGAGGACGACGGTGCTCCAGAGGGCCGCATGCCCCGCCATTTCGGCTGAGACTCCGGAGTTGAGAACAGTGCCGAGACAGAGCGGCAGCATCCAGCCATTTTGCAACAACATGGCCCAGTGCTGGAAACCGCGACGGTCAAGATCGGTGTCGAGAAGGGGAAAGCGCAGCAGCAAGGCTATGGCAAGGAAAGGCAGTAAGGTCGCGGTATCGGCCGGCGCGAAATGCAATGCGATGGGAACCGTTGCGACAAGGAGCGCCGCAATGCCCGCCCGATAGACGCGATAGGCCGAACGCAGCGCGGCATCGCTGTGCCGCAGCCGGAGCATGGCGGGGATCAGCCCGGAACTGCCGTCGAAGGCGAAGAAGATCAGGCCAAGCAGTCCGGCATATTTGGCGAGCGAGAGGACAGCATCGGTTTGTCCCGTGGCGACGAGCCAGCTTTGAGCCAGAAACAGGGCGCCGGGCGGGATCGCAGCCAGGGCGAACCCGGCAATATGCCCGGCAACCTTCATGCCAGCACCCTTTGGACACGGGCCGGTGTGCCGAAGGCGACGGCGTGGGCGGGAATATCGCGATTGACGAGGCTATGCGCACCGATGACCGCGCTATCGCCGATGGTCACGCCCGGCAGCACGGTGACGTGGCGGCCGATCCAGACATTGTTGCCGATGGTCACTGGCCCGACCAGGAAACCGCTTTCGAGGATGGGTCGTTCGGCATCGATCTGGTGGTCGCTGTCGCGGATGGAGCAGTTTTCACCGATGCGCGTGCCGTGGCCGATCGCGACCGACTGGCGCGCGGAGAGGAGCGTGCCTTGATTGATCGAGACGTCGCGGCCGAGCCGCAAATGACCACCTTCGGCGACGGCGAGGCTGATATTCGGGCCAAGGAAGGTTCGATCGCCCACCTCGATCGTGCCGGTGACGCCGGCACAGCGGATCGGCCCGGCAAAGGTGACATGCCGGCCAAAACGTATCCAGGAGAGATAGACATGGCGATACCAGACGCCGCGCGCCACGCGTGCCACGAGGTCGATGGCCCTTGTGGCATAGCGTGAAACGGTATGCCGGCTCATGACAGCACCTTGGGCAGGCGAGGCGCGTGGGCGGCGTGCCAAAGGCTGCCAATGGAGGCGGCGAGGACGAGAATGACCAAGCGGAAGATCGTCGTGTCGAAGCCGCCGCGCAGGGTGAAAATGGCGAGAAGCGGAATCAGGCTGGCGACGAGTGCCTGCATGAGAGGTTGCAGCCTGCCAAGGGCACGATAGGCATTGTCGAGCAGCGCCAGTGCGCCACCGAAAGCAATGCCAATGGCTACGACGCCGATGAAGCCACCTGCGACAAAAGCCTCGCCGGCAAGACCCGGCGTCAGGCCGCCAAGTCCGTCCCGCGCTTCCATCAGGCGCAGTGCCCGGCTCAATTGCAGCGGCTTTTCGGGGAAAAGGGCCCGCGGAAAAAGCTGTTGCAACACCTGCCAATAGTGCCCGGCCTGATAACCGGCCTCTTCGACGAGGCGAGCCGCAAGCGCATAGCTTTCGAGAAGCGAAAGCTGGGACAGGGTCAGCCGCACGGAACCTGAAAGATCGGTCGCTTCGCCCTGCAAGGTGAGCCGGAAGCTGAGTGTCAGCGTGAGAAGAATGGCCGCTACGATGGCGGGCAGGACGAGGTCACTGAGGCCAAGGCGACGATGGGCCAGGAGGATAAGGCCGAAGGTGATGCCGGTGATGGCAAATTGGGTTCGGCCGCCGAGCAGCCAGAAGACCAGCAGAACCAGAGCCATCGACAGCCATGGCAGTGCCGATCTGCCTGATGCTGCGTGGGCGCAGCGAAGCGCGGTAGTGAAAGCGGCAAGGCAGGCGCAGGCATAAGTCAGCGAAAAGAGAAAACTATCCACGGGCAGGCGCAGAAAACCGGCCTGGGCAAAGCCGAAGAGGCCTCCCGGCGCGGCGGTGATCAGGCCGAGCAAGGTGAGCAGCACCAAGGCGTGAAACAGTTTTGGCCCGGCGGAGACGCCTCCTTCCAGGGGAGCGCTCGCTGCCGAGGACCGCGAAAACAGCCAGTAGCCAGCATACCAGGCAAGGCTGGAAAGTCCGGCAATGGCGGTCGCAGTGCCGATCTGCGCTTGCAGGGTCGCGGACATGGCATCGGGATCGAGCAGGGCCAGTGGCAGAGCATGAAAGAGCAGGATGGCCATGCTGAGGAGGATCAGGCTGGGGCGACCGTGACGCAGGGCGAGCAGCAGACCCATAAAGCTGGCAGCAATCAGCGCGAGCGTCATTGATGCTGGCTTTCCGCAACCGGGGCGAGGCTCCGGCTTCCATCTGCCGCCTCGATGGCGCCGACAAAATGGGCCAGAACGGTTTCGCGATGCCAGCGCCGCTCTGCCCGGCGCCGCGCGGCGGCGCCAAAGTTTTCAGCCAAAGCGGGATCATCGCAAAGCCGCCCGATTGCCGCCGAAAGCGCCGCCGCATCACCCGGCTCGACGGCAAGGCCGCAGCCCTCGATTTCCTCGAAAATGCCGGTGCCCTTTGCCGCCGTCGCAATGACGGGACGGCCAGAGGCCAAAATATTGGCAAGCTTGCTGGGCAAAACGAGATCGGCGGCCCCGGCGATCTGCGGCAACAGATGCATGGTGGCGAGCCCCAGAAGCTCGCCCAACTCCTCCCGCGGTTGCAGGTCGAAGAACCTGACATTGCCGAGATCCCCCGCCATGGCTTCGAGCTCGGCGCGATAGGGACCATTGCCGCAGATCACAAAGGTAATGTCCTCGCGCCTCGAAAGACCGCGCGCCGCTGCGATGACGAGATCGAGCCCCTGCTTGCGCCCCAAGGCCCCCGAATAGAGCGCGACATGCGGTGTCGTGATGTTCCATTTTTGTCGGAAGGCGGAAGGCCGGACGAGGGGCACGACCTTGCCAAGATCACCCCAGTTCCGGTGTTCGGCCACCCGTTCGGACGAAACACCCTTCTCGACGAGCCGGCGGCACATGGCCGGAGAAATGCTGCTGACCCGATCAAAGCCGCGCAAAATCGCCCGCTCTGCCCCGGCGAGCAGTTTTATGATCGTGCGATTGTTCGAGACGAGGCCGGTCGCGAGGGCCGCCTCAAGTTCAAAATCCTGTAGATGCAGCCAGGCGCTGGCGCCCGAAAGCCGGGAGGCAAGCAATGCCAAGGGCGCCGCTAGAAGGCTCGGGGCAATGGCAATCACCCGGTCCGGACGCCAGAGCATCGCGTCTACCAGCATTATCGGCGTGGCGGCCAGCGCAAAACTGGCCTGATGCAGCAGGCGTAGAGCGCCGCTGGGGTAAGAGGGGATAAAATGCGGCACGCGATAGATGCGGGCCCGGCCCAAATCTTTCCGGCTCCAGCCGCGATGTCCTGGGCGTGGGCGCCATTCTGGGTAATAAGGCTGGCCAACGACCGCACGAACCTCGTGGCCCCGCTCGGCCAATGCCTCGACCAACCCCGTTGTATAGGGCCCGGTGCCGATGAGTTCAGGCGCATAATTGAGGCCCAGCAGCAGGATTTTCATGCCGCCGCCCCCCGCGCCAATTGCGCCTGATACCAGGCATAGGTCTCCGCCAACCCATCCTCGAGCGCGATCTTCGGTCGCCACCCCATATGCCGCAGGCGGTTGGTATCGAGCAGCTTTTTGGGCGTGCCATCGGGCTTGGTGGGGTCGAGGGCAATAGCACCCTCGTAGCCCACCGTGCGGCAGATCAGACGCGCCAGATCGATGAGCGCGATGTCCTCGCCATAGCCGACATTGACCGGGTCGGCCCCGGAATAAGTCTTGAGCAGCAGGACCAGTGCATCGGCGCAATCATCTACATGCAGAAATTCCCGCCTTGCCGTGCCGGTGCCCCAGAGTTCGAACTGTTTGGCGCCGCGGCTCTTGGCTTCGTGCGCCTTGCGCAGCAAAGCGGGCAGCACGTGGCCGCGCTCAAGATCGAAATTGTCGCCGGGCCCATAAAGATTGGTCGGCATGGCGGCAATGTAGTTGCGGCCGAACTGAGCGCGATAGGCTTCCGCCAGCTTCAGCGCAGCGATCTTGGCAAGCGCATACCATTGGTTGGTCGGCTCCAGCGGCCCGGTAAGAAGGGCCTCCTCGCCGATCGGCTGCGGCGCGAATTTGGGGTAGATGCAGCTCGATCCCAAAAACAGGACGCGATCGATATCCGCCCTATGCGCCGCCTTGGCGATATTGAGATTGATGGCGAGGTTGTCGGTCAGGAACCCGACCGGATCCTGGCTATTGGCCAGAATGCCGCCGACCCGTGCGGCCGCGATGATGATCGCATCGGGCCGTGCTTCCGCGACAAAACCCTCAACCGCCGCCTGACGCGTCAGGTCCAGTTCGCGCCGGTCGGCAGTCAGCAGTGTGCAGGCCTCGCCCTTGAGGCGCCGCAGCATGGCCTGTCCGACCATGCCATTATGGCCGGCAATCCAGATGGTTTTGCCCGTGAGCGAAAAGCCCGGTTTTGCCGTTCCGGCCGTGTGATGGTCCGGGTTCGCCCCCGCCAAAGTCAAGGCTTCGCCCTTATGCTCTTCCGACATTTCCGTGCCCCCGCAGCCTGAAGAGGGCTCAAGTCTTCGGCTGAACCGGGCTCGGGTCAATGCGGATTAATTGACGCGCCATAGGGGTATTTACGGATTTTTTACGATAGGCCCACCGGGTTTCGAAGCGTAGGGTTGCAGAGCACGATTGTGCCTCCGATAGTCTGCCAAACATCTCTCAGGAAAAGAAAACGGCGCCACTCGGGAGAGGGCGCCGTCCTGTCTTCGCAACGTTGACCCGAGCGATCAGAACTCGTCCCAATCGTTGGCTACGGCCGCATTGCCCTGGCTCAGATATTGGCTCTGGACCGGCTTGGTCTTGGCGGCAGGCGCAGCGCGCCGCGGCTGCGATCTTTCGACGATCTGGGCGCCGGCGGCGATGTGGAAGACATCGACAATGGTGTCGAGTTCGTTGGCGCGGGCCTCGGTCTGCTCGATGGCCGCATTGGTCTCTTCCACCAGTGCCGCATTGTGCTGGGTCATTTCGTCCATCTGGCGCACGGCGACGTTAATTTCGTCGATCGCCTGAGCCTGCTGGCTGCTCTCGCGGGCGATTTCGGCCATCATGGCGCTATTGCCGCGCATGGCCTCCAGCATGGAGCCAAGCTTGCCGGCGGCATCGGACACGAGCTTGGCGCCGCCGTCGACTTCCCTGGCGCTTTCCTCGATCAGTGCCTTGACGTCCGAAGAGGCTTCGGCGGCCGATTGAGCCAAGCGCCGCACTTCCACGGCGACCACGGCAAAGCCCTTGCCCGCTTCGCCGGCCCGCGCCGCTTCCACCGAGGCGTTGAGGGCGAGCAGGTTGGTTTGGAAGGCGATGTCGTCGATCATGCCGATGATATTGGAGATCTTTTCCGAGGCCGTGGTGATGCGGCCCATGGCGGCAGTGGCCTGGTCCATCACCTGGCCGCTTTGCACCGCCGATTGCGTTACCGCTTCCGCCGCGGTGCTGCCACGCTGAGCGCGCTTGGCATTTTCGGTCACGGCCGCGGCGAGCTGCTCCATCGTGGCCGAGGTTTCCTCGATGGTTGCGGCCTGGCGCGTCGTGCGTTCGGAAAGGTCATTGGCGCCGGCAAGGATTTCGCCGGTCGCGACTTTGACGCCGCGCGAGGTGGTGCGGAGGCGCGTGACGACGTCGGTCAGCGTATCGGCCACCCGGTTCATGTCGGTCTGTAGCTCAAGGAAGGCGCCTTGATGCGAGCCGGTCATGCGCTGGGTCAGGTCGGTATCGGCAAGGGCGGCGAGCACCGAGCCGGCATCGGCGAGGCCCACGCGAACGCTCGACACCATGGCGTTGAAATTGTGGGCGATGCGGGTGATGTCGTCGTCGTCGAATTGGGTCGTGATGGCGCGGCTGAAATCGCCGGCCATGGCGGCTTCCACCACATCGTCGAATTCGCCCTGGAAGGTTTCCATGGTCTTGGTGCGGGCCGCGGCGCGCAGGGCGGCGGCCTGTTCCTCGGCCGTCATGGAAGCCATCTTGATGCCGTTGTCCTTGAAAACCTGCACCGCTTCGGCCATTTCGCCGATTTCATCGGAGCGGTTGAGGCCCGGCACTTCGGTTTCGAACTTGCCTGCAGAGAGATCGCGCATGGCGAGCGTCAGGTTGCCGATGGGGCGGCCCAGCTGAGCGGTGCCGAGATAAAGCGCGGCGGCGGTACCGGCCAGGATGCCCAAGCCGGCAGTCACCAGCAACAGGGTCCGCATCGTGCCTTCAAAGCCGGCTATTTCGGCCTGGATGACCTTGTAGGTTTCAAGGTCGGCGGCAACGATGGTGTCGATTTCGGCCTGGAAAGCCTTGCGATTGGCGCGGTTGGTGTCGTTATTGCCCTGCACATTGGCCTCTGCCGGGTCGACATCGCGACCAAGGCGAGCAATTTCCGTGCGGAAATCTTTGAACTCGGCGGCCCGGGCGACCATGGTGTCAAAGGTCGCCAATTCGCTCGCCTCGACCAGCGGGCGCCAGGTGGCGATCACTTCGTCGATCCTGCCGAGCTGGGTGACGATGCCTTCGGCGAAAGGAGCTGCCTTTTCGGTATTGGGCGCGGCATAGATGCCGCGCGATTCCATGACCACGGCGGTGACCAGCCGGTTCATGGTTTCACCATAGAGAGCACGCTTGGATGAGCTGTCGAGCCGGTCGATCTGATGTTCATATTCGGCCACGACATAGAGGCCGATGCCGGTGATCAGTGCGGCGACCACGCCCATAATGCCGACGATAGACAATACCTTGCCGCGAATGCGCATGCGACAATACCTTTCAGTCTACGCCGTGCGCGCACGGCCTGGATGTGCTGCCGCTTTATTTCAGTTGTGTGACAATGCACGTTCTGATCGCGAAGCCGGCGGCCTGTCCAAGTAATGTAGCTGTTTTCCTCTTAATGTATGGTGAAGCACTTATGAACTTGCCTAAATCATAGGCAGGTCAAAGACTTGCAGAAGCCGCCTTTGCTTGGCCAATGGCAGTTTTGAGAGCAGCAACGCGCGTGCCGTCGGTCTGGCGCCGGCCGGGGCTGACAAAGCCGAGACGTTGCGCCGGGGCGCTGTCGCCCTCGATCGGGGCCGAGCAGGAACCGTGGATGGCGCCCAGCGGCGCCGCGGCAAGGATGGTGCCGACATTGTCCGCGCTGATCCCTGCGCCGGCCATGATGGTGATGCGGCCGGCCGCAATGCGCTGGGCCAGAATCAGGTCATCAAGGCCCGCCGGGGCCGAAGCGGCGCGGCCCGAGGTCAGGATCGTGTCAAAGCCCAGCGCCACGGCCTGCTCGACGGCCTGGGCAATATCGGGCACGAGATCGAAAGCGCGGTGCAGCGTTTTCTTAAGCCCCTGGCTTTCGCCAACCAGGGTTTTGAGCATCTCGATATCGAGGCTGCCATCGGGACGATTGGCGCCGAGGACGACGCCCTCAAGCCCGAGGCGTCGCACCGCCGCAATATCGGCGCGCATCATGTCGAGATCATCCGAGGTGAAAACGAAATCGCCAGCACGCGGGCGGATCATGACGCGGGCGGTGACGCCCATCTCGGCGGCGAGGGCCATCAGGCCGGCCGTTGGCGTGGTTCCACCCAGTTCCAGGGCTGCGCAAAGCTCGATGCGGTCGGCCCCGCCTTCATAAGCGGCGCGCAAGCCGGCGGCGGTATCGACGCAGATTTCGAGGAGGGTCATGCCGCGCCTCCGGCAAGGCCGAGTGCCGCCGCGCCGATCAGTCCGGCATCGGCCGTCAATTGCGCCGGCACCACGAGCGGCCGGTCGAGTTTTCTAAGGATACGCGGGCGCACCGCTGCATCAAGCCGGGCGATCAGTTCGTGACTGTTTCCAAGGCCGCCGCCCACGGCGATGATATCGGGGCCGACGATATTGACCACCAGCGCCAGGGGCTGGGCCACGAGTTCGATGAAGAGTTCCACGGTGCCTGCCGCCTTGGCATTACCGGCCAGCCATTCGGAGACGATTGCGGTGCTCGCCAGATCTGTACCGTGCAGATGCCGGTGCAACCTTTCGATACCGCGTGCGCCGCCAACCGTGTCGAGACAGCCCGAAAGCCCGCAGCCGCAGGGGAAATGCGGGAGATCGTAGGGCGGCACGCTGACCTTGGTCGCAACGATGGTGCCATGGCCCCATTCGCCGCCGAGACCCGCAGCGCCGGGATGGAGGCGCTTGTCCACCACGATACCGCCACCGACGCCCGTGCCCATGATGGCGCCGAAAACGACGCGATGCTCACGCCCGGCGCCGGCCGTCGCCTCGGCCAGCACGAAGCAGTCGGCATCATTGGCCACGAACACTTTCCGGCCGAGCAGGCCTTCCAGTTCCTGCGCCAGATGCCGCCCATCGATGCAGGGAATATTGGCGCAGGTGACATGGCCGCTCGCCGGATCGACCACCCCTGTCACCGAAATGGCGATGGGTGCACCGGCTGGCGCTGCGCCTTGGTCGATGAGGCCGGAAATAGCGGCGACGAAGGCGAGAAAATCATCGCGTGGCGTCGGCACGCGGCCGAGGGCGGTCAGGTTGTCGGGGGCCGTGGCGGTGGCGCCCTTGATCGTTGTGCCACCAATATCGAAGCAGGTGATCATGGAAAGTCTTGTTCTCTCTATTGGCTCGACACTAGCGGCTACCCGCGGGCGGGGCCAGCGGTGGGCGGTGGCTTTCCCACATGCGCTCACCTTGCGCGGCCCCCGGGAAACTGGCTAAGGATCGCCTTCCCCCTATGGAAGGACAAAGCGTGAGCCAGGTGGCGATCATTGGCGGCGGCCCCGCCGGCCTCATGGCAGCAGAAGTGCTGGCCGATGCCGGCCTTGCCGTGACGCTCTTCGAAGCCATGCCGACCGTGGGCCGAAAGATGCTGATGGCCGGAAAATCCGGTCTCAACATCACCCATTCCGAAGACCACGCCGCGCTGCTCACGCGCTACGGCGCGGCGCGCCCGAGCCTGCAAAAGGCGCTCGATGCCTTTACGGCTGAAGACCTGCGCAACTGGTGCGCCGGCCTCGGCATCGAAACCTTCGTCGGCTCCTCTGGTCGCGTCTTTCCCAAGGCCATGAAGGCCTCGCCTCTGCTCCGGGCCTGGCTCGGCCGGCTCGCGGAAAAGGGTGTCGTCATCCACACCCGCCATCGCTGGACCGGTTTTGACGGAGCAAAACTGCGCTTCGAAACGCCCGACGGCGAAAAGCGTCTCGCCTTCGATGCCGTCCTCCTCGCCCTCGGCGGCGCCAGTTGGCCCAAGCTTGGCTCGGACGCGGCCTGGATGCCGTGGCTGGCGGACAAGGGCGTCCCAGTCGCCCCCTTCCTTCCCGCCAATTGCGGTTTCGAGGTCGAGTGGAGCGAGAGTTTTGTCGAACGCTTCGCCGGTACCCCGCTCAAATCCGTGACGGCCACCAGCGCCGCAGGCACAATCCCCGGCGAATTCGTCGTCAACCGCTGGGGCATTGAAGGCAGCCTCGTCTATGCCCATTCCGCTGCCCTGCGCGATGCGCTCCTCGCCGGAGAGCTCGCCGTGCTGGAGATCGACCTGATGCCCGGCCGCTCGCGCGAACGCCTTGCCAAAGACCTCGCGCGCCAGCCCACAAAACTCAGCTTTTCCAATCGCCTCCGAAAGGGCGCGGGGCTCGACCCGGTCAAAGCCGCGCTGCTGCGCGAATGTCGCCCCGATGCAAATACGCTCGATCCCGACGCGCTGGCCGCAGCCATCAAATCCGTACCGATCCGGCCGCGGCGCCCCCGCCCCATTGTCGAAGCCATCTCCTCGGCCGGCGGCATCGCCTTTTCCGGCATGGACGAAAACTTCATGCTGAAAACCCTGCCGGGCGTCTTCGCCGCCGGCGAAATGCTCGATTGGGAAGCACCCACCGGCGGCTATCTGCTCACCGCCTGTTTCGCCACCGGCCGCGCCGCCGCCGAGGGCCTGCTGAGATATATAAAGCCTCAGCGATAGCCTGCGGCCTGCAGCTCAAAGAGTTCGGCATATCGCCCGCCTTTGGCCAGCAATTCTTCATGCGTGCCGGCTTCGAGAATGGCGCCGTGCTCCAGCACCAGAATGCGGTCGGCCATGCGCACGGTCGAAAAGCGGTGCGAGATGATCACGGCCGTCTTGCCGCTGGCGAGCCCCTTGAAGCGCGCGAAAACCTCGGCCTCCGCCTTGGCGTCGAGCGCCGCCGTCGGCTCGTCGAGAATGATCAGTTCCGCATCGCGCATATAGGAGCGCGCAATGGCCACCTTCTGCCATTCGCCCCCCGAAAGGTCGCGCCCCTGCTTGAAAAGCCGCCCAAGCTGCTGATCATACCCCTTGGGAAGTTTCGCAATGACGGCATCCGCAAGGCTCTGTTCGGCCGCCTGATCGATGCGGAGCTGGTTGCTCTTCTCCTCCACCCGGCCAACCCCGATATTGTCGCGTGCCGTAAAACTGTAGCGGATGAAGTCCTGAAAAATGACACCCAGATGCGCGTGGATTTCGGCCGGCGCCATGTCCTTGAGGTCGACGCCATCGACGCTGATGCGACCCTCGCTCGGGTCATAAAGCCGCGCCAAAAGCTTGACGATGGTGGTCTTGCCCGCCCCGTTCTCGCCCACCAGCGCCAGCGTCTCTCCAGCCCTGAGCGTGAACGACAGGTTCCGGATTACCCAGTTCTCGGTTTCGGGATAGCGGAAGCCGACGTTCTCGAAGCGAATGCCCTCCCTGATCGGCACCGGAAAGGCCTTTGGATGAGCCGGCGGCAGCACGGTCGGCTCGATCTCGAAGAAGGAAAAGAGATCGTCGAGGAACATGGATTGCCCGGCGATCTGGGTGAAGCCGAGCAGGATTTTCTGGAACAATCCATTGAGCCGCAGGAACGAGCCCGAGAGAAAGGCGAGATCGCCGATGGAGAATTCGCCGGTAATGGTGCGCCAGACGATGAAGGCATAGGCGGCGTAATAGGCGAGGGTAGAGATGGTGGCGAACACCGTGCCCCAGCCAGCGCGCAGGATGGAGATGCGGCGGTTTTCGAGGAAAATGCCGTGCGCCAGCAGCTTGAATCGCTCGATGAGAAAGCCGCCAAGCCCGAAAAGCTTGATCTCCTTGGCCGTCTCGGCGCTGGCCCCGATATAGCGCAGATATTCCAACTCCCGCCGTTCCGGCGTGCGCCAGCGGCTCACCATATAGGCCATGGTGTTGAAGCGCGTTTCACCCCAGATCGAGGGGATGAAACTGAGTGGCAGCAGCAGGATCAGCCAGGGCGCGAAGACGAAGAGGCCCGCGGCCAGCGTCAGCACGGTTATGATGTCCTGCGCCTGGCCAAAAAGCTGGCTCAAGAGCGCATTGCGCCCCGCCGCCTGGCGCCGGGCGCGTTCCAGCCGATCCTGATATTCGGCCGATTCAAAATGCATCAGGTCGAGCCGGGCGGCATGCGCCATCAGTTCGGTGCTGACTTGATTGGAGTGCAGCTCGGAGAGAATGGAATCGACGAGACCCGTGGCCCGGCCGATCGCATCATTGGCCAGCACCAGCGCCATTTCCAGCGCCAGGTAGAAGAGCACGGGCGTCAAGAGGCCAGCATTCCACCAGTCCATGGGGCTCGGGCCAGGCGAAGTCACCGAGGTGAGATGCACCACCTCATCGACGATCAGCTTTGCGGCATAAAGCACGGCAATCGGCTGCAGTGCCGCGATGAGCCTGAGGCCAATGCTGGCCGCGGTCATGGGACGGCTGGTGCGCCAGATCTGCGCAATCAGCCGCCCGAGATGGCGGAGATTGTCGAGGCGCTGTTTTAGGGTCGGGGTCTGTTCGGAGATGGGCGGGGGCCGCCGCCCGGGAAGGTCGGTCATGTCCTAATGATAGCGCCGCCAAAGCGCCGCGCAAATATAAGACTTGGTAATGTTTTGCGCTCTCAGCCCTTGAGCACCCCCGCCACATCGGGTGGCGTCCAGCCCTCGGGTTTCAGCACCTTGCCGTCAGCCCGCTTGATCACCTTGCCCGTCGACGGATCGACCTTGGCCATGTTCGAGCGATGCACCTCGGCCCAGACGCGGTCGAGCGGAATGCCGAATTCGAGCGCCGCGCCCACAGCGACATAGATTACGTCGGCAAGGCCATCCGCGATTTTCTCCATGTCGCCCCGCTCAAGCGCTTCCACGGTTTCCTGGCATTCTTCGGCAAGGAGCGCCGAACGCAGCGCCGCGCGCTCCGGCACGAATTGCGGTTTTGCGAGCACGGGAAGATCACAGGCGCGATGGAAGCCGGCGACGTCGTCGAGGAGGGTTTTCATGTCGAGCTGCTCCACTGAAGTGGAGTGATTTTAGTGGGTCGAGCAAGCCGGTGAAATCGTGCATCCGCCTTTTCCCCCGGCGGTTTCACATCCTCGATGGACACCCTCCCCTTGACGGGGAGGGATGGGGAGGGGTGGTCGCACGCCGAGAAATCGTGGCTCCCGCACCCCCTCCCATCCTCCCCCGTCAAGGGGGAGGTGCCACCGAATTCGCTATAGCGAATTCGGTTGGGCTGGTGGGTGTGGCTTCAGATGAGGCGCAAAAACGTCACCGTAAATTGCGCAAAAACCCGGCGAGATCACCCGTCACATGATGCACATGCGGTCCCGTCGATTGCCCCAGTTCCCAGGCTTCCACCTGGTCGTGGGCAAATCCCTCTCCGGCAACGACCTGCACGGTCGACATGCCGATCTCGTGCGGCACGACGAGGTTCTTTTCGAGATCATCGAACATCACCGCCTTGGCGGGATCGATCCCGTGGCGATTGAGAAACCCGTCATAGGCCTCGCGATGCGGCTTTGGCACATAGGTCATGGCGCGGATGTCATAGACATCTTCGAAAAGGTCGGGATCGCCAAGGCGGCCGAGTACCGAGCGGGCATGGCCGGTATCGCCATTGGTCAGGATGAACTTGCGGCCGGGCAGGGCGCGGATGGCGTCAATCAGCTGAGGGTGCGGATCGACCGGCGTGTAGTCGATGGCATGGACGGTATTGAGAAAGTGGTCGGGGTCGATCGCGTGCCGGTTCATCAGCCCGTTCAGCGTGGTGCCGAAATCGCGATAATAGCTCTTCTGCAGCGTGCGGGCCGCGTCGAAGTCGAGCTGGGTGACATCCATCACGTAGTGGGTAATGCGCACATCGATCTGCGCGAAGAGATTGCACTCGCGCGGATAGAGTGTGTTGTCGAGGTCAAAGACCCAGTCGGTGATGTGGTTGAGGCTTTTTGGGGCAGCAGTGGTCATAGCTGCAGTGTGCCACAGAGAGATTGAAACTGCATCCGGGGATGCGAGCCTCCCGTGGGAGGCTCGCAGGAAGTGTTATTCGGCAGAAGGCTGGTTGGCCGTGACGGCAAGGCCGAGAGCCGAGATCAGGCCGGCCGGGTTGGCGGCAGCGGCGCTGAGCACGAGGAGTGTGGTCGGGGTTGCCGGGCGCACGGCGACTTCGATGCTCTTGGGATCGTCGAGGAAAGCATTGGCAGCCGGAGTGACGAGATCCGTCAGCGCCGGAATGCCGGCCTGGCCGACGAGCTGGGGCACCATGGCCTTGAGACCTTCAACGAAGGTGGCGCGATCGGCACCCGACTGGGCGGCGAACATGTCGAGCAGTTTTGGCGCAAGGCCGGCATCGTCATAGCGCAGGCTCGAACCGGTCAGGGTCAGGGCCTGGAGCAGTTCCATACCCACCATCATCTGCTGAGCCTGCTGTTCTTCCGGCGTCGAACCGGTCGAGGCGGCGTCCATGGCATAGATCTTTTCGAGCACGGCCGGGGTCAGGCCGGAAATGTCGGCCTTGAAGTTGATGGCGCCGATATCGGCGAAATCGAAGAGGAAGTCTTCGATCACCAGATGGCCATCGGTCATGCCCCAGGTCATGGTCTGGCTGATATTGCCGTTGATCTCGGTCAGGCCGAGGGCCTGGATGACCGCACCGGCTTCCGCATCTTCTTCGGAAACGGTGGAGAGGTCGGCCCAGATGCCGTTGACGGCAAAGGTCGAGGCAATGTCGGTCAGCGCATTGGCGTCGTCATAGGAGAACTCGTTCACGGCCTCGATGGACTCGTAGGAGATCACCTCGGTGCCGTCGCGGGTCACAGACAGTGGGCCGGTGGTCAGGCTGCCGACGGATTCGAGCAGGGCCGTGACATTCACCTTGTCTTCCGGCGGCAGGTAGATGTCCGTGGCCGTGATATCGACCAGCGAGACGTGGCCGACCGGGTCCTGGGCGAATTCGGTGTCGATATCGGGAATGGTCAGGGCGTCGGCAGTGAAGCTGCCATCGTCGCCTTCGGCAACGCCGGTAAAGGTCAGCGTGGTGTCCACGGTCCAGGGTTCTTCGACGCCGGTCACACCAACGGTCGCACCATCGACGGTGATGGTGTCGCCATCGAGCGTCGCGGCGCCAAACTGGATGTCATAGCCGCCAATCTTGTAGACCGCAGCGATACGATCGACGAACGTCTGTGCGTCGAGCGCCATGGCCGGCTGCATCAGCGCGAGCGTGGCCATGCCAGATGCCAGCATCAGGCCCTGGATCTTGTTGATTCTCATCATGGTCTGCGTCTTCCTCGATGTTGTGAAGGGCGCGGTTGTACTGTCCAACCCCCGCGCTGTCCCCCGGTTTGATTGCCCCTTGGGCAGTGAATTGCAGTCGATGTGCGGCAGAATTGCGTCAACGCTTATAGTGACGCTTTATTTCGCCTGCATGTCGAACTCACCCTAAGGAAAACGGTTCAATTTGCTTCAAGAAATTGCCGGTAGGCCGGATTTTCCGTTTCGTTCCAATAGGGAAAGCCGATGGCGTCGATATGGGCGTAAAAGTCAGCGCGCGTGTCGATGGGCACCTCTACCCCAACGAGCACCCTGCCATAATCCGAACCATGATTGCGGTAGTGGAAAAGGGAAATATTCCAGGCGTCATTGAGCCCTTCGAGGAAGGTCAGAAGCGCGCCGGGCCGTTCGGGAAACTGGAAGCGGAACAGCATTTCGTCAGTTAGGCCCGCGACGCGCCCACCCACCATGTAGCGCACGTGGAGCTTTGCGACCTCATTGTCGGTCATGTCGGTGACGCCGAGACCATTGGCGGTGAGGAGATCGATGATCTCGCGCTTTTCCTTGTCGCCCTGCGAGAGTTTGACGCCGACAAAGATGTGCGCGGCGCTGGCATGGGCGTAGCGATAGTTGAATTCGGTGATGGCGCGGCGGCCCAGCAGGCGAATGAAGGCGCGATAGCTGCCCGGTACTTCGGGAATGGTCACCGCCAGCAGGGCCTCGGCCCGTTCGCCGATTTCGGCGCGTTCGGAGACATAGCGCAGCCGGTCGAAATTGACATTGGCGCCCGAATTGATCGCGATCAGCGCGCCCTTGGGCGCCGCACCCATCTCGATATGACGGCGGAGACCCGCGAGGGCCAGCGCCCCTGCCGGCTCGGCAATGGCGCGCATGTCGTCAAAGATGTCCTTGATGGCAGCGCAGATCTCGTCATTGCTGACAGTGATGATGTCGTCGAGCAGCTCCCGGCAGAGCCTGAATGTCTCGTCGCCCACCTGCCGCACGGCCACGCCATCGGCAAAGAGTCCGACTTCGTTGAGCGTCACCGGCCCGCCAGCCGCGATCGCCGCCTTCATGCTGGCCGCTTCTTCGGGCTCGACGCCGATCACCTTGATCTCGGGCCGCAGGAATTTGACGAAGGCGGCAATACCCGCCGCAAGCCCGCCGCCGCCGATGGGCACATAGATGGCGCCGATTTCGCCCGGATGCTGGCGCAGCAATTCCATGCCGATCGTCCCCTGGCCGGCGATCACGTCGGGATCGTCGAACGGATGTACAAAGACATAGCCGTGCCGCTCGGCCAGCCCCGAGGCATGCGCCCGCGCCGCGTCAAAGCCGTCGCCGAACAGCACGACCTCGCCCCCGAGCCGACGCACCGCATCGACCTTGATCCCCGGCGTCGTCGTCGGCATGACGATGATCGAGCGCACGCCGAGCCGTGTCGCCGACAGCGCCACGCCCTGCGCGTGATTGCCGGCTGAGGCACAGATCACGCCCCGCGCCCGTTCCTCCGCCGTCAACTGGCTCATGCGGTTATGCGCGCCCCTGATCTTGAACGAAAAGACCGGCTGCAAGTCCTCGCGCTTGAGCAAAATCTCCTGGCCGAGCTTGGTCGAGAGCAGGCGCATCGGATCGAGCGCGGTCTCCTCGGCAACCTCGTAAACCGCTGAAGTCAGGATTTTGCGGACATAATCGGTCATGGCACGGCTTTCCAGAATATGGGGGTGATGGACGCCTGCTGACAGCAAATGTCAACGGCCGGTCATAGCAATGCTGCATGCGTTTCGGGCATGGCACGTTTTCTCAATCAAATGATTGATTGATAGCGCGACCGCATGTATTGAAGCGCCGTCCGATCAAATTCCGAACCTCCCATGTGTCCCGAACAGGCTCCTATCCCGAAGCGTGAAAGCGGCGATGAGCGACGCATCGCCATTGCCCGCGCCGCCCGTGCCCTCATCATCGAAAAGGGTCTCGAGGGCCTGCGCACACGCGACATCGCCGAGCGCGTCGGCATCAATATCGCCACGCTCCACTATCATGTGCCGAGCAAGGAGGCGCTGGTGGCGCTGGTCGCCGCGTCCCTCCGCGACGATTTCAAGGCTCAGGCCCTGCGCCATCCAAAGGAAGGCCTCGATGCCGGCGCGCAGCTCCGCCAGGAGTTCAACGAATTCCGCGAAATCGTCGCCGAAATGCCCGAGCTGATCGGCGTCCTCAGCGAACTGGTCGACCTCTCCCGCCGCGATCCCACCATTGCCGAGATCATCCTGCCCATGCAGGCATATTGGACCGGCCAGTTCACCAAAATCTTCCGCACCGGCATCGAGGACGGCTCCTTCCGCCCCAACATCGACCCTGCCGCGGCGGCCATCGTCGTCACCGCCGCCCTATCCGATTGCTGGCGTCCCCATCGCCGCCCCTCGCTCGAACCGGTCATTGCCGAGCTCGAGCGCGCCTTTTTCCTCCCCGTTTCCAATCAAGGCTAGACCTCATGTCCTCCCCTCACGCCCATGCGGCTGATGCACCACCCGATCCGCGCCGCTGGATCGGCCTTTTCGTGCTGCTGATCGCCAATTTCATGAATCTGATCGACGTCACCATCGTCAACGTCGCGCTCCCCTCCATGCGCGAAAACCTCGGCGCCACCGACAACCAGATCGAATGGGTCGTCGCCGCCTATGTCCTCGCCTTCGCGCTGGGTCTGCTGCCCTTCGGCCGCCTCGGCGACATCCTTGGCCGCACCCGCCTCTTCCTCTGGGGCGTTGCCGCCTTCACCGCCGCCTCGGCGCTGTGCGGCATGTCCTCTTCGATCGAAATGCTGATCGTCGCCCGCATCATCCAGGGCCTCGCCGGCGCCATGATGACCCCGCAGGTCCTCGCCATCGCAACCGTCACCTTCCCGCCGCATGAGCGCGGCCAGGCCTTCTCGCTCTTCGGCCTCACCGCCGGCCTCGCCTCGGTCTGCGGCCCGATCCTGGGTGGCCTTCTCATCGAAGCCCACATTTTCGGTCTTGATTGGGAGCCGATCTTCCTCGTCAACGTGCCCGTCGGTATTGCTGCCGTGGTCGCCGGCTGGTTCCTTATTCCGCGCCTGCCGGGCCATCCGGACCTCAAGAACGATTTCATCGGCATCGGCCTCTTCGGCCTCGGCATTGTCGCGGTGGTCTTCCCCATCGTCGAAGGCCGCGCCTATGGCTGGCCGCTCTGGGCCTTTGGGCTCATCGCTGCGGGTCTCGTGCTGATCGGTCTTTTCGTTCTCTGGACCAAGCGCCGCGCCGATGCCGGTCTGCCGCAGCTCCTCAATTATGACCTCTTGAAGAACCGCGACTTCATGTTCGGCGCCTTTGTGGTCACCATCTATGCCTCGGGCATTCCGGGCATGTTCATGATCATTTCGCTGCTGCTGCAGAGCGGCTTTGGCATGACGCCGCTGCAGTCGGGCCTCACCAATACGCCCTTCTCGGTGGGCGTGCTGATCGCCTCGCTGATCGCCGGTCGCTTCGGTTCCAACTATCTGCGGGCCCGCCTCGGCGCTGCCGGCCTGATGCTGGCCGGCGGTATCGGCTCGCTGCATCTCATCATCGGCGCAGCCGGCGATACCATCAATAGCTGGAGCTTCTTCGTGCCGCTGCTGATCGCCGGTATCGGCCTTGGCACCGGGTTCTCTTCGCTGTTCCAGCTCGTCTTGCGCAATGTGCCGCCGCGCGATGCCGGGGCCGGTTCGGGTGCCCTGCAGGCCTTCCAGCAGGTGGGCGGCGCGCTCGGCGTGGCGCTGATCGGCGAAATCTTCTTTACCCATCTCAGCGGCGCCTTTGCCGGTGGCAGCGCGCCCACTGCAGCCTTTGCCGAGTCTGCCTCGCTGGCGCTCTGGTATCAGGTGGTGAGTTTCGGTCTCATCTTCTTCCTCGCCTTCGCCTTCAAGCCTTCAGGCGGACAGAAGCCGGGCGGCGCACCGCAGCCGGTGCTGGTGGAAGCTTAGGGCTCACCCACCAGCCGCAACCGAATTCGCCATAGCGAACTCGGTGACACCTCCCCCTTGACGGGGGGGGGGTTGGGAGGGGGTGCGGGAGCCACGACGTTCGAGCGTGTGAACACCCCTCCCAACCCTCCCCGTCAAGGGGAGGGTGTCGCATCGAGTTCGCCAAACATCATCAGCTTGCCTTGAACAGCAGTTCCCAGGTCTGGTAGCCGGCAAGGGCAATCACCAGCGTGCCCACCAGCAGCATCAGCCGCTTTGCCGGCAGGATGCGCACGACGAAACCGGCCAGGGGTGCCGCCAGTATGCCGCCGGCCACGAGCCCCGCAACCGACCACAGGTGCTGGTCGATTCCCTCGGCATCGGCCCAGTGCCCGGTCAGCAGGGCGGTGATGAAGGCGACCGAGACGGCCGTCGTCACAAAGAATTCCACCGTATTGACCGTGCCCACCACATAGCGCGGCGCGCCGCCCGAACCGATCAGGCTCGAGGTCACGATTGGCCCCCAGCCGCCGCCACCGGCCGCGTCGACAAAGCCGCCGGCGACGCCAAGCGGCAGCACGATCTGCGTCTTGGGCTCATGATAGGGCCCACGGGCCCGAAACGCCCGATAGAGAATGTAGACCCCCAAAAGCCCCAAATAGACCGTGACGAAGGGGCGGAGCATGGCGCCGTCTATAGCCGTCAGCACATAGGTGCCGAGCACGCCGCCGACGATCCCGGCCGGTGCGAGGCGCCAGAACAGGCGCCAATTGACGTTGTGGTTGCGGACATGGCTCGTGGCCGAAGCCGCGGTCGTGAACATTTCGGCCGCGTGAACGCTGGCCGAGGCGGCTGCCGGCGGCACGCCGAAGGAGAGCAGCATCGTCGAGCTGACGACGCCATAGGCCATGCCCAGGGCGCCGTCGACGATCTGGGCGAGAAAGCCCACCACGAGGAAGATAAAAAACTCAGAGCCCAAGACGCCTCACAGTCTAGAACACAAAGGGCCGAAACACCGTTCGTCGTGAACGGGTTCCGGCCCTGAGACAGGCTAGAGCATGTCTCCCGAAAGTGGTCGCCGGTTTCGGGATAAAGACATGCGTAAAACCAAAGACCTAAAGCGCGTGGAGCGAATCTGAAGATCGCGACGCGCTTTAGGGCGCCGGGGTCAGCGGACGATCAGCGTGCCGGCACCGAATTCGGTGAAGAGTTCCACCAGCACCACATGCGGCTGCTTGCCGTTGAGAATGACCACGCCTTCGACGCCGCTATCGAGCGCTTCGAGGCAGGTTTCGACCTTGGGGATCATGCCGCCAGAAATGGTGCCATCGGCGATCAGCGCCTTGGCATCGGCGACGCTCAGTTCCGGGATCAGCTTGCCATTCTTGTCGAGCACGCCAGGGACGTCGGTCAGGAACAAGAGGCGCTTGGCTCCCAGCGAGCCGGCAATGGCGCCGGCAAAGGTGTCGGCATTGATATTGTAAGTATTGCCGTCGCGGCCCGGGGCGACCGGAGCGATGACCGGAATCATTTCCGAGCGGGCGAGGAGATCGAGCAGGGTCCGATCGACTTCGACGGGTTCGCCGACAAAGCCGAGATCGAGCACGCGTTCGATGTTCGAGCCGGGGTCTTTCACCTTTTTCTCGGCCTTGCGCGCAAAGACCATGTTGCCGTCCTTGCCGCAAAGGCCGATGGCCCATTCGCCTTCGGCATTGATCAGCGCGACGATTTCCTTGTTGATCGAGCCGGCCAGAACCATCTCGACCACTTCCATGGTCCGCGCATCGGTGACGCGAAGGCCGCCTTCGAACTTGGATTCGATGCCGAGATTCCTAAGCATCGAGGCAATCTGCGGTCCGCCGCCATGGACGACGATGGGGTTGACCTTGGACTGCTTCAGGAGCGCGATGTCGCGGGCAAAGGCCTGGCCCAGCTTGAGGTCGCCCATGGCATGGCCACCATATTTCACGACGACGGTCTTGCCCTCGTAGCGCTGCATATAGGGCAGGGCCTGGGCGAGAATGCCGGCATCGTGGCTGAAGCGGTCGGTCGTCGTATCTTGGTCAGACATGGGCGGGATGGTTTCCTCAAGAAGACCTGCGGACGGGCAAGGGTCTAGTCCATTTTGTCCTGTCTATAAATGACCTGCCGCGACAAAATCATGGCCGTTGATCCGTTTCTCCCCGATTTGCGTAGCGGGAAGGGCGGACATAGGGGAATATGGCCGCCAGAGGGGAGCCGGGAGGCCGTATCCAGACCCATGTCCACGCAAGCGGATACTCATGAAATCGCCGATCTGATCGCCCGCTGCGCCCTGCGCGACCGCGGCGCTTTCCGGCAGCTTTACACGCGGACCAGCGCGAAACTTTTCGGGGTGGCCCTCCGTATCTTGAAGGACAGAGCCGAAACCGAGGAAGCGATCCAGGAAATCTACGTCAAGATCTGGCAAAAGGCCGACCGCTATGTGGCCGGTCAATATAGCCCGATCAGTTGGCTTGTTGCCGTTGCCCGCAATCACGCACTCGACAAGGTGCGCGTGAAACGGCCGGTCAGCGAAGACATCGATGCCGCCCTCGATATTGCCGATCTGGGCCCCAGTCCCGAACGACAGGTCGAAGCCGCCGAAGACAGCGCGCGCATTGCGCATTGTCTCGGCACGCTCGAGCCTGATCGCGCCGAGGCGGTGCGAGGCGCCTATCTCGACGGTTTCAGCTATGAAGAATTGGCCCAGCGCCACGCCGTGCCGCTCAATACCATGCGGACCTGGCTGCGCCGGAGCCTGGCCAAGTTGAAAGAATGCCTGACGTCATGAGCGAGCAAGACAAACAAGATTGGGATGGAAGTGGCGCAACCGTCGCCGAATATGTCCTTGGTCTCCTCAACGTGCCCGCCCATACCGCCATGGAAAGGCGCATCGCCGACGATCCCGGCCTGCAGCGCGAACACGATTTTTGGGCCCGGCACTTTTCCGGGCTCGACGAACAATTCGAACCCGTCGCGCCGCCCGCCCATATTCTTCCGCGGATCGAGAGCCGATTGTTCGGGGCCGAAAAGCGTACGTCCTGGTGGGATAGTCTGGTTCTATGGCGTTCGGTCGCGGCCGGGGCTTTGGCCGTGGCGGCCGTGGCAGTCGGTTTTTCCGTTCTGCAACCGAGCATGGATTCGACGGCTCTCGCCAATCAACTCGTGGCAACGCTCCGGGCTGAAGGCAGCGATGTTCAGTTCATCGCGCTTTACGATGGCACTGGCGCTGTTCGCCTGACCGCCCTTTCGGGCGAGACCTTGCCCAACAACGATTATGAACTCTGGGCCATCCAGGGCGGCGGCTCCCCCATTTCCATGGGCGTCGTGCCGATCAATGCGCGCAGCACGGTCGAACTCTCCGACGCGGTGCGCGCCGGCTGGGGCGAAGGCTCAGTTCTCGCCATCACCCTCGAACCCAAGGGCGGTGCGCCGGCCGGCGTGCCGACCGGTCCGGTCGTAGCGCAGGGCGCTGTTACGAAGATCTAAGCTGCACATAGACACCCCCTCCCATCCTCCCCCATCAAGGGGGAGGTGCCGATCGAGTGTTTGGCAACATGTTGCCCCAACCGCTGTTCCTTCACCTCCCCCTTGATGGGGGAGGATGGGAGGGGGTGTCCGCACGCGCGGCTCAATCAGTGAGCCGCGCCCGCGCATACGAAACCGACCCCCGATCGGTTTCATAATCGGTGAAAAATATACCGCCCAAAATCCTGAAACTCGTTCCGCAACCCCTCCGTACCTCCCTGTGACCCGCAACCGATCGGGCAAGAAATTAAACAGGAAGGAACTTTCAAATGACCATTTCCCTGCGCGCCGTTTCCGTCGCTGCACTTCTGTCCTTTGGTGCCCTCAGCGGCTCCGTCTTTGCCCAGGACAATCCGATGGTCGGCGGCGCTGCCATGTTTGCCGACAAGAACATCGTCGAAAACGCCGTCAATTCCGCCGATCACACGACCCTCGTTGCTGCCGTCCAGGCTGCCGGCCTCGTCGAGACGCTTTCCGGCCCGGGTCCCTTCACCGTTCTCGCCCCGACCAATGAAGCCTTCGCAGCTCTCCCCGCAGGCACGGTCGAAAACCTGCTGAAGCCCGAAAACAAGGACATGCTGACAAAAATCCTGACCTGCCATGTCATCGCAGCCAAGGCGCTCTCGACCGACATCGTCGGCATGGTCGAAGCCGATGGTGGCGAACACGTTGCCGACACGGTTGGCGGCTGCAAGCTGACCCTCAAGGCTGCTGACGGCAAGGTGACGATCACCGACGAAAACGGCACCGTCGCCAATGTCACCATTGCCGATGTGATCCAGTCCAACGGCGTCATCCACGTCATCGACGCGGTGCTGACCCCGAAGATGTAACCTTCTTCGGCATCCCGCCGAATGAGGTCGTGAGGCTCCGCTTCCCCCCGGGCGGGGCCTCTCGTATTCTTGAGAAAAGTTCGATCCGGATTGGTCTATGCTAGGGGCAGGGAGACGATGACAATGCAGCTCACACGACGCGCAGTTCTCTTGGGCAGTTCGGCTGTGGCCGCGCTCTCGGTCTTTTCGCTCTGGCGCTCGACAAGCCAGCCGCGCGCCGCCGAGGGCGATTTTCCGTTCAAGCTCAGCGATGAGGAATGGAAGGCCAAGCTCGACCCGGCCGCCTACAATGTCCTTCGCCACGAAGACACCGAACGCCCCTTCACCTCGCCGCTCAATGACGAGCACCGGGCCGGCAAATTCCACTGCGCCGGCTGCGACCAGATCCTCTTTGAGTCGGAGAAGAAATTCGACAGCGGCACCGGCTGGCCCAGTTTCTGGGATTTCGTTCCGGGCGCCATCGGCTCGACCGAGGATACAACGCTGGGCTTGGTCCGCACCGAAGTCCATTGCAGCAATTGCGGCGGTCACCAGGGGCATGTCTTCAACGACGGTCCGGCCCCGACGGGTCTCCGCTACTGCATCAATGGCGTCTCGCTCAGCTTCGTCGCCGCCTGAGGACATGGCTGCGTTGAGGCGCATGGTGTTGATCTCCACCCCGGAACTTCGATAGGTGTGACCAACCTCTCGAGCATCAGATTCACATGCGCCTCACCATCATCCAGACCGGGGAAGTCCCCGAACCGCTTCGCGACAATTTCGGTCCATACCATTCGATGTTCGAGCGCATGTTCGACGCGACCGAAAATGGCTTTAGCTATGAGGTGGTTGATGTCGAAGGGAACAGTCTGTTACCCGATCCCTCACGCATTGAGGGCATTGTCATCACCGGTTCGCCTGCCGGCGTTTACGAAGATCACGACTGGCTGCCGCCGCTGCGCGACTTCATCCGCCGCGCCTATTCTGCCAAAACACCCATGCTTGGCGTCTGCTTCGGCCATCAGATCATGGCCGATGCCTTGGGCGGAGACGTCCGAAAGTCCGAGAAAGGCTGGGGTCTTGGCCGTCACGCCTATCGCGTCGCCGGCCGGCCCGATTTCATGGCCGATGCACCCGAAATGCTGGCCGTAGCCTGCTCGCATCAGGACCAGGTCATCGTACCGCCCTCCGAAGCCGAGGTGATCCTTGCCTCCGACTTCACGCCCAATGCTGGTCTTTTCTACAAGTCCGGCAAGGCTTTAAGTTTCCAGCCGCATCCTGAATTCCTCGACGACTATGCCCTGGCCCTGGTAGAACTGCGCCGTGGCCGCGCGCCGGATGCGGTTGTCGAGCAGGGCGTCTCCTCTTTCGCGCAAAGCTCTGACAGCGCTCGAATGGCCGACTATATCGGCAAGTTCTTTCGCGGAAACACCGCGTAACCCGCGGGAATCAAGGCGGCATTAACCAAGATCGGCGAGTCTGGGGGCAATAAATCCTGCCCCAGGACTCACAAAATGTTCCGCTTCAGCCGGTTCTCGATCATCAAAAAACTTGTCATCGTCTTTCTCGGTTTCGGTGTCGTGGTCGCGGCACTCGGCGGCCTCGCGCTGCTGGCCGCGAAATCCCTCGGGGATCGCGGCAACGAGGTCGGGGCGCTGCTCTCGCCGCACGTCAAGGCGGCGATGGAGATCAAGCTCAACGCGACCGCAGCCCATCTCTATTTCGAAGAAATCATGATGGGCGATGCCAGCGAAGATGTCGCTAATGTCTGGGCTCACCTCGACACGGCCAAGGCCTATCTCGCTGCTATTCAGAACGGCGACGATATTGAGGGTGCGGTCTATTTTGCCTCCGAAAATCCCAGCGTACAGGCGGCAGGCCCCAAGGTCTTGCAGGCGCTGACGGATTTCCGCACCGCCGCCGAACAGCGCTATGCCAATCTCGGCAAGGGCGATGAAGGCGCGGGCTCTGCGGCCGATGCCGCGTTCGACGCCGCTTATGACAGCGTCATCGTCGAAGCGACAGCGCTCGAAAAGTCAGTTTTTGAAGACATGCAGGTAGGGCTGACGCGGCTCTCGGGGGCACAAAGCTTTGCCATCATCACGCTGATCCTAGCTGGTATGGGCGCGGCGGCCGGGTGTCTCACCGTGTTCCTGTTCTTCCGCAAGGTCGTCTCGGCTCGTCTCGACCAGCTCGTGACGATCACCGGCGAACTGGCCAAGGGCAATACTGAAATCGATATTCCGGCCCAGAAGGTGCAGGACGAACTGACCGTCATGTTCGACGCCTTCACCAGCTTCCGCGGCGCGCTGATCGAACAGGCGGCGCTTGAGGACGCCGATAAGCAGCGCAATGCCGAAAGTGGGCTGCGTCGTCGCGCCTCGGACCGGTTGACCGACGATCTCAAGGATACGATCCACGCGGTGATGGCCGGCCAGTTGAGTCGTCGCGTTGCAGCCGATTATTCGCAGGACGAACTCAAGAGCCTCGCGGGCGAAGTCAACGCCTTGCTCGACGCGGTCGACAAGGGGCTTACGGGTACGGGTCATGTGCTTTCGGCACTGGCCAAGGCCGATCTCAGCCAGCGGGTGACCGGCAAATTCCAGGGCGCCTTTGCCGAACTACAGGACAATACCAATGCCGTGGCGGATCGGCTGACCGACGTCATGGGCCGGCTGCAAGAGACCTCGCATCGTCTCAAGACGGCGACCGGTGAAATCCTTGCCGGCTCCAATGATCTCGCCGAACGTACCAGCCGTCAGGCGGCAATGGTGCAGCAGACGACATCAACAGTGTCGGGCCTCTCCAGCACCGTGACCGAAAACGCCAAGCGCGCCCAGGAAGCTGATCGTTCGGTTAGCAATGCCTCGCGTATCGCTGTCGAAAGCGGGTCGGCCATGGATGCGGCCAACAAGGCGATGGAGCAGATCTCGACCTCGTCCTCGAAGATCTCCAGCATCATCGGCATGATCGACGACATCGCCTTTCAGACCAATCTCCTGGCGCTGAACGCTTCGGTGGAAGCGGCGCGGGCCGGCGAAGCGGGCAAGGGTTTTGCCGTGGTCGCCGTGGAAGTGCGGCGTCTGGCTCAGTCGGCGGCGGAAGCTTCGGCCGAGATCAAGCAGCTCATCGAGATTTCGGCCGGCGAGGTGCAGGCCGGTACGCAGGTGGTCATGCAGATCGCCGAGCAGATTTCGACGCTCAACCTCTCGGTGCGCGAGAGTGCCAAGCTCATTGGCGAGATTGCCGAGGCCAGCCGTTCGCAAGCTGTCGCCATCGGCGAAGTCAGCACCGCCGTGCGGCAGATGGATGAAATCACCCAGCACAATGCGGCGCTGGTGGAAGAAACCAATGCTGCCATCGAGCAGACGGAGAACCAGGCCGCCGAGCTCGACGAGATCGTTGCCGTGTTCGAGCTGGGCAATGCTCGGGTGGCCGCCCGCTACGCCGCCTAAGCTGGTAGCAGGCTGAAACAGAAAAGGCGCATCCTCGGGATGCGCCTTTTTCTATGCCCCGCCGCTTTCGAGCAGCATGGCGATCTCGGTGCGCAGTTCCTTGATCCCCGTGCCCTTCTCGCTCGAGGTGAGAAGGACGGTCGGGTGGGCGGCCGGACGCTTGGCGATGGTCCAACGGGTGGCCGCCAGTGCCTTTTCGACGTCTGCCGAATTGGGCTTATCGGCCTTGGTCAGCACGACCTGATAGCTCACCGCGGCGCGGTCGAGCTCGTTCATGACGCTGAGATCATTGTCCTTGGGGCCGTGGCGGCTGTCGACCAGCACATAGACGCGGCGCAGGGTGGCGCGGCCGGTCAGGTATTGGTGGATCAGCTTGGTCCAGGCCTTCACCTTGGGCTCCGGCGCCTTGGCATAGCCATAGCCGGGCATATCGACGATGCGCAGGTTTTCGCTCTGGCTCTCGAAGATGTTGAGTTCCTGCGTGCGGCCCGGCGTGTTGGAAGTGCGCGCCAGGTTGGACGTGCCGCAGAGCGCGTTGATGAGGCTCGATTTGCCGACATTGGAGCGGCCGGCAAAGGCGATTTCGACGCGATCCATCGGCGGCAGGTCGGCAAGGCTGACGCAGCCCTTGGTGAAGACGATGGGGCGCGCAAACATCAGGCGGCCGCGTTCGATGAGGTCGGTTGGGTAATTGATTTCGGTCATGCGGTGCTCGGCCTCAAAGACTGGGGCCCGCTGGGTTTTCCAGCGGGCCCCGAATGGTGCGGGAATGTCGGTTAGCTCTTTGAATCTTCTGCTGGCTTGGGCTTCCTGCGGAAGGTGTCCAGGATATTGCCGAAGAGGTTCACCTCGGCGCCATGACGCTTCATGATCACCCATTGCTGGGTCACCGAGAGCGTATTGTTCCAGGCCCAGTAGATCACGAGACCGGCGGGGAAAGCGCCGAGCATGAAGGTGAAGATGATCGGCATCCAGTTGAAGATCATCGCCTGGGTCGGATCCGGCGGCGGCGGATTGAGCTTCATCTGCACCCACATGGTGATACCCATGATGACCGGCCAGATGCCGAGGTGCAGGAAGGAACCAACCAGCGGCAACGCCATCGGATTCCACGGGATCAGACCGAAGAGCGTGAAGATGTTCGTCGGATCGGGCGCGGCAAGGTCCTGAATCCAGCCGAAGAACGGCGCGTGACGCATCTCGATAGAGATGAAGATAACCGTATAGAGCGCGAAGAAGACCGGGATCTGGATCAGGATCGGCCAGCAACCCGAGAGCGGATTGATCTTTTCCTTCTTGTAGAGCTCCATCATGGCCTGCTGCTGGGCCGGACGGTCGTCCTTCAGGCGTTCCTGAATGGCCTTCATTTCCGGCTGCACACGGCGCATGGCGGCCATGGATGCGTAGGAGCGGTTGGCAAGCGGGAAGAAGATCGCCTTGACGATCACGGTCACGGCCAGAACCGCGAGGCCGAAATTGCCCAAGAGGCCATAGAGCGTCACCAGCAGCCAGTGCATCGGCTTGGTGAGGAAGTGGAACCAGCCCCAGTCGATCAGGAGTTCGAGACGGTCAAAGCCGTGCTCGGTCTGGTAAGCGGTGATGACGCGGTCTTCCTTGGCACCGGCAAAGACGAAGCTTTCGACGCTCGCCGTGCCACCTGCCGGAACGACGACCGGCTGGGTCTCGACATAGTTGGTCTGGTAGATCGGCGTCGTGCCCTGGCTCGTATAGGCAAAGCGGGCATTGATGCTGGCTTCCGGCTTGGGCAGGACGGCGGTTGCCCAATACTTGTCGGCAATACCAAGCCAGCCGCTGGTCGCGGGGAAGTCGACCTGACGCTCGTTCTGCAGATCGTGGTACTTGCGCGCGACATAGTTGTTGGAGCCGAGGACGCCGATCGGGCCTTCATGCTGGATGAAGAAGTTCTGGACCGGCGGCGTGCCCTGGCGAACGACGCGGGCATAGGGGAAGAGGGCCGCATCGCCCGAGCCGGTATTTTCCACGCTCTGGGTGATGGTGAAGAGATAGTGCTCGTCGAGCGCAATGGTGCGGCGGAAGATCAGGCCCTGGCCATTGTCGTAGCGCAGCGTCACTGGAGTAGCGGCGGTGAGCGTCGTGGCGTCGCCTTCCACGGTCCACACCGAATTGGCATCGGGCAGTGCGGTCGTAGCGCCTGCGGCCGGCGCCCAGCCGTGTTCGACATAATAGCCGCCCGGAGCGCCCGAGGGGCTCAAAAGCGTGATGATCGGGGAATTGGGGTCGACCGTTTCGCGGTACTTTTCGAGACGAAGATCGTCGATACGGGCGCCGGTCAGGTTGATCGAGCCGGCGAGATCTTCGGTGTCGATGGCAATGCGGTTCGATGCGGCAATGGCGGTCGCGCGGTCGGCAAAGGTCTGCGAGGACAGTGGCTGGTCGGCGGCGGCGGCAGGCTGGGTGCCGTCGGCGGTGGTCGCGGGCACGGCAAGCGCTTCCTGCTCGGCCTGCTGCTGGGCGGCGATTTCGTTCTGACGCTGCTGGCGCTCCAACTGCGGCCCGGCAACGAAGAACTGCCAGCCGAACAGCACGAGCATGCTCAGCACGACGGCGAGAATCACATTGCGATTATCTAAATTCATGGTGTCGTGTTCCGTGGGCCATGCCCGGCCCCTGTCCGATTATCATCCGCCTTTGTGTCATGCACATTTGTGTCATGGACTTTGGCGATAAGACCGTTGAGGTCTTTGATCATTTTGGCAAACGGGCGGCTCAGGGCCTCGCGCCTTGCCAACAGCACATAGTCATGCCCGGGCCGAAAGTCATCGGCACATGCTGCCGCAGCCGCGCGCAGACGGCGCTTCATGCGGTTGCGCTCCGGCGAATTGCCCACCTTCTTGGTGACGGTGAAGCCTATGCCGGGCAATTCGTCCTCGGCTGCAATAACCTGCAGCCCAAACGCAGAGCGCCCGGCGCGATTGCCCCGGGCTGCCCTCAAAAACTGCGAGCGCCGCCGGAGACGGCGCAATGTCGCGACCTTTTGCGCGTCGGCCGTCATCCGGCCAACAGCCTTAGGCCGAGAGCTTCTTGCGGCCGTCGCGACGACGACGGTTCAGAATCGCACGGCCATCCTTGGTGGCCATACGGGCGCGGAAACCGTGACGACGAGCACGCACGAGCTTGCTGGGCTGATAAGTACGCTTCATGACTTTCAACCGCGCTTAAGCACGGTTCCTCTATTTCTGGCGCATATGCGCATAAACTTGTCCGGCCGACGGGCAGGGCGCGCCAGCTTTGTTCGTGGCGTCTATAGGGAAAAGCATAGGCCAAGTCAACGCGCGATGGGCCCCAAGCTTGTGCTTTCCAGCCTGTTGTCAGGCTTCCTATATGACCGCATAAGTGGACCATTGTTTAGCCCGCCGCGGAATCTGGCTCGTGTCCACATCTCCTGACCTTTGCATAATCGGTGCCGGGACGCTCGGTGTCGATCTGGCCCTTTATGCGCGGCGTCTCGGCGCCAGCGTCGTCCTGGCCGATCGGGACCGACCCGAGCCGGGCGATGCGGCCCAGCAGGCACTGCGCATGGCTTCGCTCGTGCAAAGCGCCAAGCGGGCGCAAGACATGCGGCGCGCGCCGGAGCTGGGCGTGGGCGCCTCGGAATTCAAGCTTTCCGCCAAACAGGTGGCAGAGCGGGCGGCGCGGCTGGTCGAGAATCGCGTCCGCGCAACATCGCCTGAAGTTCTTACGGCTCAGGGCGTGACGGTGATGCGGGGCGCGGTCGGCTTTGTCGATGGCCGGTCCCTGCTGGTCGGGGACATTACCATCAAGCCCGGCAAAATCATTATCGCCATTGGTGGCGCGCCGGCTTTTCCCGATATTCCGGGTCTAGGCGATATCGACGTCTTCAGCGTGGATTCGATCATCGAGAACCAGCGCAAGCTGACCCATCTCGTCATTATCGGCTCTGATGCCGCCGCGATCGAACAGGCGCAATTGCAGCGCCGCCTCGGTGCGGCGGTGACGCTGGTGCCGCACGGTCCGCTATTGCCGGAATTCGATCCCGAGGCGGTTTCCTTGCTGCTTGCTGCGTTCGCCGATGAAGGCATTTCGGTTCGGGCTGGCGCGCAAACTGTCGCTATCAATCGGCGCTCGCAGGGAATCGGTGTCGAGATCGAAGCCGAAGGGGGGGTGCGCGAAACGCTCGATGCCTCCCATGTGCTGGTATCGGCGGGCCACAAGGTGGACCTCGATGAACTCGATATTGCCAAAGCACGATTGAAGCCGGGGACCAATGCCTCCCGAACCATCCGGCCTGTCGGCATTGCTGCGGGCCATGCCGATTGGAATGCCGCGCGTGCGCATGGACGAGCGGAGGTTGATGCCTTGCTGGGCCGGCGGCGGAGCCATGCTGTATCTCTCGTGCCTCGGCTTATCGAAACCGAGCCGGCCATTGCCCAGATCGGGCCATTGGTCCCGCGCGCCGACAAAGCGCGCGTCGGCGATACGATCTTGCGGGAAAATCTTGCCGAAAACGATCGAGCCGCTGCCATGGGGAACGATCGTGGCTTGGTCAAGCTGACGCTCGACGGAAAGGGGCAGGTCCAGCGTGCGAGCCTGGCTGGCCCTTTTGCAGCGGAACTGGCAGGCACCGTGGCCCTGGCCATGAGCCGCCGCGTGGGGATTGCCGATTGGGCCGATCTGCCGTTGCCGCGGCCCAGTCTTTTTGAAGTTTTTTCGCGTCTCGGCGAGAACTATCTGGCCGCCCGGAACGTATCGACTACAGGGCAGGGTGGTCCGGCGCTGCGGCGCTGGCTGGGGTTTAGGCCGAGGGGCTGACGCCCGGGCCTGTCATCTCCTATGATCGAGTCGCGATGACAGACGAATCCAATGTCACACCGGGCCGGTTCTCCGGCCTTTCGAACAAGTTGATTGCCGCCATTATCGCGGTGATTTTGCTCGTTGAAATCATCGTTTATCTCCCCTCTCTCGCCACCTTTCGCGCGTCCTGGCTCGATGATCGCCTGCGCGTCGGCATCGTGGCTGCCCGCGTGCTCGATGCTGTGCCCGATGTCATGGCCCTGCCGCGCAATCTGACCGACCGCCTGCTGACCTCGGCCGGCGCCTATGCGATCGTCTATCGCCGTGCCGGGCAGAGCCAGCTTATCGAGCTTGCCGATCCGGTGACGCCGGAACGGGTTGTGACCGCAGATATGCGTCAGCGCGATCTGCCGAGCCTCATCGTCGGCGCACTCGACACGCTCTTTGCCGGGCCCGGCCGGACCCTGCGCATTGTCGGCGAAGGCGACCTCGATGAAAGCCTCGTCGAAATTCTGATGCCCGAGCGCCCCTTGCGTAGCGATATGATCGACTATTCGCGAAACATCGTGCTGGCTTCGCTGGGGATCGCGGCCGTCACGGCCTTCGCGCTCTATATGCTTGTCAGCCGGCTTTTCATCCTGCCGGTGCAAAGGCTGACCACCAATATCCTGCGCTTCCGCAAGGCGCCGGAGAACGCCACCCTGATTCTGGCGCCGACGCAGCGGGCTGACGAGATCGGCGTTTTGGAGCGCGAACTTGCCGCCATGGAGAGCGAGCTTTTTGCCATGCTGCGCCAGCAGCGGCACCTCGCCGATCTCGGGCTTGCTGTCGCCAAGATCAATCATGACCTCAGAAATACGCTGACTTCGGCGCAATTGCTTTCCGACCAGGTGGCAACGCTTGACGATCCAAAAGTGCAGCGCCTGGCTCCGCGCCTCGTGACGACGCTCGACCGGGCCATCGGCTTTGCCCAATCGGTCCTCGACTATGGCCGCGAAGCCGCCAGCGTGCCGCAGCCGACGCAGGTGAGCCTCAAGGCGTTGGTCGACGACGCGGCTTTCGAAGCCCATCTCGTCGGTCACCCCACCGTTGCCTTCTCTGCGTCTGTTCCAGAAGACCTTCTCGTCTATGTCGATGCAGGGCAGATGACGCGTGTTCTCGTCAATCTGCTGAAAAATGCTCGTGAGGCGCTCGAGGCCAGCCAGAAGCCGGGCGAACACCGCATCGATGTGACAGCCGGCGCGGAAGGGGCGGTGGCAACGCTCAGCGTTACCGACAATGGGCCGGGGCTGCCGCCGCGCGCGCGCGACAATCTTTTCATTGCCTTTGAAGGCTCCGCCCGCGCTGGCGGCACCGGGTTGGGGCTCGCCATTGCCCGCGAATTGACCGAGGCGAATGGCGGCACGCTGCGCCATGTCGACATGGAAGAGCCGGGCACGCGCTTCACGCTGACCCTGCCAAAAGATATTCACAGCCTTTGAGTGCAAACACAAAAAGCTTTTGTCACACGCTTGCAATGCGGCGAACACCGCTATATGGGTTGCCTCGCTTTCGGACGAGCGATCCGCTCCGCCCCGAAATGCCCGCCGCGACTTAGCGGTATGCGCGCCCGTAGCTCAGCTGGATAGAGCACCAGACTACGAATCTGGGGGTCAGGAGTTCGAATCTCTTCGGGCGCGCCATTTCTTTTCAAGTATTTTGTTGGCGGAACACCTGAACGTCTTGACGTTTGGTTTGCGTCTTGTCTGCGAGCCGGCTTGAGCGAAATCTGGGCAGTGACCTGCGCCTCCGTCGCTAGTTTGCGGACGTAACCGAGAGCATGTCCGCGATTTTTCTGCCGATCGCCTGGCCAAGTGCAATGGAGGATCGAGCGTCGAGGTGGACGCCGTCGATGAGCGAGGCGTCGGCCACGGTCGCGGCATCCAGAAAGGCGCAACGTGTCTTTTCGGCCAATTGCTCGAGCAAGGGTGCCAACCGCTTGGATTCTGCGATGCTTCTTCCGCCTTTGGGCGGAGCGCCATTGGCGAGGTTGCGCAGGTGGGGTGGGGCGATGATGAGGATGGCGGGCGGATGGTCGTGCCCGGCATTGGCGTCGCGGATAATTTCGATCATCCGGCTGAGACCATCGACAGTGCCATCGGCCTTGCCGCAAAGCGCGGGCTTCAGGTCATTGGCGCCGAACATCAGCACGATGAGATCAAGTGGCTTGTGCATGGCAAGAACGAGAGGCAGCGTGCGCAGGCCGTTGCGGTCATAGCCTTTGCCGAAATCGTCGAACTGGGTGGTGCGGCCCGAAAGGCCCGCATTGACGATGCGAGCCCTTTCACCGAGCGCCGCTTGGGCGACGCTGGGCCAGCGTGCTTCATGGGGCAGGCGTCTGTTCATGCCGGGATCGGCACCCCAGGTCAGGCTGTCACCATAAGCCAGGATATCGAAGACTTTGGTCATTGTGCCTGTTTCAGGGTGCGTTCCAACATCAGGGTGATGATGCCGCCTGCCTGCACGGTTTCGATCTCCGATTGGGTTTCTACAGCGAGATAAGCCTCCAGCGTGCGGGTCGTACCGTCGGCGGAGCGAACGCGGACGGCGACGGGCTGGTTGGGGGCCATGCTGGCGCTGGGCAGGTCTATTTCGACGCTGTCGGAGACGCTCAATGGGGGCGTGTCAATCGGGCCGGCCAGGCGGATCGGGACGATGCCCATGCCGATGAGATTGGTGCGGTGGATGCGCTCAAAACTGCGGGCAAGGATGGCGCTGACGCCGAGAAGGCTTGCGCCCTTGGCTGCCCAATCGCGCGAGGAGCCGCTGCCATAGCGTTCGCCGGCCATGATGACGAGCGGGGTCTTGCTCTGCCGGTAGAGTTCCGTCGCTTTATAGAGCGGGAGTACGGAGCTGCTGTTGGCATGTACGGTGGTGCCCGGTGGCAGGGTGGGATCGAGCAGATTACGCACGGAGGAATTGGTGAAGAGGCCGCGCAGCATGACTTCCCAATTGCCGCGATAGCCTGAGAAGACGCCAAGGCGATCGGGTTTGGCGCCACGTGCCAGCAGATGCCGGCCGGCTTCGCTTTCTGCTGGAACCTGACCAGCGGGGGAGATGTGGTCGGTGGTGATGTCATCGCCGAGCGCCAGCAGGATGCGGGCGCTGATCTTGCCGGGCCAGGGCGGTGTCGGGTTGGTGACGAAGGCGGGTGGGCGCAGGAAGGTCGAGCTGTCGGACCAGGGGAACCGATCGGTTTCGGGACCGGCGACTTTTGCCCATGCCGGGCTTGCCTCTGCGCCGGCGAAGGCGCGTGGGTAGTCGGCGGGCACAGTGGCTTGTCGCAAGAGAGCGTCGATTTCGGCGCCTGTGGGCCACAGATCGGCGAGACGGACGGCGCGGCCATCTTCGGTAGTGCCGACCGGGTCGCTGGCGATGTCGCGGTTGACGTCGCCGGCCAGTGCATAGGCGATGACCATGGGCGGGGAGGCGAGAAAACCCAGCGTCAGGTCGGGATGGACGCGTCCGGGAAAATTGCGGTTGCCCGAGAGCACCGCCACGGCCGCATCGCCCTTGGCCATGGCATCGAGTATTTGCGGACGCAGGGCGCCGGAATTGCCGATGCAGGTGGTGCAGCCGAAGCCGACAATGTCGAAGCCGAGGGCGGCGAGATCGCCCAGGAGGCCGGCGCGCTCGAGATAATCGCGGGAGGCCGGAGAGCCGGGTGCGAGCGAGGTTTTGACCCAATCGGGCACTTGCAGGCCGTGCGTGCGGGCCTTGCGGGCGACAAGGCCCGCCGCGATGAGTAGGCGCGGATCGGTTGTGTTGGTGCAACTGGTAATGGCGGCGATGGCAATTGCACCATCAGGGGGCAGGTCGCGCTGTGGCGCGGAACGGAGCGGCCGGCCAAGGGCCCTGGCCGTGGCTGCGGCAGCTTCGGAGGGCGGGAGGCCATCCTGCGGGCGGCGGGGACCAGCAAGCCGGGTCGAAACCGTTGCAAGGTCAAGTTCCAGCGTTTCGGTATAGCGGGGCGCGGCAGCGGGATCGAACAGCAGGCCCTGCCGGCTCGCGAGGTCTCTGGCGCGGGCGATGAGATTGGCGGGGCGGCCGGTCAGTTCGAGATAGGCAAAGCTCTGCGCGTCGATCGGGAAATAGCCGGTGGTGGCGCCATATTCGGGGGCCATATTGGCGATGACGGCGCGGTCGCCGATCGAAAGAGTGGAGACGCCGGGCCCGAAAAACTCGACGAAGCGACCGGCGACGCCATGCTTACGCAGGAGTTCGGTCAGGGTGAGGGCAAGGTCGGTGGAGAGGACGCCATCGCTCAATTGTCCGGTGAGATGGACGCCGACGACTTCGGGCATGCGCAGGGCGATCGGGGTGCCGAGCATGACGCTTTCGGCTTCGAGGCCGCCGACGCCCCAGGCGAGGACACCAAGACCATTGACCATGGGGGTGTGGCTGTCGGTGCCGATCAGCGTGTCGGGAATGAGCCAGTCCGCGCCGTGGTGAGGCTGGACAGTGGCGAGCGTTGCCAATTGCTCGAGATTGATGGTGTGCATGATGCCCGTGCCGGGGGCATGGATGCGCATATCGCGGAACCGGCTGCCGGCCCATTTCATCAGCTCGAAGCGCTCGCGGTTCTGCTCGAGTTCGCGGGCCATGTTGTATTCCATGGCGTCGTTTCGCGCGAAGGCCTCCACGGCAATGGAGTGGTCGATGGAAACATCGACGGGCACGACCGGATTGATCCGCGTCGGATCGCCTCCGGCCATGGCGACACGGTCGCGGAGCGCTGCGAGATCGACGAGGGCGGGAACGCAGGTCGTGTCATGCATCAGCACGCGTGTCGGCTGGAACTGGATTTCCTTGTCCAGTTTGCCGTGCTCCAGCCAGGCCGTGAATTGGGCGACGATCTCCGCCTGCCGGTCCGGGGCGTGGCGCAGGGCGTTTTCGGCCAGGATGCGCATGGACCAGGGCAGGCGAGGGAGCGTCGCGCCGAAAAGTCCCGATAGGTCGAGCAGCAAGAGGCCTTCGGCGGAGCGTATGGTGGCTGTCATGATAGTCAGGCGCTGAGTCGGTCCGGATGTTGCTGACGGGCGCCGATCAGGCCGAAGAGATCGCGTGGATCGGTAGGTTCGGCCAGAAGGTCGAGATCAATGAAATGCTCGGTTTCCTGCACCTTGTCGCGGAGATAGCGCAGGACCGAGAAATCTTCGGTGGCAAAGCCGACCGAGTCGAAAATGGTGATATCGCTACTGCCGGTGCGTCCCATATCGAGGCCCGTGATGACGCGCCAGAGTTCGGTGACTGGAAAGTCTTCCGGCATCTGCTGGATTTCGCCTTCGATCCGGGTCTGCTCGGGCAGTTCGACGAAGACCTTGCCGCGTTTGAGAATGTCGGCGTGAAGTTCGGTCTTGCCGGGACAATCCCCGCCCACGGCATTGATGTGCATGCCGGAGCCGACCATGTTGTCGGACAGAATGACGGAGCGCTTCTTGTCGGCGGTGATGGTGGTGACGATGTCGGCGCCGATAACGGCGCTCTGGGCGCTGTCGGCGACGGTGATCTCGAGGTCATAGCCGGCCATGTTGCGGGCGAATTTTTCGCTGGCGGCCGGGTCGATGTCGAAGACCTGGAGGCGGGTAATGCCCAGGATCGCCTTGAAGGCCAGGGCCTGGAATTCGGACTGGGCGCCCTGGCCGATAATGGCCATGACCTTGGCATCGGGGCGGGCGAGATAGCGGGCGGCCACGGCCGAGGTGGCGGCGGTGCGCAGGGCCGTCATCAGCGTCATTTCGGACACGAAATCGGGATAGCCGGTCGCGACATTGGCGAGGACGCCAAAGGCGGTGACGGTCTGGCGGCCATCGAGCGGATTTTGCGGGTGGCCGTTCACATATTTGAACGAATAGGTGACGCCGTCGCTGGCCGGCATCAGTTCGATGACGCCGTCGCGCGAATGGGAGGCGATGCGGGGGCTTTTTTCAAACTGTTCCCAGCGACGGAAATCCTCGTCGATATAATCGGCAAGGCCGGTGAGAAAGGGTTCGACGCCAATGGAGGAGATCAGCTTGATGGCGTTCTCGACGCCGACGAATTGTACCATGATTGCATCTCGATTGAGTTCGGGAGTCGCCCTCAGGCGGCAACCCCGATTGTTGGAGCCGCTTCGAGAAGGGCCTTGGTATAGGGGTGGGTTGGGTGGTCGAGAATGTCGTCGACGTCCCCTTCTTCAACGATGAGGCCGTTTTCCATCACCACGATACGGTCGGCGACGCTGGAGACGGCGCCCAGATCGTGGGAGATGAAGACGCAGGCAAAGCCATGCCTGGCCTGTAGGCGCCGGAAGAGGTCCAGCACCTGCTTCTGGATGGTCATATCGAGGGCCGAAACCGGCTCGTCGGCGACCACGAAAGCGGGATTGCGAATGACGGCGCGGGCAATGGCGACGCGTTGGCGCTGCCCACCGGAAAGGGCATGCGGATAGCGATCGCCGAAGCCGCCAAGGCCGACCTCATCGAGGATTTCCTGCACGCGCTCAGCCTTTTGCGCCCGGCTGAGGCCGGGTTCGTGGCGCAGCGGTTCTCCCACGATGCTGGCGATCTTCTGGCGCGGGTCGAGCGAGGAATAGGGGTCCTGGAAGACCAATTGGCAGGAGAGGCGATAGTCGCGCTGCTGGGCGCGGTCGGCGCCATTCATCGACTTGCCGCGAAACAGCACTTCGCCGCCTGAATGGGCCAGGAGGCCGATGAGGGCGCGGCCGAACGTGGTCTTGCCCGAACCCGAACCACCGACAATGGCCACAGCCTCGCCTGGACGCACGGCGAGGGACACGCCCTTGACCGCCTGCTTGGGCTGGGCGGCCGAGAACATGTTGCCGGCGCCGGCAAAGGTGACCGCGAGATTGCGGGCCTCGATCAGCGGGGCGGCTTCGGCGATTGCCGGGCGGCCGTGGAAGCGCTTGGGCAGGGCGTCGATCAGGGTGCGGGTATAGGTTTCGCGCGGGTGGTGGAGCACCTGTTCGACACTGCCGGTTTCGACCAGCTTGCCGCGTTCGAGCACGACCATGCGCTGGGCATATTGGGAAACGAGGCCCAGATTGTGGGTGATGAGCAGAACGGCCGTGCCCTGGCTGCGGGTGAGATCGACCATCACTTCGATCACTTCGCGCTGGGTGAGAGTGTCGAGCGCGGTGGTGGGCTCGTCGGCGATCAAGAGCTTGGGTTTGAGCAGCATGACCGAGGCGATCATGATGCGCTGGCGCATGCCGCCCGAGAACTGGTGCGGAAAGGCAGCGAGGCAGCCTTCGGGATCGTTGATCTGCACGCGGCGCAGCATGTCGACAGCCCGGTCCAGGGCCTGTTCCACGCTCAGCTTTTCGTGCAGGCGCAGACCTTCCACCAATTGGGCACCAATGGTCATGGCCGGGTTGAGCGAGACCATGGGCTCCTGGAAGATCATGCCGATCTGGGCGCCGCGGAGGGCCCGCATGTCTTCGTCCGAAGCGGTCAGCACGTCCTTGCCGTTGAACAGGATCTGGCCGGCGCCCGGATGGATGCCTTTGGGCAGAAGGCGCATGGATGCTCGGGCCGCCATGGTCTTGCCGCTGCCGCTTTCGCCTACGAGGGCGACGATTTCGCCCGGCGCCACGTCGAAGGAAATGTCGTTGACGATCGACACACCCGAGGAGACGTCGAGCCGCAGATTACGAACCGAGAGCAATGGCTGGGTTGCAGTCATGATCAACGCTCCATTCGTGGGTCGAGACGATCACGCAAAGCGTCGCCGAGCAGGTTGATGCCGAGCAGGGTGAAGGCGATGCAGAGACCGGGAGCAAGGCCCAGCCAGGGCGCGCGTTCGAGATAGGGACGAGCGGCCGAGAGCATATTGCCCCAGGTGGGCGCCGGCGGCGGGACGCCGAGGCCGAGGAAGCTGAGGCCGCTTTCGGCGAGCACGACCCAGCCGAACATGGAGGTCGCCAGCACCACGACCGGCGCCACGCAATTGGGCAGCACATGGCGGATCATGGTATAAAATTCGGAATTGCCGATGGCGCGCGAGGCTTCGACATATTCGCGCTCGCGGGCGGATAACACGCTGCCCCGCACGATGCGGAGCACCGATGGGGTATAGGCAATGCCGAGGGCAAGGATGATGCCCATGGTGTTGGGGCCCATGATGACCATGAGGCCCAGTGCAAGCAGGGTGCCGGGAAAAGCCAGTACCGCGTCGCTGACCACCATCAATATGCGATCGGTGATACCCCGCACATAGCCCGAGATCAGGCCGAGGATGGTGCCGACGGCGACGGCTAGCAGCACGGTGAAAATGGCCACCGTCAGGCTCTGCGATGCGCCGAGCAGCAGGCGGGAGACCACGTCGCGGCCGAATTCGTCGGTGCCGAGCCAATAGAGTTCGGATGGCGGGAGCGTTCTGGCGCGCAGGTTGAGCGCCATGGGATCATAGGGCGTCCAGAACAGGGCCGTGGCAGCCATGGCCAGGACTACGGTGACGAGCGTTCCGCCGATCAGCAGGTTGGGTGCGGGGCGTTTCACGATGCGGTCACCCGCGGATCGAAGAGCGGATAGCAGAGATCGACGATGAGGTTGACCAGCACGTAGAGCAGGGCTGTGAACAGAAGACATCCTTGGACCACCGGATAGTCGCGCGCAAAAATCGCATCGACGAGGAGCCGCCCGAGGCCGGGCAGGGTGAAGACGGTTTCGAGCACCGCGGCGCCGCCCAAAAGTCCGCCGAGCACCAGGCCGATCATGGTCCAGGTGGGGGCGAAGGCATTGGGCATGACGTGACGCAGCAGCACCTGGCGTTCGCTCAGGCCCTTGGCGCGGGCATGGGTGACATATTCAAGGCGCAGCACTTCGATAGCGCTGGCCCGGACCATGCGAGTGAGGACGCCAACTTCGATCAGCGTCAGCGTAGCCACGGGCAGCACGATATAGGTGAGGGCCGACCAGAAATTTTCGGTGAAAGGCACGAAGCCGACCACCGGCAGCCAGCCGAGCTTGAGGCCGAAAACGAGCAGGAGCACGAGGCCGAGCCAGAAGCTCGGCACCGACATGAGCAGGGTGGCGGCTGCCACCACGGCAATATCGAGCCGGCCATTCTGTTTCCATGCGGCGAGCAGGCCCGCCGGCACGGCGATGAGCGTGGCAAGACCGACCGCCAGGATCACGATCACGGCGGTGACCTGGAAACGACCCAGCATCAAAGGCAGCACGGGCTGGCCATTGGTGATGGAATTGCCCAGGTCACCTTGAGCGACCTGCCCCAGCCAGAGCACGAACTGAACCGGGATCGGCTGATCAAGGCCGAGCTTGCGGGTGAGTTGTGCGACCTCGCTGGGGGTGGCTTGGTCTCCCAGGATCAACTGCACCGGATCACCCGGGATCAGCCGAACCATGAAAAAGACCATGACCGAAACCAGCAGCAGGGTTGGAAGCGTCCAGAGCAGACGCTTGCCGATATATCTGGCCAGGGCAGGCATTGGCTCAGTTTCCGCTATTCACAGAGACGCCCCAGGCGCGGGGCAGGCCGACCGGCCAGGTGGCATAGCCTTCGACGCCCGCATGAGCGGCGCTGACGCGCGTACCCGAATAGAGGACGAGCAGGGGCACATCGGCGCGGATCATGCCTTCGAGCTGGTCGAAGATCGCCTGACGTTCGGCGGGATCGGAGCTGACGCGGGCCTTGGCCATGAGATCGCGGCCTTCGACACTGTCCCAGACCTTGTTGGGTTGAGCCGCCTTGTCGCCGCTGACCATGTCATAGGACAGGGACGGGTCGAGGCGGGCCGAATAGGTGAACGACATGGCCTGGTAGGTGCCGTTGGTATAGCGATCGAGCAGGGTGGCCCAATCGAGGGTTTCGATCTGGATATTGATCCCGGCTTCCTGGGCCATGGCCTGAACGAGGATCGCGGCCGAGAAGAGCTGGGGGTAGAACTCGGTCGTCAGCCAGGTGATCGGTTCACCCTTGTAGCCGGCTTCGGCGAGGAGTGCCTTGGCCTTTTCGAGATCACGAGCCGGAACCTGGGCCTGGACTTCGGTGAAATAGCTGCTGGGCTGGGGAATGACCGAGTTGCTTGGCTTGGCCTGGCCTTCGCTCACAACGTCGGCGATTTCGGAGAGATCGAGCGACAGGCGCAGGGCCTCACGAATGCGCACATCGCCCAGAAGCGGGTCCTGCGTCTGGAACAGGAGCGCGGTGAGGCCCATGCCGGGAACGCTTTGCAGGTCGATGCGCTCGTCGGCCTTGAATTCGGGTACGTCGGCATTGTTGACATCGGGGATGACATCGACATCGCCGGCATAGAGCGCGGCCTTGGCGGCGGAATCGTCGGGGACGATGACGAAGCGGACGGTCTCGACCAAGGGAGTCTTGTCCCCGACATAGCCGTCGCGCGCGCCTTCGAGAGCGCTGTAGTTTGGATTGGCCTTCAGTTCGACGAACTGACCGGTGCGCCATTCGCCGAAGGTGAAGGGACCGGTACCGATCGGGGCAACCCACTTGCCTTCCGCGTCAAGCGAGGAGCTGTGATAGATGCCGGTGCCGCCGCAATCGGCGCGGGCGAGGGTGGCGAGGAAGAGCGCGGTCGGCTGTTCGAGCGTGAAGACCACGGTCGAGGCGTCGGGTGCGCTGACATCGGTGACGTGCGACACGCCCTCGCCATTGACGTCAGGCAGACAGCGCCAGCCGCTTTCCGGATTAGTGTAGCGGTCCCAGGCGAAGAGCACGTCTTCCGAAGTCAGTGCCTCGCCATTGCTGAAGGTCACGCCATCGCGCAGGGTAAAGGTATAGGTGAGACCATCGGCCGACACGTCGACGCTCTTGGCGAGCAGCGGGGCGACGGTGGCATCGTCCTTGTAGCCGACGAGGCCCTCGACGACATGGGCGACCACGGCGTCACTATTGGCGTCGCGGTTGATGCCGGGATCGCTCGAGCGAATGTCGGCATTGATGCGGATGCGCAGATTTCCCTCCTGCGCATGGGCCGGTATTGCGATACCGGCAAGCAGCATCCCACTCAGTGCTGCCATGGTGAACGTCGTTTTCAACGTCATTTGTTATTCCCTCCGATAGAGGCGGCGTCGTGCCGCCCCATTCCTGTTCAGGCGGCGCTGTCGTTGATCGCCTCGACCGCGGACACATCAGGCACATCCATTTCGAGCGAATAGTCGAAGAAGTGCTTGTTGAGGGCGGGCAGCAGCGACACCTGCATGCGGCCCGCGGCGGGCTGCATGACGATCATGGCGACGGTGGCCGTCTGGTTGTTGGTGAATGACTTGCGCGGCGGGCGACAGACCGACCAGGGCGACTGGAAATCGTCCCAGAGCGCGGTCTTGACGTCGTCGGCGGTCAGCTTGCCATTTCTGGGCTCGAGCAGGCCGCGCACGCGGGTGTCGCGATAGAGCGAGTCCGGCATATTGACCACGCCCTTGTCGAGCAGTTTGGTGAGGGCCACCGGGCTCTGGAAATGATTGGCATGGACGATAAGGCCGCCCTGGGGATGCACCAGGAAGGTCTCGTCGGGAGCGCATTCGAAATCGAGCCCGATGCCATCGACATGACCGAGGATCAGGTTGTTCGAAGCCGATTTGGGCGTGGCATAGATGGTGCGCATGGCGAGGGCCAATTGCTGCTGTTCCAGCGCATTGCGGCGAATGATGCTGAGCGGCACGCCGAGCGAGCGATAGTCGCGGTCGGTTTCGAGATAATTGCCGGAAATGGAAATGCCCGCAGAATTAAAACCGGTGCGCGCAAGGCCGCCTGCCTCGGTGAAGGTCAGGATATCGGGGCCATCGTCGCGCCGGATCTTGAGCACCACGGCGGTTTCGGCACATTCCGCCTTCCAATCCCAGTTCTGGGCATGGATGAGCTGGCCGCTGGCCGAGGATTGGGGCAGGACGAGCAGGCCGGTGCAGCCATCGGGATCGATGAAATCGCGCTCGCCCTTCTGGCGGCGGCGGGCCATTTTCAGGATTTCCGTGCGTGCATTGAGCAGCAGCACATCGGACAGGCCGACATTTGCGCCTTCGGCAATGCCGCGCATTTCCTCGATATAGTGGATGCCGAACGATTCGATCGAAGCGGCAAACTTGCTAATCATCGTATCGAGATCGGCCTGGTCGAGGCCATTGCCGTGCAGTTGTTCGGTATAGTGACCGATGCCGCGCTTGATCCGTTCGACTGCCTGGTCGCCATACTGCCGGCCGCGCTCGAAGGGGGAGCCGGAGACTTCAATGAGAGGGCAGTCGAGAGCTGTGGTCATGGTGGTCGCTTACATCCGAGGGGCGCAGGCGGCGGTCGGAAGGGAGATCCGGCGTGCTTGCGGGTCTGGCATCAAAACTGTACTTCGTGTAACAAAAACCAAAATGAAAAACAGGGCAAGCGAAAAATGACGGAATTGAGCACGCCGCTGCAGGATGCACTGGTGCGCCGCATCATCGATCTCGTGCATGAGGACGGCTTGGCGCCCGGCGACCGGCTGAAAGAGAGCCTTTTGGCCGAGCGGTTGAAGGTGTCGCGTTCGCCGGTGCGGGCGGCGCTGGCGCGACTTGAGGCCGATGGCATTGTCGAGCACCGACCCAATCGCGGCATGGTGCTCTTGGCAACGCCGCCACAGAGCAGCGCTGCGGAAGAGCCACAGCACGAGGATATGCTGGTGACCATCGCGCGATTGCGGCGTGAAGGACTATTAGGCGACCAGTTCGCCGAGGCCGAATTGATGCGCATGACCGGCGAGGACCGGGCACGGGTGCGCGAGGCGCTCACTACGCTCGAAGGACTGGGCGCCCTGCGCCGCCGCAGCGGTTATGGCTGGGAATTCAGCGTAGAAACCCGTGACGCGGCCGCCCGCGCCGAGAGTTTCCGCTTCCGCATGTTGATCGAGTGCGCGGCCATTCTTGAGCCCGGCTTTCACCTGGAGCCGGATTGGATCAAATCCATCCGCGATCGGCACGAACAGATGAAGGAAGCCGAGTGGACCGATCGTTCAAGCATCATCCTGTTTGAAATGAATGCGGAATTCCACGAGGGCATCAGCCGGGCGTCCGGCAATCGCTATCTGGCCGATGCCATGCAGCGGCAGAACCAGTTGCGGCGGCTTTCCAACTACAACTGGAAGCATGGGCCTGGCCGGGTGGTCGTCACCTGCAATGAGCATCTGGAAATTCTGGCACGGTTGGAAAGCGGCGACAACGATGTCGCGGCGGCGCTGATGCGCAGCCATCTCATGGGCGCGAGCCGGCTCTTGGCCATTCCTGATCCAGATAATTGATTTTCTGATTACAAAATGCACTTATGGGGAAAATTGACCTCTCAGTCAGGACTTCTCCATGATCCCCAATCTTTCCCCCGTGGACGCCCTTGTCGAAGCTAAGGCCGTGAAGGCCTTTGCACTGAGCGATCGCGTCTGGGAGATGCCGGAAGTCAATTTCGAGGAGGCTCGGTCGAGCGCGGCACATGCCGAGCTCCTTCGCGCCGAGGGTTTTGCTGTCGAGACCGGCGTGGCGGGCATGCCGACTGCATTGATCGCCGAAGCGGGCAGAGGCGGACCGGTCATTGCCATCATGGGCGAATATGATGCGCTGCCGGGGTTGAGCCAGGTCGCCGGCATTGCCGAGCAAAAGCCGCTTGCCGAAGGCGGACACGGCCATGGCTGCGGGCACAACATGCTTGGGGCGGGCTCCCTGCTGGCGGCGATTGCGGTCAAAGACTATCTCGCCCAGCGCGGTGTCGCGGCGCGGGTGCGTTACTATGGATGCCCTGCGGAAGAAGGCGGCTCGGCCAAGGGTTTCATGGTACGGGCCGGGCTTTTCGACGATGTGGATGCGGCGCTTTGCTGGCACCCTGCAGCATTCACCGGTGTCAACCGGCCGTTTTCGCTGGCCTGTGCCGAATTGCAATTCAGCTTTTCGGGACGGGCCTCGCATGCTTCGAGCGCCCCGCATCTGGGGCGCAGCGCACTCGATGCGGTCGAATTGATGCATGTCGGCATCAATTATCTGCGCGAACACATGCCGTCCACGGCGCGGGTCCATTATGCCATTACCGATGCCGGCGGATCGGCGCCCAATGTGGTGCAGGCCTTCGCCCAGAGCCGGGTGCTGGTGCGGGCGCATTCGTTGTCCGAGATGTGGGATCTCGTCTCGCGGGTCGGAAATATTGCTGAAGGCGCGGGGCTGATGACCGGCACGACGGTCGAGCGCAAGCAGATCAGCGGCGACGCTAATCTCGTGGCAAGCCCCGGACTGGAAGGGGCGCTGCACGCGGTTCTCGAAAGACTGGGTGGCCCGGATTTCGACGCCACGGACGATGCCTACGCGGCCGCAATCCAGAAGACATTTTCTACTGCCGATATCGCAGCATCCTATGGTCGCTTTGGGCTGCGCCCGATCAAGGGCGAGGCGCTGAGCCGGATCATCTATCCCCTCGGGGCGGGAAGCGACCATGCGGTTGGGTCAACCGATGTGGGCTCGGTGAGCTGGGTTGTGCCGACTGTACAGTGCCGGGTGGCGTGCTATGCCATCGGAACGCCGGGCCATTCCTGGCAATTGGTGGCGCAGGGCCAGGCGCCGGCGGCGCATAAGGGACTGCAACTGGCGGCCAAGGCCATGGCTAATCTCGTGGTCGAACTGATCGAAGACCCGGCATTGCTCGCACGCGCCAAGGCAGACCATGCTGCGTTTCGCGCCGAAAATCCGTTCGAAAATCCATTGGGACCAGACGTAGTTCCTGCGCTGCCTTAGTCGAGACGGCAGCCCTCAGGCGAGGCCGCGGCGGACCGCTTCCAGCGTTGCTTCCGAACGGGTCGAGATGTTGAGCTTGGAATAGATCGTTTTGACGTAACTCGCCACCGTCTGCGGTTTGAGAGCAATGAGCCGGGCGGTTTCGGCGACCGTCATGCCCTTGGCGATCAGCGTCAATACTTCGGTTTCCCGGGCGGTCAATCCGGCTTCGTCTGGCTCAGAAACCACGGTGCTGGCGCGAAAGTGGGCGAGGACGCGCCGGGCTATCGAGGGGGACAAGGGTGGCTCGCCGTGCCCGATCCGGGCAAGCAGGCTGCCAATCAGGTCGGTATCCTCGTCCTTGAGCACATAGCCCTGCGCGCCGGCCATGATCGCGTCGAACAGATGCGTGTCATCGTCATATATGGTAGCGACAATGGTGAGGGTTTCGGGCATTTCGAGCGTCAATCGGCGCAGGAGATCCAGCCCGCTGCCATCGGGCAGGCCGAGATCGACAAGCGCGATGGAAAAGGGCGCCGTTCGGTGGTCGAGAAGTTTTTGCGCGGCTCGGATGGTGCCGCAGCTCTCGATGGCGATGCTGGGGAATGCGGTTGTGAGGGCCGTTTCCAGCCAGATGCGCGTTGCCGGGATGTCTTCGACCAACAAGCAGTCACGGATCGGGCGGTTCATCTGCGCGCCTCCATTTGAAAACCAAGATGCACCTCATCGCGGCAAGAAGCATCCCCCGATCCGGGGGGGGGGCATCTGCGAGCTGCTCCGCCCCTGGAGCCTACCCCGAAACAGGGGCTGAAGCGCTGGGTGCCTCCCTCTAGAAATTCGCTCATGGGCTTGGCGACCGACCCTTGGAGCGGGCGGGCGCGTGGAGGGACAAAGAGTGGGCATGAACAAACTTCTTCCAGCAATGGGCGTGGCACTTTGCCTGGCGGCCCTTGCCGGATGCGACACGCTGACGGGTGGCGCATTGGTAAGACCGGGCGAGCCGACCGGCACGCTGATCGTCTACAACAATACCTATGGCGATCTCGACGCGGTGGTCATCTCCGATTGCGACGCCATGAGCTATGGTTTCAACAGGCTCGCCGATGGCGCCTATATCGCGCCCGGCGAGGAGGCGAGTTTCACGCTTTCAGCCGGATGCTGGGATGTCGGCGGCGGGGAGTTGGGTGGCGGCGAAGCCTATCAGCGCCTGACGATTTCCCCCGGTGGCGTGGTGCGGCTCAGTATCGACGAGTAATAAATCCTAGCGCGCAGCATCGGTCATGGCGGCGGGTGCTGTCTCGCTATCACCGCTGACTCGGATCGGCCTTTCCGGCAGGGTTGCAGCTAAATTGGTTCGGCCATTCGCCAAGGGCACGACGATCTCGATCGCTGTGCCTGCGGCACTTGAATCGACAAGCGTGGTCCCGCCAATGGCGTGCACCCTTTGGCGAATATTGTTGAGGCCATAGCCCGAAACGTCCTGTTGTGCGGGTAGGCCGCGGCCGTTGTCGGAGATGCGCACCAGGGCAGAAATATCCGTCACGACGATCTCGGCTTTCACCCGTGTGGCACCGGCGTGGCGGACGATATTGCTGACGATTTCGCGCACCGAGGAGAGCAAGGCTTTGCTTTGCCGGTAGTCGAGGCTGATCTGCTCGGCGCCTTGTTCGGGCGCTGGCCAATCAAGCTCGATCCGCGCGGCTTCGAGCCGCCGCGCCGCCTCATGCCGGGCCTCGGCCAGCACCACATCCAGCGTCGTCGTCTCGCCATTGAGGCCGCTGACAATGGCCCGGATATCTGACAAAGCCGCCTGCAAAATGGGCCGCACCTGCCCATCTCCACTGTGGAGGCCGGTGAGCAGTCGCGCGCCGACATCGTCATGGAGGTCCCGCGCAATGCGCTGCCGCTCTTCAAGGGCACCGCGCTCGTAGGCATCGCGGCTCGCTTCGGCGCGCGCGATGAGGCCTATGAGTTGGCCGGCCAATTGCCGGTCGCGTGGCCCGAAGAGACCCTTGCCGCCAAGCGGATAGCGCAAGCGTAGTGCCGTTTCGCCGGCAACGGCCGGCAGCAGCAGTTCAAGACCATTGGTGGTGGCTACCACTTCATTCACGTCCGTGGCGGGCAGAGTTTCCAGTGGGTCATAGAGCTGCACCAGCAGGCGACGCCAGCGCTCGGCGCGCGCGGTCGGGGTGGGGCCGAAGGCCACGTCCATCGCCGCCTCGAACAGTTCGTGTTCGGCCAGCACCGGCTTGCCGCGCATGCGCCGCCAGAGCACATCGCGTAGCGGTAGATAGGCAAAGCCGACCAGCAGCAGGGAGGCACCCAGGGCCGGCCCTCGCTCGATATTGAGCAGCCAGATCAGCGCGGCGTCGAGGCCCAGCAACAGCGTTGCACCGCCAGCATAGAAGAGAATGCGAAAAGCCCAATCGCCCAGCTCGAATAGCTTGTAGCGGTGGATGCCCAGCGCGATACCGCCATAAACGATGAGGAAGAAGGCGAAGGCATAGCCCTGGCTGATGGCCGGTTCGGCGCCGAGCAGCGAAGGTACGCCTATGCCCACCACGAAGGCGCCGGCCCCGACGACGACAGATAGGCCAAGCCACCTCAGGGCAGCGCGCGTCGCCGGATCGCGCCGTGCCAGCCGCCATTGGGTCATCACTAGGGCGACGATCAGCAGCATTTCGGCCAGCATGGGCACATACATGCCGGTGGCTGGATCAGGCATCAGCCGGGCGATGTCGGCCCAGAGCCAGGGCACCAGCACAACGGGGATCAGCAGCAGCCAGACCGGACGAACCAGTCGCCGCGGATAGCTGAGGAACAGCGCCACGATGGCGCCGCCGAAGAGATGGACGCCGAGATGGTTGAGGGCGCTCAACAGAGCAAAGAGATCTCCCGGAATTGCCAGTTCCCGGGTGCTGTAAACAGCGGCGGAGAGGGCAGAAATCATCAGGCCGAGACCCGACAGCGCGAACATGCTGGCAGCTATGTCCTTGCCGCGGATGGCCCAGACCCAGGCTCCGATGGCAAAGCCGGCAAGGCCGGAAAACAACTGCACCCAGAAGACTGCGGGTAAGGCCCAAAACGGCCGATCGCGCGGGGCGACGTCTACGACCCGGGCCTCTGCGTTTGCGGTTTCGGCGAGGTGCAGGCGGACGACGGGCTGGTCGAGAAGACCGGCCAATGTGGTTTGGCGGTCGAGGACATCGCCAATTTCAGCATAGGTTTCAAGGCCATCGGGCTCTTCGACGAGATCGCTTCCATAGATCGGAAATGTCGAAAAGTTCGATGCGTCGCTGGTTTGGCTGATCGCCGTCAGTCGGAAGCCCGGCGCTGCGCCAGTGTCTCGGGCAGGTCCATCGGACGCGACATGGGTAACGATGATGGCGTTATCGGCGGTACTGGAAAGCTCGAGCCCAAGCCAGGGCCTAGACGATGCGAGCATAATCGTCAGTGCTGCGGCGGCAATAGAGATTGCCAGAACACACAGCATGATCACATGAGGCGAGAGGTGACGCCTTGTTTGGTCCCCGGTTGTGTCGGAAACCACGCCGCTCAATGAACTGCTGCCCAGTATCCGGCGATTTTGCAGCAAGTCATTTCGCCCCCTTAACTGCTGATTTCTCCCAATATTCTTCTTTGTCGTCTCTAAAACAAGGTCGAATTTTATTGAACTAGATCGATCGGATCATGCCGCCATCAACGCGAATGAGGCTGCCGGTGACGTAGGAGGCCCGTTCGCTGGCGATGAAGGCGACGACGTCGGCCAATTCTTCAACGCGGCCATAGCGGGCGGCGGGAATTGTCGAGATGGATTGGGCCTTTATGTCCTCGACGCTTTTGCCAAGGCGCTTGGCGGCGGCCTCGTCGAGTTCGTCGACACGGGTCGTGTGGATGCGGCCCTGGACGATGATGTTGGCGGTTATGCCGTCGGCGGCGACTTCGCCGGCGAGGGTCTTGCTCCAGCCGGCCAGCGACTGGCGCAGGGCGTTGGAGATCGCGAGGCGGGGGATGGGGGATTCAACGCCGGACGATGTCAGGGTGACGATGCGGCCCCATTTCTTGGCGCGCATGCCGGGCAGAAGCGCTTGGGTGATTGATATCAGCGGCGTGACCATGGTGTTGAAGGCGTTGGCGTAGTCGCTGGCGGGGAGAGTTGATGCTTCGCCGGGGGCGGGGCCGCCGGAATTGTTGATGAGGATGTCGGCGCCGCCATCGGCCAATATGGCTTCGATGAAGGCTTGCACCGAGGTTGGGCTGGCGAGGTCGAGTGGCAGGCCCTTGATGTTTTGGCCAAGCTTTTCAATGGCATCGACCGTTCGGGCTCCGCCGATGACGGTGGCACCTTCAGCGGCGAGGGTTTGGGCGATGGCGGCGCCGAGGCCCTTGCTGGCGCCGAGGACGACGGCGCGCTTGCCTTCGAGACCGAGTTTCATGCGCCGATCTCCGTAAGACGCTTCGCCTGGCGGGCGAGGAGGCGTTCGACGTCGGCGATGTCTTTGGGCGACAGGGCACCGCCGGGTTTTCGCAAGGCGGCGGAGGAGATGACGCCGCGCTTGGCTAGAACGTACTTTCTTGCTGACAAACCAATGCCTTGTTGCTGTTCGTAGCGGGCGAGGGGGAGGTAGGCGTCGAAGATGTCGTGGGCGCGTTCGACGTCGCCCTTGGCGTAGTTTTCGACCACGCCAACCATCATTTCGGGGTAGCAGAAACCGGTCATTGCTCCGTCCGCACCGCGGCCCATTTCCTCGGGGAGGAATAGGCCGCCATTGCCGCAAAGGATTGAAATTCTTCGGGTTTCGCCCTTGTCGCTGGAGGCGCGGAGGGCGGAGATCTTGGCGAGGCCCGGCCAATCTTCATGCTTGAGCATGACGCAGGTGGGGACATCCCTAACGATCCGGTCAATGACCTTTGGGGCGATGGTGACGTTGGTTGTAAGAGGGTAATCCTGGAGGACCCAGGGGGTTTTGCCGAGGGCGTCGCCGACGGAGGTGTAGAAAGCGTAGGCCTGGTCGTCGGTTTTGGTGGTCCAGGGCGGGGCGACCATGACGCCGGCGGCGCCGAATTCCATAACGGAATCAGCGAGTTCGCGCATGGGGGCGAGGCCGGGGGCGGTGACGCCGACGATGACGGGAACCTTGGCGCGGGAGATGACGCGCTTGGCGATGGCCTTGGATTCCTCGGAGGTCATTTTGGGCGCTTCGCCGAGAAGACCGAGGATGGTCATGCCGGTGACGCCCTTTTCCTCGTAGAAATCGACCATGCGGTCGACGCTGGTCCAGTCAATGTCGCCATTGTCTAAAAAGGGTGTGACGGCAATGACATAGACGCCTTTGGCGGCTTCGGTCAGCAAGGGCATCGGGCGGCTCCGGATTGGGAATCAGTGCTGGAAATAGAGATTTTGGGCGTTGTCGGCGAAGATCGCGGCATGGGTTTCGGCGGGCAATGCGTCGAGGCTTAGGGCGATCAGGTCGTCGTCTTCGGGCATGGTTTCGAAGAGTTCGGTATGTGGCCAATCGGTGCCCCATAGGAGGCGAGTTGGGTCACACACTGTTAGCATCGAGAGTGCCTGACGATAGAATTGGTGGTTCTTCGTGTCACGGAGGCGATAGGGCGCTGAAATCTTGGCGTAGACCCGGCCGGTCTCGACGGCGCGGGCGAGATCGTCGAGCGCGGTACCGGGTGTGTCGAGAGGGATGAAGGCGAGGTGATCGATGACCCCGGTGATGTCGTGGCGCGCGGTCAGCTCGGCGACCGTGGCGATGGCTTCGGGGCCGACCTGGAACTGGGCGTGCCAACCGAGAGCGCGAATGCGGGGGGCGAGTTCGGCGAATGCGTCGAAGCCGATGCCGGACTTGTTGCGAAGATTGAAACGGACACCGCGGACTCCGAGGGTGTCCAAGCGGCGGAGTTCGACGTCTGTGGTTTCGGGCGGGATGACGACGACGCCGCGCAGGCGCTCGCTATGGCCGGCAAGGGCGGTGAGGAGGACGCGGTTGTCTAAGCCGTAGACGCTGGGCTGAACGAGGACGCCGCGGGCGATGCCGAAAGTTTCCGCAAGGGCGAGCCAGGTTTCGATGGTCAGCATTTGCGGCGTGTAGCTGCGTGGGCTCGCCAAGGGCGCTTCGCGGGCAAAAACATGAAAGTGCGCGTCGCAGGTGTTTTGCGGCAGGCGCAGATTGGCCGGATTGCGCAAGGGGCGCGGCGGCAGGCAGAGCGGTGCGTCGAGGACGTCATCCATGTTCTTTGGCCGCCACTAGGAAATCGAAATCGAGGCCGTCGTCCGCTTGGGTGACGTGGCGATCATAGAGCTGAGCATAGCCGCGTGGGGGCGATGGCGGCGGCGGGGGCAGAGTGGCCATGCGGGTATCTAGCTCAGTCGCATCGATCAGCAATTCGAGGCAGCGGTTGGGGACGTCGAGGCGGATGCGATCGCCGGTGCGGACGGCGGCGAGTGGGCCTCCATCGGCGGATTCGGGGGTGATGTGGAGGACCACGGTGCCAAAGGCGGTGCCGCTCATGCGGGCGTCGGAGAGGCGCACCATGTCCTTTACGCCCTGGCGGGCAAGGTGACGCGGAATGGGGATGTAGCCGGCTTCCGGCATGCCGGGTGCGCCCTTGGGGCCGGCATTGCGGAGGACGAGAACATCGTCGGCGGTGATGGTTGGGTCTTCGAGGCGCTCGGTCATGTCTTGCACCGAGTCAAAGACGACGGCACGGCCTTCGTGGACCTGCAGTTTTGGGTCAGCCGCAGAGTGTTTTATGACGGCGCCGCGCGGGGCGAGGTTGCCGGAGAGCACGGCGATAGCGCCGGAGGCAGAGATGGGGTTTTCGCGTGGGCGGATGATCTGGGTTTCGTAGCGCGAAGGCAGGTTGCCGACGGCGTCGCCAAGCGTGCCGCCGAAGGCGCGGGGGGCGGTGAGGTCGAGGAGGTCGGTCAATTCCGACAGGAGGCGCGGGACGCCGCCGGCGGCGTGGAATTCGCCCATGTAGCCACTGCCCGAAGGTTTCAGGTCCACGAGGACCGGGACTTGCTTCCCGATGGCGTCGAATTCGGCCATGTCGAGTTTTTTGCCGAGGCGCCCATAGATGGCGGCGAGGTGGACGACGGCATTGGTGGAGCCGCCGAGGGCCTGCAGGGTGACGAGGCCATTGCGGAGGGCCTGTGGTGTCAACACTTCCGCCGTGGTGAGGCCGGTTTCGGTCATGGCGACAGCGGCGCGGCCGGTTTCTTCGGCGAGGCGGAAGCGTTCGGACGAGGTGGCAGGCGCGGAGCCGGACATGGGAAGGGCGAGGCCCATGGCTTCGACCAAGGCGGCCATGGTGGAGGCGGTGCCCATGACGGTGCAGGTGCCGACGGAACTGGCGAGGCGACCGTTGATCTCGTTGATCTCGGCTTCGTCGATGGTGTCGGCGCGGAACTGGGCCCAGAGACGGCGGCAATCGGTGCAGGCGCCGAGGCGCTCGCCGCGATGGTTGCCCGTATCCATAGGGCCGGTGGGCAGGATGATGGCGGGGACTTCGCTCGACGCAGCGGCCATGACCTGAGCGGGAATGGTCTTGTCGCAACCGCCAATGAGAATGACCGAATCCATGGGCTGGGCGCGCACCATTTCCTCGGTTTCCATGGCCATGAGATTGCGCAGGAACATCGATGTGGGCGAGGCAAAGCTTTCGTGGATCGACATGGTCGGGAAAACCATGGGCATGCCGCCGGCCAGCATGACGCCGCGCTTGGCGGCTTCGATCAGTTGCGGGACATTGCCGTGGCAGGGATTGTAGTCGGAATAGGTATTGGCAATGCCGACGATGGGGCGATCGAGCGCATCGTCGGAATAGCCCATGGCCTTGATGAAAGCCTTGCGGAGAAACAGGGAGAAATCCTGGTCGCCATAGCTCGTCAAACGTCTGCGAAGCCCGCGCGTCACCGTTATCCTCCCGGCCGCGTACCCTTGCGGCATCTTGTGATCATTCCTACAGCCATTTGGATTATTGTCAATAATGTGCAGTGGCGAAATGCGAAAGGCGGGTGTACGCGAGGCTGAAATGCGCATAAAGTCAGGGAAATCGTCATAATTTCCGATAATTGGGTATGGACCGTATCCGGTGATATTATTGATAAGAGGGTTGCGGTGCGTATTGGTTTGGTAGGGGCTGGCTGGGTGACGCAATATCATCTGCCGGCCTGGGCGAAGGTGGCTGGCGCCGAGGTGGTGGCGATATGCGATCCTGATCCGGTGGCGCTGACGGCGCGGGCGGATGGTTTTGGGATTGCCGGGCGCTATTCCAGTTTCGAGGCCATGTTGAGGGGTGAAAAACTCGATGCGCTCGATATTGCGACGCCGCGGCGGTTTCATGCCGCCAATGTAAGGACGGGCGCGGCGGCAGGGTTGCCCATGCTGTGCCAGAAGCCACTGGGCGTTGATCTCGTCGAAGCAGAGGCGCTGGTGGCGGATGTCGGTAGCCGCGTGCCGCTGATGGTGCATGAGAACTGGCGGTTTCGGCCCTATTATCGGGAATTGCGTGGCTGGCTTGAGGCTGGTGTCGTTGGCGACATCACCTCTATCCGGCTCGACTTTCATTCGAGCGGCATGATCGCCGGGGCGGATGGGCAGCGGCCGGCTTTGGTGCGGCAGCCGTTTTTCCGTGGGGAGCGGCGGTTATTGGTGATGGAGGTGCTTATCCATCACCTCGATACGCTGCGGTCGCTGTTTGGGGAGTTTGATCTGCATTCGGCCCGGCTGGGGCGGAGTAATGATGAGATACTTGGCGAGGATAGCGCCATATTGGGCTTGCGGCGGCGCGGGGATGGCGTGCCGTTGAGCGTGTCGGGCAATCTGGCGGTGCATGGAGCGGCGCCGGCGCCGACGGACCAGCTCTGGATTTTTGGCTCCGAGGGAACGGTGCATCTCGATGGGTCGGTGTTGCGGCTGTTCGGGCCGCGGCCGCGGGAAGTGACCTTTGATCCCGGGGTGAGCTACCAGGCGGCCTATGATGGAGCGATTGCGCATTTTGTGTCGGCGCTGGTGCGCGGGCACGGGTTTGAGACGAGCGCGGTGGATAATCTTGAAACATTGCGGCTGGTGGAGGCGGCGTACCAACTGAGCGGATTTAAACCCGTGGACACTATCTGATAGAAGACGAGACGGACTGCCTCTGGGGCTCTTTCATGACTGATGACATCGACACCGAGCTTGATCACGAGGGTATTGCGCGGGCGCTCGAAGAGGACATCATTTTTGGTCGATTGGCGCCGGGGGCGCGGTTGACCGAGGACTCGCTGCTCTCGCGCTTTCCGGTGACGCGGCATTTTGTGCGGCAGGCGCTGGTGCAGCTCGAGCAGATGGGCATCGTCGTGCGCGAGCGGAACAAGGGCGCCATGGTGCGCACGCTGACGCCGGACGAGGTACGGCAGATTTATGCCGTGCGTGAGCTGGTGCAACGGCAGGCGGCGCTGCTTATTCCACTGCCGGCGCCGCAGGGGCTGATCGACGAATTGCTCGAAATCCATGAGGAGCATGGCGAGCATATCGAGAATGGCTACCTGCGCGGCGTGCATGAGACCAATGACCGGTTTCACCTGAAACTGTTTGGGGCGTGTGGGAACAAGTATCTGGTGCAGACCATCGAGCTTTACATGCGGTATAGCCTGCCGGTGCGGGCGAACTCGATGGCGGATCGGGCGGCGCTCGATATTTCGCATAGCCAGCATCGGTTGATGATCGAGATGCTGAGCGGGCGGGATAATTGGTTGTTGGCGCAGTTGTGCGTGGATCACCTGCAGCCGTCGAAGAGACGGTATATTGGGCTGGTGGAGTGAGGGTTTCGTCCGCCGATTTCACACGCTCGATATGAGATGCTCCAGTTGGCGAGGCGTGGTGCCGCTCTTGCCCGAATGTCGCCTGTTAAAAAGGCCCGCGCGAGGCGGGCTAAAGTTGTTTGTTCATCTTAGTGACGGCAGGGGCACCTGTCGTCATGCTGATTCAGAACGTTCCGGTGATGCTCACGCCGATGGTGACACCAATCGTCTTAACAGTTCGCAGGTGCTCGATTTGTTCATATGGAGCAAACGCCACTAAGGTCTTTGGTGACCCATCGTAGTTGCGCTCCCACTGCAAATCCATGTGAGCACCGCCGATCAAGTCCTGCCATCCCGCAATGGAAGATATGGACTTTGTAGAAGTCAACGTCTTCCCGAGGGCTTCATCCACCGCCTTGGCAAATAGAGCTGCTAGTCCGACACTTACAGTGCCAAGGAACATTTGTGCTGCTTGTTCCGGGGTATTGGCTGAGTTTAAGTTAACTTCTTGGATTTCTGGCATATTTTCCCTCGTCAATTTCTTTCACGACCAGCAAAATTCTCAGAGAAAAGCATATTACAAATGATAATATGCCCGTAATAGGACGTAGTATTACTAGTGGTATTGCTGTTCATTCTTTAAATTTATCTTTCTGACCGCTCAGTGGATCGACGGCTCAGGTTCAGATGTCTGGATCGCGCACAAGGTGTGGAGTCGAGTGGGTGGGTACGTTTCCGATGACATAGTCAGTCGTCATCCTCGGGTAACCCGAGAACGTTCCACTTTAGGCGGTGACCTCAGTGTAGTGCCTTCGGATTTAGCCCGAGGGTGACGAGGGTGGTAGAGGGGCAACGAGTGCTGAAAAAAAAGCACCCCGCCCCTTGGGAGGGAATGGCGGGGTGCTGGCGCATCGGGCTGGGTTAGTAGTCGATGCGGAGGAGGGAGACGCCTTGGCGGGGGAGGTTGGTGGTCAGGGTGACGGTGCCGGAGGTGGCGTTCGCGGTGCCCGTTTCGAGGACCGCGAGTTGGCTTGAGGCTTCGAGCTTCTTGTAGTCGTCGCCCGTGACCGACTGGGGTGAGCCCATGGCTTTCCAGACGCCGAAGGAATTGGAGTGGTCCTTGTCCATGCGGTAGTGGGTCAGCTTGTGGTTGCCCGGCTTGATGTTTTTCAGGGCCAGGGTGACGTTGGCGGCGCCGTCTTCGACGTCGTCATCGTGGTAGTTCCAGACGAGGATCGAGACGCCGGTGTCGTCGCGGGTGGCGACGGCGTTGACGTCGGGTTGGTCGCGGACGCCGTGTTCCATGATGTTTTCGATGGAGATGGCGTGGTCGGATTTGGCGGTGACCCATTCGCCCTTCAGCTTACCGAGCATGCGGAAACCGTTGAGCACGGCCTTGTCGACGCCGTTGGTCGCAAGATCGCGAAAACCGTCGTACCAGGGCTGGTCTTCGAAGAGGAAGGCCCAGGTGACGGCGCCTTCGATCTCGACGCCGGCGCGCTGGCTCAGTTCGTAGGTGCGGATCATGCTTTCGACGACATAGGCGCCGTAGAGTGGCCCGTTGCGATAGCCGTTCTGCGGGTGCACGCGGGCGGAGCAGGCGGCGCAGCCTTCGGGGTCGGATTCGCCGATGACGGTTGGCAGGTGGCGCAGGGTCGGGAACTCGTTGACGATGGCGAGGTTGGCTTCGATGTCGCGGAGTTGCTTGTGGAGACCCATGCGGACATGGTCCTTCCAGATCACTGGATTGCCCTTGGCGTGGAAGGCGATGAAGTCGATCGGCGAATTGTGGTCGACGACATATTGCAGGAATTCACGGAGGAATTTCTGCGCCTTGGGATTGTTGAAGGCGCCGCAAGTGTGCGGGCCGCCGACGCGGGCGCCGGGCAGGGCGGCTTTGATGGCGCGGGCGGTGACGTCGTACATCTCGCAGAATTCGGGGATGGTGCCCTTCCAGTAGAGGCCGTCGGGCTCGTTCCAGACTTCCCAGGGCCAGGTGAGCACCTGAGCTTCGCCATAGCGATCGGCGAGGTGACGGGCCCAGGCGTGGACGAGGTCGCCCCACTTTTTGAGGTTATTGGGTGGCATGGCCCAGCCGGTCATGATGGTGGCGTATTTGTCTTCGGGCGCCCAATGGTGGCGGTATTCGCCGGGATCGTCGGAAAGGGCTTCGGGCATGAAGCCGACCTGGATAAGCGGGATATTGCCGGCTTCGACATAGGCGTCGAAAATCTGGTCCATGATGGTCCAGTCATAGACCGGATTGCCATTGGCATCTTCGGTATAGGCGTTGGTCGAGCCCCACTTAAGGGCATATTTGCCGTCGCCTGAGGTGAGAAGATTGTGCGTGCGTACGCGGGGAGCCTCGGGGCTCAATTCGGTCAGTGCGTTGAGCAGCTTCTTGCCATTGGCGGTGTAGGTGTAATTCGGCTCGTCATAGCCGAACCAGTTCCACAATGGCCGGTATGCACCGCGGCTCGCGCCCGCGTCCACGTCGATGCGGACGTCGTAAGTCGCTGTCATCGTCTTCTCTCCACCCTGTTCAGCTTGGGAATTGAACTGCGGTCCTCTGCCGCTGTTGTCGATATCAACCTATCAATCCACGCTGTGTTGTCAATAATGTGAGTGCATTTGAATGGATGAAATGCCTAAATCTGGCTGAAAATGCGGATTGAGCGGTTATTTTGTCGATAATCCTGTTGCTCTCGGTTTGAAAATTGTCGATAAAGATGCCGGACGGTGCTGCGGGAGGACAATGCGCGGCGCGGTTACGAGACGAGGGAGGCGACGTGCCGAGCCTTGTGGGTTCGGCGAGGTCGCTGTCCGCTTTTGCGGGCATCAGGAGGAACGACCATGCTATTCAAGAAGCTGGCTGCAGCCGCTCTTGCCATCGCCGCTATGGCGATGCCGGTTGCTGCCCAGGATTTCATCGCGGGTATCCCCCGCAACGAGGCGCTGATTATCCAGGGGCCGGCGGCGCAGAATGCCGAATGGTTCAATCTCTGGGCGCCGGGCGGTGGTGCGACCACCAATGGCAACCAGCAGCTCACGGCCGATACGCTCTGGTGGATCAATCCCGAGGGTACGGGCGATGCGGCCTGGACCAATGCGCTGGCCGCGGACAAGCCGGTCTATAATGACGACTTCACGCAGATGACGGTGACGCTCAAGGAGGGCATCTTCTGGAGCGATGGCGTCGAGTTCACGGCCGATGACGTCAAATATACGGTCGATACGCAGATAGCTCATCCCGGCATGGGTTGGAGCGCGCCGTTTACGGTGAACGTCGAAAGTGTCGAGGTTCCGGATCGGAATACGGTTGTGTTCAATCTGAAGGCGCCGAATTCGCGCTTCCATACGCTCTTTACGGTGCGCTGGAATGCGGCCTGGATCATGCCCAAGCATGTATTCGAAACGGTCGATGATCCGCTGACCTATGCCGCCAATCCGCCGGTCTCGCTCTCGGCCTATGTGCTCCACAGCTATGACACGGCCGGCAACTGGGTGATCTGGAAGCTGCGCGACGATTGGCAGCGGACGTCCATTGGCCAGGGCCTGACCGAGGCGCCGCAGGTGAAGTATGTGGTCTATCGCAATGCCGGTAACCCGGATGCGCGCGTCATCGAGCAGATGAACCACAACCTCGACGTGATCAACGACATCGCGCCCGAAGGCATGTTCACCATTGCCCGCGATGCGGCTGACTCGACGGCCTATTGGTTCCCGGGCTTCCCCTTTGCGCATCCCGATCCGACGCTGCCTTCGGTGCTGTTCAACCACCAGGTCGAGCCGTTCAACAACAAGGACGTGCGCTGGGCTCTCGCGCTGATGATCGACATTCGTTCGGTTGCAATGGGCTCCTATCGCGGTGCGGCGAACCTTGCTGCGCTTTCGACCCCGCCCACCGGTTCGGCCATCACCGACTACTATCAGCCGATGCAGGAATGGCTCGTCAATTACGAGGTCAATACCGGCACGCGGACGATCAAGCCTTATGATCCGACGACGGCCGAGCAGATCGCGGCGCTGGTGAAGCCGCAGTGGGGGGACCAGATCCCGTCCGATCCGACGCAGCTCAAGGCCATGTTCGGCGAAGGCTGGTGGAAGCAGGATCTCGCTGCCGCTGCCGAGCTGCTGCAGAAGGCCGGGTTCACCAAGAACGGCAATCAGTGGATGAAGCCCGATGGCACTCCGTTCACCATCAAGCTGATGGTTGAAGGCGATGCCATTCCGACGCTGGCTCGGGCCGGTACCATCATCGCCCAGCAGTGGTCGATGGAAGGCATCCAGACCACGGTCGACGTAGCAGGCCCGACCAACGGCCAGCGCCTCGGCGGTGGTGACTATGAAGCGGCGATCTACTGGACCGTCGAGACCTGGGGCGGTCACCCCGACCTCTCGTTCTTCCTCGAAAGCTATCACTCGGACTTCATCAAGCCGGCTGGGGAAGTGCAGCCGCCGCGCAACCTGACGCGCTGGCAGGATGAGCGCCTCGACCAGATCATCGAAGCCAACCGTACTGTGGGCTTTGACGATCCCAAGGTGGTCGAACTCGGGATGGACTATCTCAAGCTCGCCGTCGAGGAGATGCCGTTCATTCCGCTGATGGCCTACAACAAGTTCGCGCCCTTCGACACGACCTATTGGACGGGTTACCCGAGTGCCGCGAACCCCTATGCCGCTTCGGGTCCGAACTGGAGCAACCTGCGCTACATGATCGTGGCGCTGGAAGCCAACCCGAACGCGCCGGCTGCGCAGTAAGCCTAAAAGCGGGCGGGGTGACAAAACCCCGCCCGCACCTTCCGACACTTAATGTTCGAGAACGGGCCCCAGATGGACGGCTTTGCCAAATATCTCGTCCGGCGCTTCTTCCAGTTTTTCCTCGTGATCTTCCTGGGTGTGTCGCTGGCTTTCCTCATCACCAACCTCTCCCCAGTCGATCCGGTGGAGCAGTCGGTTTCGTTGATGACCAGTTTCGGCGCCACCGATCCGCGTTCGGTCGAACTGATGCGTTCGGCACTTGAGGAGCTCTATGGGCTCCAGGGCACGATGCTCGATCAATATCTTTCCTTCTGGGGGCGCGTGCTGCGCGGCGATTTCGGGCCGTCGCTCTCGGCCTTCCCCACGCCGGTGATGTCGCTGATCATGGGCGCACTGCCCTGGACCATTGGCCTCCTGACGCTGGCGCTCATCATCACCTGGTCGTTGGGCAATCTGCTGGGCGCGCTGGCGGGTTATTATCGCTCCAATGTGCTGCTGAAACTGTCGGGCGCGGCGGTGATGGCCCTCCATCCGGTGCCGGCCTATATCATCGGCCTCGTGCTGCTCCTGGCCTTTGGCTTCATCTGGCCGGTGCTGCCGATTTCGGGCGGCGCGCAGATGAATCTGCAGCCCGGCTTTACCTTCGACTATATCCGCTCGCTGATCCTGCACGGCACGCTGCCGGCGCTGACATTGGTGCTGGTGGGTATCGGGAGCTGGTTCATTTCCATGCGCTCGCTGGTGTCCAACATCGTGACCGACGACCACGTGGTTTATGCCGAGCTTGGCGGGGTCAATTCGAGCAAGATCTTTTCCCAATATGTGGCGCGCAATGCGCTGCTGCCGCAGTTGACGGGGCTGGCGCTGAGCCTTGGCAATGTGTTCGGCGGGGCCGTTATCACCGAGTTCCTGTTCAACTATCCCGGGGTGGGGCGGCTTCTTATCCAGGGCATCTATCGCGGCGACTATTCGCTCGTGCTGGGGGTGACGACCATGTCGATCATCTCGGTGGCGGTCGCGGTTTTCATCATCGACCTTCTCTATCCGCTCATCGATCCGCGCGTGAGGCTGGGCTGACCATGTTCAAGATTCTGCGCGACCTGCTGCGCTACAATATCGAATTTGCCATCGGCTTTGTGCTGACGCTGGCCATCTTCCTTTTCGCGCTGGCGCATTTCTGGGCACCGTTGCCGGATAACGCCATCTACCTCCTGCCGCCCGACATGCCGCCTTCGGCGCAATACTGGTTCGGCACGACATCGCGCGGGCAGGACGTGCTCTGGCAGATGAGCTCGGCCATCTGGAACACCATGCTGTTCGGCCTGAGCGTGACCATTTTGAGCCGCTTGCTGGCGGTCGCAGTGGGCATGATCTCGGGCTATCTCGGTGGCAAGTGGGACGAGTTCCTGATGACGATCAACGACACGATGATCGCCCTGCCCAACATTCCCATCCTGCTGCTGGTCTATTTCGTCATGCGCGACCAGATGAGCTGGCCGGTGCTGGCGCTGACCGCGGCACTGCTCGGCTGGAACTATGATGCGCGGCTCATCCGTTCGGTGACACTGAGCCTGAGGAATCGCGAATTTACCCGCCACGCGGTGTTTGCCGGCATGAGCGTGCCGCAAATCCTGGTGCGCCAGCATCTACCCTATGTGATGCCGGTCATCTTCTTTACGGCGATGAACAATCTCATCTGGGCCATCGGGCTCGAGGTGACGCTGTCGGTTCTGGGCTTCTCCGACATCAACCGGCCGACCATTGGCGGGATGATCTATTGGGCCAACCAGCATCAAGCCATCATTGCCGGCATCTGGTGGTGGATCGCCTTCCCGATCATTGCCGTGGTGCTGCTGTTCCTCGGACTCTTCCTGCTCGCCATTTCGGTCAACGAATATATCGACCCTCGCAGTCGCCTCAGCCGGATGGGAGCGTAGCCATGCTTGCCGCAGTCGAAAACAAACCTGCCAGCGTCGAAGCGAAACCGGTGCTGCGCGTGGAAGGCCTCAAGGCCTATTATCAGATGAACTATTTTGGCGTGCGCCGCGAAGTGCGGGCCGTCGACGATGTTTCCCTGACCATCAAGCGCAATGAAATCTATGGGATTGCCGGGGAGTCATCCTCGGGCAAATCCTCGCTGATCAAGACCATTGCCGGGGCGATCACGCCGCCGCTGCGGGTGGTGGAAGGGTCAGTGAAGTTCGATTTCGGGGGCAAGGAGCTGGATGTCTATGCCCAGCGCCCGGCGATGAAGGCGGCGCGGTGGAAACATCTTTCCTATGTGATGCAGGGTTCGATGAATGTGCTGAACCCGGTGCGCAAGGTGAAGCATGCTTTTCATGACTTTGCCTTCAAGCATATGGGGCTTTCAGAGGGTGAGTTTCGGGCGCGGGTGGAGAGCCATCTGCAGCGGATCGGGCTTGATCCGCGGGTGCTCGAATCCTATCCGCACCAGCTTTCGGGCGGCATGCGGCAGCGGTTGACCATTGGCTTGGCGACGGTGTGCGAGCCGGAATTCATCATTGCCGACGAGCCGACGACGGCGCTCGACGTCTTGGTGCAGCAGGATGTGCTGGCGCTGATCAAGGGCGTGCAGCAGCGCATGGGCTCGTCGATCATCTTTGTTACCCATGACATGACGGTGCATGCGGCGATCGCTGACCGGATCGGGATCGTCTATGCGGGGCGTCTGGTGGAGGAGGGGCCAACGCTGGATGTGTTCCAGCGGCCGCAGCATCCCTATACGGCGCATCTGATCGCCAGCCTGCCGCGCATTGGCGATACGCGGAAGCGCGTGGCGTTGGGCGGCAAGCCGCCGAACCTGGCCGACCCGCCGAGCGGGTGTCGTTTCCATCCGCGCTGTCCGCTCGCCGTGGACAAGTGCAAGAGCGAGAACCCGCCACTGCTGGCGCGCAATACCGGCCGGGTCGCCTGTTGGCGCGCCGGGGAGGTGGAGGCCGCATGAGCGCTCTGCTTGAACTAGAGGACGTCAACAAGGACTATCGCGTCGGCGGTTTTCTCGATCGCTCGACGCTGCATGCGGTCAAGCATGTGAGTTTTACGCTCGATGCGGAGAAGCCCGAAATCTTCACCGTGGTGGGGGAGTCAGGCAGCGGCAAGACGACGACGGCGCGCATGATCCTCGGCAATGAAACGCCGACCAGCGGCACGCTGCGCTTCATGGGCAAGGGTATTGCCCAGGTGCGCACGCGCAAGGAACGGCTCGATTTCATGTCGCGCGTTCAGCCGATTTTTCAGAACCCGTTCGAGGCGTTCAATCCGCTGACGACGCTCGACTATTATCTGTTCTCGACGGCGCGGCGGTTCCTGGGGCTCAAGGACAAGGCGGCGGTGGATGCGGCGACCGACAAGGCGCTGCAGCATGTGGGGCTGTCTCTCGCGGAAGTGCGCGGGCGCTATTCGCACGAGCTTTCTGGTGGGCAGTTGCAGCGTATTGCGGTGGCGCGGGCGCTCATTCCGGGGCCGAAACTGATCGTGGCGGATGAGCCGGTGTCCATGGTCGATGCGTCGCTGCGCATGTCGATCGTCAACCTGTTCCGCGAGCTGCGCGATACGCTTGGCGTGTCGATCATCTACATCACGCACGATCTGTCGACGGCCTACTATATTTCGGACCGCGTCATAATCATGCACAAGGGAGATGTTGTGGAGGCGGGGCGTGCCGAGGAGGTGCTCGGCAATCCGACCCACGAATATTCCCGTGCCTTGAGAAGCGCGGTGCTGCCGCCGGACCCGGTCGTTGCCAGTGCGATCATTCGCGAGAAGCTGCGGGCGATCTAGCGGTGACGTCTCGCTGAGGGGGCCGTATCGCCTGGAGGAACTTATGGCTGAATCTCTTGAAGGCAAGATTGCCGTCATTACCGGCGCTGCATCGGGCATTGGGCTCGCGAGCACCAAGGCGCTGCTTGCAGAGGGCGCGACGGTGGTGATGGTGGACTGGAACCGAGAGGGGCTGGAGCCGCTTGCCAAAAACCTTGGGGAGCGGGCCATTGTGCAGGTGACGAACCTGCTCGATGCCGAGAGCTGCAATGCGATGGTGCCGGAAGTCCTTCGGAAGGTGCCGCATATCGACATTTTGTACTGCAATGCCGGGACTTATATCGGCGGCGACCTGACGGAGACGACGCCGGAAGCGATCGACCGGATGCTTAATCTCAACGTCAATGCGGTGATGAAGAATGTGCATGCGGTGGTGCCGCACATGATCGCGCGGAAGACGGGCGATATTGTTGTGACCTGCTCGATTGCCGGGCATTTTCCGACCTATTGGGAGCCGGTTTATTCGGGCTCGAAATGGGCGATCACCAGCTTCGTCCAGGGCATGCGCCGGCAGATGATCCCGCATGGGGTGCGCGTGTCGCAGGTGTCGCCGGGGCCGGTGGTTTCGGCGCTGCTGGCCGACTGGCCGGAGGAAAACCTGCGCAAGGCCAAGGAAAGCGGGAGCCTGATGGACCCCGAGGAAGTGGCCGATGCGATCGTCTTTATGCTGACGCGCAAACGCGGTGTGACGATCCGCGATATGATCGTGTTGCCGAGCAATTTCGATCGTGTCTGAGAGGGGCAAGATGTCGTTTTCGGGCAAGACGGTCATCGTGACCGGGGCGGGCAAGGGGATTGGCCGTGCCTGTGCTCAGGTATTGGCAGAGCGCGGAGCGGAGGTCGTGGCGCTGAGCCGGACGGCGGCTGATCTTGAAAGCCTGCATGCTGAGATCGGGTGCCGGACGGTGCTTGTCGATCTCATCGATCCCAAGGCGGCGCGGGCGGCGATGGCGGAGGCGGGGACCTGCGATTTCCTCGTCAACAGCGCCGGGATCAATGTGCTCGAAAGCGTCTTGGACATGACCGAGGCGGGCTATGAGGCAGTGCTGGGGATCAATCTTCGGGGTGCGTTGATCACCTGCCAGGAATTTGCGCGGCGGCGCGTCGAGGCGGGTGGGGGTGGCGCCATCGTCAACATCACCTCCATTGCCGGGCATCGCGGCTTCCAGGATCACCTCGCCTATGCGGCGTCGAAGGCGGGGCTCGAAGGGGCGAGCCGGGTGCTTGCGAAGGAGCTCGGGCCGCATGGCATTCGGGTCAATTGCGTCGCCCCGACGATCACGCTGACCGAGCTTGCGGCGGTGGCCTGGAGCGACCCCAAGAAGAGCGAGCCGATGATGGTTCGCCACCCGCTCAAGCGGTTTGCGCTGGCCGAAGAAGTGGCGCACAGCGTTGCAATGTTGCTCTCGGATGATGGCGCTATGATCTCCGGTGCGGTGCTGCCGATCGATGGTGGTTTCCTCTCCGTCTGACGCGGTAGAAAGCCGAAATCTTCGTAATTTCCGTTGCTTGCCGGAGAGCTTCCGGCGATGGCTTTGGGCCTGTGACACCGTGTGCGACGGGCCCTGTCATCAACCCTTCTCCGATCCTTCGTCGTTCCGTCACACAGTCTTAGTCAAAGCGCCATGGCTTTGAGAATGACCTGTCATGCGGGGCGCCTAGGAGTCCGCCCGCCCAACGGCCTCAAATTCGGAGACAGGCTAAAATGACTAGCATCCGGCTGCTCAGCGCAGCGTCCACGATCGCAGTGCTTTCCATCGCAACTGCTGCACCTGCCATGGCCCAGACCAAGTTCGAATTCTGGTATGGCCTTTCCGGCGACCTTTCCGAGCGCGTGCAGGACATGTGCCGCGGCTTCAACGAATCCCAGACCGATTATGAGATCGTCTGCGTCAGCCAGGAAAACTACGACAATACCCTGCAGAACACGATCGCGGCCTATCGCGCCAACAAGCAGCCGACCGTCACCCAGATTTTTGACGCCGGTACGCTCGATCTGATGCTCTCGGGCGCCTATATGCCGATCCGCGAACTGATGTCGTCCAACGGCTACGAAATCGACTGGGACAACTACCTCTCCGGTATCGCGTCCTACTTCTCGACCTCGACCGGCGAAATGCTGTCGCTGCCGTTCAACAACTCGACCGCCGTCATCTATTACAACACCGACGCGCTGGCCAAGGTTGGCTTTGAAGGCACGCCTTCGACCTGGGAAGAAGTCGAAACCGTCGCCCGCGCCATGAAGGACGCCGGCTATGAATGCCCGATCGCCTTTGATCCGGCCGGTGCCTGGCAGTGGTTCGAACAGTTCGAAGCCATCCACAACCAGCCGATCGCCACCAAGGGCAACGGTTTTGGCGGTCTCGACGCCGAAATGGTCGTGAGCCAGGGCAAGTTCGTTGACCAGCTCACCTGGATCAAGAAGATGTACGATGAAGGCATCATCGTCCATAAGTCCAAGGACGCCGGCGAAACCGCCAACGACGCCTTCGTCAACGGCAAGTGCCAGATCACCTCGTCCTCGATTGCCGACCACGGCACCTTTGGCAAGCAGGCCGCCGAAGGCGTGCACTGGACCAATGCCATGCTGCCGATGTGGTCGGATACCGAACGCACCAACTCGCTGGTTGGCGGCGCTTCGCTCTGGACCCTCAAGGGCAAGTCGGAAGAAGAATACAAGGGCGCTGCCGCGTTCTTCAACTACCTCGCCCAGCCCGAACAGGCCCAGACCTGGTCGACCATCACCGGCTACGTCCCGGTGACCATGGCCGGCTTTGAAGCCATGAAGGCTAACGGCTTCTACAACGAAGCCCCCAATAAGGGCCGCGAACTGGCCGTTGAAAGCCTGACCTTCACTCCGCCGACCGAAAACAGCCGTGGCATCCGTCTCGGCAACTATGCTTCGATCCGCGCCGAAATGGTCAAGACCATCCAGGACGTGCTGTTCAACAACGCTCCGGTGCTCGAGAGCCTCCAGGCGTTCGACGCCAAGGGCAACGAAATCCTGCGTCGCTTCGAACAGACCTACAAGGGCGCCCAGCTCCCCTGATCGCCTGATCTGATCGCACGGACGGCCATAGCGCCGCCCGTGCTTTTTTGTTCTGACTGGAGACGGCGATGGAACGACGCGCCTTTTACCGCAACCCGGTGCTGCCCTGGCTTCTCATTGGCCCGCAGCTCATCCTGGTCCTGGTATTTTTCTACTGGCCCACTTCGCAGGCGCTCTATTGGGCGTTCACGCTCGAACAACCCTGGGGCGGCGGCAATACCTGGGTCTGGCTCGACAATTTCATCGCCATCTTCCGGGATCGCGAATATTGGGCGACCGTTGCCCGCAGTGCGTTTTATGCGATCTGCACGACCGGCCTTTCCATGGCCGTGGCACTATTCCTGGCCTGTTTCGTCGACCGCTCGCTCAAAGGCACCAAGCTTTTCCAGTCGGTCTATGTCTGGCCCTATGCCATTGCCGCGCCGGCGGCCGGGGTGGCGTTCCGCTTCATCTTTGCCCCGCAATCGGGCCTGATCGGCTCGATCAACACGCTCTGGCCGGGCATCTGGGACCCGTCCACCAATGGCATCCATGCCCTTGCAATGGTCATCATCTGCCATGCCTGGCTCGGCATCGGCTATAATTTCATTTTCTTCCTCGCTGCCCTGCAGATGATCCCGCGCTCGATCACCGAGGCCGGGGCCATGGACGGCGCGCGCCCGCTGCGGCGCATGTTCGACCTGCAGCTTCCGCTGATCACGCCGACCGTCTTCTTCCTCCTGATCATGAACCTGATCTCGAGTTTTACCGACAGCTTTGGCCTCATCGACACGATGACCGAAGGCGGTCCGGTCGGCTCGACCGAAGTGATGGTCTACAAGATCTATTTCGACGGGTTCAAAGGCCTCGACTATTCGGGCGCTGCCGCTCAGTCGATCGTCCTGATGTTCCTCGTTATCGCGCTCACTTTCGTCCAGTTCAAATGGGTCGAAAAGCGCGTTCACTACAATTGAGGACGCTCAAATGATCGAACGTTCGCCTCTCTTCAATTTCGTCACCTATGCCGCCATGATACTGGGGCTACTGGTGGTGTTGGTACCCTTCTGGATCGTCATCGTGGCGGGCAGCCAGTCGCTGCAGGAAGTCAGCCGGGTGCCCATCGTGCTCTGGCCCTCTTCCCATCTCTGGGAAAACATCCAGTCGGCTTGGCTGCGTGCAGACCTGGGACCGAAACTGATCAACAGCTTCATCGTCGCCATCGGCGTGACGGCGGGCAAAATCCTCCTGGCCTCGATCTCGGCCTTTGCCATCGTGTTCTTTGACTTCAAGGCGCGCATGGTCTGCTTCTGGCTGATCTTCATCACCCTGATGCTGCCGCTCGAAGTGCGCATCGTGCCGACCTATGCGATTGCCGCCAATGCGCTGCTGCCCTTCCAGGTGGTGCTCGACACGCTGGGGATTACCGGTCTCGTGCAGGCCGTTTCGAGTGTCCGCATCGGGCTCGAATGGAACCTGCTCAATTCCTATACGGGCCTGATCCTGCCCCTGGTCGCCACGGCGACGGGCACCTTCCTCTATCGTCAGTTCTTCATGACCATTCCCGATGAACTGATCGAAGCCTCGAAGATGGATGGTGCCGGCCCGGTCCGTTTCTTCTTTGACGTGCTGCTGCCGCTCTCGCGCACCAATATGCTGGCGCTTGCCACTATCATGTTCGTGTCGAGCTGGAACCAGTATCTCTGGCCACTGCTGATCACGACGGACCGCACCCATTACGGCACCGTGGTGATGCAGCTCAAGGCGCTGATCCCGACGCAGAACGGCACGCCGGACTGGAACGTCACCATGGCCGGCGCCCTCATCATCATGCTTCCGCCACTGCTCGTCGTTGCGCTCATGCAGCGCTGGTTCGTGCGCGGCCTCATCACCCGAGACAAGTGAGACTTTCATGGCTGCGATCAGCTTTTCCGGCGTCAAGAAGCGCTACCAGAAGAATGACGTCATCCATGGCGTCGATGTGGAAATCGAAGCGGGCGAATTCGTCGTCATTCTCGGGCCATCGGGCTGCGGCAAGTCGACCCTGCTGCGCATGATTGCCGGGCTCGAGGAGATTTCCGAGGGCAAGATTGCCATCGATGGCAAGGTCGTCAACCAGCTCGAGCCGCGCGAACGCGGCTGCGCCATGGTGTTCCAGAACTATGCGCTCTATCCGCATATGAGCGTGCGCCAGAATATCGGCTATGCGCTCAAAGTCGCGGGCATGCCCAAGGCGGAGCGCGAGGCCAAGGTGCTGAAGGTGGCCAAATCCGTCAGCCTCGAACCCTATCTCGACCGCAAGCCGGGCGAGCTCTCGGGCGGCCAGCGCCAGCGCGTTGCCATGGCCCGCGCCATGGTGCGTGAGCCGAAGGTGTTTTTGTTCGACGAGCCCTTTTCCAATCTCGATGCGAAGCTGCGCGTGGCCATGCGCGCCGAGGTTCGTAACCTCCATCGCAGCCTTGGAGTGACATCGGTTTTCGTGACGCACGACCAGACCGAAGCCATGACCCTGGCCGACCGGCTGATCGTGATGAATTCGGGCTATGTCGAACAGGTGGGCAGGCCTTCAGAGGTCTATCATCATCCGGCGAGCCTGTTTGTCGCTGACTTCATCGGCTCTCCGTCGATGAACCTGGTGCGCGGCTTCTTCGGCGAAGACGGCTATTTCCGCCACGGCAAGGGCGGCATGCTCAACCTGCCTGGTCTCGCCAAGGCGCATCTCAGCCGGGAAGTATCCATCGGCATTCGTCCCGAACTGGTCCGTCGCGTCGATGCCGGCCACAAGGACGCGATTGCGGCCGTGGTCGATTATACCGAAGAGCTCGGCGCCTCGCGTCTCGTCTATGCCCGCGCCGATGGTAGCCCGATCATCGCCGTCGACGACGGCAATGACGCGCTGGCGACCGGCATGCCGGTGCACTTCGCCATGAGCGAGAGCGATATCCACGTCTTCGATCACACGACGGGCCGCCGCGTCGACCATGCAGGTCGTCCGGTTCGCGCCACCGACAGCGTTTCTGCCTGACCCTTTTTGAGGAGGCCCCAATGGGCAATATCATCGGCACCGGCTTCAATGTCGGCTCTACCGACGGCGAATTCCAGAGCTTTCACGACGATCTGCGCGCCCTCGCCGAAATGGGCGTTGATACGGTCGAGCTGGGGCTGACCAGCCTCGATCTGATCTCGGGCGGCCGCATCATTCCCGAGCGCGCCGAGCGCCTGGTTGCCATCACCAGCCAGTTCGACTTCCGCTACACGGCGCATGGCCTGGTTTCGTCCAACTTCATGGATCCGGTGACCCAGCGCTACCAGATGGATGCCGCCAAGGCGCTGGTGGAAGTGTGTGATCGCGTCAATGCGCGCGTGCTGGTGCAGCATGGCGGGTGCCTGCGTGCCGACCAGATTGCCGAGCGCGCCGATGCCGATATGCGTGAGCGCGAAGCGCTGGTTGAACTCGGTGATTTCGCTCGCCCCTATGGCGTGCGCATTGCGCTCGAAAACATCTTTACAACTGAGCTCGGCCAGTATCGCCAGACGCCGAAAGAGGTGGCCGAGACCGTCAAGGCGGTCAATCACTCGCAGGTCGTGGCGCTGATCGATTTTGGCCATGCCTATATCGAATCCACCTATCGCGGCCTCGACTTCTACGCCGAGATCGCCGCGATGGCGCCGGTCACCGGCCACCTGCACGTCCACGATAATTTTGGCCGTCCGCAAGGCTTTTACAAGCCGTTCCATCCGCAGGAAAACACCGCCATGGGTATCGGCGACCTGCACATGCCGCTCGGCTGGGGCGACATCGACTGGGATCGGATTTTCTCCGAACTCACCTTCCTGCCTGATACCGTGCTGATGATGGAAATCGGCCGTCGCTATCGCGCCGAGCAGCCGGAAAGCCTGCGTCTGGCGCGTGCGCTGGCTGGTCTTGAAGGTCAGGCGCAGGAAGCAGCGCAGTAAGCGTCAGTTCTTGACGACATGAAACGGGCGTCGGCCAAGCCGGCGCCCGAATTGTTTCAGCTTGCCGTTTGCGCTTCGACCGCACGGCGGGAATTGAGGACGCAGGCGGCGATGATGAGGCTGCCGCCGATCCAGAGCTGGGGGCCGGGGATTTCGGCAAAGAAGAAAAAGCCCAGAAGACCGGCCCAGATGAGGGCAGTGTAGTCGAGGACGGCGAAGACGCTGACCGGGAGACGGCGGAGGCCGTGGATCAGCAGCAGGAAACCGACAGCGCCCAAAAGGCCGATCAGGGTGCCGAGGCCGGCAATGTGCGGGGTGATGGCGGGCCAGGCGCCGAGGGCGAGGGGCAACACGAAGATCGCGGCAAGAAGGGATTGGCCCATGGTCATGGCGGCGGGGTCTTCGCGGCTCGAATGGTGCTTTAGGAGCGCGACGACGATCGCATAGGTGAGGGGGGCGAGGAGGGCGGCCGCCCAGGCGAGCGGGTCGCCTTCGATGGTCCCGAAACCCGCGGTCTGGCCGGCGAAGATGATGGTGGCGGAACCGGCGGCGCCAAGGGCGAGGGCAAACCAGGCAGTGGGGCCGATCTTTTCGTGAAAGAGAAACGCGCCAAGCAGGGTCACATAGACCGGAGCAGTCATGCCCAGCGCCGCGACGACGGCGAGGGGCAGGTGGGTGACGGCGTAAAAGAAAAGAGATGCCGTGACGACGAGGAGCGCGGCGCGCTGGGCTTGGCGGCCGAGATCTTCTTTCTTGGGCCAGGAAGCTCCGGTGAGGGCGATCCAGAGGATCAGCCAGATGGCGGAGCCGAGATAGCGGAGGAAGACGACCTGGAAGGTGGTCAGGTCGGCGCCGAGTGCCTTGGCGACGGCATCCATGCAGCACATCAGGACGATGCCGGAGGCGCAGAAAAGCATGCCGCTGAGGGATTTCACCTAGAGATCCTTGCAGAGGAAGCTGCGGGTACGGCCCTGGGGGAAATTCGGGAGCGTGCCGAAGACCGTGTAGCCGGCCTTTTGGTAAACGTGCAGAGCATGGGGGTTGAAGGTGTCGATATAGGCGCCGTGGCAGCCGCGTTGGCGGGCCTCCTGTTCGGCGTTTTCCAGCATTTGCCCAGCGAGACTTTGGCCGCGCTGGTCTTCTTCGACCCAGAGCCATTGCACATAAAGCCAACCCCAGGCGGTGTAGCCGGAAATGCCGGCCACGAGTTCGCCGTCGCTATCATGCACGAGGACCGCCAGCGGGCGGCGCTCGGCGGGGCCGACATCGGCCTCGTTGAAACTCGTCAGGCCCTTGCCGATCCTGTCGAGATCACTGGCGGCAGGGGTTTCCGTGACCTCCATGGAGAGGATGGACATGATCAGGCCGCCAGTTCGCCGCCGGTCAGCGGATGGGGTGCGCCGGTGGTTGTCGGGAAGCTGATGGGCAGGCCGCGGAGGACGCGGACGGCGAGGAAGGCGAAGCATTCGGCCTCGATGGCGTCGCCGCGCCAGCCGACGGTTTCGGCCGGGACGGCTTCGACGCCGGCGCGGGTTTTCAGCATAGCCATGATGGCGGGGTTGTGACGGCCGCCGCCGCAGACGACGAGCTTTTCGGGACGCTGGGGCAGGAGGTCGAGCGCCTTGCCGGCGGCGCCGCAGGTGAAGGCGGTGAGGGTCGCCGCGCCGTTTTCGGCACCGAGGCCATCGGCCATGGTGGAGAGGAAATCGAAGCGGTCGAGGGACTTTGGATAGGCGGCGCTGAGGTAGCGGTGGGTCAGGAGTTTGGCGAGGCGTTCTTCGTCGACTGTGCCGCGGAGGGCCATTTCGCCGTTGTGGTCCATGTCGCCGAGGCCGAGGCTTCTTACAAAATCATTGATCGGGGCGTTGGCGGGGCCGGTGTCGAAGGCGATGAGCTGGTCCTTGCCATCCCAGAAGGTGATATTGGCGACGCCGCCGAGATTGAGCACGGCGGTCTTGCCATCCGTCGCGCCGATCTTTTTCAGAAGGGCCTGATGGTAGAGAGCGGCGAGGGGCGCGCCCTGGCCGCCGGCGCGGACGTCGGCGGAGCGGAAATCATAGGCGACGGGGATTCCGAGGAGGTTGTGCATCAGCTTGCCATTGCCGAGCTGGCGGGTGGCGCCGATGCGGCCAGGTTGGGGCGCACGGTGGAGGACGGACTGGCCGTGGAAGCCGACGACGCCGATGTCTTCATTCTTGAGGCCGGCGTGTTTGACGAGGGCGGCGACGGCGGCGGACTGGGCGCGGGTGAGGGCGTCTTCGGCCTTGGCGAAAATGGCGGGCTCGGGGCCGTTAAAAGCCCAGGTGCGGGCTTGCGAGAGGGTTTCTTCGAGCTGGTCGCGGATGGATTGGGGATAGGGCGCGAGGGTATAGGCGCCGAAGCTTTCGACGGTTTCGCCATCGGTGCGGAGGAGGGCGACGTCGATATTGCCGTCGAGCACCGTGCCGGTCATGAGGCCCACGGCCCAGATTGGTTCAAAGGTCATCTGATTTACTCGGCGTTGATGCGGTCACCGACCGCGCGGCGCAGCGCAAAAATGCCGCTGTCGAAATGGCGGGTGGGGTGGACGCGATTGGTAAGGAGGGTCCAGGCGTGGCCGCGGGCGAAATCGATCCAGATGCCGGTGCCGGTGAAGCCGGTGTGGCCGATGGTTTCGGCGGTGCAATTGTCGCCGCCGGACCAGCCATCATAAGGGCGTTCCCAGCCATGGGTGCGGCGGGCGCTTAGGGGCGTGCGGATCAGGGCGTCGGGACCGGCCTTGATGAGCTTTTCGCCAGCGAAGTCGAGCATGGAATGGACGGTGCCGAAAAGGCCGGCATTGCCGGCGCCTTCGAGGGCCGAGCAATTGTCGTCGTGGACTTCGCCGACGAGGACGCGGTGGCGCCAGTAGCAGAGTTCTGTGGCGGCGGCGTTTTGCGGATCGGCGGACCAGGCGAAACCGGGACCAGGGTCCTGTTCGCGCAGCCATTTGCCGTGGATGCGTTCGAGGGCGAAGCCGAGAAGGATGAAATTGATGTCGGAATAGACGGCGGGGCCGGCGGGGAATTCGTGTTGCAGCAGGAAAGTGCGCAGGAGGTCCGGGTCGCGGCCATAGGTATAGAGCGGGAAGACGGCCGGGAAGGGTGTCTGGTGGCCGAGGCACTGGCGGAAGGTGATCTTCCGCTCCCAGTTGTCGAGATTGTAGTGGCGATAGTCGGGCAGGATTGTCGTCAGAGGCGCATCTAGGTCGATGGTGCCGGCTTCGGCAAGGGCAAGAATACGCTCGGTGGTGAAGGCGACTTTGCTGATCGAAGCGAGGTCGAACCAGGTGTCCTCGGTCATCGGGCGGCTGGTGGGCACGGTTTGGGCGGAGCCAATGGCGCGGGTGGCGCGGTTGCCGTCGCGGTCGATGACGCCGAGGACGCCCCCGGGGATGCGGCCGGATGCGATGGCTTGTTCGAGGGCGGGGAAGGCCCGCTCCAGCATGTCTTGCGGCTTGCTCATTTGGCTTCTTCGATGCGAACGCGGTGGTCTTGGCCGGCCTCGCGCCAGTTGGCCGGGGGCGGCTCGTAGCCGGCGGGGCGGACGAGGGATGGAACCTGGGTGGCGTCGATGGCGAAATGCTGGCGGCGACGCTCGATGGCGGGAACGGCGGAGATCAGGCGCTTGGTGTAGCTGTGCTGCGGATCGGAGAGCACGGAGCGGGCTTCGCCGATCTCGACGATCTGGCCGGCATACATGACGGCGATGCGATGGGCGATGCGCTCGACCACGGCCATATCGTGGGAGATGAAGAGGTATGCGAGGCTGAATTCGCGCTGGAGATCGACGAGGAGATCGAGGACGCGAGCCTGCACCGAAACGTCGAGGGCGGAGACGGCTTCGTCGAGCACGACGACATCGGGATTGAGCATCAGCACGCGTGCGATGCAGAGGCGCTGGCGCTGGCCGCCGGAGAACTGGTGGGGATAGCGGTTGAGCACATCGGCGGGGAGGCCGACGCGATCGAGCAGGAAACGCATGCGGTCGCGCAGGGCGTCGTCGAGCTTCTGGCCGTTGGCGATGGCGGGCTCGGCCATCAGGGCTTCCACATTGAGGCGCGGATTGAGCGAGGCGAAGGGGTCCTGGAACACCATCTGAATGGGGCGGCGCGAGCGGCCGGGTTTGGCGGCGATGGCGCCGCGATGCTTTTCGACGAGGCCGAGAATGGCGCGGGCGGTGGTGGATTTGCCGGAGCCGCTTTCGCCGACGATGGCGAGGGTTTCGCCGGGCATGAGATCGAAGCTGACGCCGTCTACGGCGTGGATGGCGCCCTTGGGCTGGAAGAGGCCCTTTTTCACCGGGAAGCGGACGACGAGGTCATCTACCTTGATGATGGGTTCGCTCGTCGCGGCCCGCTCGCCGTCGGCACGGACGGCCTTGCCGGAGGTGAAGTGGGGGACGGCGTTGAGCAGGTGTTTGGTGTAGTCGTGCTGCGGATTGTCGAGAACGGCGTCGGTCGTGTTCTGCTCGACGGCGAGGCCGTGCTGCATGACCATGATGCGGTCGGCAATGCCGGCGACGAGGCCGATGTCGTGGGTGATGAAGATCATCGACATGCCGGTTTCGGCGCGCAGTTCGGCGAGGAGCGCCATGATCTGGGCCTGCACGGTAACGTCGAGAGCGGTGGTCGGTTCGTCGGCGATGAGGAGGCGCGGGCTGCTGGCGAGGGCCATGGCGATCATGACGCGCTGGCGCATGCCGCCCGAGAGCTGGTGCGGGTAATAGGCGAGGCGCGACTTAGCGTCGGGGATGCGGACGCGGTCGAGTACGTCCAAGGCGGCGCGCTCGGCTTCGGCGCCGTGGAGGCCGCGGTTTAGCTTGAAAGCTTCCTCGATCTGGGCGCCGACGGTGTGTACCGGATTGAGCGAGGTCATCGGCTCCTGAAAGATCATCCCGACATCGCGGCCGCGGATGGTGCGGAGGACCTTTTCCTCTGCCTTGGCGACATCGAGGGTAGAACCGTCGCTGCGTTGCAGGATGATGGAGCCATTGGTGATGCGGCCGCCGCCGAAATCTACGAGGCGATTGACCGAGAGGGCGGTGACGGATTTGCCGGAGCCGCTTTCGCCGACAATGGCGAGGGTCTCGCCGGCGGCAAGGTCGAAGCTGACGCCCTTCACCACTTCATTGGCGGCCGGGTTCTGGCCGAAGCCGACGCGCAGATCGCGGACGGAAAGGAGAGGGGTCATGCTTCTCTCCTCTGGGTGCGGGGATCGAGAATGTCGCGGAGGGCGTCGCCGGTGAGATTGAAGCCTAAAATGCCGAGCATGATGGTCAGGGCCGGGAAGATCATCAGCCAAGGGGCTTGCGTCATCAGGTTCTTGCTTTCGGCCAGCATCAAGCCGAGCGACGGGGTCGGCGGCTGGGTGCCGAGGCCGAGGAAGGACAGGCCGGCTTCGGTGAGGAGGGCCCAGGCGAGAGCGAGGGTGACCTGCACAGCGAGCGGGGCGACGAGATTGAGCAGCAGGTGGCGGCTGAGGATATAGGGCTGTGAGCTGCCGAAGGTGCGGGCGGCGTCGACGAAATCGCGTTGTTTCAGCGACAAAGCCGGGCCGCGGACGACGCGGGCGAAGATGGGCGTATAGACGATGGCGATGGCGGCAACGCTGGTGCCGGTGCCCGGGCCGACAATGGCGATAATGAGGAGGGCGAGGAGGATGGCAGGGAAGGCCAGCAGCACGTCCATGATGCGCATCAGGATGCCATCCCAAAGCGTGCCCCACCATGCGGCGAGGAGGCCGATGATGGTGCCGAAGAGGGTGGCGAGGGCGACCGAGGAAAAGGCGATGATCATCGACTGCTTGATGCCGACCATGAGGCGGCTGAAGGTATCGCGGCCGAGGAGGTCGGTGCCGAACCAGTAATTGGCGCTGGGCGGCTTCAGGCGATCAATGGCGAAAAGCTTCAGCGGGTCGCGCGGGGTGAGGCCCAGCGTGCCGAGAACGGCGGCGAGCAGGTATAGCGCGATGATGGTGAGGCCGATGCGGCCGGAGGGGTGGCGCAGGAAGGCGCGGAGGAGCTTTTGCATCAGCGGCCCCCGATCCGGATGCGCGGATCGAGCGCGACATAAGCGAGGTCGACGAGCAAGTTCACCAAGAGGAAGTTGAAGGCGATGAAGAGGACGGTGCCCTGCACCAGCGCGTAATCGCGCTGGGTGATGGCATCGAGGACGAGGCGGCCGAGGCCGGGTAGGGCGAAGATTTGTTCGACGATGACGGCGCCGCCAAGGAGATAGCCGAATTCGACGCCCGAAAGGGTGACGACGGGGATCAGCGCATTGGGGAGGGCGTGGCGCCAGACGACGCTGCGCTGCGAGGCGCCTTTGGAGCGGGCGGTGCGGATATAGTCGTCGCTCAAGACGTCGAGCATGGCCGAGCGGGAAATGCGGGTGACGGAGGCGGCGAAGGCGAAGCCGAGGGTGATAGCCGGGAAGATCAACTGGCCGATGCTGGCGAGGGGATCGACGAAGAGCGGCGTGAAGGTGCCCATGGCGGGGACGAAGCCGAAGAAGACCGACAGGACATAGATGATGAGGACGCCGATGACGAAGCTGGGCGTCGACTGACCGAGCATGGCAAGCATGCGGACGATCAGGTCGCTGGGCTTTTCATTGCGCGTGGCGGCGAAGACACCGAGGGGGACGCCGACGCTGAGCGCGATGACCATGGACATGAGGGCCAATTGCAGGGTCAGCGGGAAGCGCTCGATAATGATCGCGAGGACCGGCTTGCCGTAGATGGATGAAATGCCGAGATCGCCCTGGAAGAGGCCGGAGAGCCAGCGCAGATATTGCGACCAGACGGGCTGGTCGATGCCGAAATAGGCGGCGAGGGCAGAGCGTTGCGCGGGGGTGAGGAGGCCCGCTTCGGTACCGAGCATGGCGGTAATGGCATCGCCGGGAACCATGCGGATCGAGACGAAGACGAGAACCGAAACCCCGAGCAGGATCAGTGGGAACGTCAGGAGGCGTTGCACCACATAATTCATCGAACGCCGTCTCCTGGATAAAAGGGACCGGCCCTCGGGCCAGTCCCGAACTTAATACAAATTACTGGACTGAAACTTCGGTCAGGCCGAACAGCGTGCCGGTCGGCGAGGGGACGAAGCCCGAAACCGTCTTGAGCTGGGCGGTATAGCCATAGCCCGTGGACAGCCACAGCCACGGGGCCTGTTCGACGAGGTGGTTTTCGAACTTGTGGAAGATTTCGACGCGCTTGGCCGGATCGGTTTCTGCCTGGCCTTCGCGCATCAGGGTGTCGAGCGTGTCGTCCACGAAGTTGGACACCTTGAGGAGATTGCCGTCCTTGGTGAAGTAGCGATTGTACATCGGGAACGGGTCGGGACGGCCGCCATTCTGGGCGACGGCCATGTCGAAATTGCCGGCGAGCCAGGTGTCGACATAGACGTTGAGTTCCATCATCTCGATTTCGAGATTGATGCCGATTTCGGCGAGCTGGGCCTGCAGCACCTGGGCTTCGGACGCAGCAACCGGGGGTTCGCCGGTGGCGCCGATGACCTTGGCGGTGAAGCCGGAAACGCCCGATTCAGCCATGAGCGCCTTCGCCTTTTCGAGGTCCTGCTCGTAGCAGAAGAGGGTGCTCGGGTCCTGAGCGAAGGCGGGCATGGTCAGGGGACCGGTCACCTTGCCTTCGCCGGCGAGGGCTGCGTCGACGATTTCCTGGCGGTTGATGGCACAGGACATGGCCTGGCGAACCTTCAGGTTGTCCATGGGCGGGCGCGACGGATTGAGCTGCAGAACGTTATAGGCCAGCACGGGTGCGCGGTTGAGCTGGAGATTGGCTTCGTTGGGCACCATGGTGGCGACCAGCGGGTCGTTGAGCAGGGCGAAATCGGTCTGGCCGGCGCGGAGCGAGGCGAGGATCGCGGTTTCGTCGGGCAGGACCGAGATGGTGATGCCATCAACCTTGACGTCGCCGCCGGCCCAATCGGCATTGGCGCTCAGAACTTCGCGGGAATTGGGTTCCCAGCTATCGAGCTTGAACGGGCCGGAGCCCACGGCTTCGGTGCCGACATTGCCGGCCTCGATTTCGCTGGCGGGGACGATGGCGGCATTGATGGTCGCCATGGCGACGAGGATCGGCACGTCGGCGGTCTTGAGGTTGAAGACGACGGTTTCCGCATCGGGCGTATCGATGGTGTCGATCGAGAGGAAATTCGAGCGCGCGGCGGCAGCGGTTTCCTCGTTGAGGATGCGTTCGAACGAAGCTTTTACGTCGGCCGGGGTGACCTGGGCGCCATTGGTGAACTTGGCGTTGGGATCGAGCTTGAAGGTCAGCGTCTTGGCGTCGGGGGCGAATTCCCAGCTCGTGGCGATGGCGGGGATGACGTTGAGATCGGCATCGAGGCGGACCAGCGGCTCATAGACCAGTTCGAGCAGGCGAATGGACGGGAAGGCGGTCTGCTTGTGCGGGTCGAGGCCCGTCGCGTCCTGGCTCCAGGCCATGCGGAGCGTCGCTGCCTGAACAGGCAGGGCCGCGGCGGCCGTCGTAAGCGCCGTGGCGATGGCGAGCCCGGTCATGAGCTTGCGGTGGTTGATCCAGTTCATCTTATTCCCTCCTTGCTGACGGCCCGTGCGGAAAGGGCCCAAATCCCGTGAAGTGCATTGCCGCTCCGATCCCTTGGGATCGCCCTGTCGGCGGCAGTGGTTCATGACAAGCCTATGAATTCGCAACAGTCTGTGTCAACGAGTTTCACTTAAGTGCTATTTTGTGAAATATTGTTTCAGAGAGGGTGCGATCTGAAGTAGGCTGGTTGAGCTGCGATCGGCCGGGAGGGTGGAATTGGGCATTCAGTCGAGCATCGAGGCGTCGTCGGCAAAGTTCACGCCGGCCATGCAGCGGGTGGCGACGGCCATTCGTGACACGCCGAGCCTCGTACTCAACAAGACGATCTATGAACTAGCCGAAACCTGCCAGACGTCGGTCGCTTCAGTGGTGCGGTTTTGCCAGGCGCTGGGGCTCTCGGGCTATGCGCAATTGCGCATGTCGCTGGCGACGGAACTGGGCAAGGAGACGGCGCAATATGGCGGCAACCTGATCCTTGGGGCGGAGATCGCCAAGTCGGACACGCTGCGGGAGATGGCGTCGAAGGTTGCGTCGCTCGAAATGCTGGCGATCGACGAGACGGTTTCGGGGCTTGATTATGAGGCGCTCGAGCGGGTCGTGGCGGCGCTCGATAAGGCACAGCGGATTTTGCTGTTCGGGATTGGGGCCAGCCAGTTCGTGGCGCAGGACCTGCATCACAAGCTGTTCCGCATCGGGCGCAATGCGTTTTTGCTGGCCGATCCGCATGAGGCCTGGACGGCGGCGCTGCTGTCGCCGCCGGGGACGGTGGCGTTCGGGTTTTCGCATTCGGGGGAAACGGCGGATACGGTGCGCTATATCGAGATTGCGCGGCAGGCGGGGGCGCTGACGATTGCGCTGACGGGGTCGCCGGAATCACCGCTGGCGAAGGCTGCGGAGGAATGTCTTGTCAGTCGGGCGCGGGAGAGCCGGTTGCGCGCGGGCGCCATGGTCAGCAGGATTGCGCAGTTAGCCATTGTCGATTGTTTGTTTTTGGGCGTGGCGAACCAGCGCTACGAGCAGACCGTGGATGCGCTGCAGCGGACGCGGGATGTGACGCACCCGCGTTAGGACCAATCGCTATTCGGCTGATGCTGGGCTGCAAATGACAGTTTTCTGCGCTTCCGGTGCTCACGTACCGATGTACGCTCCGCTCCGGTTCTCGAAAACCGCCATTTTCGCCTCAGCCTGAGCCGAATTTCGACCGGTCCTAGGATCAGCGGCCCCAAAGAGTGCTGACTGACGCGTCTATGATGCCGTCGGTATAGGCGAGGCCGTTGGGGCGGTCGGCGGCGAGGAGGAGGGGGCCATCGAGGTCGACCCAGCGGGCGAAGGGCGCGAGCAGGGAGGCTGGGGCCATGGAGAGCGAAGTGCTGACCATGCAGCCGACCATGATGGAGAGGTTCAGCTCTTTGGCGCGCTGGGCCACGGCGAGGGCTTCGGTGACGCCGCCGGTTTTGTCGAGTTTTACGTTGATGGCGTCGTAGCGGCCGACGAGCTTTTCGAGGCCGGCGAGGGCGTGGGCGCTTTCGTCGGCGCAGATGGGAACGGTGTGTTCGATTTCGGCGAGAAGGGCATCATTGCCGGCGGGCAGGGGCTGTTCGACGAGCTCGATGCCGGCGTCACGGGCGGCGCGGAGGAGGGTTTGCAGCTCGCTCGGCTGCCAGCCTTCGTTGGCGTCGACGACGAGGCGGGTGTTGGGCACAGCGACACGGATGGCGGCGATGCGCTCGGCGTCGCCGGGGGCGCCGAGTTTGAGTTTGAGGAGCGGCATGTGGCCGTGGCGCGCGGCGGCTTCGGCCATGGCTTCGGCGGTGTCGAGGCTGATGGTGTAGGCGGTTTCGATGCGGGCCGGGGGCTGGATATGGGCGAGCCTGGCGACGTCGGTCGAGGCGCGTTTCGCTTCGAGATCCCAGAAGGCGCAGTCGATCGCGTTGCGGGCGGCGCCGGGCGGCAGGACGGTCTGGAGGCCGGTCCGGTCAAGGCCGGCGGCGAGTTGGGGCGCAAGGCTCAAAATGGTTTCGAGCGTCGCATCGAGCGTTTCGCCATAGCGGGCATAGGGGACGCATTCGCCCTGGCCGATGACGCCGTCCTGTTCCAGTTCCACGCGGATGACGCGGGCTTCGGTCTTGCTGCCGCGGGAAATGGTGAAACGGCCGGCGATCGGGAAGCTCTCGATCTCGGCGTGGAGGCGTGTGGAGGTCATCGGGCAATCCGCAAAAGAAGTGGCGCACTCCTAACAGCGGATAGTGGGCTGGATCAACGGCGGGAGCCGGCGCAGGTGCATTGCGTCGGCTCCCCGTCGGATCAGCTTGGCAGGGTCGGAGCGACTTCGCGGGCGGCGGTGCGGACGGCTTCCAGCGTCTTGTCGACGACCTCGTCATTGTGCTCGGAGGAAACGAACCAGGCACCACGTTCGAGGACGCGTACGCCCTGGCGAAGGAGCGCCTGGGCGAAGCGGGCATAGCCGGCCTTGTCGGCGCGGGCGAGGTCGCGATAGTTGCGGGCCGGGGCGTCGAGGCCGAAACCGATATGGAACATCAGTTCGTAGCCGGTGACCTGGGCCTTGATGCCGGTTTCGGCAAAAATCGACTTGATACCTTCGCGAAGACGGGTGCCGTAGGCCGAGGTCTTTTCGTAGTGCTCGGGTGTGAGGGCCTGCTGGGTGGCGATCATGGCGGCCATGGGTACGGGCTGGGAATTGAAGGTGCCGCCATGGAGCACGCCGCCGGTGGCGAACATGTCCATGAGGTCGGCGCGGCCGACGATGGCGGCGACCGGAAAGCCGTTGGCGATGGCCTTGGCGAAGATCGAAAGATCGGGCGTGACGTTGAAGCGACCCTGGGCGCCCTTCTGGCCGAGGCGGAAGCCGGTGATGACTTCGTCGAAGATCAGGATGGTGCCGTATTTGCGGCAGGCGGCCTGGACGCCTTCGAGATAGCCGGGCATGGGCGAGATAGCGCCCTGGTTGCACATGGCAGCTTCCATGAGGACGGCGGCAACGTCGCCGCGCGAGAGGCGGGCTTCGACGGCGGCGAGATCGTTCCACTGCAGCACGTCGAGGCCTTCGGCATCGGCCATGCTCTGACCCTTGCTGCCGATGACGAGATTGGGGTCTTCGGCGGGGCCGGCGTCGGCCAGCGAGGGGGCTGTCGACCAGAGGATGTTGTCGAACCAGCCGTGATAGTGGCCTTCGAATTTCACGATGGTGCGTCGGCCGGTGGCGGCGCGGGTGAGGCGCATGGCGGCCTGGGCGACTTCGGAGCCGGAGGAGCCGAAGCGCAGGCGTTCGGCACTCGGGATGCGCTCGCAGATGATGCGGGCAGCTTCGTATTCGACGGGCGACTGGCCGGCGAAAAGGATGCCCTTTTCGACCTGCTGTTTGACGGCTGCCTGCACACCCTTGGGGCTATGGCCGAGGACCATGGCGCCCATGCCGCAATAATAGTCGATGATCTTATTGCCATCGACATCGTGCAAATAGGCGCCTTCGCCGTGGGTGAAGACGAGCGGACCGTGGCCCATGCCCAGGCGGAAATTGCTGTTTACGCCGCCGGCCACATAGCGAGACTCGGACGCGATGATGCGCGCGGACTCGTCGAACTTCAGCATTCGCTGCTCCTCGAATTGTTTGTCTGAAAACACACCACGGGGTCGCCGAGGTAAACGCCGGCGCATTTCGTGGTGCGGAATAGTTTGCGGAAGTTCCTAGAGCGCGGTGCCGGAAAGGCCTGATTCAACCGTCAATACGGCATCGACGAGGTTTTTCGTCTGGGGAGCAGTGGGTCGGGTGAAAAGCTCGACGGGCTGCCCGACCTCGACGATGCGACCGGACGCGATGACCGAGACGCGGCTCGTCGTGTAGGCGACCACCGAGAGGTCATGGGCGATGAAAACGAGGCCCAGATTGAGATCGCGGACGAGGTCTTTGAGGAGGTTCAGCACCTGCGCCTGGATGGAGACGTCGAGGGCCGAGACCGGTTCGTCGGCGACCAGCACGCGTGGATTGGGCATGAGGGCGCGGGCGATGGCGATGCGCTGCAACTGGCCGCCGGAGAATTCATGCGGGAAGCGCTCCAGTGCCGAGCGGTCGAGGCCGACCTGGTCGAGCACTTCGTGGAGGCGTTTGACGTGATCGCCCTCGATGCGCAGGCTGCGCATGGGTTCGAGCAGGGCCGTGCCGACGCGCATGCGCGGATCGAGCGAGCTGCGCGGGTTTTGCAGCACCATTTGAACGGCGCGGCGAAAACTGGCGCGCTGGGCCTGGTCGGCGGACCAGATATCGGTGCCATCGAATAACACGTGGCCTGATTGCGGGCGCTCCATGCCGGTGAGGATGCGGGTGAGGGTGGTTTTGCCGGCGCCGCTTTCGCCGACAAGTCCAACGGCTTCGCCGGCACAGACGTCAAAGTCGATGCTGTCGAGAACAGTGAAGCTGCCGGGTGGGGAGAAGAGGGCGGTGCGCGGCAGACTATAGGCCTGGGTGACCTGCTGCATGGCGAGAAGCGGGCGGCGCTCGGACATGGTCAGGCCTCCACTACTTGCACCGCGCCGACGGGGTGCCAGCAGGCAGCGCCATTCGGGGCGAGCTCGGGCATTTCGGTGCGGCACTTTTCGGTGGCGGCGGGGCAACGCGGATTGAAGGCGCAACCGGAGGGCAGGCGTTGCAACGGCGGAACCATGCCGGGAATGGAAACGAGGCGCGAGGAGCCGTCGAGGGCGATATTGTCCATGGTCGGCTGGGAGTCGAGAAGGCCGCGCGTGTAATGGTGGCGCGGATTGCGGAAGACATCCTGCACCGGGCCATATTCGACGATGCGGCCGGCATACATGACGGCGACGGTGTCGCACATGGCGGCGATGACGGGGAGGTCGTGGGTGATCATAAGGAGGGCGCTGTTGCGCTCGCGCGTGGCTGCGTTGAGAAGGCGCAGCACCTGCTTCTGGACGGTGACGTCGAGGGCTGTGGTGGGCTCGTCGGCGATGATCAATTGCGGATAGCAGGCCAGCGCCATGGCGATCATGATGCGCTGCTTCTGGCCGCCGGAAATCTGGTGGGGATAGGAGCGCGCGAGCTGCTCGGGGCGGGGCAGGTTCATCTGCACCATGAGGTCCACGGCCTGCCGCATGGCTTCGCGCCGGCCTACGCCATTGTGGCGGTGAATGACATCGGCGATCTGGTCGCCGACGCGGCGCACCGGATTGAGGGAGGACATGGGGTCTTGGAACACCATGGAAATGGTGCGGCCGCGGCGGGAGGATAGGACTCTGTCCGACTGGCTGACGAGATTGACGCCGTCATGCAGCACTTCGCCATGGGCCTGCCAACCGGCTGGGAGCAGGCCCATGAGCGCGAGAGCGGTCATGCTCTTGCCCGAGCCCGATTCACCGACAAGTCCCATGCGGCCACCGGCTGGCAGGGTGAAGGAGACGCCGCGCACGGCGTTGAGGTCTTCGTAGCCGACGGTGAGGTTTTTTACCTCGATGGCGGGAGGCGTGGTCATCATGCCCTCCGCGCCAGTTTGGGATCGAGCACGTCGCGCAGCCCATCGCCGAGAAGGTTGAGGCCGAGCACGACGATGACGATTGCAAGGCCTGGCCACATGGCGAGGGGCGAGGAAATGCCGACCTGCTGCTGGGCTTCGTTGAGCATCATGCCCCAGGAGATCGAGGGGCGAGTGACGCCGACGCCGAGATAGGAAAGGCCCGCCTCGGTGAGGATGCCAGCCGCGAAATAGAGCGTGAACTGGACGATCATGACGCCGGCGACATTGGGCAGGACATGGCGGAGGAGAATGAACCAGGTGGGGCGGTCATAGAGGCGCGCCGCGGTGATGAAATCTTCCTGCATGACCGAGAGGGCCGCCGAGCGGATGACACGGGTGAAGGAGGGGGTGAAGAAGGCCGAGAGCGCCAGGATGGTGGTGAGGGCGCCCGAGCCGATGGTGGCGGCGAGGACAAGCGCGGTCACCATGCCGGGAATGGAGAGCATGATATCGGCGCCGCGCGAGATGGTCTCGTCGGCCACGCGCCCAAAGGCGGCGGCCGAGAGGCCGGCAATGGTGCCGATGACGAGGCTGATCAGTGCGCCGCCGGCTCCGACCGTGAGCGAAGTGCGGGCACCGACCATGAGCTGGGAGAAGATATCGCGGCCGAGCGCATCGGTGCCGAGGAGATAGCCGGGCGAGCCGGCGGGCAGGAGGCGATCGGGGATGCGCGGCACATTGGGATTATGCGGCAGGTAGAAGAACGAGGCCAGCGCCATGGCCATGAAGGCCGCCGTGACGACGATGCCGATGGTGAGCGTGAGATTGCGGCGACGCCTGCGTCTGGGCTTAGCCGGCGTGGCGGTTGGGGCGATGGTCATCGGGCCAGCCTCACGCGCGGATCGAGGACGCCGTAGAGCAGGTCGACGATGAGATTGATGAACATGACGAAGATGATGATCAGCATGACGGTCGACTGCACGACGATGACTTCGCGGGCGGCGACATTGGCGAGGATCATGCGGCTGAGGCCGGGCAGGGAGAAGACGGTCTCGATGATGACGGTGCCGCCGATGAGTTCGGCGATCTGCAGGCCGACGACGGTGGCGATGGGCAGGGCGGCATTGCGGAGGCCGACCTGCAGCAGTGCCTGCATCCGCGTCATGCCCGTGGCTCGGGCGGTGCGGACATAGTCCTGGTTCATGACGTCGAGCACGGCCGAGCGAACATAGCGGGTGAGCGAGGCGCCGAGGATGAGCCCGAGGGAGATGACGGGCAGGACGAGCGAGCGCACGGCGCCCCAGAGGCTGACGTCCCAATTGGTCCAGCCGCCGGTTGGAAGCCAGCCGAGCCGGACGCCAAAAAGGAGCGAGAGCAGAATGCCGGCCCAGAAGACGGGCACGGCAATGCCGACCTGGCTCAGGAGCGCGATGACGGCGCCGAGCGGCTTGTCGGAATTGAGAGCTGAATAGGTGCCGGCGGGAATGGCGATGACAAGGCCGAGGATGAGGCCGGACACGCAGAGCGGAATGGAGATGGAAAGGCGCGAGACGACGAGATCGGTGACGGGCTCATTGGTGCGGAAGGAACGCCCGAGATCGCCCTGGAGCAGATTGCCGATCCAGTCGAAATATTGGACGAAGAGCGGGCGATCGAGCCCATATTGCTGGGCCAGCGCATTGATCGCTTCGGCGGTGGCGTCCTTGCCGAGAATGACGGCGGCGACATTGCCGCCCGCCCCGCGGATGAGCAGGAAAATGGCGATGGAGGCCACCAGGACCGCCAACAGGAAAAAGGCCAGCTTGCGGGCGATATAGACCGGCATCGGGCGCGACGTCTCCTCAACTGACAGAGGGCGACCGGGACCGGCGACAGAGCCGGCCCCGGCGCGAAATTACCAGTGCAGCGGGGCGAATTCGAGCGCCACGGCGACGCGCGGTTCGACAAAGCCCTTGAGGTCGGGATCGAAGAGGCCGACGCCCTTCTTGGCGATGATCGGCACGATCACAGCATCCTTTCGCAGGATATCGGCTGATTTCTGCATCAGGGCGAGGTAGTCCTCGTCGGTGAGCGCCTCGTCGGCATCGGCGAGAGCCTGAGTATATTCGGCAGAGCAATAGGTGCTCCAGCCGGCGCTAGCTTCATCGGCGCAAGCCCATTGGGTTGGGTCGGCATCGCCGGACATGACCGTCACGTCGAACTGTGGCGGGCGGCCCTGGAAGATCAACTGGGAATAGCGCGCCAGATCGATGGCATTGCGGGACATGTTGAAGCCGGCCGCCTGCATGGTGGGCACCATGATATCGGCGGGCAAGGACAGGTCCGGCACGTCGCTCAGCGATGCATATTCGAGCGGGGTCGAGGCGTAGCCCTTTTCGGCAACGAGGGCCATGACCTTCTCGATGTCATAGGGATAGGGGCAGCTTTCCGGGCTTTCGGCCGCGTACCAGGCCTGGTTGGGCAAGGCGAAGGTGCAGGTATTTTCCGCGCCCCAGGAGGCGCCGAAGGCGTCGTTATAGGCCTGGCGGTCGATGGTCATGGCCAGGGCCTGGCGCAATTCGGGATCGAGCTTCTGGTTGATCACGGCATAGGTCGGCTCGCCGATCTGCGGATAGGTAACCATGGAGAAGTTCTTGTCGAGGCCGCGGGCCATCAACTGTTCCCAGAGGTCGATGGTGATGACCGGGAGGGAGTCGACTTCGCCGGCTTCGAGCGCGTTGAGGCCGGCGGTACCATCGGTGATGATGCGGACAGTGACGTCCTTGATCGCGGGCGCATCGCCCCAATAGTTTTCGTTGGCGGTGAATTCGAAGCTGGAGTTGGACGTGTAGCTCACGAGCTTGTAGGGGCCGGTGCCGATCGGGTTGGTGGCGATGGTCTCGGCCGAGGCTTCGGGTTGGATGAGGCCGGCTGTGGAGCCCATGCCCTTCCAGAAATTCTGGCTCGGGCGATCGAGCGTTACCTTTACGGTGCGGTCATCAACCTTTTCAATGGCGGTGACGGCCTGATAGGCGGCGGAGTTCTGGGAGACGGGGCTCGCCTTCATTGCGTTGAGCGAATAGATCACGTCTTCGACGGTGAGCGGCTCGCCATTGGAGAACTTGGCCTCGCGGATGGTGAAGGTATAGGTCAGCTTGTCGTCGCTGATTTTCCAAGCTTCGGCGACGCCGGGTGCGACGGAGCCGTCCTTGTTGAAATAAACCAGCGGCTCGACGACATTGGCCGGAATCCAGAGACGCAAGGCTGTCAGATTGCTCTTGGTATAGTCCAGCGTGCCCGGATCCTGGCGGGCAACGAGGATCATCTTGCCTTCTTCGGCGCGCGTCTGCGCCAGCGCCACGCCCGGCACGGCTGCCAGAATGGCCGCGGTTGCGGTCAGCATGGTGAGGCCAAGCCGGAAAGACTTGAGAATTGGCTGCGTCATGGTCGGTTCCCTGTTTTGCGTCTCTCCGCGCGCCACCCGGCTTGGCCGGGCCCCTTCGGCACACGTCTGGCCTAATGACGCATCCAAGGGAATGGGCTGTAAATCGGGCCGCGTTTCGCTTTACGAAATAAGCGAGGGTCGACTGCTCAAGAGATGTGCAAAATGTCAGTCTGTTGACAGCGTGGGCGGCAGCATTCTCTAATCATGCCCGATGGGTCTCGGAGGATAGAGTGGCCAAGGGTAGCGACCCCTATTCGGTTTTGCCGGTTGCCAAGGCGATGCAGGTGTTTGCCTATGTTGCGAGCCAGGCGCATGACGTGACCTTGACCGAGGTGGTGCAGGCGCTCGGCATGCCCAAGACCACAGTGTTTCGTTATCTGCAGACGCTCTCGGCTGCCGGGCTTTTTGCGCACGACATCGTGCAGGACCGCTACGGCGTCGGCGAAAAATTTCGCGAACTGGCGCAGACGGACGCGATCTATCACAGCCTTCGCAGTACGGCGCAGGGTGAACTCGATGTGCTGGTCGGTGGATTTCGCGAGACGGTGAACCTGGCGGTGCTGGCGGACGATGAAGTCGTCTATGTCGATATTCGCGAGGCGACGCGCTCGCAGAGGTTCCAGGCGCGCATCGGCCATCGGCACCCCGTGCATTCGACCTCGCTGGGCAAGGCCATGGCGGCGTTTCTGCCAAGCGAAACGGTCGAGCGGCTGGTGCGGCCCGAATATGAGCAGCGCACCTATCGCACGCTGACCGATGCGCGGACCTTCCGTCGCCATGTCGAGGAAGCGCGGCGGCGCGGCTTTGCCATGGAAACGGGCGAGAACGAGGATGGGGTGACCTGCATTGGCGTGCCCATTCTCGACGGCAAGGGCTATCCCATAGCCGCGGTGAGCCTTTCGGCCCCGGATAATCGCATGAAGGCCATGGTCGATCGTGCCGCCGAGGCACTGCAGGATGCGGCAAGGCGGATCACCGCTGCGCTGCCACCGATTTCGCTAAACGTTTAAGACAAAACCCGCCGACGTTTCTTGCGGCGAAACGCGGCTCCCTTATCGGCTCCCCGAGGCTGGCATAGGCTCGATCCATCCTTGTGGACGGGAGAGAGCGATGGGGGCCTTGCCGGTGAAGCCGGACGTGCTGCGGCGCGCAGTGGCGGAGCTATTTACGGCGACCGGGGCGACGACGGAAAATGCCGGGCTGATTGCCGAGCATCTGGTCGAGGCAAATCTGCGCGGGCACGATTCCCATGGCGTAGGCGTGGTCCCGCTTTATCTCAAGAGCATTGCGGCGGGCGGCATGGTCCTCAACCAGACGCTCAAGCCTGTTGCCGACAGGGGCGGCATGGTGATCTTCGATGCTGGGCGCGGCGCGGGCCAGGTGATGGGGCATCGCGCCATGGAGGCGGGGATCGAACTGGCGCAGGCGCAGGGCAGCGCCATTGTCGGCCTGCGCAATAGCCATCATCTGGGGCGCATCGGCCGTTGGGCCGAGCAGTGTGCGGCGGCCGGGCTGGTCTCGGTGCATTTCGTCAATGTGGTTGCAGGGCCCATCGTGGCGCCATTTGGAGGAACGAAGGCGCGACTAGGCACCAATCCCTTTGCTGCGGGATTTCCGAGGGCGGGGGCGGAACCCGTCGTGGTTGATTTTGCGACGAGCCGCCTGGCCATGGGAAAGATCCGCGTCTATCGCAACCAGGGTAAGGTGCTGCCGGACAATGCGCTGCTGACGGCGGATGGGTTGCCGACCAATGATCCCAACGATCTCTTTGCCGATCCGCCCGGTGTGCTGGTGCCGTTTGGTGAGCACAAGGGCTGGGGGCTGGCGCTGGCATGCGAGCTGCTGGGAGCGGCGCTGCTGGGCGGGGAGACGCAGCACGATGGGGCGAGCGATCCAGCGGTGATCAATTCCATGCTGTCCATTCTCGTGTCGCCGGAACGGATCGGCACGCTCGACGCCTTTGGCGCGGAGATGGCGCAGGTGCTGGCCTGGGTACAGTCGGAAAATGCCGAAAAGCCCGGGCAGGTATTGCTGCCGGGGCAGCCGGAACAGGCGGTGCGACGGCAGCGGATGGATGGCATTCCGCTTGACCCGGCGACCTTGAGCCAGATTGCCCAAGCGGCGAGCGAAAGCGGCCTCAAGGGACTGATCTTCCAAAATCTGGCGCGGGAGTTTTAGCGATGGCGCGCGTTCTCATCACTGGCGCCGCCGGCAATCTGGGCAGCAAGCTGGTCGCGCATTGGCGGGCCGGCGGGACGCATGAGCTTGTCCTCCTCGACCGGGCGGGTGGAGCCGATGTGATCAGTGCCGATATCAGCGTGTTCGGCGCGGATTGGGCTGGACGCTTCGCAGGTATTGACGTGGTCGTGCATCTCGCGGGGCAGATTTCGCCGGGGTCGAAATGGGAGCAGGTGCAGCCGGCCAATGTGGTTGGCACGGCCAATGTGTTGCGGGCGGCGCGGGAGGCGGGGGTGCCGCGCGTGGTGTTTGCCAGCACCAATCAGGTCATGGGCGGCTATCGGTTTCGCTCGGAACGGATCGGTTCTGCCTCATCGCCGCTGCCGCTCAATCCCTATGCGGTGTCAAAGCTGATGGGTGAGGAAATGGGGCGGGCTTTTGCCGCTGAGACCGGGGACGACTTCATCGCCTTCCGCATCGGCAATATCTGGCCGGGAACGAACCTGCCGGGACCTGATCTGGGTATTGGCAGTTGGGGGCAGGAAATGTGGCTGTCCAATCGCGATTTTCTCCACGGAATGGATTGTGCCGTCGTGGCGCCGAAGGTGGGGTTTGGGATCTTCAATCTTGTCTCCGACAATCCGGGCATGCGTTGGGACATTGAGCCGGCACGGCGGATCCTCGGCTACGAGCCGCAGGACGGGAATGCGCCGGTCTATACGCCTGAGGTGATTGCGGAGGACGAGCGGGCGCGCAAAGCGGTGCTGGTGCCCGGAACCTGGCTCGACCAGCACAGCCGTCTTCTCGATATCTAGCGAGATTTTTCCATGCGCATCTTTATCGCCACGCTTGGCACCGAGACCAATACCTTCGCGTCCTTCCCCACAGGGATCGAGGATTTCTACGACTGCTTCTGGAATGAGGGCGATATTGCGAGTGCCATGCCGTCACCGTGGAGCGGGCCGGGGCAGACCTGGTTGAAGCGCGCGGAGGCGGAAGGTTGGGAGGTGGTGCAGAGCCTTTTTGCCTTTGCCAATCCGGCGGGGCCGACGACGAGGCCGGCCTATGAGAGCATGCGCGATCGTATCCTCGGCGACCTGAAAGCGGCTGGGCCGGTCGATGCGGTGCTGATGTTCCTTCATGGCGCGATGATCGCGGATGGCTACGATGACTGCGAGGCCGATCTTGTAATGCGGATGCGGGCTATTGTGGGGAGCGAGGTCAGGATCGGTCTCGAACTCGACCTACATGCCCATATCGACGACGTGCTCGTCGAGGCGGCCGATATCATCGTCTTCTACAAGACCTATCCGCATATCGACCACAATGAGCGGGCGCATGAGGTGTTCGATCTCATGCAGCGCACGCTGGCGGGCGAGATTGCGCCTGAGATGGCGCTGTTCGATTGCCGCAGCATCGGGCTTTTTCCGACGACGATGGAAGGGCCTATGCCCGGATTCTGTGCGGAGATGGAAGCGGCAGAGGGGAAAGGCGGCGTGCTGTCGCTATCGCTCAATCATGGGTTTCCATGGGCCGACCTGCCGCAGGCGGGGGTGAAGATGCTGGCGGTGGTGGATGGGGATGCGGCGCTCGCCGAGAGTGTGGCGGCAGATTTTGGCCGGAGGTTTTATGCAATCCGGAACGAAGCGACGCTGCCTTTCACGCCCTTCGACGAGGCCATAGCCGAAGCGAAAACCGTGGGCAGTATGCCGCTGGTGATCGCCGATACGGCTGATCAGATCGGCAGCGGCGCACCTGGCGACACGACTTATGTGCTGAGGGCTTTCATCGAAGCGGGCATTCGCAACGCGGCGGTAGTGCCATTGTGGGATCCGCTGGCAGTGAAAATCTGTTTTCAGGTTGGGCTCGGTGCGCGGCTAAAGCTCAGGATCGGCGGCAAGTATGAGCCGCATTCGGGACCAGCGCTTGATGCGGAGGCGGAAGTCCTGCACCTCGCGGCGGATTCCTGGCAGGGGCATATTGGCGACGAAAAAATCCGCATCGGCGATGTGGCGGTGGTGCGGGTCGAAGGGATCGAGGTGCTGCTGACGAGCCTCAGGACCAATCTCTATTCCCTGGACCTGATGAGCCGTCACGGCATTATCTACGAAACCAAGCAAGTGGTTTCGATCAAGAATCTCTACAAGCAGAAGGACCTGTTTGCGCCGATCTCACGAAAACAACTGTTCGTGGCGACGCCGGGCACCAGCAACCCCGACTGGAAGGCCCTGCCTTTCGAGCGTCTGCAGCGGCCGATCTGGCCGCTGGATGATGATCCGCTGGGGCTGGACCAGGTTTAGCCGATGCGTTCCGCCTCTTGGCGGGTGGCCTTGGCATAGGCGACGCAGTCGAGTTCGAATTTGAGCTTGGTACCGAGGACGCCGACGATGGTGCTGCGGCTGGGGCGGGGGTCACTGAAGTATTCGGGATAGATCTGGTTGTAGAGGGCGAGGTCGGCCTCGTCGGCGACGTAGGATTTGACATTGACGACGTGGTCGAGGCTGAGGCCGCCGGCTTCCAGGATGGCGCGCAGATTTTCGATCGAGCGGCGCATTTCGCCTTCAAACGTATCGGTGATGATGGCGCCGCTGGCGCTATCGACCGAGGCCTGGCCGGAGACGAACATCAGGTCGCCGGCGATGAAGGCGGGGCTGAAAGGCAGGTGCGAGCGGGCGCCGCTATCGACGAGCTTGAGCATGGAAAAGGTCCTGATCAGTAAACGAAATGGGCCGGGAAAGTGTGGACACCGCCTTCGCCGGGCCGGTCATCAAGGTTCTGGTAGATGGTCGGCAGCACGGTCTTGAGCCAGGCGCCGCTTTCGACGACGAAGCCGGGGCGGTGGGAATCGAGCCCATAGGGATAGATGCGCACCGGCTTGGCGAGCGCTTCGGCCATGCGGGCGTGCCAGCGGTGGTGCATATAGCCACAGATGAGGTCGGGCTGGAACTCGGCGATGGTCTCTTCGAGCGGCGCGATATCGGCCGCCTGGTCTTCCTGGTTCACTTCGGTGATGCGCAGAATCTGGACCGCCTCGCTCGCCGCGCAGGCGGTTTTGAATTTTTCGAGGCGTGAGGCCTGTTCGGAGGAGAGGTGAACCGTGTCGAGATAGAGGACGCGATTGGGTCTGTTGCCGAGCCGGGCGAACATTTCCTCGAAGGCCGGGCCATAGTCGAGGCCGTAGCTATGGATGCCCGGCAGGTCGAGCGTGGCGTCTAGGACGCTGACCTGGCTCGTGGTCTGGCCGAGGGCGGAAATATCGGTTTCGTCGGTGATACCGGCGAGGACGACCATGTCGAGGCGGTCCCAGAAGGTGACCGGCATCTTGTCGTGGGTGAAACTGCCCATGACGAATTCATGCCCATCCGAGACAATGCCGCGTTCGAGCGCGATGACGAGGCGGGTGTAGAATTCGTTGTTGAAGATGCCGCCGCCGACGATGTTGCGGTTATAGAAGAAGCCGACGCGGTGGTGAGCTTCGGCCCAGGGGGCTTTTTCTAGGAAGGAGCCGCGGCCGACCTGGCGACGGATGACGCCTTCGGCTTCGAGGTCCTTGAGGGTCTTGATGACGGTGATCAGCGAGAAATCGCAGAATTTGGTGATCTCGTTCTGCGACTCGATCTTGTCCCCCGCCTTGAGGCCGGCCGTTTTCCAACGGCGGAACAAGAGGTCCCGCAATTGCAGGTGGCGCGGTGTCAGTTCAACATTCACGGTTCGACACCCCAGGACAGTTGGTTGGCAAGAATCCCGCCATCGATGAACAACATCTGTCCTGTAATATAACGCGCCTCATCGGAAGCAAGAAAGACCGCGGCTCCACCGATATCTTCGGGTTCGGCGATACGGCCGAGCGGAATCTGTCGGGCGAGGGACTTTCTCAGGTCTTCCGAGGCGAGGGCCGCAGCGGTGAGCGGCGTGCGGACGAGGCCAGGGCCGAGGCCGTTTACGCGGATACCGCGGCTGGCGAGGGTCACCGCAAGGGATTTGACCAGCATGAGCACGGCGCCTTTGGAGGTGTCGTAGGCGACGCTATCGCGTTCGGCGGCCATGGAATTGGTCGAGCCGACGCAGATGATGCTGGCGCCGGTCTGGCCCTGAGTTACGCGGTTGGCGAAGGCTTGGCTCGCGAAGAGATAAGCGCGCACATTGAGCGCGAAGGTGCGGTCGAAGATGTCTTCGGTGAGCTGGCCGAAGGGGGCATCGAGAAAAGTGCCGGCATTGTTGACGAGGGTGTCGAGCGCCCCCCACTGTGCGTGAGCCTCTTCGATGAGCCGTTCTGCGCCGCCCGCCTTTGAGAGATCGGTTTGCACAAAGCGCACATCGGTAAGAGCAGAAAGCTCGCCTATGGCAGCTTCCGCATGGTGGTCGCGAATGTGAGAATTGAGGATCAAGCGGTGGCCGTCAGCGGCAAAAGCCTTGGCAATTCCAAGGCCTATGCCATGCGTGGAGCCGGTAATGCAGACGGTGCGGCGATCCATATTTACACCCGAAACGAAGTGAGTTAACTCATTAGCATAATAACATGCTAATAGAGGTTCCCCAATGAGTGTCAAGCAGAAGTGGGCAGGCGGTCTCGTGGTGACGCCCACCGGGATTCTGCGCCATGACCTGTTGGTGGAAGACGGCCGGATTCTGGGCATTGTCGCACCGGAAACGACGACCGGGGCGGATTGGCAGGTGCAGGATGCCAGTGGGAAGCTGCTGTTTCCGGGTATGATCGACCTCTTGCAGCATGGTTTCGACATCAACCTTTATTCCGATGCGACGCCGAATGGGGTGGCCGACTCCGCCGCCAAGCTGCCGGCGCGCGGGGTGACGGCGTTTTTGCCGTCCATCGGGTGCCAACCGCCCGCCGAATTCGGCTCAGTGCTGTCGCGGCTTTCCGAGGCTTGTGATCGTGCGGAGGGAGCGCGGGCATTGGGCATGCACAGCGAGGGGCCGTGCTTCAATTCGCCGGGGGCGCATAATCCGCAGAACCTGCAACTGCCGTCAGTGGAACTGGCAGAGATGATGCTGGAACAGGCAGGTGGGCGGCTGGCGGCGGTGACCATTGCGCCGGAACTGCCGGGGGCGGAGCAGTTTATCCGCCGGATGAAGGCGGCAGGGGTTTCGATCCATTTCGGCCATAGCCAGGCGGCGCCGGACGATGTTTCGCGCTATGTCGGCTGGGGCATCGATGCGGTGACGCATATGTATGACGTGATGCGGACGATCCCGCCGGATAATTCGGGGGTGCATGTGTTTTCGCTGCCCGATGCGCTCCTGGCCGAGCGGCATCTGGCGCTGGGCGTTGTCGCCGATGGCATTCATGCGCATCCGAAGCTCCTGCGCATCCTGGCGCAATTGCCGGCCGATCGGGTGTTTCTCGAGACGGATTCGATGAAATATGCCGGGCTGCCGGGGACGGAATTCGAGTTCTATCCCGGCTATTTCGTGACCAGCGCGCCTGGCAGGGCGGTGCGGGATCGGAATGGCGGGCTTTGCGGCTCGTCTTTGACCTCCGATGAGGGCATGCGAAACTATATTTCGATGGCCGGTGTTGATCTGGCGCAGGCCGCATATGCGGCGAGCCTGGTGCCGGCGCGGGTTGTCGGGCGGGAGGCAGACCTCGGCAGTATCGAAGCCGGGAAGCTGGCCGACTTCGTGCTGCTCGATGCTGTGGACTTGTCGGTTGAGGAGACCATTGTTGGTGGCAAATCCTATTTTAGGCGCGACCATGCAAAAGCGGCCTGAAACACCCCTGCGCTATCAGGAAGAGGGCAATGTTCACCTCGATTTTCATGGTGCGGTGAACACGACCATCGACTTCATCGTCGAGCGCTATGGCGTCGAGGTGTTGCACGAGATTTTCGCCAAGGTGGGCAGGGATGTTTATGTCGACCTGCGGCGGCATATGCTGGAGGGGCATCCCGAAGAGCTGGTGCGGCATTGGCGGCATTTTTTTACCCGCGAAAATGCCGACTATGACATTGCAGTCAGTGAGGACGAGATCGTGCTTACCGTGCGCCGCTGCACGGCCTATCACCATGTCGCGAAGATCTCGCCATCGGTTTCGGCGCATTTCTGCGACCAGACGACCAAGGTGAACGAGGCGATCGCCGAGGGCACGCCCTATCGGATTGATACCGAGATTACCGGGCCGGGCGCCTGCCGGCAGATCATCCGGAGGCGCGCATGATCCCGAGCGACCATTTCACCCGCTTCTATAACGAGGTGTTCAAGTTCCTTGAGAGCAAGGGGCAGGAGGACCTTGACCTCTACTGGCTCGAAATCAGCAAGAACCAGGAAAAGCATATTCTTGACCTGATCAGGACCAAGGGCCTGCAAGGCATGTACGAATATTGGTCGGTGATCGAGGAAGAGGAAAATTGCGAGCTCGACCTGATGGTCGATGACGAGCATCTCGAGCTGCACATGCATGGCTGTCCGAGCCTTGCCAAGGTGATGGACAACGATGCTGCGCCGATGACGCGCTATTGCGACCATTGCGCCGGATGGATCGGGCCGATCATGGACAAGACCGGTTATCACCTCGTCTATGACGTCATCAGCCGCACCGAACCGCGTTGCGTGATGCGCATCTTCAAGGATGCGGATAAGGCGAAAGAGGCGGAGAAGTCGGTGCAGTTGCTGATGGGATGGCCGGGCAAGAAGGCTGCGACCTAGTCCTTTGGCGGCCGGAGGACGTGGCGGGCGGCTACGGCCAGCAGCACCATAAGGGCTGGGTGGGCTTCGGTTATGCCTTCGGTGCCATCGATGAGTTCGACGACGGGCAGCGCTTCGCGATGGGGCGAGGCGGCGATGAGGGGACGCAGGGCGCGGAGGGCGGCGAAGCTTTCCGCGGTGGGGCCGGTGCCGAGGCCGGCGGCCGCATGTTGTAGCGCGACGCGGACGCTTTCCGTGCGCTCGTCCCTTGTATCAAGCGCTTTGGCGAGCCGGCTTAACAGGGCCGGCAGGCAGTAGCCGGGCATGCGCTGTTCGCGCCGCCAATTGCGGGCGAACTGTTCCTCGATGCCGAGGATTTTTGAGATGGCCAGCAGCACGACTTTGCTGCGGGGCTCGCTGATCGGATTCTCGTCGTGGGCCTGGTCGACATAGATGGCGACGAGGGCGGGAACGCTTTGCCGGTCGCCGAACTTGCCGAGGGCGGAGGCGGCGGCGAGGCGGCAGTCGATATCGGCGTCTTCGACGAGCATTTTTCGGATGGCGGGCAGATAGAGTTCGGCGCGGATGTCGCCGAGCGAGCGGGCGGCGCGGGAGCGCAGGAGGCGATTGCCGTCATCGAGGAAGCGGGCGATCTTTGCGGCGCTCGAACGGGACTGAAGCTGGCCGAGGGAATCGAGGGCGGCATATTGCAGCTCGATCAGGCCGTCATAGGTGAGGATTTCTTCGAGGGCGTGAATGGCCTTGTGTGTCGGCGGGAGGCGGCCGAGGGCGCGGATGGCTTCGTGGCGGACATCGAAGCTGGGATCAGAAAGGGCAGAGATCAGTTCGTCCTTGGCGAGGGTGCTGCCGGAGCCGCCAAAGCTATAGGCGAGGTCCCGGCGGCGTTGCTCGGACGTAAAGCTGGAAAAGCGCTGAATGCCCCAGAGGGCGCGCAGGGGATTGCCGGTGGAGAACTGCCCGAGGAAATCGCGGACGCCGGTGGCGCCTTCTTCCTTGAGAAGGGCGAAGACGGCGGCGGAGCTGGCGGTGACCAAGGCGGCGACGAGGAAGAGCGCTTCGTAGCCACCGATATGGGCGGGGCCGAGGCTGGTGCCGCTGTGCTCGAAATATTGCACCAATATGCCAGCGAGGACGGTGAGGCCGCCGCCAAAAATGCCATCGCTCGAATAGGCGAGGGCCATGTAGCTCTCGCGCTCTGTGGGCGGCACATAGTTGAGCATATAGACGCTGCCGCCGACCATGGCGCCCTGCACGAGGAAGCCGAAGAGGAAGAAAACGAGGCCGACGAGCAGTTCGACGCCGGGGATGCCATCGTGGAGGAAGGGCAAGGCGAGGAGCATGACGACCTGCAGGGTCTGCAGGGTGATGCGGATCGCGCGGGTGCCGTGGCGGTCGATGAACCAGCCGGCGGCATAGCTGCCGGCGGCTGAGCCGACCGGGACGAGCGCGGCCATGAGCACGATCTGGCCGCTCGAAATGCCCAGCCGCTCGCGGAAGAAGAGCAGCATGAAGATATTGAGGGCTGAGAAGACGAGATATTGGCTGCCGGAGGAATAGAGGAAGGCAAGGAAATTGCGGTCGCGCAGCGGCACGCGGAGCTGGCGGATGGCGTCGAGACTGCTGCTGGATGATTTGCGTGGGCCGCCGCCGCCAAGGCCGAAAAGGAAGAGGCCGCCGACAATGCCGATGACGATGCCAATGGCAAAGACTGGATAGAAGCGCTCGATGCCTTCTTGTCCATCGAGCCAGAGCTGGATGAGGAAGGACCCGATGAGGGCCGTAGGTAGATAGGCCAGCGCGTTTTTGCCGCTGACCTGGCCGCGCACGAGGCGGGGAATGATCTCCTGCGACCAGGGGACGACGGCGGCTTCGGAGAGCGTGCGGCAGATGGCGAAGCAGATGATGGCGCCGAAGATCAGCGCGAAGGCGACGTTGGGCGTGGCCATGAAGAGGGGCGCAACGAAAAGCGGTAGCAGGAAGAGGTAGCGGGCGATGAGCGCGAGGGCCGCGACCCGCTTGGTGCCGAAGTGCAGGATGACCGGCAGGGCGGCAATGCCGAGGACCTGAAAGAAGGGCAGGATGCCGCCGATGAGGCCGATGCGGTCCTTGTCGATGCCCAGTTCCGCCGAAAACAGCACCAGCGGCGCGCCGACGGTGCAGAGCACGGCGGTGCCGGTGAGTACAGAATAGCCGTAGTAGAACGGCATTTTTCTCAGCTTGGCGTAATCGGTCAGTTCTGGTGTCGTCGACACTATGGCCTCAGAGCCGGATGCGGAAAGTTTTGATGACGTGCTGGCTGTCTTCGACCTGCCAGCAGCAGGCGAGGTATTCGCTTTTTCCCAGCGCCAGGAGGCTCGGCTGGCCGAAGCGCAGGCTGGCGAATGGGTCGGTCTCCCCCGTCCGTTGCCTCAGTCTCTCGTCGGCGAAAAGGGCGAGTGTGTCCAGCACTTCCAGACGATCATGGTGGAGGCGGGAGCGATAGATATTGAGGCCGACGGGGGATTCGCGGTGGGCGTGAATGCTGAGCATTTCGCTGTCGCCAAGGGCGAGGCCGTTGGAGGCCTGGGCTGAGATGCCGGTGTCGAGGGTGCGGAAGGTTTTGCCGCCATCCTCGGAGAGGGCGAGGCGATTGGTCAGGTTGCGGCCGGCGGCGATATCGAAAGCCCAGAAGAGGACGCCGATGCGCTCGTTGCCGAAGTCGATCAGGCGGCTTTCCCAAGGGGCGATGGTGCTCGGTTCGGCGCGGAAGAAGATAGATTTTTTCTGCCAGGTCTTGCCGTTGTCGACGCTGGAGATCAGCCAGCCTTCGTGATCGTCGGGGCCGAGGTGGAATGGGGCGCCTGAGCCGAGCAGTTCCCCCGAGCCGTGCTGGATGATGGGGCCGGAGAGTTCGAGACCGGCATTTTCGACGATGAAACGCTCCGGCACCGTCCAGGTGTGGCCGCCGTCGCGGGAGCGGGACAGCTTGTTGTGGAGCGGCAAGAGTTCGTTGGTCTTGGGATCGACGATGGGTGCCAGTGGGGTGGGGCGGAGGAAGACGTAGCCGGTGGCGAGGAGGGAGCCGTCAGCGAGGGCAACCGGCTTGAAAGTTTCGGATTCTTCGGGGGTGAAGGTGTTGGTGTGGAGCCGCGCAGGAGTGCTCCAGGTCCAGCCCTTGTCTGTGCTGCGGCTGGCATAGGCGCGCATGTCGGCAGCGTCGAAGGCCTGGCCGATGGAGAAAAGCGCGACGATGTCGCCATTGGCCAGGCGGGCGAGGCCGGGGAAGGCGGCCTGGCGGCTGACGAGAAGCGGGTCGGGGTTGGCGTAGATCGTGCCGGTCTCAAGGAGCTGCATGGGGGCTCTCAGGCAAAGGGATTGGAGCGGTGGCGGAATTCGCCGGGCGTGCAGCCGCGGCTGCGGTGAAAGGCGGCGATGAAGGTTTCCGCGTGGCCATAGCCGACAAGGCGGGCGATTTCGCCGAGCGTATATCGGGTGGTCGAGAGCAGGTCTTCGGCACGGCGCAGGCGCATTTCGCGGAGATGACTACCAGCAGAGGTGCGGTATTGGCGGCGATGGCGGGCGCGGAGGGCACTTTCGTGCACGCCCATCACGGCGGCGACATCGCTGAGCGTCCGCATCTTGTGGAGGGATTTTGTTGCCTGGCCCCAGGCCATGTCGAGACCGTCATCGCTGGGCTCAGGTGCATGGGTGGTGGCTTTAGGGATATCGAAACAGTCGAGCATGGCGAGGAGAAGCCGGCGACGGCGTTGCAGGTCGGGCTCGGCCGTGGCGCCGGCGAGGCCAAGGCTGAGGCGCAGCATGGCCTGTATGTGCATCGCTTCACCGGGACGCGGTAGGAGGTAGCCGGGGTCGATGGTCTCGGTGCCGACGAGAGTGAAGTGGCAGATCGAGGCGGTAGCGAAGCCGCCTATGGCAGTACCGGAGAAGGGGGTGTTGGGGAGGATCAGGATACCGCCGGGAGCGCTGAGGGTGATGTTGTCGCCGCTGATACTGAGGCGCACGCTGCCCTCGTGGATCCAGAGGAGGTCGTGAAAATCCCATTGGGCCGGCCCGATAGGCATGCGCCGGTCGAAGCGACCGAGACGGTGTTCGCGCAGAATGATGCCATCGGGGTCGATGCTCTGGGTCATGCCAGCACAGCAGCATGAAGCGGGGTGCGTCGCCACTGTGGCGTGGTGCGGGCAATCGGAATTCCTAGTTTGCTGCCGCACTGCTCAACAGACGGCGATAGGCGCTTGGTCTCAGATGTTGGCAGAGGGAACCCAGAAGGAGAAAGCCGATGTCCGTGGCCATGCAGGACCCGCTCACCAGCCTCAAGAGTGATTTCGACCGAGATGGTTTTATCGCCATCAAGCCGCTTTTCGATGCCAGCAAGATGGCGGAGATCAATCGCGAATTCGACCGCTACGTCGAAAGCTGCGTGCCTGAAATGAAGGACACGGAAGTGTTCTATGAAGAGAAGGGCGCCAAGGGCACGCTCAAGCAGATGCAGAACATGCAGCACTATGATGCGTATTTTCGCGATCTGCTGGAGACTGACATGATCCGCGAACTGGCCGAGACCATGCTGGGCGAAAAGGCGCGGGCGGTGAACCTTGAATATTTCAACAAGCCTGCCGGTATCGGCAAGCCGACACCGCCGCATCAGGATGGCTACTATTTCCATTTCAATCCGCCGGCGGCCGTTACCGGCTGGCTGGCGATGGAGCGGGTCGATGCGGAGAACGGCTGCATCCACTATGTGCGGGGCTCGCACAAGATCGATGGGTATCGGCCGCATGGGCGATCGGAAATCCTTGGCTTTTCGCAGGGGATTACCGATTTCGGCACCGAGAACGACAAGGCCAATACGGTGGCGTTTCCGGGCGACGCGGGCACCTTCCTGATGCACCATTCCAAGACCATCCATTGGGCCGGGCCGAATACTTCGCCGACGCGAGCGCGGCGGGCGCTGGGCTTCGTCTATTTCGGGGAGAGCGCCAAGGTGGATGAGGAAGCAAGGGCGGCCTATCAGGCCAAGTTGCAGGCCGATCTTCGGGCCGCAGGCAAGATCTGAATGGCATTGGCGGAGCCCCGGAGGGCTCCGCCGCAAACCTCTTCGATCTCGCTGGGGTCTTGGCATGTTCAGCTCAAGGAAATGACCTTGCCTTGAAGCTTGGTGAAGGGCAGGCGGCGCAAGTCGCTGGTGCAGAGGCCGGGGCTGTCGACGTAAAAACTGGCGCGCTGGATCGAGTCATAGGCGGCGCGATGGGAGACGGCGGCCTTGATGACGACATAGGTGGCGTCTTCGGGGCGCAGGCCCTGCGAATGGTATTGGCCCAGATCCATTGGCGCCGTCTTGCGTTCGGAGAGCAGGATTTTGGCCTGGTTGTTGGCGATAACGGCGCAGCGGCCCATGCGGATGGTCGTGCCGCCCATGGAGGCGAGGTGCGATTTGGGGTTTTCGAGCTGGAAGACGCCGTCGCTGAGGTGTTCGACCGTTCCGGTGAAGGGGATCGGGGCGCCATGATGGGCGTCGGTCTTGCCGCCGATCAGCAGGGAGACTTCTGCGCCCGCTCCGGCGGCGAAGCATTTGGCCACGGCCTCTCGATCGGCGAGGGCGGCGAGGATGTTTTTGCGACCGGTTTCGAGAAGGGGACCGAGAAGGCCCGTCGCATCGCCTGGCGTGCCGCCGCCGATATTGTCGGCGGGTTCGATGAGGAGGATCGGGCCTGTACCCGGCGGCAGGGCGTCGGCTTTGGCTAGGGCGGTGGCGAGATCGTCTTCGTGCGGATAGCCGGCTTCGATATTGGCTTCGAGGACGCTGACCAAGGTGTCGAGGTGTTTTTCGGCAGCGGCGACGGGGCCCTTGGTGACGAGATTGAGGCTAAAGCCGCAATCGGGAATGTCGGAATAGGCGTAGCCGGCCATGACATTGATGGTGAGGATGTCGGAATCGCTGGCCTCGATAGCGCGGGCGGCGGCGAGGACGCTCTTCATCGGATCATTGGCGGAGCCGACGCCCACAGGCGAGATGACGTATTTGGTCGAGCGTTGCAGGGCTTTGATATTGGGTTCGCTGAAAGCGCGATCGAGCAGTTCGGCAGCGGCGACGGCGGATTCGTAGGCGTCGGTATGGGGGTTTTCGCGATAGGCGCGGAGCACTGTCGAATTCTCGACCATGATTTTAGAAATATTGCCGTGGAGGTCGAGGACGGCACCAACCGGCAGGTTGCCGCGCCCGGCAGCTTTCAGGCGGTCGCGAATGGTCTTGATGACGAGGCCTTCGACATCGTCGGAGCCTTCGCTGACCATGGCGCCGTGGAGGACGAGAAAGATGCCGTCGATCTCATCGATATGGCGATCAAGGCCAGCCAGGAAATGTTCGAAGAACAGGTCGACAACGTCGTCGGTTACCTTGCCGGCCGGTTGAGCGGCCATCTGAATGGTAGGGAGGATGCGCCAGCCGGCCTTTTCGGCATAGTCGATGAAGCCGGCGCTGGGCGAGCCATTGCCGCGGTTCTGGTCCACTGCCGCCTGACCGATGCGGATGCCGCCATCCTCGAACTGGGCCATGCCGGTCTTGTCGGCGAGGAAGGTATGGGTCTCGTGATAGAGGCCCCCGAAAAGTATGGTCTTGGACATGGCGCAGTCCTTGGTCAGAAGAAGGTTAGAACGCCGTCAGTGACGGTGTAGTCGTCATCGACGATGGGCAGGAACCGCCATTTGTCGAAGGCGGTGCAGGGGTGCGATACGCCGGAGGCGATGAGGTCGCCCACCCGCCAGTCGGTGTCGGAGCCGAGGCGCACATAGGCGTGCTGGTCATTGGTGGCGAAGATTGTTGCCTCGCCGACGGGCAGGAAGCCGGTGCCGGGACGGTAGCGCTTGAACGGGATGGGCAGGCCTGAATCGTAGGGCACGTCGCGCTTGCCCATGGAGAGGAAGGCGAGGCCGGGTTCGGGCATGGACTGGACATAGGCCCAGGCTTCGAGCGCCGGTTGCAGATCGGATTTCCACGAGCGGCGTGGATCGGCCTTGGCTTCGTCCTGGGCCTTCTTGTAGGCGCCGGAATCGTTGGTGACGTAGCAGCCCGAGCGCAGCAGGACGCGAATGGGAAGCGGCAGGTCGAGGGTCGAAAAACGGTCGGCAACGATGTCGAAATAAGAGGAACCGCCGCCCGAGAGGATGAATTCCTCGAGGCCGGCATAGAGGTTTTTGGGCAGCGCGCGGGCGATGTCGACGATGCCTTGGGCAAAGGGCTCAACCAGCATCGGGTCCTTGTCGATGCCCGGCACCACGCCTTCAAAAGTGGCGATGCCGGCGAAGCGGACGAGGTTCTGGTCGCTCGATGCCAGCTTGTCGGCGAGGGCGAGCGCTTCGGCTTCGGTGCGGAGGCCGGTGCGGCCGCCCTTGGCGCCGATTTCGAGCAAGGCTTTTATCGGCCGGACAGGCGCAAGCTCACGCAGATGCGTGAGCATATTGTCGAGCTGGGCGGCGGAATCGAGAAAGCACAAAAAATCGAATGCCGGGTCGCTGTCGATAAGTGCGGCGATGCCGGCGAGATGCGCCTTGCCGATGAGCTGGTTGGCGAGGAGCACGCGCTTGACGCCATAATGGTGCATGACCTGCACCTGATTGACGGTGGCGGCCGTCATGCCCCAGGCGCCACCCGCGAGCTGCTCGGCGAAGATTTGCGGGCTCATGGTGGTCTTGCCATGGGGGGCCAGGGACAGGTTGTGGCTCGTCAGATATTGCCCGAAAACGCTGGCATTGTGGTCGAGTGCGCTGCGTTTGAGCAGCATCAGCGGCATGGGCAGGTCTTCGCGGAGGACGTTCCAGCCCTTGCCGCCAATGTCCTGCAGGGCGAAGGGGTCGGCTGTCGCCGGGATGCCCTTGGTGCGGCCGTCGAGAAGGGTTTTCTGCAGCGCGTCGAGGTTCATCTTCCCGTCCTAGATGGCGTCGAATGCGGAAAGCACGTCGTCGGCATAGGTGGCGAGGGCCACGACGTCGGCGCCGACGCTGAGCAGGTTGTAGCCCATGGAGACATAGTCCTTCACATTGGCCTTGCCGGCGACGGTGGCGGCGATCTTACCGTGCTTGCGGGCGACTTCGGCGACGCGTTCACGCACCTTGATGATTTCGGGCGCCTGAATCTGGCCGGGAATGCCGAGGCGGACGGAATAATCGCCGGGGCCGAAGAAGAGGGCGTCGACGCCGTCGATTTCGGCGATGGCTTCGATTTCATCGAGTGCCTCGGGGTCTTCGATCTGGTGGCAGACGAAGCGTTCCTTGTTGGCGGTTTGAAGATAATCGAGGAAGCCGACCCGCGTGAACATGCCGTCATTGTTGCCGCCATCGACGGCGCGGCGGCCGAGCGGGGCGAACTTGGTCATGTCGCGGACAGCGCGGGCATCGGCGGCGCCCATGACATGGGGGACGATGAGGCCGGTGGCATCTGCTTCGAGGGGGCGGACATAGTCGGAATAACTGCCGCGGGCGACGCGAACGAGGCTGTCGACGTCGTAGATTTTGGCGGCGCGAATCTGGTTTTCGATGGCTTCGAGGCTGGCCGAGGTGTGCTCCTGGCAGAGCCAGAGCGCGTCGGGCTGGGCCTGGGCGAAGATTTCGGCGACCTTGGCGTCAAAAGTGTTGAGCTTCAGCACGCGAGCGACGCCGCCAGCGTCGATGGTGCGCAAAACACGGCTCTTGCGCATGCGATGCTGGGTGGCGGGGGTGGCGGAATAGGGCTGCTTTTCGGTCATGGCTGTTACTTTGCGGTGTAGCCGCCATCGACCGGGATATTGGTGCCGGTGATGTAGGCAGAGGCATCGGAAGCGAGGAAGACGATGACGCCCATGAGATCGGTCTCATTGGCCATGCGGCCGAGCTGGGTGCGATCGGAGTAGTTCTGCACGAAGGGTGCGGGCTGGTTGGAAAAGAGCCCGCCGGGCGAGAGGCAATTCACCCGGACATTGTCCTTGCCCAGAATGCTGGCGGCCCAGCGGGTGAAATTGATCATGCCGCCCTTTTCGTAGAAGTAGATGGGCGAGGGATTGGGGTTCATGTCGGTGCCGGCATAATTGCCCATTTCCACGCCAACCATGCCCATCATCGAGCCGATATTGATGATCGAGCCCCACTTGTTGGCGGCCATGGACTTGCCGAAGAGCGAGGTGATCTTGAAGAGGGCCGAGGCGTTGACGCGGAGGCTCCGGTCATAGGCTTCGAGATCGTGATCCCAGCCATCGGTGGCCGAGCGGGTCACGGCATTGTTGACCAGCACGTCGCAGCGGCCGCTACGCTCGAAAATGGTCTTGTGGAGGGCTTCGATGGAGGCGTCGGAGCTGAGATCGAGCGAGAGGGCGGTGACGTCATTGCCGGCTGCGCGTTCCTCGGCGGCGACGGCTTCGAGCTTGGTCTGGTCGCGGGCGGCGAGATAGGTCGTGGCGCCGGCTCCGGCGAGGGCGGCGACGATCTGGCGGCCATAAAGGCCGGCGCCGCCGGTGCAGAGAGCGACTTTGCCCTTCAGGGAAAAAGTATCGAGAACGCCCATGGATCAGGCTCCGAAGCTGGAAAGCAGGATTTCAGCGCCGCCGGCCTCGCGGCTTTCTATGCCGGCGATCACCAGTTGCATCAGTTCGCGCGTCTCTGCGAACGGCACAGGTGGAACGCCGGTGCGCAGGAACCCGACATAGCTTTCGAGCTGCGCCTTGAAGGCGGTATAGGTGTCCTGGCTGCGGAGGGTTACGCCGCCCTCGGTGCCGGCGAGGGTGATGAAGCCCGAGCCGCCGATCTGGTCGGCTGTGACGGTGATGATGATGTCGATGCCCTTGGAATGCTTGAGGTGGACGACATTGCGCTCATAGGTGCCGGTATTGCGGACGGAGACGAAGCCGGGGCCGACAATCGGATAGATCGATTCCAGCGCGTGGATGCCGTAGGTCTCCCACTTCTTGGCCATGGTGGCGAAAACCGTGCGGAGAGGGCCGAATTCGTGGGTGGCGCCGTGATAGGGCGCGAATTCCTTGGCAAAGCGCATGCCCGAGGACGAGATGATCGGCTTGCCTTCGGTGACCCAGTTCGTGAATGTATCGAGGTCGGCGCGGTTGTCGCATAGGGGCTTGTCGACGAAGACGGGCAGGCCTGCTTCGACGAAAGGACGGGCGCGTTCGACGTGCTCAAAGCCCTTGTCGGTGGCTATGATGACGGCATCGACCTGGCCGATAACGTCCTCCGCGCGAGTGACGACGTTGGCGATCCTGGCAACGGCGGCGACTTGCAGGGCTTCGGCGGGATTGTCGGTCCAGACGTGGGTGACTTCGACGCCGGGAATGCCAAGCGTTTCGGGCGGCTGTTTGCCGATATAGTTGATGATCGCCGGATAGGGGCAGGTCTTCAACGCCTCGGCGTCGTAGCGGCCGTTGATGATCATCGACCAGGAAAAGGGATGGCCATTGCCCTCGACCATGCCGAGCATGGCGAGGCGGATCGGGCGGTCGGCGAAGGGAAAAGTCATGGAGGTCACCAGGCGGTCCAGCCACCATCCACGCCCAGCACCTGGCCGGTTATGTAGGAGGCAGCATCGGAAACGAGGAATACAGCGGCGCCGGCCGTTTCATGCTGGCGGCCGATGCGGCCCAGCATGGTTTCGGCTTCGAGATTGGCGATGAAATCGGGATGGGTTTCCTGCACGGCGGCGTGTGGGAAGGGGCCGGGATAGAGCGCGTTGACGCGGATATTTTTCGGGCCGTAATGCCCGGCCATGTAGCGGACCATCTGGTTGAGGCCGGCTTTGCCAACGCCATATTCGATGGCGTTGGGCGCCATCTTGCCGGGGTAGTTTTTTGGATCGGGCGAGACGACGCCGTACATGGACGAGTAGAGAACCATGGCGCCGCCGGGTGCCATCTTGCCTGCTGCGGCGCGGGCCAGGAGAAAGGTGCCGGTCAGGTTGATGCGATTGGCGAGGTCGAAGGTATCAGCATCGAGCGCATCAAACGTCTTGCCGGAATTGAAGGCGGTGGCGGCGATGAGGCCGGAGAGATTGCCGAAGGCCATGGCGGCGCCGTCGACGCAGGCGAGGATCGAGGCTTCGTCTGACATGTCGAGGGGCAGTGTGGCGACGCCGCCGTTGCCTGGAGCGTTGGCGACGGTGGTGCGGGCGATTTCGAGACGCTCCATGTCGCGGTCGGTGATGATGACATTGGCGCCTTGGGCCTTGAGCAACAGGCAGACAGGAGTGCCAAGATAGCCGGCGCCACCGGTGACGAGGACGCTGCGGCCTTCAAGAGAAAACATGTTTGGCCTCAGCGGGTTATCGAGACGATGACGCGGTCTTGCCAGGACTTTTTGGCGGCAAGGGCGATCTGGAGGTTCTGGCGGGCTTCGCCGAGGGTCGCGAGATGGCAGGGTTTGCCTTCGAGCGCGTCGAGCATGGCGGTGGCCTGAATGGTGAAGCGGGCCTGATGGGCTTCAGTCGGGACGAGGCCGTCCATGTAGTCGTGGCGGTCTTTCCACTGGCCGCTGTCGTCATCGGCAAAGCTGAGGACGGAATGTTCGAGGAAGAGATTGCCCGATGTGCCGATGAAAGAAGCCTGATTTATATTGGGTTTCTGGAACTGGTTGATGGTGACATTGGCCATGGCGCCGTTTTCGAAACAGATGTTTACGAGGCAGGTATCCTCGGTTTCGGTGCCTTCAAGAACCAGACGATCGTACATGGCGCCGACGGCGACGGGCTTGCCCATGAGCCAGATCAGCATATCGAAAGTGTGGCTGGCGGCATCGAGAATGGCGCCGCCGCCCATCTCGGGACGGGCATAATAGGTGCGCTGGAAGTCGGGGCGGTACTTTGGAAATTCCTGCGAGGAATTGACGTAGGCGAGCTTTAACGCGCCGATCTTTCCGTCATGGATTTGCTGACGGACTGCTAGCACTTCGGGGGCGATGCGGCGGATATAGCCAACCCTGGCAAGGATGCCGGCGTTTTCGACGGCTTCGAGCGCCGCATCGACGCCATCTATGGTCACGGCGAGGGGTTTTTCGACCATGAAGGGGAGCTTTGCCGCGGCGCATTTGAGCATCAGCGGCACATGCAGGTGTGCGGGTGCGCAGATGACGGCGAGATCGAAAGACGAGAGATCGGCCTCGTCGAGATCGGCATAGCTGCCGGCGAGGGAGAACATGGTCTCGGCCTCGGCGCGCCGCTCGGCATGCGGCTCGACGATGGACAGGCTGGCGCGCCCCGTTGCCGTATAGCCGCGCAGATGCCGGCGGCCGATGCCGCCGCTGCCGATAACAAGAACCCTCTTCATCCCGTCCCCATCCCTCGATCAAGCGAATGATGAATGCCGCTTGACACCTCAAAAAACTATGTTGTTATGTTAATGAGATAGCTTAAGGTGTCAATAACGGTTTTCGAGGCAAAACGACGGAGTTGGCCTGAAATGACCGAGAAAGATAGAACGATCTTTCGAATTGGCTGCCAAAGAAGCAATTTTGTGAAACAAATTTTCCAGGAGGGCCGTCAATTATGTCGAAAACAGCCTCTCCCGACGCGCCAAAGCCCAATTACTTCAATGCTTATAGCAAGTTTGGTCGACCAAATATGCAAAATTTGACACCAAATTCCGGATCGTGGTTGCGTATGGTGCGCGACCAGGAGGAGGAAGCGGTGACTTTGGGGGCGGCGGAGATCGCCAGCATGCTGGCAGAGGAAGTGCATGGCGGGATTCTGGAAGTAGGGGCGATGCTCCCTTCCGAACGCGACCTTTGCGATCGCTTCGGCGTAGGCCGGACGACGATCCGCGAGGCCGTAAAGCGTCTCGAGGCCATGCGGCTGGTGGAATTGCGCAAGGGATTTCGGCCGCGGGTCGCTTATCCGACGCTGACGCAGCTCCTGGGCAGTATTTCGGCGGCGTCGCGGCTGTTTTTCCGCGGCACTGAAGGTGGCGCGCATATGGAGCAGGCGCGGCTCTTTCTTGAAACGAGCCTGGCCCGCTACGCGGCGCAATCGGCGACGGCGGCCCAGATTGGCAAGATGGTTGCAGCCATCGAGCGGGGTGACAAGGCGCTCGACGACCTGCCGGCTTTCCGTATTGCCGACGTGGAATTTCATCGGGCGCTGGCCGAGGTGCCGGGCAATCCGATCTTCGTGGCGCTGCACGATGCTTTCGTGGGCGGGCTGATGATGTCGCGGCCGGGGCCGCGCGATGTCGTGAGCCACAATCGCCGCAGCAATGACGAACACAAGGGCGTGGTCCAGGCCATCATCGCGCATGACGCGGAGGCGGCCGTGACCATCCTGACGAAACACCTGACGCGCAATTACGCGATCTACGTCAATCACGTGCTGACCCCACTCGAGGACAGCAATCAAGACCCGGAGGTTTGAGCCAGAACAACTGACTACGAGCGGTGTGGAGACCGCCATCGTCCGGCGTCACCGAGTGGGGATTCGGCCCGGACCCATTGAACAAGTTTCAGAACAGGGGAACGCAGATGCAATTTAAGAAACTCATCGCTGTCGGCCTTGCCGCGCTGATGTCGACGACCGCGATCGGTCATGCCCTCGCGCAGCCGATCAATGAAAATCCATTGTCCGATCCGCGCGTGCGCAAGGCCATTGCTTATGCCATCGACATGGACACAATCATCGAGACCATCTTCGAAGGCCAGGCAGTTCGCGCCATCGGCATGCTACCGGATGGTCCCAACAAGCCCACCGACCTCATCCACTATGACTATGACCCGGACAAGGCCCGTGCGCTGCTCGCCGAAGCCGGTTGGGATTCGAGCCGTGAGCTCGACATGGTCTACTATTATACCGACCAGGCGACCGCCGACCTGATGGCCGCGTTGCAGGCCTATCTCGCCGATGTCGGCATCATCGTGAACTATCGCCTCGTCGAGGGCGATGTGGCCTCGCAGATTTCCGTGGTGCCGGATGATCCGGTGAACGGTCCGTCCAAGGTGACCTGGGACTTCCTTTATGGCGCCCGTGCCGCCCTGGCCCTGCAAGAATATTTCAACCGCTACGCCTATGGCCTCAAGCCGATGATCCCGAACATTCCGCGGATGAATGAGCTGGTTGCCAAGGTCAATGGTACGACCGATCCCGAAGTGCAGCGCGAGGGCTACTTCGAGATGGAGCACTACATCAACGAGAACGTCACCCAGATCCCGCTCTATTACCAGCAGCTCTATACATATGAGAGCGATCGTTTGCACCGCAACGACGCGCCTTATGGCAACGAGCAATATAACTACAACTGGGGCGTCGAGAACTGGACCGTGGATCCCGATGCGTCGGGCAAGGCGGTGATGTACACCAATGCCGGCCCGGCACAGTTCTTCGAAGTGCCGTGGCAGAATCTCGGTATCTGGGTCGCCAACAAGTTCGCCTTCGACACCGTGCTCGAAGCCGATGGTTCTCTGACCCCGATCGGCGGCGAAATGGCCGACACCTATGAGATCAGCGAAGACGGTCTGACTTTTACATTCACGCTCAAGGAGGGTCTGACCTGGCATGATGGCGAGCCGATCACGGCGGCAGACGTCGTCTGGTCGATCGGCGCGGCAGCAAAGTTCCCGGTTACCCATCCGGTGGTGCAGTCGACGCTCAAGAAGATCGAAGGCGCCGATGCCTTCATCAAGGGCGAGGCCGAAACGCTGGCAGGCGTCACGGCCGAGGGCAATACGGTGACCGTCAAGTTTTCGACGCTCGACCCCAATGTGCTCCTGAGCTTCAGCCAGTTCGCACCGCTCCCCGCCAAGTATTTCGAAGGCGTGGATCCGGTGACGCTGCAGCAGGCGCCCTATTGGCAGAAGCCGATTGGCTCGGGCCCGTTCAAGATCGACGAAGTGGTGATGAACGACTACACCACGCTCGTTCCCTTCGAGGGCTATCACAAGGGCACGCCGAAGATCGAACAGATCATCGCCCGTCCTTCGAGCGACAATGATGGCAACCTCCTGGTCAACGCCCAGGCACAGAAGGCCGACTTCGGCTACACCAAGGCGGCCGGTGACGTGCCGGGCCTCGAAGCCCTCGACTATATGAATGTCCACCCGATCGACATTCCCTATACCCGCATGCTCTGGATCAACCAGTTCCCGCATCCGACGAACTGACCCTGACTGTGGGGGCATTGGCAGCGATGCCGATGCTCCCACGGCTTTTTTCCTTTTATCGACGGGGATTGGCCAGACACCATGCTGACCTACATCATCAGGCGCGTCCTGATCCTGATCCCGATGGCTTTTGTCATCTGCTTCCTGGTCTATCTGGGACTTGAACTCACGCCGGGAGACGCTGTCTCCCACATGATCAATCCCGATGCCGCGGGCAGCATGAATCCGGCCCAGCTCGAGGCCCTGCGTCAATCGCTGGGGCTCGGGCAGCCATTTCATGTGCGGTTCTGGTCGTGGTTCACCAACCTTGTGCAGGGTAATTTCGGCTACTCGATGAGTGGCGGCGTGCCCATTTCCAATATCATCGCCACGCGCCTGCCGGCGACGCTGGAACTGGCGGCGGTGGCGCTGGTGTTTTCGACTGTCATCGGCAGCCTCCTTGGCGTCGTCAGTGCGCTCAAACGCGGCAGCAAGACCGACAGCGCGCTCACCGTGATCGGCATGCTGGGCGTGTCGATCCCCGAATTCTTTTTCGGTCTCGTGGCCATTTCGATCTTCGCGCTGAACCTGGGGTGGTTTCCGGTCGGCGGGCGTTCCATGCCGGGCTATGTCACGCTCTGGGACAGGCTGCCGCATATGGTCATGCCGGCCATGGTGCTCTCAATCATGCTGACGGCGGGTGTGATGCGCTATGCGCGCTCGTCGATGCTCGACGCGTTGAGCCGCGACTTCATCAAGACCGCACGTTCGAAGGGGCTGCCGGAATGGCGGGTCAACCTGCTGCACGGCTTTCGCGTGGCGCTGACGCCGGTTGTCGTTTTGATCGGGTTCCGCCTGCCGGTTCTCATCGGCGGTTCGGTGATCATCGAGCAGGTCTTTCAGTGGCCGGGCATCGGAAATGAATTCATCTCGGCCGTCCGCTCGCAGGACTATCCGGTGGTGATGACCATCGCACTGCTCTCGGTCATGGCGGTGCTCGTCGCCAGCCTCATCGTCGATATTCTGACCGCGGTGATCGATCCGCGCGTGCGGCTGGGAGAATAGTCCATGTCAGGCCCCAACTACCCGAACACACGCCGCCGCACCCGTCTCGATGCCCAGTTTGACCGTATTCGCGCCCGCGAAGAGGCCGGTCTTGCCAAGTCCGGTGGTGGCTCCCGTGCGGTCAAGAAATTCCTCAACAATCGGCTCGCCGTCTTTGGGCTCGTTGTCTTTGCCATCATCATTTTCGCATCGGTCTTCGCGCCGCTGCTGACGCCTTATGATCCAAACAAGATCGACTTGCGCGGCATGCTGCAGGCGCCAAGCTGGGAGCACTGGTTCGGCACCGACCGGACCGGGCGCGACCTTTTTGCCCGCGTGCTCTATGGCGGCCGCATCTCCATTCTGGTCGGTCTCGGCAGCGCCGTTCTCGCCGCCATCATCGGCGTGTTGATCGGCGTCTATACCGGCTATGTAGGCGGGTGGCTTGATGCGCTGGCTATGCGTGTCTCGGAAATCTTCATGTCGTTTCCGCAGATCATTCTCGTGCTGATGCTGGTCTCCATTTTGGGCCAGTCGCTGCTCAACCTGATGCTGATTTTTACGCTTACCGGCTGGGGCGGCATTTACCGCATGGCGCGGGCCCGCATGCTGAGCCTCCGCGAAGAAGAATATGTGCTGGCGCTGCGCAGTTTTGGGCTCAGCCGGCCGCTGATCGCCTACAAGCACATGCTGCCCAATGCGCTGGGACCGATCATGGTCAATATCACGCTCTCGACGGCGGCCTTCATCCTGCAGGAGGCAGGGCTGAGCTTTCTCGGGCTTGGCGTGCCGCTCTCGATTCCGACCTGGGGCAATATTCTCAATGTGGCGCAGGACATTCGTGTGCTGCAGACCAATTGGTGGATCTGGCTACCGGTGGGCGCGGTGATTTCGCTCTTCGTGCTGAGCGTCAATTTCATCGGCGATGGTCTGCGCGATGCGACCGATCCGAGCCAGCAGGGGTGATGCGATGACCGCTACTCAAGACATCGCCATCAGCGTGCGCGATCTCAAGACGTTCTTTTATACCAACAACCGCTGCAACAAGGCCCTCAACGGGGTGTCCTTCGATATCAAGAAGGGCAAGACGCTGTGCATCGTGGGGGAGAGCGGCTGCGGGAAATCCGTGACCGCTGCCTCGATCATGCAGCTTTTGCCGACGCTGTCGCGGATCGAGCAGGGCGAGATCATCTATCACGCCGACCGCGGCGACATTCCGCTCCATGCGCTCGAAAAGAACGGGCGGCATATGCGACGCATTCGCGGGGCCGAGATCGCCATGATCTTCCAGGACCCGATGACGGCGCTGAACCCGGTTTATTCGGTGGGTTTCCAGATCAAGGAAAGCCTCAGATACCACATGAAGATGGTGGGGCGGGCAGCGCATCAGAAGGCGATTTCGCTGCTCAAGGAAATGGGCATCGCCCTGCCGGAAAAGCGTGTGAACGATTTTCCGCACCGCTATTCGGGCGGCATGCGGCAGCGCGCCATGATCGCAATGGCCATGGCGTGCAGCCCAAAGGTGCTAATTGCCGACGAGCCGACGACGGCGCTCGATGTGACCATCCAGGCCCAGATCTTTGAGCTGATGGACAAACTCAAGCGCGAGCATGGCACGGGGATCATGCTGATCACCCATGACATGGGCGTGGTGGCTGAACTGGCTGACGATGTGGCCGTGATGTATATGGGCAATATCGTCGAAGCGGGCACGGTTGACGAGGTGCTGCGCCAGCCGACCCATCCCTATACCAAGGCGCTGCTCGCCTCGGTGCCGGTGCTCGGCAAGGGCCGGAATCAGGACATCAAGGCCATTCGCGGCTCGACGCCCGATCCGCTCAACCGCCCCAAGGGCTGCCAGTTTGCCGACCGCTGCGACTTCGCGGTGGCGCAGTGCCAGACCATGCCCGAAGAAACCCGTATTACGCCGACCCATCGGGTCATGTGCTGGCGCTACAAGGAGCTGGTCCCCAATGGCTGAGAACAAGGACGTTATCCTGCGCCTGCGCGGGGTGAAGGCGCATTTCCCGGTCAAGGCGGGCGTGTTCAAGCGTACGGTGGGCCATGTGCGGGCCGTCGATGGCGTCGATATCGATGTCTATCGTGGCGAAGTGCTGGGACTCGTGGGTGAGAGCGGCTGTGGCAAGACCACGCTGGGCAAGACCATTTTGCAACTGGTGCGCTCGACCGAGGGCGAGATCGTCTATCGCTCGCCGCAGGACGAGGAATCGGACCTGACCAAGCTCGACAATGCGGGGTTGGTGCCGTTTCGGAAGCGCCTGCAGATCGTCTTTCAGGACCCGCATTCCTCGCTCAATCCGGCCTTTACGATCTTTGGATCGCTAGAAGATCCGCTGAAGAAGTATGGGGTGAAGTCGCGGGAGGAACGCCGAAAAATCATCGGCGACCTGCTCGAAGCGGTGAACATGCGGCGCGAATATATGGATCGCTATCCGCATGAGTTTTCGGGCGGGCAGCGGCAGCGCATCGGTATTGCGCGGGCGCTGAGCATCGAGCCGGAGCTGATCGTTTGCGACGAGGCGGTGTCGGCGCTCGATGTGTCGATCCAGGCGCAGGTTTTGCAGCTTTTGATGAAGCTCAAGGATGAGCGCAAGCTCACCTATATCTTCATCACGCATGACCTGTCGGTCACCGAATATATCTGCGACCGGGTGGCGGTGATGTATCTCGGGAAGGTCGTGGAGCTGTGTCGCTCCGAGGATCTTTTTGCCAATAACCTCCATCCCTATACCGAGGCGCTGCTATCGGCCATTCCGGTGGCTGACCTCGACAAGAAGAGCGAGCGCATTGTCCTGCAGGGCGACGTGCCGAGCCCGGTCAATCCGCCTTCGGGGTGTCCGTTTCATCCGCGCTGCCGCTACGCAAAGGATGTCTGCAAGTCCGTGGTGCCGCCGCTCAAGCGCTATCACACCGGCGGGCACGAGCATTTTGCCGCCTGCCATCTCATCGATTTGCCGGAGGCGACGGAAGAGCCCGCCGCTCTTTCGGCCTGACCTTTCAACCCGGAGACGGAATTGTCCGCACTTTCCCAGATCAAGGGCGTGTTGCCCGCGCTTGTTACCCCGTTCGACGAGAACGAGAATTTTGACGAGGGGCGCATGCGCGCTGTCGTCGACTTTCTTATCAACCGGGGGGTCGATGGGCTCTATGTGACCGGCAGCACCGGCGAGGCTTTCATGATGTCGCCCGAAGAGCGCAAGCGGGCGCTTGAGGTGGTGACGGATGAGGTGAAGGGCCGGGTGCCGGTGATTGCTCACATCGGGGCGATCAGCACGAACCTTTCCATTGATCTGGCCAAGCACGCCGAGAAGGTGGGGGCGGATGCGCTCTCTTCGGTGCCGCCCTTTTATTGGGGTTTCTCGCAGGACCAGATCGTTTCCTACTATACCGACATCACCGCTTCGACCGGGCTGCCGATGTGCGCCTATAACGTGCCGCTGGCGGGATTGTTTGGCTTCGACCTGATCAAGAAGCTGGCCGATATTCCCGGTGTCGAGGGCATCAAATATACCGCGACGACGCATCACGAGATCATGCGGATCAAGGCCGAGATCGGGACGGATTTCATCATCTATTCGGGCGCCGACGAGATGGCCATGTCCGGCCTCGCCTTTGGCGCCGACGGCATTATCGGCAGTTTCTATAATTCCATTCCCGAGGTTTATCTGGCGCTGAATGCGGCGGTGGCGGCGGGCGATATGGAAAAGGCCAAGGCGCTGCAGGAAGTGGGCAATGCCGTGATCTTCTTCACGCTGGCGCGCAACCCGATTGCCGCGATCAAGCGAGCCATGGCCTGGCAGGGGGCAGATGCCGGCTATTGCCGCAAGCCGTTCGGCAATTTCTACACCGAGGCCGAGGAAGAAAAGCTCAAGGACGAGTTCCGTGCTTTCAAGACGGAACGTGGCCTGACCGGCGTCAATTTCCTCGACGCGATTTAGGGCATGCGGTGAAGCAGGTGATGTCTGGCTGCAAACGGCACTTTTCTGCGCTTCCGGTCCTCGCGTACCGAACGTACGCTCCGGTCCGGTTCTCGAAAATTACCGTTTTCGCTCAGCCCTGACCTGCTACCCACACACCCTACGCCAGAGCGGCGCGGACGTCGGTTCGCGCCGCATCAACGAGGCCACGGGCCGTGTCGTGGAAGAGGGCTTCGCGTTGAGCGGGGCTGAGGCCCAATTGGCGGGCGCCGCGCTTCATGGCGCGCAATTGCTCGTAGCGGATGTAGGTCATGCGGGGATCGCAATGGCCAAGCGAAAGCTGGTGATTGGTTTCCGAGAGAAAGGCCCAGGCAAAGCCGAAGGCGATGTACTTGCCGCGCATGGGGCCGATCATGTCGTCGCTGCCGTACATGACGCGATCGATGCCGACGCCGTTGTAGAGCGCGTCGAGGGCATCGGCTTCGCAGACGGTGGAGGTGTCGTACCAGACATTGGGCAGGCCTCGCAGGTTCGCCGCGGCTTTCTCGATGGCCCAGGCGGAATAGGAGCGGGCGCAATGGGCGAGAATCCAGCGCACGCGCGGGTATTTCTCGCTGAGGCGCAGCATTTCCGAGATGTTGTCGGGGTCCGAAATCGCTCGGCGCTTGGAGAGATGCATCATGACGATGAGACCCAGACGATCGGCCAGGGCGATCTGGTGCTCGGGGAGGAAGTCGGTGATCCCGGCTTCCGCGCGGTCGGCATTGGTCGCGTAGACCAAGTAGGGTTTGAGGCCAATGGCGCCGGTGCGCTTAAGCTTGGCGAGGATTTCGGTCTCGCTCATGCCGGGATGGACCAGCATCAGGGCGGCGGAATCTGCGCTCCTGGCGGTTTCATTGGCGACGTAAGTGTTGGAGCCATCGAAGTCGCATTGACCGGCAAAAGGGAAGGGGAATGCCAGGCGTTCGACCCGTCGGCCGGGCAGGAGAGCGGCGTCGATTTCGTCGGCGAGTTTGGTCGTCACCTCTGGGAAATAGCGGCCGATGCTGGGGGCGTAGGGGCCTGTCTCCTTGTCGGGATTGAGGTTGAAGGCCCAGCGATAGATGTGGGTGTGCACGTCGAAGACGCGATCGGGTACGAAACCGTCCAGCTCCTCCGCCCAGATGCGCTGGTCGAGATCTGTGGACGTGAAATCGTACATGGCGGTGCTCCCATTTTGCCTTGAACTATCATGTTACACTGATAACAATATAACCAAAGCGCAAGGGAGGATTTCGTGGGGGCGGGTCAGGAACTCTGGAACAAGGCCAAGCGGCTGATACCGGGCGGAAATATGCTGCTGTCGAAACGCCCGGAAATGTTCCTGCCGGAGCAATGGCCGGCCTATTTCAGCAAGGCCAAGGGCTGCCGGATCTGGGATCTCGACGGGCGCGAACTGATCGACATGACGATCATGGGCGTGGGCGCCAATACACTCGGCTATGGCGATGAGCGGGTCGATGCGGCGGTGGTCACGACGGTCGTGCGCGGCAATATGTCGACGCTCAACGCGCCGGAAGAAGTGGAACTGGCCGAACGGCTAGTGGCGCTGCATCCATGGGCCGATATGGCGCGCTTTGCGCGGACGGGCGGGGAGGCCAATGCAGTCGCGATTCGCATTGCGCGGGCGGCCTCGGGGCGGGATGGCGTCGCCATATGCGGCTACCATGGCTGGCACGACTGGTATCTGGCGTCCAATCTGGGGGAAGACGACAGCCTTGCGGGGCATCTCTTGCCGGGGCTCGATCCGCAGGGCGTGCCGCGGAACCTGCGTGGGACCGTCTTTCCGTTCGGCTTCAACGATATTGCGGCGCTTGAGGCGCTGATCTCGACGGGCAAGATCGGCGTGATCATGATGGAGGTGGCGCGGACGTTTGATCCGTCGCCGGACTTCCTCAACAAGGTGCGCGAGCTGGCGACCGCCAATGGCATCGTGCTCATTTTTGACGAGTGCACGTCCGGCTTTCGCCAGAGTTTTGGCGGGCTGCACAAGCTTTATGGTGTCGATCCCGATATGGCCGTGTTCGGCAAGGCGCTGGGCAATGGCTATGCGGTGACGGCCGTGATTGGCCGCCGCGAGGTGATGGAAGCGGCGCAGAACAGCTTTATCAGTTCGACCTTCTGGACCGAGCGGATTGGCTCGGCAGCGGCATTGGCGACGCTTGATGTGATGGCACAGACGCAGTCCTGGGAGGTCATCACCGGGATCGGCGTTGATATCACCCAGCGCTGGCGGGAGTTGGCGACCCGGCACGGGCTAGAGATTTCGACGTCGGGCCTGCCGGGGCTGACGGGGTTTGCGTTCAAGGGCGCGAATGCTGCCTCCTACAAGACGCTGATCAGCCAGGAAATGCTCGACAAGGGCTATCTGGCTGCCACCAGCGTCTATACCTGCCTCGCTCATACGCCCGATATCGTCGATGGCTATTTCGACGCGCTCGATCCCGTCTTTGCCCTCATTGCGGAGTGCGAGGCAGGACGCGATGTCGGTTCGCTTTTGCGTGGCCCGATCTGCCACGCCGGTTTCAAACGTCTCAACTAGGACTTGTTATGACTCTCGTTCTCAAGGCACGGCCGGTCGATGCCGCGGCGCTCGCTCCCTATGCAACCGTGCTTCACGCCGCAGATGGCAAGGCGCGGGCTTTTCCCGAGGTGATGGAAAAGGGCGACGTGCCGGGAGCGCATGCCTTTACGATTCTCTGTCCGCAGCCGGTGAACGGGGCGGTGCGTGTTGCCGCGCTCGAGCGGCATCCGCATTCGACGCAGAGTTTTGTGCCGATCAAGGCTGGGCGCTGGCTCATTCTCGTGGCGCCCAAGACTGCCACGGGCGAGCCGGATTTGGGTAGGGCGCTGGCATTTGTCGCCGGGCCCGAGGATGCGATCTGCATCGGGCAGGATGTGTGGCACGCGGGGCTGACGGTTCTCGATCAAGCGGCGCAGTTCTGCATGATCATGTGGAAGGCCGAGAGCGCCGAGGATGGTGTGCTGTGGCAGTTCGATGAGGCGGTTGAGGTGGAGATTTAGGGGGCTGTCCCTCAACTCAAGCCATCGCTCCCGCAGATCGTCACCCTCGGGCTTGACCCGAGGGCTTTGCACTTGCTGGGCCGTGAGCAAGTGAAGTGTCCTCGGGTCAAGCCCGAGGATGACGTTCAGTGGTTGGGGTGAAGGTGGGTGCTGCGGAATTCGCAGCAGTTAACCGCGCCCGCCTTCCGAGCGGCTTTTGAGCATGCGCAAGAGGGGCTGGTAGTGGTCCACCACGGCCTTGCGATAGGCGTCGCGATCGCCTGATCTTGCGGCGGCGTACATGTCGCTATGGGCTTTGGCGGTTTGCCTGAGATCGGCGGGCAAAGCCAGGTCGAGCCGCGGCAGCACCGCGGTGTGAATATCCCAGAAAGCGGCGACGAGCTGGCCGGCAAGCTGGTTCTTGAGCGGGGCGAGGAGTCTCGTGTGGAACTGGCGGTCTTCGTAGAGAAAGGCCTTGCCGTTTTCGGCGCTGGTCAACATCTGATCGACGAGACGGGGAATCTCCTCGTCGACCTGCCCGGAATGGGCTTTCACTACATCGTCCGTCAGCGCCAGATCGAGGGATCGGCGCAGGTCGACGACGTCGCGGAGGGCCGCGAGATCGTCGCCGGGCGAGAGCACGCCGCGAAATACGAGAGTTTCAACGAGCGGGGCCAGACTCATCTGGCCAACAACGGTGCCCGTGCCGTGACGCACCTCGACGATATCGAGGGTCGCCAGGTTGCGGATGGCTTCGCGCACGGAGGAGCGGGAAACACCCAGCTCCTGGCAAAGCTCCGTTTCCGTCGGGATGGGGTCGCCCGGATGGAGACCCCGCAATAGAATCAAGCGCTTGATCTCTTCGGCGGTGGTGCTGCGGCGCATCCGAGATTCACTACTGGCCAGCTCGGCAGGACCGTTCATCCCCGAATCCTTCAATTGTCTCCCCACGGCTGTGCTCCACTTTTGGCGGTTTGGCCCAGCGAAACAAGAGGGGTTGCGCACGGCTTAGCTATTCTCTAGAAGACATCAGACGTCTGATGTCAACTGGAGGGTATGACCATGCGTAACAAGGGTTTTGGAATTTCACGGCGTGCGCTTTGCCTTGCGGCAGGTGCATTTGCGTCCATGTGGATGCTAGGAGCGGGCGCTTATGCCCAGGAAGGCATCGATCCCGATGCGACGATCCAGGCAGCAATTGCCTATGGGTTGTCGGGTACCTTCGACCCGATGAGCGCTTCGGGCGCCGTCACTGTCGCGGTCAATTGGCACCTGTTCGAGGGCCTGGTGGACCTCGATCCGGTGACGCGCGAGCCTTATGCGGCGCTCGCTGCGGAAATGCCGGCCAGCGAAGATGGGCTTACCTACACGATCAAGCTGCGCGATGGCGCGGTTTTCCACGATGGTACGCCGGTGACGGCTGATGACGTGGTGTTCTCGTTCGACCGCGTGCTCGATCCGGAATCAAAGTCGCTGTTTCGCTCGTTCGTGTCCTTCGTGGACAGCGTCGAGGCTGTGTCGGCTGACACGGTAAAAATCACTACGAAATTCCCGTTCTCGCTGTTCAACGAGCGTCTGGGTTCGGTCAAGATCGTGCCCAAGGCGGCCGTCGAGGCGGACGCCGATGCTTTCGGCAAGTTGCCGATCGGTTCGGGTCCATACAAGCTGGTTTCAGCGACGCCGGAAGCGCAGATCGTTTTCGAGCGCAACGACGCCTATACCGGTCCGCGTCCGGCTCTGGCCAAGGACATGGTCTGGAACCTGATTGCCGACCCCAGTGCGCGCGTCAATGCGCTCTCCTCGGGTACGGTGATGGCCATCGAAGACGTCCCCTATATCGACGTCGATGCGGTGGCTGCCACTTCGACGCTTGAAAAGGCCCAGTCCTTCGGGCTGCTGTTTGCGATGTTTAATACGCAGGCTGAGCCGTTTGACGACGCGCGTGTGCGCCAGGCGTTCTTCTATGCGCTCGACATGGACAAGATCATCGGTACCGGCATGCTCGACAATGCGGTGGCCGCAACCTCGTTCCTGCCGGCGACGCATCCGAACTACCACGAAGCCGCGGTGGTCTATGACTACGATCCGGAAAAGGCCAAGGCGCTTCTGGCAGAAGCCGGTACGCCGACGCTCGACATCACGCTGATGAGCACCGACCACGGCTGGGTCAAGGACGTGGTGCCGATCATCAAGGAATCCCTCGATCAGGTCGGGTTCAATACGACGCTCGATATCGGGCAGTCGGGTGGCCAATATGGCAAGGTCGATGCCGGCGAGATGCAGGTGATGATTGCCCCGGGCGATCCATCGGTGTTCGGCAATGACCCCGATATCTTGATGCAGTGGTGGTATGGCGACAATGTCTGGCCGACCACGCGCTATCGCTGGTCGGAAAGCGAAGGGTACAAGAGGCTGACAGCACTTCTCGACGAGGCGCAGCGCCTGTCGGGCGATGAGCAGCAGGCCAAGTGGAACGAGGCGTTCGATCTGCTTTCCGAAGAAGTGCCGCTCTATCCACTACTGCACCGCCAGTTGCCGACGGCATGGAATGCCGACGAGCTTGAAGGCTTTGCCCCGGTGCCGACCACCGGGCTCTCCTTCCTCGGCGTTGGCGTCAAGGAATAGACGCCGATCTGCCTGGGCGCTGGTTGTTCTCCCCCGGTGCCCAGGCGGCCTTCTGCCAATCGCAATTCGCAAAGCGGGCCAGCCAATATGTCAAATGTGCTCAACCTGATCGGGCGGCGCCTTGTGCAACTGCCGCTCATGATCCTCGGGATCACCTTTCTCGTTTTCTTCGTCATGTCGTTTTCCAAGATCGACCCGGCCATTACGGCCCTGGGCGAGGGGGCGTCCATCGAGGCGCGGCAGGAATATCGGCTTGAACATGGGCTCGATGATCCGCTGCTCACCCGCTATGCGCGCTTTGTGACGGGGCTGGCCCATTTCGATCTCGGGACCTATTCGGCGCGGCAATTGCCTGTGATCGACGAGGTGGCGCGGGCCTTTCCGGTGACGCTGCAGCTTACTTTTCTGGGGCTGATCTTTGCGGTGGCCGGGTCGCTGGTGTTGGGCGTCGTGGCGGCGATCTATCGCGATCGGTGGCCGGATCAGGTGATCCGCATGCTCTCGATCGCCTCGCTCTCGACGCCGTCGTTCTGGCTGGCGGTGCTGCTGATCCAGTTGCTGGGCAACAAGGTCGGGATTTTTTCCATGCTGCCGACGTCCGGCAAGCTGCCTGTGCTGACCGAGGATTTCGGCGGCTGGTTCTTGCGCATGCTGTTGCCGGCGGTGGCGCTGGCGGTGCCGGTCATTGGGCAGCTTTCGCGGGTGGTCCGCACGGCGGTTGTCGAGGAACTTGACCGCGACTATGTGCGCACGGCGCTGGGGGCGGGCATTCCGCGCTATGTGGTCGTTGGGCGCAATGTGCTGCGCAATGCGTTGATTACCCCGATTACCGTGCTGGGCCTGCGGATCGGCTACCTCATGGGTGGCGCCGTAGTGATCGAGATCATCTTCAATATCAATGGGATGGGCATGCTGATCATGAACGGCGTGACGAATAACGAGCCCAATCTGGTGCAGGGCGTGACGCTCACCGTGGCGCTTGCCTTTGTCGTGATCAATGTCGTCGTCGACCTGCTCTATGTGCTGGTCAATCCGCGCATCAGGACGATCTAATGATGAGGATCGAGACCACTCAAAAACTCTCCGTGCCGGGCATGCGCCTGGCGGGGCTTCGGCATTTGCCGCTAACGTCGAAGATTGCGCTGGGCCTGCTGGTTGTGGTCGCGCTGATGGCGGTGTTCGCGCCGCTCATTGCGCCGTTTGATCCGCTGGCGACGGGGCTGACACGCGGCCCGGCGGCGCCGGATGCGGTGCACTGGTTCGGCACCGACCGGCAGGGGCGCGATGTGTTTTCGCGCCTCGTGCATGGTGCGGGATCTTCGCTGGTGATTGGACTCGCCGCGACTGCGGTGGCGCTATCGGCCGCTTCGGTGCTGGGGGCCATTACGGCGACGGCGCATAAATGGGTCGCCGAGGTGTTGATGCGCGGCCTCGACATGGTCATGTCGTTCCCGGGCATTGCCCTGGCGGTGATGCTGGTGACGGTGTTCGGGCAATCGCTGCCGGTGCTCGTCTTGACCATCGCCTTTCTCTATGTGCCGCAGCTCACGCGGGTCATTCGGGCTAATATCATCGGCCAGTTTGGCGAGGATTATGTTGCGGCCGTGCGGGTGATGGGCGCATCGACGCCGCGCATTCTCATCAAGCATGTGGCGCGCAACTGTCTCGCGCCGATCCTGGTCTTTGCTACGGTGCTCGTGGCCGATGCGATCGTCTTTGAGGCGTCGCTGTCGTTCATTCAGGCCGGTGTGCCTGACCCGGAACCGTCCTGGGGCAACGTGATGGCTTCCGGCCGGCAGTTGGTGATGTCGGGCGGCTGGTGGCCGACGCTGTTTTCCGGGGCGCTGATTACGACGACAGTACTGGCGCTGAATATTCTGGCCGAAGGCATGACCGACGCCATGGCGGCGCCGCGGAGCCGTGCGCAGGTCAATGCGGCCGCGGTGGAAGCTGCGATCGATCGGGCGGAGGCGCCGAATGTTGCCGTTTCGGCGGAGCCTGTGGTGTCGCTAGATGAGCGCTTGGCGCAGTTGCGCCAGATGGAGCGGGCGCGCGGGGATCGTTTGGTTTATGCCGGTGGCGAGGTGCCGCTACTTGAAGTGCGCAATCTCAGCATCGCGTTTCCGCGGCACGGCTCGGTCAATGTGGTGGACGATGTTTCGTTCAGCGTGCGGCCGGGCGAAACCATGGCGCTGGTGGGCGAGTCCGGGTGCGGCAAGTCGATTACTTCGCTTGCCATCATGGGGCTGCTCGATCCGCGGGCGAAGATCTCGGGCGAGATTCTTTTTGAGGGCCAGAACCTGCTTACAATGACCGAGCGGCAGCGCAATGGGCTGCGCGGCAAGGGCATTGCCATGATCTATCAGGATGCGCTGTCGTCGCTGAACCCGGCCATGCTGATCCGTTCGCAGATGAAGCAACTCACCTCACGCGGCGGGACGCGCAGTGCCGAGGACCTGTTGGAACTGGTGGGGCTCGATCCCAAGCGGACGCTGAACTCCTATCCGCATGAACTTTCGGGCGGGCAGCGGCAGCGTGTGCTGATCGCCATGGCGCTGACGCGGAACCCGAAACTGGTCATTGCCGATGAGCCGACGACGGCGCTCGATGTGACCGTGCAGAAGCAGGTGGTGGAACTGCTCAATCGGCTGCGCGAGGAACTGGGCTTTGCCATGCTGTTCGTGTCGCACGATCTGGCGCTGGTGGCCGAAATCTCGCACCGCATTGCGGTGATGTATGCGGGGCAATTGGTGGAGCAGGGCAGTAGCCGGGATATCCTTACCCAGCCGATCCACGAATATACGCGGGGCCTGCTCGGCGCTGTGCTCAGCATCGAGGCGGGGGCGTCGCGCCTGCATCAGATCCGGGGCGTCGTGCCGTCGCCGCGCGAGTTTCCCAAGGGCGACCGGTTTGCGCCGCGTTCGTCTGATCCCGCGCACAATGCCGGGGTGACGCCGATCATGCGGCAGGTGGCGGGTACTACGCATTTTTATGCGGCTCATCCCGAGGATGAAGCGGTCGCAGCGCTGGAGGCAGGCCGATGAGCACGCCCGTCATTGAACTGCGTGAAGTTTCCGTCGATTTTCGCACCCGCTTGTCGCTGTTCAGGCCGCAGGTTTTGCGTGGCGTGGATACGGTTTCTTTCTCGGTGCACCGGGGGCAGACACTGGGGATCGTGGGCGAGTCCGGATCGGGCAAGTCGACCGCGGCGAAAGTGCTGGTCGGGCTGATCGAGCCGAGTGCTGGGCAGGTGTTGTTTGGCGGCGAGGTCGTCCGCCGTTTCGATGCGGCGACGCGGAAGCGTATCGGGCGGGTCGTGTCGGTGGTGTTTCAGGACCCGGCGACGGCGCTCAATGCGCGCATGCTGGTGCGCGATGCGCTGACCGATCCGCTGGAAGTGCATGGCATTGGCAATGCGGCCAGCCGGCGGGCACGGGTGGCCGAGCTTGTCGGGCTGGTGGGCCTGCCGCAATCGGTGCTCGATGCCATTCCGGCGCAGCTTTCCGGCGGGCAAAGACAGCGCGTCGCCATTGCCCGCGCGCTGGCGCTGGAGCCCGAGGTGATCGTCGCCGACGAGCCGACTTCGGCGCTCGACGTTTCGGTGCGGGCGCAGATTTTGAACCTGTTGCAGGACCTCAAGCGCGAGCTGGGCCTGGGCATGGTGTTCATCTCCCATGACATCCAGACGGTGCGCTACATCGCCGACGATATTGCGGTGATGCGCCACGGCAAGGTCGTCGAATTCGGACCCGGCAGCCAGGTCCTTTCCAATCCAACGCAGGACTATACGCGCACGCTGCTCGAAGCGGCGCCGAGTCTGTTGCAGGCGCCGAAAACGCATTCCCATCCCTCATCTCTCTCGATCTGAGACCTAGAAAGACCATGACCAAGCACAGTTATCAGGGCATAATTCCCCCCATCGTCACGCCGCTCAATGCCGATGGCAGCATCAATTATGGCGACCTCGAAAGGCTCGTCGAACACCTGATCGTCTCGGGCGTCGACGGCATTTTCGCGCTGGGGTCGACGGGGCAGGTGGCCTATCTCACCGACGCGGATCGGGTGGCTATCGTCAAGGCTGTCAGCAAGGCGGCGGCCGGGCGGGTTCCGGTGATTGCCGGGGCCATCGACCTAACGGCGGCGCGCATTGCCGAGGGCGCGCGAGCGCTGGTGGCGGCTGGGGCTGACGCCATCGTGGCGACGGCGCCGGTCTATACGATCAATGACGAAGCGGAGGTGGCCGATCATTTCCGGCTAATCCAGGCCGGCATCGATGTGCCGCTTTTCGCCTATGACATTCCGGTGCGCGTGCATCGCAAGCTCTCTGCCAAGCTCCTGGTCGAGCTGGGCAAGGAAGGGGTCATTGTCGGGGTAAAGGATTCCTCGGGCGACGATGTCGGCTTCCGACGATTGATTGCCATGAACGAGGCCGCGGGGCATCCGTTGGCGCTGTTTACCGGCCACGAAGTGGTTGTCGATGCCATGGCGCTGATCGGGGCCGATGGAGCCGTTCCGGGCCTCGCCAATGTCGATGCTGGCGCCTATGTGCGGCTTTGGGCTGCGGCGCAGGCGGGGCGGATCGACGAGGCCATTGCCGAGCAGGACTATCTCAATCGTCTGTTTGAAATCGTCTTCTGCTCGACGGGGCGCTCGGGCGATGCGGCCGGGGTTGGTGCATTCAAGGCGGCGATGGCCGAGGTGGGGCTTCTGAGTTCGGCGACGATGACTGCGCCGATCAAACCGCTCGACGGCGCTACCATCGACAAGATTCGTGCCATCGTGAAGGATGTCGGCCTCGTGAAACGGGCTGCGTGAGAGGCGTTGGGATGAGTGTGCTGCAACGGCTCAGGGGCGGCCTCGTCGCCTCGTGCCAACCCGTGGATGATGGTCCGATGGACCGGCCTGAGATCGTTGCGGCCATGGCCCAGGCGGCCGTGGCCGGCGGCGCGGTTGGTTTGCGGATTGAGGGGGTCGACAATCTTCGTGCCGTGCGGTCGGTCGTTGGTGTTCCGATCATCGGCATCGTCAAAACGGATCTGCCGGATAGCTCGGTGCGGATCACGGTGACGGTGGATGATGCTCTGGCGCTGGCCGATGCCGGGGCCGATATCATTGCCTATGACGCGACGCCGCGCGGGCGGCCCAGCGCGCGGGAAGATGTGCTGGCGGCTATTCTTGGGCGTGGGTGCCTGGCTATGGCCGATTGCGCCACGCTTGAGGATGGGCGCGTTGCCCTCGCCGGTGGTGCGTCGGTGATCGGCACAACCCTGTCTGGCTATACGGTCGAGACGGAGGGGCGGCACGAAGGGCCGGATTTTGAATTGATTGCGGCCTTCAAGGCTCTTGGCGGTTTTGTCATGGCCGAGGGTCGGATCAACACCCCAGAACTGGCTGCGCGCGCCATTGCTGCGGGTGCAGATGCGGTGACGGTGGGGAGTGCGCTGACGCGGCTTGAACATGTGACGGGGTGGTTTGCTTCGGCCATACGGGGCGCGAGATGAGCGTTTCGGGTTTTGCTGTTGATCTCGGCGGCACCAAGACCGCTGCTGCCCGGATCGAGGATGGGCAGGTTGTGGTCCGGTTGCAGAAGGCGACCGATGGAAGCGCGGAGCTGGACGCCCAAGTCAGGGTGATCGCAGACCTCCTGGCAGAACTGGGCTATGCGCATGGCGAGCCGCTGGGAGTTGCCGTCACGGGCCGTGTGGATCGGCATGGGGACTGGCATGCCATCAATACCGGCACGCTTCGCGGGATCAGTGCTGCGCCATTGGGGGCGACGCTACGGGCACGGTTCGGTGCGCGGGCGCATTGCGCCAACGATGCTGCCGCAGCCGCCTTGGCCGAGGCACGGCTGGGGGCCGGGCGGGGCGCCTACAATTTTGCCTATCTGACAGTTTCCACCGGCGTGGGGGGAGGGCTGGTTCTGGGCGGCAGACTGATCGATAGCGGCAATGGCCTTGCCGGTCATGTGGGCTTTGCGGGGAGCCGTCTCGGCGATCAGCGGTGTGGCTCGGGCCGTTTTGGAACCGTTGAGAGCGTCGCCGGCGGGAGGGCGATTGCTGCCGCGGCCGGATTGCACGATGCACGCTCGGTTTTCGAACATGGCGGCTTTGAGCTGCTCATCGACCGCTCCGCGGCGGCGATCGCCGGGCTGATCGGCGATTTGACCGCGATCCTTGGCCTTGATCGTGTGGCCGTCGGCGGGAGTATCGGCTTGGCGCCGGGCTATCTGGCACGTGTGCTCGGGCATTTGCAGGATGAACCGGCGCTTTTCCGGCCCGAGGTCGTGCCTGCTGAACTGACCCATGATAGCGGGCTGATTGGTGCCCTGCTGATCGCGCAGGAGACAGCGGGAGGTTGACTTGGCATGCCCGTTTCTACTCCGACCCTCGTTGCTTGGGCGCCATACCCAAGAAAGCTGAAGACACAAAATAGTGAAAATCCTTAACGCCATACAGCTTCAAATTCCCGTCATGTCAGCAGTTTGGGCATTTGTATCGATTTCGAATTGAGCTTTTTCCTTTGGATGGGACCAAGGTCTGATCGGCACGCGACCAACGTCATTTTTCGGGCGGTGCCTTTGTCTGAATATTGATGCGACCATCGTGAATAGAAGGCTTCGACTGGCTCGGCTCTAATTGCACTTGAAGGGGCAAGGAGAGCGAAATGACGAATCAGTTTATCCATCGAAGCGACTTTCCTTCGTCATTGAAAAGATTGGCGGATCGGTCGATTGCCTCGGGGCGGATGCGCGAATTCTCTCAAGGGGAGACGATTTACGAATCCGGCATGAAAGATATCGTCGGCTATGTCGTGTCCGGGGCAGTGAAGCTCGTGACGTTTCTGCCTGACGGCCGATCCAATATTATCGGGATCATCGAGGCGCCCGGTTTTTTCGGACGCATCTTTGGCGTGGCTACCGAATTTACCATCGAGGCGGCCAGCAATGTCATCGTTGCTTGCTTCGAACGCTCGGCCTTTGAGGCGCAATTGGTGGCTGATCCCGAACTCGAACATTTCATCCATATGGAAAACCTGCACCAACTCGACGAGGCGCATGAGCGTATTCTGGTTCTTGCCTGCACCAGCGTCATCGAGCGGGTGTCGACCTTCATGGTGCTAAAACTCCTGGCCGGGTCGGACGAGGACCGTAAAGCCGGGGTCGTGCATGTGCCGATCAACCGGCGCGACTTTGCCGCTTATCTCGCGACGACCGAAGAAAGCGTCAGCCGCTCCATTCAGGCCCTGGTTCGGCGGGGCACCATCGCCGTCATCAATAGCGCCAATTTCCGTATCCTGAAGCGTGCCGACCTGATCGCGATCTCGCGCCAGGACGAGGACTATCTTCGTGAAATGGTTCGCAGCCGCGGTGGCAAGAAGCCGGCGGGGCCAGTGGCGTCGGCCGCGTGGCGAGATAGCTATGGGGCACGTCGTGCCGAGAGTGCCACGGGCACGATTGTCACGGCCGAATAGTTGGCATTCACAAGGTATGCTTCAGGAGGTCGATATGGCGATACTCGTCACCGGCGGGGCCGGATATATCGGGAGCCACATGGTGCTCAATCTCGCCGATGCCGGCGAGACGGTTGTCGTGCTCGACAATCTGGTGACCGGTTTTGATTGGGCGATCGACAGCAGAGCGATTTTCGTGCGGGGCGATGCCGGCGATATCGCGCTGGTCGCACGGTTGATCGAAGAATACGAGATATCGGAAATCGTACATTTTGCCGGCTCTATCGTAGTGCCGGAATCGGTGGTGGATCCGCTTAAATATTACGCCAATAATACCGCGACCTCGCGCAATCTGATCGATGCGGCGGTGCGCGCTGGGATCAGGCATTTCATCTTTTCCTCGACGGCGGCGGTCTATGGCATGACCGGGCTAGAACCGGTGGTCGAGACGAGCCCGCTCAATCCCATGTCGCCCTATGGACGCTCGAAACTGATGACGGAATGGATGCTGGCCGATGTGGCGGCCGCCCATCCCATGACTTTCGGCGTGCTGCGCTATTTCAACGTGGCGGGGGGCGATCCCGGGATGCGCACGGGACAATCGACGCCGCATGCGAGCCACCTGATCAAGGTGGCTTGTCAGACCGCGCTCGGGCAGCGGGATCATATCGATATCTATGGGACCGATTTCGATACGCCGGATGGAACCGGGGTGCGCGACTATATCCACGTCACCGATCTCATCGCCGCGCATGCCTTGCTGCTGAAACATTTGCGGGCCGGGATGGAAAGCAGCACCATCAACTGCGCCTATGGCCAGGGCTATTCCGTGCGGCAGGTGATCGAGGCGGTGCGCGAGATTTCCGGCGTGCCTTTCCGGGTCAATGAAGCGCCACGCCGGGAGGGCGATCCGGCTTCGGTAACGGCGACCGGGCAGAAGGCGCGCATGCTCTTGGGCTGGGTGCCGCGCCTCAATGATCTCTATACGATTGTCGATACGGCTTTTGCCTGGGAACGGCATTTGATGCTGCGCAATCGCTGAATGACGCAGTGACTTTGGAAAGTCGCGTTGGTCTGGAAGACGATCACCGGTGTATTAGGTCGCTTCACCTTTGATCTGAGCTATCCCCATCCTCCGACTTCACCCCGGCGGGGTGGGAAGCACTTGAGACTCAATCGTAGCGTGAAATGCTCTAGGAACAGACACGCCCCTCAGGAGCGGGCGTCGGCCTGTTCCTGGCTGAGGCGCGAAGCGATGACGACTTCCACGCGGTTGCGGGCCTTGAGCTTGAGCATGAGGCCGGTCATGTAGTGTTTGACGGTCTTTTCGCTGATGTGCAGAGCCGCCGCGATCTCGCGATTGGTGCGGGCCTGCATGAGGTGGCCGACGATCTGCTTTTCGCGGACATTGAGGCGGACGGCTTCGTCTAGCGCCTGCCGGCGGGCACGATCGCGCAGGCCATTCATGACCTGGCTGGCATATTGGCGGGTGACGAACATCTGGTCGGCCATGACGGTATCGATGGCTTCGAGAAGTTCGGAAGAGGGGCTGCCTTTGAGGGCAAAGCCGGTGGCGCCGGCATCGAGCGCCTTGAGCGCGGATTCGATGCTGCAATAGGCGGTGAAAACGACGATCTTGGTATCCGGGGCGGTCGCCCCGATCTGGGCAATGGTCCGGAAAACATCGCCCGGCATACTCAGATCCATGATGATGACGTCGGGGGCGAGGGTCCGGACCAGCTCCATGCTGGCATCGGCACTGTCGGCCTGTCCGACGATCTCGTGCCGGTCGCTTCCGGCGAAAAGGGAGACCATTCCGGCCAGTAAAACCGGGTGGTCGTCAGCGATTGCAACTCTGATAGGTTTCCTCATTGCGCACCAGCAGTATTTGCTGCGACCCCACTTTTCCTTGCACTTTGAAGCCTACGACTTAATTAAGGATCGGTAAATTCCCTTTATTTGGGAGTTTGCAAATGTGATTAACCCGAATGTCAGTAGTACTTACTGTTCTCGGAAAGCGCGGGAAATCTGATCGGTGAAAGGCTTGACGAAATAGGCAATGGCGACCTGTTCCTGGGTCTGGACAAAGACCTCTACCGGCATGCCGGGAATGAGGCCGCGATTGCCGAGAACCGAGAGGTCGCCGGTCACGCTGGCTTCGGCGACATAGTAGCTCTGGCCGCTCTGGGGGTCGCTGGTGGCAGCCGCCGAGATGCGCGAGACGACGGCCGGGATTTCGGGGGTCGTGCGCTGGTCGAAGGCGCTGAAGCGGAGTTTTACTTCCTGGCCAGGCAGGATCTGGTCGATATCGTTTATGGCGACGCGGAACTCGATGGAGAGATCGGCATCGTCGGGCACGATGGTGAGGAGGCGCTCGGCCGAGCCCACGACGCCGCCGAGGGTCGTGACGGCGAGCTCGTTGACCGAACCGCTTACCGGCGCGCGGATGAGGGTCCGCTCGAGGCGGTCTTCCACTGCCACAAGACGATCGCTCAGCTCGGCGATATTGGCCGTGACGGCGCGCAGCTCACGCTGGGCCTCGGTATAGGCGACATCATCGATGGCGAGGATCTGCAGCTTGATTTCGCTGATGCGGGCATTGGAGCGGGCAATGCTGGCGGTCAGCTCGCCCTGGGAGCCGAGCATGCGGGCCAGTTCGCGGTCGGCGACATTGAGGCGGGTGGTCTCAATCAGGCCCTTTTCGGAGAGCGAGCCCATGCGGTCGCGTTCTTCGCGCGCAAGGGTCAGTTCGTCGGCGAGGGCAGTAGCCTGGAATTGCAGGCCGCCGATTTCTTCTTCGAGCTGCGAAACCTGCAATTGCAGTTGCTCGCGCTGGGACTCGCGGTTCCTCGTCGTGCTTTCGAACAATTGCTGCTCGCCGTGGAGTATCAGGATGGCATCGGGATAGGTGGCGAGGAAATCGAGCGGAAACGAGATTTCCTTGGCCGCGTCGCGTTCGGCGATCAATCTTGATTGCCGGGCGATGAGTTCGGCGAGCTGGCCCATCAGGATTGAGCGCTCGGCGCGGATCTGGACATCGTCGAGGCGAAGCAGGACGTCACCGGACGTGACGTGCTGGCCTTTATGGACGTTGATCGCCTGGACCACGCCGCCATCGGGGTGCTGGATAACTTTGACATTCTCGGCGACGAGCACGGTGCCGCTCGAAATAACCGCACCGGAAAGTTTGGCGGTGGCAGCCCAGCCGCCAATGCCGCCGAGCAGAAGGATGGCCGCGATGCTGCCGGTCATCACGCGGCCGCGCAGGGAGAAATCGGAGCTTTTCACCTTGCTGCGGTTGAGATTGGCGCGCGCATAGGGGGCCGACATATCCATGGTCGTCATCTGTTCACTCCTGGTCGCCGATCAGGCGACATGATTGCCGACGGCCAAAGGCAGATGGACGCCATCAAGGGTTATGGAGATTTCGTAGAAGTCGTTGCGATCGACATCGGCCTCGATGATTGTGTGGTCCATGTCGTCGTAATGGGCATAGGTGATGCGGATCGGCAGACCCTCCTCGAAGCCATCGTCGATGGCGTCGTAGACATCGCCAAAGCGCTCCTCTTCGAGTCGCTCCGCTCTTCGCGATATTTCATAATCGGCAACGTGAATGCGGTCGCCGACGACGAAATCAAGAATGCCATAGACAAGCTGGTGGCTGAGCGTCGGGCGTTCGTCGGAAACGGTGAAGATGAAGAGATCGTCGCCACGCCCGCCGGTGACGACAGCGCCGGTGGCGCCGAAGACGAAGGTGTCATTGCCGTCGCCACCGATAAATTCCTCGATGTTCTTGAAGAGGTCTTCACCGATTTCGTCGCTTGTGGCGATGCCGGCGGCAAGGTCGAGGTGGATGTCGGCCGTGAAGGTTGAGTAGTCGAGCGTGTCGCGGCCTTCGCCGCCATCCACACGATCATTTCCGGCATTGCCGGCGATCCTGTCGTGACCAGCGCCGGCATCGACCTCGTCATCGCCTTCGCCGCTGTCGATGGTGTCGTCGCCCTCTCCCCCGTTGATGATGTCATTGCCGTCATTGCCCGAGAGAGTGTCGTTTCCGTCGTTTCCATAGATGACGTCGTCGCCGTCACCTCCGGAGACGGTGTCGTCGCCTTGCCCGGCGATGATGGTGTCATTGCCTCCGTCGCTGATCTCATAGGTGAAGGTGACGAGACCGAGCATGCCGGGAACGGTGATGAAGGACCAGCCGTGATTGGTTTGCACCAGGGTGCCGCCAGTGGCGGTGAGGTCGTTGATGGTCAGGATGTCATTGTCGGGATCGGTTGCGCCGAAGAGCAGTTGGGAGAGGCCGATCAGGACCACCTGGCCAGCAAAGACATCGTGGAGGCGGACGGGGCCGAGCACGGTGGGGGCGCGGTTGATGTTTTCGTCCTGATCCTCGTCGTCGTCCTCGTCTTCCGCGTCATTGTCGTTGTCATTGCCGCCCTCGTCCTCGTCGGGGTTTTGGGTATCGGCGTCATGATGGGATTTGGGGGCCGCAGGAGCGGTGGAGAGGTTCGGTTCGGCGCGATCGACGAGGGCGGCATTGTCGTTCTGCGGCCGGTAGTGGACGGCGGCGGGGAAGAAGGGGGCGACATTGGGGCCGAGGAAGTCGAAGGAGGCCGCGGTATAGTGGAAGGCGATGGGGTCGGGCATGGTGAAGGGCTCGTCCCAGTCCCCGGTCGCGTGGCGCACCGCGCTTCTGGGATGTTGCTCCTCCTCGATGGAGCCGGTGGTCATGAGATCGACCCCGGGACCGCCCGGCTCCTGGCGGGTGCCGCGCGGGGCGCCGCTATTGGCGGCGGGATTGGGCTCGGCGCCGGGCACATGGTCCTGGGATTGGGCCGGAAAGGCGCTTTTTATGTAGGCGGCGATGCCGGTGAAGAAGAGGGCGAGATAGACCGGCAGGCGCGAGGCCTTTTCGGGGACGTTGAACTCGAGCTTTTTCCTGAGGTCGGCCGGATCGGTCTTTTGTTGCTGCTGGCTGGATTTGGCCTCGATGATCATGCCATGCCTCCCGTTTCCGTGCGCGGCTCGACCACCTTCAAGCCATTGGCATTGGTATTGAGGTTTGCCTGGCGCTGGCCGGCGACGATCTCTTCCTTGGGTCCGAAGGCGGTAAGCCGGCCGTTCTGGATGACGGCGACCATGTCGACTTCGGCGAGGATCGATGGCCGATGGGCAACGACCACGGCAATGCCGCCGCGGGCGCGGATCTGGCGAATGGCGAGGTTCAATGCCGCTTCGCCCTCGGCATCGAGGAAGGCATTGGGCTCGTCCATGATGACGACGAAGGGATCGCCATAAAGGGCACGGGCAAGACCGATGCGCTGGCGCTGGCCGGCCGAGAGGGCGGTGCCCATGGGACCGAGCTGGGTATCATAGCCATCGGGAAGGCGCACGATCATCTCGTGGACGCCGGCGGCTCTGGTGGCCGCGACAATGGCGCGGGCATCGCGCTGGGGCGAGAGGCGGGTGATGTTTTCGACGATCGTGCCATCGAGAAGCGCCACGTCTTGCGGGAGATAGCCGATATATTGACCGAGTTTTTCCTCATCCCATTGGGTGAGGTCGGCGTCGTCGAGGCGGATGGCGCCGCGGAGGGCCGGCCAGATGCCGGTGAGGGCACGAACGAGCGTGGTCTTGCCGCCGCCGCTGGGGCCGATCACCCCAAGACCCTGGCCGGCGTTGAGCTCGAAGCCGACTTCCGTCAACAACACGCGGCCCGAAGCGGGGGCGGCCACGGAGATCTTGTCGACCTTGAGCGACTTGGTCGGGGCCGGCAGGTCGATCGGTTTGGTCATATTGGAGAGGGCCACCATGGTATCGCGCAGGCGCTTGAACGCCTGGCGGGCGGCGACGACGCCCTTCCAATTGCCGATGGCCATGTCGATGGGGGCGAGAGCGCGGGAGGAGGCGACCGAGACGGCGATGATGGCGCCGGCAGACATCTGGCCCTGGATCGTCAGGTAAGCGCCGACGCCGAGCAAAGCCGATTGCAGCACCATCCTCAAAATGCGCGAGAAGGCGCCAAAGGTGCCGATGACATCGCTGGCGCGGGTCTGCAGGGTCAGGTGGTCCTGATTGACCTCGTTGAAGCGGCTGACCGCCCTTCCGGCAAAGCCCATGGCCTTGAGGATATCGGCATTGCGGGCATTGGAATCGGCCACGGCATTGCGGGTGAGGAAAGCCTGCTGGGCGGCGGCGGCCAGTTTGCGCGACTTGAGTTCGGTCCAGATGGTGAGGAGGGTCAGGACGAAAGCCCCGCCCAGGGTCAGGGCGCCGAGCACGGGGTGGAGGAAGTAGACGAACAGAATATAGAGCGGCACCCAGGGCAGGTCGAAGAGGGCCACCGGGCCCTGGCTGCCCATAAAAGTGCGGATGGTGTCGACATCGCGGCCGCGTTCCAGGGCCTCGCCGGTGGAAAAACCGAAGCGGGGCATGTCGACGCTGACACGATGGGCAATGGGGGCCAGCATGCGATCGAAGCGCGCGCCGATACGGACGAGGAGCTGGCTGCGCACGATGTCGAAGACGCCCTGGAAGAGATAGAGGCCGATGACGAGGATGGAGAGGGCTGCCAGGGTCGGAATGGAGCCGCTGGTCAGGGCCCGATCATAGATCTGCAGCATGTAGAACGAGCCGGTCAAAGCCAGCACATTGATGATGCCCGAGATCCAGAACAGGAAGACCGCGACGCCCTTGAACTCCTTGCGCAGCATCTCGTCGCCGCGATGTTCGGCCAATGCCTTTGTCGTCGATGCCATGATCGGCCCCCGAAGAATGGATGGATGGTCTTTTGGAAGAAGAAAAAGCCCGGCCGGTGGGTACCGGCCGGGCAGTTGGAGGCTAGAGGTTGAAGTCCGAGCCGGTCAGGGTGTGATTGCCGGCAATGCTGATCCGGAACTCGGGCGCATTGTCCCCGGCGGTATTGCCCGAGATGACGGTATATTCCCCATCCTCGCGCGTCTCATGGGTGACCACGATCTGGCCCGGGGCGGTCGCAGCCTGGCCGCTTTGGAGGGTGAAGGTATCGTTCCCCGCCACCCCGGCATTGGCGTCGATCCCCGAGAGGTCGATCTTGTCGCCGGCTTCAAAGCCGCGGATGGTGTCGCCATGGGCGGCTGCAGTGGAACCGAAGACGAAGATGTCTTCGCCCGCCCCGCCATCCACCACATTGACGGCATTGGACATGGTGATCACGTCATTGCCCGAGCCGGTGGTGACGTTTTCGACGCCATAGAGCGTGTCTACCCCGCTCTCTGCCGAGACCGCGCTGCCGCGGCCGCCGACACCGGTGCCGAGATCGACAGTGGCATCGCTGGTGAGGAAGGCCATGTCGAGCGTGTCATTGCCACTGTCGCCCGAGAGCTCGCCACCGTAATAGGTGTCGTTGCCATCGTTGAGCGAAGCCACGAAGAGGTCGTTGCCGGCCCCGCCGAAGACCGTGTCATTGCCGTCACCGGCATCGACGAGGTCATTGCCTGATCCACCGAAGAGCCGATCATGGCCACCTTCGCCATAGATGAGGTCGTCATCATCGCCGCCGAAGACATCGTCATCGCCATCATCGGCAAAGATGATGTCTCGGCCCGAGCCGGCATCGACGAAGTCATCACCGGCGCCGGCCCGAATGACGTCTACACCGGCATTGGCGATGATGTAGTCCGTGCCGGCAAAGCCGAACACCAGGTCGCCACCCGAAGTCCCGAGCAGGACATCATCCTGCGGCGTCCCAAGTACCGGACCACCGACATCAGGCCCATCATCATCGCCATCGTCTTCATCGTCCCAGTCGTCTTCGTCGTCGCCAGGAACGTGATCGTCGTCATCGTCGTCTTCATCATCTTCTTCTTCATCATCGTCGTCATCGATGATCGGCGGGCCGCCATGGGAGACGTAGCGGATCGAGTGTTCGCCATCGCTGAGCGTGGTGACCCCGTTCTCGTCCGTGGTCTCGACGAAGTCGTCCATGGTCGTGCCCGGCGGCAGTTCGATGACATCCTGCGGGCGCAGGGTGCCGATGATCGTGTCGTGGCCGCCATTGGACTTGAAGACGATGCGATGGGCGGAACTCAAGGACGATATGTCGATCGTGTCGTCGCCCGCATCGCCATCGATGGTGATGGTATTGAGGCGCAGGCTCGTGGCCGAGAAATCGCCCACGATATTGAAGGTGTCGCCGCCCGGGGAACCGGTGCCGTTGGGGTCAAACCCATTGATGCGGATTTCCTCGATTTCCCGCAGCTCGGCGATCACGGAGGCATTGTTGGTGCCGTTGCGGGTGACGATGATTTCCGTCGCGGCGTTGAAGTTGGCGAGGCTATTGCCAACAATCGCGGCAAAGGCGGCACGGGTGAAGATCGTGTAGGTTTCAGCACCCGTCCGGCCGTTGATCACGAAGGTGTCGCCAGCGGCGCCTTCGGTGCCGCCATTGACGACCTGACGGCCGTCGGTGGGATTGGCCGCATTGGCGTTCCAGACGATGGTGTCATCGCCCGCATCGCCATTGACGGTGTCCGCGCCGAGATTAGTGCCCGAAGCCGTGACCACGAAGTTGTCGATGAAGAAATTGTCACCGTCGTCCCAATTGCCGTTCGCGATGAAACGGATGGCGGACTGGGGGCCGATCTGTGCAGCCGACAGGGCCAGGTTGAAGTTGCCACTGGCCGTGCTCAGCGCTCCTCCGGTCAGAGTCTGCCAATCGTTGGTCGTGTGGTTCCAGGCCTGGACGGTTACGTTCTCATCGCCGGTCAAGCTGGTGTCACCGACATAGGCGAACTGTACGGAAGCGGATGTGGCACCTGTGAGATCGAAGGCGCGTTGGATGAACTCGCCACCGTCAATTGCCTCGTTGAAGTGCAGACGGCCGCCGCTGCCGGTGTTGACCTGGATATCGCCGGAATTGTCGTCGGTGTTTTCGCCGCCCCCTTCGGTCCAGCCACCATTGAAGAGCAGCGTGCCATTGTTATCGGTGTAGGAGATGCCACCGCCAAAGTCGTCGGCAAAAGTGCCTGCGTTGGCGCCCAGGCCGCCAGTCAGGGTGTCGTTGCCTTCACCGCCGTTGAGAATGTCGGCACCTTCGCCGCCATTGACAACGTCGTTGCCGCCGCTGGCATTGACTGTGTCATTGCCTCCAAGTGCATTGATCAGTTCTGGGACGTTGGTGCCCAGATGCGTCTGGCCGGTATTGGTGCCCGTTATCGGAGTGAAGGAGGAAGTTGCGAGCACGAAATCGGCCTGGGTCAGCGATGCCGACGTCACGCCGTTGAGGCGGATGGTGCCACCGGCACCGGCGATGCCGCCATCAATAGTGATGAGAGCACCGCTCGGGTCGGTCACATCAGAGATCGCGACGCGGGTAGCAAAATTGGCAGCGCTGATGCCCATGCCGGTGAGGTCGATAAGGTCCTGCCCGCCCGCAGCATCAGCATCGAAGCCGTTGACGATGTCGGCACCAAAGCCGTTGGCAGTATAACGCAGGGTATCGTTGCCATCGCTGACAGTGATGGTGTCGTTGCCTTCGCCGCCGATGATGGAGTCATTGCCCGTACCACCATTGAGCGTGTCGTTGCCCGTTCCGCCATCAAGCAGGTCGTTGCCGGCGCCGCCATTGATGACGTCATTGCCTCCGCCGCCAAAGAGCTGGTTCTCGCCGTCACTGCCGTTGATAGTGTTGTCGAGCGCATTGCCCGTGCCGTTGACGCCATTGTTCGTGCCGGTCAGCGTCAGGTTTTCGACATTGGCACCCAAAGTGAAGCTCATAGAGGAATTGACCTGGTCAATACCCGCATTAGCCGCTTCGTCGACGATATCGCCCGCGCTGTCGACGATATAGGTGTCGTTGCCGCCGCCGCCGCCCATGACGTCGTTACCCGTTCCCCCATTGTGGATGTCGTTGCCAGCGCCACCGAGCAGGATGTCATTGCCGGCGCCACCATTGAGCGTGTCATTGCCGTCGAGGCCAAGCACCAGTTGGCTGTTGTTGGCGCCACTAGGCCCGTTGAGAGCTGGATCATCGACATTGGTGCCGGTGACGATGGCGTAGGTGGTGCCACCGAGCGAAAGGTTTTCGATACCGGTCAGGGTGTCCGTGCCATCGGCACCGCCATTGCGGTGCGTGACCACGAGCTGGCCCGCCGCGTTGACGGCATAGTCATAGGCACTGGCCGCGCCGGCGAAGACGGCGGTGTCCGTTCCGAGGCCACCAATGATCGTGTCGCTGCCGGCGCCGCCCGTGAGCGTGTCGTTGCCGGCACCACCATCGATGATGTCGTTGCCGCCAAGGCCGTTCAGGTTGTTGTTGCCCGCATTGCCAGTGATCTGGTTGGCGTTGGCATTGCCGTCGCCATTCAGGTTGGCGGTGCCCGTGAACATCAGGTTTTCGAGATCGAGGTCGTCGAGATCGTAGTTGATCGACGCCATGACTGTGTCGATGCCTTCATTGGCATTTTCGGTGATGTCGTCGCCGCCGGCATTGACCTCATAGGTGTCGTCGCCGTCATTGCCGATCATGTCGTCATTGCCGGCGCCGCCGATGAGCAGGTCATTGCCGCCGTCGCCTGTGAGCGTGTCGTTGCCGGCACCGCCGAAGAGGACGTCGTTTTCGCCACTGCCAAGGAGATTGTCTCCGGCCGTTGTGCCGATGACGAGCGAGCTGGTATTTGGATCGACGGGCCCGAGTTCGTCGACACCGTCGCCGTCGTCGTCGTCATTGGTGTCGAAACTGATTGCATAGTCACCGGCGAGCACGGTGCCGCCATAGACATTGTTGCTGAAGTTCACCAGTTCGACGCGGTTGGCGACGTTGTCGAATTCATCGACTACCGTGACGGTCTGACCGTTGAAGCCGAGGGTCAGGTCGCCATTGGCCTGGCGGACGGCGGTCAGGGCCGCGAGCGGGACGGCCGCGGTGCCGCGGGCGATGGTGATGCGATCGGTGCCGCCGGTCTCGGTGATGACATCATTGCCGTCGGCAAGGCCGAAGCCATAAGTGTCGTTGCCAAGGCCGCCATTGAGCTGGTCGCCGCGGAACACGCTGACGACAAAATTATCGATATAGAAATTCTCGCCGTCTTCCCAGTTACCTTCCGCCCGGAAGCGAATGGCCGCATCACTACGAAGATGAGCTGCGGACAAATTGGCCGTGAAGGTGCCGGTGCCGCTATCGGTTGTACTCCCGAGCGTTCCGAGCGCATCCCACGTCGTACCGTTCCATGCCTCCACCACGACGTTCTCGTCGGTGCCTTCGTCGTCGAGGCTGTCGTCTTCGTATGAGAAGCTCACTGTGGCCGACGAGGCCCCGGCAAGGCTGAACGTCCGGGAAATGCTCTCGCCGCCGCCGATATTCTCGTCGAAGCGCAAGCGCCCACCGGAGATTTCAATGTCGCCGCCCGACGGGCTGGTTGTGCCATCATTGGCCTCGGTCCAGCCGCCCGTGAAGTTCGCGGTGCCGTCATTGCCGGTGTAGTTTGCCGGCTCGAAATTATCGGCATAGGTCGTGGGCACCGCATCGGTGCCGCCGATCAGGACGTCATTGCCGCCATTGCCGTTGAGAATGTCGCTGCCGGCGAGGCCGACGATGATCTCATTGGCATCCGTACCATTAAGGACGGGGCGGTCGGTAGCGGCATTGGTCCCGCCATTGTCGTTGAACGGGGTGCCCATGATGAGGGCGTAGGTGCCATCGGTGAAGCGCAGGCGCTCGATGCCGGAGAGGGTGTCGGTGCCCTCGATGCCATCTTCGATCGCATGCGAGACCACGAGCCTGCCATCGGCGTCGAGCGAGAAGGAGAAATTGGTGCTGACGTCGCGGAACACGGCGGTGTCGATGTCGCCCGGCGTGGCATCGGTGCGGATCGTGCGGACGACGGAGAGCTGGCCGGGGTTGATGAGGCCGGCAAACACGTCGCTGGTCAGTTCCTTCATGCTCTTGACGAGACGAAGGGGCGTGCCGGTGTGGTTCGGGTCGGTCGTGGCAAAAACGCCGATCTGCACGTCGAGCCACTTGTCGCCATCGATGATGTCGTCTCCGGCATTGCCCTGGATCTCGTCGCTGCCGTCGCCGCCGAGGATAATGTCACCGGCAAGGAACGAGGTGACGCCGGTGCCTAGAACCGCCTGAAGACCGTTGATCAGGGCAATGCCCTGAGCGTCGAGCGCACTGCCGAGATAGCCGGTTGAGCCGCCCTGTGCTGCGGGAACGCGGGTCGTGGCGTCTTCTTCCGAACCCTTCAGAATGTCGTTGAAGGCGGAGCCGGAGAGGCCTTCCATCGACTCGTATTCGTCGAGCGAGGCATTTTGCGGCAGGACGGGCGCCTCGTCGAAGACGATGGGGATAGATAGGTCCGCGGTCACGCCGCTGACATTGTCCTTATAGGTCGCCCAGTCGAAGCCGGACATGCCGGCCATCTTGCCGCGGCCTGGGCTGCCAACCATGATGTCGTCGCCGCCTTCGCCGATGAACTCGTCGAAGCCGCCGTCGCCGAGGAACACGTCGTTCCCGTCGATTTCGTCATGGGCGAAAATTTCATCGAAATTGTCGCCAGGGGCGCCATCGAAGGTGCCGGTTTCAATCCAGTCGTCGCCCTCGTTGCCGAGAATGCGTTCGGCATTCTTGTTGCCGAAGATGAAGTCATTGCCTTCGCCAGCAAAGACTTCCGAGCCCATATCGGTACCCAGGACTATGAAGTCCTGACCGCGGCCACCCATGACAAGATCAAGGCCGGGACCGGCGTGGATAGCGTCGTTGCCGTCGCCGCCCTTGATATTGTCGTCGCCACCCATGTCGCGGACGATATCGTCGCCGTCGCCGGCATTGATGATGTCGTTGCCGTGGCCGCCCTCGAGATTGTCGTTGCCGCCATCGCCAAAGAGCGTGTCGTCGCCGATGCCCGCAATCAGGATGTCGGCATTATTGGTGCCGCCGAGGAGGACATGGTCGCCCCCGGTATAGCGCAGATAGTTGGTGTCGGGGCCTGAGGTGGCCGGGTTGTTGCGAATGACCAACTGGGTGAGCAGCCCATCGCCGATGGGGTCGGTGCTCTCGAGGATGCCGTCACCATCGAGGTCATTGAACTGTTTGGTGATATCAACCTCGAGGATGAGGCCGGGCGTCGAGAATACGTCGGATGGCAGATGGGTCGCATCGGTATTCCGCATGATCATGGCAGCAAAGGAATTTGCTTCCATTTCACCGAAAAGGTGCAGGCCATCGAGGCGCTGCAGGTAGTAGAAGCGATCGCCGTTCTGCAGCTTCTCCATCTGGGTTTCGAAGACGAAGTTGAAGGTCGAGCCCAGCATGCCGCCGAAAGGGGTGATCGCTTCGGCAAGGCCGCCGATCCAGAGATCGACATTTTCCAGACCGCCTAGAGTTGCGGCATAGCCATCAGTACCATTGAGGAAAGCTTCGCGATCCTCCGGCATGACGAAGGCAGGGTCCATGGCGGCAAATTTGCCGAAAGCCTCGCCCAGAATGAGAGTGATGGCGGCGTCACGCTTGCCTTCGACAGTGGTCTCTGCCGTGATCAGGGGATGCGTACCATAGGCGGCTATGAAGTTGATGATCGAGGCTTCATGCTTGAGGTGGCTTGCGAACTCGACCCAGCTTTCATAGGGCTTCAGGATCGCATCGTTGCCGGTTGCTTCGTAGAACTGGCGGCGGGCCTCGTTGAGCGAGGGTACGCCGGTATCGCGTCCTCGGGCCAGGTTGATGGTCGCCAGATCGAGAGGCAGACCGAGTAGGTTATTGCGCAGGGCACTAGTGACGAATTCGTCGATATGGTTGCCCACCTGTCGCGTCATACCGCGGATGATGGAACCAGCCATCTCGTCGTCAGGTAGGGAAGCGAATTCAAGCGGATTGAGGAAGCCTTCGATGAGCCCAATCTGATCGGGGGTGAAGGAAGGATCGTAACGGTCGATCGTCTCGGTCAGCATGGAATGGCCGAACCGATAGACGACGTGGGCGAACTCGGCGAGGATCGTCGGATCGATGGTGACGTCGTAGCCGTCGGGAACCAGGAAGACGTTGATATTGGGCTGGATCTTGCGGGCGAACTCTTCGAAGACGAGGTGCTGATATTGCATCTCGGTGCCGAACTTGGCGGCCTGGAAGAGGCGCTCTCCGTCCCAGCGGCCGATATCGTTCTTGAGCGCCAGGCGCTCAGCGTCGCTATCGATCTGGGTCAGCGCAGTCAAACCAACGTCCAGCCATTCATTGATGAAGGCGAGATCATTGGTCGCGAGGATGACGTCCTTGGTGTGGGCCATCAGCCGGTTGTGTTCGGAGTGGAACACGTGGTGGACTGCGGTGAGGCCAATATTTTCATTGCCGCGGCCGTCGCCGGTGACGAAGTGGGCGTCCAGCAGTTCGTTGTCATAGGACGTACTGACGGGTGAGCCATCGGTATTGGCGAGGCCGATTTCGATGTCGCCATCGGCGATCTTGCCGACAGGAACCGCGGTATGGGCAATGTCATCGAGGAAGGCATGGCCGGTACGGACCGCCAGATGCGTGACCTGGGGTAGCGTGTCCGTGTCGCTCGCATCGTCCGGGGTGACCGTGACGAGGCTGAGCGGGTTTGCCGGAGTGCCCGAGGCCAGGGTCGGCGGATTGCCAACCATCACCACCTGGGCAAATCCCGTTACGGGGTGAGGAATGAAATTGCCATATTCGTCGGTGGCGAGCAGAGGCAGGTTGCCGACGTGATAGTCGGTCAGGTCGATGCCCAGCATGGCCTTGGCCTGCGCCTTGATTTCGGCCCAGGTGGGTAGGCCGCCATTGGCGCCATCAAGCAGGCCGCCCGTCGCCTGCGGCTTGCCGTCGACGAGGATATATTCGCGCAGGAAGACCTGATGCGAAGCGTGCGAGGTATAGGTCTGGTTCTGGTCGACGAAAGGCGTCGTGGTGTTGATCGGACGGACATCGTCCGTGCTTTCAATGTCGAGGGTGTCGGGATTGTCCAGAATGCCGTCGGGACCGGCGCCGACCGTGGCGCGGGTGAGCACCATGAAATTGGTCGGGCTCGTCGGATCGTAGAGCGGGTCATCGGGCTGAAGCGGGATGAACACCGTGCCGCTGCCGCCTTTGCCCACCAGATCGAGGCCATGATCGAAGAACTGGCCGAAAAGGGTGAACCAGGAATTGAACGAGGCCGACAGGCCTTCGTCGGGTGCGATATTGGGCAGCGAGATATTGTCGCCATCCATCTTGATGCCATTTTCGGCAAGCAGCACGTCCAGCGGTCCGCGGGCAGTGGCAAGATTGGCGTCAGCCGTGGCCGAGGCCGAGGCCGTTACCGCTGCGGCAGTTTGTGCTGCCGCGACAGCAACCGGATCCTGGGGCGTTGCCGCCAGCGCAGCGGCCAGTGTCCGCTGAGCATTCACGTCCGCTACGTGTGCAGCTTCCGCGGCTTCAACAAAGGGTTTGACGGGCTGGTACTCGGCCCGAATGCTGATGGCGATATCCAGCAGCGTCATGCCCGGAGGGGGGACGATGCCGGCGCGCTGCAGCGCGACCATGATGGCGGCGGGATTGTCGAGTGTCTGATCGACAATCAGGTTGGAAATCGTCCGGACGGAGCCGTCGATTACGACATTGTTCGGATTGGTCGAGGGGTTGTAGTTGGGTGCCGTGGGGAATGAGGGGGCAGGTCCCGGACCATCGGGGTCGAGCATGCCGCCCTGAGCATCGCGATAGTCATTGCCCAGAGGTTCGGGGAAGGGATTGTCGGCCGAGCCCCATTCGGGGTGCAGCAGATTGTTGTACTCGCCGTTTACCGTGCGCAGGCCCCAGGCCAGATTATAGGTGGGGATCAGGCCTCCCGGTCCGTAGAGAGGTTGGCCCGCCGCATGTGCTTCGGCAATCTTGATCTGCTTGAGAATGAATTCCAGGTCGCTCTTGATGTAGGTAACCATCACTTCCCCTCCGGCACAAAGGCAGCCTGAAACAGGCGGCTTTCACCATCCAATCGCCGCGGCGGCTGCCACGGCCTCAAACTTGTTAAGGATAGTGCCCAACATCCACGCCGAGCGTCAGGTCGGAACGTCTAGCCGATCGGCGGCATAAAGGTCGGACCCTGGACTAGACTTTCGGTCCGTCAAAACCTGTACCTAAGAACAGGCGTTCTTCGGACAATTGATGAGTTCAATTGTCAGTATTGCTCCGTATCCTGCTGGATCGTCGCGAATTTATTTGGTGCCGATCAATTCTCGCTCTCATCCCCTGTTTGGGGGGAGGACTGGCCGGAGCAATACTGTAGGTATATTATCGACTTGGTTGGGGAGCGGCGTTGCGTGCGGAGCGAGAGTTGACCGACCGGCGAGGCGTGTTCAGGCGGTTGCGCAAGCGATGGGGCCGGCTCCCGCTTGCCAACCGCTTCGCCCTCTATGGCAGCGTCGTCACTGTTGCCGCCATGCTCCTCTGCGGTGTGCTGATCACCAGCGCTATGACCGAGATTACGCTCGCGCGGCGGGGCACGGTGGTACCGGCGCTCGTCGAGGGGATGCTCGCCCCCCATATCCAGGAGCTCGGTCCGGACGGGCGCCTTTCGGATAGCGGCCGCCTTGCGCTCGATGCGATGATGAACGACGAAACCCTGCTGGCCGAATTTCCCTATCTCGACCTGTGGCGGGCAGATGGCACCATCCTTTACTCCAACAGCCCGCAACTGGAGGCGAGGCGGCTGGAAATGCCGTTCAGGGTGCAGCGCGCCTTTGACGGAGAGATCGGCGTCGACTTCACCGATGTGAGCTCTCAAGATTATGCCGAGCACCGGTTCGACACCGATTTCATCGAGGTTTATTTCCCCTTGCTGAACCACGAAACCGGTGACATCACGGCCGTCGCCCAGCTCAGGGAGGTCACGGCTTCGCTCGAAAAGGACCTGTGGTCGCTTACCCTGTCGAGCTGGGCCACGGCAGCCACCATCGGTATCATCGTCATGGCGGCTCTTTTCGGCATCGTGCTCGAAGGCAGCCGCAAGATCGAGCGGCAGGGCCGCATTCTCACCCGTCGACTGGCGCAATCCCATCAGCGCGCGGTACGGCATCGAGAACTCAAGGCGGTGGCGCAGCGCGCCTCGCTCAGCGTCACTGAGTTTACCGACAAGCATTTGCGCACCATCGGCACGGACCTGCATGACGGGCCGGCGCAGACGATCGGTTTTGCCGTGCTGCGGCTCGACCAGATACGCCGGCTATCGAAGAAGAGCGAACGGGAGGAGGTTGTCGCCGAGATCGAGTCTACCCTGGGGGGAGCGCTCTCCGAGATACGCGCTATCGCCCTGGCGCTGGTTCTGCCCGATATCGAGGACCTGGATCTGGCACAGGTCATCGAGCGCGCCGTCCAACAGCACATACGCCGCACCGGCATCGCCATAGACGTGGACAGTCGCGTCGAACCGGTTCATGCTGCGCCTGAATTATGCGTGTGTGTGTACCGATTTATCCAAGAGGGTCTGAATAACGCGTTCCACCATGGTCTGCCGGAGGGGCAGGCGCTGACTGCGACGATGCAGGGAGGGGTGCTGAAGTTGTCGATAACCAATAAGAACCTGACGGACTACGCGGAGCAGGCCGATCACAAGGGAATCGGCCTTTACGGTCTGCGCGCGCGCGTCCAGAGCATCGGCGGCAATCTGGCCTTTGTGCAGAAGGAAGGCCAGACGCGCCTCGAGATGTGGGTGCGCAATGTCTAGGTCCTGGCAGCGATCGTTGCCAAAATGATCAGGATCGTGGTCGTTGACGACCACCCGATGTTCAGGACTGGATTGATCCAGGCCGTGACGGTTGATGGTGATATTGCGGCCGTTGGAGAGGGTGGCAGCGCTGCGGAAGCGGTGGAACTCGTTGCATCGCTGCGACCGGATGTGCTGCTGCTTGACGCGCAGATGTCAGACGATGGTCTCGAGCGCATACCGGAAATCGTGCTCGCCCACCCCGAGACCCGGATCGTCGTGGTTACCGCTTCAGAAGATGACAAAGATATTGCCCGCGCCGTCGAGGCGGGGGTCTATGGCTATGTGTTCAAGGGCACGACCGGCTCTGACATGCGCGCCATCGTGCGGCAGGTGAACAAGGGTGAGAGCGTCATCCCCAAGGATATGTTCGGTCGATTGATGGGCATGCTGAAAGCCAAGCCTGCCACTCTTGGCCCGGCCGGGGACGCAAAGCTCTCAAAACAGGAGACGCAGGTCCTGCAATACCTGGCGCAGGGTCTCAGCAATCGCGAGATCGGCAAATGCCTCGACATTACCGAGCGGACGGTGAAGTTTCATCTTTCCAACACGTTCTCCAAACTGCATGTGCGCAACAGGGTGGAAGCCAGTATCACCGCCCGCCGGATGTGGCCCGAGCTCGAAGGCTAGCCCGGACACCTCGACAATATTGTCTGGAATTGATCGCGCCGTGGAGACCAGCGGAGGGGCTCTGTATTTAGCTGCCCACCGAGGGAACTGGCCTGCTTTTTGCTCTAGGCGAAGCCCTGCCTCGACCTTTGCTGGGGTCGGCCAGGGATGATGAGCTTTCCGCGACTGACAAATCGGCGCGCCCGGCAAGACTGCGCTCCAGCTTGTGCGTGCGCTGGGCCAGTACCTGATATTGCGCGGCTATCAGGCCCTCGGCCATGAGTGCCTTGCGCAATTGCTCGCCTTGCTCCTCGAGCATCCGGCTGCGCCGGGAGGTCACGATGCCCACCATAAGCGCCGCAAGGACCCAGGAGAGCGGGTCGGCCCAGGTCAGGCGAAAATATTCGGCATGGGACATGTCGAAGGGGCGTGTCGGCAGGCCATTGAAATAGGAAATCGCGGTGGCGCCCATGGCAGCGAGGACGCCGCCAAGGACGCCATACTGAGCGCTGAGCAGGATGGCGATGAAAAGGAAGGGATGAACCGGCCAGGAGGCGAAGGACATCAATCCGGAATGTTCGATGAGTGCCACGCCGCCGAGCAACAGGATGCCTTCGACAAGGGCGAGCACGTTTGACCGAGACGACGAAAACGCTGTTACCGCTGGATCTTTGAAATTGCCGGAAACAACCGGATTTTCGCTGCTCATGGAATCCTCGTGGAATCTGATTGTGCCGTGGTCAGCCGGAGATGGCTGGATTGTTGACGACGAAGGTCAGGCGATTAAGCGTACCCAGGGCCTGGCGCATGGCGGCATAGGCGAGGGTGCCGCTGGCGATCGAGGCCAGGACATAGCCGAGCCCGAGATAGTCCGGATTGCTCAGCATGATCGCCGTGCCGGCGGCGTTGAGGACCAGGAACAGGACCTGCAGCCAGAGATAAGCCTTGCCGTATTGGACGAAGAGGATCACCCCGCAGCTTGCCTGGAACAGGAAGTGGAAGGCGGCCCCGACGAGCGCCAGGCGCAGCACCGAAATGGCGTCATAGGGTAGGCCGAGGAGATCGGCGAGGAGCGGCGCCATCACCGCCAAGGAGACACTGATCGTGAGCTGGATGAGGAAGGCGGAGAAGACCGTGTCGACGGCATTCTGTGCCAAGCTTGCGCGCTGTTCGTCGATCTGGCGCAGGGTTCCGCCTGAATGCACGATGTCGCGATAGTGGCGGTAATTGTTGAAGAAGGTCGTTTCGAGCCAGACCACCAGAATGGACATGACCGGCACGATGGAGAGATAGGCCATGAACATGGGGCTGTCGTAGCGGGCCGAATAGATGAGGCCATCGGCGACGGCGGTTCCCTCGTTCGACTGCCAGACGATGATCTTGTCGATCCAGACGGCGAGGGCGCTGCACACGCCGGCGGCGATGAAGGTGGCCGATACCGGCCGCATTTCGCGCAGCTTTGCGGGCAGGTCGCGCAGGGCGGTCAGGGGGCCGGGAAAGGTCTTGAGAATGAGGAAGTTGAGGATGCAGAAGGAAATGCAGAGCCCGATGCTGAAGCCGATGAGCATGCCGCCGGGGCCATTGCCCAGCGCGGCGGCGGAGGTGCCGAAAATAATGGAGCAGCTCAGGCCAAGCGCAAAGGCCGAGGTGACCGTTCCATATTGCTTGATGGCGGCGACGAAGGACATTGCGAGCCAGAGATGGGACACCTGAACCACGCAGATGATCGCTGCCAGGCCCAGGCCGAGCGGCAGGCCGATGAGCAGGAAGAAGACAACCGTGCCGGCGATCAGTGACAGCAAGGTCGTGATGAAGACGGCGGCAAGATAGATGCCGTGCACCTCCTCGAAGCGGCGTTGGAACAGAATGCGCGAGACGCGCAGCGTCGCATCGAGCGAGATGGGCGAGGTGATCACCAGGGACAGGGCAAAGCTGTAGATCACCAGGATGCTGAAGACCTTTAGGTCCATGGGATCGAGCAAGGGCCGCCCAAGGATATGGAGCATGGCCAAGCCGACCATGATGACGATCCAGGGACCAGAAGCGATCATGATCGCATGGCCGCCGGCCAGGGAACGCGAGGCCAGGTTGTCCTGGCTGCTCAGCTTTTTCAGTGCAAACCCGATCCCGGCCATCATGACACCATTTGGGGTTGGGGCGCGAAATTGCGCCCATAGAGTGCGCCATAGGCCTCGGCGACGGCCTCGGCGCGATAGTGCTTGCGCACGCGGCGTTGCAGATTGTCGCCATAGGTGCGGAGGCGCTGGCGATCGGCCAACAGGAGGCCGATGGCAGTGGCGATTTCGTCATTGGCGCCAACCGGAGCCACCATGCCGCCTGGGCCAATGGGCTCGCCATCATGGGCCATGCCTTCGAGGATTTCGCGGCAGGCTCCGACATCGGTTGCGATGCAGGGAACGCCCGCCGCTCCGGCTTCGAGGATGACAAGGGGCAGGGCTTCGCTGATGCTGGTGAGGACCAGTACGTCGATACGGCCGAGATAATCGACGACGTTGACCGGGCCGGTGAAGGACACCGTGTCCGCCAGTTGCCGGCGATTGACCTCGCTGATGCAGCTCTGGGCATATTCGGGGTCTTCATCCATGGGGCCGATGATCAGTGCCTGGAGATCGGGGAAGCCGCGGCGCAACCGTTCGGCGACGTCGATGAAGGTCTGCACGTCCTTGATGGGCGTCACCCGGCCGATAAAGGCGATGGTGGGACGATCATGCGAGACCGGCTTGATCTTGCCGAAGCGTTCGGAATCGACGCCGTTGGGGATGACGCTGAGCTTTTCAGGGCCGGCGCCCAGCGCAAGCTGGAAGGTCTGGTTGGCTTCGTAAAGCGCCACGATCTCGGTGGCCGAATTATAGGCGACGCGGGCAAAGCTCTCGAAACTGCGGGCCCAGAGTTCGCGAATATCCTTGCGGTCGTCGGAAAGGTCGAGGCCATTGTCGATGCTGTTGGAAATCCAGTCGGCCATGAGGATTTCGATGCGGCGCTCATTGGAATAAATGCCGTGTTCGGTGATGAGCGTCCGGCGGCCCGTTTCGATGGCGGCGCGGGCGCCGATGAGGCCGGCATAGCCGGTGGAGACGGCATGATAGATGCGGGCTTGGGGAAGGGGGCAGGTCAGCACCCGGAAGAGGCCGCCGACCAGCGTGCGCCAGGCCCAGAAATAGCCCAGGAACGATGCATGGGCCATGGAGCCATAGTGGTAGCACATGGTCTGCCAGGCCTCCGGGGAGTTGAGCAGGGTATCGAGCGCGACGCGCTTTCCCGGCGGGCCGAGGAGTTTCATCAATTCGCTGAGCTGGCGCGTGTCCCCGTCGGTAAGGAGATGGCCGATGAGTTCGCCGGCATATTCTGGGGTCGCGGCAGGCCAGTCATGGGTCGTGCCCATATTGTTGTCATCGAGCCGGACATGGTCGATCGAAAGCAAGTTGTCCGGTCTGGCGTAACGCGGTTCGCTGGTCGGGGCGCTCGGCAGGATCGCCAGCACCGAGAAGGTCAGTTCGGGATGCGAGCGGATCAGCCAGTCGATCCAGGTGGAGACGCCACCGGCGACATAGGGGTAGCAACCCTCGGCAATCAGGCAGACATCGGCGATGCGCTCCGGCGCATTGGCCGGCATCATGTTCACGTCACGCCACATAATTGAAACTCCCCAAAATTTCGCAGGACGGTGTGCGCCGTATTCAGATCGCCGCGGGGCGACCGAGGGCGGACTTGATGACGTTCTGGCTCAAGTTCGACAATTGACGGCGCCGGCTGCGGCCGCGGGTATGGGCGGCGACGGCGGCGGCTTGGACGCGGACGCGCTGATCGGTGCTGCGCAGGGCCAGGGCCAGCGCGACCTCGACGAATTTTTCGTCGTCCTCGATGGCGAGATAGGCCAGGAGTCCTTGCTTTTCCTGCATGGTCCCCGTGCTCAGAAGCGCATCATATGGGCGTGGCAGGCGGGTCTGGGGACTGACGAGACGTCCGTCGATAATCATGTCGACGAGGGTCACGGCGGGCTCTTCGATGGGGGCGATGGTGTTGTACCACTTGTCCAGCGCATCGGCCTTAGGGCTCCAGAAGTGCTGGTCGCCAAGCAGGGCCGCTGCGGCACCAATCGGGCCGCCGGCAAAGGTGAGGAGAGTGAAGGTCTGGAGCGAGCCGGTGTCGATCCTGGCACGTTCAAGGCCGATGATCACGAAGACGAGCGCGGCGATGATGCCCAGATGTCCCAGGGCCACCGTGCCCCACCCATTGCCGGCCAGGGCGTAGGCGCTCAGGAGGATTTCGCCGATGATCGCAGCGATCTGCAGGGTTCTGATGGCAATGGTGCTGCCGGTGCCATGAACGGCGGGATCGGGGACCAAGGTCTTTGCACTGATATGCTCGTTCATGACAGCACTCCCAAAAATGACGGCCCTGATACGGCAGGTCGTTTGAGGTGAGGCTATGAGGGGGCGGGACAGGCCGCATTGATGACCGTCAATGCCGCATTGGAGGCCCTGTCCTATCTGTGGGACCGGCGCAGGAGCGACCTGTGCAAGGTTCGGCGGATAAGATGGGCATCAGCGACATTCTCAGTTCCAGATCGGGAAGACTGCATTCAGTGCCGGTGCTTGGCGCATCGGTGATGATGCATCTGGCACTGGCCGTCGCGGCGAGCCCGGCCCTCGGCACGCCGGCGCGTGCCAATCTCGCCGAGGCGCGCAGCTGGGGTTATCAGTTGCAGATGGTCGATCCCGAACTCGTGGCGGATTCGCCCTATGACCTGATGGTCATCGACTATGCGCGCGACGGGACGGCCGACCAGGCTTTTAGCCGCTCCCAAGTGATGGCCATGAAACGCAAGCCCGATGGCGGTTCGCGCATCGTCCTTGCCTATCTCAGCATCGGGGAAGCGGAAGACTATCGCTTCTATTGGAACCGAAGCTGGCAGGCTTCCCCGCCCGGCTGGCTTGGCAGGGAAAACCCGGATTGGCCGGGGAATTACGCCGTGCACTATTGGGATCCGGCCTGGCAAAGCGTCATCTTTGGCGGTCCGCAGGCCTATCTCGACAGCATTATCGCGGCCGGCTTTGACGGGGTCTATCTCGACCGCATCGACGCCTTCGATGTTTCCGATCCGGCGGTATCGCGCGCCAGCCGCATGCAGTTGATGGTCGAGTTCGTCTCCGACATTGCCGCCTATGCGCGAAGCGCTACCCCCGGTTTCATCATTGTCGGCCAGAACGCCGAGGAATTGCTGAACTATCCCGATTATGCGGCTGCCATTGATGGGGTCGGCAAGGAAGACCTGTTCTTCGGCCTCGACGGCGATGGCACGCTCAATTCCAAGGGCGAGCTGCGCGCCAGCCTGACGCCGCTGCAACGGTTCCTGGCCTCGGGCAAGCCAGTCTTTCTCATCGAATATCTCGATACAGCCGAATCCATGGCCCTGGCGCACAAGAACGCCGATGCGCTGGGCGTTCCGCTCTTCATAGGTACGAGGGAGCTCGACGATGTCCGGTCCCGTTAAATTCCAGGATCCCAAACAGCTTTATCGCGGCGCTCCGGTTGCGCCGACACGGCCGGACAGAACCTTGCTGGCGATCATGCTGCTCGCCGTCGTGAGCCTTGCCGGCACGCTGGCCCTGTTGCCCGGAACCGAGGAAAAGGCAGAGGGGCTTCTGGCGGAAGGCCGGTATGCCGACGCGATCAACACGCTCGTTGCGGTGGAGGATGAACGGCCGCTCAATGGCTATGAGGGCTATATGCTCTTCAAGCTCTATATGCTGGCCCGAGAGCCCGACAATGCGGCCATGCTGATCGCCCAGCAGCCGGCATTGCAAGTCGACAATACCGAAGCGCTGCGCCAGCTCGCCGATCTCTATCGCCAGCTTGGCGACATGCGCGGCGAGGCGGCGACCTTGCGCCAGATCTACGATGCCAATCCCAGCGATGCCGATTTTGCCCGCCTGCGCGTACTCTACCGACTGTCGGGTGACACGGCCGGCGAGGCCTCCCTCCTGACCAAGGCGATCGCCGCCGGCCGGTCGGACGAGGCGTCGCTCAACCGGTTGGCCTATCTGCAGGACCTTTCCCCGACCAGCGTGCGCGCGGCCCTCTGGGTCGCGCCGACGGGTGATTTCTGGCGGTTTGAGGCCCTGCCGCTCTCACAGATTTTTGCCCAGACCGAGTTTTCTCCCGCAACCCCAATAGCAACGTCCATCGAGTAGGAGCCATCATGACCATTGTTCTCGACGGAGCACTTCTTGACTGGACGGCCGACGATCGGCTGGAAACCCCCGCCACCACAATTGCCGGCTATGCCCTTTATGGCCGGTTGGAAGGGGACGTTTTCTATTTCGCCCTCAGTTCGGCGCAGGCGATTAATGCGACCTCGACGCTGTGGCTCAATACCGATGCCAATATCAATACTGGCTACAAGGTCTGGGGCTTTGCGGCGGGTGCGGAATTCAACGTCAATTTCGGCGCCAATGGGGTGCCGCGGCTCTATGCCGGGGCGGACGGGCAGACACTGGTTGGCGATCTCTCCTATTCGATGAGTGCCGATCGCAAGGTGCTGGAAATCGCGCTGCCGAAGAGCCTCTTGGGCGCCAGTGTGTCGAGTGTCGGCATCATGGCCGACATCAACAATTCGATCTTTCTGCCGGCCGACTATACGCTGGCGGCCTATACGATCACGACGCCTGTGCCGAGCGTCTTCGATGGCCTCCTTACCGAATGGACGGCCGATCAGCGGCTCGACAATGTCCCAGGAAAAACCGTCGCCGGCTATGAGCTCTATGGCAAGGTGGCCGATGACAGCTTTGTCTTCGGGCTCAAGAGCGCGGTGCCGATCGGGCCGAACACGACCTTCTGGCTTGATACGGACAACAACACGGCGACGGGCTACCAGATCTGGGGCTTTGCCGGCGGCGCGGAGTTCAACGTCAATATCGGGGCAGACGGCGTTGCACGGCTCTATACCGGGGCCGATGGGCAGACGTTGGTCGCGACACTTGAATACAAAATAGCGTCGGGCGGGCTCAGCATGGAGTTTTCCGTGCCCAAGGCGCTGCTCGGACCCTCAGTCAGCAGCGTCGTGGTCCTGGCCGATATCAACAATTCCGTTTTCCTGCCACCCAGCTATTCGAGCGGTGGCTATGTGCTGACGACGCCGGTCGTGGTGCCGCCGGGGCCCTACGACGGTCTCCTCACCGAATGGACGGCTGCGCAGCGGCTCGATAGCGGGGCCGGCGTTGTCGCCGGCTATGAGCTTTATGGAACGGTCAGCGAGGACAAGTTCGTCTTTGCGCTCAAGAGTGCCGTCGCTATCGGGCAGAATACGACATTCTGGCTCAATACCGATGCCGATGTCGCGACCGGCCACCAGATCTGGGGCTTTGCCGGCGGGGCCGAATTCAACGTCAATATCGGCGCCGATGGTGTCGCACGGCTCTATAGCGGTGCCGATGGGCAGACGCTTGTCGGCGAGATCGATCACAAGATTGCCCCGGATGGCATGAGCATGGAATTTGCCGTCCCCCGCAGCCTGATTGGTGCCTCCGTTACGGCAATCACACTTCTGGCCGACGTCAATAATTCGGTTTTCCTGCCCACCACTTATGCCAATGGGGGCTATACGCTGGTCGATCCGGCCTCGATCCCCGGCAGCCAATTTGACGGCGTGCTCACGGAGTGGACCGCCAGCCAGCGGCTCGAAACGCCGATGACGACGGTCGATGGCTATGAGTTCTACGGCCAATATAGCGATGGCCAGTTCACCTTCGGCTTCAAGAGCGCTGTCGCCATCGGGCCGAATACGACGTTCTGGCTCAACACCGACGGCAATACGGCGACCGGGACACAGGTCTTCGGCTATGCCGGGGGCGCCGAGTTCAACGTCAATATCGGCTCGGACGGGGTCGCGCGGCTCTATTCGGGCAATGCCGGGCAGACCCTCGTCGGAACCATCGACTACAAGCTCGGACCGGACGGGAAGACCATAGAATTTGCCGTGCCCAAGGCCATGCTCGGCGCTGCGGTTACCTCGGTCAGCATTCTCGCCGACGTCAATGACAGCGTCTATCTGCCGGCCAATTATCTCTCGCCGGCCTATACGGTCTATGATCCTGCCTCGCTGCCGCCGGTGACCGAAACGGGCAACAAGATCGCCATCGTCTTTTCCCAGACCACGGCCAACAATTACTTCAGCGAGATGGCCTATTCCCAACTGGTGATGGCGGCGCAGAGCCAGGCCATGGCGGCCGGCATTCCATTCGATCTCGTGTCGGAGGCGGACCTGACCGATCTCTCAAAAATGGTCAATTACGACGCGATCGTGTTCCCCTCGTTCCGCAATGTGCCGGCCAATTATGAGGCCATCTACGATGTGCTGAGCAAGCTCGTCTATCAGTATGATGTCTCGCTGATTGCGGCTGGCGACTTCATGACCAATGATGCGTCCAACGCGAGCTTGCCGAACAACGCCTATGAACGCATGCAGACCCTGTTCGGGGTCAACCGTGTCGGCGGTGAAAGCGGCGTAACGGTCAATGTCGAGGCGACCCCAACGGGTCATGCCATAACCGAAGGCTACGGGCCGAACGGCGCCATTCACACCTATACCGGTGCCACGACCTCGTATTTTGAAGCCGCAAATCCCAATGGCGGTTCGGTCACCGTGATTGCCGAGCAGGTTGTCAACGGCACGACCCATGCGGCCGTGCTTGGCTCAGTCACCGGCGGTCGCAACGTACATTTTTCGACCGATGCGCTTCTGGGCGACCTCAACCTCCTCGGCCAGGCCATCGACTGGGTCAATGAAGAAGCGGGCGGGCCGACGGTTTCGCTCAACATGACGCGCAACAGCTCGCTCTTTGCCTCGCGCAACGACATGGACCAGAGCCAGGAAACCTATGACGTCGATGGCGGCATTTATGACGCCCTACTGCCAATCCTGCAGCAGTGGAAGACCGACTACAATTTCGTCGGCTCCTACTATGTCAATGTGGGCTTCAATCCGCCGGACCAGGAAACCAACTGGCTGATTTCGGGCCAGTACTATGACGCCATGCGCGCCATGGGGAACGAGATCGGCTCGCATTCCTATACCCATCCCGAAGATACCAATCTGCTCTTGCCCAATGTGCTGACACAGGAACTGCTTAATCAGCGGATTGCCCAATATGCGGCGCTGGCCGGTGGGCCGGGTGTCATCGGGCAGGCGCTGGCGTCGATGACGCTCGAGCAGATCAATGCCAAACTCGCGCAGGTGCTCGCGGCGCCCAATCCCAGCGCGCTCGATGCGACCTCGAAAGCCTTCCTCGAGGCCACCTATACGTTCCAGTTCGCCACGGCCCGTGCGGTGCTTGAGGCCAATCTGGGCTATTCCTTTGGTGGCGCGGCAGTGCCCGGAATGCCCGAGCAGATGCTGCCGGCCCAGCAGATCATTCAATATTACGACTATCTCTCGGGCGGCGCTTCCATGCTCGGCGCGGGCTATCCCGGCGCCATCGGCTATCTGAAACCGAGCGCGGATGGGCAAGTCTATATCGCCCCCAACATGTCCTTCGACTTTACCCTCATGGGGTGGTTGGGGCTCGATGTCGAACAGGCACAGGCCAAGTGGGCTGCGGAATGGGCCGAGCTCAACGCCAATTCCGACATGCCTATCGTCGTCTGGCCCTGGCATGACTATGGCGCTACGGCCTGGTCGTTGGATGCGGGGCAGCCCTCACCCTATACGGCGGCGATGTTCACCAATTTCATTGCCGCGGCCTATGCTTCCGGCACTGAATTCGTGACGCTGGCGGACCTCGCGGCACGCATCAAGGCGTTCGAGCGTGCCGATTTCGGCTTCAGCGTCGCCGGTGATGTGATCACCATGCATGCCACTCCGCAGCAGGGCCAATTGGGCACGTTTGCGCTCAATCTCGATGACCTTGCCGGCAAGACCATCAAGTCGGTCGCCAACTGGTATGCCTATGATGCCGATAGCGTCTTCCTCGATGCCGATGGCGGCACATTCACGGTGCAGTTGGGCGCCAGTGCCGACGATGTGACGCACATCACTTCGATCGGTTCGCGGGCGCAGCTCGTGAGCCTTACGGGCGACGGCACCAATCTCGACTTCACCATTGTCGGGGAAGGGCGGGTCATTATCGATCTCAAGCAGGCCGTGGGCTTTACCTACCAGGCGACCGGCGCGAGCGTCGTCAGCCAGACAGGAGATATCCTCACGCTTGATCTCGGCGCCATCGGCAGCCATACCGTAGCGCTGCGGCAGGTTCCGACGAACCGGGCTGCCACCGATATCGTTGCCTCCAACCAGGTGGCCCTGCCGGAGAACACGGCGGCGCGGACCAAGATCGCCGATCTTGCGGTTATCGACCCCGATACCGACCCGTTGCTACGCATGAACGTGGTGACAGTCTCGGATGCCCGTTTCGAAATCGACACATCGACCGGCGCGCTCTATCTCAAGGCGGGCCAGGTGGTCAATTTCGAGGCCGGCGCAACCATTGCCATGACCTTGACCGCCACCGATGGAGCGCTGAGTTTCTCCAAGGCGCTCGTGCTCACCGTGGTCAATGTCAATGAAGCGCCGACCGGCGCGCCGACGGTCGCCGGAACGGCTGTCGAAAACGTGCTTCTGAGTGCAGGTACGGCCCTGATCGCTGATCCCGACGGGCTCGGCGCCTTCACCTATCAGTGGCAGCGCGGCAATGGCACGGTGTTCACCAATATTGCCGGGGCGACGGCTGCAACCTATCGCCTGGTGCAGGCGGACGCGGACCAATTGGTCCGGGTGGCCGTTTCCTATCGAGATGGCAGTCTGGCTACCGAGACGATCTTCTCGGCGCCCACGACCCAGGTGGTCGATGTGCTTGCCAATACGACGCTGACGCCGCTGATGGCCAATACCGCGCGTACGATCACCACAGCCGAACTTGTCGGGGGCGGTATCACCGGCCCGGTGACGATCAACTCGCTCACCGCCTCCATCGGCACGCTTGTCGCGCTTGGCGGTGGGCAATGGACCTATACGCCGCCGGCCAACAACGATACGGGCGTCACTTTCAGCTATACGGCCAGCAATGGCACCAAGCTGGCGCAAGGCACGGCCGCGATGGATCTGCTGCCCTCCAACGCGATCAATGGCACGGCCGGTGCGGACAATCTTGCCGCCAGGGCCACCTCCGATATCTATCATGGCCTTGCCGGCAATGACACGATATCGGGCGGTGCCGGCGACGACCTCATCTATGGCGATGGAGGCAATGATACCGCCAATGGCGGCGACGGCAACGACGTCTTCTTTGCGACCTTATCGGACGGCAATGACCGCTATACCGGTAACGGGGGGACGGATCGTTATGATCTCTCCGCCACAAGTGCGGCAGCCACGGTCAACCTGACGAATGGCACGGCCACCAGCAGCCAGACCGGGAGCGACACGCTCGCCACTATCGAAAACGTCACGGGCGGTTCGGGCAATGACACCATTACCGGCTCCTCTGCCGCCAATGTACTCGATGGCGGGGCTGGCAACGATATCCTGCTTGGCATGGGCGGCGCCGACACCCTGATCGGCGGAGCGGGAGCGGATCGGCTCACCGGCGGCGCCGGGCGCGATGTGATGACCGGGGGCGCCGACAATGACATCTTCATCTTCAACGCCAGCTCGGAAATGGGCACAACGGCCTCGACCCGCGATGTCATTACCGACTTCACGCCTGGCCAGGACAAGTTCGACTTCTCGGCCATCGACGCCAATACAATGCTCTCGGGCAATCAGGCCTTCACGTTCCTCGCGACGGCCGGAGCCGCGTTCACTGGCGTTCGCGGTCAGTTGAACTGGAGCGTGCAGGACGCTGCGGGGACGGCGAACGACAAGACCATCGTGATGGGCGACATCAATGGCGACCGGGTCGCCGATTTCCATGTCGAACTGACTGGCCTTATCCAATTGGGGGTCGGTGACTTTATCCTGTGACCCCCTTTCGATGACGCCCCCACGTCATCGCGCAAATGCCCGGCAGCCCCCACGCCGGGCATTTGTGTTTGTGGCGTTGACTGCCATCAATGCCGAGGGAGTTTGCCCCGCCTAGCGTGAGTATAGCGGCCTCATGTTCGGGAGCAGAAAATGTGCGGAATCGTTGGAATTGTCGGCCATGAGCCGGTAGCGGATCGCCTGGTCAGCGCCTTGGCGCAGCTTGAATATCGGGGCTATGACAGCGCGGGGATCGCGACCCTCGACCATGGGGAAATCCAGCGACGACGCGCGCCCGGAAAGCTCGTCAATCTTGCCAACAAGCTGAGCCTCGATCCCCTGGCCGGCACGATCGGCATCGGCCATACGCGCTGGGCGACGCATGGGGCGCCGACGGAACTCAACGCCCATCCGCATGCGACACCGCGTGTTGCCGTCGTGCATAACGGGATCATCGAGAATTATCGCTCGCTGCTGGTGGAGTTGGCAGCCGATGGCTATCTGCCCCTGACGCAGACCGACAGCGAAGTGGTCGCCATGATGGCGACGCGCTGGATGGATCTGGGGCTTTCACCCGTGGCCGCCGTGCAGGCGACCGTGTCGAAACTGCAGGGGGCCTTTGCGCTGGTTTTCCTCTTCCATGGCGAAGAGCAGATGCTGGTGGCGGCGCGCCAGGGTTCGCCCCTGGCGGTGGGCTATGGCGCGGACGAGATGTTCCTGGGGTCCGACGCCCTGGCGCTATCTCTCTTTACCGACAAGGTGACCTATCTTGAGGAGGGCGACTGGGCGGTGGTGACGCCGGGCAAGGCGGCGATCCGCAGCCGCGAAGGGTCCAATGTCAACCGCGTGGTGCACCAGACCAATGCCTCGTCCAACATCGTCGAGAAGGGCCCCTATCGCCATTTTATGCTCAAGGAGATCCACGAGCAGCCGGACGCGGTGTCGCGCGTGGTCGGCCGGTTCGTCGATCGCAGCGAGCGAACGTTGGCGGTGCAGGATCCGCTGTCCTTCGATTTCGCCGATCTCTCGCGGATGACGGTTTCGGCCTGCGGCACGGCCTATCTCGCCGGCGTCGTCGGCAAGTACTGGTTCGAGCGCTACGCGCGCCTGCCGGTCGATATCGATGTGGGCTCGGAGTTCCGTTATCGGCAGCCGCCCCTCGCGCCGGAGGGCTTGGCGCTGTTCATTTCGCAATCGGGCGAGACGGCCGACACGCTGGCGGCCCTGCGCTATTGCGCGGCCAATGGCCAGCACATAGCCAGCGTGGTCAATGTCGAAGAGTCGACAATTGCCCGCGAGTCCAAGTCGGTATTCCCGCTGCGCTGCGGGCCAGAGATCGGGGTGGCGTCTACCAAGGCGTTCACGACGCAGTTGGCGACGCTGGCCTGTCTCTCGGTGGTTGCGGGGCAGGCCCGCGGCGTGCTTGCTGGCGACAAGGTGGAAGAGTTGGTGACGGCGCTTGAGACGCTGCCGGGCGCCATCGCCAGTGCCCTGCTCGTTGAAGACCAGATTGCCGAGATTGCGCGCGGGATCAGCAAAGCCAGCGATGCGCTCTTCCTGGGGCGCGGACCGCTCTATCCGATCGCGCTCGAGGGCGCGCTCAAACTCAAGGAAATTTCTTACATTCACGCTGAAGGCTATGCGGCGGGGGAACTCAAGCATGGACCGATTGCGCTGGTTGACGAAACCATTCCGGTCATCGTCATCGCGCCATCGGATGAGCTTTCGGAAAAGACCGTTTCCAACATGCAGGAGGTGGCCGCGCGGGGCGGGCGTATTGTGCTCGTGACCGACCCGAAGGGTGCGGAATCGCATGGGGCGATGGCGCATCAATGCATCGTTTTGCCCGAAGTACACCCCTTCGTCGCGCCCATCGTGGCGGCGATTTCCGTGCAATTGCTGGCCTATCACACGGCGGCGCATCTGGGAGCCGATGTCGATCAGCCGCGCAATCTCGCCAAGTCGGTGACGGTCGAATAAGCATGATCCGGAAAAGTGGATGCCGGTTTTCCGAAGAGATCATGCTCAAATTCTAGAGCGAAGTATTTGCGACAAAAGGGACAGGTGCACTTGTCCCTTTTCGCTGCCGATCCCATTCTCTCCCGCAAAGGAGAGTCTTTGGTATGACCAATCCATTTTTCGAAGAGTGGGCGACGCCCTTTGGCGTGCCGCCTTTTGCCGAGATCAAGACCGAGCATTTCAAGCCGGCCTATGAGGCGGCGCTGAAGGCGCATGAGGCTGAGATTGCTGCCATTGTCGGCGATGCGAGCGAGCCGAGCTTTGAGAACACCATTGCGGCGCTGGAACGGAGCGGGAAGCAACTCGACCGGGTGGAGCTGGTTTTCTCGCAACTGGCCTCAGCCAATACCAACGAGACCTTGCAGGGCATCGAACGCGATCTTGCGCAGCCCGTTGCCCGCCACTGGAATGCGATTTTCCTCAATCCCGCGCTTTTTGCGCGAATCGATGCGCTCTTTCAAAAGCGCGGGGAACTAGGGCTCGATGCCGAAGCCCTGCGGGTGCTGGAGCGCTACCATCTCGACTTCGTTCGCTCTGGCGCGCGCCTATCGCTGGCTGATCGCGAGCGCTTTGCCGGGATCGTCGAGCGGCTTGCCGTGCTCGGCACCGAGTTCGGGCAGAATGTCTTGGCCGATGAGCAGAACACGGTCTTTGCTTTGAACGAAGCCGAGGTCGATGGGCTGCCCGATTTTGCGCGAGCGGCGGCGGCCGAGATGGCGCGGGATCGCAAGCTCAATGCACCTTATGCAGTTGCTGCGTCTCGATCCAGCGTGGAGCCGGTGCTGCACTTTGCGACTGACCGTGCGGTGCGCGAAAAGGTGTGGCGCGGGTTTGTGAAGCGCGGCGCCAATGGCAATGCGAGCGACAATCACGCCATCATCGCCGAAATCCTGCGGTTGCGGGGCGAACAGGCAAAGCTGCTCGGCTATGAGAGCTATGCGCAGTATAAACTTGCGGACAGCATGGCTGGAACGCCCAAGGCGGCGCGTGGTCTGCTGGAGCAAGTTTGGAAGCCGGGGCGACAGCGGGCGCTCGATGATCGGGCGGCGCTGCAGGGACTGATCGACCAAGAGGGCGGCGATTTCGCACTCGCTGCCTGGGACTGGCGCTACTATGCCGAGAAGCTGCGGCTGGCGCGGTATGATTTCGATGAGAACGAGATCAAGCCATACCTTGAACTCTGGAAGGTGGTGGAAGCCGCTTTCTATGTGGCGGAAAAACTGTTCGGCGTGAGCTTTGTCGCGCGGGGGGATATCGAGGGATATCACCCCGACGTGCGCGTCTGGGAAGTGCAGCGCGAGGGGCGGACGATCGGCATTTTCTATGGCGATTACTTTGCTCGCGCCGGCAAGCGCAGCGGCGCATGGATGACCTCGTTCCGCAAGCAGGCCAAGCTCGATGGCGCTGTCATTCCGCTCGTCGTCAATACCTGCAACTATTTGAAACCGCCCGAGGGGCAGCCGGCTTTGTTGTCGCTCGACGAGGCGCGAACGGTGTTCCATGAATTCGGCCACGGGTTGCATGGGCTGCTCTCGAACGTGACCTATCCGCGGATCGCCGGCACCAGTGTGGTGCGGGATTTTGTCGAATTGCCCTCGCAGCTTTATGAGCACTGGCTGGAGTCAAAACCGGTATTGGCGCGCCTTGTGCATTGCCGCACTGGCGAGCCCATTCCGCAGGCGCTGCTCGACAGGATGACGGCGGCAGGCAAGGCCAATAAGGGTTTTGAGACGGTCGAATTCGTGTCTTCGGCGATCCTCGACATGGACTATCACTCGGCTGAGATCGGCGCTGATGCCGACATTTCGGCGCTGGAGCGCAAGACGCTCGACGACATCGGCATGCCCGAGGAAATCGCGCTGCGCCATGCCAGCACGCATTTCCTGCATCTCTTTTCGGGCGATGGCTATGCGTCGGGATATTACAGCTATCTATGGTCCGAAGTGCTCGATGCCGACGGCTATGGCGCGTTTGAGGAGGCAGGCGATCCGTTCGACAAGGCGACGGCGGATAGGCTCTACAAATATGTCTATTCGGCCGGCGGTTCACGCGACTATGCCGAGGCCTATAGGTTGTTCCGCGGGCGTGATCCCGATGTAAGGGGGCTCCTCGAAGATCGTGGCCTCGCGGATCTGATCCCGATTGAGGATGGAGTGGCGGGGTAGGTGAAATAGCCCTCATGGTGAGGTGCTTTGCGCTGGCAAAGCGCCGAACCACGAGGGCGTGCCCTGATGCTTAAGTGCCACGTCCTCGTGGTTCGAGGCTGCGATTCGCTGCGCACCTCACCCTGAGGACTACTGGAGCGTCAGCACGAAGCGGAATTTTGCGGCGCCTTCCCACCACATGGGGAAATTGGTGCCCCATTTGTTGTTATAGAGATTGACGCGCAGGCCGCCCGAGAAATCCGGGCGTTCGGGCTGGAAGGGGATGAAGGGCGCGGTGGCGGGGGCGACGAGGGCCGCATCGAGGAGGGTCAGGTTCAGTATCTGCCCGGCAGCGTCGGTCTCGACGGCCTCGACTGCCTGTAACTGTCCGCCGCCCTTGCGGGCTATGGCTGAGCTCTCGTGCCAGAGGCCGAGCTTCTTGAGACGCCAGGTTTCGCTGCCTTGTGGAGTGAAGCGGAAGAAACCGGCTTCGGGCATGCGGTTGGCGGGTTTGTCGCGCAGGGTCAGGGTGATTTCCACCTGACGATCGCCAAGGCCGCGCAGCGTGATGTCGCAGCGGGCCGGGGCGCCGATTTCGGCATGGGCGGCGGCGGGCAGGGTGGCGATGGCAGTGGCGCCATTGGCGCCAACCAAGGCGGGCGACACGGTTTCCGTTCGTGCCGTCTTTGCTTTGTCGAGGCCGGGCTTGTCGTGATCGAGAATGGCCCATTCCTGGCGGTGCTGGAGATAGGAGTCGAGGTGCTTTTGCAACTCGGTCCAATCGTAGCTTTCGTGGGTGTAACCGAAGAGCACGCCGTTGCTGCCGGCGATACGTGTGCCGCCGGGCGCGATTAGCGCCGCAACGCTTCCGGTGGTCGGATCGAGCTCGGCGGTCCAGTCGCCATCGCTCAGGCTATTTGCGCTGCCTGCGGGCTCCGCTGTCGGAGTAGCCGTGGTCTCGCTGAGCACGCGATCTGCGGCCTGCCGGTCGGTGGTGTCGAGTTCGGCGAGCGCAGTGTCGATATAGGACCGCTGCTCGGCCCAGGATTGCTCGGAATAGGCGAAGCGATAGTCGTTTTTGCGGGCAGTGTCGAAATCGGCGCGGTCCCAGGCCTTGTCGTCGCGGAGATAGGTCTTGATGTCGACGCCCCAGGTGTGTTCGGCAATCTGGGTCAGGTTGCGGCCGAAGGCGCGGCGGGCTTCGGTCGGTTCCCAGCCGTCATAGAGTCGTTGCAAGGCGCGAAAACGGGCGAGCTTTTGCGGGTCAGTGGCGGTGCCGTGGATCCAGCTATCGCCGATTTCCTCAGTGACGATTGGAAACGCCTCGCGGCGTTTCCACATCTCCGCGCCGAAAGCGTCGAGCGTCGAGGCCGTGACAATGGCATCGGGATTTTCATGGCGGATATGGCGCAGGGCTTCTACCGTCTGGCCGACGCTTTGCGGGCCGATATTGTCATTGGTATGCGCGAAGCTAAGGCCGATTTCCGGGCCGGCGGGAAAGTCCGTTGCACCATAGGAGGCCTGGTACATCACCACGATCTCCTCGCCACCTGGCGCCTGCCAGCGGAAGATCGGCGGCACGTCGGGGACGGGGCTCGCCGTGTTGACGCCCAGATGGAGGAAATTGACCCCAGCCTCGGCGAGCAGCGGCACCATGCCCAGCGTATGGCCCGGCACGTCAGTCATCTTGGCCGCCGCGGTGTGGCGTCCAAAACGCTGGTCGAGTTCCTGCGAGAAAGAAAGTCCGGCCCGGAAGAGGGCTGGCGACATCAGTTCGGTATGGGTGGTGAAGGGGAGGGCATGCCAGGTGATCAAGCCGCGCTCGATGGCGCGTTCGAGTTTCTTGACCTGTGTGGCATCCTGAGAATTCAGGTGATCCCAAATGAGCCAGGCGCCCGTGGTCCAGATGAATTCGGGCTGTTCGGGGTTTTCGGCGTAAAAATGCTCGCCGGTTGCGATGGCCTGGGGGATGAACTGATTGTGGTACTGCGCGCGCACGCGGGCGGCGTGATCGGTGAAGCCGATATCGAGATGAGTCTTGAAAACGAGATGAATCTGTCTGGTCATGGCAAAAATTTCAGCCGACCGTGCCGCGCACGACGAGCCTGGTGTTGAGGGTTTCCTGGAAGCCAGGAGCGTCGGGAGTGGTGAGGCGGCGGAGGATCAGCCGAACGAGGGCGCGTACGCGCTCGTCGAGATCGAATTTCACCGTAGTGAGATTGTAGCTTTTCCAGTGGGACTGGGCGATGTCGTCAAAGCCAATGACCTTTACATCTTCGGGCACGCGCAGCTTCAGTTCGTGACGGAGGGCGTCGATGACGCCGAAGGCGCCGACGTCATTGGCGGCAAAAATGGCATCTGCACCTTCGCCGACGCGGAAGAGATCAATGGTTGCCTGATAGGCCGCGTCATAGCTGAAGTCGCCACCCGCGACGACCGGCGGGGCAAGACCGCGCTCGGCCATGACCTGGCGCAGCATGCGTTCGCGGGCGCCATTGGCGCGCGATTTTTCAGCGCCCGAGAGATAGGCGATACGCTTTGCCCCAAAGCCCTGCAGCAGAGCGACCGCCTGTTCGACGCCATCGCGCTGCAGCACATTGAGGCGATCATGCAGCGGTTCGTCGCCGGCATCGTCGGCAAGCTCTGCCTGCGGGTAGTGAATATAGATGGGCACCGCACGGTCCAGGAAACGGGCAAGGGTATGGGGCTTCACGTTTTCGACGAAGGCGATGACCGAGTCCGGATTGAAGCCGCGCATATAGGCGAGCAATTGCTCGTCCATGGAATAGTCGGTGCGCGTCTTGAACAGTAGCGTGGCAAACCCTTCGGCCTGCAGTGCCGTTGTCAATGCGTCGATTTCCTGGCTTTCCCAATGGCTGCACACATCGGGCACGATGACGCCGACAAGGTGCGACCGGCCGCTCACCAGCGCGCGGGCCGCCCGGTCCGGCGTGTAATTCAGCTCCTGCGCGACTTTCAGGATCAGCTCGCGCTTTTCGGGCTTGAGCGAGGTATGCGGGTTAAAGGCGCGCGACACGGCAACGCGCGAAACCTTGGCCCGCGCGGCAACCATTTCTGCGGTCGCCCGGCCACGCGGAGCCTGTTCGCTCTCGGTCACGACAATCCTCCTATTCACTCGCTCAGAGTGAAAACGTGTTCAATTCAATGGCTGTAAGGGAGCCGGGAGTCAAGTTAGCCGTGAAGTGCCTGACTCGCAATCACGACCGGCATTGTCACTGCAATGTCTTGGAAACCTGCGATGCAGCAGATGTGCTTACTGCGTCCGTTTTCCCGTCCGCGAATTCTCCGCATTGACGAGAATTGAAAACGTGTTCATTCTATGATGGTCGGATGCGAGGAGCGTTCTGGCCAATATCGGCTACCGGAGAATTCGGAGCCACCATTTCGGGAGGATTTTCTACGATGAACAATCGTATGCGCGCGCTTGCGCTCGGCCTTATCGGCGCCACCTCGGTCGCCATTCCTGCCTTTGCCGTGGATATCAATGTCACCTGCCGTTGTGTCATCGGCGGCGTGAATAGCGGCACCGCCCAGTGGATCGAAGAAAGCGTTATTCCGGCCTTCGAGGCGGCCCATCCTGACGTCAATGTGGTGCTCAACCAGTTCGGCGGCGAAGACGCGCAGCTCACCCAGCAGCTCGCCCTTGATTTCTCGACCGGCGCCGGCCCCGATGTTTCCGCTTTTGACGGCTTCCTCATTCCCTCGTTCGTTGAGGGTGGGCTCCTGAAATCGCTCGATGAAGTCGCTGGCCCGGAAGTCAATGACTGGTCGGGTTGGGCTGCGCTTTCGGACGGTTCGCGTGCGCTGATGGAATATCAGGGCAAGTTCTACGGCATTCCGCTCGGCACCGACGTGCGCATGATCCATACGCGCAAGGACATCCTGACCGAAGCCGGCATCGACGCCGACACCTGGCAGCCTACCTCGTGGGAAGAGGTGCTCGACGCCGCCCGCGCCATCAAGAAGATCAAGCCCGACAGTTTCCCTATCCAGCTCAATGCCGGCGTCGCCATGGGCGAAGCCACGACCATGCAAGGCTATTGGCTGGCGCTTCTGGGTACGGGTGAGGGCGTGACCGACGAGAACGGCAAGTTCATCGTTTCGAGCCAGGGCATTCTCGACACGCTCAACCTCTACAAGACCATCTATGTCGACGAGCAGCTCGGCGACCAGCGCGCCCAGCTTCTGGCCGATGGCCGCAACCGCTCCTTCGCCAATTTCCGCGATGGTGTGACGGCGCTGCTGTTCGAGGGCGACTATTTCTACCGTTCGGTCACGCCGGAAGGGTCGGAATTCGCCGTGCCCAACCGCGACGAAGTCATGGGATGGGTCAAGGTTCCCGCCAAGGAGCCTGGTGCCGGTATTCGCGGCCAGGATTTCGTGACCATTTCGGGCGGCACGGGTTTCGTCATCAATCCGGCGACGGACGCGCCCAAGGAAGCCTGGGCTTTCCTCTCGTTCATGAACGAGCCGGAAATGCAGAATGCTTTCCAGGCGATCCAGCCGCGCATCACGGCGCGTACCGATATTGAAATCCCGAACAGCCCGTTCCTGACGGAAGCCAGCCAGGCGCTGCTGCCGCTGACCACGGCGCGTCCGAACGATCCCAACTACAATGCAGTGTCTTCGGAAATCCAGCGCATGACCGAAGCCGTGGTTTCGGGCGAGCTCTCGCCTGAGGATGCCATGGCTCAGTACAAGGCGGCAGTCATCGCCATTGTCGGCGAAGACAATACCGTCAGCCTGCTCTAGTCCTCCCTCGCCGATCCGGTGCCCTTCGGGGTGCCGGGTTTGCGGGGAGTTTCCTGCCGTCGCCGCACTATTGCGGCGGCGCGACCGGTCACATGCCGGCATGTCTGCATGTGCTCACGACTGACCCAGACCTATGGGGCCATCCATGACCACCGAACCCATCGAGGCCAAGCCGAAGAAGGTGCGCAATTTTGCGCTGCTCTCCAATCGCGCCGGTGCTGCTTTCTTGACGCCAGCCGGCCTCCTGGTCTCGGTCTTCGTCATCGTGCCCTTCTTCTGGGTGATCTTTGTTTCCTTCACCAACCGGACGCTGCTGGGGCGCACGGCGCTCAATCCCGAATTCGTGGGGCTAGCCAATTATCTGTCCCTGTTTGATCCGGCCACCTTCTTCCAGCGCGGGCAATTCGGCTTTTCGCTGATCCTGACGACGCAATTCGTCCTGGCGTCGGCGCTGCTTGGGCAGGCGCTGCTAGGCCTGCTGCTCGCCTGGCTGATCCAGACCGTGCCGCCCTGGGTGAAGCGCATCACCGAAACTTTCGTCATTGCGGCGTGGATCCTGCCCGAAGTGGTCATCGGCTTTGCCTGGTTCGCCTTCCTCGATCGCGACCAGGGCACGCTCAACATGCTGCTCGAAGGTTTTGGGCTCCCCAAGGGGGACTTCCTCTTGCAGCAACCCTTCTGGGTCATCGTGGTGTTCAACACCTGGCGCGGCGCCGCCTTTTCGATGATGCTGTTCAACTCGGCTTTTTCGTCGATCCCACCAAGCTATTTCCAGGCCGCCGACGTTGCCGGTGCCTCGTCATGGCAGAAATTCCGCGACATCGGCCTGCCGCTCATTCGCGGACATATCGTCACCGACCTCATCCTCATCACCATGTGGACGTTCAACACTTTTACGCCGTTCCTCCTCACCAATGGCGGGCCGAGCTACCGAACGGAACTGGTCTCGATCTACAACTATCGTGTCGCCTTCCAGGATTTCCAATTCGGCAAGGGCGCGGCGGTGGGCGTGATCATGATGCTGATCAACCTGGCTTTCGCGCTGGTCTATCTCAGCATAGGCCGCAAGAAGAAGGTGCGCTGAGACATGAAGCTGACCATTCCTGCCTTCGTCGGCCGCATCGCCTTTTCCGCGCTCGCCGCGCTGATCGGCGCCATCTTCGCGCTGCCGCTCCTGTGGTTCCTTTTCGCGCCGTTCAATGCGCGGGCGGAACTGGGGCTGGCTCTGCCGGACCCATGGACGCTCAGTAATTTCGTGACTGTTTTCGGCAATTCCTATGCCGTGCAGGCGCTCTGGAACAGCTTTATCCAGGCGGTGGGTGGCGTCATTCTGGTGGGGGCAGCGGCGACTTTGGCCGCCTATGCGCTCAGCCGTTCGTCCATCCCGGGCAAGGGCGCAGTGACTTATATCCTCTTGCTGTTCTCCTCGGTCGTGTCGGGTTCGGCGGCTATGGTGCCGATCTTCCTGATTATCTCGGCTGCGGGTCTTATGGACACGCATCTCGCCGTGATCCTGACCTTTGCCGGCGGCCTCTTGCCGACCGCCATGTTCATCCTGCGCGATTTCATCGACTCGATCCCAAAATCCTACGAGGAAAGTGCCATGGTGGCGGGCGCCTCGCCCGTGCAGGCCTTTTTCGACGTGGCGCTACCGGTCATCCGGCCGGGCATCGTGGTCGTTGTGGTCTGGGGCTTTGTGAACATCTGGGGCTCTTTCCTGATCCCCTTCATTCTGCTCCGCAGCGACAGCAACATGCCGGCCTCGGTCGCGATCTATTCGTTCTATTCCGAAGCGGGCACGCCCATCGTCACGCTTCTGGCAGCCTATTCGCTGATCTATTCGCTGCCCGTCATCGCCCTCTATCTTTTCGTCAGCTGGAAGTTCGGTTTCCGGTTCTTCGGCGGCATCAAGGCTTAATCATCCATGGCATCTGTTGAATTCAAAAATGTCACCAAGAGCTTTGGCGAGTTCACGGCCGTCTCGGACGTCAGCTTCGATATCGCCGATGGGGAATTCGTCTGTCTCCTTGGCCCCTCGGGCTGCGGCAAGACCACCTCGCTGCGCATGATGGCGGGGCTGGAAACGCCAACTTCCGGGCATATCCTTATTGGCGGGCAGGAGGTGACACATCTTCACCCCAAGGACCGCAACATCGCCATGGTGTTTCAGGACTATGCGCTCTATCCGCATATGAACCTGGCCGACAACATCGCCTATCCGCTCAAGGTGCGCGGCGAGCCGGTGGCGCAGCGCCATGCCCGGGCCAAGCAAGTAGCTGATGTCCTCAAAATTGGTCATCTAATGGACCGTCTGCCGAGCCAGATTTCCGGCGGCCAGCAGCAACGCACGTCGCTGGCTCGCGCACTGGTCTATCCGGCGAAGGTCTACCTTTTCGATGAGCCGCTTTCCAATCTTGACGCCAAGCTGCGCCTGGAGGCGCGTGGCTTCCTAAACCACCTGCAGCGCGACATGGGCATGACGGCCGTCTATGTCACGCACGACCAGGCCGAGGCCATGGCGTTAGCGACCCGCATCGCCGTGATGGATCAAGGACATATCGTGCAGTTTGCCTCGCCGATCGAAATCTATCGCCGACCGGCCACGACCTTCGTTGCGAATTTTGTCGGCAATCCGCCGATGAACCTGGTCGAGGTGGAGGGCGCGCAGGTCGAGGGCAAATTGGCGCTGAAGGCCGAGGGGCTGGCCATTGCCGCCCTTGCGATGACCGATGCTATCGGCAAGGCACTGGCGGCGAGCGGCAAGCTGACGCTGGGTGTACGTCCGGAGCATCTGGGGATCGCGCAGACGGGTGCTACCAACACCATAACGGCGCCGCTCTTTGCCAACGAGAATATGGGGCCGGAAAGCCTTGTCACAATTGATCGTGGCGACAGTGCCCGTGTGACGGCGCGCATCTTTACCGACGATCATCTTGATCTTTCGAAGGTCGTCACGCTGCGTTTTTCCACCGAGCACGTCCATCTCTTCGACAGCACTGGCAAGCGTATTCCGGCCTTGGGAGAATAGGCCTTGAAGACCATTACCGTCTACGTGACCCGCGCCGATCAGGCGCGGAATCCCTATTTCTATATTCCGTTCGAGGTGCCGGCCGGCACGACCCGGATCGATGTGACACTGACCTATCCAAAGGCCGAGGATTGCATCATCGACCTCGGCGCCTTTGATCCACGCGACACCGGATACCCGACCAAGGAAGGCTTTCGAGGTTGGAGTGGTGGCGCGCGAGATCGCTTTTTCCTCGCCACCGACGATGCGACCCCCGGCTATGTCCATGGCGAAATCCAGCCGGGGACGTGGAACGTCATTTTGGGGCTCTACAAGGTTCCCGAGGCGGGTGCCGATGCCAGCGTGACTGTCAGGCTCGATGCATCACCGCGAAAGCTTGAGCCTCAACCGGCGCGGACCTTTCCGGTGCGCAGGCAGGCAGGCTGGTATAGGGGCGACCTCCATTGTCACACCTTTCATTCCGATGCGCGCGGCGCGCCGGAACTGTTGCATGCGGCCGCCAAACAGGCCGGGCTCGATTTCCTCGCCATTGCTGACCATAACACCATCACCCAGCGGCGCTATTTCCATCCGCAGTCTTCGCCCGATCTGGTTTTTGTACGCGGCATGGAGGTCACGACGGCCGAGGGCCATGCCAATGTCTATGGGGTCGACGAGTGGATCGACTTCCGTATGACCAGGCCGTCGGACGCACATGTGCTGGAAAAATTGGTGCATGAGAGGGGCGGCCTGCTCTCGATCAATCACGACAAGCCGCCCATTGCCTGGGAATATGAAATGCCCAAGGCCGACTGCCAGGAAGTCTGGCAATCGACCTGGCTCGCCTGGAACTGGATTGCGCTTGAGCGCTACCAGGAGCGCTTGGCTTCGGGCATGAAGCTTTCGGCGATTGGTGGCTCAGATTTCCATCAGCCTGACCGGTTGATGCCCGAGGGGCCGCTGGTTCTGGCACGACCGACGACGGTGTTCTGGCTGCCGGAATTGAGTGAAGACGCCGTGCTGGCGGCGATGAAATCAGGCTATGGCTATGTAACCGAAAGTCCGAACGGGCCGCATCTCGAAATTCGTGCCGGCGATGTCCCCATGGGCGGCACGACAGCCAGTTTGGCGTCGCTTGATGTCGTCGTCCGCGGGGCCGCGGGCGATCGGCTCGTGCTTATCGACGCCATCGGCGAAGTGGCCGCAGTGGATATTGTCGGCGACGAATTTTCGACCGAGGTCGCCATTGAAAACGCACAAAAATTCATTCGGGCCGAGATCGTTGCGGCGGCGAGCCGCGAACGCCTCCTGGCCGAATATGCGAGCCTGCTCGAAGGGCGCGAATTGCCCTGGCAGCTGAGGAATGTCGACGTCGCCGGCCAGCCCATCCGTCGCGCGCTGAGTAATCCCATCTATATTGGTTCCTGACCCATGCTTATCGGCAACGCGCCCTGTTCCTGGGGCATCGCCTATCCTACCGGCAATCACTATTCCTGGTCGCAATATCTCGACGAGGTGGCCGAGGCCGGCTATCGCGGCACCGAACTCGGTCCGCTCGGTTTTTTGCCTAAAGACGCCGAATTGCTTCGCGACGAACTGGCCAAGCGTGGCCTGACGCTGATTGGCGCGACGCATGTCCACACTTTTGGCGATGCCGCTTCTGCGCCGGTCTTGATGGCGACTTTGCGCGAGCTTTCGACGCTGCTGAAGACGCTGGGGGCCAGGCATCTCGTCATCATGGACGAGAGCAACTGGTATCCGGCCGGCAAAGAAGGCGTGCTTGATGAGGCTGGTTGGCAAGGGCTCGTCGGGATGATCGGTGATGCCCAGAAGCTGGTTGAGGGCGAGTATGGCCTGAAGCTTAGCTTCCACCCGCATATCGGTACTGCGGTGGAGAAGGAGGCGCAGATCGACCGGTTGCTGGCCGACACGGAAATCGACCTCTGCTTCGATACCGGGCACCATGCGTTTTGGGACCAAGACCCTGTCGCCTATATGGAAAAGGTCTTTCCGCGTATCGCCTATATGCACCTCAAAAATGTCGACCCGAAGGTTCGCGCTCGCGTGTTGGCGGGGGAATTGCCTGTCGCAAAATCCTATGGCGCGGGCGTGATGTGTCCACTGCCCGATGGGGCGGTGGATATTCAGGCGGTGATGCGTCTGCTGGCCGAGCGGGGATTTGATGGCCCGATCGTGGTCGAGCAGGATGTTGCCGAGAATGCCAAGGAAACGCCACTACAACTGGCGGCGCGGAACCTGATCTATATGGAAGAGATCGCAGAATGAGCGCGGTCTTGAAGGTTGGTCTCATCGGGCTCGGCGAAGTCGCCCAGCTTATGCACCTGCCGCTGCTGGCGGACGATAATCGTTTCAAGATCAATGCAATAACTGATGTGTCGCCTGGTCTCGTCGACTATGTGGCGAACCGCTATGGCGTGTCGACACGCCATGCGAGCGCCAAGGCGTTGATTGCCGATCCCGAGTTGGACGCCGTGTTCATCCTGACGCCGGATCATCTTCACGCCGAACTGCTGGAAAAGGCCATCCGCTCGGGGAAGCACGTCTTTATCGAAAAGCCTGCCTGCCTGACCGCGGCTCAGCTTGAGCCACTACTGTCGTTGCCGAAACGGCCGGGGCAGGTGGTGTTCGTGGGCTATATGCGGCGGTTCTCGCGGGCTTTTGCGGAACTCAAGAAACGCTTGCCGCCATTGGAAAAAATCCGCCATGTAAGGGTGCGAGATATTATTCGTGAGGCACCGTTTTTCGTCGCGCAGACACGCAATGTCTTCAAGCCCAAAGATGTGCCGGCTGAGGTGATCGCCGAAGGTCGGGCGCGGACCCAAGCCATGTTGCGTTCGGTGATGGGCGAGGACTGTCCGCCGGATGCGCTGCGGGCCTATCAAGTGCTTACGGGGTTGAGTTCACACAGCTTTTCGGCGATGCGCGACCTGCTCGGAGCACCCAAGGGCGTGCGTTATGCGACCCAGCACAATGGCGAAACGGTGATCGCACTTTTCGACTATGGGCATTTTACCGCCCTCTATGAGGCGGTGATCGACGATGTTTCGCGATTCGATGCGGGCATCGAGGTGTTGACCCAGACTCAGCATTTCAAGATGAATTACGATACACCCTATATCCGCAACCTGCCGACGCGGTTGGAAATCACAAGTTCAACGGATACGGATACCGGAACGGACGTCATCGGGCCGATCTATGAGGACCCGTTCCGTATTGAACTTGGCGCGTTTTTCGATAATGTCGTCAATGGGTTACCGGCAAAGACCAGTCTTGAGGATTCCATGGAGGATCTCAAGCTCTTCGCCGAGGTCGGGCGGCATTTTCGCTAATAAACCTTGGCATTCAGTGGCTTGCTAATATTAGCTGATTGTGTATTAGCTTTTTCGGCATCTAGCTCTGAGTGTCATGCCTCCTTCAACCCGCACATTGGCGAAGTCTGTCCGTTCCGGAAAAGAGAACGGGTCGAATTCGCGCCGGGTTACGATGACCGATATTGCGCGGGAGGCCGGCTGCTCCCAGGCGACCGTATCATTCGTCATAAATGATGCCCCGGGGATAAGATTATCGCAGGAGACGCGGCAACGGGTGCTCGAGACGGCGCGGCGGCTGGGTTATGGCTTGCCGCAGGTGAAGGTGGCGGTTGAGGCCAAGAGGGTACGGCGCGCTGGAAGGATCGGGTTTATTGTCGATCAACTGGCGACGAGCCCCGAGGCGGTGCAGGCGATTGAGGGATTGAGCCAGGCGGCGCAGGGGGCGGGGGATCTCGTCTTCGTGTCGCAGAGCCGGAATGACCCCGAGATCGAGGCAGAGCTGATCGAGACCTTTGTCGAGCAGGGGGTTTCTGCGCTGGTCTATATGACCATTTTTACCCGCGAGGTGGAGCTGCCGCTGGCGCTGCGGAACCTCGATGTGCCGGTACTTTTACTCAATTGCTATACGACGGGGCAGTCCTATCCCGCTGTAGTACCAAGCGAAATTGCCGGTGGGCAGCGGGCGACGCATCATCTGATTACGCGCGGACATCGGCGAATTGCGACGATCACGGGCGAAATCTGGATGGAGGCGGCGCAGGATCGGCTGAAGGGTTATAGGCGGGCGCTGGCGACAGCGGATATTCCGTTCGATGCGGACCTGGTGTTCAACGGCGACTGGTCGGCGAGCGCTGGTTACGAGGCGACGCGCAAAATCCTGGATCTGCCCGAGGTGCCAACGGCGATCTTTTGCCAGAATGACCGTATGGCGATCGGCTGTTATGAGGCGCTGAAAGAAGCGGGGTATGAGATTCCGCGGGATATGTCGGTCGTTGGCTATGACGACGAGGAAATTGCGCGGCATTTGCATCCGCAATTGACGACGTCGGTGTTGCCGCATCGGGCCATGGGGCAGTGGATTGCCGAGCAGCTTGCTGATGGGCCGGATGATGATCGCTACCCACTGACCAAGCTGGAGTGCCCGCTGGTGGAGCGCGCTTCGGTGGATAAGCCGCGGGAGTAGCTCTCTCAGTAGAGGTGCTTTGCAGAGCAAAGCCTCGAACCACGGGGGTCGTGGCGCCGAGGCATCGGGGCACGCCCTCGTGGTTCGAGGCTACGCTTACGCTTCGCACCTCACCATGAGGGCTACTGCAAAAGTGAGGTGCGTAGGCCTAGGTCCTTGGCGGCGCTATCGAATTTCGCTCTACAAACTCGCATTCGATCTTGAGTTTCTGCATGCGCTCGTCGGCGTCGAGGTCGTCGAAGCCGTCGAGCAATTGGCCGACGGCCCAGCGGGCCATTTCGTCGTGGGGGAGGACCATGGTGGAGAGGGGCGGGTCCATGCTGGCGGAAATGTCTTCGTTGTCGAAGCCGACGATGGAAAGGTCTTCCGGGATTTGCAAACCAAGGATGCGGGCCGCTTCGTAGCAGCCGATAGCCATGCGGTCGTTGAAGCAGAAGATGGCCGTGGGGCGATCGGGGCGAGAGAGCAGGGCCAGAGCACGTTCGCGGCCGGCGCGAATGGACCAGCCGCCGAGCGTGACGAGGCTTTCATCGACCGCTAGGCCTGATTTGGCCATGGCCTGCCGAAAACCGTTTTCTCGGTCGACGGCGGCTTCGGCGATATGGTGTTCGCCGGCGAGATGGGCGATGCGGGTGTGGCCGGCCTTGAGAAGCGCTTCGGTTGCCATATAGCCGCCAACGATATCGCCGGGCACGACTGCAGGGTGTTTCAGGCGCTTTTCATAGCAGTTGAGGAGGATCAGCGGCAGGGCTGAAAAGGCATTGGGAACAACGACTTCGCGTGTCATGAGCGTTGTGTAGATGGCGCCGATGGCGTTTTGGGCGACCAGCATGTCCAGGCCTGCCTGTTCGAGGGCTGGGCTGTTGCCGGTGCAGAAGGTGGCGACGGTGACGTCCTGCAGGGCAGCCTCGTCGCGGGCGCCTTCGAGGAATTGCGCGGCGAAGGGCGTGGTCGAGACTTCGTCGATGAAAAGGCCGATGACACGCTGGCGGCCGGCGGGCACGGCGTGGGCCTTGCCGCGGCGATAGCCGAGTTGATCGGCCGCTTCCTGCACTCGGCGGCGGGTGGCTTTCGAGACGCGGGCGTTTGGGACGCCGTTGAGAACCAGCGAGACCGTGGCCTGGGAGACCCCTGCCAGCTCGGCCACTTCGTGCATGGTTGCGCGCTTTTCCACCTGATCTCCCACGGTGCGCCAGATTCCCCTTCTTGTACCTAATTTGCTGACAGACTGGGAACATTTCGGACCGCATTCAGGCGAATTGGTTAGTCCCTCTGCGGTGGTTTTTCACGAGCGAACGCAGCCCCTTTTTTCACCCTCTTGCCAAGCGGGTCGTTTCGGCCATATGGTGATAATAATATAACTAATACGCTTAAGGGTGGAGATTATGAATTTTGGTCGTGCAGTCGCCACGGAGGCCGTCGACGCGCCGCGCAAGAGCTTGTCGCTGGACGGCGTCTGGCAGTTCAAGCACGAGGATGGTGCATGGCGCGAAGCGCGCGTGCCCCAGCCCTGGCAGGCCGAATTCTCCGACCTCGTCGATACCTTTGGCCACGCCGTCTACAAGCGCAGTTTTAGCCTGCCGGCTGGTTGGGATCGGCAGGAGCTGGTGCTGCACTTTGGTGCAGTGAGCTATTATTGCGAAGTGTTCCTCAACGGGCAGAAGCTCGGGAGCCACGAAGGCGCCTTCCTGCCGTTTGAGTTCGTGCTCGATAGCAAGCTGCTGCGCCCGACCAATGAGGTTGAAGTGCGCGTGACCATGCCGTCGGCTGATCACCGCGCCTTCCCCGACTTCCCGTTTGGCGAAGTGCCGCATGGCAAGATTTCCTGGTATGGCCGGATTGGCGGCCTCTGGCAGTCGGTGACGCTGCAGGCGCGCGATGCGCGTCGGCTTGAGGCGGTTGTCATTACCGCTGGCACCGATGGCATCGTGAAGGCTGAGTTGGATTTCTCGGCTGCTGCTGCAGGGCTGCCGGTGGCACTAACCGTGCGCGATGCGGGCGGCAATGTGGTGGCCGAGAGCACGGTGACGGCGGCGTCTTCGGTTGCTGCGGAACTGGCGGTGACGGCACCAAAACTCTGGGGCATCGATCAGCCCAATCTCTATACGCTGACCGTGTCGCTGGGCGACGACGTCGATGTCGTCGAAGAGCGCTTTGGCTTCCGCTCTGTCGAGACGCGGGACGGCAAGATCCTGCTCAATGGCGAGCCGATCTATATGCGCGGCGCGCTGGACCAGGATTACTATCCCGACGGCATCTATACGCCGCCCTCGCTCGAATTTCTGGAAGATCAGGCCAAGAAGGCCAAGGAACTCGGCCTTAATACGCTGCGCTGCCACATCAAGGTGCCGGACCCGCGCTATTATGACGTGGCCGACCGTTTTGGGCTGCTCGTCTGGACCGAAATTCCGAACGTCGCGAACTTCACCTCGAAGTCGGCGCAGCGCATGCGCGACACGATGACGGGCATTCTGAAGCGCGACCGCAACCATCCCTCGATCATCGCCTGGACGATCATCAATGAGGACTGGGGCACCCGCATGCTCGAAAATGCCGAGCATCGGCAGTGGGTGAAGGACACTTATGACTGGCTGAAGGCAGAGGACACGACGCGTCTCGTGGTCGACAACTCGGCCTGCTTCCCCAATTTCCACGTCAAGACCGACCTCAACGACTACCACTATTATCGTTCGGTGCCGGAACGCCGGCAGGAGTGGGACGACATCACTGCGCAGTTTGCTGCGGGTGCTGATTGGACTTTTTCGTCCCTTGGCGATGCGGAGCGGAAGGGTGATGAGCCGCTGATCGTTTCGGAATTCGGCGTCTGGGGTCTGCCTGATCCGAAGAAGCTGCGCCGTGAAGATGGGTCGGAGCCGGATTGGTTCGAGACGGGCTCGCTCTGGGGCGACGGCGTGGCGCTGCCGCATGGCATCGAGGATCGCTTTGGCGCGCTCGATCTGGCGAAAACCTTCGGCTCGTTCGATGCCTTCATCGAGAACGTGCAGTGGTATCAGTTCATGAACCTGCGCTACGAGATCGAGGAGATGCGCCGCTATTCCTCGATCATGGGCTATGTGATCACCGAGCTGACGGACGTGCATTGGGAGGCCAATGGTCTCCTCGACATCGAGCGCAATCCGCGCGTGTTCCACGACGTGTTTGGTTCGATCAACGCCGACGTGGTCATCGTGCCACGGCCGGCGCGTTACTCGGCATATCTGGGTGAAACGCTCGATATCGAACTCAAGATCGGTACCGGTGGCGAGGCCATTCCGGCTGGCGCGGTGTTGCGCTGGAGCGGGGAAGTTTCGGGTTCGATTGCTGTGCCGGCAATTGGCAAGGTTTCGACGGCCGATCTCGGCAAGATCGGCTTTGCCCTGCCTGCGGGCGGCGGCAATCGTATGCTGTCCATAGAATTTGTGCTTGAGGCCAACGGGTCGGTTCTCTCGCGCAATACTTGCGAGATCGCGCTTTATGCAAAGCGCGATACGGCCGGGCGTCCCTCCATCGCCGCTGCCGATTCCTCCCTCGCGAGCTATGCCAGCGGCCTCGGCTACCGTGTGGTACCGGCTGCCGAGGCCGATGTGGTGCTGGTGCACGCCGTGGATGGCGACGATGTCGAAGCCATCAAGGCTGGCGCACGGTATCTGATCCTGGCCGATGGTACGGTGGAGACCAACAAGAACCTCCGCACCGATATGCCGGACGGGGAATTGCCGCATCGCTCGATCGTGGCGGGCGGGAAGAAGTTCCGGCCGAGTCTCGATCAGCATTTGCCGGGGATCAGCCTTGTCGAGCGCGACGGCACGATCTGGCGTGGCGACTGGATTGCCGGGTTCTCGTGGGTGCGCCGCGAGGGTGCGTTTGCGGACATTCCGGGTGGACCGATCTTTGATCTCTCGTTCTCCGATGTGGTGCCGCATCACCTTCTTACAGGGTTCAGGCCCTGGGAATTTGGCAACAACGTTATCGCGGGGATGGTTTGCGGCTGGGTGCACAAGCCGGCGGCGATCATTGGCGAGAAGCGCGTTGGGCGAGGTGGCGTTGTGGCCACGACGTTCAGGCTGCTGCGGGAAGAAGCAGGGGCTGATCCGGTGGCGGCGGCGCTGTTCGATGGGTTGGTGACGACGGCGGCTGAGCTGCCGGTGGATAAGGGAAGCATGTGAGGCACGAAGCTTAGGCGACCAAGGGTTCCCCCTTCTCCCCTTGAGGGGGAAGGTGCCCCGGAGGGTCACCGAATTCGCGAATGCGAATTCGGTTGGGATGAGGGGTACGCGGAGATCACGACTAGCTCCTCTGTGGAGGAGAGAACCCCTCACCCTGACTTTTCGCTGAACGCGAAAAGTCTGTCCCTCTCCCGCAAGGGGCGAGGGGAAGGCCGGTGGGGCGCAGAGAACGCAGACCAAAAGACAGCAAAGCTGCGCTGGTTGAAGAGGAGGAAAGAGATGGCCGATATCGTCCTTCGGGATGTCAGCAAGTCCTATGGCGCCGTGCAGGTGCTGGACAGCGTCAGCATGCATATTCGTTCGGGCGAGTTCATCGTTTTCCTCGGGCCTTCGGGCTGCGGAAAGTCGACACTGTTACGGATGATTGCCGGGCTTGAGGCAGTCAATGCGGGAGAAATCCATATCGGCGATCGCCGGGTGGATCAGTTGCCGCCCAACCAGCGCGGCGTCGCCATGGTGTTCCAGAACTATGCGCTCTATCCGCATATGACGGTGCGCCAGAACATGAGCTTTGGGCTCGAAAATGTCGGCACCGACAAGGGCGAGATCGCCAAGCGGGTCGATGAGGCAGCGCGCATGCTGGAAATCGGGCAATTGCTCGATCGGCGGCCGGCACAGCTTTCGGGTGGGCAGCGGCAGCGTGTTGCCATTGGCCGCGCGATTGTGCGCGAGCCCGATGCGTTCCTGCTCGACGAGCCGCTGAGCAATCTCGATGCGGGCTTGCGGGTGCGGACGCGCGTGGAGCTGGCGCAACTGCACCAGCGCATCGGCACGACGATGATTTTCGTGACCCACGACCAGACCGAGGCGATGACGCTGGCGAGCCGGATCGTCGTCATGAACAATCGCAAGGTCGAGCAGATCGGAACGCCGATGGAGGTTTACTCCAAGCCCGCAAGCCGGTTTGTGGCCGCCTTTGTTGGTTCGCCTTCGATGAACTTCTTGCCGGTGACGGCGCTGGCCGATGTGGGCGGGCGGGTCGTGGTGACGGCGGGTGGCTCGACCATTCCGACGACGATTGCGACTTCGGTGGCGCCGACTGTGGGGCAGGGGCTGACCTTTGGGGTGCGGCCGGAATCGCTGCGCGTTGCGGCTGATGGCGAGATTTCAGGGACCATTGCGCTGGTCGAGCGGCTGGGCGACCGGACGCTGATCCATACCAAGCTCAGCGACGGCACCGTCATCGTCGGGGACGATATCGGCAAGTCGACGCTCGAAGCGGGAGCGCCGGTGCGGCTGAAGATCGATGGCTCGGCGGTGCATCTCTTCGATGCACAGGGCGTCGCCTATCACGCCGACTGAGGAGAATTTCTGCTGGGCGGAAAACAACAAAGCACCGCTCCAGCCGGATGAACACATGCATTGGGCATGTTTTGGGAGGAAGATGTTATGAGACTGTCTTTGAAGCGATTGGCTCTGGTGTCGACGGCGCTGATGGCGCTGACATCAGCCGCTGCAGCGCAGCAGACCGTGGTCTGGTGGGATTTTCTGGCAGGCGGCGACGGCGTGCGCATGAAGGCGCTGATCGACGGTTTTAACGCCGAGCATCAGGGCGAGATCGAAATCCAGGGCACGACGCTGGAATGGGGTACGCCGTTCTACACCAAGCTCCAGACCTCCTCGGCCATTGGCGAAGGGCCTGATATCGCGACCTATCACCTGAGCCGCATTCCGCTGGCCGTCGATAGCGGCACGCTGAGCGAAATCACCGATGAAGATCTTTCGGGCGCCGGCATTTCCGATGCCGATTTCACCCAGGCGGCCTCTGACGCCGGCAAGGTCGATGGGACGCGCTATGCCGTGCCGTTCGACCAGCATGGCCTCATTCTCTATTACAACAAGGATATGCTCGCCGAAGCCGGCCTGATCGGTGACGATGGGCTGCCGAAGGGCCTCGATGGCCTCGACAACTTCAACAAGATCCTGGCCGATTTCACCAAGGACGGAAAGTACGGCATTTCGACCCCGACCGGTGATCGCTACCGCACCATTTACTCCCTGTTCGGCCAGCAGGGCGGCACCATGTTCGACGAAGCCGCCGGTGGCTTTTTCCCGACCGACGAAGACCTCACCAAGCTGACCAACGCCATCGACGTGGTGAAGGGCTGGGTCGATAGCGGTTACACCCCGGTCCAGGTCGAAAGCCCGGCGGCCCTCGCGCTCTTTACCTCGGGTCAGTCGCCGTTCTTCATCATGGGCAATTGGGAAGTCCCGACCATGGTCGACCTCCATGCCAAGGGTGAGCTGTTCGAATGGGGTGCGGTGGAGCTGCCGACGCTATTCGAGAACAAGGCCGCATGGTCTGACTCGCATGCCTTCGTCGTTCCGGCCAATTCCGGCAAGGAAGCTGATGCCGACAAGCGCGCTGCGGTGATGAAGGTCATCGCCTGGATGGACCAGCACTCGCTCGATTGGGCTGGCGCAGGCCATATCCCGGCCTTCAACGCCGTGCGTGAAAGCGCCGAATTCCAGGCGCTGAAGCCGCAGTCTGACTATGCAGGGTTTGCTGATACGGCCGTGTTCGATCCGCGCACCATCCTTGCGGGTCCCGCTGCGCCGCTGGGTGATGCCTGGAGCAATTTCATCAATCCCGCCACCACGGGCGAAATCGAGCCGGCTGATGCCGCCGCGCAGATGCGCGACGATCTCAACGGTCAGCTCTAATTGAGCCTGGGGGTGCGGGCCAAGGTCCGCATCCCTCCACACCCACAACGTCATTCCCGCGAAAGCGGGAACCCCTGTTCAAACGGAGGTCCCCGCTTTCGCGGGGATGACACCGGGCGCGAGACGCGGTTCGGTGGTCGAGGAGGCCCAAAAGAATGCTCAGGGATAAAAGGCAAGAATATTTAGTTGCGCTGCTGCTGGTGGGCCCGTTCGTGCTCATCTATGGCGCGCTTTTTGTCTGGCCGACGATCCAGATGGCCATGCTCAGCTTCACCAAGGCGCCGCTGATCGGGACGGGCGACTGGGTCGGCTGGGACAATTATGTAAAAATCCTGAGCCATAAGCTGTTTCACCAGGCGTTCTGGAACACTGCCTATTTCGTGCTGCTGACGGTCATTCCCAATACGCTGATTTCGCTTGTTATCGCCATGGCGGTGAACCGGTTGAAGGGGCCGGTGCAGGGCTTTGTGCTCGCCTGCTTCTTCCTGCCCTATATCCTGCCGGTTTCGGTGGTGTTCCTCACCTGGAACTGGATCATCGACGTGCAATATGGGCTCGTGCAGGGTTTCGTGGCGCTGTTCAATGGCGGCCAGCCGATCTCGCTGACGCGCACCATTCCGCTCTTCATGCCCACGGTCGCCTTCGTCACCATCTGGTGGACGATGGGTTTTAATATCCTGCTCTTTATCGCTGGCTTGAGGAATATCTCGCCGGAGATTTATGAGGCGGCTTCGCTCGATAGTGCCGGGCGGTGGCGGCAGTTCCAGCGGATTACCTGGCCACTGATCTGGCCGGTGACGGCGCTGGTGCTGACGATCCAGCTCATCGCGCAGCTGAAGATTTTCGACCAGGTCTACCTGTTCTCGATCGGCGGGCGGCAGGACGCGACGATCACGCTGGTTCAATATGTCTACAAGCTGGCTTTCCAGCAGAACAAGGGCGGCGAGGCCGCAACGGCCGCCATGCTGCTCTTTGGGATGATCATCATCCTGTCGGTGCTGCAATATCAGCTGCTGCGCGCACGAGGTGAGAAATGAGCGCCGAAGCCATTCCCAATCGCGACACCATGGTATCCGCGCGCAGCCGGGGCGATGGCCCCATCGACATGATCGGGCTGGTGCTCACGGTCATCACCATTCTCGTGGCGCTCGGCTCGTTTTTCCCGATCTATTGGGCCGTCATCACGTCCATCAAACCCGATGGCGAAGTGATTTCGGGGAGCAATTCGCTAATTCCCAATCGCGTCGTCTTCGACAGCTATATCCACATCTGGAACAACACCAATATCGGCATCTGGTACATCAACTCGATGGTGACCTCGCTTGTGATTACCGCGGTTGTGATCGTCTCTTCGGCGGGTTGCGCCTATGCGCTGAGCCAGCTCGATTTCCCCGGGCGGCGGGTCATCTATGTTCTCATTCTCGCGTGTTTCATGGTGCCGATGCAGGCGCTGATCGTGAACCATTTCGTGCTCATGGCGCAGTTCAAGCTGCTCAATACCTGGGCCGGTATCATCCTGCCGCAGTTGATCGTTCCGGTGGTGATCATCGTCTACAAGCAGTTTTTTGACTCGGTGCCGAAGGAGTTTCGCGAGGCGGCGCAGATGGATTCTGCGGGGCATTTGAAAATCCTGTTCCGCATCTATCTGCCGATGAACTGGGGCGTCACTGCTTCGCTTGCCATTATCACTTTTATCGGCGCCTGGAATTCGTTCCTCTGGCCGTTCCTTGCCGCGACGGGCGAGGCCACGATGACTGTGCCGGTGGGCATTACCCAGGTGAAGGACGCCTATGGCATTGTATATGGCAAGCTGATGGCTTCGGCCGTGGTGGCGGGCCTGCCGGTGGCGGTGGTCTATCTCATCTTCCAGCGCCGGGTGACGCAAGCGATCATGCTTTCGGCCGGCGTGAAGGGGTGAAGCGGTCTTCCGATCTCGATCTCTTCAAGACCATGCTCGTTGTGGGCATGGTCTTGATCCACGTCTTTCAGCTTCTCGGGCGCTCGATGCCGGACTGGGTGGTTCGGGTGGAAGAGGGGATCAATCTCATTACCTTTTCCGGCTTTCTCCTCGCCATGGGCATCGGCGTCGGCATGGGAAGCGAGCGAGAGCGGGGACTTTGGGAGCGGTTGCGGCCGGTGGGCTTGCTGCTGCTTGCCGCGTGGATTTCTGCCTTTGCTTTTGCGCTGCTGGTCGATCGGACGCCGCTGACCTGGGCGCTGGCGCTGGATGTGCTGAGCTTTCGGCGGCTTTTCGGCTGGAGCGAGTTTCTCGCCAGCTTCTTCATGCTCTATCTGTTGCTGGCTTTGTTCCGGCCGCTGATCCTGCGCATGGCGCTGGACCCGCTTTCCTTTGGTCTCGCCGTGGCTCTTTCCTTTGCCTCGACATGGATCACCCTCGACCTGTGGCTGCCGGCCTCGGCAACTCTGTTGAGCACGACACTCTTTGCGAGCTTTCCGCTGCTGCCCTATCTGCCGTGGTTCCTTGTTGGCATTCGGCTGTGGCGATCAGGCGGAAAACTGAGCTGGCTGCATTGGGCGCTGGCGGTCCTTTGCTCGGGGTTTCTCGCCTTGCAGATACATCAGACAGGCGCCTTGCCGGGACGCTTTCCGCCAACGGTGCTCTGGGTGATCGGGCCGGCTTTGGCGCTGGCGCTCTATTGGGCCCTGGCGCGCTTGCTCGCCGCCCACGTTCCAAATGTGCTCCTGCTGCCGGGGCGGCATGTGCTGAGCTATCTGCTGGTTTCGAACCTACTCATCTTTTCTGCGCGGCGGATCTGGGGAAGGCCACTCACGGCGGTGGAGACGTGGCTGGGGAGCACGCTGGGCGTGCTGGTGGTCATTGGCGTGGGGTGGTGGCTGCTGGAGCGGTGGCGGGGCGAGACGAAGTTTCGGGCCGCTTCGGTGGCGGCGTCGACGCATTAGTGTCGAGCCGCGTCATTCTAGCGCTCCGCGCAGAGACGAAACGCGGAAGCTAAATTTTAGGTGGGAAGCAGCAAACTGGGTGGAACGAGACAGTCTACAATTTGGGTGGCCGTGCGGAGGGCAGACACCAGGCATGCCGGATATGATGTGGACAGTCGGAGGCCTGGTGCGTGCTGGCCCCGGCAATGTGGCCGCTCGAGAGCGGCCACATGTACGCTTAGTCGAGGCCCGCTTTCATCCGTCATGTCTCACCGCATCGATGGTTGATAGCGCGACACAACGTATCAAGCTGCCTCACTCCTTGCTGCTCTCCAAACGGAACATGTCCCCGCCCTCGCCAATCGCAATCAGGCCTGTCTTCGAGTATAGGTCCAGTTTGGCCCGTGTATCCGCAATGTCGAGATTGCGCATTGTCAGTTGCCCGATACGATCCGCCGGTGTGAACGGAGCGTCCTCGACCTTTTCCATGCTTAGCCGCTCAGGCGCATAGGTCAGGTTCGGGCTTTCAGTCTTCATGATCGAATAGTCGTTGCCGCGGCGCAGCTCCAAGGTCACTTCACCGGTGATGGCGCTTGCCACCCAGCGCTGGGCAGTTTCGCGCAGCATGAGGGCCTGCGAGTCGAACCAGCGGCCCTGGTAGAGCATGCGGCCGAGGCGCAGGCCGTTGATGCGGTACTGCTCGATGGTGTCTTCGTTGTGGATGCCGGTCACCAACCGCTCATAGGCGATGTGCAGCAGTGCCATGCCGGGGGCTTCGTAGATGCCGCGGCTCTTGGCCTCGATGATGCGGTTCTCGATCTGGTCGCTCATGCCCAGGCCATGGCGGCCGCCTATAGCATTGGCTTCGAGGAACAGCGCGACAGGATCGGCAAAGGTCTGGCCATTGAGCGCGACGGGCTGGCCCTCCGCGAAGCGGACCACGACCTTCTCGGCCTTCACGTCCACGTCGTCGCGCCAGAAGGGGACGCCCATGATTGGGCTGACGATCTTGATGCCGCTGTCTAGGCTCTCGAGATCCTTCGCTTCGTGCGTGGCGCCCAGCAGGTTGCTGTCGGTGGAATAGGCTTTTTCGGCACTCATCTTGTAGGCAAAGCCGTGCGAGGTCAGGAAGGCCGACATTTCGGCGCGGCCACCCAGCTCGTCGATGAAGGCCTGGTCGAGCCATGGCTTGTAGATGCGCAGGTTCGGGTTGGTCAAAAGGCCGTAGCGATAGAAGCGCTCGATATCGTTGCCCTTGAAGGTGGAGCCGTCGCCCCAGACGTTCACGCCGTCTTCCTTCATCGCCGAGACCAGCATCGTGCCGGTCACGGCGCGGCCGAGCGGGGTGGTATTGAAATAGGTGATGCCGCCGGTCGAGACGTGGAAGGCGTTGGATTGGATGGCGGCGATGCCTTCATGTACCAGCTGGGTGCGGCAATCGACGAGGCGCGCGCCCTCAGCGCCGAAATCCATCGCCTTGCGCGGAATCTCGTCATAATCGGACTCGTCGGGCTGCCCGAGGTTCGCCGTATAGGCATAAACCTTGGCGCCCTTGAGCTTCATCCAAAGCAGCGCGGCGCTGGTATCGAGTCCGCCGGAGAACGCGATGCCGACTTTTTCGCCATTCGGCAGGCTTTTCAGGATTGTGCTCATGTGTGGTCTCCAGTCGGATCGGGATGGCAGAACAAGGCCATGTTGACGCCGCGAGTAGCAAATTTCGCAGGCCGCGCCTAGCGCCTGAAAGGCGTCCGAATTGTTCTGAAGCCTTATCAAGTCATCGATACAACACGTTAGCCTGCTGGCTCGAGCCGCTCAAACGTCCTGCGATCCGGCGGGGCCCTGAAGTATTCAAAGACCTCTGCCTCGGCTTCGCGCCTCGACTGGCTGCGGTTGCTGGGCGATACCCAAAGCGGGATCGTCGCAATTTGATAGCGCGACGATCCTTGTGATCTGCCTTACTTCGAGAACTTCCTGGCCCCGGCCACACACGCAATGACTGCGATGGTGATCAGCAGCATGGAGGGCGTGACAGCTTCGCCCAGAAGTGATGCAGCCAGCGCCAAACCAAAGAACGGCTGCAGCAGCTGAAGTTGGCCCACCGATGCGATGCCCCCCTGAGCAAGGCCACGGTACCAGAAGACGAAGCCGATCATCATGCTGAAGAGTGAGACATAGGTCAGGCTGATCCACGCGGGCACCGTAACGGCTGCGAACGAGGCCGGCCAACTCAATACGGTCAGCAACGCCATGATCGGAAGTGAGAGGACCAAGGCCCAGGAGATCACCTGCCAGCCGCCAAGGCGCCGAGAGAGCTTCCCGCCCTCGGCGTAGCCCAAGCCACACACAACAACCGCGGCCAGCATGAGGCCGTCACCCCGGGGCGATGCTTCCAATCCCTGGGACAGGGCGAAACCAGCAACCAGGCCGCTGCCAAGCAGGGAGAACAACCAGAATGCCGCCTTGGGGCGCTCGCCGCCGCGGAGGACACCGAAAATGGCGGTAGACAAAGGCAACAGGCCGATAAACACAATCGAGTGTGCCGAAGTCACATGCTGCAGGGCGAACGCCGTCAGCAGCGGAAAGCCGACGACCACGCCCAGCGCAACGACGGCCAGCGAGAGCAAGTCCTTTGTCGATGGGCGCCGCTCCTTGAAGAAGAGCAGAAGCGCGAGTCCTAGAATTCCGGCGATCAAGGCACGGGCCGTCGTCAGGAAGATCGGGTCGAATGACTGGACAGCGATGCGGGTCGCCGGAAGAGACCCGCTGAAAATGACGACGCCGACGAGGCCGTTGATCCAACCGCTGGTTGACCGTTCCATTTATGCAGGCTCCTTGACGGTCGCCTTATGGATTGTCGACCCGAATAGGGCCAGATACAGTTCAGTACAGTTGAGATGAACTGTTATGGTCGTCAACATGTCACAGACGGAACCTCTCACTCGCATTGCGAGCGTAATGGCGACCATCAGGCAGCGCATCGAAGCCGGCTCGTTGCCCGTAGGGTCCAAACTGCCATCCGTCAGGGCATTTGCCGGGGCGATCCAATCCTCGGTATCGACGGTGGTTGAGGCCTATAATCTCCTGGTCGCCGAAGGCATGATCGTGTCGCGTCCTGGTTCCGGGTTCTTCGTCGCTCCTCAGGTGATCCCCTTGAAGCTGTCGAGTGCGGGGCCAAAGGCGGACAGGGCTATCGATCCATTGTGGATCTCCCGCCAGTCGCTCGAAGCCGACGACAAAGTGCTCAAGCCCGGATGCGGTTGGTTGCCAGCCTCATGGATGCCCGAGCAGAGCGTCCGTAAGGCGCTCCGGACCGTTTCCAAAGCAGGGGTAGACTCCCTTTCCAGCTATAGCTCGCTACTTGGTTTGCCGGCGCTCCGCCACCTCGTCAGCCGGCGGTTGTCCGAGAAGGGTGTGGAAGCATCGCCCGACCAGATCATCCTGACTGATAGCGGCACGCAGGCCATCGACCTTCTTTGCCGTTATCTGCTCAAGCCCGGCGACACCGTGTTGGTCGACGATCCGTGCTATTTCAATTTTCAGGCTTTGCTCCGTGCTCATCGCATCAATATGGTCGGTGTGCGATATACGCCGACCGGCCCTGACATTGACGCATTTGCACGAATTGTCGTCGAGACGGGTCCGCGCCTCTACATCACCAATTCGGGCGTACACAACCCGACCGGCGCCATCCTCGCGCCGGCGATCGCGCACCGCGTCCTGAAAATCGCCGACCAGCACGACCTCGTTATTATCGAGGACGATATCTTCGCCGATTTCGAACACACTTCTGCGCCCAGGCTCGCCGGCTTCGACGGGCTGGATCGGGTAGCGCAGATCGGCAGTTTTTCGAAGACCCTATCAGCGTCGGTGCGGTGTGGTTTCATCGCGGCAAGGCCGGAATGGATCGAGGGGCTGATTGACCTCAAGATCGCGACGATGTTCGGCGGTGCCCGCCTGAACGAAGAAGTCGTCTATGCCGCCCTGAGCGACGGCGGGTATCGGCGGCACACCGACGCCTTGCGTGTCAAGCTGGAGCGAGCGAGGCGGGATGTCGGCGATCGGCTCAGGGCCTTGAGTATTGTGCAGTGGACCGAGCCACGAGCTGGAATGTTCCTCTGGTGCGAGTTGCCAGAGGGTGCCGAATCCGCTGATCTGACCCGCAAGGCTCTCGCTTCCGGTATCGTCCTCGCACCAGGAAACGCGTTCAGCGTTGCTCAAAACGCTGCGAGCTTTATGCGGTTCAACGTGGCCCAGACAGACTCTCGAACGATCGAGAAACTCTCGCAACTCTTACGATTAAGGTGAGATTGGGGTCATCTACTCAATAGACGGCCGCCTGTGTGAAGGCAGAGCAGCTGCCTTGGTTATCGCGCTCCGGCTCGCCTTTTGAGGGTGGAAGTCGGACCGGTAGGCTTTGGGTAACGCAGCAAACGACCTGCGAAGACCCGCTCCGAAGAGCGGGTCGCCCGATTTACCAACGTGTCAGGCCGAGCAGTTTCTCGCCGAGCGGGGTCAGTTCAGCGGTCGTGGCATTGTGCTTTTCCCATTCGCGCGGATCGCCCGGGAAGGCGTCGCGCTTTGGGTGATCGAGTTCGCGCCAGAGGCGGATGCGTTCCTGACGCTCGGCCTCGTTGTCGAATTCGGCCGGGTGCATGGAGATGTATTGTGCCATACGGACGCGATTGTCCGCGTGGTTGGGCCGCACGCCATGGGCAAGGAGCGAATTGAAGATCATCAGGTCGCCTGGCTCCATGTCGATATTGACCGTCGACTGACCGCTCATGTCGGGATGCATGGGGTCGCGGTCCGCGGGCTGGGTCTTTTCCCATTCCTCGAAGTGCTGGAAGAGATAAGGCACGCACTGAAAGCCGCCGACATCGCCATCCTGCTTCTTGAGGCTCAGCACGGCTTGCACACCGATGGGCAGCGGGCGAATTGAGGTGTCGACGTCCCAGTGAATGAAACCGTTGGGGTTGCCCTTGACCTTCTTGGGTGGATTGAGATTGGCTCGGTCGATGGTAACCCAGAGGTCTTCGCGGTCCCAGATATCCACGAAGACGTTGTAGATACGCTGCTCCATGCGATTATCCCAAAGATACTGATGATTATAGATCTCCAGCATCCCGGTATTGTTGAGCTCCTTCATCTTGTGCTCGCGGCGTTGCGGCGCATACCAGGTGGAGGGGTCGTTGGGATCTTTCTCGTCAAACTTCCAGAGCAGATCGGCAAGCCGCTCGACATTGGCCGCAGGCACGGCTTGCCGCACGATCACATAACCCTTGGTGATCCAGTGTTGCCAATCGTCCTTCGACAAAACGCGCAGCGGCAAGGTCTTCTGGATGTCCTTCAGTTGCGTGGTGGCGGAGGTTGTCGGATGGCTGTCTCGCTTCAAGGCTGTCGCCATAGTCTGCATGGAAATGTCCTCCCATTTGTCTCAACTCCCGATCATTCGGTGGAGCCAAGGTAGCAAAGGGGGATCAGCCATGTTGTCGGGACGAAGCTAATTCAGATACTATTCTGGCATTTGTGAGTACCAATTAGCCAGATGAAACCCTATCTTGAAAAGCTGCGGACCGATGTCGGGGCGTCCTGGGCCATGCTCAATCGCCGCCTTGAGGAGGGCATTCCCTTCCAGTGGCACCATCATCCCGAGATGGAACTGACCATGACGCTGAACTCGCGTGGTCAGCGCTTCATCGGCGACCACGCCGGTAGCTATGACCACGGCGATCTGGTCCTGGTCGGAGCCAACCTGCCCCATTCCTGGTATTCCACCGACCGGCTCGATCCCAACGAGCCCCATATCGCCCTGGTGCTGTGGTTCGGCCAGGACTGGCTCGAAGACCTCGCTGACAGCGCCGTGGAACTGCGCCCGCTCCGCGACCTCGTTATCCGCTCGCGCACTGGCCTCAAATTTTCGACCGAACTCGCCGATGAACTCCGTCCGCAATACGAGGCGCTGATCGACCAGCCGCCCGAGGCGCGTCTTTTGGGCCTGCTGCAGGTGCTGCTCCGCCTTGCCCATGACGACGGCGCCATCGCGCTCTCATCGGTCCACGAAACAGCCGCCGGCCCGCGCGATCGCATCGACCGTGTGCTCGATCACATCCATTCGAACTATTCCGAAGAGGTGCGTCTAGAAACACTGGCCGAAATCGCGGCGCTGAGCGTCTCGGGCCTGCACCGTCTGTTCCGCAAACATACGCAATCTACTGTGTCCGACTATCTGATCCGCCTGCGCATCGCCGACGCCTGCGCCCGCCTTTCGGGCACCAGCCAACCCATCCAGCACATTGCCGTCGAAGTCGGCTACGGCGCTCTTGCCAATTTCAATCGACATTTCCGGAGGCTGAGAGGCATGACCCCGAGGGAATATCGGAAGCATTTTTCTCGGAGACTTTAGTCCACACGGCGAACCGCACACCCCGAAAGTCTAGCTTGAACGGAGCTACCCCTGCACTGCTCCCAAAGCGGTGTCATGAATGCCCGGAATGGGCCGATGGCGGCCCAGTGTCTTCGGGGTGGCTTGCGGCTCGTCTGTTTTTTCAATGGAGAACAGAAAGCTGACATTTATGATTGGACTTACGCAGCTGCATGACCTGTATCAATCAAGTGCCTGCGCCTCCGTTGATGAAGTCACGCCAGCCACCAAAATGACTGATATCCTGCGCATCGCTGAGCGCGTAGCTCTCGCACAAAAACCCTGAATAGACGCTGCCGTCTTTGAGCTCGATTTTGCCAACGCCAAGAGGCGCAGGAATGCGGGCAATGAAGGCGCCGTATTCGGCTGGGGGCAGGGCCCATACCTCGACAGCAATGCCGGAGCCAGCATGTCCGGGCACCCGGACGAGGCCTGGCTTAGGTGGCGTTGTATTTGGCAGCGCAAAGAGCCGATAGTCGGCTGCAGTCGTTCCGGACTTCAACAACAAGCCCCCTGCGTTGGTCAACTCCTTGTTGAGCGGCATGCCCGTGAGATGAGCGCCGACCACGACGAGAGGCAAGAACTCTGTGGGTACCAACGCGGAGGAAAATTCGGGAATGGCGGCGGACTTGTCGATGCCTTGGCCGACTCCCAGCGCCTTATGCAGCCGCGCTGCCCATTGGGCCAAGGCGTCATCGGAAAAAGCAGGGCCAATTAAGGTCACGCCCCCGGGCAGGTGACCGTCGGCATCGAAGCCCGCCGGCACCGCGATGGCGGCGCAGTCGAAGAGGTTGACGAAATTGGTGTAGCGCCCGAGGTGCGAATTGCGCAGCACCGGCTCAGCCTGCATCTCGGTGACGGTATAGCTGGTCGGCGCCGTCGGCAGCAGCAGCACATCGCATAGCGCCCATTGCTTTTCGGCTTGCCGGCGGAGGTCGGCGAGACGGTATTGACCGTCAAAGGCCTCGACGGCGGTTTTGCCTTCGGCACCGGCGATGATGCCGCGCACGGTCGGGTCCATGTCTGTCGAATGCGTCGCAAAGAAATCGGCGACGGCAGCGAGACGCTCGGCGACCCAGGGGCCGCCATAGAGAAGCTCTGCGGCTTGGCGGAATGGGGCATAGTCGATCGAGACGATCTTGGCACCAAGGGCTTCGGTCGCAGTGATCGCGTGATCGTAAATGCGTTCCACCTCGGCATTGCCATAAAATTCTCGCTCGGCGCCCGTAAGGACGCCGACGCGCAGGCCTGCCGATGCCAAGGTTCTGGACTGCATCTTGCGTGAATAGGCATCGACTTCGTCAAAGCCTTCGGCAACCCGACGGATGACGGTGCCATCGGCAACGGAGCCGGCAAAAATGCTGACGCAATCAAGCGAGCGGCAAGCAGGAACGACGCCAGTGGCCGAGAGGAGGCCAATGCTGGGCTTGATGCCAACGAGATTGTTGAACATCGCAGGCACACGGCCTGAACCCGCCGTGTCGGTGCCCAATGAGAAGGTGCAAAGCCCAGCGGCAACGGCGACGGCGGAACCCGAACTGGACCCGCCGGAAATATAGTCTGCATCGAAGACGGATCGCGGAGCGCCATAGGGCGAGCGCGTGCCATTGAGGCCGGTAGCGAACTGATCCAAGTTGGTCTTGCCAATGACGATGGCGCCGGCCGCCTTGAGGCGCGCCACGACGAAGGCGTCGGCGGCCGGCTCGTAAGCAAAGGCCGGACAAGCCGCCGTGGTTGGCATGCCGGCAACGTCGATATTGTCCTTTACCGCGAAGGGCACACCCCACAGAGGAAGACTTTGCGGATCGGGATGCGCGGCCATCAGGTCGCGCGCCGCCTGTCGCAAACCTTCGTCGGACGTCGGGGTTATAAACACCGCCTTATCTGCAAGCGCTGAGCGGCGCGCGATCACCGCTTCCACAACATCGAGAGGCGTACCGCCTTCACGGTAGAAGGCGTTGAGGCTCGCAAGATCGAGGAAGGTAGGCAGCATGGCGGACTCCAAAGTCGCCAGCAGTTTGGCATCGAGCCTTATTGTATGCAACAACATCATGTCAGCCTATTTTTTATGCGTTATTTTTTCTATTGTATGCAATTTGTGCAATACCCCCCTAATCGAGTCCAGATGGCAAAATATTCAAGTCATTGAAATCGATGATAAATTTTCGGTAAACGAGTTTGGCACATCCCTTGCAATGATGTTTTTAGCCTCTCCTCGGAGTGGCGCGCAGGGAGAAAACATCAATGTCGCAGTTCAATCTGTCTCGCCGTTCGCTGCTAAAGGCCGGTGCCGCTGGCCTCGCCGCGGCAGCTCTGCCCATGGGCTATGCCCGGGCTCAGTCACCAATCGTGCTCGGCGCCGTTTACGTCGGCCCACGCGATGACTTCGGTTGGAACCAGGCCCATTCGGTCGCCATGGAAATCCTCAAGCAGGTGCCGGGCATCACCGTCATCGAGGAAGAAAACGTTCCGGAAACCGACGCCGTCAGCCAGTCGATGGAGTCGATGATCAACCTCGATGGCGCCAACTTGGTCCTCGCGACGTCCTTCGGCTATTACAGCCCATTCGTGGTCGAACTGGCCAAGAAATATCCCGAAGTGCAGTTCCGCCACGCCGCGCCGCTCTGGAAGGAAGGCGACCCCACCAATGCTGGTTCGTACTTCTGCTATCTGAACCAGGGCCACTACGTGAACGGCGTGGCCGCGGGCCTTTCCTCGCCCACGGGCAAGCTCGGCTTTGTGGCCGCCAAGCCCATCCCCTCGGTTCTGTCCAATATCAACTCGTTCCTGCTAGGCGCGCGGAAGAGCAATCCGAATGCCACTGTGCAGGTAATCTTCACCGGCGAATGGTCGATGCCGGTGCGCGAGGCCGAAGCCACCAATGCGCTTGTGGATGCTGGTTGCGACGTGATCGGTTGTCATGTCGACGGCCCCAAGGTTGTGGTCGAAACGGCCGAGGGCCGTGGCGTGAAGACCTGCGGCCACAATGCGAGCCAGGCCCCGCTTGCGCCGAAGGGTTTCATCACCGGCGCCGAATACAAATGGTCGACCATCTATTCGATGTATGCCGATCTCCTCGCCAAGGGCGAACCGCTGCCCAACTTCGTGGCTGGCGGTTTCCACAACGACATGCTGCAGAATACGCCCTATGGCGCCGGTGCCACGCCCGAAGCCATCGCTGCTGCCGACGCCGCCATTACCGATCTCAAGACCGGCAAGCCCATCTATGTCGGTCCGCTCAAGGACAATGCGGGCAATGTCGTCATCGAGGGCGAGATGGACAATTACGACCCGGTCCTCGACGGCATGAACTACCTGCTCGAAGGGGTTATCGGTTCGATCACCTGATCGCAGCGGCATCACCGAGATATTGCGCCAAACACACATACGTCCCTCCCCCCGCAAGGGGGAGGTTAGGTGGAGTAAGCGGAGCAAGCCATGAGCGCGGAAACTGCCGGATCAATTCCTTCCACGCACACGCCCAATGTGCGCATGCTGAAATTCGCCGAGGCACTGTTTGTGCCTCTGGTGGCGCTGCTGGTTTCGGCGGTGTTGTTTTCGCTCTTCCTCCTCATCATCGGTAAATCGCCGGTCGACTTCTTCAGCCTCGTCTGGACCGGCGGTTTTGGATCATCCTTCTCGATTCAGCAGTCTCTACAGCGGTCCGCCCCGCTGATCCTCGCTGGTCTCGCCTTCGCCATTCCCGCGCGCATCGGACTGACCATTATCGGCGCCGAGGGCGCCTTGGTGCTCGGCGGCTTTGCAGCGGCAGCCATAGCCATTCCTCTCGTGACCTTCGGCATTCCTGCGCCGCTCACCTGGCTGCTCATGGCCCTGATCGCCATGGTGACGGGCGGCGTGTGGATCGGCCTTGCCGGATGGCTGCGGCATTATCGCGGCGTCAACGAGACCATCTCGTCGCTGCTGCTCTCCTATATCGCCATCGCCATCATGAACTTCTTCGTCGAGGGCGCGCTACGCGATCCAGCCTCGGCCAACAAGCCCTCGACCATGCCGATCGGCGATGCCTATCGCATCGGATCGATCCCTGGCACCGACGTGCATTGGGGCTTCGCCGCCGGCATTGTCCTGGCCATAGCGCTCTATATTCTGATGTCGCGCACGACCTTTGGCTTTGCTGCGCGCATGACCGGCGGCAATGTCCGCGCCGCGCAGGCGCAGGGCCTGCCGGTAGGCCTGCTCATCGTGTCGTGCTGCGTTATCGCCGGATGCTGCGCAGGGCTCGCCGGCTTTTTTGAAGTGGCGGCCATTCACGGCCAGGCCAATGCCTCGCTCGTCGCCGGCTATGGCTTTACCGGCATCCTCATCGCCTTCCTCGCCCGCCACAACCCACTGGCCGTCGTGCCTGTCGCCATTCTCTTCGGCGCCATCGCGGCGGCCGGTGGCCTCGTGCAACGCCGCATGGGCATGCCCGACGCCACGGTGCTCGTGCTGCAGGGCATCATCTTCGTCGTGCTGCTGACCAGCGACACGCTCTATGGGCGCCTCAAATTCTTCCAGCCGCCAGTCGGGGGAGACCGCACCTGATGGACAACTCGATCTTCATCGTCCTCATCGCCATGCTCGGCGGCGCCATTCGCGTCTCGACCCCCTTCATGTTCGTGGCCCTCGGCGAATGCCTCACCGAAAAGTCGGGCCGCATTAATCTCGGGCTCGAGGGCAATCTCGTGCTCGGTGCTATGGTCGCCTACGCGATTAGCTTCCACACCGGCAATCCCTGGATCGGCGTCCTCGCCGCCGGTGGCTCAGGCCTGATTCTCGGCGCTCTCCATGGCTATATCTGCAAGTTACCCAAGGTGAACGATATCGCCGTCGGCATCGCCATCATGAGCTTTGGCACCGGCGTCGCCTTCTTCTTCGGCAAACCCTATATCCAGCCCTCGGCCCCGCGGCTCAATTCCATACCGCTCGGCGACTGGACCGGCAATGCCTCGCTGGCCCAGGCGCTGCAGGTCAATCCGCTGTTCTTCGTCGGTATCCTGCTCGCCGTTCTGATGAGCTGGGCCTTTGCCAATACGCGCTGGGGCCTCATTGTCCGCATGACCGGCGACAGCGCCGCCTCGGCCAGGGCCATGGGCGTATCGGTGGATCTCGTTCGCTTCATCGCCACTACCATCGGCGGCATGCTGGCCGGCATCGGCGGCTCCTTCCTCTCGCTCTACTATCCCGGCTCGTGGAACCAGGGCCTCTCCTCGGGACAGGGCCTTATGGCCGTGGCCCTCGTCATCTTTGCCCGCTGGGACCCGATCCGCTGCATCTGGGCGGCGCTGCTGTTCGGCGCGGCAGGTGCCATCGGGCCCTCTCTGCAATCGGTGGGGATCACGCAGGGCTACTACTTCTTCAATGCCGCCCCCTACATCCTGACGCTTTTCATCATGATCGCCTCTGCCCGCTCCAAGGGCGCGGCGCGCGAAGCGCCAGGCGAACTCTCGATCACCAAATAGGAGCCTGCCATGACCCTTGCAGACGAACGCGTCGATGCCGCCATGGTCGCCGGCGGCTCTACCATCGCCTCGGCCGATCCCTATCCCTGGCCATTTGACGGCAATTGGGGGCCGCACAATACCGCCCTCGTCGTCATCGACATGCAGGTCGATTTCTGCGCGCCCGGTGGTTATGTCGACACGATGGGCTACGACATCGGCCTGACTCGTGCCCCCATCGAGCCGATCCAGCAGGTCCTGACCGCCATGCGGGCCAAAGGCTATACGATAATCCACACCCGCGAGGGGCACAAACCCGACCTTTCGGACCTGCCCGCCAACAAGCGCTGGCGCTCGCAACGCATCGGCGCGGGCATCGGCGACCAGGGTCCGTGCGGTCGCATTCTGGTGCGCGGCGAACCGGGCTGGGAGATCATCCCCGAACTCCAGCCGCTGCCGGGCGAGCAGATCATCGACAAACCGGGCAAGGGCACTTTCATCGCCACCGATTTCGAACTGGTGCTGCGCATGAAGAACATCCGCAACATCATCTTCACCGGCGTCACCACCGATGTCTGCGTGCACACGACCATGCGCGACGCCAATGACCGCGGCTATGAGTGCCTGCTGCTGGAAGACTGCTGCGCCGCAACCAAGCAAAGCAATCACGACGCCGCAGTGGACATGATCAAGATGCAGGGCGGCGTTTTCGGCGCGGTGAGCACTTCGGCGGCGCTGATCGAGGTGCTGCCATGAACGCCGTAGCCCCCATGGGCCGTGCCCCTTCGCTCGAAGCCACAGGCATGACCAAAATCTTCGGGCCGCTTGTGGCGCTCGATGATGTGTCGATCTCGGTGCCCGCCGGTTCGTTCCACGCCTTGCTCGGCGAAAACGGCGCGGGCAAATCCACGCTCGTAAAATCCATCATGGGCTTTTACTCGCCCGACAAAGGCTCGGTAAAACTCGATGGCAAGGAAGTGTCTATCAAGACACCCAAGGACGCACGCGCTCATGGCATCGGCATGGTCTACCAGCACTTTACCCTGGTTCCCTGCCTGACTGCGGCGGAAAACCTCGTCATCTCCCGCGCCGACGCACCCTCCGTAATCGACTGGCGCAAGGAGAAGAAGGCCCTTTCCGAGTTTATGGAAACCATGCCCTTCAAGGTGCCGCTCGATGCGCAGGTGGCGACGCTTTCGGCCGGTGAAAAGCAGAAGCTGGAAATCCTGAAACTGCTCTATCTCGACCAGCGCTTCATGATCCTCGACGAACCGACCTCGGTGCTGACGCCAGGCGAGGCCGACGAGATGCTTGGCCTCTTGGGCGACATGGCCGCGAAAAAAGAGATCACCGTCTTGATGATCTCCCACAAATTCCGCGAGGTGAAAGCCTTCTGCGACGGCTTTACCGTGCTGCGCCGCGGCAAGCTCACCGGCTCGGGCGATGCACAATCGGCCAGCATTGCCGAGATGAGCCGGATGATGATCGGCGACACGGAAGTGCGTGAACGCGCCGCGCGTACCCAGCACAATGACAAGCGCGAAGTGCTCGAGCTGGCCGGCATCTTTGCCGAGGACGCCGAAGGCACCCCGGTGCTGTCCTCGATCAACCTCAAGGTCAATGCCGGCGAGATTGTCGGCATTGCCGGCGTGTCCGGCAATGGGCAATCGGCGCTGGTCGAAGTTCTTGCCGGCCAGCGCGCCATGAGCGACGGCGCCATCCGTATTCAGGCGCAGAATTTTGCGCCAAAGCGCAGCAATTTCGACCGCTACAAGGTCTTCGGCCTCCCCGAAGAACCGCTCAAGAACGCCACCGTGCCGCGCATGAGCGTCGCGGAGAACCTCGCCTTCCGCGCCTTCGACAAGCCGCCCGTCGCAAGCCTTGGCTGGTGGATGTCCCCCGGTCCGCTGCGCAAGCGCGCCGAAGAACTGATCAAACTTTACCGCGTCAAAACCACCTCGCCTGATGCGCCGATCGAAACGCTTTCGGGCGGCAATGTGCAGCGCGCCGTGTTGGCGCGTGAACTCTCGGGCGATGTTGATGTGCTGATCGTCGCCAATCCCTGCTTCGGGCTCGACTTCGCCTCGGTTGCCGATATTCGCAGCCAGATCATGGAACAGCGCAATCGCGGCGCGGCCGTATTGCTGGTCAGCGAGGATCTCGACGAAATCCTCGAACTCGCCGACCGCGTGGCGGTGATGAGTGGCGGCACCATCACCTATGTCGCCGCTATCCAGGAGACGGATCGGAACGTCATCGGCCAGCACATGGCAGGGCATTGAGCATGGTCGATATTCCCGCCCGCCCCTATCCCTATCCACTCGACCCCGGCCATACCGCGCTCGTCGTCATCGACATGCAGCGCGACTTCATCGAACCCGGCGGTTTTGGCGACAGCCTCGGCAATGATGTTTCGCGATTGGAGGCGATCATCCCAGCGACCGCGGCGCTGATCGCGCTGTTCCGGGAAGAGGGCTGGCCAATCATCCATACCCGCGAGGCTCACATGCCCGATCTTTCCGATTGCCCGCCGGCCAAAATCAGCCGTGGCAAGCCGGGGCTGCGCATTGGCGACACCGGGGCCATGGGGCGTATCCTCATCGCCGGCGAACCCGGCAACCAGATCGTCGATGCTCTGGCGCCAATCGCAGGCGAAATCGTCATCGACAAGCCCGGAAAGGGCATGTTCTACGCCACCGGTATCCACGAGAGACTGCAGGACATGGGCATCTCCCATCTCGTCTTTGCCGGTGTCACCACAGAAGTCTGCGTCCAGACCTCCATGCGCGAGGCCAATGACCGCGGCTACGAATGCCTCCTCATCGAAGACGCCACGGAGAGCTATTTTCCGCAGTTCAAGGCGTCAGCCATCGAGATGATCGCGGCCCAGGGCGGCATCGTCGGCTGGGTGACGCCTCTCTCGGAACTACAGAAGACGCTCGCGAGGGATCACGCACATGTCTGAACAGGGCCGCTGGGCCGGACGTAATCCGGCCAAGGACATCATCCGACACACAATCTGGCGCGAGCTTGAGACCGCCGGCGTCAATGTCGGCCCGGCCTGGAGCATGATTCCGAATTTCTCGGGCGCCGATGTCGCTGCCTGGCATCTGGCGCAGACCGACGCTTGGAAGAGCGCCCGCACGGTCAAAACCAATCCGGACCATGCCCAGACCCCGATCCGCATTCGCGCGCTTTATGAGGACAAGGTTGTCTACACACCAGTCCCCTATCTCACCAAGGACTTCCCCTACCTCCGTCTCGATCCCGCAAAACTCACGGTGGCCGAAATCTCCTTCGAGCTTGCCGCCACCCCACAGGGGTTCATGACCCATGGCGAGCGGCTGGAATTCGAGGAGGTTGAACCGCTCGACTTCTGCGTCGTCGGTTCGGTCGCTGTCAGCCGCGCCGGCGGTCGCACCGGCAAGGGCGCCGGCTTTGCTGATCTCGAGACCGCCATTTTCCGCGAGCTCGGCATCGTCACCGCCACGACCCCGATGGCAACGAGCATCCACTCGATCCAGCTCGTGCCCGACGATGCCATCGTCATCGAAAGCCACGACAGCCCGCTCGATTTCGTGGCAACCGAAAGAGAACTGATCACCACCGGCAGCATCGCAACCCGCCCGATGGGTGTCGACTGGAGCAAGGTCCGCGCCGATCAATTCGAGACCATCCCGTTCCTTACGAATCTGCGTGATCGCATGCTAAGCCGGCGTGCCAGCGCATGATCATCAACGACCTCCAAACTGTGGTCGCAGTTCGGGCCGCGTTCGACCGTTACGAGGCTGCGCTCCTTGCCAATGACGTGCCGGCGCTCGACGCCTTCTTTCTCCACCGCGGCGACACGGTGCGCTTTGGCGTCTCCGAAGTCCAATACGGTATCGACGAAATCCGCGCCTTTCGGGCGACGCAGTTGCCGTTCACGCGCGAACTCGAGCGGGTGAGCATCGTCACCTATGGCAAAGAGGTTGCGACAGCGTCGACGCTGTTCTATCGACCTGACATTCCCGGCCAGGTGGGCCGGCAGCAACAGACCTGGGTCTTAACCGAAGGCGGCTGGAAAGTCGCTGCGGCCCATGTGAGCATGATGCCGACAACACTCTGACCTTACAAACGAGTATGCACGTGGCTCGTACGCCAAGAACATCGGCCGAAGATATCCGCCAGCGCCTTGCCACGCGCATCATTAGCAGCGAGCTTTCCCCCGGCACTCCGCTGGACGAAACCGCGCTTGCCACCGAATTTTCCGTTTCCCGCACGCCGGTTCGTGAAGCCCTTCGCCTGCTTGCGGCGAGCGGCCTCGTCCAACAAAGACCGCATGCGACCGCACTCGTTGCGAAGCCCGACCAAGCCACCTTGGCCGGCATGTTCGAGGTGATGGGATATCTCGAAGCGCTCTGCGCCAGTTTGTCAGCTGCCCAAATGTCGCACGCTGAACGAAGCGATCTGCAGCGACTGCATAAGGAGATGGCGCAGATCGTCCGTTCCGGTGACACAGTCGTCTATTCCGAGGCGAACGAGCGCTTTCATTCTGCCATATACGACGGCGCTCATAACGACTATCTCGCAGAAATCACGAGATCCACCAGACAACGTCTTCAGCCCTTCAGAAGAGCGCAGTTCAACACGCTCGGGCGTCTTAGCCAATCCCATAGTGAACACGGGGATGTGGTGCTGGCCATACTGCAGGGCGATCGTCGCGGCGCGGAGGAGGCCATGCAGCGTCATATCGGCATCGTGCAAGCGGCCTTTGCCGACCTGCAGGATGAAAACGTCAGACGTGGACCAAAGGCGGCTGCCGCCAAGCTACCCGCCGGAGCCTGAGGACAAGACAGTCGGATTGTTAACCGGGCAAAAGGCCCTACGATCAATGTATGAGGAGCAATCCTCCGCCAGCCTGGTGCTCAGCCGTTCGGCTCATCGTCTCGAAAATCTACAACGGCCAGCTGCGATTGCTGACATCAACGCGCGACCACGGACAGTTCGACCTAACTCAATTCTCTGATCACTCTCCATCTTCTGCGCGTCGAGATGGCATCGCCGTACAACGGGGCCCATTAGAAGCGTGCCACGCCGCAACTAATGTCTTCGAAGGGTTTGCGACGGCAGAGCCTGCCGTATTGCTCTTGTAATCGGTGTCGCTCGTCACCATTTGAGATGTTGGAGATCGACACAGGCTTTGGCCGTGCTTAACGCACACGACGATCTAACGACCGGAACGGTCGCCCGCTCTCCCAGGCAAAATGCATGTTCGGCTACCGTATCGAGGCTCGCCTCGCGGGGCAGATTCGCGAACGCTGGGAAGCGCAGAAGACTTGGCCCTTTCTGACCGACGACGACCTTCAATCCATAACGACGCCGGAAGACCTCATCGACCTCGTCCGGATGCGCAAGGGCATCACAACCTCGGCTGCGGCCGATTTGGTGAACGCCTGGATAGTTGGCTATCGAAGCCGCCTTGTCCTGGCGCGATCCGGCGGCGGCGCATTCGCCGTTCCCGACACCCCATCCAGAGAAGATGACGCAATGGCAATCTCCTATCCCCTGCGCCCACCCCGGCCCAATCACTTCGAACCGGTGGCGCCTCCCAGCGAGCGTCCGCACGCTTCTGCCGCTCGCAAGGGTGTCGAACTGGGCGGGAAAGCCGGTGAAATCCCGGACACGTCGGCCCTTATAGGCCCTCGACCGGAGCGATCTGCATGACCCAGGACCAATACAATATTGCGCAGTCCCAGTTTCGCCCTTCGGCCCTGGCAAATCCAGACAGAGCCGCAAAGCTCCTCAGCATTCGAGCCACACTGGCAATGCGACAGCGAGAAAACCGAGCCATAGAGAAGCAGCAGCGCGACGCTCTTCGTGTTTCCGTCAAGTAGCGCATCGTGTGGCACAGCTATGCAAGCGCGTTCGAAATAATTGCAGGCAGCCTCCTGTTGATCACGGGCGGAGATCAGGCGGTTGATATTTCCGCCGCAGACATACTCGCCATCGAATTCCCAGATGGCCGCCAACGTACCGCGGATGTTCTCTTCTGCGAAAACGGCCGGCTGGTGATCCAGTTCGAACTCGACATGCTCGTCGAACTCGTCCGGGCGGAAGATGAAGCCGGAAGCTTTGCTCAATTCAGACTTTCAGAGGGCTTCAGCCGCCAAATATGGCTGGTTCAGTAGCCGTTCCGGGAAAGGGACCAGACTATGACAACAATCGACTATGCCGCAGCGGCGGACTTCTACCCCGGCAGGACGTCTCGGAGGTCACAGGGGTTGCATTATCGTCGCTTTGCCTCGGCCGCCGAAGCGGTTCAATTCGTAGCCGAGGAAATGGAACCGGCCTTTTTGAAGGGCTCCTTGCTCGAAGTGGACGAGCAGCGCTTCGAGGGCGCGGACATACTCGCTCTCTACGCGCATCGCTCCTTTCCCCTGGCGCGGCGGAAGGCCTCGTGACCAAAGAAAATACCCGGCGTCAGGAGGCAAGGAACGCAGCCGCACTCTATGCACCCGCCCCCAATGGCTCAATGCTCACGCACGCCATTGTCGGGTTTTCGATCGCGGTCATGCTCATGTTCGCCATTGCCGGTTTTTACGGCGTGGATTTCTTTCGCCTGCCCATGCTCGCGGCGAGCCTCGCGCTTGTCGCGGGCCTGGCAGGCATTGCGACCAATCGCGTTCGCACGCGTAGAAATCGCCGCGCGATAGAAAACGAATACCAGAGCCGGGCGCGTAGGCAGAGCTCTCTTCACGAGGAGCCCCGTCGTCCACTTCGCAAGACATAGAGTAGCGTATGGCAACCATGTATCTGGTTCAGGCGTTCAAGCAAATCGGCAGGAAGCTCGTTGCCGATCCCGTCCAGACTTCAAAATCCGCAGAGAAGGCAGTTGCCGCAGCGGAGCGCCTGGCGCCTATGCGTGCCGGCGTCATTGCCTTTTCCCAGGAAGTCGACATCGAGACCGATACCTATGACGAGCCGCGGGTGTTGTTGAAGCTGGGCACCTTGCCCCCGGGATTGATGGAATAGCTGCAAGCAGGTGCCGGGCTATTCCCGGTCGGACGCCCGGCCGTATCCGGACCGAGGATCGATCATGGCCAGAGGACAGATGCGCGGTAACCGCGAGTTGAAAAAGCCCAAAATGGTCAAGGCACCACGGGCTACGACTGAAGAGCCCTTCGGCAAGGCGGTACAGGAGCGCATCGCTCCACCAAAGAAGAAGCACTGATCTCCGGACTTCGGAAACCTGTTCGGGTCCGATCCGCCACTATGTGTTGCATCCCCGGCAGACATTTGCCGGAGGGATGAGCGAACACGCCATTTCTTCGAGGAAAAAGCGCATGACAACAGCCCGGCCGGCGAACCCGTGGACCGATCCTGCTCCAGTACGCGAGGAATTGTTCGGGGTCGAACGGCTGGAACAGCATGCGCGCAGTCTGGCTTCCGCCCAGGCGGTGACGGAGCGGCCACCAGCGGTCGTTTCCTTGCACAAGCGGCTAAGGCAGAACGCGGCCGTGCTGCTGGCGGCCTATCGCGCCAGCGCCCATGAGATAGAGAGCGAACGCACCGTGGTACCGGCGGCCGAATGGCTGCTGGACAATTATCATCTGGTCGAGGAGCAGATCCGCGAGATCCATGATGATCTTCCGCCCAATTACTATCGGCAACTGCCCAAGCTCGCCGATGGGCCATTTGCGGGCTATCCGCGCATCTTTGGGCTGGCATGGGCCTTTATCGCGCATACCGACAGCCATTTCGATCCACAGACGCTCGCCCGGTTCATAGCGGCCTATCAACAGACACAGCCTCTGACGATTGGCGAACTGTGGGCCGTTGCGATAACCCTGCGCATCGTGCTGGTGGAGAATCTGCGGCGTCTGGCCGACCAGATCACCGCCGGGCGTCGAGCCCGCACTGAGGCGGATACGCTGGCCGATCTGCTCCTTGCCGAAGACAGCGCGAGGGCGCTGGCGGCGCGCATGCCCGAGAAACCGATATCTGAATTGTTCGCGGCGCAATTGGCCAAACGGTTGCGTGACCGCGATCCGAGAACCACGCCTGCTCATGGCTGGCTTGAGGATCAACTGGCCCGACAGGGCAGCTCCATCGAGACCGTTGTCCAGCACGCCCAGCAGCGCCAAGGCGCCTCCAATGTCACGATCCGCAACATCATCACCAGCATGAGGCTGATTTCCAATATCGATTGGGCCGATCTGTTCGAAAGCGTTAGCCTGGTCGACGAGCGTCTTTCCGCCGGCAGCGATTTCGCGCAGATGGATTTCGCCACCCGCGATCGTTATCGGAGCGCTATCGAGTATCTGGCGCGGGGCTCGGACCTGTCCGAACTCGATATCGCAGAGGCCGCGCTCGCGCTAGCGCACACCGCTGTGGGGCAAGACGCTACACAGGTCGAGACCGAGCGGCTGGGCGATCCCGGCTATCACTTGGTTGCCCAGGGCCGTCCTGCCCTTGAGCGCGCCATCGGATTTCGTCCGACGGCGCGGCTGCATCTGAACCGGCTCGCGGGCCGCATGGGCATTGGCGGCTATGGCATTGCAATTGGTGGCGTGACGCTCGCCCTGCTTGGGCTTCTGGGTTGGATATTGTCCGGTATGGGCCTTGCAACAGGCATCCTCTATCCGTTTCTGCTCCTGGCGCTTTTGCCGGCCAGCGAAGTCGCGTCCGCGCTGATAAACCGTGCGATAAGCTGGGGTGTTGGAGCCGCGAGTCTGCCTGGGCTCGAACTCTCAGGCGGCGTGCCACAACATTTACGCACGCTGGTCGTCGTGCCGACCCTGCTGGTCAATCAGGCTCAATTGCTCGAAGACATCGAGCAGCTTGAAGTCCATCACCTGTCCGGCGCCGGCGGAGATATCAGTTTCGCCCTTTTGACCGACGGTCTCGACGCAGACACAGAGACGCTGGAAGGCGATGTAGCGTTGCTCGATATCGGCCGAGACGCCATCGCTGCTCTGAACAAGCGCCATGGTCCAGGGCACGCCGGCGAGCGCTTTTTTCTGCTCCACCGGGCTCGCCGCTTCAATGCGGGCGAAGGTATCTGGATGGGATGGGAGCGAAAGCGCGGGAAACTGACCGAACTTAACCGGCTGCTGCGGGGCGCGCGGGATACCAGTTTCGGCACACCGTCGGTGCCGGCCGATGTCCGCTATGTCATCACGCTCGATGCAGATACCAAATTGCCCCGCGACGCCGCGTTGCGCCTCGTGGGCAAGATGGCTCATCCGCTCAATAAGCCGCGCTTTAGCGCCCGGGAACAGCGTGTCATCGACGGCTACGCCATCATCCAGCCCCGCGTCACCCCTTCGCTCCCCGTCGGGCGCGAAGGCTCGCTCTATCAGAGGGTCTTTTCGGCGCCGGGCGGCATCGACCCCTATGCGGCCGCCGTTTCGGATGTCTACCAGGACCTTTTTGGGGAAGGCTCCTACACAGGCAAAGGCATCTACGATGTTGATGCCTTCGAGACGGCATTGGCTGGGCGCATCCCGAACAATAGCCTTCTCAGCCACGATCTGTTCGAAGGAGTCTTCGCGCGGGCGGGGCTGGCATCCGACGTCGAAGTGGTGGACGACTTCCCAACCCGCTACGACGTGGCGGCGCGGCGCCAACACCGCTGGACGCGTGGCGACTGGCAATTGCTGCCCTGGGTCGCCAAAGATTCTACGCTCCCGGCCATTGGGCGCTGGAAAATGGTGGACAATTTGCGGCGCTCGCTGGTCGCTCCGGCCGCTCTCTTGGCGCTGGTTCTTTGCTGCCTGATGTCGTTGCAGGCCGGTGCGATCGCAGCGGCTTCAATCCTTCTGGCGCTGATCGTTCCCGCCTTCTTGCCCGTTCTGTTCGCCATCCTGCCGCGTCGTCCGGGTCTACAATTGCGCTCCCATCTGCTCGGCCTCTCCCATGACGCCAAATTGGCAACCCTGCAGGTTGGGCTCGGGCTTTCCTTACTGCCGGACCAGGCATGGCGCAACGCCGACGCGATCCTGCGTACCCTGTTCCGTCTCTCTGTGTCGCGAAAACATCTGCTCGAATGGACGACCGCTGCCAGCTCCAGCGGCCGGACGCGGTTGACGCTGATCGGGTTTTATCGGGACATGGCGGGCGGTACGGCTTTGGCCCTGGCCCTGCTGACGGGCGCCCTGGCACTCGCTGCTTCGTCCTTGCCACTGGTCCTGCCCTTGGCAATAATCTGGCTTTCCGCACCGGCCATGGCCCTCTGGATCAGCCGCTCGCCGCCGACGCGACCGGACAGAGACCTTGTTCCCGCCGATGCTGACTATCTACGCTTGATCGCACGTCGCACCTGGCGGTTTTTCGAAACCTTCGTCACACCGCGGGAGAACATGCTGCCGCCGGACAATTTCCAGGAGACTCCGGCGCCCGCCATCGCCCACCGCACTTCGCCCACCAATATCGGGCTCTATTTCCTCTCCGCTGTCGCGGCGCGGGATTTTGGCTGGGCGGGCGCCCTCGAAACCATCGAGCGGCTGGAAGCGAGTTTTGCGACACTGGGCAGGCTGACCCGTTTCAGGGGGCATTTTTTCAACTGGTACGACACCCGTGACCTGAGGGTACTCGATCCGGCCTATGTGTCTTCCGTCGACAGCGGCAATCTGGCCGGGCATCTGATTGCCCTCGCCAATGCCTGCGAAGAATGGGCCGAGACCACACCGTCCGAGACAAGGCGAGGCTTTGAGGACACGCTGATACTGGCCCGCATGGCGCTGGCGGAAATGCCGGGCGCGAGGGACCAGGCACTTTCGTCGGTGCTCGACGAAATCGAAGCGCAACTCGGTGCTCAACAATCTTTTGATGCCCTGACGCCGACCCTGCTGCGTCTGTCGGATAAGGCGTTGAAACTGGCGTCGCCGCAAACTCCGGCCGCGGCAAATAGTGCCGACTCCGATCTCACCTTCTGGATCTCGGCATTTCATCACTCCATCGCCGAGGCCTCCCGCGACCGGCGAGCGCTACGGAACGATCATGCAGCGTTTAATACGCGGCTCCTTGCGCTGGCGGGGATAGCTCGCCAGACAGCCCGCGATATGGATTTCGCCTTCCTGCTCGATCCCGACCGGAAGCTGCTCTCTATTGGCTACTCACTGCTCGACAACGGTCTCGACGCCAATTGCTACGATCTGCTGGCCTCGGAAGCCCGGCTAGCAAGCCTCTTCGCCATCGCCAAGGGCGACGTCTCTACCCGACACTGGTTCCGACTTGGACGCACCGCGACCCCTTTGGGAAACGGCTCGGCGCTTATTTCGTGGTCGGGGTCCATGTTCGAATATCTGATGCCCTCGCTGGTGATGCGTGCGCCCGCAGGGAGTCTCCTCGATGACACAAACCGGCTGGTGGTGGCGCGTCAGGAAGCCTATGGCCGGGCGCGCAATGTGCCCTGGGGTATTTCCGAGTCCGCGTACAATGTCCGCGACTACGAGTTCACCTATCAATATTCCAATTTCGGCGTGCCGGGCCTCGGGCTCAAGCGTGGCCTTTCCAGCAATATGGTTGTCGCCCCCTATGCCACCGGTCTCGCCGCTATGGTCGACCCGCAGGCAGCGGCGGAGAATTTTCGGCGCTTCGAAATGATGGGCGCGCGCGGCGTTCATGGCTTTTACGAAGCGCTTGATTATACGCGATCTCGCCTGCCGGACGATGAAAACGTCGCCATCGTCCGCAGCTACATGGCGCATCACCAGGGCATGACCATCACCGCCATTGCCAATGTGCTTGACGATGGCCGCATGCGGGCGCGCTTTCATCGCGACCCCATGATCAAGGCGAGCGAACTTCTGCTCTCCGAGCGCGTGCCGCGGGACGTTGCCATCGCCCGTCCACGCGCCGAGGAGGTCAAGGCACCAGCGGATATGTCGGTCAACGTTAGTCCCACAGTGCGCCGACTGGCTCTGCCGCATCATGGTGCTCCGGTCACCCACCTGCTGTCCAACGGCCGCTATACGGTGATGCTGACCGCGTCCGGCGGCGGCTACAGCCGCTGGCGGGACATCGCCATTACCCGCTGGCGCGAGGACGCGACGCGAGACGACTCTGGCGCTTTCGTCTTTTGCAAGGACATGCGGACAGGAGTGGTCTTCTCCCCGACGGTTCAGCCGATGAACGAGAGGGCCCCAGCCTCCGTCGCGTTCGGCGAGGACCATGCCCAATATCTGCGCCACGACCAGACGCTGACGACCGAAATGGATGTCCTGGTATCAGGCGAAGACGATGGCGAGGTACGCCGGGTCTGCTTCACCAATAGCGGCCGCCGTGCACGCGAAATCGAAGTGACCTCCTACGCCGAGCTGGTGCTGACAACACCCACCACCGATGACGCCCACCCCGCCTTTGCCAAGATGTTTGTCGAGACCGAATACCTGACCGAGTTCGGCGCCCTAGTGGCGACACGCCGCAGACGCTCTCCGACCGAGCCGGAAATCTGGGCGGCCCATTTCGCCGTGGTCGAGGGCGAGGTCATTGCCGACCCGCAATATGAATCCGACCGCGCCCGCTTTCTCGGCCGCACTCGCTCCATCGGAACCGCCGCAGCAGTCCATGACGGGCAAGACCTGTCGGGAACAGTTGGCATCGTGCTCGACCCGGTTTTCGCCCTACGCCGACACCTGCGCATACCACCCGGCAAAGTGGCGAGGATTGCTTTCTGGACCATGGTCGCATCGTCGCGGGCCGAACTGCTCGAACTGATCGACAAGCACCACGACCGCAGCGCTTATGAACGAGCCAAGACACTGGCCTGGACCCAGGCGCAAGTGCAGTTGCACCATCTCGACGTTGGACTGGACGAAGCGGCTGACTTCCAGCGCCTGGCAGCGCCAATCATATACGCCGATCCGCGCTTCCGACCGTCTTCGGACACGATCGCGGCCGGGGCCGGTCCACAGTCGGGACTGTGGCCCCATGCCATTTCGGGCGATCTGCCCATCGTCTTGTTGCGCATCGACGCCATGGAAGACATGCCACAACTGCGCCAGATGCTGCGGGCGCACGAATATTGGCGCATCAAGCGGCTGGCCGTCGATCTAGTGATCCTTAATGAACGCGGCTCTTCCTATGTGCAGGACCTGCAGAACGCCATCGAGGCGGCGGTTCGCTCCAGCCAGTCGAGGCCACGCTATGACGATACGCCCGCGCAAGGCACCGTGCACGTCCTCCGGGCCGATCTTCTGGGGCTGGAAACCCGCAACCTGTTGCAAGCGAGCGCGCGCGTGGTGTTCCAGGCGCATCGGGGGCCAATCGCGGACCAACTGACCTACCATTCCGACGCAACCTGGCCGCCGGATGCCGAGATCCCTGCACCGGCCCCATCACCCTCAGCCGAGATCGTCGGGCAGCCGGACGATCTAGAGTTCTTCAATGGTCTCGGTGGGTTCGCGAGGAACGGCACGGAATATGTGACCGTGCTCGAGAACGGCGCAACGACTCCTGCCCCCTGGATCAATGTCATCGCCAATGCAGGCTTTGGCTTTCAAGTATCGAGCGAAGGCAGCTTTCACACCTGGGCCGGCAATAGCCGGGAAAACCAGATCACGCCCTGGTCGAACGATCCGGTCGGCGATCCCGTTGGTGAAGCGATTTACATACGGGACGAAGAGACGGGAGCCCTCTGGAGCCCAACGGCGCTGCCGATCCGAAACGAAGGCCGCTATGTCGCGCGCCACGGCTTTGGCTATTCCCGCTTTTCCCATCAGGCGCATGGCATCGAAAGCGACCTGCTCTCCTACGTTCCGCTTGTCGATCCAATCCGGATTTCGCGCCTGACGCTCACCAACCACTCGAAGCGCTCAAGGCGACTTTCGGTCACCAGCTATGCCGAATTCGTTCTCGGCACCCAGCGCGGCACGACCGCGCCGTTCATCACGACCAAAATCGATCCTGAGACCGGTGCCATTTTTGCCCGCAACAAATGGGCGATGGCCTTTGGTGGACGCGTCGGATTTGCAGACCTAGGCGGACGCCAGACGACATGGACCGCTGACCGTACCGAATTCCTTGGCCGCAATGGTAGCCCAGCAGCGCCTGCCGCGCTCTTGAGCCAAACCGACCTCACCGGACGAACCGGGGCCGGGTTCGATCCTTGTGCCACACTTCAAACCAGCATCGAGCTGGCCACCGGGGAAAGCATGGAGATTGTCTGCCTCCTCGGCGAAGCTGCATCTGAAGACGAAGCGCGCCTGCTTATCGAGCGCTATCGCAATACCGATCTCGATGCCGCCCTTGCCGAAGTCATCGCACATTGGCAGTCCATTCTCGGTGCCGTTCAGGTGAGAACGCCCGACCGGGCGATGGACATCATGCTCAACGGCTGGCTGCTCTACCAGACGCTGGCTTGCCGCATCACTGCGCGTTCGGGCTTCTACCAGGCCAGCGGTGCCTATGGTTTCCGAGACCAGTTGCAGGATGGCATGGCAATGACGCTCGTTCGGCCGCAGGATACCCGCCATCACATCCTGCGAGCCGCGGGACGGCAGTTCGTCGAAGGCGATGTGCAACATTGGTGGCTGCCCCATTCCGGTCAGGGCGTGCGCACCCGCATTTCCGATGACCGCGTCTGGTTGGCCCTGGCTGCCGCCACATATGTCGCGACCATAGGCGACACGGCGATCCTCGATGAGATCGTACCGTTTATCGAGGGGCCTAACCTGACAGATGGCGATCACGATGCCTTCTTCCAGCCTATGACGTCCGAGCGCACCGCATCCTTGTTCGAACATTGTGCTCTTGGTCTAGATCAGGCGATCAAATTGACAGGCGCCCATAGCCTGCCGTTGATGGGCACCGGCGACTGGAACGATGGCATGAACCGGGTCGGCGAGGGCGGGCAAGGAGAGAGCGTCTGGCTAGGCTGGCTTCTCATTCGCGCCATCGATCTCATGATGCCTTTTGCGGATATGCGCGATCCCAAACGCGCCAAACGCTGGAAGGTCCACGCCGCAAAACTGAAGACCGCACTGGAGCGTGAAGCTTGGGACGGGGCATGGTATCGGCGTGCCACCTTCGATGACGGTTCATGGCTCGGATCCCAGGATAATGACGAATGCCGGATCGATTCCATCGCGCAGTCCTGGGCGGTGCTGTCGGGCGGCGGCGACCCCATTCGCGCCAGCGTCGCCATGGCATCGCTCGACCGCCACCTGATCCGCGAGGACGACGGCTTGGTGTTGCTATTCACCCCGCCGTTTGACGCCACGTCTCGCGATCCCGGCTATATAAAGGGCTATCCGCCGGGCCTCCGCGAAAACGGCGGCCAGTACAGTCACGCCGCGATGTGGGCTATTCTTGCCTTCGCTAAACTCGGTCAGGGCGACAAAGCGTACGACCTCTTCTCCCTCGTCAACCCGATAAATCACGCCGCCACACCGGAGGCCGTCGCGCGCTACAAGGTCGAACCCTATGTGGTAGCCGCCGACATTTACTCGGTCGCGCCCCATATCGGGCGCGGCGGCTGGACATGGTACACCGGCTCAGCGGGCTGGATGTACCGGGCCGGAATCGAAGGCATTCTCGGACTGCGCCGCGAAGGCAATATGCTTGTTCTCGATCCATGCCTTCCGGCTGCCTGGCCGGAATATAGCGCAACGCTGGACGTGGCCGGCACGCGATATGAGATCACTGTGCGCAATCGCGCCATCGATCTGGAGGTATCCCAAAGCGCGATACTGGACGGGCTTGCGCTAACGCTCGAAGGCGGACAATTACGCGTGCCACTCGACGGCGGCACCCACACCCTTGCCATACAGCTGCTGCCGAAGGCGCGACAGTCCCCCGCGGAGCGCAGTGATCGGGGGAATGACTTTTAAGCCACCCCGGTGTCGGCAGTTGGCCAGGATTGAACATCAGCCTTCAAGGGTCGACGGTTGGGGCCTTCTTGACCGAAACGGGGTCAGAATCGTCATCGTCGGGGCCTAAACCTCGGACTGGCCACAAATTATCGAACAATTAAGCATGATGTTTTCAAATCTGTTCATTGTTTGATTCATCTCGGGTCGGCGTCGATGCAGAATATGTGGCTACGTCGCACCATAGATTGGCCTTGCTGTTTCCCTTGGCTCGACGAGCCCCGTTGCGGCGCAGCAGGTGCTAATTGGGGGTGACAGCAATCCGACAGATCCCGCATTGGTCGACAGCAACATCGACGTCCAAATCGGGCTAGTGGTCCAGGCTGGTTCGATATCTCGAATGGCGGCCAACTCTTCAGCGCCAGCGGCAGCGTGGGCTCCGGTGACCGTGGCGAGGCTCTGATCAGTTCGATCACCCTCGACTTGTGGCTGCCGGGCCTCGGCGACGCTGTTGGGCACGACACTCTTCGCGAGTTTTCCCCTGCTGCCCTATCTGCCGTGGTTCCTCGTCGGCATTCGGCTGGGGAGATCAGGCGGGAAACTGAGCAGGGTGCATTGGGCGCTGGTGGTCCTTTGCTCGGGGTTTCTCGCCTTGCAGGTACACCAGACAGGAGCCTTGTCGGGACGCTTTCCGCCGTGCTCTGGGTGATCGGGCCGGCTTTGGCACTGGCGCTCTATTGGGCCCTGGCGCGTTTGGTCGCTGCCCGTGCCTCCAAACTGCTCCTGTTGCCGGGGCGGCATGTGCTGAGCTATCGGCTGGTTTCGAACCTGCTCATCTTTTCTGCGCGGCGGATCTGGGGAACGCCAATCACGGAGGTGGAGACTTGGCTGAGGAGCGCGCTGGTCGTGCGCGTGGTGATTGGGTTGGGGTGGTGGGTGATGGAGGGATGGCGGGGCAGGGCCAAATCTGGGCCTGCCGCTGCGTCGGCACCAGCGAATTAGCCGCGAACCCTCTTAGCATTGCGCTCGTCTTGGCTATTCACTCAGTAAGGCGCAATCGAGGCAAGTAGGACGCGGCGAAACTGGGGTGGGAAGGAGACTGTCGGGTTGGAACGACATGTATAGAAACGGCCATTCTGTCGAATGATCTAGTCTGTTAGATCGCGCAAATACCGGTCATCCTTAGGACGTTCCCCGGAGCTGGACAATGAATGTGAAACAGGTGGCGTCTAGCCTGGCCGCGGTTGGTTGGAGCGTGGGCAGGGACAACGTCGGTGACTTTTTCGCTGAACAAGACCTTGTAGACAGGCGGATACAAATGGTCTTCGGCATTAGGAACTTGTCTGAAGAGACGGTGCTGTACTGCGCCCTCAGTGTGACCACTGAGATTTTCTCAAACGCGTGCGCAGAAATCTCCGGTGATCGGGCGCAACAGCATGGAGATCCCTTGGTACGCGCGTTGCGTCCTCCCGAGCTACGAGCGAAAGAGATTAGCGGAGCCGAGGTGGAGGCGCTTAGCGCGGCGGCTTGGCAATGGGCCGTTGAGCAAGACATCGGACAAGCAATAATCGATTACTCCAGGCTTCCAACGAGCGCGCCGGGTGCGCGCCCGATCTGGCACCTCGCGGCACTCGCGATTCTGAGAGATGTGGAGCGCTTAGAAGCTTATCTATCTAGTATGAGGGCTGGCGACAGGCTTGGTTTCGTCAATTATGTGAGCGTAGATATGATTGCTCGGGCGCTGAAGGTAGCTGAAAGCAATACGCCCTAAGCCGGCAGAGAGATCCCCCGGCCGCTCGCTTGTGCTTGATGCCAGCACCGCTACGAACTTGGTCACCAGAGACTGGTTGCTTCGCAGGTCTGGCCATGACCGCTTCGAGGTGACTGCCCGACAAACGGCAACGGCCGACTTGGGGGTCGATAGCGGAAATCTTGAAACCCCTTGTACAGGACCGCATGGCTTGCGGGGCGGGTGGTGCAATTGCCAAGAGAGGGTGGCTGTGGGACAGCCACGCTTTTGTCTTCGCAAACCCCTAAATTGCTTTGAAAATGTCATAATTTCCCTGCCCCTTGCTTTCTCATCGGGGTTGGCATCTCTATTCGGTGCCGTTTCTGGGAGGGCAGAATGCTGGGTGGACGCCGCGCAATTCGTACCGTCTTTGGCGCTTTGGTGCTGGCTTTGGCCGGGCTTGTGCCTGTGGCCGCCGAGACGAAGATAACGCTCTTCGAAAATACCGACCTGCCCGGGTTCGACTATTCCATCGTCAAGAACACGGACCTCGACAGCTGCCAGGCGGCGTGTAGCGAGGACAATATCTGTCGCGCCTTTACCTATAATGCGCGCAGCCAATGGTGCTTCCTCAAGGGAGACGTTGGTGATCGCGCGGAGTTTTCGGGGGCGACTTCGGGTCGGATCAGCCGTTCGCCCACCCCGGCGGTGACCGAGGCGGTGCGGCAGGCGGAATTGCCGTTCCCCGCGCAGTCTATTGTCGATGCCGCCAAGGGCTTTGCGCGCGACCTGCCGCAGACCGATGCGCCGGCGCCGAAGGCGGTCTATGCCGATCTCGTGGCTTCGGGCGACGAAGAGGTGGCGAACGAGAATTATCAGGCCGCGATGGTCGCTTACCGGCAGGCCCTCGCGATCAATGCCAATGACCGCGCCGTGTGGCAGGCACTGGCCGAGGCCGCGCTGCGGCGCGCTGATGCGGTGGCCGGGCAGAGCGAGGGGGACAATAGCTACGACCTCTCCTATGTCGGCTCCAATGCAGCGATGAATGCCTTTTTGCGCTCGACGAGCGAAGACGAGCGGGCGGCGAGCCTCAGGGCACTCGCCAATTCCATGGAATATCGCGAGATGTGGCGCGAAGTAATCGCGACCTATCGTGCGGCTTTGACGCTGGTGCCGGATGTCGATGTGGAAGCGCATCTCGATAGCGTCGTGGCGCAGCACGGGTTCCGGGTAACGGACCATGTGGTCGATGCGGAAGCTGCGTCGCCGCGCATCTGCGTGGTGTTTTCCGAGCCGCTCGGCAGCAGTGACCTCTCGGCCTATGTGTCGGTCGCCAATGCGCCGCAGGTTTCGGTTGAGACCGAAAGCGAGCAGATCTGCGTCGAGGGCGTGCAGCACGGCAATCGCTATACGATCAAGCTGCGGGCGGGTCTGGCTTCGGCCAATGGGGAAGAACTGCGTCGGGATGTCGACCTAAGCGTCTATGTGCCGGATCGCGCGCCTTTCGTCGGCTTTGCCAACAATGCCTATGTGATGCCGGCTGGGCTTGGCGGCGGGCTGCCGATCACTTCGGTCAATGCCGAGACGGCCGAGGTGATGATCTACCGCATTGGCGATCGTGGTATTGCGACGGCCGTACGCGATGGCGTGTTCCAGGGGAGCCTCAGCCAGTACAATGCCGAGGACATTGCCGATCGCGTTGGCGAACAAGTGTGGACCGGCGAGGTTGACCTGGCGCAGGGCGACAATAATGCGCTGACGACGACGGCTATTCCGGTGGCCGAAGCGCTGGGGACGCTGGAGGCCGGGGCGTATGTGATTACGGCACGGATCAAGGGCGAGCCGGAAGACGATTATTGGTCCGATCTCGCGACGCAGTGGTTTATTGTCACCGATCTTGGCGTGACGACGATTGCCGGCGACGATGGCGTGCATGCCTTTGTGCGCAGCCTTGCGACGGCTCAGCCGGTGGCTGGGGCTGATGTGCGGCTCGTGGCGGTCAACAATGAAATTCTGGGCGAGGCGAAGACCGATGCGGATGGTCGCGCGGTGTTTGCGCCGGGTCTGGCGCGCGGCACGGGCGGAAGGGCGCCGCAATTGCTGGTGGCGGAGACGGAGGGGGATTATGCCTTCCTCGATCTTTCAAAGCCTGCCTTTGACCTGACCGATCGCGGTGTCGAGGGGCGCCCGTCGCCGGGGCCGCTTGATCTCTTTATGACGACCGAGCGCGGCGTCTATCGGCCGGGCGAGGTGGTGCATCTGACGGCGCTGTTGCGCGATGCGCGGGCAGAGGCGGTGGAGAACCTACCGCTGACGCTCGAAGTCGAGCGCCCGGATGGCGTGGTGGCGTCGAGCCAGGTGATGGATGACCAAGGCGCGGGCGGCTATTATGCGGCACTGCCCATGGCCAGCGAAGCCATGCGTGGCTCCTGGACGCTGCGGGTCTATTCCGATCCGAATGCGGCTTCGCTTTCCAGCACAACCTTCCTCGTGGAAGATTTCGAGCCGGAGCGTCTGGCCTTTGAAATCAAGCCGCAGGGCGAGGGTGCTTTCTCGGCCACTGATGTCAACCGGATCGATATCGCGGCGAAATATCTCTATGGCGCGACGGCTCCGGGATTGTCGGTCGAGGCCGATGCCATTGTGCGGCCGCGGACGACGCTGCCAGAATTTCCGGGATTCACTTTTGGCCGGTTGGACGACACCATCGAAACCACGCGCGAGCCGCTCGGCACGGTAGGGGTGACCGATGACGACGGCAATGCGGTGGCCGAAGTGTTCTTGCCCGAGGGGCAGGCGACGACGCGGCCGCTCGAAGCGCAGGTGCTGTTGCGGCTGGTGGATACCAGCGGGCGCACCGTGGAACGCAGCATTACAAGGCCGGTTCTGGCCGATGGCGACCGGATCGGGATCAAGCCGGTCTTTGCCGACGCGACGGGGCTCGAAGAGGGCAGCGAAGCGCAGTTTGAACTGATCGTTGTGTCGCCCGAGGGTGAGAAGGTTGCGGCCTCGGGGCTCGGTTGGACGCTGTCGCGCGTCGAGACGAATTATCAGTGGTATCGCAATGGCAGCACCTGGCAGTGGGAGGGGATCACCACCACGCGCGAGATTGCCAATGGCTCGGCCGACACGCCCGATGGCGGTTCGGTGACGGTGGGCGCCAATGTTAATTGGGGGCTCTATCGTCTCGAAGTCGAGGGCCGGGGCACCTCGTCGAGCTATGAGTTCTATGCCGGCTACTATTATGCCGATGCGGGTTCGGACACGCCGGACACGCTGCAGGTGGCGCTCGACAAGCCGGCCTATAAGGTGGGCGAGACGGCGAACTTGAAGCTCGATCCGCAGTTTGCCGGTACGGCGCTGGTCATGGTGATCGACAATCGCGTCATTGCCATGGAGGCAGTCGAGGTTCCGGAAGGTGGCACCACCGTGCCACTGGAAGTGACCGAGGAATGGGGTCCGGGCGCCTATGTGACGGCGGTGCTCTATCGCCCGTCTGACACGGCGGAAAAGCGCATGCCTTCGCGGGCGCTGGGTCTCGCCTTTGCCGATGTGGAGCCGGGCGACCGCAAGCTTGACGTCAAGCTCGACGCGCCCGATGTGACGCTGCCGCGGCAGAGCTTTGAGGTGAGCGTTGATCTCGCCAATGTGGCTGCGGGCGAGAAGGCCTATGTGGCCGTGGCTGCGGTGGACCTCGGCATTCTCAATGTCACCAACTTCAAGGTGCCGGCGCCGGATGACTATTACTTTGGCCAGCGCCAGCTCGGTATGGAAATCCGCGACCTTTATGGCTCGCTGATCGATCCGACGCAGGGGCTGGCGGGTGCGATGCGCTCGGGTGGCGATGGTGGCGGTTCGCGCCTCGGCACGCCGCCGCCAATCTCGGTGCTGGTGGCGCTGCATACCGGCATCGTGGAAGTCGATGCGGATGGCAAGGCGACGGTGACGTTCGACATGCCTGACTTCACCGGCACGGTGCGCGTGATGGCTATGGCCTGGACCGCTTCGGCGGTGGGGCATGCTTCGGTCGATGTCATCGTGCGCGATCCGGTGGTTGTGACGCTGAGCCCGCCGCGCTTCCTGCGCGTGGGTGACGAGGCGCGGCTGCTGGTTGAGGTCAACAATGTTGGCGGGGCTGCCGGTTCCTACGAGGTGGCGTTGTCTACCGGCGAGGGGATTTCGACCTCGGCAGAGACGACCGATGTTGACCTCGGGCAGGGAGAGCGGACGTCACTCGATCTCAAGCTCAACGGCATGCAGATCGGCGATTGGCCGGTGCAGTTGACGGTGACCGGGCCGGATGGAACGGCGCAGACCAAGGAGCTTCTCCTCGGGGTGCGGCCGACCAGTGCGCCCATCACAACCAGCCGTTTGGTGCCGATCAAGGCGGATGGCAGCGCTTCAATCGACGCCAGCTATTTCGATGGGCTGCTGGCCGATACCGGATCGATGACCCTTGCCATCGGGCCGATCGCGCGGCTCGATGTGCCGGGGCTGCTGCTCTCGCTCGATCGCTACCCCTATGGCTGTGCCGAGCAGACATCCAGCCGCGCCCTGCCGCTGCTCTACCTCAATGAGGTGGCGCAGATGATCGGGGTGGCTGGGGATGACAAGCTCAACCAGACGGTGATCGATGCCATTGCCAGCACTCTGGCCAAGCAGACTTCGGCCGGCGGTTTTGGTCTCTGGGGACCGTTCGATGGTGGCGATTTCTGGCTTGATGGGTTTGTCACCGACTTCCTGCTGCGTGCCAAGGCGGCCGGCTATGCCGTGCCCGAACAGGCCCTCAGCATGGCGCTCGACAATCTCTCGAACCAGCTCTCCTATGCCAGCGACTTCGAGAATGGCGGCGAGGACATTGCCTATGCGCTCTATGATCTGGCGCGCGCCGGTCGGGTGGCGATGGGTGATCTCCGCTACTATTTTGAAGCTCGGCTTGCGGCCTTCGGTTCGCCGCTGGCACAGGCGCAGCTTGGTGCGGCACTGGCGCTCTATGGCGATACGACGCGCGCCAATGAGGCTTTTGTGGCCGCAGTCGAGAGCGTGGGCAAGGCAAGGGACAGCAACCGCTATCGCAACGATTATGGCAGCCGGTTGCGTGATATGGCCGGTGTGCTGGCGCTTGCCGCTGAGTTCAAGCCGGCTGGGGTCGACCTGACCTCGCTCGCCAACCAGCTGGCAAAGCTACGGGATCGGACGCGCTATACTTCGACGCAGGAGGATACCTGGACGCTGCTGGCGGCTTCGGCTCTTGGAGCAAGTACCACGGATGGTTCTGTTACCATCAATGGCGAGGCGCTGACGGGGCAGGTTTATCGCCGCGTCGAGCAGGCGGGCTTTGAGACGGTCGAAATCGCCAATGGCGGATCGGCGGATACCGAGGCCAAAGTGACGGTGACGGGTTATCCGGCGGTGCCGCCGGAGGCTTCGGACGATGGCTTTGCCATTTCGCGGGCCTACTACCTGCCCGATGGCACCGAGGTCGACCCGACCGAAGGCACGTTGGCGCAGAATGATAGGCTGATCGTGGTGTTGCGCGTGCGGCCGCATGATCTGGGGTCGGGGCAATATGTCGTCGCTGATCCGCTGCCGGCGGGTTTTGAAATCGAGAACCCCAACCTGTCGGATGGCGAGGGCGTGTCGGATTTCAACTGGCTGTCACTCAATATGCCGGTGCATGTGGAATCGCGGACTGACCAATATATCGCCGCTTTCCGCTATGGCTCGGACCCCGGCACCTTCACCACGGCCTATATGGTTCGCGCGGTGACGCCGGGTACGTTCGTGCTGCCGGGCGCGACGGTGGAAGACATGTATCGTCCTGAATCCCGCGGCAATACGGCGGCGTACTCGATCGAGATCACCGCTCAAGGCCAATGACGGACGAGAATACAGAGGGACAAGAAAAGCGGCCGCGCCCATGGGTGGCGCGGCTGACACTTCTGGGCTTTTCGGCTTTTGTGCTGGTGCTGGCGGGCATCATCCAGCTTGTTTCATGGACAACGACGATTTCGGCGTCGCTGCCGCCGGTGCCGGATTTGCAGACGCTGCCGGTTTCGGCGGAGGTGACGGATCGGGATGGACTGCTGTTGCGGCCGTTCACGACGGCGGGTGGCCATTGGCGGCTGCCGGTGACGCGGGCCAGCGTCGACAAGCGTTTTATCGACATGCTGATCGCCTATGAGGATCGCGGCTTTGCCGATCACGACGGCATTGCCTGGAATTCCATGCTGCGGGCGGCGGGGCAGTTCGTGCTAGCCGGAGGCAGGGTGGTTTCGGGCGGGTCGACGCTGACCATGCAGGTGGCGCGTCTCGTCGAGGGGCAGCCGACGCGAAATGCCTTCGGCAAATTGAGGCAGATGATCCATGCCCAGCAGCTTGAGGACAATCTCAGCAAGGATCAGATTCTCGATCTCTACCTGACGCTGGCGCCCTATGGCGGGAATATCGAAGGCATTCGTGCGGCGACGCTGGCCTATTTCGGCAAGGAGCCGACGCGGCTGACGACGGCGGAAGCGGCCCTGCTCGTGGCGTTGCCGCAATCGCCCGAGGCGCGGCGGCCGGATCGGGATGCGGCGGCAGCCTTGGCGAGCCGCAATATGGTGCTCGATCGGCTGGTGTCGCTTGGCACGATTGCCGAGGAAGAGGCGCGGGCGGCAAAGCTGGAGCCCGTTCCGACGGCGCGAAAACCGTTTCCGATGCTGGCGGCGCATATGGCCGAGCAGGCGGTGAAGGCGCAGCCGACGGCGCGGACGGTGGAGCTGACGCTCGACAAGAGACTGCAGGATGCGCTGGAGCGTTTGGCGGCGGCGCGGGCGCGGTTGATCGATCCAAGAGTGTCGGTGGCGATCCTGGCGGCAGATATCGAGAGCGGAGAAATTCTGGCCTCGGTGGGGTCGGCAGGGCTATTGGCGACGGAGAGCGCTGGCTTTGTCGACATGACCAAGGCGGTGCGCTCGCCGGGTTCGACGCTGAAGCCGCTGATTTATGGGTTGGCGTTCGAACTGGGGCTCGCGCATCCGCAAAGCCTCATTGAAGACCGGCCGACGGCCTTTGGTGGCTATGTGCCGGTCAATTTCGATGGGTTCAATCGCGGTACGGTCACTATCCATGATGCGCTGACGGAATCGCTGAATATTCCGGCGGTGGTGGTGCTCGATGCGGTGGGGCCGGCGCGGCTGGTCTCGCGTCTGAAGCGGGCGCACGCCAATCCGCTGTTGCCGGTGGATACGGCGCCGAGCCTTGCGGTGGGGCTGGGTGGTGTGGGGATCACCCTGCGCGATCTCGTTTCGGTCTATGCGGCGCTGGGGCATGGCGGCAAGCCGGTTTCGCTCTACGATGGGCTGGGGGAGCGACCGGTGCCGCAGGTTTCGGCCGCGGTACTCGATCCGGTTTCGGCCTGGTATGTCGCCGATATCCTGGCTGATGTGCCGCCGCCGCTGAATGGCTCGCCGGGGCGCGTGGCCTACAAGACAGGGACCTCATACGGCTATCGCGACGCCTGGGCGATTGGTTTCGACGGCAAGACGGTGGTGGGTGTTTGGGTGGGTCGGCCGGATGGGGCGCCGGTGCCGGGACTTTCCGGGATCACCGGGGCGGCGCCGATCCTGTTTGAGGCGTTTGACCGGTTGGGGAGCCGCAAGGCGGCTCTGCCCAAGGCGCCGGCAGGGGTGCTGTTTGCGTCCAATACGGAACTGCCGACGCCGCTGCGTCGGTTCAGGCATCCGGATGAGGATCTTGTCGCGCGGGTCTCTGCGCCCGAGATCGCCTTTCCAGGTGATGGCGTCGATGTCGATCTGGGGCTGCGCAGCGGCTCGCAGTCGCCATTGGTGGTGAAGGTGCGGAATGGCGTGCCGCCTTTCACCTTCTTTGCCAATGGCGCGCCGTTCGGGCGATCGCAGTTTGCCCGGCAGGATAGCTGGACGCCGGATGGGCCGGGCTATGTCACGCTCTCAGTGGTTGATGCCGAGGGGCGGGGCGACACGGTGACAGTGTTTTTGGATTAAGGGAACGCAGCGTTCTAGGTGTGCCCCGCTACCCCACCCTTGATCCCACAAGGGGGAGGGAGACGATAGAACCGTGAAACCTCACCCTCATTCCCTCCCCCTTGGGGGAATGAGGGTGAGGTTATTCTTGTGTCCCTTCGCCTTCTCAGCGGACCAGCAAATCCCGCAGCTTTTCGCCGACGGCAGTGGCCGATTGCGGGTTCTGGCCGGTTACCAGGCGGCCATCGACGACCACTTTGGAGGTCCAATCCGCGGCCGGGTGGTGGATGGCGCCGCGTTCGGTGAGCGTCTTGGCCAGGAGGAAGGGCACGGTCTTGTCGAGGCCGACGGCGCGTTCTTCGGAATCGGTGAAGGCGCTGACATTGCGACCGGCGACGAGATAATTGCCGTCGCTGAGCTTGACGTTCACCAGAGCAGCAGGGCCGTGGCAGACTGCTGCGACCACTCCACCGGCTTCAAAAATAGCGCGGGTGGTACTGTCGACGGCGGGGCTGGTGGGCAGGTCCCACATGGCTCCGTGGCCACCGGCGAAGAAGATGGCGGCGTAGTGGCTGGGATCTGTGTCCGAGAGCTTTGCCGTGGTGCGAATGGCGTCGCGGAAGGCCAGGTCGTTCCAGTAGCGGGCATTGGTTGTGTCGTCGAGTTCCAGACCGTCGACCGGCGGTTCGCCGCCGAGGATCGAGGCGAAGTCGACTTTGATGCCGGCGGCGTCGAGCACGGCTAGCGGATGAGTGACTTCGCCGAGATAAAAGCCGGTCTTCTGGCCGGTGTCGCCCTTTTCGCCGTGGCTGGTGAGAACGAAGAGTACCGGTTTGGTTGGGATCGTCATTGTCTGCTCCTGCATACGGCGCTTGGCCGGTTTCGAGTGATGAACAGGATTTATTCTTTCCTTTGCGGGCGATAAATGTGCTGGTCAGGCATTTACTTGTTCCCAAGAGGTAATAATGCGGCGGTTCGACCATCTGGGCGATGTGGAAGTTTTCGTAACCGTGCTCGACAAGGGCTCGATCAGCGCTGCGGCGGTGGCGCTTGGCACGACGCCTTCGGTGTTGAGCCGGGCGATCACGCGGCTCGAGGCGCGGCTTGGTGCGCAATTGTTGCGGCGTACCACGCGACGGTTGAGCCTGACCGAGGCGGGACAGGCCTATCTTGAAGAGGCCAAGGCGGCCTTTGCGCTTATCGAGGGCGCGGAGCGGGCAATCCAGGCGCGGGATGGCAGTCTCAACGGCCATGTCCGGGTGAGCGTTTCAACGACCTATGGACATTTTCGTCTGCCGGAGAAGTTGGCTCGCTTTGCGGCGGCGCACCCGGACGTTGGGGTGGATGTGAGCATTACCAATCGCAATGTCGATCTCGTAGCCGAGGGGATCGATATCGCCATTCGGCTCGGGGAACTGCCCGATAGCGGCCTGGTGGGGCGCAGGCTGGAAGATGCGCATTTGCGGCTGGTGGTTTCGCCTCACTATGTCGAGCGGCATGGCCGGCCAGCAACGATTGAGGATTTGGCGAAGCACCGCTGTCTGCCCTTCATCATGCCGAGTACTGGGCGGCCGGGGGCCTGGCTGTTTTCCATGGATGGCAAACCGGTCGACTGGGCGCCGTCGGGATCGATCAGCCTGCACGATGACGTGCTGGGTGTCGTATCGCTGGCCGAGGCCGGCATGGGTATCTGCCAGAGCTATGATTTTGTCGTACGGGAGCGCATCGAGCGCGGGAGCCTTGTCGAGCTATTGCCCGAATGCGCAGGGCGCAGTCGGCCGTTCTCGGCGCTTTATGTGCCGCATCGCAGTCTCTCGGTGGCGACGAGGGCATTTCTCGATGTGCTGCTGAGTTGAGGTCAAGAGGCGCTTGAGGGGCGGCGGCCGGCCTTGAGGGGTTTTGGGCGCGCTTCATCTTGTGCCGGGGGCACGAAGAGTTCGGCGATGGAGACGGAAAGGGCGGTCGCGACCTTGTCCAGAATACCGATGGACGGGTTTTCCATCATGCGCTCGAGCCGGCTGACATAGGTGCGATCTACCGCGGCGAGCTCGGCGAGTTTTTCCTGGGACAGTTTGCGCTCGACACGCAGGCGCCTCATGTTCCAGGCTACAAGTTCACGACTATCCATAAAAGCTTCGGCGCCCCCCACGGAGAACGCTACACAAAGCGCGGCAGCGGTGCAATCAGCCGTAGCGCAGTTGCTGGGTCTGATTTTCCGCCATGGTTACTTCGTCGAAGAGTTCGTGCGGCGCGACACCAAGCGCGGCAGAGAGTTCGTCCACCTGATCGAGCGCAATATCGAGCGATGAGGCGAGGAGATCGGCGACCTTCTCACCGGGCCAGCCAAGGCGTTCAGCGAGCGCGTCGAGGCTCATGCCCTGCATTTCACAGAGCCGCCGGACGTTTTGTCCGAGGAGGGTGGCGGCCGGCAACTGGTTCATGGGCATTCCGAATCGTGGACCTTACCCGTTTGAATGTATCGACGAAGGGCGCGCGGGCGGGGGGGTATTAAGGAAGGCTTAACTACTCCCTTAGGGGTAGGATGATGCCTTTGCGGTTCGGCTCGTTGACCATTTCAGCGCCGAGGAGATCGGAGAGCTGCGAGACGATGCGCAGACCGAGGCCGCCGCGGCTGGAGCGATGGGGCGCGGTGGGGTCGAAACCGTCTTTGATGATGATGCCGATGCCGGTATCGCGCCGTTCGATCCGCAACTCGACCGTGCCGCCTTCGGGAGTCAGGCGAATGGCATTGTCGAGATAGTTGGAGAGAATCTGGAACAGCAGCTCGCGGTCCGAAATCACCGTGATGTCGGTTTCGGGCCAGACGAGGCGTTGCGCGCGCTTTTGGGCCTGCGGGATATAGGTGGCGCGCAACTGGTCCAGTAGTTGGTGGAGCGGCAGGGGCGCGAGTTCGGCCTTGATGTCGCCGGTATCGAGCCGGGCATAGGCCAGAATGCGGGTGAGAAGGTCGGAGGTGACGGCGCCGAGCTGGCGTACGCGGGTCAGGGCCGTGTTGCGCACGGCGATGTCGCTGTGATCGCCGATGGCGGCAACCGTGAGGTTGATCGCTTCGACCGGTTGGCGCAGATCGTGGCCAAGCGAGCGCACGAGATGGCGCTGTAATTCATAGGCCTTTTCCAGTTCTTCCGTGCGCTGGGCGACCTGGGCTTCCAGCCGCTCTGCGGTCTGCTGGCGCTCGGTGGTGGCGGCGCCCACGAGCAGGGCGGCGATGGCCGTCGTGAGGAGCAGCGCCGGAAGGCCGGCAACTTCCACGGCGCCGGTAAAGATCATGGCGACGGAAGGGGTGAGGACGCAGGTGAGGAGCGCCGCGGCGGCCGCGTGTTCGAAGCCGCCGCGCAGAGCGAAAACGAGCACGGAGGGCAGCACCAGATACCAGAGGTTGATATCGAGCGTCGGGCCTAGCGCGCCGATGAGCGAGGCGAGGGAGAGGGTGAGCGCCTGGACGGCGAAGGCGCGGGGGCTGGGCCAGCGCCAGGCGCCGAGCGGCCTGCCCAGCGCCAGCATGATGGCGGGGACCAGCATGGGTGGGACCATGACGGCGCCGAGGGCGTCGCCGAGGAACCATGGCTCGGCCAGCGGCAGGGCGCCGGCGGGGTCGAGTTCGCCGAGCAGGACGCTCTGGCCGATGCCGGCGGCAGAGGCGACGGAGGCCGCGACCAGTGCCGCGCCGATGAACCATTGCACCTCGCCCCAGGTCCGGAAGGGCAGGGTGATCCGCATCACCTGGGTAAGGAAAAGGCCGGTGCCGCCATAGATAAGATATATTCGAATGCTGTGGAGAAGCAGGTCGAAATCGCTGGCGATGTGGATGTCGAAGACCTGCCGCATCGGTGGCGATGCGAGCGAGAGATGCGCGAGCAAGGGCACAAGTTTCAGCCAGCCGGGGGCTGCCATGACCATGGCCATGGTGACGCCGGAGGGCAGGAACCACACACTTGAATAAGTTTTGAAAACGGTAAATAGATCGGCGATACGGAAGGATACGAGCCAAATCGCGGCAAGAAGAATCACCGTGATCATGGTTCGTAAAATTCGCATAAAATCTCTCAAACTTCTGGGCTTGCAGGAATTTGTCTAGAAAACTTCTGCTCGTTGATGATCATCTGCTCTTCGCCGATGCCGTTAAATTCTTGCTGGAATCTAGCGGCGCCGATATCGAGGCGCAGGTTTTCTCCTCGCTCGCAAGCGTCCTGGACTATTTGTCCACCGACGCGCCGGTAGACCTGTTGTTGCTGGACTATTCCATGCCGGGCACCAGCGGCATTGAAGCGGTGGAAATGGCGGCAACAAGGCGGCCCGGCCTGCGCATCGCCTTTCTTTCGGGACTCGACGATCCGCAGGTGGCCGGAGAGGCGCTGCAACGCGGTGTCGTCGGTTGGCTGCCCAAATCCATGCCCGGGGAAGCGCTGATCAATGCGCTCAACCTCGTGCTGACGGGCGAGCGATTCGTCCCGGCCGACCTCCTGCTGCGGCAGCACGCGAGCCCCTTGACGCCGCGCGAGCAGGATGTGGCCTCGCTTCTGGCGCGCGGCCTTTCGGACAAGGAAATCGCCGAGCAGCTCGAGCTGCAGGTCGGCACCGTGAAGGTGCATGTCAAAAGCCTGCTTCGCAAATTCGACGCCTCCAACCGCACTCAATTTGCCTTGCGCTATCGCGGCGCCTGATTTTCCGCTTCCAACGCTAGTTCTGGCCCCAGGCTCGTCCCGCTTTCGGGGGCAGGCGCCGATGACGCATGTCCGGCTGGGTTTATGACTACGAAATTTCCTTGCTTAATTGTAGGTCTATGCGCATCATTAACGCGCTTTTAATGTGATGCGTACAATCCTCTGATTTGTAAAAGGGCTGCATGAAGCGGCTCATGTTTCCAGAAGGAAAGCACCACACATGGGTTCCGATATCTCTCTCTCGAAGGCCGTTCGCTCGAACCTTCTGAGCCTGCAGAACACCGCCGAAATGATGAACAAGACGCAGAACCGTCTTGCCACCGGCAACAAGGTGAACTCTGCTCTGGACAACCCGTCCAACTTCTTCACCGCTTCGGCTCTCAACAGCCGCGCCGCCGACATGAGCAACCTGCTCGACTCGATGGCGTCGGGCATCAAGGTCATCGAGGCTGCCGACAAGGGCATCACCGCGATCACCAAGAATATCGAGTCCATGCAGTCGACCCTGCGTCAGGCTCGCCAGGATAAGTCGTTCCAGACCGACAATTATGAAGTCGGTAAGGACAGCACCCTGAAGCTCTCCGGCGGCCAGTTCCCAGAAGGGTACGAAGTCAAGCTGCAGTCGGCGACCGGTGGCGAAAAGGCCACGGTGTCGTTCGATGCTGCTTATGGTGATGCAGCGACCTCCGCCGCGGCAACCGGCCAGGGCGCCGGCGCCCGCGCCCTGATCCAGTTCAATGCCGCTGGCAACTGGGATGGCGGCGAAAAGATCAAGATCGACGGCCGCGAAATCACGCTCGCTGCCGGCGCTATCGCTGACGAAACCGCACTGGCAGCGGCCATCACCACCGCCCTTGGCGCTGGCTCGGGTTACACCGTGACCCAGGACACCACCACCAACCAGGTGATCATCGAAAACAACGACAAGACCAAGGCGTCGCCGGTCGTTGAGTTTGTGTCTGGCGTGAATGCCGCTACCTACGGCGAAACGTCCTTCACCTACAATGCTACTCATGCCGGCACCGTCACCGTTGGCGGCCAGCAGATCAGCAATGGCGGTGCTTCGTTCACCGACTTCGTCAAGTCGCTGGAAGACAAGGCCAAGGATGGCGGCTACACGGTTGTCGCCGACGCCACCACGCAGAAGATCACTCTGCGCTCGGCCGAGCCCAACCAGAATGCTCCCTCGATCAGCGGTCTCAACCAGACCGGCGCAAGCAACTCCAGCAACTCGATCGTTTTGACGGGTGCTGACGCTACGGCCGGTACGATCCAGATCGACGGCGTCGACCTTGGCGCTGTTGGCGGTGCCAACGCCGACGCCGTGGGCGGCAACCTGGTCGCTGCCATCACTGGCAATGCCACCTTGAACGCTCGCTACTCGGCGACCTACGACGCTGCTACCGATACCTTCACGCTGACCAACAAGACGGCGGGCGAAGGCCAGGCTGCGGCCACGATCGGCTTCACGGGCCTGACCGCGAATCCGGGCGTCACGACCTTTACCAACACGCCTGCCGACACCACCGGCATCACTGTTACCAGTACCAATGGTACCAATGGCGCTCACGTAAAGACCGTTGAGGCCGCATCGCACAAGTTCACCGTGACCTACGGTGACAAGTCGGCGGATATCAACGTTGTGGGTCGCGACGGTTCGCCCTACGACAAGACCAACCAGCTTGACCTGATCAACAATCAGCTCAAGGCCGCCGGTATCAACGATGTGACTGCTTCGTTCGACGCTGACGACAAGCTGGTGTTCACTGCCAACAATCCTGAAGGCAAGACGCTGGCCGTTTCGGGCAAGAACGTCGCCCTGTTCGGCACGGACAATGTCTCGACTGGCAAGGAAGCGGTTTCGGCCTACAAGTCGTCCAACACGGTCGACCAGTTCGTCGAAGAGATCAACCGCAACGCCGCTACAGCCGGCAAGATCCGTGCTTCGAACGACAACGGCAAGCTGCGTATCGAGAACCTCTCGACCCAGCAGCTCGACGTCGAGTTCGACAAGGACGGCGCAGGCGTCGGTGCACCGACCCAGCACAAGATCGCCGGCAACGTCATCCGTGACAACCTGGCCAAGCAGTTCAACGACCTGCGTGACCAGCTCGACAAGTTTGCCGATGACTCTTCGTTCAACGGTATCAACCTGCTCCGCGGCGACAAGCTGACGATCACCTTCAATGAATCCGGTTCGTCCTCGATCCAGATTCAGGCCAAGGACAAGAACGGCAACGAGCGCCCGATCACTGCGGCTAATCTGAACCTGGAAAGCCTCGTCGGCCAGGACCTCGATAACGACACCGATATCGACGCCCTGCTCGGCAAGCTCTCGACGGCTCTGTCGGAACTCCGCTCGCAGGCTTCGACCTTCGGTTCGAACCTGTCGTCGGTCGAAAACCGTCAGACCTTCACCAAGAACATGATCAACACGCTGGAAACCGGCGCTGCGAACCTGACCTTGGCTGACACCAACGAAGAAGCTGCCAACCTTCTGGCTCTCCAGACCCGCCAGCAGCTCTCCTCGTCGGCTCTCTCCATGGCCAGCCAGCAGGACCAGGCTGTTCTGCAGCTCCTGCGTTAATCGCCAAGACTTCCGGGGGCGGCGTCGTCGCCCCCGGTCCTACCCAGAAGGAAAGACGATGGCTCTGAAGCTCACTGTAAAACCCGGCGAAAGCTTCTTCGTCGGCACCGCGGAGATCACCGTGCAGTGCGATGCAATCGTCAACGTTCTTGTAGGGGGTAAGGCCCCCGTTTTGCGTTCCGAGGACTATGTTTCGGACGCGGACCTCAATTCACCCGCCCATCGCCTGCGCCATGCCGTGCAGCAGATGTATCTGACCGGCGATGTTGCGGGTCACCACATTGCTTATTTCGAAGCCGTGCAGGCGCTGCTTGCCGAGGCGCCGCAGCATTCGGGGCTCGTCGCAGAGGTTAATGGCATGCTCATGAACGGCGCGACCTACAAGGCCATCAAGTTGCTGAAATGCCTCTCCAATCCCGAGCTGACCCAGACCCGGGCCAAGCTCAAGCTGGTGGGTTGATCGCCATGGCTGCTACCGCCTTTGCCGTTAATCCCGAAATGACCGGCGCGATGCTTATTGCCAGCAATGTCATTCGCCTGCGTCGCATCCGCAATCTCAGCCTCGAGGTGTTTGCGACGCGCCTCGGCTGGAGCGTGGCCGAAATGCGGGCGCTCGAAACCTCGGACAAGTTCAACCTGGCGCTCGATGATATCGACAATCTGGCTCAGGCGCTGGGTGTGGAGCCGGCGGCGCTGTTTGTCTAGGCGTTTCTTCAGTTCTCATAAGTCGTCGTCATTGCCGGGCTTGTCCCGGCAATCCAGTTCTTGGCGGCATGCCATCCTACGGATGACAGGGACCACCGGGACACGCCCGGTGGTGACGAAGGAGGGGAGAGTGCTGTGCCCGGCCTCTCAGCTATGTGCCCAACCGCCATCGACGATGAACTGCTGCGCAGAAATCATGGCGCTGTCGTCGGCCGCGAGGAAGAGGGCCATGCGGGCGATGTCGTCGGGCTGGACCCGACCGGCAAGGGCCTGGTTGGCGTCGATCTGGGCCTCGGCTGCCCCATCAACCCAGTGGGTCAATTGGCGCTCGGTCATCACCCAGCCGGGCACCAGCGTGTTGACGCGGATGCCGGATTTTCCCAGTTCGCGGGCCATACCGCGGGTGAGGCCATGGGTGGCGGCCTTTGCGGTCTCATAGACCGGGATTTTGGGCGACATAATCATCCAGCTTATGGAGCCGGTATTGATGATCGAGCCGCGGCCGGCCTTGACCATGCCGGGTGCGACGGCCTGGATGGCGAAGAAGGAATGCTTCAGATTGACTGCCATGCGGTCGTCCCAATAGGCCGAGGTCACTTCCTGCCATTCGTGGCGCTGGTCGTGGGCAGCATTGTTGACGAGCGCCAAGGCGTCGCCATGGGCGGCAGCGAAGCCGGCAATGGCGGTCTGATAGGCGTCGGTGTTGGTGATGTCGCAACGGGTGAAGAGTACGGCCTGGCCGGCTGCGGTCAGTTCGGCAGCAAGAGCCGTGCCGCGCTCGTCCTGGATGTCGACAAAGCCGACCTTGGCGCCCTGTGCAGCAAAATTGCGCACCAGGGCCTCGCCAATGCCGGAGGCGCCGCCGGAAATGACCACGGGCATGCCGACAAGGCTCGGATAGCGGGCGGATTGCGTCATTGGTGAACTCCGAGCGGTCTAAATAAAAAGATTGGCGTGACGGGTTTCTAGCTCGGGAAGCTCGTCGAGAATACTGCCCAAATGCGTCGCCATGGCCGCTTTTGCGCCTTCCACGTCATGGGCGTCGATGGCGTCCATGATAGCGGTGTGTTCGCGGACGCGGCGGGCCATGTCCGCCTCGCTTTGCAGGGTCATGTTACAGACCCGGTCCATGTGGGTTTTCATGTCGGCGATGGCGATCCAGGCGATGCCCACGCCTGCACCGGTGGCGATGGCGATGTGGAAGGCCTCATCGTGCTCGCGAAAACCGGCGTGGTCGAGTTGTTCGGCCGCTTCTGCCTGCTTGGTGAGCAGGCTCGCAATGCGTTTGCGCTGCCAGGAGTCAAAATTTTGCGCGGCCTTGGCGACGACGGCGATTTCTACCGACTGGCGCACAAAGAGCGCCTCGATCATTTCCTTGGCTGAAATACGGGCTACCACCGTGCCGCGATGGGGCCGGATTTCGATCAGGCGGGAATTGGCGAGGCGGATCAGCGCTTCGCGTACGGGCTGGCGGGAAACGCCCAGTTTTGTCGCGATATCCTGTTCGGAAAGGCGGGCGCCGGGCAGGAGCTCGAGCTCGATGATCGAGCGGCGCAGGTCCTTCTCGATGGTCGCTGCCGCGCTTTCGCCGCTCTCGGCCGAAGTCTGCATATCCAGAGTCATATTACATCTCGCCCATGCCATTGACAGCTTGGGTCAATGCGCCATACGGTACCATACAATTCCATACAGGACACGGTCGAGCGGGTCCAGCATCTTCGGGGAGGTGGGTCAGTCCGCCATGGCCATCACAAGTCAATCCAGCTTTCAGGACAATTTTGCCGTTCCGAATCTTAGTGATCCGCGTGTTCAGAGTAAACGCGCCTATCGCATGCTTATCGATGGCAAATCCGTGGATGCGGTGTCTGGGAGGGTCGTGGAGCGGGAGAGCCCTGGCCATCGCGGGAAGGTCATCGGCACATGGCCGGCTGGCAGGACGGAAGATGCTTCGCGCGCTATCGGCGCAGCTCGCACGGCTTTCGACAATGGCCCCTGGGGGCGGATGAGCGGGGCCGAGCGTTCGACCATTCTTCACGCCATCGCGCAGGGCATTCTGAAGCATCAGGACGAGTTGGCGCTGATCGAATGCCTCGAGACGGGCAAGCCGATCAACCAGGCGCGCGGCGAAATCGGTTATTGCGCCGATCTCTGGACCTATGCGGCCGGCCAATGCCGCGGGCTCGAGGGCGATACGCATAATGCCATCGGGGCCAATCGGCTTGGGCTTGTGCTGCGCGAACCGGCCGGGGTTGTGGGCATCATTACGCCGTGGAATTTTCCCTTCATCATCATGTCGGAGCGTGTGCCGTGGGCGCTGGGAGCGGGCTGCACCGTTGTGGTCAAGCCGAGCGAATTTACCTCGGGCACGACGATCCGCCTGGCCGAGATCGCGCTTGAGGCGGGCCTGCCGGCGGGGGTGTTCAATGTCATCACCGGTTATGGGCCGGATGTCGGGCAAATCCTCGCAGAAGACCCGCGTGTCGACATGGTGGCTTTTACGGGCTCCGTGCGTGTGGGCACTCAGTTGGCCGGGATTGCAGCGAGCAATGTGAAGCGCGTCGGGCTCGAACTGGGCGGTAAGGGGCCGCAGATCGTTTTTGCCGACGCCGATCTTGAGGCTGCTGCCGACGGCATTGCCTATGGCGTCTTTCACAATGCCGGGCAGTGCTGCATTTCGGGCAGCCGGCTGATTGTCGAAAATTCCATCCGTCCGGCCTTGCTCGAGCGCCTGCTCGATCTCTCGCGTCGCCTGCCGTTCGGCGATCCGCTGGCCGCCACGACCCGCTATGGCGCAATGGTGTCCGTGCCGCATCTCCACAAGGTTGCGGGCTACGTGGCGGCTGGTTTGGAAGATGGGGCCGAACTGCTCTTGGGTGGGGAGAAGATCGACGAAGGCTCGGGCAATTTCTTTGCTCCGACGGTCTTTGACGGGGTGCGGCCCAACATGCGCATCGCGCAGGAGGAGATTTTCGGGCCGGTGCTGGCCACCATCGGGTTTGACACGCCGGAGGAGGCTGTCGCTCTCGCCAATGGCACGCCGTTCGGTCTTTCGGCCGGCGTCTGGTCGCGTGACCTGGAGACGGCGATTCAAACCACGAGAAAACTGCGGGCGGGGCGATGCTGGATCAATTCGGTGATCGACGGAACGCCGGAAATGCCCATCGGTGGCTACAAGATGAGCGGCGTTGGCCGCGAACTCGGCCGTTATGGCTTTGATGAATATTCGCAGTTCAAGGGTCTGCACATGACCCTCGGGCGCGGCGAACCCTGGTTTGAGCACTAGGCTCAAACCAGGGAGAGGATCTGGCGGCGCAATCTTTGGTCGGAGCACGCCGCCCGAAGCGGGACCTGAGGAGGGCCCGCCACAATCCAAAGGGAGGATTAAGCGATGAAGTTGACCAAGTCAAAAGCCGCTCTGCTGGCCGGTTGCGCCCTGTTCGCAACCGTTGGCGGCGCGCTGGCGCAGGATCAGGAACCCGTCAAGGCGACCATGATCATCTACCTCGATCCCAGCGTGCAGTTCTTCAATCCGGTGGTGAAGGGCGCTCAAGACGCCGCCGCTGCCTTCAACGTCGATCTCGACGTGCAATATGCCAATAACGATCCGGTGCGCCAAAACGACCTGATCGATACGGCCGTGGCGACCGGCGTCGATGGCATTGCCGTCGCCATTTCCTCGTCTGATGCGTTTGATGACAGCATTTGCGCTGCGGTCGAAGCGGGCGTCGTGGTTATCGGCTTCAATAATGACGACCTCGAAGGCGCAGCCGGCAATTGCCGCCAGGCCTATGTGGGCATGAACGAGTTCGACTCGGGCTATGAACTTGGCCTGCGCATGATCGAGCAATTCGACCTCAAGGAAGGCGACACAGTTTTCAATCCGCGCGAAATTCCAGAAGCGAGCTTTGCCGTGGCTCGTGGTGGCGGCATCGAAAAGGCTATGAGTGAACATGGCATCAAGGTCGAGACGGTGCGTGCTGGTCTTGATCCGGCGGAAGCGCAGAACGTCATGGCGCAGGCCCTGATCGCCAACCCTGATATCAAGGCCGTATTCGGCACTGGCTCGGTGACCTCTACGGTTGGCGCAGGCGCTATCAAGGATGCGGGTGTTGAAGTGCCGTTTGGCGGGTTCGACCTTGCGGTCGAAATTGCCGATGCCGTCGAGAGCGGCGCCATGTTCGCAACCATGGACCAACAGCCCTACCTCCAAGGCTACTATCCGATCGCCCAGATCGCCTTGGCCGCGCGCTATGGCCTGACCCCGACCGACGTCGATACCGGTCAGGGGGCTTTCCTCGACCAAGCCCGTATCGGCACCGTCAAGCCGCTCATCGGCTCTTATCGCTGATCGTCCGGGATGGAGCTGCGGGACTGGTTCCCGTGCCCCACCCCACCCTCGTTCCTTCTTCCTCAAATCTCTCCACCGGAGAGATTTGCCCTCGGGACGGCTCGAAGCCCATCAAGGGGAGGGAGGCGATTGACAAAGCTTCGGTTCCTTAGTCTCCCTCCCCCCTGTGGGGAGGGATCAAGGGTGGGGGTGCGGCAGTCTGATGTTTATTGTGACAACTGGATACAAAACGTGACCGATATGACCCATGACCGGGCCGTTGCGCCCCGGCGCTCGGCAGGAGAGTGGCTCCATAGCCTTCTCAGCATGCCGGCGGGCGCCATTCTGCTGCTATTCCTCGTTGTGCAGCTTGGCTGCATTGTCGCCGGGCTCTTGTTTCCCGACGACTTCCGTTATCTCTCATCGGCCAATATGGGCATCATGATGCGCTCCGTGCCAGTGCTCGGCTGCCTCGCGCTCGGAGCGGGCGTGCTGATGATCGCCGGTGAGTTCGATCTCTCCATCGGCTCAGTCTATACGCTCACAGCCGTCATCATGGCCCTGCTCGTGGGGGTGGGCGTCGATGCGTTTATCGCCGCACCTGTCGGGCTGCTGATCGGCGCGACCATTGGGCTTGGCAACGGGTTTCTGACGCTAAAATTCAACCTGCCGAGTTTCATCGTTACGCTGGGTGGCTTGCTGTTCTGGCGCGGTGCGGTGCTTCTTATTAATGGCGCGGTGCAGGTGCGGTTCGACCCGAACCCGGTATTCAATGCGCTGTTCTCGGGCACGATCTTTGGCATCAATGCGGCGTTCATCTGGTTCATCGCGCTGTGCCTGGTCTTCTGGGCAATGCTGCATCGGCATCGGCTGGGTAACCACATCTTTGCAACGGGTGGTAATCGCGCGGCTGCTACAGCCATCGGCGTCAATACCGGGCGGATCAAGATGATCGCCTTCGCCATCGCAGGGTTCATGGCTGCCTTTGCCGGCATTCTGGCGACCACGCGCGTTGGTTCGGTGCAGCCGGGGCAGGGTGCTGGGCTGGAGCTTCAGGCCATCGCCGCCTGCGTCATCGGGGGGCTTTCCCTTCGTGGCGGCCGGGGTTCAATCCTTGGAGTGTTTCTCGGGGTGATGCTGATCTTCACCATCACCGACGTGCTGCTGTTGATGCGGGCACCGGGTTTTTATCTCGACATGTTCATTGCCACGCTGATCGTCGCTGCCTCGATCTTCAATCACGGTCTTGATCGCCGGGGAGCCGAGTCATGAGCCTCTTGGAACTGCACAACATCAACAAGACCTTTGGACCGCTGAAGGCGCTGACGGATCTGTCTTTCACTGTCGGGCACAGCGAAGTCGTCGGGTTGCTGGGCGATAATGGCGCGGGGAAGTCGACCACCGTCAACATGATCTCGGGCATTCATCAACCAAGCTCGGGCTACATCTCGGTCGATGGGCAGCGTCAGACCTTTGCCAATCGCCGCGACAGCGCCGAGGCGGGGATCGAGACCATCTACCAGAACACGGCGCTTGTGGACTGCCTGTCCATATCGCGAAACATCTTCCTTGGGCGTGAGCTGACGGATCGCTTCGGGTTTCTGGACCTGAAAAAGATGCGCGAGATCGCCATGCAGGTGCTGGAAAGCGCCGTGCATATTTCGGGCATCGATAGTCCGGACAAGATGGTGGGTGATCTCTCGGGCGGGCAGAAACAGGCCGTGGCGATTGCACGGGCGGTGTTCTTCAAGCGGCGAGTGCTGCTGCTCGACGAGCCGACATCGGCGCTATCGGTGCGCGAAACGGAAGCCCTGCTCAATCAGGTGCTGAAGTTGAAAGCCGAGGGCGTGTCGAGCGTGCTGGTGACTCACAATCTCTACCATGCCTACCAGGTCTGCGATCGCTTCGTGATCATGAGCCATGGCACGAAGGTGTTCGATGTGGCAAAGGCCGACACGACGATCGAGGAACTGACGCAGCAAGTGGTTCTGACTTAGCGGCGTGGTCCGTCACCCCGGATCGGACCGGGGTGACGGACCATGTGAGCGCGGCTTCTTTATGCCGGCCTTATATCGCGTGCATGATTTCGAATGGAGGCTTTATGCGCCAGAGGCGCAGGATCGTCTTGCAACCAACATGGAGTGCAAGACCATGCGTCCCCCCTATTACCTTCTTCACTATCGAAATGGCCTGTCTGGCGATCAGCCGCATGAAGTGGTCGAGACGAAAGGCGGTAGGTTTGTCCTGTTCACCTGCTCGATCATCATGGCAGGGCTGATTGCCATCGCCTTTCTCAGTGGCTGGTGAGGAGCAGGTCATGTCCATGGTGACAGCGATGGCGCGCCTTGAAACCTTTGCCCGGCTGCATGAGGCGCGCCTGGTGGATGTTCACGGCCTGTGGGGCTTATCGGAGCGGCTGCCGGGTGGCGTCGGTGGCGAACACCCGATCTGGCAGACATTGCTACAGGCAGAAGATGCCCATGTGCATGTCGCGACGGAGTGCCAGCTAGTCGTCGGCGCAGTGGTGATCTGGCACCACAAGGGCGCCGATGTGGCCCGGCTGGCCTGGCTTGGTGTCGAGGCTTCGACGCGGCGGCGGGGCATCGGGCGGCTATTGCTCGAAACCGGCATTGCGCGGGCGGACCTTGCTGGTGCCACGGTCGTAACCGCCCATGTTCCGGGTGACGCGGCCGATCTGCAGGCCTTTCTCGCCGATAACGGCTTTCTCAGTGTAAAGGGTGGCGAGTTTCGTCTGCCGCTGGTGGCGTCATGAGGCGGGATATGGCTCAGCGCGGGCCTGAGGCGCATGAGCGCGATGCCGACAAGGGCGCGCTACTGATCATTGCCTTTGTTTGTGTGTCGTTCTGTGTTCTCGCCGGTTTCGTCGTAGGGGTCGCCGGATGAGACGGCCGATCAGACGAGCGAAAAGCGGCTCAAGCACGGCGCGCGATGATCTCGAACGGGGCGTCATTGCCGTCATTGTGCTGATGGCATTGGTGCTGGTCGCCATAGGTATCGGCGCAGTGGCAGAGGTGCTGAGTGCGGGGACTATGTGAGCCCGTTCTCCGCTATGAAGGCTTCGAGCTTCTGCTGCTGGGGCGGGCTCAGCGGCCAGGCGGAGGGTGGGCGCGTGGGGCCGCAATCGCGACCCAAGGCCTGCAAGGCGGCCTTTACGCCGGTGACGTTTGTGCCGTTCATTTCTTCGGCGCGAATGTCTTCGAAGGCTTTCATGCCGGCGATGAGCTTGTTGGCGCTGACATAGTCTCCGTTATCGAGCGCAGCGTGGATCGCGAGGGAGCGTTCGGGCCAGACATTGATCAGGCCCGAGGTGAAGCCGCGGGCGCCGACGGCGTAGAGGGCGGGGGCCCAGACTTCGGCAAGGCCACCGACCCAGACGATTTCGGGATCGCAGGCGGCCTTGGCTTCGGCGAGCTTTAAGGGATTGGGCGTCGCCCATTTGACGCCTTTTACGCCGGGAACGGCGCAGAGATCGGCAATCGCCTTCGTGCCGATGGTGTCGTTGCGGAGATAAAGCATCATGGGCAAGCCGCCAGAGGCGTCGGCAATGGCCTTCAGGTAATCGACGATGCCACGTGGGGCGACGAAGGGATCGGGCGGCTGGTGCACCATGAGGGCGGTGGCACCGGCATTGGCTGAGGTTTTAGCCAACGCCTGTGCATCGCGGATACCGCGGCCGACACCGGCGAGGACCGGCGCGCGACCGGCGACGAGGTGAACCACCTCGCGCACCATGGTCGAGGCTTCTTCGGTGGTGAGCGCGTAGAACTCGCCGGTATTGCCGTTGACGACCGGCATGTGGAGGCCCGCGCCGAGGGCGCGGTCGAGGACGGGCACCAGCTTTTGCGGGGCGATGTCGCCGTTCTCGTCATAGGGCGTGACGAGAATGCCTGAAATGCCGGTGAGGGCCCGGTCGAGCGTACGGGTCATTTTTTTTGGTCCTTTTCGTCCGAGGCTGCCACGCCCTCGGTTGTCACCCCGGCGACGGCCGGGGCCGATCCCGAGATTTCAAGATGGGCCCCGACCGTCGCCAGGATGACGGCCAGAGTTTGTTTGAACACTGTGCCCATCAAGCTGTCCTAGTAAATATCCGGTTCGCCAGCGGCTGCGCCGAACCTACGTTCTAAAAAGTCGAAGTCGCAGCCCTTGTCGGCCTGGGTGACGTGTTGGGAATATATCCAGCCCCAGCCGCGTTCAAAGCGTGGGGAGGGTGGGGTCCAGGCGGCGCGGCGGCGTTCCAGCTCGTCCTCGGCGACCAACATGTCGAGCCGGCGATTGTCGAGGTCGAGGCGCACGATGTCGCCGGTGCGCAGCAAGGCGAGCGGGCCGCCAATATAGGATTCGGGAGCGACATGGAGGACGCAGGCGCCATAGGAAGTGCCGGACATGCGCGCGTCGGAAATACGCAACATGTCACGAAAACCCTGTTTTATGAGCGCCTTCGGGATGGGGAGCATGCCCCATTCGGGCATGCCGGGGCCGCCGAGAGGGCCGGCATTGCGGAGGACAATGACATGGTCCGGGGTGACGTCGAGGTTCTCGTCGTCGATGGCCGCCTTCATCTCGGCATAGGAATCGTAGACCAGCGCCGGGCCCTCATGGCGGTAATATTTTGGGTCGCAGGCGGCGGGTTTTATGACGGCGCCATCGGGGCAAAGATTGCCGCGGAGAACGGCCAATGAACCTTCGTGATAGACCGGGTTCGAGAGCGGGCGGATGACGTCGGCGTTGTAGACCACGGCGCCTTCGAGGTTTTCGCCCAGCGTCTTGCCGTTGACGGTGACGGCGCCGAGATGCAGCCGGTCGGTCAACTGCGTCATCAGGGCGCGAAGGCCGCCAGCGAAGTAAAAGTCTTCCATCAGGTAGCCCTGGCCGTTGGGCCGGACATTGGCGATGAGCGGGGTCGTGCGGCCAAGGGCGTCGAGATCGTCAAGTGAGAGTTCGACGCCGGCGCGGCGGGCCATGGCGATCAGGTGCACTACGGCATTGGTCGAGCAGCCGGTGGCCATGGCGACGATGGCGCCGTTGCGTATGGCGGCTTCGGTGACGATGTGGGCCGGGGTGATGTCTTCCCAGGCCATATCGACGATGCGGCGGCCGCAATCGGCGGCCATGCGCTGGTGCGCTGAGTCGACGGCGGGAATCGAGGAGGCGCCGGGCAGGGTGAGGCCCGTGGCGTCGACGATTGCGGTCATGGTCGAGGCGGTGCCCATGGTCATGCAGACGCCGGCTGAGCGGGCTATGCCGCCTTGCAGGCCTTGCCACTGTTCGTCGGTGACATTGCCGGCGCGGCGCTCGTCCCAGTATTTCCAGGCGTCGGAGCCGGAGCCGAGGGATTTGCCGGCATAGTTGCCGCGCAGCATGGGGCCGGCGGGCAGGTAGATCATCGGCACATTGGCTGATATCCCTCCCATGACGAGGCCGGGCGTGGTCTTGTCGCAGCCCCCCATCAGCACCACGCCATCGAGCGGGTGCGAACGGATATTTTCCTCCGCTTCCATGGCGAGGAGGTTGCGGTAAAGCATGGAGGTGGGCTTGGTGAAACTCTCGTCGACCGAGAGGGTTGGCAGTTCGACGGGGAAACCACCGGCTGCGAGGACGCCGCGCTTTACCGCTTCGACGCGTTCGGGAAAATGGCTGTGGCAGGCGTTGAGTTCGGACCAGGTGTTGAGGATGCCGATCACGGGTTTGCCCATGAAGTCGGCTTCCGAATAGCCGAGCTGCATCAGCCGCGAGCGGTGGCCAAAGCTGCGTAGGTCGTCCGGCGCGAACCAGCGCGCCGAACGGAGTTGGTCGGCTGACTTCCGCATGGCCTTTTCCTCCTCGGGCCCCTGCCGCAGCATCGCCGCCCATTCTCCCTAAGGGCATTGGCGATGCTGCAGGGCGCTAACGAAAGTCGTTCCTTTAAGGTCAGAGTTTGACCAGCGTTTTGACGTCGACCGGAAGGCCGGTCGCAAAGGACTGGTTGGCGGCGATGCCGGTCAGGATCGAGAGGGCGCCATCGCGATGGTTGGCACCGTAGCCAGGGCGCGGCGTGGCGTTGCCAAAAATTTCTTCGAGCATGATCTTGTCGCCGCCGCCATGGCCGCCTTCGGCATGCTTGATGGGGATGATGCGCGGCTCGCCGTGAAGCGGGAAATGATAGAGATCGACCCCCTTGGCCGCGCCTTCGGCGGTCGAGGTGGAGCCGGCATTGATGTAGGAGGTTTCGCGGACCATCAGTTCCAGACGGCCACCGGTGCCGTTGATGGCGACATTGAAACCTTCCCAGGGGGCATAGGCATAGAGCGAATAGGTCATTACCGCCTTGTTGCGGTAGCGGACCATGACATTCATCGTGTCTTCGATGGAAATGCCGTCGCCAAAGACGTTCTGATCGCGCTGGTAGCCATCTTCCTTTTCGGCGTCCCAATAGAGCGATTTCTGGACGGGGTTCGAGGTCAGGTCGATGGCGAACTTGTCGTCCTTTGCCGCTTCCACGCCCGTCGTGCGGGTATAGGGCGTGAAGACGCCGCGTTCCTCGGCATTGGCGCGACCGTAGAATTTGAGATCGCCCATGGCAAAGACGGTGTCAGGCTGGCTGCCGAGCCAGAAATTGACGAGGTCGAAATGGTGGGTCGACTTGTGGACCATCAGGCCACCCGAATTGCGCTTGTCGCGGTGCCAGCGGCGGAAATAGTCGGCGCCGTGGCGGGTATCGAGCAGCCACTCGAAGTGGATCGAGGTCGGGGTGCCGATGGCGCCTTCGGCGATCAGTTCTCGCAACGCCGAATTGTGCGGGGCATAGCGATAATTGAAGGTGACGCGGATGTTCTTGCCGGTGCGCTCGACGGCGTCGAGGATGTCCTGGCACTTTTCCTTGTCGACCGTCATCGGCTTTTCGGTGATGACGTCGCAGCCGAGTTCCATGGCGCGGATGATATATTTGTGGTGGGTGCGGTCGACGGAGGTGACGATGACGAAATCGGGCTTTTGCTCGGCGATCATCTTCTCGAAGTCGCTGGCCTTGTAGGTCGGCACAGCCTCTCCGCGCAGCTCTTCGACGAAGATGCGATTGGTGTAGTCCATGCGGGTCTGGTTGGTGTCGCAAAGGGCGACCACGCGGGCATTGTCTTTATGGGGTCCCAGAATGGCCTCGTAGAACATCCTGGCCCGTCCGCCCGTGCCCACGATTGCATAAGTCTTGGCCATTTCCGCTCCTCGCATGCCATCAAAACCGCAGCGTGATGACTCATCTTTTCGCCGCGCGGTTACATGTACCATACAAGATTGACGGCGTGCACTCGTTCTTTTGGCGGAAGACAAAAAAGACGAAGCGCGCGGCCATCGGAGTGGTCGCGCGCTTCAATAGATCTGCGATATCAGTTAGTTAGTGCGGGCCAGGTGCCGGTTGAGATAGAGTGCAACAAGCGTGCAGACCGCGCCGGAAAGCAGATAGGCCCCCGAGGAAATGAGGCCGAAATTGCTCGACAGCAGTAGGGCAACCAACGGAGCGAAGCCGGCGCCGAAAAGCCAAGCGAGGTCCGAGGTCAGGGCCGAGCCGGTATAGCGATAAAGCCGGGTGAAGTTGGCGGCGACGACACCAGAGGACTGACCGAAGGACAGACCAAGCAGGGCAAAGCCGATGATCATATAGATGGTTTCGCCGGTCTGGCCGGCACCGAGCAGGAGCGGCGCAAAGATACTGAAGACGCCGATGGCGGCGGCCGAATAGCCGAGGAGCTGGCGGCGGCCGATGCTGTCGGCAAGATAGCCCGAAAGCACCACGGCGACGAGACCGACACAGGCAGCGGCAATCTCGATGACGAGGAAATTGGCCGGCACTTCCTGGGTATAAAGGAACACATAGGAGAGCGGGAACACGGTCACCATGTGGAAGAGGGCGAAGCTGGCCAGAGGCGCAAAGGCGCCGATGACGATGTTGCGCCAGTCATTGGTGATGGTTTCGCGCAGCGTCGAGGGTTCGAGTTCGCCGCTTTCGAAGAGATGCGTGTATTCGGGCGTGACCACGATGCGGAGGCGCGCGAAGAGCGCGACGATATTGATGGCGAAGGCCACGAAGAACGGGTAGCGCCAGCCCCAGCCGAGGAAGTCTTCGGCCGAAAGAGCCCAAGAGAGATAGGCAAAGAGCGCTGATGCAACGATGAGGCCGATCGGGGCGCCGAGCTGGGGCACCATGGCGAACCAGCCGCGCTTGGTATTGGGCGCATTGAGCGCGAGGAGGGAGGCAAGACCATCCCAGGTTCCGGCGAGGGCGAGACCTTGGCCGATGCGGAAAATGACGAGGATAGCGACGGCAAGCCAGCCGACCTGATCGTAGCCGGGGAGGAAGGCAGTCGCCACGGTCGAGACGCCGAGCAGCATCAGGGCGATGGTAAGTTTGACCCCGCGCCCATAGCGACGGTCGACGGCAAGGAAGATCGCCGTGCCCACGGGACGGGCGACGAAGGCCAGGGCGAAAACGGCAAAGGAGAGGAGCGTGCCGGTCAAAGGATCGGCAAAGGAGAAGATCAGAGTCGGGAAAACCAGCACCGAAGCGATGGCATAAACGAAGAAATCGAAGAATTCCGAGGTGCGACCAATAATCACACCGATGGCGATTTCATTGGCATCGACGGGTCTGTGGGTGTCGTGCAGTTGGCGCGCGTCGTGTTCGGCTGAAGTCTCAGGGACCTGGGGAGTGGAGGCTGCCATGTCGCTAAGCTCCTGGTTTTATTGAATTTCCGATCCGCATTCCGGGAGAGGGGAGAAGGCGGTCAGTCGTTCGCTACGGACTGGTTTGATGGTGTCTTGCATCAAAGAGCGGGCGCTTGCGAGTGGACAAAATGTCCGATGGCGCAGAGGATGCCACGGGAGTAGTCCGCAAACCAAGCGCAGTCTTCCTCCCAAGGGCCGCAATGTCTCGTTTTGCCAAACTTCTTCTCGTGCCCCTCGCGGCACCACTTCTCGCTGGCTGTAATGCCGTGGTGATGGCGCCGGCCGGCGATGTCGCCGTGCAGCAGCGCGATCTCATCATCATCGCAACAGTGCTCATGCTGCTCATCATCATTCCGGTGATGGTGCTGGTCGTGCTGTTCGCGCGCAGATATCGGCAGGGCAACAATGCCAAGTACGAACCGAACTGGGATCACTCGACCCAGCTCGAGCTGGTGATCTGGTCGGCGCCGCTCGCCATCATCATCTGCCTTGGCGCGGTGACCTGGGTGTCGACGCATCTGCTCGATCCCTATCGCGAGCTTGGCCGTCTCGGTCCTGATCGGCCGGTTGTCGCGGAAGTTGAGCCCCTCGAAGTGGAGGTCGTGGCGCTCGACTGGAAGTGGATGTTCATCTACCCGCAATATGACATTGCCACCGTCAATGAACTGGTGGCGCCGGTCGATCGCCCGATCAGCTTCAAGCTGACGGCGTCGACGGTGATGAATTCGTTCTACATTCCCGCAATGGCCGGCCAGATCTATGCCATGCCGGGAATGCAGACCCGGTTGCATGGCGTGATCAACGAGCCCGGCACCTATAAGGGCATCGCGGCCCACTATAGCGGCCACGGTTTCTCCGGCATGCATTTCGAAACCAAGGGCGTGAGCGATCGCGAATTCGAGGCCTGGGTCGCCGAGGTTCGCAACTCGCCCGACATGCTCAGCCGCCAGCGCTATCTCGAAGTCGAAAAGCCCAGCGAGCACGTTCCGGTCATGCACTTTGCCGGCGTCGAAAGCGGGCTCTATACCGCCATCGTCAACATGTGCGTCGAGCGCGACAAGATGTGCGTGAGCGAGATGATGTCGATCGACGAGCAGGGTGGGCTCGGCCATGCCGGCGTCAACAATCTAGCGCCCGAGCTTTATGGCGGCGGCGAGAAGAACCGCTCGCCCTTCGGCCCGCAGAAGACTTATGTCGCGGCGATCTGCTCGACGGACGAAGCCATTGCCATGACGGCAAAGCTGCCGGCCATCAAGGCGCCTGATGCTGCGCCGCTTGTCGGCAAGGGTCTGATCCGTCCCGAAATGGTCGCGCACAGCAATGCGCCCGCGCTTGACTGGCTCGCCGGCAAGCTCGCCTTCAACCAAAACACCTCGGCTGACGCGCTATGACAAACGAATTCTGGTCCTTCATTTTCGGGCGTCTCACCTGGGACGTCCTGCCGATCCACGAGCCGATCCTCGTCGTGACCTTCATCGTCGTGGTGCTGGGCGGCCTCGCAGTGGTTGGCGCGCTGACCTATTTCAAGCTCTGGTCCTATCTCTGGAAAGAGTGGTTCACCAGCGTCGACCACAAGAAGATCGGCATCATGTACATGGTGCTCGGTCTCGTCATGCTGCTGCGCGGCTTTGCCGACGCCTTGATGATGCGCCTACAACAGGCCATCGCCTTCAACGGCTATGAGGGTTACCTCAACGCCCACCACTATGATCAGCTGTTCTCCGTACATGGCGTGATCATGATCTTCTTCGTCGCCATGCCGCTGATCACGGGCTTCATGAATTATGTGGTGCCGCTGCAGATCGGCGCGCGCGACGTCAGCTTCCCGTTCCTCAACAATTTCTCGTTCTGGATGACCGCCGGTGGTGCCGTGCTGGTCATGATGAGCCTTTTCATCGGCGAGTTTGCGCAGACCGGCTGGCTGGCTTTCCCGCCATTGTCGGGGATCGAGCATTCACCTGCATCGGGCGTTGACTATTATATATGGGCGCTGCAGGTGGCGGGCGTCGGCACAACTCTCTCGGGCGTCAACCTGATCGCGACTATCATCAAGATGCGCGCCCCGGGCATGAGCTTGATGAAGATGCCGGTCTTCACCTGGACCTCGCTCTGCACCAACGTGCTTATTGTCGCGTCCTTCCCGATCCTGACCGCTGTGCTGACCCTCCTGGCGCTTGATCGCTATGTCGGCACCAATTTCTTCACCGCCGATTTCGGCGGCAGCCCGATGATGTATATCAACCTCATCTGGATCTGGGGTCACCCGGAAGTCTACATCCTCATCCTGCCGTGCTTCGGCATTTTCTCGGAAGTCGCCTCGACCTTCTCGGGCAAGCGCCTCTTCGGCTACACGTCCATGGTCTATGCGACCGTGGTGATCACGGTGCTGTCCTATCTTGTGTGGCTGCACCACTTCTTCACTATGGGCTCGGGCGCCAGCGTCAATTCGTTCTTCGGCATCACCACGATGATCATCTCGATCCCTACAGGTGCCAAAATCTTCAACTGGCTCTTTACGATGTATAAGGGCCGCATCCGCTTCGAACTGCCGATGATGTGGCTCATCGCCTTCATGCTCACCTTCACCATCGGTGGCATGACCGGCGTGCTGCTCGCCGTGCCGCCGGCCGACTTCGTGCTGCACAACTCGCTGTTCCTCGTGGCGCACTTCCACAATGTGATCATTGGCGGCGTGCTGTTCGGCATCTTTGCCGGCATCAACTACTGGTGGCCCAAGGCTTTTGGCTACAAGCTCAACACCTATTGGGGCAAGATCTCGTTCTGGCTCTGGAATGTCGGCTTCTGGTTGGCCTTCGGCCCGCTCTATGTGCTGGGGCTCATGGGCGTTACCCGGCGCCTGCGCACGTTCGACGACCCATCGCTGCAAATCTGGTTCATCATCGCCGGTATCGGTGCGCTGGTGATCGCCGCGGGTATTGCGGCCATGCTGGTGCAGTTTGGCGTCTCCATCTTTGGCAAGAACAAGGAATGGGACACGACCGGCGATCCGTGGAATGGCCGCACGCTCGAATGGGCCACGTCCTCGCCGCCGCCGCAGTACAATTTCGCCTTCACGCCCATCATTCACGACAATGATGCCTGGGCCGACATGAAGGCGCGGCATGCACAGCGTCCGACCAAGGATTTTATGGAAATCCACATGCCGCGCAATACCGGCACGGGCGTGGTCCTCGCGGGGCTCAGCGTCGTGCTCGGCTTTGCCCTCATCTGGTACATGTGGTGGCTCGCCATCCTGAGCTTCGTCGCGCTCATCGGCGCCGCCATCATCCACACCTTCAACTATGACCGTGACTATTACATCCCGGTCGAGGCTATTGCCGACGTCGAGAACGAACGCACGCGCCTTCTGAGCGGAGCCCGCTAAGATGAGTTCACAAGCAACAACCGCTGAGGGCGAAGCCCCGCAGTTCTATGAACTGGTGCCGCATCACCACGCTCCGCATGGCTCGACCCAGATCGGGTTCTGGATCTACCTGATGAGCGACTGTCTCATCTTCGCCTCGCTCTTTGCCATCTATGGCGTGCTCGGCGGCAATTTCGCCGCCGGCCCGTCGCCGGAGCATCTGTTCAACCTGCAACTGGTGGCTGTCAGCACAGGTGCGCTGCTCCTCAGCTCGATCACCTATGGCTTTGCCATGCTCGACATGGACGAGGGCAAGAAGACCGGAACGCTGGTCTGGCTGGTAATCACCGGCCTCCTGGGCGCGGTGTTCCTGGGGCTGACGCTCTATGAGTTCTACCACATGATCCATGAAGGCGCGGTGCCGCAGCGTTCGGCCTTTTTGTCGGCCTTCTTCGTGCTGGTGGGCACGCACGCCCTCCACGTGACCTTCGGCATTCTCTGGCTGGTTACGCTGCTGGTGCAAATCAGCGCCAAGGGCCTGGTCCCCGCCAACAAGATCCGCGTGCAGTGTCTGTCGATGTTCTGGCACTTCCTCGACGTCATCTGGATCGGCGTTTTTACGGTTGTCTATCTCATGGGGATGCTGCGATGAGCGCTTCGACCTCTCACGACACGCTAGCTTCGGGCACGCATGCCCACCCCAATCCCGATGCGCATGGCGACGGGCACGATCACGGTACGCGCCGTACCTATCTCATCGGCTTCGCGCTTTCGGTCATCCTCACCGCGATTCCGTTCTGGCTGGTGATGGCCGATGTCATCGCCGACACCATGATCGCGACCCTCGTAATCATGGCTTTCGGCGTGGTGCAGATCTTTGTGCACATGGTCTATTTCCTGCACATGAACACCAAGTCCGAAGGCGGCTGGACGATGATGGCGGCGATCTTCACCATCATAGTGATCGTGATTGCGCTGTCGGGCTCACTGTGGGTGATGTTCCACCTCAATACCAATATGATGCCGGGCCATATCATGAACCCGGCAGACTTGATCTGACGCTATGACGAAGCGAGAAGGGCAGGGGGCGCGGAAGCTCTCCTTCGGCCTCGTTGCCTTTGCCGCTTTCGCTGCGGTCTGCGCCTTGGGTTTTGCGACCCTAGGCGTGTGGCAGGTCGAGCGGCTGGCCTGGAAAAACGATCTCGTGGCGGCGGTGGAAGCGCGCAGCACCGCCGCGCCACTTGATCTCAACGAGGCAGATTGGGGCGCAATCGATCCCGAGGTCAGCGAATATCAGCGTGTCTCGGTTCGTGGCCGGTTCGAGGGCGATGATACGCTGAGCCAGGCAGTCACCGTGCATGGCGGTGGCTTCTGGGTGATGACCCCTCTGGCGCTGGACGATGGTCGGGCACTGTTGGTCAATCGTGGTTTTGTGACAGCCGCGGAACGGGATGCTGGTATAGCGCGGCCTGACGACGCGGTTGCGGTCTCCGGGCTATTGCGGGCCAGCGAGCCCGATGGCGGCTTCCTGCGCAGCAATGATCCCGATGCCGGGCGCTGGTATTCGCGCGATGTGGCCGAGATTGGCGCAGCGAGTGGGATCTACAATCTGGCGCCGTTCTTCGTCGATGCGGATAAGACGGATGAAAGCTATCCGATCGGTGGGTTGACCGTCCTCACCTTCTCGAACAATCACCTCGTCTATGCCCTGACCTGGTTCGGGCTGACGCTGCTTTCGCTCTTCGCGCTCTACTGGCTGCTGCGCGATCGGCTCCGGCGCTAGGCCGTAATCAGGGGCAAGCTGATCTCGAAGAGGGCGCCGCCTTGTGGCGCGGTGGCTACACTGACCTTGCCGCCATGACGCTTGATGATGTCGTAGACCAGGCTCAGACCCAGCCCGGCGCCATGCGGGGATGGCGATAGCCGATGGAAAGGCCAGAATATCTCTTCGCGATGCTCGGGATCGACGCCCGGGCCATTGTCCGAGACGCAGATACGGCCATCGGGATTGACCTCGACCCGGATATTTACCGCCGGGCCGCCATGGGACATGGCATTGAGAACAAGATTGGCGACGGCACGGGAGAGGGATGAGGCATCGCCCTTAACCTCGACGGGTTTTTCGGGGCCAACGAATTCGATATCGCAGCCGGCGTCGATGGCGAGGGGTGCGAGATCGGCGGTCACCTGGGCGGCGATGTCGACGAGGTCGACGGTTTCAAAACCGTCCGGGGACAGTGCCAGGCGATGAAGATCGAGGAGTTCGTTGGCCATGCCGCCAAGCCGGGCCGAGTCTCGCTGCAACTGGCGCTTTTCCGGGCTATCGGGAAGTGATTCGAGGCGCGTTTGCAGGATGGCGATGGGCGTGCGCAATTCATGCGCTGCGTCGGCGAGGAATCGCCGCTGGCGGGCAATACCGCTATCGAGACGATCCAACGCCTCGTTGAAGGCGCGGACCAGGGGGATAAGTTCGACCGGGACATTCTTGTAGGACAGTCGAACATCGCTCTGGCCGATATCGATCTGCTCGGCGTCGCGCGCTATCTGCTCAACGCCCAGAAGCGACCTGCGGATCAGCGATGGAATGGCGAGAACCGTTGCGGCGGACAAGAGGATGATCAGGCCGATAAACATGGGATGGCCGAACGTCTTCATGACAACGCTGAAGCTGACGGGCGGGCCGCCGCCGGTCATCACCCAGAGGCGTCCCATGCTGGTATTGCGCGTCCGGACGATGGCGTAGGGGTGTTTGGAATCCCCGAAATCGGTGAAATTAGCCGACGAGACATGGACCAGGTTTTGCGGGAAGAGATTGACCGGGGCAGGGACATTGCCGCGCCGCAGGATATTGCCCTCCGCATCGACCATGATGAACCAGAAATCGGGATAGATCTCGAAGGCTTCCTGCAGGTCGGAATTGGGCTCCAGAGAAAAGCTGCCATCCTCGAGACGTTGCGCGGAGCGGACGATGTCGTCCACGATGCCTTCATCGAGCCCCTGCTGGGCGCTGATCGCAAGCAGGAATGGCACTGCGGCCACGAGCGTGAAGCCTACCAGCACCACGATCTGAATGGCGATGAGGCCGCGCGAGAGGACGAGGCGCAGCGATAGGGCCCGGCGCTTCATGAGGTTGCCCTTAGAAGGTAGCCGATCCCCCTGATGCTGTGGATTTCGACATTGGCCGGAGCCAGCTTGCGCCGCAGCCGGGAAATGTGGGCGTCGAGCGTGTTCGAGGCGATTTCGTCGTCAAAGCCATAGACGGCTTCTTCGAGGGCAGAACGGGCCACGGTTCGGCCGGCGCGGCGCACCAGGACTTCGAGGGCGAGCACTTCGCGACGGGTCAGCGTCATCGGCTCGCCGGCAGCAGTGGCCGTGCCATCGCCGAGATTGAAGGTGAGTTTGCCCACCGTAATACCCATATCCGCGATCATGGCGGGACGGCGCATCAGGGCGCGAATGCGGGCGACCAGTTCGTCGACGACAAAGGGCTTTGCAAGATAGTCGTCGGCGCCGGTTTCGAGGCCTTCGATGCGATGTTCGGGAGAGCCGAGGGCGGAAAGCACGATGATCGGCAGGCCGGACTGCGCCCGGCGCAATTGCGGAATGATCGTCAGGCTGTCGCCATCGGGCAGTTTGCGATCGAGAACCGCGATGGAATGAACAGCATTTTCGACCGCTTCGAGCGCCATTTCCAGCGTTGAAACGTGATCTACCAGAATGTCGTGGCGTTCGAGAGCACTGATCAACGCCCGTGCCAGATCGAGCTCGTCCTCCACCAAAAGTATACGCATGGCTACCTCATCATGGACGGGGTTATGTCTGACAATGATTGCCATTGCATTGCGCGGACTTTGCAGTTTCGCAATGTTGCGGCAATATGGACAATGGAAAAGGACCCCGATGCGAGCATTTTGACACCGCGGCGGCCGGTTCTCCGGACCTTGCGCCAATCCTGGACTGGACACAGCCTTGGCCGACAGTTTGCGACATCTGCGCCGGGCGACGCCGCCCTCGCGCTCCCTCCGCCCATTTATGCCCCGATAGGCCAGTGCCCACAGGCCGATAGACTATCAATCGACCCCATTTTATCAGGACACTCTCCATGACCACAGCCCATGAAAAGCCCGAATGGGCACAAAGCAAGCGGGAAAAAGAAAACGCCCGCCGGGTCGCCGAGGGCCTCAAGCCCAAACGGCGGATCGGGCCATGGATCGTGCTCGGGCTGATCGTTGTCGGCGGCGTCGTGTTCTTCTTGACGCGTCCGCCCGCGCCCGCGCCTGTCCAGGTTGCAGAAGAAGCGCCGGTCGTGCGGCAGCTTTTGTCATCCGAGACAACGACGATTGCGCCGCAGGTTCTGCGCCAGACGGTGCGGGTTACCGGTTCGCTGGTGCCCTCCAAGCAGGCTGTTGTGGCGGCACAGGCCGCTGGTCGCGTTCTGAGCGTTGCGGTTCGGCCCGGCGATAGTGTCAAAGAGGGTCAGGTGCTGGTCGAGATCGATCCGGCCAATCTCTCATTGCAATTGGCGCAGCAGCGAGCGACGGCCGATGCGACGCGCGCGCAACTGGTCTCTTCGCAGCAGCAGCTTGAGCGCACTGAAGAACTGGCACGCCAAGGACTGACGAGCCCTTCGGCGCTAGAACAGGCGAGATCCGCTACCGCGGCGCTTGAGGCCAATATGACGGCGCTCTCGACCGCCGTGTCGGTGGCCGAGCTAGCGTTGAGCAATGCCACCGTTCGTGCTCCGATGGACGGCGTGGTTTCCGAGCGTTCTGTTGAAGCCGGCCAGACCATTGGGACGGGCACAGCACTCTTTACCGTGGTCAATCTCGACGACATGGAATTCCAGGCGTCCGGTTCGGTGACATCGAGCGCGCTCGTGGCGCCGGGCCAGACCGTGGAAGTGACAGCGACGGGTCTCGCCAATCAGACGTTTGAAGGCGAGGTTTCGCGCGTCAATCCGGTGGCCGCCACGGGTACCCGTACCATTCCGATCTATGTTCTGATCGACAATGACGCAGGTCTCCTGCGCGGCGGCATGTTTGCGACCGGCCTGATCACCGTCAGCGAGAAGGCCGACGCCATCGCAGTGCCGGCAACGGCGATGCGCGAAGACGCCGAGGGCGAATTCGTGCTCAGGCTCGACAATGGCACGCTCGTCCGGCAGGCGGTCGAACCGGGGGAAGCCTGGAACCGCGGCACCATCGTTGAAGTGACGGGCCTCAATGCGGGCGATGTTATCGTCTCTGCGCCGCTGACCGAGCTCACCGCTGGTTCGGCCTATCAAACAGTAGAGGACTGACGGTCATGTTCCTCACGCGCATCAGCGTCAACCATCCGGTCTTTGCGACCATGATCATGGTCGCGATCCTGGTCTTTGGTGTCTATTCGTACCAGCGCCTGCCCATCGAGCAGATGCCCGACATCGACTTTCCGGTCGTTGCCGTGGTGGTCAGCTACCCCGGCGCTTCTCCGGAGGCCGTGGAAGCCGACATCGTCAAACCTATCGAAGACGCCGTGAATACGCTCGCGGGTCTCGACACCATCCAGTCTACGGCCCAGTCGGGCCAGGCCATGGTGCTCATGATCTTCGACCTTGAGCAGAACTCCCAGCAGATGGCCCAGGAAGTTCGCGACAAGATCGACCCGATCAAGGCGGACTTGCCCGACAATGCCGGCGATCCGCGCGTGCTGCGCTTTGACCCGTCGGCATTGCCGGTGCTCTCGCTCGCCGTTAGCTCCGACACGCTTTCGGACCGTGACCTCACCTCTCTCACCGAAGACATTATCGTCACCCGCCTCTCCAATATTTCGGGTGTGGGTAGCGCGTCGGTGGTCGGTGGCGTGCCGCGACAGCTCAATATCCAGATCGATCCCGATCGTCTGACGGCGTACAACATCGCGCCCAATGCCGTGATCTCGGCGCTGCAGGCTTCGAACCGCGACCTCTCCGCCGGTTCGATCACCGAAGGGAGCATTGTGCAGTCCATCCAGGTGCTCGGACGTCTTGAGAACCAGGAAGATTTCTACGACATCATCGTCGGCAATCAGGGCGGTCAGCCGGTTACCCTGCGCGATGTGGCGACGATCGAGGACGGAACCGGGGAAGCTTCGAGCCTTGCCATTCTCAATGGCGAGCGGGCTCTGGCGATCGACATCCTCAAGACCCAGGGCGCCAATACGGTTGGCGTGGCGGAAAACATCCGTCGCACCATCGACAACCTTCTCACCAACGAATTGTCGAACGCCGGCATCAATATCGAAGTCGTGGTGGATAATGCCAAGCCGGTAGAAGACTCGTTCCATGCAGTTCAGAACATGCTCATCGAAGGTGCCATCCTCGCCGTCGTGATCGTGTTCCTTTTCCTCAACTCCTGGCGATCGACCGTCATTACCGGCCTTACCCTGCCGATCTCGATCATCGGAACCATGGTGGCGCTCAACTTCCTGGGCTTTACGCTCAACATGATGACGCTGCTGGCCCTGTCGCTGGCAGTGGGTATCCTCATCGACGATGCTATCGTGGTGCGCGAAAACATCACGCGCCACTTGCACATGGGCAAAAACCACCGTCAGGCGGCTTTTGACGGCACCAACGAGATCGGGTTGGCGGTTCTCGCCACGACCCTCTCTATCGTTGCCGTGTTCCTCCCCGTCGCCTTCATGGACGGCATCATGGGGCGGTTCTTCCTGCAGTTCGGCGTCACCGTTTCGGTTGCGGTGCTGATCTCGCTCTTCGTCGCCTTCACTCTCGACCCCATGATGTCAAGCGTGTGGTACGATCCGGCATCCAACCCCAACGTCAAACGCGGACCGGTCGGCCGAGCGATCCAGCAGTTCGACCGCTTCTTCGAATGGGTCACCGAGGGCTATCGCCACCTCATCCGCTGGGGCCTCAAATATCGCAAGACGGTGTTGCTGATCGCCGTGCTGTCGCTGGTGGGGGCGCTGGCTCTCTTCCCACGGGTTGGGGTGGAATTCGTGCCGGCAACGGATACGGGTATCTTCACCGTCACCGCCGAGACGCCGGCCGGGTCGACCAAGGAACACACGGCGCAAAAGCTGCGGCAGGCCGAAACCGTTCTGCGCCAGATCCCGGAAGTCGAGCGGACCTATTCGACCATCGCCGGTGGCCTTGCCTCGAGCGGCGCCAATACCGGCACGCTGACCGTGACCCTGGTTTCAAGCGAGGAGCGTACGCGCTCGCCGCAGGACCTGATGCCTGAGGCGCGACGCCTGCTCGAAGCCGTGCCCGGCGCCAAGTTCCAGGTGTCGGCGGCCTCTGGCCTCGGTCAATCGACTGCCCCGGTTTCGATCACGCTTTATGGCGATAGCTTCGTTGAACTTGGCCGTCTCGCCGACCAGTTGATGGCGGAGATGGAAAAGATTGACGGCCTCATCGACATCACCTCGAGCCTTGATGACGCGCAGTCGATCGTCGGCATCAATGTCGATCGCGAACTGGCCAATAATCTGGGCGTGTCTATGTCGCAGGTGGCCGCGACCATGGGGCCGCTGATCAGCGGCGAAGAAGTCGTGGACTGGACGGCGCCCAACGGGGAGATTTCCTCGCTGGTCGTCCGGCTGCCGGAGAGCCTGCGCAACGATCTCGATGCGATCAGCAACCTGCCGATCGCCCAGTCGGGCGCGACGGGTTCGAATGGCATGATCACGCTTGGCCAGGTGGCGGAAGTCGTTGCCAGCACCGGGCCGGCGACGATCAATCGCCAGGACCTGCAGCGTGGTGTGACCGTCGAGGCCTATCTCTCAGGTGTTGAACTGGGCACGGTAACGCCGCAGCTCCAGGCGGCCGTTGACAGCCTCGAATTCCCGACGGGCTATCGCAGCAGCTTTGGCGGCGAAGTCGAGCAGATCGCTGACACGATGGGCGCCATCGGCTCGGCGCTGCTGTTGGCGGTGATTTTCATCTATCTGGTCCTCGCCAGCCAGTTCGGCAGCTTCCTGCAGCCGATCGCCATCATGGGTTCGCTGCCCCTCGCGCTGATCGGCGTGATGGTGGGCTTGCTGATTGGCGGATCGACACTCAACATGTTCTCGGCCATCGGCTTCATCATGCTGATGGGTCTCGTGGTCAAGAACGCCATCCTACTCGTCGACAACGCCAACCAGCACGTCAAGGCAGGCTGGAACCTCTATGAGGCTCTGGTCGAAGCCGGGGTGACGCGCTTCCGCCCGATCATCATGACGACGCTCGCCATGATCTTCGGCATGCTGCCGCTGGCGTTGAGCCTGCATGAAGGCTCCGGGCAGAACGCGCCGATGGCCCATGCCGTGATCGGCGGTCTTGTCAGCTCGACGGCACTGACCTTGCTCGTCGTGCCGGTGCTGCTCACCTATATCGACAGCTTTAGCGCCTTCACCCGCCGCTTCCTGCCCAAGGCGCCGGATGATCATGAGCACGACGAGGCCGGGGCCACGCCGGCCAAGCCCGCCGAATAAACAAACCGCGCCATCTCAAAAAGGGCGGCGCGGTTTTCGCTTTCAGCGGCCGGGGACTGTGAAGGCCGCACGGTCCTGCGCCGCCTTCTCCCGGCTGATACAGCCAACGGCATGATCGTTGACGAGCCCCATGGCCTGCATGAAGGCAAAGACCGTCGTCGGCCCGACGAATTTCCAGCCACGCTTCTTGAGGTCCTTTGAAAGGGCAATGGCGGCCGGACTGGTGGTCTGGCTCTGCGGCGGCGCTTCGTCGGGCGTTTCATAACGCCAGACATAGGCAGCAATCGAACCAGCCTCCCTGATCAGCTCCTGGGCGCGCCGTGCATTGTTGATTGCCGCTTCGATTTTGCCGCGATGGCGCACGATGCCCTTGTCGGCCAGGAGGCGGTCGATGTCCACTTCAGTGAAGGTCGCGACCTTATCGATATTGAAGCCGGCAAACCCGGCGCGGAACGCCTCGCGTTTGTTGAGAATGGTCCGCCAGCTCAAGCCCGACTGAAAGCCCTCAAGACATAGCTTTTCAAAGAGGCGGGTATCGTCGCCAACGGGAAAACCCCATTCATGATCATGGTAGGGCAAAAACTCTGGTGCACCCGAGCACCAACGGCAACGGGGCAATCCATCAGGACCGGGAAGAGTGGTCATCGGCAATTCTCCAAAGGCGAAATCCTGCTCTCCCATAGGCTGATGCCAGTTCCTGTCAGGACTTATCAAGCGCCGGGATTTCCCCCGTTGCGCCGAAGGCAAGCTTCGACTAGTTTGCGCCCATTCTTCGGGCCATGCCCGAATCCGGCATGCACCCGTAGCTCAGCTGGATAGAGCGCTGCCCTCCGAAGGCAGAGGTCGTGAGTTCGAATCTCGCCGGGTGCGCCATTCTCGGGCAAAAGTGGGCACCATCGCCCGAGCGGAATCCTCCCCATCCGAAACAGCTTTCAAAAGCTGATCTTTAGGCCCGCAGATGCGTATGCGATCCTTGCCGATGGTGACCTTGCTGACGAACATGTGCAGCCATGTCCGGCGGAAGGATGGATCAGCATCGCGAAGCCGTCGGCGGATGTTGGAGGAAAAGCGCCGCACCAGAGCGGGCGAGAGTTCGGCTTTGGCACTCCGGCGCTGGTGCAGAACCTCGAGGTTGGCGTTTCCTTCCCGAATCTGGAGCTTGGCCAGATCAACCCGTGCCTTGAACTTTGGGTCCCGCACTTCGGCGACACCGGCCTCGATGGCATCATAGAGACGGTCGAGCCGGGACTGGGATTCGCCAATCGCCCCACGCTGACGGTCGATTTCGGCTTCGAGCTGTTGCCGCGTATCGTCAGTGCGGTCGGTCATGGCTTCGAGTATGGCGGTGAGCCGGCCGGGTGCGAACACCTGGTCCTCCATGGCCTTGATGACCAGTTCATCGACCTTGTCCATGCGGATGGAATGGCCGCAGCCTGTGCCCTCGGTGGCGCTCTTGGCGCAAGTCAGGTATTTGTATTGCCCGCCCTTGCCGGTGCGCAGCATCATGCCGCGTCCGCATTTCTCGCAGACCGCAATCCCGGTCAGGAGCGTCGGACCGGTGACGACGCGAGGGGCGGTCTTTCTGGGATTGCGCGCCTGAAGGGTGCGCTGGACGGCATCGAAGGTTTCCTGGTCGACAATGACGGGCACGTCCATCCTGATCCACTCGGATGGCGGGCGTTCCTTGCGCGTCCGGCTATCGATGCGATTGTAATAGTGGATTCCGATATAGGCCTCGTTCTTGAGGATGCGCTCGACCGAAGCGGTATAGAAGGCCTTGCCGCGATAGCGGTATCCCTTGGTGTTGAGATGGGTGGTGATGGCCTTGATACCCATGGGGCCATTGCCCGCATGACCATGCAGGTAAAGCCGGAAAGCCTTATTCACGATGGCGGCCTCTTCCTCGTCGATTTCGAGGACCTTCTTTTCTTTGCGGCGCAATACTAGGGCGACCTTAGTGCGATAGCCGAAAGGCGGAGCGGATCCGTTCCAATAGCCTTCTTCGGCATTGGCCATCATCATGTCGCGGACGATACCGGCATTGACCTCGCTCTGGTGGCCATCGAAGGCGGCGAGAATGGTTTCCATCAACTCGCCATGCGGGCCTTCCGGAATGTCCTGAGTCGCCGAGATCAGGCGAACGCCGGCCTGCTTCAGCTTTTCCTTATACTGGAGGTACTGAGTGACATTGCGGAAGAAGCGGCTGAACGCGTAGACGATGACGAGATCGATGCGGTTGACCGGGTCGCAGGCAAATTCAAGCATGCGCTTGAGTTCGGGACGCCGGTCGGCACGAGCGGTGAGGCCCGGTTCGACAAAGGTCTCAATGAGATCGGCATCGCGCAGTACGCAGGTCGCGTCGATCTTCTTTTCCTGCTCTTCGAGCGAGATCTGGTGATCGGCCTGTCTTTTGGTGCTGACGCGGCAATAGCCGACAGCCCGAAGCCTGTTCGGAGAAGCCTTCGGTACGGTCTGCCTAGCTGGTGTCATCGTCATCATCCTTTGCCGGGGTCAGCAGATCACTGGCCCAGTGCAGATAAAGATCGGCTTCGGCAACGGACACTTCAGGCCCGATGACGAGGTCGAGGATGACCGTCATGTCGATGACGGTCTTTGCGGTTGCGCCGGTGCACAGGCGCTCTTCTTCCTGAACCGGCCTTTGCGTGCGAACCGCACATGGCGCCGGCGAGCCGGAGGGTTTCGACGCCATGTAAACCGTGGAGTCCCGCGCCAGCCGGTGGCCTACGCATCAGGGATCGACCACCGGCCGACGCGGGAAGTTTTCGGCACCTGCCCCTGAGCGGCACCCGGCGGGATGAAGGGTCAACCCCTCGGATGCACATCCAGCGTCCTCGATTATTTTCGGGCTGGCAAACGTATTTTTGTAGAGAAAATCAGAAAGTTACGGGATCGGCCGGTCCATTGGTCCATTGGTCCATTGGTCCGTTGGTCCGCGGGTCCGTGGGGCCGTAGACCCACGGCATTGCCCAGCGGTCAGGCGCTGGGGCTGCGCAGATGCTCGGCAGGGGCGGCGCCTCGCCAGTTGCCTGGAAACCATTGGCCGATTTCGCGTACCCGACGCTTGATCCGACGCCAGCGCGCCGTGCGCCGCGGCTCGGTGACACACAGGTCCACCAGAACTTTCACGATGCGGTTCACGGGGATGGCGGCAAGCGCCTCCGGCCCATCGGCGCCGAGGCGGTCCATGGCCTTGGTCACGATGGTTGCGGCGCTATGGTATTCCGGTGGCACCGCGCACCAGATCAGCATGGCGGTTCTGGTTCGGGCCGCGAGTTCGCGACGCAACAGGTCCGGGGATCGGGACGCGACGAGATGGCGATGGCCAAGGCCATCTTCGATCAGAGCAACGATCTTCATGACCTTACTCCCGACCGGCAGGGCAGGGGGCACCAGGCACGACGGTGCGAATGACGATGGTAAAGAACGGGGAGTTCGACGTGACGGACACGTCATTGACGACGCGCGATGGCGCGTTCAGAAGAAGGATAACCATGTAAAGCCTCTGTGTAAGCAGAAGTTGATCATGGCCAGGTCGCTGCCGGGATTGCCGTCCCGGTGGCGGCCGCTTCATGCGGTCGCCAACCATGTCCATCGATCCTGGGAAAAGATCGACGCCTGCACCATAGCAATCGCCGGGTCCAGGGCAAGCAAAGGCTGTTGCCGTCATTAACGGTTTGTTTCCCGCCCGCATTCACCACGTTCACTCACATCGGCTTCGGTCCGGCCGACACCTGCATAGCCCAGCCCCGCGATCTATTGCCCGGTCGAACCTTGGCGACCAGTTCGGGTTCTACCGCAGGCGGTTTTGCACCCACCGCACCCTTCCAGGCGCTGCGCGCCGGCGCATAGTGGGATTGTGCCGTCATGGCGCTGGCATGGTTCATGACCACGGCGACCTCTTCGGGCGACATGCCCATTGCCGACATATTGGCGCGGGCCTGATGGCGAACGGTATAGGCGGTGACCCGCCTGGAGCGGCCGCCAACGGCCTTGCGGGCCTCGCGAATGGCATGCTGGCAGCGGCGCAGCAGGCTGGCGGTCGTTGCACCCGTGGCGCGCTCGGCCAGAAGCAGGGCGGCGATCTCCTTGAGTTCGTCAATCTCGAAAGGATCGAGATTGTCGACGACGAGCATGCGGAGCGGCTGCAAGCCTTTTCCGTTGGTCTCGGAATATTTTGCAGAGCGAACCCAGAGCTGGCCGCGAGGGTCCTCCCGCATGGTCAGGAACTCGCCGGGGCGCGTGGCCAGGTCGACGCCATATTCGAGCAGGGCGGCGGCGATACGGCGGATCGCGGTCGGGCGCAGGAGCAGTTCGGTGACCAGCGCGGACAGGGTTTCCGGCTTTACTGACTTGGCGCGACCGGCCGAGGTCTTGTGGCCCGCCTTGCCCGTCGTCGCTTTCGGCATGGGCGCCTGCTGGCGCAGCAATGCATCGATGCGGGCGACCTGGTCGAACCTGATGGCGCACTCATCCCAGAGATCCCGCAGGTGCTGACGAATGGCGGCATGGTATTGTTTGAGTGTGTTCCGGCTCAGGCCGGATGACCGGTAACCGATATCGGTTGCCAGCTCGAACGGGGTCACCACGTCCACCCGATGCCGGCGGCGCCAGGTCTTCGCCATCCCCTGATAGCGCTTCCGATAGCGGGTTTCGGTCTTCGTCGTCCGCGTCTGCACATGGCCGCCAGCATCGGGACGGCGCAGGCATTCAGGATAGGATGAGGTCTCGGTCATTTTGGCTCGCCGGCTATGTTACCGTTGACTCGACTGTAACCGCGTGAGCAGCAAGAATCCCGCGCCTTTAATTTCGGCTATCGCCTCGCGACTGCAAGGATGGGGCAAAGGCGGTGTTGACAGCCGACTTCCGGCGATCCGGCGCCGGCGGGCCATGGGGCGATATGACCGCGCCCGATCCACCGAAAGCCATGACACCGATATTCTTGAGGTCCAGATCCATTATGCAGCGATGCATGTGGTCCATGCCACGATCATGCTGCACGGCAATCCAGAACTCGGTGACGAAGCTCGCTTCCGTCGCCCAAGCGGCAAAGCGTCTATGCAGGGCTTCCTGATCGACCTTTTCAGGCATGAGCATACAGTCCCAGGCAATGATCTGGCCGTTGGGCAGAAAGGCCAGAAAGTCCGGTTTGAGATAGGGATGGTGCGGTACCCGATCGAATAGAGCTAGACTCGACTTTTGCTCGAGAAAGCTATTCACGCGGTCCCGAAAATTGCCCAGGGCCAGCTTGCCCGCCGCGTTGGGGGCCGAACGCCGGGATCGTGCCTTCTCGTATTGCGCCAGGAGCGCGCCATAACTCGGCCAGCGCTCGGCCTTGAGCAGGTGTTCAACTGCGGCCGCATCGGCTTCCCAAAGCCGGCCCAGAACCTCGGAATGGGTAAAGGACAGCGCATTCAAAATGCCCGCATGATCTGGCCAGCGCTGCACCATAACCTCGATCAAGGACGAAGCCTTGCTCATGCGCCGGAGATGATTGGCCGAAAATCCCGATATGGCTTCGACCGCACGAATCCAGGGTTGGCCATCCGGCGCCAGCGGTGCACTCGCTTCCAACTGCGCCAATCGCCCAGCCAGGATACGCCACGGCATGGCCTTTTCGCGGGCCTGATGGAGAGAGGACAGCAGATCCATGGCATCGGTCTTTGTGAGTCGCAGAAATTCGTATATCATGCGATTCGTTAATGGAGAAGTTGGTTATGCGTCATCCACAGCCTGAAAACCCGATTGCCCTGCCGCCCTCGTTCAAGCGCTTCGTGCTGCTCCTTGCCGCGTCCAAAGGCGGCACCGGCAAAAGCACCCTGGGTGTCAACGTCGCGGTCACGGCCCATTGCTGTGGTTTGAAGACCGTCATCTTCGACACCGATATCGATGGTGATAGCGGTCAGCAGTCTTGTGTGCATTGGGCTGAAGCCCGCGGTGTCAAGCGGGAGGGTCCGCTCGTGCGCCGGGCCAGTCTCGCCCGGATCGGGGAAGCGATCGATTGGGCCGAGAAGAACGGGTTCGAGTTCATCGTCATCGACACCGCCGGGCGCGATGCTCTGGGCATGAAGCGGGCGGTGGACCTGGCGGATTTCATGCTGACGCCGAGCCAGCCCTCGCCTCTGGACCTCAAGGCGACGGAACCGATCCGCAGGTTGTGGGGCGTTTCCAGGACGCCGGGCAGCGTCGTCCTGAACCTGATCGTTCGGGGGAACCTGCCGCGTACGCAGTTTTATGTCGATCGATACGCCGAGCAGGGCGCGGTCCTGCCCGCGGTCGTCGGGCGCCGGGTGCAATATATCGACGCCATGGAGAAGGGGCTCGGTGTTTCCGAATATCTGCCTGGAGATATCGGGGACCGGGAGATGCGCAAGCTGCTCGCCGCCATCTTCACCGAAGCAGAAAAGCGCAAGGTGGCGTGATGACCGATCCTATGGACATCGAGCAGAACTGTGTCTCTCAAAAGACCGAGATCGTCAGGGAGGTCAGGATCAGGTTGCCGGATGTGATTGTCCTGGACCTCAAGCTTCAGGCCCACATGGAAGGCACGACGATGAATGCTCTGATCGCTGGCTATATTGACGAGGGATTGAAAAAGGCAGGCCGCCCAGGTGTCTTCTCTCGGGCAACGCGCTTCTCAGACTATCTTCGGCGCAAGGGGGGATACAACAGTGCTGCCGCCAATCGTGCCCAGGACGACGGGAACTTCACCTGATCGCGAATATCCCTTGACTGCCCTGCTCTTATTCAACTTTTCACGGGTCCACGGGTCCACGGGTCCACGGGTCCACGGGTCCACGGGTCCACGGGTCCACGGGTCCACGGGTCCACGGGTCCACGGGTCCACGGGTCCACGGGTCCACGGGTCCACGGGTAGGCCTAACGCTTGACCTGCGATGTTGGGGTGGTCAGGGGATGCAATGGGGCCGGGAGCCGCCTGGCGGCTTCTGGCTTTCTGGTTGCCATAGCTGCCCTTTCAACTTCCGGGTCCGGGTGGACACGAGATCCGACCAGCAGACACCGGCACGTGGCATAGCTCTCGCAGAAGACCGAATACTCGATCCACCGTTGGACGGCGGGAAGAATCTCAAATCGTCAATGACGCTGTTGGAACAGTTGGGTCTGCTCTCCAATGGGCAGAAGCCGTGTTGAATGTTCGACGGCTGGCCCGGTCAATCGCCAAGACCTGGGTCTTGGCGATTGAGGTGATCGAGTTTTCTATTGGGCCAGGCCGAGGGCAGCGAGGTGGGCGGCGGAGGCCTGGATCTGGGATTTATCGCGGATTTCAATGATCAGGCGCGGATTGGAGGTGATCTTGGCGAGGTTGGCGAAGATGGCGCGGAAGTTGACGTTGCCATAGCCCAGCGGCCAGTGGCGGTCGGCATAGCCATCGGCGTCCTGCAGGTGGACATGGGCCAGCATCTCGCCGGCATCCTGCACGAAATAGTCGACCGGCGGGGCGCCCGTCGAGCCATAGGCATAGGCTGCATGGCCGGTGTCGATCGACAGCGCAAAGGCGGTCGAATTGAAGCTTTCCACCAGCTTGCGGCGGTCGGCGGGGTCCTTGTCCTCGATGTTCTCAAGTACGAAGACGCAGCCCTGGTTCTCGGCGCGCTTGACGGCGGCACCAAGCGTCTCATGGGTCAGGTTGATGACCTGCTGGCGTTGTTCGGGCCAGTTGTCGAGATTGTTGTGCATCCAGGTCGAATAGGGGCTGTGGATGACGATCTGCGTGACTTCGAGCGCCTCGGCAACATCGAGCGCCTGATCCATGCGCTTGGCGACGACGGCGCGGATATCCGGGTCGGAGGAGGCGACGTTGAGGCCCATGAAGGGACCATGAATGCCCAGGCGCCCCTGGTGGCCGTCGAGCAGGCGGCGGGCTTCGGTGGCCACGCTCTGCCAGTCGCCAGCGAGCACTTCGGCCGGAACAAAGTCCTGCAGTTCGAGGTCACGTGGCTTTTCCAGCAACCAGTTGCGGTTGATTTCGACGTCCTTCAACGTCATGGCGGCGCCAACGATAGGCAGATCAGTCATAGTCGCGTCCTTTCGTAACCGGCCGTCGGGGCCGGGGGGTAAATCAGGTGAGGGTGGGGTCGAGCTTGTCGCGCAGGCCGTCGCCGACAAGCGAGATGCACAGCGCGGTGATGGTGATGACAAAGGCGGGGGCCAGCATGATCCAGGGGGCGCTCGAGAGATATTCACGCCCGAAGCCGACCATATTGCCCAGCGAGGTATTGGGCGGCTGCACGCCCAGGCCCAGGAAGGAAAGCCCGCTTTCGAGCAGGATGATTTCGGGGAAGGCCAGGGTCATCGAGACGATGAGCGTCGAGGCGATATTGGGCAGGATGTGCCGACCATAGAGGCGCAGGGGCGAGGCTCCCAGTTGGTGCACGGCCGCCGAATAGCCCTGGGCATTGCCGCTGATCGCGAGGCCTCGCGCAATACGGGCATAGCGCTCCCAGGCATGCAGACCGAGCAGGCACACGAAAAGCACGATCGAATTGCCAAAGAAGGCCAACACCGCCAGCGCCAGGACCAGGAAGGGGATGGCCGCTGAAAAGTCGACCAGGGCCAGAACTATCTGCTCGATGAAGCCGCGGAAATGGGCCGCCACGAAACCCAGCGTCACCCCGATGACGGCCCCGATGATCGTGGCGCCGAAGGCAATGAGCAGGCTCATGCGGATCGAGGCGATCAGACGGGACAGCACGTCGCGGCCCAACTCGTCGGTGCCCAGCGGATGAGCCCAGTCGCCGCCCATGAAAACCGGGCTGCTCAGCCGGTTATGGAGGTCCATCTGGGTATAGGGATAGGGGGTGATGAGGTCAGCCAGAATGGCGACGGCGAGCATGAAGCCGAGCCAGGTGACGGCAATCAGCATCAGTACCGGCAGCTTGCCGAACTGGGCGAGCAGGGCCTGGGCGCGGACGGCCAGGGTTTGTCCGGCGCCAAGCTCGCTGGATGGAATATCGGCCATAGGCGGTCTCCGAGGGTGAGTGTCGAGGCGGTCAGGCGCGCGCCGCGCGCGTCTGCGATTGCATCTTGGGGTCGAGCAGGCCGTAGAGAATGTCGACGACGAAATTGGCCGCAACCATGGTCAGGGCGATCATCAGGACGATGGCCTGGACGACCGCCAGGTCACGGTTGGAGACCGAGACGACCAGCAAGCGGCCGACGCCGGGCCAGGAGAAGACGCTTTCGACCACCACCGCCCCGGCCACCAGACCGCCCAGCATGAAGCCGATAATGGTGACGGTGGGGATGGCTGCATTTTGCAGTGCATGCCGCCAGACCACAGCGGACCAGGAGAGACCCTTGGCGCTGGCGGTGCGGATATAGGACTGGCCGAGCACTTCGAGCATGGCGCTGCGGGTAAAGCGGGCTAAAAGGGCCGCGCCCCCAAAGCCCATGGTGACAATGGGCAGGATGGCATTGAGCCAGGAATCCTGGCCCGCCGATGGCAGCCAGCCCAGATTGACCGAAAACACCAGCACCAGCAGCATGGCCAGGATGAAGGAGGGCATGGCAAAGCCGGTGACGGCCATGACCATGACGAAGCGGTCGATCGCGGTGTTGCGGTGCAGGGCCGCATAGACGCCGGCGGGAATGCCGATGCCCACATTGAGCAGGAAGGCCGGCACGGTCAGGGCCAGTGTGGACGGGACGCGTTCGAGCACCACGGCAACCGCGTCGCGCCCATCGCGCATCGACTGGCCGAGATCGCCGCTGAAAATGGCCTTGAAAAAGGACAGATACTGCACCCAGATCGGCTGATCGAGGCCCCAGGCGGTGCGGAAGGCATCCACGGCCTCCGGCGGCGCGTCAGCGCCCATGATGACGACTGCAGGATCGCCCGACATGCGCAGGACGATGAAGACGAAGGTGACGACCATCACCACGCTGACGGTGGCGCGCAGCAGGCGCGTGCCCAGATAATGCAACATCAGCTCAGCTCCAATTGGCCGACATGGCCGGGGGCGACCTCGCCCTGCGCGACGTGGCAGGCGACGCGGCGCCCATCGCTCGGGCGCGGCTTCAGCAGCGGCGTTTCGGTTCGGCAGCGCATCGCTGTCACCGGGCAGCGGGGATGAAAGGCACAGCCGGGGGGACGATCGGCCGGATTGGGCGGATCGCCTTGCAGCACGATGCGCCGCGCGGTCTTGCCCGGATGGGGAATGGCCGAGACCAGGGCCTGCGAATAGGGATGGGCCGGCGCATGGAGGATTTCGTCGGGCGCGCCTTCCTCGACGATCCGCCCTAGATACATGACGGCGACGCGATGGCTGATCTGGCGCACGGCGCGCAGATCATGGCTGACGAACAGCATGCCCATGCCCAGCCGTTCCTGCAGCTCGACCAGAAGGTTCATCACCTGCGCCTGGATCGAGACGTCGAGGGCGCTGATCGGCTCGTCGCAGACCAGAAGATCTGGCTGGGTCACCAGCGCCCGGGCGATCACGGCGCGCTGGCGTTGTCCGCCGGACAGGGCATGGGGGTGCCGGTCGGCATGATGGGGCTGGAGTCCCACTTCTTCCATGACTTCGGCAACGCGGGCATTCTGTTCGGCGGGGGTACCCATGCGGTGGATTTCGAGCGGTTCGCGGATCTGCAGGCCAACCGGCAGGCGACGGTCGAGCGCGCTCAGCGGGTCCTGGAAGACCAGTTGCATGCGCTTGCGCAAGGCGGCCCAGCCCGGGCTGCCCGAGCCGGGCATGGGGGCGCCGTCAAAGCGCACCTGACCTTCATCTGGCCGCTCGATCCCGAGCACCAGACGAGCGGTGGTCGACTTGCCGCAGCCGGATTCGCCGACCAGCCCCAGGGTCTCGCCACGCGCTATGGTGAGAGTGACCCCGTCGACGGCCCGTACATTGGTGACGCGACCGGCCATGCCCCGGCGAATACTATAGGTGCGCGCCAGGTCTTGCGCACTCAGCAGCGGCATTTGGGATGCGGTCATGCCAGGACCCTTTCGGGGGTTCGGGTGCCGGTCTTGGCCGGTGTGGCCCTGATGCAGGCGGCAAGATGGTTGGCCTCGACAGTGACGGCGGCCGGATCAACGCGCGTGCAGTCGGCAATGGCCTCGCTGCAACGCGGCGCAAAGGCACAGCCCTGTGGCATGCGCGAAGCCTCCGGAACGCTACCGGGAATGGACACCAGCTTCTGGCGCGGACCGCTGATCGGCGGCATTGCGCCAAGCAGGCCGCGAGTATAGGGGTGACTGGGATTGGCAAAGATCGCGGCGCTTTCGGCCTGTTCGACGATGCGGCCGGCATACATGACGGCGATGCGTGAACAGGTTTCCGAGACCACGCCCAGGTCATGGGAAATCAGGACCAGCCCCATGCCGGTATCGCGGCGGATGGTGCCCAAGAGGTCCAGAATCTGCGCCTGAATGGTGACATCGAGCGCCGTCGTTGGCTCGTCGGCCACCAGCAATTCGGGCTCGCCCGCCAAGGCCATGGCGATCATGACGCGCTGGTTCTGGCCGCCCGAGAGTTCATGCGGATAGGCGTTAGCGCGGGTCTTGGCGTCGGGAATGCCGACCTGGTCGAGCAGGCGGATGACTTCGGCGCGGGCTGGCGCGCCGGTCAGCCCGCGATGGAGGGCCAGCGCCTCGGCAATCTGGTGGCCAATGCGATGGACAGGATTGAGGCTCGAGGCCGGGTCCTGGAAGATCATGGCGATGCGTCCGCCCCGCACCGGCTCCAGCACCGATGGCGATGCGCCGATGAGTTCGACCCCATCGAGCAGCACGGAGCCGCCCACCTTGGCCGACCGCGGCAACAGGCCAAGGGCGGCCAGCCAGGTTATGGACTTGCCACAGCCTGACTCGCCGACCAGGCCGAGCGCTTCACCACGCTCGACCGAGAGGCTGATGCCACGCAAAGCCGGGGCCGAGCCGAAGGCCACCGACATGTCGCGGATCTGGACGAAAGCCATGGCTCACGCGCCCCAGTTGTGGCGGCTGAAGTCCATGACGAAGGACTGGGCGGCCGTCCACTGGATGTCCTTGCGCTTGGCCGTGAAGGAGGCGTTGCGATGCAGGACGACGTAAGCGGGATCTTCGATCTCGATGATCTGCAGCATGCGGCGCCAGATTGCGATGCGACGGGCTTTGTCGGTGCTGGTTTCGAGTTCGTTAGAGAGCGGGCCAAATTCCTCGTTGGTCCACTGGCCATTCCGCCAGCCATTGCTGGTGGGGCCCCAGGAGCCTGGCATCTGCACGCAGGGATCCGGCAGGGAGGCAGCCGCCGACCAGTCATGGATACCGCGGGTGGCCGGTTCGCCTTCGCTGATCTGGCCCCAGTTTTCGACCATCTGCAGCTCGACATTGAGCCCCACGGCGCGCCAGTTCTCGGTGTTGATCTGGGCGGTCGAGGTCTGGTTGGTGTAGTAGTCGTTCAGCACGCGATAGGGGATGGCTTCGCCGGCATAGCCCGCTTCAGCCAGCAGGGCACGAGCCTTGTCGGGGTCGTAGGCGGGGTTTTCATGGTCGGCGATGTAGAAGTCGCCGTAAAATTCCCACTGCAGGCCCCGTGGCACGGTCGTGCGGCCGCCCCAGAGGGCTTCCACGATCAGGTCACGATCCACCGAATGGGTCAGGGCCTGGCGGATCAGCGGATTGGCCAGTACCGGGTGGGACTTGTTGAAGATGGTGTAGCGCGAGTTGTTGATCGGGCCGCCGACGACTTCGAAACGGCTGTCGGCTTCAACGGTCGCGATCTGGTCGGGCGGAATATCGCAGGCAAAATCGGCACCGCCCGAGCGCAGCAGGTTGATGCGCGATGCGGTTTCGGGTGTTTCCACGAAGCGCAGCTTGCTCAGCGGCGGGCGACCATCCCAATGATCATCAAAGGCTTCGAGGCTAAGCACGGAGTCGGCCTGGAAGTCGGCGATGCGATAGGGGCCGGTGGTGATGGGCATGCGGGCCCAGGTCATCCAGTCGCCGGTCTCAAGGAATGCACGCTTGTTCACGACCATGCCGATGGCACTGGCAAGACGCCCTTCAAGCACGGGGTCGATGATCGAATTGTGAAAGCGCACCTTGGTGGGCGAGAGGATTTCGACACGATCAAAGGCCGGCAGCGAGCGACGCGACGCGGCAATGACTGCCTCGGGCACTTCAATCGTGCCACCGCCCCACATGCGGTCAGGACCGAAGGTGAAGGCCACGTCTTCGGCCGTCAGCAGGTCGCCATTGTGGAACTTGACGTCGTCGCGCAGCTCGACCTCGATCGTATAGTCATCGATCCGGTTCCAGGATGTGGCGATCGATGGCTTGAGCGACATGTCGCCAACCCAGTCGGTACCGATCAGCGGCTCGGCATAGCTGGTATAGATGCGGGCGCCGACATTGGACTGTTCCGACAGCATTTCGAGCGTGTTGGAATTGGAAACCTTTTGCACGGCCACGGTGACTTCCGGGCGGTCGTCAGCCTGGGCAAAGACAGCGCGCGGCAACGCCAATGCGGCGGCTGTCGCGGCCCCCAGGGTCAGGACAGTGCGACGATTGAGATCAGTCATGGTGTCTCCTCTCGGAATGCCAAGTGGCTGTAAAAGCGCACACCGCTGCGCAGACGGACGCACATGGCGCCCGACGCTTCGGTTGCGAATTTGCTATGTTCAGTGATGGTCGGGCGCGCAGGGGAGCCGTTCGCCGTGACGTGATCTGTCTAGGACGTCATTGTGTAACGCGCGTGACAGCTGTAGGTACAGCTCAAGAAATTTGTCGGGGAGAGTTCATGGCGGCTCAGTGGTTCCGCGTCTATGATGCACTGCGCAAGGCGATCATTGTGGGTGAGTTGCGCCCAGGCAGCCAATTGCCACCCGAATTTGAGCTTTCGGCATCTCACAATGTCAGCCGCAATACGGTCCGGCGCGCCTATCTGGCCCTGTCTCAGGATGGATTGATCCGCAGTATCAACGGGCGTGGCTCCTTCGTGATGCCGACCGGCATAACCTACGAGGTCGATGCAACATCGCGCTTCAGGGATGTCCTAGATGGTCAGGGGGTGAGATCAAGCATGCAGGTCCTCGATTACACCATGGTGTCAGCCGACACGGAACTGGCAGCCAACCTTGCCATTGCGCCGGAAATGCCGCTGCTGCGGGTAACCGCGCTCATCACGGGCAATGACATGCCGTTCATCCTTACCGTCCGTCATATTCGGGCCGACCTGGTGGACAACCTCCAGGCAAGGCTGGCGGAAACCGACTCCCTGACGCGGATCGTTCGCAATGAGGGGCTGGGACAGTTGCGGCGTGTCTCGACAACGGTCAGCGCCCGCTTGCCGAGTGAGCGGGAGGCAGAATTGCTGCAGAGTCCGGCAAATGCGCCGATCCTGGTCGTGGCCTCTACCGGACGGATCGACAACGGCCAATTGCTGGAATGCCAGAATGCGGTGATGAACGGTCAATTGGTGCGCCTGTCTTTTCGCAACAATTAGTCGATCGCTGCGACCAGTGTTGAGCGGTCACATTTGAGGCGGAAGCCCCGTATTCATCCTTGTAGCCGATCCTGTATCTGGCACGATTTTCTCTGGTGGCCGGCCAGGCTGGTTGATTCAGGTTTGGGTTGCCAGTTATCTTGGATGGCGGTCGTTAAAGCTCTTTTTTGGCCGTTGCTGCTCAAACCGCGCATCCCGGTTCTCCACATCTGGTATTCGCTGTCCGCAGACAGTCGCCGCCTGCTCAAAAGCGAACACACAGCGAACCGCATCGCACTTGCCGTGAATACTTGCAGCTCTAAAAGGCAGCTCTCGGGATCCCATCCGACCCACTTTACCGGCCGGAATGGGGGCGCTTAGCTGCCCGTAACGCCTCAGGTCAGAGAGCGTGAGAGGCCGCTCTGGGTGCGAAAGGCCTTGAACCGCTCAAGGGAGCGGATCGAATGACCTTCATCGATCGAGGCAAGATCGAGGATGATGGCATTGGCGATCGTCATGGGAACGACGAGCGACTGCGACTCACCCACAGCCCCGCGCGAGACAGCGATGTGGTGGTCGGGCGGGGGGCTGATCAGTACGCCCTTCAGGTCGGTAATCGCCATGGTCGTAGCCTTGGCCGAATGCGCGATGGCCCTGATCTCGTTCAGCACCGGCACCGATCGGCGGAAGGAGAAAAGCCAGAGCGTGTCCTTGCGCGTCATCTGGCTCAACACCTCGGGGAGTTGGTGCATGTGACTGCCGAGATCGACGCAAGGATAGCCAGAGCGATTGAGGCGCAAGGTCACCAGGGCCGAGAGAGAGGCAAAATGTCCGCGCCCGAAGACGAAAACGCGCCGGCTCTCGCGGATGCACTCGGCAAATCGGCGGATGTCACCGCCCGATACGCGCTGGCGGACCTGCTCGAGTGCGGCGATTTCGCTGTCGAGGATCGAAGAGAGAACGCCGCCGTCGTCCGCCTTGACGAGTCGCGCCGCCATTCGCGCAGCGGGACTGTCGAGGTCGCCCCCGCCCGCGATCAGGCTCGACTGGATGAAGGTGCGAAATTCTGGATAGCCGGAAAAGCCAAGCCGGCGCGCCAGGCGAACCGCCGATGCCGGATGAACGCCCGCCCGGGACGACACAGCCGCGCCATTGTCGATGGCAGCGCGCACCGGGTCCTGGGTGAGGACTTCGAGCAGGCGCTCGTCCGCCCGCGTCAGTCGCGTCGAATTGCGTGCGATGAGGTTCCGCAATGCCTCGGAAACCGTATCTTTCGTTTCGATCACGGACGATCCCGGCCTGGATGAAAAGGGACGCAGGTGTGCTTCCTGCCTTCAGGACAATTCAACACGCTTGCCGTCTTCATCGAAATAGAGCGCATGCGAAAGCTCGAGATTTACCCACAGGGCATCGCTCCCCTGTGGCATGTCCTTGCGCGCGCAGTTCAGCGTGATACGCCCGGCGGCACTCTCGCAATGAAGGATGACCGTCGCCCCGGTCATTTCCGAGAGCAGGAGCCGCACACCCAGCCCGTTGGCCGCCGGCTCCCCGGCATGAATGGACAGGTGCTCGGGGCGGAGGCCTATGGTCAGTCCCTCGGGTCCCGAATAGCCCGGCACCGCTTTTGCCGACAGAAAGTTCATCGGCGGCACGCCAAGGAACCCGGCGACGAACCGGTGCGCCGGCCGATCATAGATCGCCTCAGGCGTATCGAACTGCAACAGGTGCCCGTCCTTCATCACGGCGATGCGATCGGCCAGCGACAGGGCCTCGGTCTGGTCGTGGGTCACATAGACCATGGTGGCACCAAGTTGGCGATGCAGTTCCTTGACTTCAGTGCGCATGGCGATGCGCAATGCATTGTCGAGATTGGAGAGCGGCTCGTCCATCAGGAAGATGGAGCTCTTGCGCGCCATGGCCCGGCCCATGGCCACGCGCTGGCGTTGCCCGCCCGAGAGTGCGCCCGGCTTGCGCTCGAGATAGGGGTCGAGCTGCAGCATCCCGGCGACGCTCTCGGCGCGCGCGTTGCGTTCGCGCTTGGGCACGCCGCGCAGTTCGAGCCCGAAGGCGATGTTCTCGCGCACGCTCATATGCGGGTAGAGCGCATAGTTCTGGAAGATCATCGCAATATCGCGGTCCTGCGGCGGCAAGTCGTTGGCGCGGGTGCCGCCGATTTCGATATCGCCGCCATCGGCGCGCTCGAGCCCGGCAATGAGGCGCAAAAGCGTGGACTTGCCGCATCCGGAGGGGCCGACGATAACGATGAACTCCCCGGCTTCGATTGCCATCGACAGATCGTGGAGCACCGTCGGACCGCCGTGATAAGCCTTACGGACGTTACGTAGCGCTATGGCGCTCATGCCGGCTGCCTCCCCGCTCGATTGTCGCGCAGAGCAATGGCCAGGCTCGGCCGGTCGGTCGTGAAGACCTTGATCCCCAGCCCAAGTGCCTTTTCGATCTGTTCGGCCGTATGTGCTGCCCAGCATCCAAAAGCGATTCCCGCGTCGTTGGCCGCCGCCATCAGCTCGGCGTCCGCCTCGTCGATGTGGACCCCGATCTCGGATATCGAGCGCGCGCGCACTATTTCAAAGAGCGCGGTTCTGCCGACGAGCCGCAAGACCTGCGGGCTAACCAGCCAGAGACAGGGCCGCTGCGTCACCGCACCGAGCTCCACCAGCGTATCGAGCAGGAACGACGAGAACCGCGTCCGCTCCCGCATACCGCCTTTGCGCAAGGTATCGACGACCCCTGGCACGAAGTTACTGTAGGCGCGGCCTTCGGCATCCGGCTTGATCTCGCAGCGGAACTCGACCGTGCTGTCGCGATAGATGTCGCAAAGCTCGTCCAGCGAGAGCGGATGCTCGCCGCCGCTGTAATTGATGGTCGCGGCCCGCACCTCGGCTTCGCTCAGCGTTGCGATCGCCCCGGTCTTGTCGGTGGTGCGCTCGAGCGTTGCATCGTGATGGACCATGATGGCGCCGTCGCGTGTCGGATGGACGTCGAATTCGACCTCCTCGAGCGCCATCTGCGCCGTCTTGCGAAATCCGGTGGGCGTGCTGTCGCCAAATTCGAGCGTGCCGCCGCGATGGGATGCGATGCGTGTCATCGTCTTTGTCCTTGTATCATTTGACGGCGCCCATGGTGATGCCGCGCACCAGATGCCGCTCCACCAGGAAAAAGCCGAACAGGACCGGCAGGATGGTGATGGTCGAGGCCGCCATGACCAGCGGCCAGTCGATCAATCCTTCACCGGGGTTGACGCTGTAGAGCCTGGCGAGCCCGAGTTGCAGCGTATAGAGGTCTTCCTTGCCTACCGCGACGAGCGGCCAGATGTAGTTGTTCCACTCGCCAAGGAAGATGTAGAGCCCCATCGAGAAGATGGCGGGCCGCGAGATCGGCACGATCACCCGCCACAGGACCTGCAGCGGCCGTGCCCCGTCCATGTAAGCTGCCTCATCGAGTGCGCGCGGAATGCCGCGGATGTACTGGCGCAGGAAAAACGCGGCAAAGCCGTTGGAGATCGCGGGCAAAATGAGCCCGGCATAGGTATCGAGCAGGCCGACCCGCGCCAGGGTCAGATAGTTCGGAATGAGCGTGATGTGGCTCGGGATCATCAAAGTCGCCACCGTGATCCCGAAGAGCAGGTCGCGGCCCTTGAAGTCGAAGCGCGCGAAGGCAAACGCCGCCGTCGTCGAAACCGCCAGCCCCACCAGCGTCACCATGCCCGACACAATGATCGAGTTGACGAGGTAGCGGGCGAAATTGAACTTGGTGACCGCCGTCCCATAGTTGCCCAGGCTGAATTCGAAGCCGCCGCGATAATAGGACTGCGCCGTCTGGAACGACATCCAGATCGAGTAGAGGACCGGCGACAGGAACAGGAGCCCGGCAACGAGCGCCAGCGCGGTCGTTGCGTTTTGCCTAAGCTTCATAGTGCACCTTGGCGCCGAGGGCCCGCGCCTTGACCAGGGCCAGCCCGATCAGCAGCACGAAAAGGATGATGGCGAGCGCCGAGCCCGTGCCGATATCGAAGAGCACGAAGCCGGTGCGATAAAGCAGGTGCACCAGCATGTCGGTCGCTCCCGCCGGCCCGCCGCGCGTCATCACGTTGATGATGGTGAAAATCTGGAAGGCCTCGATGACCGAGATCACCAGCAGGAAATAGGTCGTGGGCATAATGAGCGGCACGGTGACCCGCCGGAACACCTGGAAGCGCCGTCCCCCGTCCATGGCGGCAGCGTCGTAGAGCTCCTGAGGCACCGCCTGCAGCCCGGCGATATAGATGATGACGTCGTAGCCAAGCTGCTTCCAGGTGTTGATGAAGATGAGGACGAGGAGCGTCACGCTCGGGTCCTGCAGCCACGGTACCTTGCCCAGCCCCATGGCGGTCAGTAGGCCGTTGGCGAGACCATAGTCGGTGGAGAATACCCAGGAAAAGACAACCGCGATCGAGACCGTCGAAGTGATGGTCGGCAGAAACATGGCCCCGCGCAAGACTCGCGAGCTCAGCGTTTCGCGCTTGAGGTAGCTCGCGATGGCCAGGGCCAGCACCAGCCTGATCGGCACCGATATGACCGCAAAGATCGTCGTGACCTTGAGCGAATCCCAAAAGTCGTCCCAGGCAAAGAGCCGCGCATAGTTGGAAAAGCCGACGAACGGCATTTCCGGCGACATGAAGTTCCAGGAGCGGAAGCTGAGGTCGACGCTCGAAACGATCGGGACATAGGTAAAAATCGCGATGAAGGCGACAAGCGGCGCGACCAGCAGATAGGGCGTGAGCTTGGACATTTCGCAGGCTCCTGGGAGGGCAGCGGACCGGAAATGGCCCGCCGCCCATCTGGCAGAGGATCAGTTGCTGATGCGGGCTTCCTCAGCACGGGTGTCTTCAGCGAATTTGGTCATCGCCGCTTCCACGGGGGTCTGGCCCAAGGCCATCGCTTGCCACACATCGTACTCGGTAGTGCGCATCCAGGTCACCACCGGGGTGCGGGCACGGCCGTGGGCATAGGGAAGGGACTTGATCGCTACGTCGATGCCCGGCTGGTTGGCCAGTGCTTCGGCGGCGACAGGCTGTTCGGCCGAGTTCTTGTTGATCGGCAGGTAGCCGGTCGCGGCAAACCAGATGGCGTTGGCTTCGGCCGAGGCGGCATAGCTCACGAAATCATAGGCCGCGTCCTGGACGTCCTGCGGAGCGCTGGCAAGAATGCCGATGCCGGCGCCGCCGATCGGCACGGAGCAATCGGGATTGCAGGGCATGGGCAAAACGCCGAGGTTATCGCCGAGAGCTTCGCGGGCGCCGACATAGTTGCCGGTCGAGTTCATCATGATGCCGACCTTGCCGGCGAGGAACGCGTCACGTCCGTTGTCTTCCTCGGTGACACCGTCGGCCGAGGCTACCTTGTGCTCATCCACGAGGGATGCCATCCATTCGTAGGCCTCGATGGTCTTGGGATCATCAAGCAGGATTTCGCCGGTCATGGAATCGATGAGGTCGCTGCCATTGGCCATGACGAGGCCCCAGCGTGCGAACTGGCCGGGTGCGGCGATTCCAGTGATGCCCTCTGATCCAAGCGTTTCGGTGATTGTCTGGGCAGCCTTGAGGATCTCGTCGAAAGTGCCGAGGTCGGGCTCGCCCTCAATGCCGGCGCGGGCGAAAATGTCCTTGTTGTAATACAGGATCGGGGTCGAGGAGTTGAACGGGACGGTATAGTTCTTGTCCCCTATGACCCCGATTTCGCGAGCATAATCATAGAGCACGTCCTTGAGCGGGTCGGCTTCGAAATAGGGCGTGAGGTCCACCAGCACACCGCCATCGGCAAAGAGCCCGTAGCGCGTGACCTCCAGGATCACTGCGGCGGGCGCCCGGTTGGCAGGAATGGCGGCCTGCAGGCGAGCGACGATGTCGTTGTAGTTGCCGACATACTCACCCTGGATGTCGACGTCCGGATTGGCGGCTTCGTAGTTGGCGATGATTTCTTCGAGAGCTTCACCGGCTCGATTGTTGAAGCTGTGCCAAAAGCTGACTGTGGTCTGCGCCTGGGCGGCGATGGTGGAGGCGGCCAGGGCGACGAAGCTGGCTGCAATCGAAATGTGCAAACTGCGTGACATGATCTCTCCCTGCAATTGTAATTGCATTGCCCGGTCGATGTACGCGGCAGAGCTGACGGTTTCTTAACGCTAAGGCGAAGGTTGCGTGACGGAGGATCGACGTGCGAATTCCTGGCTTCGGAGGCCAGGCAGACCCGCAGCCGGCCTTGCCGTTACACGATTGTCACATCGCCTGCCTACAGCCACCGCCCGAAGGGGAGATTGCGATGGACCAGATCACACTGAGGCAGATCAACAAGCGCTTCGGCAACACCGCAGTGCTGCAGGATGTGACGCTGTCGGTCGAGCCGAGCACCTTCCTCGCGCTGCTGGGACCGTCCGGCTGCGGCAAGACCACCTTGCTGCGCCTGATTGCCGGGCTCGAACGGCCAACCTCCGGCGAGATCGAGATCGCTGGCCGCGTGGTGGCTGGCCCCGACCATTGGGTTGAGACCGAAGCGCGCAAGCTGGGCATGGTATTTCAGTCTTATGCCCTTTGGCCGCACATGAGCGTCGCCGAAAATGTGGGCTTTGGCCTGTCGGTGCGGGGTATGCACGGCCGCGAGCGCGCGGCACGGGTCGAGGCCGCCCTTGCGATGGTTGGACTCGAGGGCCTGGGCAGTCGCCGACCGCCCGAACTGTCCGGCGGCCAGCGCCAGCGCACCGCACTGGCGCGCTGCCTCGTGACCGAGCCTGAACTCATCCTGCTCGACGAGCCGCTGGCCAATCTCGATCCGCACCTGCGCGAGTCCATGCAGGCCGAGTTTCGCCGCATTCACCGCAAGACCGGCACCACCTTCGTCTTTGTCACGCATGACCAGGCCGAGGCCATGGCCCTGGCCGACCGGGTCGCCGTCATGAATGCCGGTCGCATCGAGCAGCTGGGAACGCCCCAGGAGCTATATGGGCAGCCGGCGACGCGGATGGTGGCCGAGTTTTTCGGCAAGGGGGTGGTTCTGCCGGTCGACGTGGCCGCACGGCTCGACGACCGAACGCGCCGCGTCTCCCTCGGCGGCGTGACGCTCGACCTTCCGGGTGTGGCTGCAGTCGGCGCCGCCCAGCTCAGCCTGCGTCCCGAAAACGTCGTCCCGGCAGCGGCCGGACTGCGGCCCCATCTGGTCGGCAGGGTAGTCGACACATCCTTCCGCGGCGCCGATCACCTGGTGACGCTGGCGCTGGAGCAGTTTGGCGGCAAGACCATCGGCCTCGGCATGGCGGCGGCGCCAGAGCCCGGTGCGCGTGTCGATCTTGCCGTGACCGGCGGCTGGGTGCTCCCGGCATGAGGCTGACCGCGATATCGGGCTATGGACAAAAGGGACCCGCCTGCTTCCTTCTCGAGATCGCCGGACGCCGCCTGCTGCTCGATTGCGGCAAGGGGCCCGATGACGACCGCGAACCCGACCTGGTCGGCGTCGGCACCGTGGACGCAGTTCTTGTCAGCCATTCCCACCGTGACCATACCGGTGCCCTGTATCGCCTCGGAGACATCGGCAGCCCCCCGGTCTTTGCCACCGGCCTTGCCGCACGGCTCGCCGATATCCGCGCCGTCGGCGATTTTGACGATGCCGCCCGCCATCTCGGCCTCGAGATCGCCACCGGCCGCTGCGGCCATGCCCCCGGCGCCGTCTGGATGCGGATCGGCGGCGCAGAAGGATTGCTCTATACCGGCGACTTCTCGCTCGAAAGCAACCTCTATCCTGCTGAACCCTGGCCGCGCGCGCGTGCGTTGGTTGCCGATGCCTCCTATGGCGCCTGGGACGGCACGGTGCAGCAGGCCCTTGCCGAACTGACCGCACTTGCCGCCGCCGGCCCCTTGCTGCTGCCCGCTCCGGCGGCGGGCCGCGGCCTGGAAATGGCGCTCTTGCTGTGGGAGGCAGGCCATCGCGTCCGCCTCTGCCCCGTCCATCGCGCCGTGGCCGCCATGCTGATCGAGGGCGGCGCGGAACTGGCACCGGGCGCACTAGAGCGCCTGGCCTCCCTGCTCGAGCAGACGGAAACTCTCTATGCAGATGACGAGCCGGACGGCGTCATGATCGCAGCCAAGGCCGATGCAAGCGGCGGTCTCGCCGCGCAATTGCTCGCCACCTGGCGGACCGGCGAAGTCAAAATCGTCTTCACCGGCCATGTCTCGCGCGGCACGCCGGCGGCGCTTGCCGTTGCCGGAGGCCGCGCCAGCGTCCTGCGCTGGAACGTGCACCCCCGATTGTCAGATATTCGGGCCCTTCTCGACGCGGTCGAGCCGGAGGTCGTGATGCCTGCCTTCGTGCCGGCGGAACAACTCCGCGCCCTGCATGCGGCGTTGCCCGCCATCCCCTGGACGGAAGGCGCGCTGCAACTCGCCTGAGCGTCACGCCGATGTCACGCGATTTGGCTACGTCCCCTCCGACGCTCGCACCCGCGGGTCACACGATGGAAAATCCGATGAAAACAACGCTTCTTCGCCTTGCGGCAGCCTTCGCCATTTCGGCCGTTCCGGCCTCCGTTCTGGCCCAGGATGGCTCGACCATCACCGTCTATACGTCCCAGCCCACCGAGCAGATGACAGCCGTGATCGAGGCGTTCAACGTCGATCACCCCGAGATCACCGTCGAACTCTTCCGTTCGGGCACGACCGAAGTGATGAGCAAGCTGCAGGCCGAAGTGGCCGCCGGTCAGGTCCAGGCCGACGTCATCCTGATCGCCGATGCGGTCGCCATGACGCAGCTCAAGAACGAAGGCCTGCTCTATGCCTATACCGACGCGCCGGTCGAAAACCTTCCGGCCAGCGTCGTTGATCCGGACATGACCTTTTTCGGCACCAAGCTGATCACCACCGGCATCATCTACAACACCGACCTGGTCGACACGCCGCCGACTGCCTGGGCCGACCTCACCCAGCCCGAGATCGCCTCAGGCCTCATCATGCCGAGCCCGCTTTATTCCGGCGCGGCCGTCATCCATGTCGGCACCGTTGTGCAGCAGCCCGAATTCGGCTGGGAATATTACGAGACTCTCGCTGACAATGGCGCCGTGGCCGGCCAGGGCAATGGCACCGTGGTCGAGGCCGTGGCGCGTGGCGAAAAGCCCTATGGCATCATCATCGAATATATGGCGCTCAACGCCAAGAAGGACGGCTCGCCCGTCGATTTCGTCTTCCCGGCCGAGGGCGTTTCCTCCATCACCCAGCCGATCGCCATCTTCAAGGACACCGACGCGCTCGAAGCTGCCAAGATCTTTGTCGACTGGCAGTTGTCCGCGTCCGCCCAGGAGCAGTCGGTCACCCAGGGCTACTTCCCGATCTTTGCCGGCGTTGCCGTTCCCGAAGGCTATCCGGAAGTCGATTCCCTGAACATTCTGCCGGCCGACTTCGACCAGATGCTGGCCGACGACGAAGCCAACAAGCAGCACTTTGCCGATCTCTTCGGCGGCTGATCGCCTGGGCCTGCTGCCACCCCTGCGCATGCGGTGGCCTTCGCAGTCCGGCGAGGTTTTCCTCCTCGCCGGACTGTGTCTTTACGTGCTCGTGGTCGGGGTGATGCCGCTCGGCCGGCTGCTGATCGAGGCGCTGCGGCCTGGCGAGGACGGCCAGGCCTTCGGCATCCTGTTCGACGTCTGGCAGAGCCGCGCGGCGCCACGCGCACTCGGCAATACGATGATTGCCTCGGTCGGCGCGACCATGGTCTCGCTGCTGATCGGGGGGCTGGGCGCGGCCGTGCTGCATCTGACCGACATTCGCGGCCGGACAGCACTTGGCTTCCTGCTATTGCTGCCCATGCTGATCCCGCCGCAGATCTCGGCCCTGGCCTGGATCGAACTCACCGGCCCCTCAAGCCCGCTCCTACGCCTCGCCGGCCTTGCGCCGCCACCGGGCACCACCAATCCTCTATATTCCATGGGCGGCATCATCTGGGTCATGGGGCTCGAACATGCGCCGCTGGTCATGCTGGCGACGCTGACCTCTTTGCGCGCACTGCCGCGCGATCTCGTCGAAGCCGCCAGCGTGAGCGGCGCGCGGCGCACGGCGATCCTCTGGCGCATCGTCTTGCCACTGGCCCGGCCGGGCCTGTTGGCCGGCGGTGCCCTTGCCTTCGTCGCGGCCATCGGCAATTTCGGCGTGCCGGCACTGCTCGGCATCCCCGGGCGCGTCACGGTGCTGACGACCCTGATCTATCAACGCCTCACCGGCTTCGGGCCGTCGGCGCTGGCGCAGGTGGCGAGCCTGTCGCTGGTGCTGGTGCTGCTGGCTGCAGCCGGATTGTTGCTCCGCTGGCTGTTGCTGCGCCGCACCTCCTACCTCGACCGCACCGGGCAGCCCCTTGATCCCTTCGCGCTCGGCAGGTTCCGCCTGCCCATGGAGTGTGTCGTCTGGCTGCTTGTGCTGCTGATTTCGGTTCTGCCGCTGCTGGCACTGATCGCCAGCGCCCTTGTTCCGGCGCTTGGCGTTCGCTTGAGCGTTGCCACCCTCAGCCTCGATAATTTCGGCTTCCTTTTCAGCAATGCCGCCCTGCGCCGCGCCTTCACCAACAGCTTTCTTCTGGCCGGCGCCGCTGCGCTGATTTCGGCCCTGGCCAGTTTCATCCTCGGCTACCTGACCACCGTCCGCCGAAATGCGCTCGCCCGGCTGCTAGATCTTCTTGCCGACGCGCCCTATGCCGTTCCCGGCACTGTGCTGGCGCTTGGTGTAATCATGGTCTTCCTGCCGCCACTGCCGGTGTTCGGCGTGTCACTCTATGGCACCGCCTGGATCATTCTTGTCGCCTATCTGGCCCGCTTCTTGCCGCTGGCGCTCCGTCCTGTCGCGGCAAGCTACGCCACGATGGATCCGGCACTCGACGAGGCCGGCCAGATCCTCGGTGCGCGCGTGCCGCGGCGGCTTGTGCAGCTGTCGCTGCCCTCGGTGCTGCCCGCAACCATTGCCGGTGCCCTCCTCGTCTTCATGAGCGCCTTCAACGAATTGACGCTCTCGGCCCTCCTGTGGTCAACCGGCACAGAGACGCTGGGCGTGATGGTGTTCTTCCTGCAGTATGAGGGGAACTCCCCGGCGGCCTCGGCCCTGGCCACCGTCGTCGTTGCCGTGACCCTGGCGGTAGCCCTGCTGCTTGAAGTCACCGCGCGCCGCTTTGCCCCCAGCGCGTCGCTGCTCTAGCTTCCGGATGCGTGGCTTTGCCCATATCCGACAAACCGACTGAACTGCCCAAATGCACAATCCCGCGTAGTGTATGGAAGGGGAAACAGCGGGGGCTGCTGGCGGAACTATCCCTGCCAAATTTGCATGTCTGCTTTCGAGAACCGGCTTTTTGGCTCTTAACGGCCGGAACGGGGCGCGTAGCAATCGGTCCGTTCTAGGTAAGCCAGGCACGAAACGGGGTCCTTGCCACTGATAGCCAGAGGTGTCGCCCAAAAAAGTCGTGGGTTTAGACGCAGTCCCATTGCGCTATTTCTTGTCCGCACTCGCAGGAGCCAACTGCGTGGCAAGAGCTGTAAGTCTCTCATCGAACCCCTTCATGGCCGCGGCGAGTTGGCGCTGGGCGACCATTTCCTTTTCGCTGAGCTGTGCTGTCAGTTTCTCGATCTTGCGATCCCTAGCCACGATCTGCGCTTCGGCGCTCGACAGAGCCTTGCTGGACTTATCGAGCTCCCGACCCAAGTCGACGACTTGCTCGTCCAGCGCAGCATTGACCGCCCCTAGCGTTTCCACCTCGGCCTCCAGGTCACCGAGCATCCGGTGCAGCCGCTCAATCTGATCGCGGGTTCGCACCGCTTCAGCTTTTCGGCCCTCGGCAAAGATCTGCGCGACGACTGGCCGGACCAGATCGAGGATACCCGCCGGAAGGTCGTCCACCGCTTGCGGCGGCTCCTCACGCAATGTTTTAAGATGCTTCAATACCGTTGGTTTCGAGCCACCGCCGATCGCGGCGATCACCGCGTCGGCGGTGGCGCGTTGGTTGTTCAGATGAAGCTGCGCGACGGCGGCGCGAACTTTTTCGAGGCTGGCGATTTCTGCGCTCATATCGCGCTCCTGATGGACTTGAGGGTTTAGTATAGTACGGTTTAGAACCGTACTTCAATATGGGGTGACGTTCGGCTGCTAGCCCGCGACTATGTGCGGACCGGCTGGCGCTAATGGAGGGTCTCTCCACGCTGCGGACCGAGCCGGTAATATCGGCTGATTGTGCGTGCCCAGCCCTCGTGGACATCGGCTGCCAGCACCACGGAAGTGCTGCACGGCCCGTCTTGAAGCTTTGGATGCCCCCGAACCTGTCCGACCAAGAACATGACACCCGTCGCGGTCCAGCGTGGCTCCCAGTCCGTCAGCAGCGGCGCACTGGACAGATCCTCAGGGCTAGGCGAGTGCCCATTGGACAGTTTCTCCCAGTCGCGGAGCGCGCGTTTCAGCGTTTTGGCGGAGACCCGGCTCATGACCAGGCCTCCTTGGCGTGCTCACGGCAACGCACGCTCCACCAGCCGATGTCCTTGCGCAGGTGACCCTGGGCACCGCACACTTCGCAGATATGGCTGGACACGTTTTCGGCCACTGAGATGATTTCGTCGCCAAGGTCAGGCAGGTCGCCATACCAATAGAACCTCAGCGTCCCAAACTTTTCCTTGATCTGCGTCGGTGCCCAATCCCTGTCCGGTGCGATCTCGTGCAGCCAGACAAAACTGGCGTCCAAGAGATCGGTCCAGCCAGGGCCGCATTCAAAGCCAACAACTGCCTTGTCGTGCTTCCTGTGAAGCGCCTGCAAGTCTCGATCTTCTGGGGGCCACCCCTTGGGATTGTACGGCAGAGATCGAGTCCAGCGGAGCCGCTGCATGCGCACAACCAATTCTACCACGGTCTCGCGGAGGAAGGGCGGATGAGGGGAGAAGCTCGATCCACCAATCGCATTAAGCGGGCGGCCTGGCGCGATATGCGCAGACAAGGTGTCAGGAGCGGTCCCCACCACCGCCAGGGATGCAAGAGCGGGATCCCCAGCAAGACAGGCTTCGATCAAGGCTTTGGTTTCTGCGGCGATACTCATGATGCGGCCTCCGCCAAAGCCAGGGGCTCGTCATGGTCAGGTGGCAGATCGGGTTGGGCGCTCTCGGAAGCACCGAGGATTTCGTCGAGACGCTCGCCGGTAATGACCCGTTCATCGAGCAGCACGTCGACAAGGCGGGCAATGTCGGTCTGGCGCCGGATGACGATCTCGGTCGCGCGCTTGAGGAAGCGGTTGAGTTCGATGTCGATGACCACGGCGAGAGGAACACCATTCTTAAAATCCCGATAGTCGGTGTTCTTCGCCGTTCGCAGTGAACCATAGAGCCCGAAGTCCAGCATCGCCGAGCGCAATAGGCTGTTGACGCTTTCAAGGTCTGCCGCTGCCCCGGCATGGCCTCCAGGGCCCAGAGCTTCGTCGGCAGCCCGACCGCCCAGCATCATTGTGCCGGTGCGCTCGATCTGTTCTCGGGTGAGAAGGGAGGTATCGCCATCACCGGTGGTCACATAGCCGCCAATGGCGCCCATGCTCAGGATGGACACTTCCTGGACAGGCAGCCCCAGTTCAATGGCAACCACAGCGTGCCCGGCCTCATGTAGGGCTATTGCACGGTCCTTGTGCGGCGATCGGCCATCGGGCGGCGCGACCAGGTCCAAAACGTCGCGCAGGACCAGAGGGCGCCCCGCTTTTTGGGCCCGTGCCACGGCAGTTTCACACCAGCTCTTGATGCGCGCCGGGCTGGCACCAATTGCCAGCCGCGCCAGCTGGACTACTGCGGATGTCGGCAGCCTGTCCCCAAGGAAACAGGCAAACAGCCGCTGCCGGTCCATGGAATCGGGCAAAAGAACCGGAACCCGCCGCTCCAGCCGGCCGGGACGGATAAGGGCCCCGTCCAGCTTTTCAAAATGATTGGTCGCGCCGAGCAGCAGGATGGGCTTTCCAGCATGCCGCAGCTTGTCGATCTCTGTGAGAACGAAAGTGACGACGGGCGTCCACCACTGGCTGTCCTTTTCATCCATGGCGGCGCGGTTAGGCAAACTGTCGATCTCGTCGATCAGACCGACGACCGGCGTGGTGGCCAGCGCGATTTCGTCAAAAAACCGGCGGGCTGCGCGAATGACATCACCCAGATGTCCGCCGGAACTCGCAAACCATTCGCCAACGGATGTCCGCACGAACGTCCAGCCGGCCGAACCGGCCACAGCTTGGGCCAGTGTGGTCTTGCCCGTGCCCGGCGGACCTTCCAGGCAGCCATGGATCAAGCTCGTTGACTTGAGCTTTCCCTCTTCCACCTTTTCCATGAGGTCCAGCGTCTCGAGGGCCCAGGCAGAGACAGATCGGGTCATGGCCAGGTCCCCAAGGGTAACCGTAATCGCGGCGCCGACGTCCTTGCGCAGAGCCTTGGACGCCCGGCGTAGATTGAACACGCATTCTCGCGCCGAGAGCAGAGGGCGAATGGCAGTGACAAAATTTTCAACGCCCAAGCCTTCGATGTCGGCGCGATGCAGACCTCGGACGGGCTGTCCCGTGACCGACCGGATAGTCTGCCGGACCACCGCCAAGTTCGGCGGTGGGACAGTAATGATGACATCCGCACCAACCAAAGCCTCTGGCACAAGCACGCGCTCTGGATCCGGGGAGATCAGGATGACTGTTCGCCCCCATTGCAGTTTGGCCAGTTCGTGCCGGCCATTAAGGTCCTGCGATTTCCCCGGGCGCGGCGGCTCGCAATAGGCTTCGACGACCACGTTCCCATCCTGGGACGCGATGTAAGTGTCGAGCAGCCGGGCGGTGGCTTCATCCTTGGTCTTGATGATGATGAGCTTGGCCGCAGACTTGAACAGCCGGCGCAGCTTGGGCGTAAGAGCCCTGTCGAGTAGGAGCCGGCCCAAAGCCTCACCGGGACGTTCGAGTTCCCGTGGCGTTGTGACGGGTTCGGATCCGGCACTGGTCTTGCCGGTGTCCTTGCGGGACTTGCGGTTGAGAGCGGAAAGAGACATGCGTGTTCTCCGTCGGCGGCGGCCGAAGCCGCGCCTTGAACAGAAAATGAGGAAAGGTGTGGGAGGCGGAGTGTGGGACGCGCTCTAAAGAGCGAGCGCGTCGATCTCACAGTCGTCCGGGTCTATCGGCTGCCAACAGCTCAGGCCAAAACCTTTGCTGCCCGAGACGAAGTGGCCGACGGCGCTGCCGGAGGAAAAGACAACGTCGCGCATCAGGACATAGCAGCTGCCATCCTCGGCTAGCTCCAGCAATCCCGAATGAAGCCATGCCGCGCGCTGGAACGACGCATTGGCTGAGGCAGATTTTACCGTGTCGATGCGCACGTCGCTGCCCCGCAGCAGCAACCAGGTCCCGTCATCACGCTCTGCGGCCAAAGCCGTCAGACCGCGATAGTTGAGTTCCATCACCCGGCCTTCGGGAATGGAATCAAGGGGACGGACCGCTCCGAGGCGATCGGGTTCCGCGCGTGGACCGGCCAAGCGCTGACGCACCGAACCCTCGAGGAACATGATGCCGCCTTGGCGTAATGCGAGAACCACCTGCGCAGTGAACTGGACAAGCTGATCGTAGCGTTCGACGCTGATCGGGGCCCCGTCGGGCTGTTTGTTGACGACAGTGAAGTCGGCATCGTCCGATACATAGGCCCAAAGAATGCGTTCGAGGGCGAGCACGTCTTCTTCACTCAAACTATTGTTCGCGTCAGTGATCACCAAGATGGTGTCAGGCAAAGCATCCATCTGTTTGCCCATGGCGATTCGGAACCCGACATCGCCGCCAAAGCCAACGTAAGCTTCCGAGCCGCAGAGCTGGATATAGACACCAGGCTGCTGCAGCCCGGGCGCATATTTGAAGGCAGCGCGATGCCTGCCGGAGCCACGAAGGATCCGCGGCTGCAGTGACGAAGCTGGGACCTGAACCAATTCTGGCGGCAGCTCAGCCTCGGCGTCAGCCACAAAGTCGGTCCACTGCACAGCGGCGAGCTGGTCTTCCAGGCTTTCGCGCGAAGGGGCTGGTGAAGGAGCTGGGTCAACCGGGACGAGGTCACCGGATTGGTCAGACGGCAGCCGCCGGGCCAAGACCGTGTGGGCATCGATGATGCCTTCCGATAGCACCACCAGGGCGCCGGCAGCGACGAGAGCAAACACGGCGCTAACCGGATCGTCATGTCCCGGGAGCTCGGCGATGATGTCGCTGATGCTGGCCGAGCCAGTCGCATCGACCGCGGACAGGATCTGCACCTGGACACTGGGCGTCAGCGTCGGATGGCTGATCAGTCCGGGATGCGAAAGATCGGTGCGGCCCGATGCGGGCAGATCGGATGTTGGGGAATTGGGGTTGCATGCAGCCATGCGGCCGCTAGAAGTGGCATTAGCCTTCATTGTACTGGTCCAATCAGTATGATGTCGGTCAGGTCGACGGCGGGTTTGCAGACCTTCCGTCGGCCGCCCTTTGCAGAGGGCGGTTCCAACCGTTTCGACGCCGGAATTGACATCGTCGCAAAACGCTGCCGGATCCGTTTCGGCTTGGCAATCCCCATTCTGCGCCAGCGTAAATCGTAGTTAATTTTTGGTTCCGGACCGCCGAACGCACCAGGTGGAGAATAGATTAAGGCACGGAAGGGAACTGGTTTTCGGCTTTGCGCCGGTCCAAATTGATCGGCAGCGCTCAGCGCCTGGTCAGCCTCTCCATACCTATAGGTCTCTACTATTGGGCATTGTCTCGTCCCGTCATCGGCCCAGATGACTGCCCACCAAGCTCATGAACGCTGGCGGCGCGCCACGGAAAATCCTCACGTCGATCGGGTCGTCGCGCTCATCTCGAAACATTGTGCTGGCGGGGGCGAGTTGGTATTTTCCGTGTGGCGTCAGGAAGACAACGAGGTCACCTTTGCCGGCGTAGCTGAGGTAGATGTGTTCGGCACTGGTCGTGCACCATTTTGTGCCCAGTCCCCAGAAGCGGGCTGCGGCAAAACCCTTCAACCGCACCACCATCCATTTGCCATCGCGGTAGAGAATTTCGGATTGGCGATAGGCCTCGGCCTTGAGGCTTTCGCGTTCTTTCCGACGCTGGGATTCTGCAATGCGTGTCGGAATGATTGACCGTAAGTCATCGACCGTTCGGTACTGGCCGATATCGCGCTGCTCGACGGGCAGCCGGTCCTTGAGGTCATGGAATCGAGCCAGTGCCCGCCGGACGTCTTCCAGCTGCATGAGGTCCACGCTCGTCCGAAAACCTCTTTGGTCCCAGAGCCGGCGGCGCCAGTGAGACAGCCAGCTGTGGTATTGACCCTCTGTCGGGTCGAACTGGCAGATCAGCGGAAAGACGCGTTTTTCGCGCTCGACCGACAGATACGGGTCCAGGTTTTCCCGGCCCGCGCGAGCCCATGCCGCCTGCAGGTGGTCGATCAGCACAAAATCGGCGCGGTTGAGATTCGTAGGCATGCCGCATGGTGACTGACGGTGGTGCTGAGGTGCCACCACGCGGCTTGTGGATCCCTAGGAGCGCGCACTTGACGTTGCTACGGGCGAAGATATTGGCCCCTATTGTACACGTTGGAACACGATGGAGTCAGAAGCAGGCCCAGTAGACGGTGCAGACACCGTTCGGCATGCCGGTGGCTATGCGCTGATATTGTTCGGAGGCGGATCCACAAATGCTCGGCGTGGTGACCTTCTAGCAGCGGACGGGCAGCAACGCGCCCCATTTCTGCCGTTCGGGCAGGCCTTTTGAAATCCTGAAAGCGGTCGGTCCGCTCAGTGTTTTGCCAGCGTCCCAAAAAAACGGGGTGGTTTTCAGACGGTCAGTTTTGGGTAGTATTGATGCAGTGATCTGCCGATTGTCTGGGGGCGAGTTTGGCAAAGAACGCCGTGTCACTGACACCTGAGGAAAAACGTGTTGCCAAAGCGCTACTTGCGCAGAAGTGGCGCAATCAGGACATACAAGCCCTCATCAACGTTGGTCGAAAGGCGACCATTAACAGCGGACGCATAACCGGCGTCAAAAAGAACGCCGAGCAGGAGTCGGCGTCCGGAGATGAGGTTGCGTTCTTCCTCCTGAAGAAGAAGTCGTACGATCAGCAGACTGGTCTCAACCGATACGATGACGAGCGGCTCATACGTGCCCGCGAGGCCATGATCCTCGCAGTCCAAGTGTTCAACAGTGCTGCTCTCAGGTTTAAAACCGAGGTGTTCACGATGTTGGCGAACGTAGCGTGGACCTACCTCATGCATGAGTGGCACTCACGCAATACGACGGTGGAACTCATAAATGCCGACGGATTCTCTAAGCCGCTAAGCGAGTTAGTGGAGCGGGCAGACTGCCCGCTGCCGGACGGAGTGCGGCAGAATCTGCGGGCGCTGAAGGTGCTGCGGGATAAGGTAGAGCACCACCTCTTGGGCAAGGCCGATCAGAAGTGGCTCGGGATTTTCCAAGCGTGCTGTCTGAACTTTGACAAGGCCCTATGCGAGCTATTCGGAAAGGAGCTGACCCTCGCAAGCGAGCTCTCGTTTGCATTACAGTTCGCAAGCATGAACCTCGAACAGGTGACAACGCTCAACCAGTACGAGCTCCCCGTTGACATCAACGCCATTGATGCTCTCATCACTGATGGAATGACGCCGGAGCAGCTGAATAACATCGAGTTCCAGTTTCAGGTCGTATACACCCTCAGCGCCGCCCCGAAGTCCAAAGCCCACATCCAGTTCGTCAACCCAATATCGGCTGAGGGAAAGGAAATCCATAACGTTTTGGCCAAGAAGGTCATCTCGGATGACCTCTATCCGCTAAAGCCGGGGAAGGTCGTCAAACAGGTCGCAACAAAGACCAAGAAACACTTCACGTCGCACACGCATCTGCAGGCAATGCGGCACTTCAACGTGCGGCCGAAGAATGGCGCTCCTCAGCCAGAAAACACCGACAAGACTCACTGCATCTACCACCCGGTTTACAAAGCGTATGCATATTCACCCGAGTGGGTGGAGAAGCTTGTGGCCGCGGTTAATGACCCAGAGGTCTACCAGAAAATCAGGGCCGTGAAGCTCTGAGGCGTTTAGGTTTATCTTCGTCACTGATGGCAGCTTTTGGGTATTGATCAGTTAGCGCTGAGCTTCCGAGATGGTGAAGGGTTTCGGGCGCTGTTTTGCGTACGAAAGCCACCCATGCAGGAACCCGCGGTCCGCATGCACTGGGCTATGGGGTTTTCTGATTTGACCTGACCGAAGTCCTGCTGCGGGCAGCGGCATATGGCGTGGCGCACCTGCCTGTTGAACGTCGTCCGGGCAGCCTTTGAGCCTCAGCGGTGACGGTGTTGCTGAGATTGGCGTGTATGATGATGGTCGACGTGGCGCCTGGCGCGAACCATCCCGTCGGCCCACGATGTGGCGCAGCCGTTGGACCAGTCGGATCATGCCGGGTCATGGACGGTCTCCCGGGTTGGCGGCGCTCGCGGCCGGCACCAGGGCGCAAAGGTCTCGATGATCACCATGGTGCCGCCGCAGCAAGGACAAGGCGGGCGCGGATCTGGAGCGGTCTCGGGGGCGTGCGGTTCGTCCGTCGTCGGCGCCACCCCCAGCATGTCGCGGGCCTTGGCGAGGCAGTCCTTGCGGGCGGAGCTGGCGAGCAGGCCGTAGTGCCGGATGCGGTGGAACCCACGCGGCAGGACGTGGATCAGGAAGCGGCGGATGAACTCGTCGGCGGCCAGGGTCATGATCTGCTGCCGGTTGGCGCCGCTGCGGCGATAATCCTTGTAGCGGAAGGTGACCTCATTGCCGTCGAAGGCAATGAGGCGGCTGCTCGAGATCGCGACCCGGTGGGTGTAGCGGGAGAGATAAGCGAGCACCGCCTCAGGCCCTGCAAAGGGCGCTTTGGCATAGACCACCCAGCGCTTCTTGCCGACCGGCGCGAAATGACGCTGGAAGGCACGGCGATCGCTGAGCCCTGCCAGCTTGCCGAAGAAGTTGAGCTTCCCAGCATTATGCAGCTCGAGCAGCCTGCTCAGGAACAACCGGCGGAACAGCGCCCCCAGCACCCTGACCGGCAACAGGAAGGCTGGCCGCGATGATATCCACCGACCATCCGGTGTGATGCCGCCACCGGGCACGATCATGTGGATATGCGGATGATGAGTCATGGCCGAACCCCAGGTGTGGAGCACGGCGGTAATGCCGATGCGGGCGCCCAGGTGTTTTGGGTCGGCGGCAATCGTCAGCATGGTCTCAGACGCCGCCTTGAACAGCAGGTCGTAAATCAGCGCCTTGTTGTGGAAGGCGATGTCGGCGACCTGAGCGGGTAGCGTGAACACGACGTGGAAGTAGCCGACCGGCAGGAGATTGGCCTCCTGGGCCTCCAACCATGTGCGTGCCGCCGCGCCCTGGCACCGTGGACAGTGCCGGTTGCGACAGGAGTTGTAGGCGATCCGCTGATGCCCGCAGTCGGAACAGGCTTCGACGTGACCGCCCAGAGCAGCAGTGCGACAGGTCTCGATCGCCGACATCACCTTGAGCTGGCTGAGGCTCAAATGCCCGGCATGGGCGAGCCGATAAGCAGGGCCGGCAGAGCGAAAGATATCGGCAACCTCGATAGTGGAGCGCACCGGGTCAGGCGGGCGGAGGCTTGTCCTCCATCAGGGCCATCAACCGGTCGAGCGGACTGGCCACCGCCTGGATCGTGCGGGTCGAGACCTTGGTGTAGAGCGCGGTCGTCTCAAGCTTGGAGTGGCCGAGCAGCACCTGGATGACCCGGATATCGACATCCTGCTCCAAGAGGTGCGTGGCAAAGCTGTGCCGCAAGGTATGCGGGCTGACCTTCTTGCGGATGCCGGCGACCTCGGCCGCCTCCTGCACCGCGCGATGCAGTTGTCGCGACGAGATCGGATCGGTGCGCCAGCGCCCCGGAAACAGCCAGCCATGGGGCAGCATGACGCCAGTTCGCTTGCCCTCGCGCCACCACAGGCGCAGCAGCTCCAGCAGTTGGGGCGAGAGCATGGCGTTACGATCCTTGCGCCCCTTGCCCTGCTCGACCCGGATCAGCATACGGGCGCTGTCGATATCGTCGATCTTGAGATGCGCCACTTCGGAGACGCGTAATCCGGCGCCATAGGCGACCCCGAGCGCCGCCTTGTACTTGATGCCCGGCGCTGCCTGGAGCAATCGACCTGCTTCCTCCACGCTGAGCACGTCGGGCAGCTGGCGCTGATAGCGGGTAATCACCAGGGCGCGCGACAGATCTCGCCGCTTCAGCGTTACCTCGAACAGGAAGCGCAAGGCCGAGACGGCACCATTGATCGTCGAGGGACTGACGCCGTTTTCATGCTGAAAAAGTTGATAGCGACGGAGATCGTCTGCCGTGGCCACATCAGGGCTCTGCCCCAGAAAAGCGGCAAAGCGCCGGACGTGACGGACATAATCATGCTGGGTGTGGACGCCCAGGCCGCGCATCAGCATGTCCTGCTGCATGCGCTGGCGAAGCGGCGATACCGGTGAAATGGCCGGTGACGTAACCATGGGGAGTTCCTCTCGTTGAAAGAAACTCCATGATCCGACTGCGACCTTAGCCGCTCAAAGGCCTAAACGATGACGCTGAACCAGCAGCGCGCTCCCCTCCCGCGGAGCGGGTCGTCTAATCGCCTGGCCGTCAAGAGGTATGTGCAAGC